>NZ_JADPKY010000082.1 GCF_023074185.1 Bradyrhizobium sp. 132 | reverse complement strand
AGCAGCGCAGCCAGCGCCTCAGAGAAGTCGCCGGTCGAGATACCCTTCAGGTAAAGGATCGGCAGCAGCGTCTCGATCGACTTCGACCGGCGCATGTAGGGCGGCAGGATCGACGGCGAGAACCGGATGCGGCCAGGATCGGCGGCGTCCGCTTCGCGATCGCGTACACGCGGCTGGCGGACGGCGACCGGACCGATGCCGGTCATCACCTCGCGCTCCGGCAGGTGACCGTGGCGGACCACGCGCTGGTGGCCGTCCCGGGTCTTCAAATCGGCATGCTGGCCTAGAAAGTCTGCAACCTCGGCCTCGACCGCCTGGGCAAGCAGGGCACGCGCTCCATTGCGCAAGACTTCTGTGAGTTGATCGTCGAAGATTCCTGGCTGAATCAGATGGATGACGTTATCGTTGGACACGGCATATCGCTCCTTCGGTGGAGAAGTGGAGGCGTCAAGCACCCCCACGATATGCCGCCTTTCCGATTCCCGCCGTCACCAACTTTGGGCGATAGCTCC
>NZ_JADPKY010000167.1 GCF_023074185.1 Bradyrhizobium sp. 132 | reverse complement strand
CGCCCATGTTCGTGCCACGTTTTGAGCTGATGCTTGAAGCACGGCAGAAAAAAACAAAAGCGTCGGAGGAAACCGTCATGACAACGAAGTTGGCAAGTGCCGTCTGTATTCTCTCGCTCGTACTCTGGGGCTCGGCCGCAACCGTTCATACTGCATCGGCGCAAGCCCAGTCCATCCCCGCGCCCCCACTCGCCGGTCCGCCATCGCCGGAGCAAGTGCAGCCGTGGGGTCTGCCACCACCGCCGCCCGGCATCGGACCGGTTACTTTGTTTGCGGATATCCATGATCAACCCCAGGGCAAGTTTCTCGAGGGCGGGGCCTTCGACAAGGCAGGCAACTTCTGGTTTGTCGCGATTGGCAGCGGCTGGGTGTCCTACCTCACTCCAGACGCCAAGCTGGTCCCCGGGTTCAACTGCAACCCGAAAGGAGACCTCGGTCCCGCTTGCGAACCGCAGGGGACGCGCTGGCATGACGGCAAGCTTTACGTCACGACCCGCCACCTCGGCGTCCTGGTCTATGATCCGGAGACGAAGAAACTAAGCTCGCTCGTTTCCACGTTCCATAACGAACTCTTTAAGGGTCCAAATGATCTCGACTTCGACGCCGAGGGCAACCTGTATTTCACCGACCCATGGGGAACAGGACCAGGACCCGATGCGGCTGATCGGACCGGCGCGGTCTATCAATATTCCAAGGACGGGATTCTCCGGCGCATCATCACTACGGGCAGTTTTCCTAACGGCATAGCGGTTTCGCCGGATGACGGCACGCTCGCTGTTGCGGATTATGCGAGCAACCGGATGCTGTATTATTCGTTCCTGCGAGGGCCGAATCCCGCCTGCACCGACTGCGCCAACGATCCCTCGCACACGACATTCTTCTTCGCCACGGCCGGAAGCTACAATCCCGGCAACGGTGGGCCTGACGGCATCCACTATGACGTGCATGGGAATCTCTGGGCGGCGTGCGGCATCGGCGGAGTCATCGAGTACGATCCGCGTGGCTTCATCATCGGTTACGTACCGTTGCCAAATGGTGATTCCTCGGCCACGAACTTTGCCTTTGGCGGCGAGAATAACCAATATATCTACATGGAAGGTGCCGTCAGCGGAACCGTCTACAAGTTCAAGGCGCCCTACCCCGGACTGATTGGGCCAGATGGCGTGCGGTTGGCGGCGCAACCATGACTTCGCCGCGAGGCTGCTGCGGTGCGCACCGCATCAGCCGCGCATCACCGCGTAGCCGCTGATTACCGCGATTTAATCTTCGTCCTCATCGTTCATTCACAGACGAACCTCTACACGTCCTGTGGAGATAACACTCAACGGGAGGAACTAGATGAAACTTAGGATCGCACTTCTCGCACTGGCCGCGTTAGGTGGCGCAGCTCTTTCGACCGGGACCGCTTCAGCAATGCCACTGGCCCCCTTGGGACAGTTCCAGTCTTCGAACGTCGAGAACGTCGCAGTGGTCTGCGGTCCGCGCGGTTGCCTCCGCACAAGGCCCGTGTATCGGCGCGGGGCCTACGTCGTCCGTCGCCCCTATGTACGTCGCAGCTATGGATACCATCGGAGCTATCGTCGGTACTAACTTGAAAGAGGGC
>NZ_JADPKY010000122.1 GCF_023074185.1 Bradyrhizobium sp. 132 | reverse complement strand
GTGTATAAGAGACAGCCTACGGGTGGCAGCAGTGAGGAATATTGGTCAATGGACGAGAGTCTGAACCAGCCAAGTAGCGTGAAGGATGACTGCCCTATGGGTTGTAAACTTCTTTTATACGGGAATAAAGTGAGCCACGTGTGGCTTTTTGTATGTACCGTATGAATAAGGATCGGCTAACTCCGTGCCAGCAGCCGCGGTAATACGGAGGATCCGAGCGTTATCCGGATTTATTGGGTTTAAAGGGAGCGTAGGCGGGTTGTTAAGTCAGTTGTGAAAGTTTGCGGCTCAACCGTAAAATTGCAGTTGATACTGGCGACCTTGAGTGCAACAGAGGTAGGCGGAATTCGTGGTGTAGCGGTGAAATGCTTAGATATCACGAAGAACTCCGATTGCGAAGGCAGCTTACTGGATTGTAACTGACGCTGATGCTCGAAAGTGTGGGTATCAAACAGGATTAGATACCCCAGTAGTCCTGTCTGGGTTAAGCCCAGAGGTTTCACAGGTGACTTGCCGCA
>NZ_JADPKY010000087.1 GCF_023074185.1 Bradyrhizobium sp. 132 | reverse complement strand
CCTGTCCGCTAATTAGCTCGAATGCGCGCTGATATCCATGATGGCCCGGAGCACAACACGCTCCAATCAGAGGCCGGATACATTGATGCAAGACCGCATCTGCCAGGTTGACGAAACCTCTTGCAACGCGCGGCCGGACCATACATTGGGTCACAAGCCGCCTAACTGGCGCCCGGCTACAAACTTCCGGTTTGTCCCTGTGAGCCGACATGCAGCGACACCCCGCGAACGCAAGCGATGGGCCAACAGGGGACGCGCGGACAAAGTCGGGACCGAGTGAAGCAAAGAACAACGTTCTTCACCCGCCGCTGACATCTTCGGCGCTAACATACATTGCTCTCCGTTCGCTGGCTGTCGTTGGCCATCGTCACGGTTCTTTGAGACCAGGAACGAGGTTCTATTTCAAATCGGCTTTGACAGCATGCCCGATCGGGCATCGAATGCTCGACACCGCCCCCGTCTCGTGGACGGTCAGCGAACCTCAGGAGGAAAGCATGGGTGAAATCGATCGGCGATCTGCTCTGATGTTCTGTGTCGCGACAGCGGGAACTGCTCTTGTTGCAACCAATCCAACCGTGGCTCAGCCTTATCGGCCCGATGAGGGCAAGGAGCTCGCCCCGGGCGTTCGGCTAGTGGAGGTAAGCGAGCGCGAAGCGATGCATGGGCGCGACTCCGTACTCCCCGCCTACAAGCGAATTAAGGTCGTTGACATAGTCTTCCAGCCGAAAGTAAAGCACAAAGATGATGCCATGCGAAACGATATGGTTTGCCAGTGCGTCGACGGCGAAATGCGGCTCGATCATCGCGATGGTCATCCGTTCACGGTGAAGAAAAACGACGTATGGACCTGTGTCAAAGGTGAACCAGAGGACACTGAGAACATAGGTAATAGTGCCGCCATCATGCGAGTCATCAATCTGATGCCCGCTTGAGTTCGGACTGCCTACGTTCGAACCGTCCAGCATAGGCGCGAATCGAGGAGGCAAACTGGCTGCAACGGAACGAATTCCGCCTTGGGTCGCGTCGGTTTAGTCTTCCCGCGATGACCCCCGGTGAGCGGAAGGTTCGGTGCACATCGCAAGGTCTCAAACGCGCTAGAAGCGGAAAGGAGGCTGCACTGAGGATCAACGGTCTCCGAGGCCCACGCGATCTATGAGAGCCTCGACCTGGGGCAGTATGCGCGTGACGACCTCTTTGAACCCAGCCGGATTTGGATGCAGGCCGCCGAGAGCCTTGAGCTGAGGATTGTCGACAACACGTCGTCAAAAGCCTCGTAGAACAGCACATTGTACTCGCTGGCAAGTCCAGCGAACATCGCAGCAAAGGCTTTCTCGTATTCATGCCCAAAGTTGGTGTGAGGTCGTGCTCCGCAAAGGAGAGCGACAATTCGCCGGGCTTGGAGGTTTTGCAGAATTGCAGCGAGCGCCGCGCGAGTGACATTTGGATCGGTACCTCTCAACATATCAGTTCCGCCGAGCTGCACAATTACCGCATGGGTCCCGTCTGGGACCGCTCGATCCAATCTGGCAAGACCGTTTGCAGCTTGACCTGCCCCTGCCGATTTCCTCCGGTTGAAGTTAGAGTCCGGCCTTCTGAAGGACGGACAGATGAAGCGAGCCAGGTTTACGGAAGAACAGATTATC
>NZ_JADPKY010000097.1 GCF_023074185.1 Bradyrhizobium sp. 132 | reverse complement strand
GGGGTTGGCTCTATGTGGCCGCAGTCGTTGATCTGTTCTCGCGGCGGGTGGTCGGCTGGTCAATGAGTACAGCAATGACGGCACAGCTCGTCACCAATGCCCTGGTGATGGCGATCTGGCGACGAGGCAAGCCGGACGCGCTGTTGCATCATTCCGATCGCGGCAGCCAATACACCAGCGAACAGTTCCAGAGGCTGATGGCCGATCACGGCGTGGTCTGCTCGATGAGCCGGTCAGGCAATGTCTGGGACAACGCTGCAATGGAGAGCTTCTTCTCGTCCTTGAAGACCGAGCGAACAGCGCGCAAAGTGTACCGGTCACGCAACGAGGCCAAGGCCGACGTGTTCGACTACATCGAGCGCTTCTACAATCCGAAGCGAAGGCATTCGACGATCGGATATCTGAGCCCTATGGAGTTCGAACGGAAGGTTGGATTAGCTTAAGCCGGTGTCAACAGAACCGGGTGCAGCTCATAGCGCCTTTTTCAACCAGGACGCCTCGATAGCTGAAGCTCGGTCCTCAACCGTCAATCGTGATCGGCTGCCACCCAAGTGTGCGAATGTGACCCTTCGGGTGGCGTCCTTGCTTGTAGTAACTGCAGTCACTCCAACTCCACTTGGTTCGATGAGCCAACGCCCTAGCTCCTTCGGGAACCACCGTACATTAAGCTCGTTGAGTTCGCGGTCACCGAGAAATAGCATATCGTTCGGTGGCGTGGCCGCAGACATAGAGACAAATCTAGGATCGACGCCCATTCGGAACGCGTAGTCGATCAGCAAGGCTGAGACAAATTGCTGATTGGAGAGGTCTAGAGAGTTGAAAAGCTTTGCTGTTGGGTCTCTTAATGAGATCTCGTGATAGAATTGATGAATTCCAAGTTCGCTGGTCTCGACGCTTCGCGTAACTCCCCCAAGAAACGCAAATGATGCTGCCGAGGCACAACGTCCGGGGGCTCGCTCCCAGAACCGTCCGTCGCGCTCTGTGCTTCCAACCTCTGTATTGAGCTTCATTCTCCGAATAACGTTCCCGAGTTGGATGCCACCAGCCAAATCTCCGCCAGGGGAGTTGAACCTTACGCTCCAGCCGCCTGGGTTCTCTGTGTAGCCATGGCCTTTCATAAAGCTCTCAAGGTCGTGCGGTGTCTCGGAGGTGATCACACCATCTGCGGCGACCCACTCTGCTCCGACATAGTTTCCTCCACCACTTCGTAGGTGGAAGGTCATTCTATCCGGGGTGAGCAATATGACCTCCGACTTCGGCTAAGCTTGACAGCGTACAGCAAAGCCCCGGCTGCACGTGGCCTCTGTGTTGTTAGCAGAAAGGCGGCCTCTCGGCCGCCCTTCATGAAGGTTTGGACTAATCGCGGTCCTAACGTGACGACCGGTCCCTCACGAACATCCCGTCGTTGAACCGCAAGTATCGCACTTCATACACGTCCCATTCCGCACCAGCGTGAAGTTGCCGCACTCGCCGCACATTTCGCCTTCGTAGCCTTTTGCTTTCGCTTCCGCGCGGCGCTCGGCCTTGCTGGGGACTGCGACTTGCGCGCTGCCGGACTTGCTCCACTGGAGGGCTTCGAGCTTCTCCGTGGGAGACAAATCGTGGCTGGCTTCCTGCTTCAGCGCGACCGCGCCTTCGATGGTCTCGCCGGCGCCGCGGGCGGTGGCGCCGTGGGAGGCGAGCGAGGTGACCTTGCTGCCGCCGGCGGGCGCGCTGTCATTGCCGGATGCGACCGCGGCGGAGCCGCTGCGCATCACGAACAAATTGTCGGTGCGGGAGCGGGTGAGGCCGCGCGAGACCAGCCTGGTCGCCTGGTGGTTCGCCTCCTCCGGCTCCTTGCCTTCCTCGACGCCCTTGCCCAGCGCGTCGAAGTTCGACTCGGTCGGATCGACATGGGCGAGGTCGAAGCGCGACATGTAGCTTACCGCCAGTTCGCGGAAGACATAGTCGAGGATCGAGGTCGCGTACTTGATGCTGTCGTTGCCCTGCACGGGGCCCGCCGGCTCGAAGCGGGTGAAGGTGAAGGCGTCGACATATTCTTCGAGCGGCACGCCGTATTGCAGGCCCAGCGACACCGCGATGGCGAAGTTGTTGATGAAGGAGCGCAGGGCCGCGCCTTCCTTGTGCATGTCGATGAAGATCTCGCCGATCCGGCCGTCGTCATACTCACCGGTGCGGAGATAGACCTTGTGGCCGCCGACGACCGCCTTCTGGGTGTAACCCTTGCGGCGATCCGGCATCTTCTCGCGCTCGCGCATCACGATGATGCGCTCGACCAGCTTCTCGACGATCTTTTCCGAGACCTGGGCGGTTCGCGCCGCCATCGGCTTGTCGTAGAGATTCTCGACCGCATCGTCCTCGTCCTCATCGTCGCTGATGAGCTGGGAGTTGAGCGGCTGGGAGAGCTTCGAGCCGTCGCGATAGAGCGCGTTGGCCTTCAGCGCCAGTTTCCACGACAGCATGTAGGCGGACTTGCAATCCTCCACCGTGGCGTCGTTCGGCATGTTAATGGTTTTCGAGATCGCACCCGAGATGAAGGGCTGCGCCGCCGCCATCATGCGGATGTGGCTCTCGACCGAGAGATAGCGCTTGCCGACCTTGCCGCAGGGATTGGCGCAGTCGAACACCGCGTAATGCTCGGCCTTGAGGTGCGGAGCACCTTCCACCGTCATCGCGCCGCAGATGTGGACGTTGGCCGCCTCGATCTCGCGCTTGGTGAAGCCAACGGCCTGGAGCAGGTCGAAGCCGGGTGCTGCGATTGCCTCGGCACCGATGCCGAGCTGGTCGCGGATGAAGTCCTCGCCAAAGGTCCACTTGTTGAAGGCGAACTTGATGTCGAAGGCGGTCGGCAGGGCCTTTTCGACCTTGGCGATCGCCTCATCCGTAAAACCCTTGGACTTCAGCGTCGAGACGTTGATGCCCGGCGCGTTGGAGAGCGAGCCGTGGCCGACGGCGTAGGCCTCGATCTCGGCGATATCAGCTTCGCGATAGCCGAGCGTGCGCAGCGCCGCGGGGACCGCGCGGTTGATGATCTTGAAGTAGCCGCCGCCGGCGAGCTTCTTGAACTTGACCAGCGCGAAGTCGGGCTCGATGCCGGTGGTGTCGCAATCCATGACCAGGCCGATCGTGCCGGTCGGCGCGACCACCGTGGTCTGGGCGTTGCGATAGCCGTGCTTCTCGCCGAGCTCGAGCGCCCCATCCCAGGCCGCCTGCGCATGCGTGACCAGGTCGGCCTGCGGGCAGGAGACCAGGTCCATCGGCACCGGGTTGACGCTGAGCGCCTCGTAGCCGGAGGTCTCGCCATGCGCGGCGCGGCGGTGGTTGCGGATCACGCGCAGCATGTGCGCGGCGTTCTTCTTGTAGCCGGGAAAGGTGCCGAGCTCGGCCGCCATCTCCGCAGAAGTCTTGTAGGTGATGCCGGTCATCACGGCGGTCAGCGCGCCGCAGAGCGCGCGGCCTTCCTTCGAGTCATAGGACAGACCCATGGTCATCAGCAGGCCGCCGATATTGGCGAAGCCGAGACCGAGCGTGCGGAACTCGTAGGAGAGCTCGGCGATCGCCTTCGACGGGAACTGCGCCATCATCACGGAGACTTCGAGCACGACGGTCCAGAGCCGGCAGAGGTGCTCGTAACCCTCGACGTCGAACCGCTTCGTGGTGGCGTCGTAGAACGTCAGCAGGTTGGCGGACGCCAGGTTGCACGCGGTGTCGTCCAGGAACATGTATTCCGAGCACGGATTGGAGGCGCGGATGTCGCCGGACGCCTTGCAGGTGTGCCAGTCGTTCATGGTGGTGTTGAAGTGCAGGCCCGGGTCGGCCGACGCCCAGGCGGCGTAGCCGATCTTTTCCCAGAGGTCGCGCGCCTTCAGGGCCTTGGTCACCTTCTTGGTGGTGCGGCCGATGAGATTCCAGTCGCCGTCGGTTTCGACCGCGCGCAGGAAATCGTCCTTGAGCGAGACCGAGTTGTTGGAGTTCTGGCCGGACACCGTGAGATAGGCTTCCGAATCCCAATCGGTGTCGTAGACGTCGAACTGGATGTCCTTGTAGCCCTGCTTGGCGAACTGGATGACGCGCTTGATGTAATTGTCAGGCACGAGCGAGCGGCGCGCGAGCTTGATCTCGCGGCGCAGGGCAGGGTTCTTCTCGGGGTCGAAGCAATCGTCGCCCGAACCTTCGCAGTTCACGCAGGCCTTGAGCACCAGCTTGAGGTGCTTCTGGTTGATCTTGGATCCCGTGACGAGAGCTGCGACCTTCTGCTCCTCCTTCACCTTCCAGTCGATATAGGTCTCGATGTCGGGGTGATCGGCATCGACCACGACCATCTTGGCCGCGCGGCGCGTGGTGCCGCCCGACTTGATCGCGCCCGCCGCGCGGTCGCCGATCTTGAGGAAGCTCATCAAGCCGGACGAGCGGCCGCCGCCGGAGAGGCGTTCGCCTTCGCCGCGCAGGCGCGAGAAGTTGGAGCCGGTGCCGGAGCCGTATTTGAACAGGCGCGCCTCGCGGACCCAGAGGTCCATGATGCCGCCCTCGTTGACGAGGTCGTCACCGACGCCCTGGATGAAGCAGGCGTGCGGCTGCGGATGCTCGTAGGAGGATTTCGAGCGGGTCAGCTTGCCGGTGAAGGGGTCGACGTAATAATGGCCCTGGCCGGGGCCGTCGATGCCATAGGCCCAGTGAAGCCCGGTGTTGAACCATTGCGGCGAGTTCGGCGCGACCATCTGCATGGTCAGCATGTAGCGGAGCTCGTCGTAGAAGGTCTGGGCGTCTGCGTCGGAGGAGAAGTAGTTGCCCTTCCAGCCCCAATAGGTCCAGCAGCCGGCGAGACGGTCGAACACCTGCTTGGCCGAGAGCTCGCTGACGAAGCGCTCTTTCTCGGGCAGGAGGGCGAGCGCCTCGGTGTCGGGCACGGAGCGCCACAGGAACGAGGGGACGGACTCTTCCTCGACCTTCTTCAGGCGGGCGGCAACGCCGGCCTTGCGAAAGTACTTCTGGGCGAGGACGTCGGAGGCGACCTGCGACCACTCGGTCGGGACCTCGACGCCGTCCAATTTAAACACGACCGAGCCGTCGGGATTCCTGATCTCCGACGTGGTCTGCCGGAATTCGATGCCGGCGTAAGGTGACTGTCCTACCGTGGTGTGGCGCCGCTCAATCCGCATGGTCTTGCCCCGTCCTATTTTTTAGCCGGACCGCCTCCGCAAGGCGACCGGATCGATATTTCATTTCGCGAGTCCCCGAAGGCGTTTCCGCCCCAAGGCTTCGCAGTTCAGCCGGTGGACCCGGCCCTTTTTCTCCCGGCGATGGTGAGGTGCGTGCACCTCTCACCGGCCGGCATGTCCGGATCCATCCGCCCCCAAGGGGATGAGCCCGACATGCGTTCAACGCCCCACAACGACACTTCAACCAATTGCCATGCGAGCCTGTTGCCGGCCCGTTCTGGCGCCCTGGGAGACCGCTATCGCGGGCAGACAAGCCCTCATCCCGCTGCCTTTGGCTGGCTTGGCGGAATGCTGTTTTGCAGACCCTTCGGGGAGTGCCGGCGGGACGCAAACACACTCGCGCCGAACGGATCGAAAACTAGGACTCTCCATTGCGCCCGTCAAGAACTAGTGCGGGTTCCTGAATCAAATACTAAATATGGTGGATTGTCGGGGATAACAGGGGGCAAGCCCACACCTGTTCTTGAGCCAAGTATCGGTGAGTCCTCAGGGATTCCCAACCGAAAAAATTTGCATCCGGTGGTGCTGCGGAGGCTTCACCCCGCTGTTCACAGGGCAGGTATATTTTTGAGGACCGGGCTTGCCTCAACGGGACTCACGTGGGGCTACGGACGGTGAGGGCAGGCATGCCCGCCGGGGTGGTGGTGGGGCGCGCGAATCCGCGCCAAGCTGACCTCGATTTTGCCGGATACCCACATGCTTGATTCGACGCGACCGGGCTTGCGACCACGCATCGCCCCGGCCGGCCTGATGTTCCTCGCCATCACCTCGGTGGGCTGGGGCTTCAACTGGCCGGTGACGAAATTCCTGCTTTCCGAGCTGCCGCCGCTGACGCTGCGCGGGGTGACGGGGGTGCTGGGCGCAGTGCTGCTCGCCGCCCTCGCGCTGATCAGCCGGCAGAGCCTCAGGGTCGAGCCTGCGATCTGGCCGCGCCTGGTGACCGCCGCAATCCTCAACGTCACCGGCTGGATGGTGCTGATGGGCCTGGCGCTGCTCTGGCTGCCGGCCAGCGAGGCGGCGCTGATCGCCTACACCATGCCGGTCTGGGCCTCGCTGATCGCCTGGCCGGTGCTGGGCGAGCGACCGACCTTGTTGCGCACCATCGGCCTGGTGATGGCCTTTGCCGGGCTTGCCTCGATCATGGGCGGCAACGGCATTGCCGCCAGCGCGGAAAAGCTGCCGGGCATCATCATGGCGCTGTGCGGCGCGATCGGCTTCGCCGTCGGCACGGTGTTTTCCAAAAGGTACCCCATCCATCTGCCGCCGATCACGGCCGCGGCCTGGCAGATCGGGATCGGCTGCCTGCCGATTTCGATCATCGGCCTCGCCATCGAGACCACGCATCTGGAGCAGGTGACGCCGGTCGGCTGGTGGCTGCTGGTCTATTCGACCGTGGTGCAGTTCTGCATCGCCTATGTCAGCTGGTTCGCAGCGCTCGCGCGCCTGCCGGCCTCCGTCGCCGCGGTCGGGACGATGGCGGTGCCTGTCATCGGCGTGGTGGCGTCGGCGCTGGCGCTGGGGGAGCCGCTGGGCCCGGGCCAGATCGCCGCGCTGATCTTCACGCTGGCAGCCGTGGTGCTGGCGACGCGCTAGCTAGCTTGCAGTCATCCCTCCGCCGTTCAGCGCCTTCCGGATCATCTCGGCGAGCTGGTTGCGGCGGTAGGGTTTTGTCAGCAGTATCACGCCGTCGTCGAGCTTGCCGTGGTGGACGATGGCGTTGTCGGTATAGCCGGAGGTGTACAGCACCTTCAGGCCGGGGCGCCGTTTTGCCACTTCCTCGGCGAGCACGCGCCCGCTCATGCCGCCGGGGATGACGACATCGGTGAACAAGAGATCGAACGGCTGGCCGGTCTCGATCAGCTCCAGCGCCGTCTTGCTGTCGGACGCCGCCACCGTCTTGTAGCCCAGGCTCTGAAGTTGCGCTGTGACGAAGTTGCGCACCAGCGGATCGTCCTCGACCACGAAAATGGTCTCGGCGCCGCCTTCGGCTTGCGGCGTCGCGGCGGCGACCACATCCGTCATGCCTTCGCCCGGCGGCAGATAGAGCTTGATCGTGGTGCCGTGGCCTTCCTCGCTGTAGATCTTGATGTGGCCGCCGGACTGCTTGACGAAGCCGTAGACCATGGAGAGGCCGAGGCCGCTTCCCTTGCCGACCTCCTTTGTGGTGAAGAACGGCTCGAACGCCTGCTGCTGGACCTCGGCCGGCATTCCGGTGCCGGTGTCGCTGACGGCGAGCATCACGTAAGGGCCGGGGCGCACATCCGGATTATTCTGGGCATAGGCTTCGTCGAGCACGACCCGATGGGCCTCGAACAGCAGCTTGCCGCCGTTCGGCATGGCATCGCGGGCGTTGATCGCCATGTTGAGCACGGCATTGGTGAGCCGGGACGGATCGATGTGCGAGGTCATCGGCCCCTGTTCCAGCACGGTCTCGATCTGGATCTGCTCGCCGAGGGTGGGGCGCAGGAGTTTTGCGATATCCGCGACCGCAGCGTTGATCTCGACGTTGCGCGGCTGGAGCGGCTGCCTGCGCGCAAAGGCGAGCAGATGCTGGATCAGCTCGGCGCAGCGCTCGGCGGCCTCGTCGATCAGCCGCGCCGTGCGTTGGAGTTCGGGCTGCGTCTTCAGGCTTGCCACCAGCGTCTCGGTGTTGCCGGAGATCACGGTCAGCATGTTGTTGAAGTCGTGCGCGACGCCGCCGGTCAGCTTGCCGATGGCATCCAGCTTCTGCGACTGATACAGCTGCCGCTCGGTCTCGCGCGACATGGTCGCGTCGTGATAGACCAGCACCGCGCCGGAAATCCTGCCTTGACCGTCCAGCATCGGCCGGCCGCTGATCATGAGATGGCGGGGTGAATTGCTGCTGTGCGGGCGGACGACCATCTCCATGTCTTCGAACTGCTCGCCGCGCAGCACGCGCGCCGATGGCAGCTCGTCGGGCTTGAGCGGGGTGATGCCGTCGCCTTGAAATACGTCGGACAGCGTGCGCAGATTGCGCAGGTTCATGCCGGTCCGGTGCAGCAGTATGCGCTCCGCGGCCGGATTGGACAGAAGGACATTGCCCTCGGCATCGATGACCAGCACCGCCTCTGCCATGCTGCGAAAGGTGCTCTGAAGCACGTTGACCGACAGGCGCAGCTCGTCATGCGCGGTGACCAGATGCTCGGTGCGCTCGGCCACCGCGGCCTCGAGTTGCTGATTGGCGGCCGTGGTCTCCAAGAGCGTGCTCTTGAGCGCGCCCTGGGTGCGCTGGCTCTCGCGCATCACCATCACGACCAGCAGCATGATCACGAGCGCGCCGGCGATATCGATGCCGAGCAGCACGATGCCGGTGCGGCGCGAATCCTGCGAGCGCGCGGCGAGCAATTGCTCTTCGCCCGCGCTCAGACGATCGAGGTTGCCCATCACCGTGTCCATCAGGCCGCGGCCCTCGCCCTTGCCCTGGAGCGTGGCAATGCCGGATTGGTCGTTGCCGGCGCGCAGGCGCATGGCCTCGGCGGCGATCTCCATCCGGCGCAGCGCCAGCGGCTCGGTGCCCTCCAGCAGCATGACCTGATCGGGATTGTCGCGCACGCCGCGCTTGAGATCGGCAAGTGCCGGCGCGATCTGGGCGTGTGCCGCCTGGAACTCCTCGCTGAAGCTCGGGCTGCCGTAGATTTCGTAGCCGCGTGCGGCACTCTCGGCGCGGCGCATCAGCAGGCGCAGATCGGAGATCTTCTTCAGCACCTCGATGGTGTGATTGACCCAGGCCGCATCGGACCGTGACTTGACGTCGAGGCCGATCGAGGCTGCGGTGATGATCAGGAGGATGGCAAGTCCAGTACCGAGAATGATGCGCTGCGTTGGGATCAAGGGACTTCTTTCTTGTCCTTCGGCTGTGCACTTTCGCCCCCGAGGCATTCCCGGATTGTGGTCAGCAGCGCGTCCGGCGTGAACGGCTTGCGCAGGCAGCGTGTTGCGCCGAGCTCCAGCGCCATGCGGAGGAAATCGGGAGAGGGCGACGCAGATGACGCGAAGGCGTAGCCGGACATCGCGATCAGCGGTACCGCCGGCGCGCGCTCGTGAAAGATGCGGACGGACTCGAAGCCGCGCATGTGCGGCATGAAGATGTCAACCAGCATCACGTCGAAATTCTGTGTTTCGAGCGCAGCCAAACCCGTTTCTCCGCCGTCGGTCAACGTGACGTCGAAGCCCTGACGTTGGAGGAGGACCTCGATGGTCGCGCCGACCATCGGATCGTCATCGACCACGAGAATACGCGGCATGACACTTTCCAGTAATCGAAATCCCCATAGCCAAATTGATACAGGTGAATCGCGCGTCGGGTCAATTTTGGATTGGGTCAGGGTAGGTATGCACGGTGCGGTGATTAAAGGTCCACGGGCTTCATCGTGGTGGACAACGACCACGATGCGCGCGAAACAGTTGATGTGCTCGACATGCGCGAAAAAGGCGCCGCATCGCTGCGGCGCCTCTCTTCAAGCGGTGTCGGTGTGCTTACGGGCAGGGATGACGCTGGCCGTCATAGCCGAGATAGGTGCCGGACGCCGGATCGTAGGATTTGTAGCGCTGTGCGCAATAGGCTGCGGAGTCGCCGCCGCTATCGGGGACCACCGCCACTGACGGCTCGTCATAATAGCTGTCGTCGCCATAGTAGTAGGGATCGTTGTAATAGCCGCCGCCGTAATAGGCGTACGAGCCAAGGCCGCCGATCGCAGCACCCGCCGCGACACCGGGCCAGAAGCCGCCGCCGCGATGGCGCCAGCCGCCGCCATGCCAACGGCCGCCGCCGCCATTCCAGTTGTGGCCCCCGGCTGCTGCGAAGCCGCGGCCGCCGCCGGTGAAAGCAGCGCCGCCACCCGGACGCACAGTTGTACCCGCCGCGAAGTTACCGCCGCCGCCGCCGATCCGCGCGCCGCCAAAGCTGCCGCCGCCCATTCGCGCGCCGCCGCCACCAAAGTGTGCGCCACCACCGCCGCCACCAAAGTGTGCGCCGCCGCCGCCGCCACCGATATGTGCGCCGCCTCCGACCACCGCGGCCCGGCTTTGTGCAAAGCTCGGCGTCGCCAACGGGATAACCAATGCCACTGCCGCAGCGGCGCTCAAGACTTTCAGACTTTTCATGATCAAAACTCCTTTTCCCGGAAGCAAACCCAATGAAGGGGCTGTAGTTCCTGGGATCACGGCGGTTTGCGTGCGCGGCAAGGCTCTCATGGGAACGCTGTATCCGGCATGAACGGATCGCGTCCGATTTGCGGCAGCGTCTGTGCCGGGGCCGCATCCCTAAGCGGGGGGGCACCGCCGCACCCGCCGAACTGGACATTTCGCCGTCCGGATGGCATCAGGACCCGACGAAGCAGGGCCCTTGCCGCATGAAACAATTCTTCCTCAAGTTCTTCACCTGGTGGAATGGCCAGACTTTTGGCACCCAACTCTGGACCAGGCGGTACGGGGAGTTGGTCGGCCAGGACGAGCAGGGCAACCTCTATTATCGCGCCCGCGGCGGGGTGATCGACCCGACGCTCGGCTTCGAGCGGCGCTGGGTGATCTACAACGGTTATGCCGAAGCAAGCCGGATCCCGCCGTCCTGGCACGGCTGGATGCATCACACCGTCGACGTGCCGCCGACGCAGGAGAACTATCAGCCGCGCGAGTGGGAAAAGCCGCACCAGCCGAATCTCACGGGCACGGCCAACGCCTACCGTCCCTCGGGCTCGACGCTCGCCAGCGGCAAGCGGCCGAAGGCGACCGGCGACTATCAGCCCTGGACGCCTGGCTAGGCTTCCGATCCCCGTCCGATTCTTTCGTGGGAGTGGATGCACCCGCATCCGCCTCACCCCGCTGTGGACAACGCGAACAGCGGGGATGATTCCTGCGCGCTCGTTGCAGCCGCGCGAGGAATGCGGCTCAATGATCCCATCTTACGGAGATGGGAGACCATCGCGTTCGGTTCGGGCAACAGTTCGCGACTGTCCCGCGATGCAGCGGCCGCCGACCAGGACTCGATCGGGAGATAGGCCCCCGGTCTGGAAGCTCCGAAATCGCCCGATGAAATGTGCAGCCGCCGTAAGGCAGGAAAGGCCGCTTGGGAAACCGGGCGGCCTTTTTCTGGTGTGACGAGTTGCCTGTCCCGGACGCGCTGCAGCGTGTAACGCTGCACCGCTGAGCCGGGACCCATGTAGCAGCGACACGTGTGGTTTCCTGGGGCCCGGCTCTGCGGAGCGTCACTGCATGCCGCACCGCGTCCGGGACACGAGAGGGGCTACATCACCCGTTCGGCGGCGCGCTTCACCGCTTCCAGTCGGCGGGCCTGGTTTGGGGCGCCGCGCTCTTTCAGCAAGGCCAGCACTTCGGCGGGCGCGGTGTCGGGCGAGCCTGCATTGAACGGCGGAGCGGGATTGTATTCGAGCTGAAGCTGGATCGCTTCCGCCGTGGTGCGATCGACCAGGATCGACACCAGGGTCAGCGCGAAATCGATTCCCGCGGTGACGCCGCCGCCGGTGATGCGGTTGCGGTCGATGCAGACGCGCGTCCTGGTCGGCGTTGCGCCGAACTGGCCAAGCATCTCCATCGCGCTCCAATGGGTGGCGGCGCGGTAGCCCTTCAAGAGGCCGGCAGCGCCCAGCGCCAGCGATCCCGTGCAGACCGAGGTGACGTATTTGGCGCCTTCGGCCTGCCGGCGCAGGAAATCCAGCACCTCCTCGTCATTGAGCAGATCGTTGGTGCCGCCGCCGCCGGGCACGCAGATCACGTCGAGCTGCGGGCAATCGGCGAAAGTCGTGGTTGGCGTCAGCGTCAGCACGGAATCGCTCGGCACCGGCTCGATCCGCTTCCAGATCAAATGCAGTTTTACGCCTGGGACGGACGAGAACACCTGCAAGGGGCCGGTGAAGTCGAGCTGAGTGACGCGCGGGAACACCAGAAGTCCGATCTGGAGCGGTGTCGACATGAGAGCCTCCAACTATGTGCTTGACGCCGGCAAATTGGCATGATGCCCTTCTGTCCAAAATGGCATTTTTCCCTCACTTTCGGACATCACCGATGATCGGCATCATGATCTTCCCGGATTTCCAGTTGCTCGATGCGGCCGGCCCGATCTCGGTGTTCGAGATCGCGGCACGTGCCACCGGCAAAGCACCCGCGATCCGGGTGCTCGCGTTGAACCCAGGGGCTGTGCGCAGCTCGTCCGGCGTTGAAATGATGGCGCGCGATTTCAAGTCGGCGAATGCGATCACGACCCTGGTCGTGGCGGGCGGCGCAGGCGTTACGGACGCGGCGCGCTGCGAGGTCACGCGCGCCTTCGTGCGGCGGCTGGCACGGCGCGGCGTGCGGGTCGCCAGCGTCTGCTCGGGCGCCTATGTGCTGGCCGAGGCGGGCCTGCTCGACGGCCGCCGCGCCACCACGCATTGGGGACGCACGCGGGATTTCGTCGCGCGCTATCCCAAGGTGAAGTTCGAGCCGGACCAGATTTTCACCCGTGACGGCAATGTGTGGACGTCCGCCGGCATCACCGCAGGTATCGATCTCGCGCTCGCGATGGTGACCGAAGACCATGGCGAGGAGATCGCGCAGGCAACCGCGCGGCAGCTCGTGCTGTATCATCGCCGCAGCGGCGGCCAGTCGCAATTCTCCTCGCTGCTGGAGTTGAAGACGCCGAACGGCCGGTTCGGTGCATTGCTGTCCTGGGCGCGCGAGAACCTCGACGCCCGTTTGACCGTCGAAGATCTCGCCGACCGCGCCGGCATGAGCGCGCGGCATTTTGCCCGCGCCTTTGCCGCCGAGACGGGCACGACACCCTCCAAGGCCATCGAGCGCTTGCGGATCGAGGTGGCGCGCGAACGCGTGCAGTCCTCGCGCGAGGCGATCGAGCTCGTCGCAGAGGCGACCGGCTTCCGCGACCCCGAGCGTATGCGGCGCGCCTTCATCCGCGCCTTCGGCCAACCGCCGCAGGCGCTGCGGCGTGCGGCAAGGGCCAGCTAGGTTTCGCCGGAAGCTGTAGTTCATGGCGGGCAGCTGCGCCCCATCCCGGCAGCACCTTGTGTGCATTTTTGCACAAATCAGGGAACCAAAGCTCCCGCTTCGGCTTGATGTGCGCCACCCGAAGTGGATGGAGGTAAGCGGTGAATACTGAGTTGCTCGTCATCATGGTTGTGGAAGACGATCCGCTTATTCAGACAATTGTAGAAGAGGCATTGGCCGAGGGTGGCTTCCACCCAGAGGTTGCTTCATCCGGGGAGGAAGCGCTCACACTTCTCCAAAACGAAGAAAGCAAATATCTGGCCCTGATCACCGACGTGAACCTTAGCGGTGCTCTCATCGGCTGGGACGTTGCCAGGCGCGCAAGAGAACTCAATCCCCACATTCCCGTGGTCTACATGACCGGTGCCGCCGCCGATGATTGGTCGTCCCCTTGCGTTCCTCACAGTATGCTCCTGCAAAAACCCTTCGCCCCGGCACAGGTCGTGACCGCGATCTCACAACTCCTCAACCAAGTTCCGCCAACACACGAGTAAGGTCGCAGTGACACGTCAGTAGCGCGCCGCGCTCGGTTTCACGGGCGCCGGCAGTTTCCATATTCTCTGGTAACGCCGTGCGGCCGTGCATCAGCTGATACGTTTCATCTCATCGCCAGGTCGTGGTCTCTTTTTTGCAGTGGCAAGAGTCGCCCGCGCGGTCAGCCGCCGCGCGATCGGCGTCAGCATGTATGGCGCCAGGTGAATTGGAAACTGCGTCATCGCGAAATAGAGCCAGGTGGTCGGCGGCAGCGCGCCGGCGGTCGCGGCCAGCATCAGGCCCAGATTGCGCTGTGACACCATCAGCCCGAGCGCCAGCGCGCGCTCATAGCCGATGCGGCGGAACAGCAGCGTGGTGATCGCGAGCAGCGTGAAATAGATCGTGAAGGACAGCAGCGCCAAGCCGATCGTGAACACCGGCTGGGCCACGAGGTCGCTCGCAACGTCGCCCATGATCGCGGCCGCGAAGATCAGCAGGATGACGATGTTGAAGCCGTCGATCGGCCGCCTGTGGCGCTGGATCGCGGCCGCGCCGAAGACCCAGCGGATCAGGGTCGCTGCAAGCAGCGATGCCGCGAGGATGCCGAGCAGTTTCAGGCCGAGCGTGGCCGGCGTGACGCTGAGCATGTCGCCGAGGAACAGGCTCGCGAACAGCGACGCGGTGAACGGCACCAGCGCGGTCGCGGTCACCAGCGTGACCAGAACGAGCGTGGCATCGAGGCCCATCAGTGCGGCCAGCGCCGGCGAGGCCATCATCGGCGAAGCCATGCTCTGGAGCATCATGGCCAGCGCAAGGCCGGGCGAGCGCGCGGTGAGACCGGTGAGATGGACGATCAGCCCGACGATCACAGGCACGCCGATCACGGTCCAGGCGGTCGCGGTCGCGACCAGCGCCGGCCGGCGCAAATGGCCGGAGAGCGCGGCGAGATCGACCCGCATGAAGGAGATGCAGAGCAGAACGAAAATCGCCTCGGTGACGTAAGGGCGCAGCAACGCCCCGAGCGGCGGCACCGCGAGCGCGATGAACACGACGGCAGCCACAGCGCGGGTGCCCTGGCCGCCGAGCCATGTCAGCCCGCGCAGCGGGAAGGCGAAGAGGTTTTGAAAGACGAATGGCATGCGGGAGGCGGCGTCAGCCCAATCCCTTCAGCCACGCGCCGATCTCGCTCACGGCGACATTGGCCTCGCGCAGCAATTTGCCCATCGTGAAGAAGCCGTGGAATTGGCCGGGATAGTGCTTGGTGGCGACGGGCACGCCGGCTTGCCTGAGGCGCTCGGCATATTCGTCGCCTTCGTCGCGCAGCGGATCGGCGCCGGCGGTCAGCACATAGGTCGGCGGCAGGCCGCCAAGGTTTTGCGCGCGCGCCGGCGAGGCGCGCCAATCGTCGACGTCGGCGGCGCCATTGAGATAATGGTCGCGGAACCAGCGGATTACCGAATGCGTCAGCAGCACGCTGGTCTCGGGCTCGCTGTGCGAGCCGTGCGTCATGGCGAAATCGACGGCAGGGTAAATCAACACCTGGCCCGCGATCGCGGGGCCGTTGCCGTCTCGCGCAGCAAGCGCGACGACTGCGGCGAGATTGCCGCCGGCGCTGTCGCCGCCGATCGACAGGCGCGCGGCGTCGACGCCGAGCTCGCGGGCGTTGGCGGCGATCCATTTGGTCGCGGCGATCGCGTCATCGGCTGCGGCGGGAAATTTGTGTTCGGGCGCGAGGCGGTAGTCGACCGAAATCACGATCAGCGCCGCTTCGACCGCGAGCTGGCGGCAGACGACGTCGTGGGAGTCGAGATCGCCGATCACCCAGCCGCCGCCATGGAAGAACACCAGCGCCGGGGACAAGCCGTCATGCCGGCGCGGGTCTTTCGGAACGTAGATGCGGACCGGGATCGTTCCGTGCGGTGCCGGGATCGCCAGCGGCGTGACGCGCGCAAGTTCCGGTGGCTCGGGATTGGTCGCAAAGCGCGCCTGCGTGTAATAGGCGCGCGCTTCCGGAGCGGTCAGGGTCTCGTAGGCGGGGCGGCCCGCCTCCTGAAAGGCCGTGTAGACGGCGGCGGCGTCGGGATCGAGCACAACAGGCATGGGGAAGCGACCTTACGGGTTTCCAGCGATCGTTGGATGTCGTTTTCGGGGAGCGGTGCCGCCTCTTCGGGGACGCCGCCGCCTTGGCCCGGGCAAGGGGCGTTCGGACTATCCCATCCGGGGGCCGATCTGGCCAGACCGGGCCGGGAAGGGCAGGGATGCCGCCCTTCCCCCGCCGTATTCGCCGTGTTAACCGGATGGCCTGCGAGCGGCGGTATCCCCTGTAGAATGTCCAGCAAGCCCGATTCGCTGTTGAAGCCGCGCGAGATGTTTCGAACCTTTACCCTGACAGGTCTTGCGGCGCTTCTGGCCGCCACCGCACTGACGGCTGCGACGCCGGCTCAGGCGCAAATCGGCACGATCTTTTCCGATCCGCCGCCGCTGCGACCGCCCGGCAACATTCCGCGTGGCCAGCCTCAGCCGCAGCAGCAGATCCCCGATGACGATGAAGAGGTGCCGGAGCTGCCGCCGCAGGGCCGTGTGCTGCCGTCGCGCCCGATGCCGCCGCCGGGCCGGCAGGGTAATGTGATGCCGGGGCCGGTCGAGACCCAACCCCTGGCGCCGCCCCCTGGCTCGGCCGCCGCTCCGCCAAACCAGCCGCCGTCCGTTGCGGTCGCTCCGCCCAATCCGCAAGGCGCCCTGCAGCCGGGCGCGCCCGGTCAGCGCCAGCCGCAGCAGAAGGGCGGACCGGGTGGTACTGTGCCGCAGACGCCGGCGACCCTGCAGCCGGGCGACGAGGTCGTCACCGAACCGCCGGCCCAGAAGATCGTGAACAAGAAAGCGACTTTCTCCGGCCTCGACAAAATCACCGGCCGCATCATCAATTTCGACGAGGATATCGGCGAGACCGTGCAGTTCGGCGCGCTGCGCGTCAAAACCGACGCCTGCTACACGCGGCCGGCGACGGAGGCCGCCAACACCGACGCCTTCGTCGAGGTCGACGAGATCACCTTGCAGGGCGAGGTGAAGCGCATCTTCTCGGGCTGGATGTACGCGGCAAGTCCGGGCCTGCACGGCGTCGAGCACCCGATCTACGACATCTGGCTCACCGACTGCAAAGAGCCGCAGCAGACCATCGCGACCGCGGCGCCGGATCCCGGCACCAAGCCGGCTGCGCCGCCGCCGCCCGCGCAGAAGAAGTCCGCGCCCAAGCAGGTGCAGCAGCGTCCGCCGCAGCCGTTGCCGCCGATTCAGCAGCAGCAACCGGCACCGCCGCCACCTCCGCCGCCCGAGCAGCGGCCGGGTCTGTTCGGTATCCCGGGGTTTGGCCGCTAGGCCAAATCCCCCGGATTCGGCCGGTGATATCCCTGATTATTGCCGTGAGGCGATGATCTCGAGCGCGCGTGCGCCCGGGATCGCTTCACCGGCGGAGAGCTTCAGGAAATCGCCAGGCTCGCCCGCGAGCGCCTTGTCGAGCAGCGCGGTGTAGCGCCGCCGCGAAATCTCGGCCGCACCAAAACTCTTCAAATGCTCGGTGACGTATTGGGTGTCGAGCAGTTCGAAGCCGCCATGGATCAGCCGCGCGACCAGATGCACCAGCGCGACCTTCGAGGCATCGCGCGCGCTGTGGAACATGCTCTCGCCGAAAAAGGCCCGCCCCAGGCTGACGCCGTAAAGCCCGCCGACGAGGTCCTCGCCCTGCCAGGCCTCGACGCTGTGGCAATGGCCAAGCTCGTACAGGCCGCCATAGAGGTCGCGGATGCGCTTGTTGATCCAGGTGTCCTCGCGCCCGGCCTGCGGCGCGGCGCAGCCCGCGATCGTGGCCTTGAACGCAGTGTTGACGGTCACGCGGAACGAATCCGAACGCACGGTGCGCGCGAGCCGCGAGGCCACGCGAAATCCCTCGAGCGGGATGACGCCGCGCAACTCCGGCTCGACCCAGAACAGGGTCGGATCGTCGGCGCTTTCGGCCATCGGAAAGATGCCGCAGGCATAGGCGCGCAGCAGTACGGCTGGCGTGATTTCAGACGGGGCAGAGTCGCGCGAAGTCATGGCTCGCGACAATAGCAGGATCGCAATGCGGTTGCGATGGGCGGTGCGGGTCAGCTCGCTGCGGCAGTATTGGGCTTGACGGGGCCCGCGGGCACACGGCGGAACCTCAACATGATGCGGGTTCCGGAATGGGTGGGGTCGCGCTCGACCGAAGCGTCGAGCTTGGTGGCCATGGCTGCGACGATGCGCTGGCCCATGCCGGTGGAGCGCGGATCGGCCTTGACGTTGTCGCCGACGCCGTCATCCCTGATCGCCAGCAGCAGATCGTCGCCCTGCGAGGTCAGCTCGACATGGATCGGGCCGGCGCCGTCAGGATAGGCGTATTTCACCGCGTTCATCACCAGCTCGTTGACGATGATGCCGACGGCGACCGCACGGTCCGGATCGATCTCGACCGGTTCGGCCTTCAGCGTCAGGCGCGACATCCGGTCGCCTTCGGCCGAGCGGCGGAGATCCTCGAGCAGCGAGTCCAGATACTGGTTCAGCACCACGCTCTTCAGGTCTTGCGAGGTGTAGAGGCGGCGGTGCACCTGCGCGACCGCGGCGACGCGGCCCATCGCATTGGTCAACGCCGCCTTGACCTCGTCCTGCGCGGCGGAGCTTGCCTGTAGATGCAGCAGCGAGGCGATGATCTGGAGCGAGTTGCCGACGCGGTGGTTGACCTCGCGCAGCAGCAGTTCGCGTTCGGCGGCCAGCGCTGCGTAGCGGTCGCGCGAGGCATGGATCTCGGCTTCGGCCTCCTCGCGCGCCTTCTGCAATTCGGCCTGGCGCAGCGCGCCCTCGGCCGCGACGTGAAGCAGGGGGATGAAGTCGCCCTTGACGTCCTTGACGAGATAATCGGCCGCGCCCGCCTTCAGCGCCGTCACCGCGATGCTGGAATCCTGCGAGGCCGTGACGAACATCACGGGGGGTGCGCCGGGGATCGCCATGATCTGCTCCAGCGTCTCCAGCCCGTCGAGGCCGGGCATGTACTGGTCGAGCGCGACGACGTCGATGCCGCCGGTCGTCCCCGCGCGGCGGATGAGCTCGAGGCCTTCCTCACCGCTTGCGGCATGAAGGACCTTGTAGCCGCGCCGTGTCAGGCCGCGATCGACCAGGCGCGCCAGCGCGCCGTCGTCGTCGATGTAGAGCAGTGTTGGCGTGCGCTGGTTCATGAGGCGGCGGACGGGACCTGGATGACCGAGAAGAACAAGCCGAGCTGCCGGATGGCATTGGCGAAATTCTCGTAGTTCACGGGCTTGGTGATGTAAACGTTGCAGCCGAGCTCGTAGCAGCGCTTGATTTCCTGGGAATCGTCGGTGGTGGTCAGCACCACCACGGGCGAGGCCTTCAGATATTTGTTCTCCTTGATCTGCTTCAGGATGTCGATCCCGGTCATGTCGGGGAGGTTGAGATCGAGCAAGATCAGGAGTGCATTGCCCTTCTGCACGAGCCCGCTGCCGTCGGCCCCGAACAGGTGCTTCACCGCGTCCGTACCGTTGGCGAAGGAGATGATCTCGTTGTTGACGCCGGAGCGGCGGATGTTCCGCTCGATCAGTCGCGCATGTCCCTCGTCGTCCTCGATCATGATGATGCTGACGGGTTGAGTCATTGATCCGCGTTCCGGTTGCTGGCGTTCCAGGAGATGGGCAGCGTGATGGTGAAGCTACTGCCCGTATTCAGTTCCGATGATACCGACATGGTGCCGCCAAGGCGACGCACAAGTGCACGCACATGCGCGAGACCGATGCCCTGACCGGGCTTGTCCTGGGTTCCCGCGCGGCGAAACAGGTCGAATATCCGCTGGTGATCCTTCGGATCAATCCCGCGGCCGTTATCGCTGATCTCGAAGATAGCGTAGCCGAGCTTGGTACGCCCGCGGATTCTGATCTCGCCGGGGACGCCGGGCTTGAGATATTTGATGGCGTTGTCGATCAGATTGGAGAAGATCTGCTCCAGCGCGAGGCGGTCGCTGACCAGATCCGGCAGGGACGCGATGTGGATCTCGGCCTGTGCTTCGGCGGCCTGATGCGCCAGCGTCGACACGATCGCTTCGATCAGCCTGCGCGTGTCGATCTTTTCCGGCTGGAACTCACGCCGGCCCTCGCGGGTGAGATTGAGGATCGCCGAGATCAGGCGGTCCATCTTGGCGATCGACGACTTGATGAAGCTCAGCGCTTCGGAGAAATCCGCTGAAAGCTGCTTGTCGGGGCCTTCGAGCGCGATCTCGCCACCAGTCAGCGGCGGCCCGTTGGCCGGAACATGGGTGAGGCCGCCGATACGGCGGAAAATGTCGCCGCCGAGTTCTTCGAGTTCGCTGGTGAAGCCCATGATGTTGACGAGTGGCGAGCGCAGATCGTGGCTGACGATATAGGCAAAGCGCTGGATCTCGTTGTTGGCTTCGCGCAGATCGGCCGTGCGTTCGTCGACGATGGTCTCCAGATTGACATTGGCATCGCGCAGGCGCGCCTCGGCGTCGTCACGGGCGCGGGCCGAGCGCCGCACCAGCCAGATCGAGATCAGGGCCAGCAGCACGACGAGGCCGGAGCCAATGCCGGTCATCGACGCGGCGAGGGACTGGCTGCGGTCCGAGTTGACCGTTCGGAGCCGGAACAGCCGTTCTTCTTCCAAAATCATTTCCGACGCGACGTTGGCGATCGCGGCCGTGGCGTCGGTGGAGGCGAGCTTGCGGACCAGCGCTGCGGCCTTCTCGGGCTCACCCTGGCGGACGAAATCCATCTCCTGCACGAACTGGCCGAGCCGGGTCTCGATCGCCGCGCTGAGCCTCTCGATGCTTTCGCGTTGCGCCGGATTGTCGCCCGTCAGGCGCGTGAGCTTGTCGAGCGCCGGGATGATTGCTGCCACGGCCTTGTCATGGTCGGCCTGGAAATCCGCCGCTTGCGTCAGAAGGTAGCCACGGGCTGCGCTCTCGGCGCGCCGGATTTCCAGCAGGAGCGTGTTGATCTGGTTCTCCGCCTCGATGGTGTGAACCACCCATTTGCTGTCGTCTCTCGCCTTGTTGACGAGGTAGACCGAGCCGGCGCTGATCACGGTCAGCACCACAAGGCCCGCCGAGAACAGCAGGATCTGCCAAAATGCACGCCGTCGCTGCGCTTCAGCGATCACGACGGTCTCGCCTGATCAGGTTTAGCGGAATTCAAAACGCCCCCTCGGAACTGTCCCCGCCGACCAGAACGCGATCGGGGGGAAAGGGTTCCATGGGAGGCGGATTATTGCCGGCCGGGTTCCGTCTTGCCGGCGAGATACTGTTCCAGCCAATGGATGTGGTAGTCGCCGTTGATGATGTCGTCTTCGCGGACCAGCGCGCGGAACAGCGGCAGGGTGGTCTCGATGCCCTCGACCACCATCTCGTCCAGCGCCCGGCGCAGTCGCATCAGGCACTCGCCGCGGGTCTTGCCGTGCACGATCAGCTTGCCGACGAGCGAGTCGTAATAAGGCGGGATCGTGTAGCCCTGATAGACCGCGGAATCGATGCGCACACCGAGCCCCCCGGGTGGGTGATATTGCGTGATGCGGCCGGGCGAAGGACGGAAGGTCTGCGGATTCTCGGCGTTGATGCGGCACTCGATCGCGTGGCCGATGACCTGAACCTCTTCCTGCCTCGCCGGCAGGTCGCCGCCGGCGGCGATGCGGATCTGCTCGAGCACCAGGTCGATGTCGGTGATGCTCTCGGTGACGGGATGCTCGACCTGGATGCGGGTGTTCATCTCGATGAAGTAGAACTCGCCGTCCTCGAACAGGAATTCGATGGTGCCGACGCCGAGATATTTCATCTCGCGCATCGCCTTGGCGCAGGTCTCGCCGATCTTGGCGCGCGCTGCCGCGGCCAGCACGGGCGAGGGGCCTTCCTCCCAGACCTTCTGGTGGCGCCGCTGCAGCGAGCAGTCGCGTTCGCCGAGATGGATCGCACCGCCGCGGCCGTCGCCGAGGATCTGGATTTCGATGTGGCGCGGCTTCTGGAGATATTTTTCGAGGTAGACGGAGGCATCGCCAAAGGCGGATTTGGCCTCGTTGGCGGCCGTCGACAGCGCCATCTGAAGGTCGCCCTCGCTCTGCGCCACCTTCATGCCGCGGCCGCCGCCGCCGGCTGCGGCCTTCACGAGCACCGGGAAGCCGATCTTCCTGGCGATTGCCATCGCGTCGTCGTTGGGGCCGACGCCTCCGTCGGAACCGGGCACCACGGGAATGCCGAGCTTCCTGGCAGTCCTCTTGGCTTCGATCTTGTCGCCCATCAGGCGGATGTGCTCGGCCTTCGGGCCGATGAAATGCAGATTGTGCTCGGAGAGGATCTCCGCGAAGCGCGCGTTCTCCGAGAGGAAACCGTAGCCGGGATGCACGGCATCGGCGCCGGTGATCTCGCAGGCCGCGAGCAGCGCGGGCACGTTGAGGTAGCTGTCCTTGGACGCCGGTGGCCCGATGCACACGCTCTCGTCCGACAGGCGCACATGCATGGCATCGGCATCGGCGGTGGAGTGCACGGCGACGGTCGCGATCCCGAGCTCCTTGCAGGCGCGCAGGATGCGAAGGGCGATCTCGCCGCGATTGGCTATGAGGATCTTGTCGAACATGGTGTCCTTAAGGGACTGGCGCGCGGGAAGCGGCGAGGGCTTTGTTGGCCTCGACCGTCACTCAATGATGACGAGCGGCTCGCCGTACTCGACCGGCTGGCCGTCTTCGATCACGATCTGCGTCACCGTGCCGGCGCGCGGCGAGGGGATCTGGTTCATGGTCTTCATGGCTTCGATGATCAGCAGCGTCTGGCCGACCGCGACCTTGCTGCCGACCTCGATGAACGGCTTGGCGCCGGGCTCCGGCGCCCAATAGGCGGTGCCGACCATCGGCGAGGTCACGGCGCCGGGATGCTTCGACAGGTCGGCAGCGGCTGGCGCGGTGACAGCTGCGGCCGCCTGGAGGGCGGCGGGGGCGGCTGCCATCTGCATCGGCATGGTCGCAGCGACGCTGACGTTGCGGGCGACGCGCAGGCGCAGGCCGGAACGCTCGATCTCGATCTCGGTGAGGCTGGTCTCATCGAGCAGCAAAGCGAGCTCGCGGACGAGGGCGGAATCCTCGCTGGAAAACTTTGCGGCTGCTTTGTCGTCTGGCTGGCGCGCCATGTTGTTTGATCCGAATGTTCTGTGTGAAGAGGGAGCGTCAGGCTTTGGGCGTGATGCCGAGCTTGGCGGCAAGGCCCTGGATGGCGAGGCGGTAGCCCTCGATGCCGAAACCGCAGAGCGAGGCGAAGGCCGCGCGCGCGGTGTAGGAGTGGTGACGGAAGCTCTCGCGGGCGTGGATGTTGGTCACGTGCACTTCGACCGTCGGGATCTGCACCGCGAGCAGCGCGTCGTGCAGCGCGATCGAGGTGTGTGAATAGCCGCCGGCATTGATGATGATGCCCTTCATCTTGCGCCCATGCGCCTCGTGGATGAAGTCGATCAGCTCACCTTCGCGGTTGGACTGCCGGCAGTCGGCCTTGAGGCCGAACGTCGCCGCCGTCTCCCGGCACAGCGCCTCGACGTCGGCCAGCGTCGCATGGCCGTACTTCTCGGGCTCCCGCGTCCCCAACATGTTGAGGTTCGGCCCGTTCAGAACAAGGATCGTGTCGGTTGCTGGTTCGGCCATTCCAATCCCGCAAGAGGTGCTTCGGCGTGGCGGGGGTTATAGGTAACAAAGCGCGTGAGGGGAAGCCTTGAAGGACCTCCCAGGGGGCTTCAGATACCTCATCCGGGGTGCAAAAACCTGTGCGGAAGCTACGGAAATTGCTTGTTAACCAGTCCAAAGCATGGCTGCCGGGAGGGCCCATGGGCAGAAGCCAGCCAATAGAGCAGAAGCCCCTGCCGATCGCTCGGCAAGGGCTCACTTTGGGCTTCAGCGAAGTGGCTTAGCCTTCGATGATGTACACGATCTCACGCGTCTGGGGACGGACGATGACGTACTTGCCGTGCACCAAGATCACATCGTAGCCGCGCCATTCCGGATAGATTTCCACGATCTGGGGCGGCAGCGGGTGGAATCGGACGGACGCCGGGACGGCCGTGCCGACCGAAATGTTGAAGTTGACGTTCGTGGTCTCTTCGATCTTGGTCGACTTGATGGCCGTCGAGATCTGGCTCCGCTTCTCGGGAGGCGGTGCGGAGGCGGTGGCGGAGGCGTTACCGGTCGTGGTCTGCGACTTGCTGTCCGCGCCCTTGGTCTCCGCGCCCTTGGTCTGGGCGTTCATGTTGCCGCTCTTGGTGTCCGTCTCCGTGCTCTTGGACTTATCCATCTGGGATTTGTCGGTCTGCGATTTGTCCATGGTGCTCTTGGACTTGTCCTGCTGGGACTTGTCCTGCGCGCGTTCGTCGGTGCGCTGGCCCTTGGTCGCGCCGGCCTTGTCCTCAGCCGCGTTCTTGTTCATCTCGCGGCCCGAATGCTCGTCCTTGGTCGCACCCGAGGACTTCTCCTCCGCGGACGTGCCGGACTTCATGCTGCTGGAGCCGCCGGCCTGGCCAACGGTGCCCTTCTCCTGGGTCGACTCGCGGCCCATCGAACCGCCGCGCTCGGCGGCGCCGCCGGAAGGCTGCGAATGCTGCATCTGCGCACCACCGGCGCCACCACCGCTGTCGCGGTTCGTGGTGCCCTGTGCGTTTGCCAGACCCGTGCCCGCGACCAGCGCGAGCGCGGCAACCGAGATCATAAAGCGGTTAGACATAGAATTCTCCTCACGTGTCTCTTTGCGTCATTGCCCGCGCCGACAACGAAAGGAGATTTGAGTTGTTCCGGAACATCGGGGGTTCCGGGGCATTTGTTTCCTAAACGCGAGATGAACGCGTACGTCGGATTCGCGCCACGTTCGCGATGAAAGCAGTGCCAACAAAAAAAGCCGGCTCATCAGCCGGCCTTTTCTCATCGTGTCGTTGTAAATGCGCGCTCAGCAAGTCGCCTTGCCGCAGCGGGCAATGCCGATCTTTTCCTTGAGGCCCTCGACACCGATGGCGCCAACAACGATCTGCTTGCCGATCACATAGCTCGGCGTGCCATTCATGCCCATCGCTTCCGCGAGCTTGAAGTTCTCCTCGATGGTGGTGCGCACCTCGGCGCTGCCGATGTCCTTCTCGATCTTGGCGGTGTCGAGACCGGCTTCCTTGGCCGCCTGAAGCGCGCGCGCCTTGTCGGCCGCGCCACGGCCGCCGAGCAGCTTCTGATGGAAATCGAGATATTTCTTGCCGGAGGGATCCTGCATGCGCACCGCGACCGCGACCTGGGCTGCTTCGACCGAGCCCTGGCTCAGCACCGGAAACTCCTTCAGCACGACCTTCAGCTTCGGATCGGCCTTCATGAGGTCGAGCATGTCGCCCATGGCGCGCTTGCAGTAGCCGCAATTGTAGTCGAAGAACTCGACGAAGGTGACGTCGCCGTCCTTGTTGCCGAGCACGACCTGGCGCGGCGAGTTGAAGATCGCATCGGAATTCTGCGCGATGCTGGCCTCGTGCTTCTGCGTCTCGGCCGTGGCTTGGCGCTTGGTGAGCTCGGTCATCGCCTCCTCGAGCACCTCGGGATGAGTGACGAGGTAGTTCTTGATGATCGCCTCGATGTCGGTGCGCTGGGCATCGGAGAAGCTGTCGGCCGACGCGGGCGCGGCCGCGCCGAACAGGGCGAGCGCGAACAGCGCGGGAGCAAGCAGGCGCAGCGAAGGCATAGGCAAATCCTCTTATCCAAAGCAGGTTTCGGAAAACGTCCCGGCTGACTTAAGCTCGGTGTCGTGACGTGGTGGTGTAAGGCGTAGCTTGGTCGATTTAGTTGCGCGACGGTTTTGACGCCACGATGTCGTCGGCCTTGACCCATCCGGGCGTGCCGACGGCGAAACGGGTTTTCGCGCGCGTCGCAAGCTCGCGGGCGGTCTTGTTGTCGCCGCGCAGATAAGCGGCCTGTGCCGACGCCAGATCCGCCTCGGCATAGTCTCCCTTCCGGCCATAGGCCATCGCGAGCTGCATGTAGCCGAGCTGGGCCTCCGGTTCCCGTGCCACCGCGCTCCTGAGAATCCGAACGGCGTCATCGGTGTAGGCTTTATTATCGGACCCAACCAGCGCCTGCCCAAGTAACATCTCGATGAGGGGCGCGTTGTTCGAGAGTGCGACAGCCTTGCGCAGGGCGGGAATCGCCTCGGCCGGCTTGCCACCTTCCAGCAGGGCCTGGCCGCGCACCTCGTAAAAATACGCATTGTTGGGCTGGACCTGGATCAACGCGTCGATCTGGGCGAGCGCGCTGCGCAAATCCCCGTGGAGATAGGTGCTGATGGCGCGGGCATAGCGCGCCGGCATGCTGTCGTTCGTCTGGGGATAGCGGCGGTAGACCGTCTCGGGCCGCTCCATGAAGGCGGAGATCTTGGCGCGCACCATGTCGTGGCGGAGCTGGAGCGCGGGATCGTCCTTCTTGTCCCAATAGGGGCTGGCGCTGGCGAATTGCTGGAGTGCAGCGACGCGCTCTGCGGGCATCGGGTGCGACTGGAGATAGGGATCGGTGCCGCGTGCCGCGAACAGGCTCTCGCTGGTGAAGCGCTTGAAGGTCTCGTACATGCCCTTCGGCGATTGCTGGGTCGCAGTCAGGAATTTCACGCCGGCGCGGTCGGCGTTCTCCTCCTGCTGACGCTGATAGGACAGCAGCGTACGGCGGATCATCTCCTGCGGTCCGGCGATCGCCGCCGCGCCGGCATTGGCCAGCCCATTGTTGCCGGCGCTGCCGCTGCCGCGTGTGCTGCCTGCGACCATCGCACCGGCGCCGAGCAGCATCGCGATGATCATCTGGGTCTGGGCGTTGGCGAGCTGCTCGCGCAGCTTGGACAGATGGCCGCCGGCCAGATGCCCGGTCTCGTGCGCGAGCACGCCGATGATCTGGTTCGGCGTCTCCGACTGAAGGATCGCACCGTAATTGACGAAGATGCGGCGACCATCGGCGACGAACGCGTTGAACGAGCCCTCGTTGACGATCACCATCTGGATGTTCTGCTTCTCCAGACCGGCGACGCGCAGGATCGGGCGCGTGTATTCGCGCAGGAGCTGTTCGGTCTCGGTGTCGCGCAGCACCGGCGGCCCCTTCATCTGCGCCTGCGCGGCCGGCAACGGCAGCAGCGCAATCGCAGCCGCCGTGACGAGGGCGGTGAGAACGGTGGCCTTCTTGCGCAATGCGATCTGGAGCAACATCAAGCGGTCTGGGTCAAACGGACTTGTTCAAGCAGCCTTGGTCAAGCATTCTTGGTCAAGGAGCTTCGTGATTGGTTTTGTCGATTGGCGGCGGACCGGATACGCGATATGCCCTTGTGCGCCTTACCCCTTATGAGCCGTACAATGCGGCCAGTCTGGGGCGCAAGCGCCCCGTTTCCGGACGGGACGGACCAGTCCGCCAGCGAATAGCAGAAATCGATGAACGATGCGACATTGAGGAACCGGTTGGGGCAGTGGCTCGAGCCCTCCCGCCGCAGCGATGTTCCCCCGTTCATGGTCATGGACGTCATGGCCGCGGCGGCCCGAATCGAGGCGGCCGGGGGCCACGTCATCCACATGGAGGTCGGCCAGCCCGCCGCCGGCGCGCCGAAGACCGCGATTGCGGCCGCCCATGCGGCGCTCGATGCGGGTCGGATCGATTATACCTCCGCGCTCGGCATCCCCAGCCTGCGCGAGCGCATCGCGCGACACTATCGCGACGCCTATGGCTGTGACGTCAGCCCCGAGCGGGTCGTGGTGACCACGGGCTCCTCCGGCGGGTTCATTTTGGCTTTCCTGGCGATGTTCGAGCCCGGCGACCGCGTCGCCGTGACGGTGCCGGGCTATCCGCCATACCGTCATATCCTCACCGCGCTCGGCTGCGAGCCGGTGCTGATCGAGACCACGAACGAGACGCGCCATGCGCTGACCGGCGAGGCCTTGCTGGCCGCCCACCGCAAGGCGCCGCTGAAGGGCGTGCTGGTCGGCAGCCCCGCCAATCCGACCGGGACGATGATGTCCCGCGAGGCGCTCGCTGGCCTGATCGCGGCGGCGGAAGACGCGAGCATCCGTTTCATCTCGGATGAGATCTATCACGGGCTCGACTATGCGTTTCCCGCGGTGACGGCGGCAGCGCTGTCGGACCGCGCACTCGTGATCAACTCCTTCTCGAAGTATTTTTGCATGACGGGCTGGCGTGTTGGCTGGATGGTCGTGCCCGAAATTCTGGTGCGGCCGATCGAGCGGCTCCAGCAGAACTTGTCGATCTCGGTGCCGTCGCTGTCGCAGATCGCGGCCGAGGCTGCCTTCGACGGCGCGGCCGAGATGGAGGAGATCAAGCACGGCTATCAGGAAAACCGGCGCATCCTGATCGAGGGATTGCCCAAGGCCGGCCTGACCAGGTTTCTGCCGGCCGACGGCGCATTCTATCTCTATGCGGACGTCTCGGACTTCACCTCCGACGGTTTCGAGTTCGCCAAGCAGATGCTGGAGCAGGCGCACGTCGCGGTCACGCCAGGCCTCGACTTCGATCCCATCCACGGTCGTTCATTCATACGCCTCTCTTATGCGCGTTCGGCAGAGGAGATGCGGGAAGCAGTTGACCGGATCGCTCACTGGCTTAAATAGCCGCGAGTTTTCGACAGCCTTCTTCGACAGCCTCCGGAGTTCAATTTTGTCTGACCGTTCCGTCCCGTCCACCGCCACTTCTCATTCTTCTCTCGCCGCATTGATGTGGCCGACCCGGCCGGGTGAAGCCGTCGGCGCACGTCGCGCGCTCGTGCTGATTGCGCTCGGCACCGGCTTGATGGCGCTGTCCGCCAAGGTGAACCTGCCGCTGCCTTACGTGCCCATGACATTGCAGACGCTGGTCGTGTTGATGATCGGTGCCGCCTATGGCTGGCGGCTTGGCAGCGCAACCATGGTTGCCTACCTCGCTGAGGGGGCGATGGGCCTGCCGGTATTCGCCGGTCCGGTCGGTGGAATTGCACCGCTGGTCGGCCCGACCGCGGGCTATTTGTTCGGCTTCATTGGCGCTGCCTTCGTCACCGGCTGGCTCGCCGAGCGCGGTTGGGACCGCAGCGTGGTGCTGCTGTTTGCGGCCATGGCCGTGGGCCACATCCTCATTCTGGCCGCGGGCTTTGGCTGGCTGGCCTTCGGCCTCGGCCTGGGCGCCGCGAAGGCGTGGCAGGTCGGCCTGCTGCCGTTCGTTGCGGCCTCGCTGGTCAAGAACGCGCTTGGCGCGACGTTGATGCCGGCGATACGCCGGGTCGTCGATCGCCGGTAATACGCGCAATAGCGAGCAGTTCCAATTGACAGGGCCGGCCAAGTTGATCTTGGCTGGCTCTGAGTTGAGGGGGAGTGAAACATGACGACGACAACGATGGCGGGGGCGCCGGTCGTGCCGCCCGCCGCCAAGCCGTGGTACAAGGTTCTCTATGTCCAGGTGCTGATCGCGATCGTGCTCGGCGCCATCGTCGGCTGGCTTTGGCCGTCAATCGCCACCAACGAATGGGTCAAGGCGCTCGGCGACGGCTTCATCAAACTGATCAAGATGGTGATCGCGCCGATCATCTTCTGCACCGTGGTCTCGGGCATCGCACATATTCAAGACGCCAAGAAGGTCGGCCGCATCGGCGTCAAGGCGCTGGTCTATTTCGAGATCGTCTCGACCTTCGCGCTGGTGATCGGACTCATCATCGGCAATCTGGTGAAGCCGGGTGCGGGCTTCGGCAGCGCCGCGGCCAACGCGCAGGCCGTCGCCAACTACGCCAAGCAGGCCGAAGGCCAGAGGTCGGTCGACTTCGTGCTGCATATCATTCCGGACACCGTCGTCGGCGCCTTCGCGCAAGGCGAGATCCTGCAGGTGCTGCTGTTCTCGGTGCTGTTCGGCTTCGCCATCATGGGGCTCGGCGAGCGCGGTCACACCATCCGCAGCTTCATCGACGACGCCGCGCATGCGGTGTTCGGAGTCATCTCCATCGTGATGCGCGCGGCGCCGATCGGCGCCTTCGGCGCGATGGCCTACACCATCGGCAAGTTCGGCACCGGGGCGATCCTCAACCTGGTCGGCCTGATCGCGACGTTCTACCTGACCGCGGCGCTGTTCGTGTTCGTCGTGCTCGGTACCATCGCGCGCTTCGCGGGCTTCTCCATCTTCAAGTTCCTCGCCTACATCAAGGACGAGCTGCTGATTGTGCTCGGCACCTCGTCCTCGGAAAGCGCGTTGCCGTCCTTGATGGAAAAGCTCGAGCGCCTCGGCTGCTCGAAGTCGGTGGTCGGCCTCGTGGTGCCCACGGGCTATTCGTTCAATCTCGACGGCACCAACATCTACATGACGCTGGCGACGCTGTTCATCGCGCAGGCGCTGGGTTTCGATCTCACCTTCGGCCAGCAGCTGACGATCCTGGTGGTGGCGATGCTGACCTCGAAGGGGGCCTCCGGTATCACCGGCGCGGGCTTCATCACGCTGGCGGCAACGCTCGCCGTGGTCGATCCGCGCCTCGTGCCGGGCATGGCGATCGTGCTCGGCATCGACAAGTTCATGAGCGAGTGCCGCGCGCTGACCAATCTGTGCGGCAACGGCGTGGCCTGCGTGATCGTCGCCTGGTGGGAGGGCGAACTCGATCGCGACAAGCTCAACGCCAACCTCGCCAGGCAGATCGATCCGACCGACATGGAAACGGCTGTCACGACGGACTGATTTGCTGGTTGCCTGTGACGGCGCTAGCTGCGCCGTCAGGTCGCGAAATAACAGGGCTGGTCGAGATCCTCGATCAGCCCTTTTTCTTTCGGCGTCCAGCCGAGAGCAGCACGCGTCTTCGCGCTCGAGGTCGGAACGTCGATGCCCACGAACTGTGCGAACCAGCCGAAATGCGCGGCCGCTTCCTCCGGCGATTTGGACACGACGGGCACGCCGAGCCGTCGGCCGATCACCTCCGCAATCGCCTTGAACGGCACGCCTTCCTCCGCGATCGCGTGATAGTGCTTCGTGGTTGCGCCTTGCTCCAGCGCCAGCCGATAGACGCGCGCGGCATCGAAGCGATGCGCGGCGGGCCAGCGGTTGCGGCCGTCGCCGACATAGGCTGACACGCCTTTCTGACGCGCAAGGTTGATGAGGATCGGGACGAAGCCGTGATCGCCCTCGCCATGGGTGGACGGCGGAAGACGAACCACGGCTGCGCGGACGCCGGTCAGCGACAACGCAGTCGATTCCGACAGGCGTGGAAAGCCGTGCGCGGACTCGTCGTCCTCGGTCGCGAGGCGGCCGGGGGCGAGCAGCGCGACGCCGGAGGTGACGATGAGCGGACGATCAGAGCCGTTGAGCTCCTCGCCGATCGCCAGGATCGCGCGGCGGTCGAGCTCGCAATTGTCCAGAAACTTCGAGAAGTCGTGGTTGAAGCCGAGGTGCAGGACGCCGTCCGAAGCAGCGGCGCCGCTGCGCAGGGACGTATGGTCCTCCAGCGACCCGCGATGGACCTCGGCGCCCATCGCGGCGAGGGCGGCTGCGCCGGTGTCGCTGCGGGCAAGGCCGGTAACGCGATGGCCGGCGGCGATCAGGTCCCGAACCACGGCGGAGCCGACGAAGCCGGTGGCGCCGGTGACGAAAACACGCATGAGTAATCTCCAAGAAACCTTTGAGAGGTTGGTGGAGACGACCATCTGCGCTAGGTTTATCCGGGTAAAGTAGTGAGATTATCAGGGTATAAGAGCTAACAGGATGAGCGAGACCGCGACAGCTGAGAACCTTTTGGGGACCTACCTTAGAGACCGCCGCACCCGGCTCGATGCCGCCGCGTTCGGGTTCGCCGGCAGCCGCAGGCGTACGCCCGGGCTGCGCCGCGAGGAGGTGGCTCAGCGCGCCAATATCAGCCCGACCTGGTACACATGGCTGGAGCAGGGCCGCGGCGGCGCGCCGTCGGCCGACGTGCTCGACCGCATCGCGCGTGCGCTGATGCTGACCGATGTCGAGCGCGAGCATCTGTTCCTGATCGGCCTCGGCCGACCGCCTGAGGTGCGTTACCAGGCGAGCGAAGGCGTCTCGCCGCGGCTGCAGCGCGTGCTCGACGCACTCGAAGTCAGCCCGGCGCTGGTGCGGACCGCGACCTGGGATGTCGTCGCCTGGAATCGTGCCGCAAGCGTGGTGCTGACCGACTACGGCGCGATCCCGCCGGGACAGCGCAACATCCTGCGCTTCATCTTCTGCGATCCCCGGGTGCGCGCAGCAAATCATGACTGGGACAGCGTGGCGCGGTTCGTGGTGGCAGCCTTCAGGGCCGATGCCGCGCGGGCGGGCGCGGTCTCGCATGTCGCCGATTTCGTCGATGAGCTCTGCCGCACCAGTCCGGAATTCGCGGCGCTGTGGCGCGACAACGACGTACGCCATCATGGCGACGGCACCAAGCGGCTGCGGCACCCAGTTCACGGCACCATGTCGTTCGAATATTCGAGCTTCAATGTCGAGGGCCGCTCCGATCTCAGCATGATCGTCTACAACCCGGCGGCACCCGAAGATGCCGAGCGGATCAAAAAGCTGCTCGCCGGGCTGGTCGACTGACGAGGACAGCCCCTGGTATCCGACCATGCGGCTGATCCGTCAGCGCGCCCCACGCGAATGGGACGGCCGGCTCGCGGTCGTCGCCGCGAGCACCGAAGGTTAGAACCGCTCCGGCCGGTAAGGCGTCGGATCAATCGCCGGCGTTTCGCCGCTCATCATTTCGGCGAGCAATCGTCCGGTTGCGGGGCCCAGCGTAAAACCCTGGTGGCCGTGGCCAAAGTTCATCCAGAGGCCGGGATGGCGTGGGGCAGGCCCGAGCACCGGCAGCATGTCGGGCGTGCAGGGGCGGGTGCCGAACCACGGATCGGGCTCGACGCGTTTGCCGAGGTCGATCAGCTCGCGCGCGGAGGCTTCGGCGCTGGCGAGCTGCACGGGCGTTGCGAGCGCGTCCAGGCCGGTCAGCTCCGCGCCGGTGGTGATGCGGATGCCCTTGGCCATCGGACCCATGGCGTAGCCACCGGCCTTGTCGACCAGCGGCAGATCGAGCGACGCGCCGCCGCTGTAATGCATGTGGTAGCCGCGCTTGCGGACCAGCGGAATGCGATAACCGAATTTGTGCAGCAGATCGGGCGACCACGGCCCGAGCGTCACGACGGCGTGGGCGGCATCGATGCGTCCCTGATCCGTATCGACCGACCAGCCGGTGGCGGTCTGCTGCAAGCTCTGGGCATCACCGAGCACGATGCTGCCGCCGAGGCGCTCGAACAGTTCGGCATAGGCCGTGACCAGCGCGCCGGGATCTGACACGGTCCAGGTGTCGAGCCAATGGATCGCACCGGGCAAATCGTCGCGCAGGACCGGTTCGGCCTTGGCGAGCTCGGCGCCCGAGAGCGCACGAAATCTCACGCCGAATTCGCGCTGGTCTTCTTCCGCCGATTTGACGGCGAGATCGAACGATGCAGCGTCGCGATGCAGATGGCGGTATCCCGCCCGGCGGATCAGATTGTCGGCATGGGCTTCGCGAATGAGGATGTCGTGCTCCACCGTCGCGTAGGCGATCAGCCGCGCCCAGGCGTCGGTCGCCTCGCGATGCCGCTTCGGCGCCGAATGCCACCAGTAACGGAGCAGGGGCTCGATATGGAGATGAAGCGACGACAAGCTGTAGCGCACGTCGTTGGTGCGGCCCGTGGCGATCTTCAGGAGCGAGGCGATGTCGCGCGGCATCGGATAGGGGCGGACCGCTTCCGCCTGGATCATCCCGGCATTGCCGTAGCTGGTTTCGCGGCCCGGCTCCCTGCGATCCACCAGCGTAACGGACCAGCCGCGCTGCTGGAGGTGCAGTGCCGCGCTAACGCCGATCATGCCGCCGCCAAGTACGATCGCGCTTTGCATCGGAATGACCTCGCCAAATCGAAACCGCCCGGTTTGGCCGGGCGGTTTCAACAGTCTTGTTCGCTTTATTCGCCGCCGCCGAAGCGGCGCGACCACCAACCGGCGCGACGCGGTGCGGACGATGTTTGACTTTCTGCTTCCGGTGCGGGCTCCGGAGCCGGCGGGGCAACCGGCTCGGCTGCCTGCGCAACCGGTGCCGGCTCACTCGGGCTGCTTGACCCGAAGCTCACTTTTTCCCGAACCGTAGAACGGCGTCGTGCGGCCTTGTCGTCGGCGTGCTCTTCGTCCGCGGCAGCAGGAGCCGGCTCAGGCTGGGCGATCCGTGCCTCGGCGCGCGGCTCTGGCTGGGTGACCTGCGGCTCCGAGGTGTGCTCGGCCTGCGCGATCGAGGGCGCAGCCTCGCCGCCAAAACCGTCGAAATCCGCAACCGCGTCGGTCGCTTCCGACGGCGCATTGGCGGCGAGTTCGTCGCCAATGGAGCCGGCGAGACCTTCCTCGCCAGGACCGCGCCGGCGTCGTCCGCCACGGCGACCACGCCGGCGGCGGCGGTCGGCGCTGGCCTGTTGCTCGCCACGGGCTGCCTGCTCCTCGCCTTCCTCGCCGTCCTGCTCGGCCTCGACTTCCTCTTCGCCTTCGCCGGCCGCTACGGCCGTCTCGGCAACAGCGGGAGCGCCATCCTCGCGCGTCTCCTCGTCGCGCTGGCCACCGCGGCCGCGGCGGCGACGGCGACGCTTGCGGCGCTGGCTGTCCTGCTCGGACGCGGCGTCGCCTGCGGTTTGCTCTTCGACGAGACCTTCGGTCTCCTCGGTCTCGACCTCGGATTCGGTCTCCGGATCGAACTCCTCGTCGTCATAGGCCTCTTCGACCAGGGGCGGCGGGCTTGCGGCCGCCTGCGCCGCCAGCAGAGCCTTGGCCGCTTCCAGCGTATGCACCTGCTCGCCGCGGTCGATGACATAGGCCTGTGGTCCGCTGACGCTCGCGTCGGCGATGACCGACAACGTGACCTTGAAGCCGTTCTCGAGGTCGCGCAGATGGCCGCGCTTGTGGTTCAGCACGTAGAGCGCGACGTCGGTGCGGGTGCGGACCACGAGATTGTGGGTCGCGCCCTTCATCAGAATCTCTTCGAGGCCGCGCAGCAACTGGAGCGCAACCGAGGACACCGAGCGCACATGGCCGGTGCCACCGCAATGCGTGCAGGGATCGGTCGAGGATTCCAGCACGCTGGCGCGGATGCGCTGGCGCGACATCTCGAGCAGGCCGAAATGCGAGATGCGTCCGACCTGGATGCGCGCGCGGTCCTGCCGGAGGCAATCGGACAGCTTGCGTTCGACCGCGCGATTGTTGCGCTTCTCGTCCATGTCGATGAAGTCGATGACGATCAGGCCGGCGAGGTCGCGCAGCCGAAGCTGACGCGCGACCTCTTCGGAGGCCTCGAGATTGGTCTTGAGCGCGGTGTCCTCAATATGATGCTCGCGCGTCGAGCGTCCGGAGTTGACGTCGATCGAAACCAGCGCTTCGGTCTGGTTGATCACGATGTAGCCGCCGGAGCGCAGCTGCACGGTCGGCGAGAACATCGCGTCGAGCTGGCTTTCGACGCCCATGCGCGAGAACAACGGCTGGCCGTCGCGATACTGCCTCACCGCGCTCACATTGGCGGGCATCAGCATCTTCATGAAGTCGCGCGCTTCGCGGTAACCGGATTCACCGGCAACTGAGATCTCGTCGATCTCCTTGTTGTAGAGGTCGCGCAGCGAGCGCTTGATCAGCGAGCCTTCCTCGTAGACGAGGGTGGGGGCCTGCGACTTCAGCGTCATGTCGCGCACCGTCTCCCACATCCGGATCAGGTACTCGAAATCGCGCTTGATCTCGGGCTTGGTGCGGGCGGCACCCGCCGTGCGCAGAATGATTCCCATGCCCTCGGGCACGTCGAGATCCTGCACCACTTCCTTCAGGCGCGAACGGTCCTGCGCGCTGGTGATCTTGCGGCTGATGCCGCCGCCGCGCGCGGTGTTCGGCATCAATACGGCGTAGCGGCCGGCGAGCGAGAGGTAGGTCGTCAGCGCCGCGCCCTTGTTGCCGCGCTCTTCCTTGACGACCTGCACCAGCATCACCTGGCGGCGCTTGATGACTTCCTGGATCTTGTACTGGCGGCGCGGACGGAAGGTGCGCTCCGGCACTTCCTCCAGCACATCGTCGCCGCCGACGGATTCAACGACGTCCTCTTCGGCTTCCTCGTCGTCTTCGTCGTCGTCGTCCTCGCCCGCCGCGTCGGATTCGTGATGCGGAGCCTCGGCGCTCTCGCCGGCGGCGTACACGGCGTCGGCCGGTTCGGCGGCCGACGTTACGGCCTCGGCGAGATTGTCGGCGTGTGCTTCGAAGGCAGCCGCCTGCTGCTCGGCAACGGCCTCGGTGGCGACCACGGGCTCGGCACCGATCGCCGCAACAGGCGCCGGCGTCTCGTCGTCATGATCATGGTCGTGATCATCGTGTTCGCCGTGATGACCATGGTCGTCATGGTCATGGGCGTGATGATCGTCGCCATGAGCATGATGATCGTGGTCGTGATCATGCCCTTCGTGGTCATGATCGTGATGTTCGTGATGATCGTGGCCTTCGTGCTCGCCGTGATGCTCCGCGCCGGCGTGCAGGTGCTCGCCCTCGTGCGAAGCGCCCTCGGGCAGGGCCTCGCCCTGGAGCGGCTGGGCTGCGGGATCGGCGCCTTCGACGACGTCGCTGCGGACGCGTTCGCCCTGGCTCCGGCGGCGGGAGTTGCGGTGGCGCGAGCGTCGGCGGCCGTGGGAACGGTTCTCGCTCTCTTCCTCGGCCTCGCGGTGGGCCTGCTCCTCGGCTTCGATCAGCGCCTGCCGGTCGGCAACCGGGATCTGGTAGTAATCGGGATGGATTTCGCTGAACGCGAGGAAGCCGTGGCGGTTGCCGCCATATTCGATGAAGGCGGCCTGGAGCGAGGGTTCGACCCTCGTGACTTTGGCGAGGTAGATGTTCCCGCGCAGTTGCTTGCGTTGTGCGGTCTCGAAATCAAACTCTTCGACGCGATTGCCGCGGACCACGACGACCCGGGTCTCTTCCGGGTGGGTGGCATCGATCAACATCTTGTTGGGCATGTCTTAACTCTCGGCGGCGGCGGGCGCGATTCACCGTGGGCGCCATCAGCGCTGCCGGGTGACGCGACGGTCCACCTGATTCGGGGGTGAGGGGAAGGCCGAAACGCCGTCTCTCGCGCCTTGCCGAACCGGAAGCCGAAGGACCGAAGCGGCGCGCGGGATTGTTACTCCGCAGCGTCGCGAATGGTCCTTCAGAATTGGTCGGCACAGTCTGGCGCATCAAGCGTCGGCCCGTATGAAACATTGGGCGGCGGGGCCGCCCCTCAATCAGTTGCTGCTGGCCAGGCATGGCGCGAGCGCGCTCGCCTTAGGGTATACGAACCGCTCCCTTGAGATTAAGGGACCGGGTAACGGGTTGCGCCGCTGTCAGAACCGTCCCGGAAACGTGGTGGTAACCGGGGACCGTCCGCCGCCGGGGCTTGCCCCGCCCCACCTCGCTGCCGCGCACCGCGCTGGACTTAGAGGAGAACGGAAAAACGCTGGAATTCCCAAACCTTGAGAGTTCCGGCGCTGCACCGGGAGGCTGAATGCGACACAACCGGAAATATCGGCCGTCAGCATTCCGTACATACGTGGATTGGGTCATCCGTGCAAGGAGCGTCGCACGGCGGTCACAGTCAGCGAGTTTCGCGTGCCCGTCATTAAGGATCGTTTAACCCTGTGGTTCTATTGCGTTAAAGAGGCTGCTCGGAGGCACGGAATCGGTGGCGAGCCGCGCAAATCAAAGGTTTTTGCTGGGATGCGCGCTGCTCTGCGCCGCGGCATTGCCGTGTGCTGATTCCTCGCGCCTGAAGGCGGCGGAAAGCCAGCCCCAATCCTCTGTTGCATCAGCGAATTTCCCAATCGCCTCGGCCGCCCGGCTGGCCGGTGACGGCAAGCAGACTCGCTTTATCCTTGACATCGACCAGACCGTTACCTTCCGCGCCATCACGTTGGCTGACCCGTATCGGGTGGTGGTCGACGTCCCCCAGGTCAATTTTCAACTCCCCGCAGGCACCGGGGCCGGGGGACGCGGACTGGTCAAGGCTTTCCGCTACGGGCTGGTGATGCCCGGCGGCTCGCGAATCGTGTTCGACCTGGCGGGCCCGGCCAAGATCGCCAATTCCTATGTGGTGGAGGCCGCCAACGGTCAACCAGCCCGGCTGGTGCTCGAACTGGAGGAGGTCGATCGCGCCGCCTTCGTGCCGTCGCTCGCTCCGGAAAACCGTCCCGAGCTGCGGCCCGCAATTGCCGATCCGCCGCCCGCAACGGTTCCCGGATCCATCCCCCCTGAGTCAGGGCAGCAGAAGGCCGATGGCCGTGCGGTGGTCGTGATCGATCCCGGCCATGGCGGCCTCGACAACGGCACGCAGTCGAGCGGCGAGAGCGAGAAGAACCTGGTGCTGGCGTTTGGGCTGGCGCTGCGCGAGCGGCTGGAAAAGACCGGCAAATATCGCGTGGTGATGACGCGGGACGACGACACCTTCATCCCGCTTAACGACCGGGTCAAAGTCGCCCGCGCTCTCAAGGCGGCGTTGTTCGTCTCTATCCATGCCGACGCGCTGCCGCGTGCCGAGGGCGATGCGCAGGGCGCCACGATCTACACGCTGTCGGACAAGGCCTCCGACGCCGAGGCGCAGCGGCTGGCGGACGCGGAAAACCGGGCGGACGCCATCGCCGGCTTCAACCTTGCGGAGGAGCCGACCGATGTTGCCGACATCCTGATCGATCTTACCCAGCGGGAAACGCGTACCTTTTCAAGCCGCTTTGCCCGCCTCTTGATGGGCGAAATGAAGTCGACGGTGCGGATGCACAAGCACCCCCTGAAGTCGGCCGGCTTCCGGGTGCTGAAGGCGCCCGATGTGCCGTCGGTGCTGGTCGAGATCGGTTACGTCTCCAACAAGGGCGACCTCGAGCATCTGGTCTCCGAGGGATGGCGGTCGCGCGCCGTGGGCTCGATGGCGCAGGCGATCGACGGGTTCCTGGCCAAGCGCATGGCCATCGCGGGATCGTCAAATTGACGACCCGGGGTCGTCGAATTGAGAGGGGATTTTCCGTCCCGCCGCAAAAGCCCTAGTTTGGCCACAGCGGGCGCTTTATAAAAACGCCGCAGGGGGTTCCGGAATCGGCGAGAATCCCGCTCGGCAAGCGTCTAAGGCCGGTGAATTCGCGACGTGAGGTTGGCGCCAGTTTTGGGTGCCAAGGGGCTGATACTGGGCTGATCCAGAGTTTGAACGGATAAACAGATAATGCGCTTGCTGGTGCGGTTCATGGGCTTCCTGTTCGCCGCGGGAACGGTGTTGTTCCTGGTCGGTGTCGGTGCCGTCGCAGGCCTGATCTGGCATTTCTCCAAGGACTTGCCGGACTACTCTCAGCTCCAGGATTACGAGCCGCCGGTGATGACCCGCGTGCACGCGACCGACGGCTCGCTGCTCGGCGAATACGCCAAGGAGCGGCGGCTTTATCTGCCGATCCAGGCGGTGCCGAAGCTCGTGATCAACGCGTTCCTCGCGGCCGAGGACAAGAATTTCTACGAGCATGGCGGCATCGACTACACCGGCATGGCGCGCGCCGGCGTGGCCTACATCCAGAACTACGGCTCCAACCGCCGTCCGCAGGGCGCTTCCACGATTACCCAGCAGGTCGCCAAGAACTTTCTTCTGACCAACGAGGTCTCCTTTGCCCGCAAGATCAAGGAAGCCTTGCTGGCGATGCGGATCGAGAAGACCTACTCGAAGGACAAGATCCTCGAGCTGTATCTGAATGAGATCTATCTCGGCCTCGGCGCCTACGGCATCGCGGCCGCGTCGCTGGTCTATTTCGACAAGTCGGTGAACGAGCTGACGGTGGCGGAAGCGTCCTATCTCGCGGCGCTGCCGAAGATGCCCGCGACGCTGCATCCGGTTCGCAACCGCGACCGCGCCATCGAGCGCCGCAACTACGTGATCGACCGTCTGCTGGAGAACGGCTGGATCAAGCAGGCCGACGCCGACAAGGCGCGCAAGGAGCCGCTGGCCGTCACCAATCGTTCCAACGGTGCCCACACCTTCGCCGGCGAATATTTCGCAGAGGAAGTCCGCCGCGACATTTTCGAGCGCTACGGCGAGAAGAAGCTGTACGAGGGCGGCCTCTCTGTCCGCACCACGCTCGATCCAAAGATTCAAGTCATGGCGCGCAAGACCATGGTCTCCGGCCTGGTGAACTATGACGAACAGCAGGGCTATCGCGGCGCCATGAGCAAGCTCGATATTTCGGGCGATTGGGGCGTGAAGCTCGCCGAGATCAAATCGCTCTCCGACATCTCGCCATGGCGCATGGCGGTGGTGCTGGAGACCAGCGACCAGTCGGCGCGCATCGGCTTCCAGCCGAGCCGTGAGCTCGGCGGTGCGGTGAGCAAGCAGCGCGAGACCGGCCTCATCACGCTCGACGGCATCAAATGGGCAAAGGCGGCCACCGGGGCTGCGAAGGGCAGGGCGGCGAGCGCGGTGTCGCAGGTGCTCCAGTCCGGCGACGTGATCTATGCCGATCCACTGTACAAGGACGGCCAGCCTGTCGAGGGCCAGTACCGACTGCGTCAGATTCCCGAAGTGTCCGGCGCGATGGTGGTGATGGACCCCTGGACCGGCCGCGTGCTGGCGATGGTCGGCGGCTTCTCGTTCGACCAGAGCCAGTTCAACCGCGCCACGCAGGCCTATCGGCAGCCCGGTTCGTCGTTCAAGCCGATTGTCTATTCGGCCGCGCTCGATAACGGCTATACGCCCTCGACTGTCGTGCTCGACGCGCCCATCGAAATCGACCAGGGCCAGGGCGCCGGCGTCTGGCGGCCTGAAAACTTCTCCTCGGGCAAGTTCCAGGGACCGGTGACATTGCGCAACGCGCTGCGGCAGTCGCTCAACACGGTGACGGTGCGCCTCGCGCAGGACATCGGCATGCCCCTGATCGGCGAATATGCCCGCCGCTTCGGCGTCTATGACGAGCTGCCGAATTATCTGTCCTACGCGCTCGGCGCCGGCGAGACCACGGCGATGCGCATGGTCACGGCCTATTCGATGCTCGCCAATGGCGGCCGCCGGGTGAAGCCGACCCTGATCGACCGCATCCAGGACCGCTATGGCCACACCATCTTCAAGCACGACCAGCGCGAATGCCGTGGCTGCGACGCGCCGGGCGGCTGGAAGAACCAGAACGAGCCGCAGCTGATCGACCGGCGCGAGCAGGTGCTGGATTCCATGACCGCCTATCAAATCACCGAGCTGATGGAAGGTGTGGTCCAGGCCGGTACCGCGACCGTGGTCAAGGCGGTCGGCAAGCCGATCGCCGGAAAGACCGGCACCACCAACGAGGCCAAGGACGCTTGGTTCGTCGGCTTCTCGCCCGACGTCGCCGTCGCGATCTACATGGGCTACGACAAGCCGCGTCCGCTCGGCAAGGGTAACGCCGCGACCGGCGGCCATCTCGCAGCCCCTATCGCGCGCGACTTCCTCCAGCTCGCGCTCGCCGATAAGCCCGCCGTTCCGTTCAAGGTGCCGGCCGGCATCAAGCTGGTGCGCGTCGTCTCCAAGACCGGTATGCGCGCCGGTCCGGGCGAGACCGGCGGAACCATCCTCGAAGCCTTCAAGCCGGGCACTGCACCGCCGGACAACTACTCCGTCATCGGCGTTGCCGACGCCGACGGTCGCATGCCGGCCTCGCAGCAGCAGCAGCCGGATTCCGGCTTCTTCATGCGTCCGGGCACCGGCGGACTGTACTAAGACTTAGGACAAGACGGACGTTCCTCGCGGCGGCGGTTGCGCTTTGCAGCCGCCGCCGCTACATCCCGATCTCAATTACGCGCGGGACCAATTCCGCGAGACCAGAGAACCATATGCGCGCCGAAATCGAACGGTTGGTAGAAGAGATCAAGCAGTCAGTCGGGCTGCTGAGGAGGCATCTTTGACGTCGAGAAATCGACGGCGCGCCTCGCTGAGCTGAACAAGCTCGCAGAAGATCCCAACCTCTGGAACGATCCCCAGAAGGCCCAGAAGCTGATGCAGGAGCGGACCTCGCTTGAGGATTCGCTCTCGGGCATCGGCAAGGTCATGCAGGAGCTCGAAGACGACATCGGCATGATCGAGCTCGGCGAAGCCGAGGGCGATGAGGGCGTCGTCAAGGAAGCCGAAGCTGCGCTGAAGAACCTCAAGAAGGAAGTGGCGCGGCGCGAGCTCGAGGCGCTGCTGTCGGGCGAAGCCGACGGCTTCGATTCCTATCTCGAGGTTCATGCCGGCGCCGGCGGCACCGAGAGCCAGGACTGGGCGCAGATGCTGCTGCGCATGTACACGCGCTGGGCGGAGACCCACGGCTTCAAGGTCGAGGTCATGGAAGAGTCCGACGGCGAAGAGGCCGGCATCAAGTCGGCAACTATCCAGGTCTCCGGCCGCAATGCCTATGGCTGGCTCAAGACCGAGGCCGGCGTGCATCGCCTCGTGCGCATCTCGCCATTCGATTCCAACGCGCGGCGGCACACCTCGTTCTCGTCGGTCGCGGTGTTTCCGGTGATCGACGACAGCATCAAGATCGACATCAAGGAATCCGACGTCCGCGTCGACACCATGCGCTCGGGCGGCGCCGGCGGCCAGCACGTCAACAAGACCGAATCCGCGGTGCGGTTGACGCATATTCCGACCGGCGTTGCGGTGGTCTGTCAGGCCGGCCGCTCCCAGCACAAGAACAAGGCGCAGGCCTGGGACATGTTGCGCGCACGGCTTTACCAGATCGAGCTGAAGAGGCGCGAAGAGAAAGCCGCCGCCGACCAGGCCGCCAAAACCGATATCGGCTGGGGCCACCAGATCCGCTCCTATGTGCTGCAGCCCTACCAGATGGTGAAGGATCTGCGCACGGGTGTGCAGACCTCCGACACCTCCGGCGTGCTCGGCGGCGATCTCGACGACTTCATGGCCGCGACGCTGGCGCAGCGCGCCTTCGGCACCACGGGCGCTGACATCGAGGACGTCGACTGATGCCCCGGATCGCTTTCATCGGGCTTGGACGGATGGGCCACGGCATGGCCGGCCGCTATCTCGATGCCGGTTTTACGGTGACGCTGTGGAATCGCAGCAAGGCGAAGGCGGAAGACCTGATCGCGCGCGGCGCGCTCTGGGCGACCTCGCCTGAGGACGGCGCAATCGATGCGGACGCGGTGGTGACCATGGTCGCCGACGACGAAGCCTCGCGCGCAGTCTGGCTCGGCCCGAAGGGCGCGGCCAAGACCGCGAAGGCCGGTACCATCGCGATCGAATGCTCCACCGTTTCCTATGACCACGCCCGCGAGATGGGCCGCGAGCTCAACGCGCGCGGGCTCATCTATATCGACTGCCCCGTGACGGGGTTGCCGGATGCGGCAGCGAGCGGAAAGCTGACGCTGCTGGTTGGCGCTGACGCTGCCGATCTCGAACGCGCGCGGCCCTATCTCGAACCGATCGGCTCGACCATCCGCCATTTCGGCGCGGTCGGCACCGGCACCGTCTACAAGCTCGTCAATAATCTGATGGGGGCCATCCAGATCGCCGGTCTCGCCGAAGGCCTCGCCATCGCCGAGCAGGCGGGGCTCGACATGAACCTCGTGCTGGAATCGATCCAGGCGGGCGTCGCCGCAAGCCCGCAGGTGCAGCGCCACTCCAAGCGCATGGTCGCCCGCGATTTCAGCGGCGCGACGTTCACGGCGGCGCTGCGGCACAAGGATGCCGCCTACGCCGTCAAGCTCGCCGAGAGCCTGCTGGTCGACAAGCCACTGGTCTCGCGCGCCGCGGTCGAGTCCTACGCGCAGGCAAAAGCTGCGATGCCGGATGACGATGAAGGCAAGATGATCGAGCTGGTGTCGCGGCCGAAGAAGCCGTCATAGCGGATCACATCGACATCGGTAGGCACGTTCGCTCCGTTAGAGCATCGGCTTCGTAAACCGGTGCTTCATCGGAAATCGGGTGGCGCTGTTCGCTGTGCTGTCCTAGGCGGCAAGCTCGGCCGCCGAGATGAGACGCCATGCCCCCAAACGACAACCGGATCGACGCGCGGGACCGGTCGCTGCTCGCGCTGCTCTCGGTCCTCTGGGGCGGCTCGTTCTTCTTCAACGGTGCGGCGTTGCGGGAGTTGCCGCCGCTGACATTGGTGTTTTTGCGTGTCGCGCTGGGCGCGGCCATTCTGCTGCCGCTGCTGCGCGTCCAGGGAATCCGTTTTCCCAAGGGCATGGCGGGCTGGAAGCCGTTCGTTGCGATTGGATTCCTCAATAACGTCATCCCGTTCTCGTTGATCGTGATCGGACAGACTTTCATACCGAGCGGCCTGGCGTCGATCCTGAATGCCACCACGCCGCTGTTCACGGTGATCGTGATGGCGGCGGCAAGCGAAGAGGCCTTACAGCTGCGCCGCGTCGCCGGCGTGGCACTGGGCCTCTCCGGCGTGATCATCCTGCGCGGATGGGGCGTCGAAACACGGGCAGGGCAGGGGCTCGGCATCTTGCTCTGCCTCGGCGGCGCCTTCAGCTATGGCTTTGCGGCGCTGGCGGCGCGGCGGTTGTTGAAGGACGCAGCCCCGCTGGGGACGGCAGCATTTCAGCTGATGGCTTCCACGGTGATGATGGCGATCGTCGCCGGCGCAATGGAGCAGCCATGGCGGTTACCGATGCCGGGCGTGACGATTTGGCTCGCGGTGCTTGGCCTTGCCGGCCTGTCGACGGCGCTCGCCTATATCGTCTTCTTCCAGATCCTGCGTCGCTCGGGCGCGACCAATGTGATGCTGGTGACGCTGCTCATTCCCGTCACCGCCGTTCTTCTGGGATGGCTTGTGCTGGGCGAGCCGATGTCCGCACGCGAGATCGCGGGCGCCATCGTCATCGGCAGCGCGTTGCTGGTGATCGACGGACGCGTTCTAAATCTATTGCGGCGCGTCACGTAAGTTCCGGATCGTCGTTTCACGTCGCGGAAAATCGAAGCGCTTGCCAGCGGCAAGTCCGCTTGCGACACTCCCGGCAAAACAAGACTACAAAATAGGGGAGAGAACGATGCCGGGTCGTCGCGAAAACCTTGTTGCCCTCGCCATTTTTGCTGCCGGAGTGTTGGTCACGACACCGGCGCTGGCGCAGAAGAAATACGATCCCGGCGCCACCGACACCGAAATCAAGCTCGGCAACATCATGCCCTATAGCGGGCCGGCGTCATCCTATGGCGTGATCGGCAAGACCGAGGCCGCGTTCTTCAAGATGGTCAACGACCAGGGCGGCATCAACGGCCGCAAGATCAATTTCATCAGCTATGACGACGCCTATTCGCCGCCGAAGGCGATCGAGCAGGCGCGCAAGCTGGTCGAGAGCGATGAGGTGTTGCTGATCTTCCAGCCGCTTGGCACGCCTTCGAACTCCGCGATCATGAAATATATGAATTCCAAGAAAGTGCCGCAGCTCTTCGTCGCCTCCGGAGGCACCAAGTTCGGCGACCCCAAGAATTTCCCATGGACCATGGGATTCCAGCCGAACTACCAAAGCGAAGGGCGGATCTACGCAAAGTACATCCGCGACAAATTCCCCAACAGCAAGATTGCGGTGTTCTGGCAGAACGACGATGCCGGCAAGGACCAGTTCAAGGGCCTGAAGGATGGGCTTGGCGACAAGGCCAGCATGATCATCGCAGACAAATCCTATGAGGTCAGCGATCCCTCGATCGACTCGCAGATCGTCGCCTTGCATGATTCAGGCGCCGACATCTTCTTCTCCTGGGCTGCGCCCAAAGGCTCCGCGCAGGCGATCCGCAAGGTCGGCGAACTTGGCTGGAAGCCAAAATTCTTCCTGGCCAACACCGCGACCTCGGTCGCCTCGGTGCTCAAGCCGGCCGGGCTCGGCTATTCCAAGGACATCATCTCGACTGTCTATCTCAAGGACCCGACCGATCCGACCTGGGACAAGGATCCCGCGGTGGTCAAATGGCGCGAGTTCATGGACAAATATTATCCTGACGGCGACAAGGCCAATGCCAACAACGTTTACGGCTACGTCCAGGCCGAGGCGATGGCGCAGGTGCTGAAGCAGTGCGGCGACAACCTCACACGTGACAACGTCATGAAGCAGGCCACCAGCCTGAAGGATTTTCACACCGACCTGATGCTGCCCGGCATCCTGGTCAACACCTCGGCCGATGACTATTTCCCGATCGAGCAGATGCAGCTGATGCGCTTCAACGGGCAGGCTTGGGAGTTGTTCGGCGACGTCATCACTGGCGAAGTCGGCCACGAGCGCAGTCAATAGTCAGGGCTGGCGGCCAGAGCTAAGCGCGTGCGCCCAAAGCGAGAAGCGCAGGCCTAGCCGGCGCTCAGCCGCACACCGGCGCGCAAAAACTTCTGCGGATCGACCGCTTCGCCGTCGATACGGGTTTCGTAGTGCAGATGCGGGCCGGTGGACCGTCCCGTCGAGCCGACGAGACCGACGACCTGGCCGATCTTCACGATCTCACCGACCCTGACGTTGATCTCGGAGAGATGGCCGTAGCGGGTCGCAAGTCCATTGCCGTGATCGACCTCGATCATGCGGCCATAGCCGCCGGACCAGCCGGCCGAGACGACCTTGCCGTTGGCGGTGACGCGAACGGGATCGCCGGTTGCGGCGCGAAAGTCGAGCCCGGTGTGCATCGCGGGTCGGCCGAGAAACGGATCGCTGCGCACGCCGAAGCCGGAGGTGAACTCGACCTCGCCGATGACGGGCTTGCGATAGGGCACGAGGGCGAGCGTGCGATTGAGCCGGTCCATCTCGGCGCGAGTGATGTTGATGCGAGAGAGCTGCTTCTCGAACGGCCCTGAACTGGCCGTGAGTTTTACGGGTACGAAAGGCCCGCCCATCGCAGTGCGCGGCACGGCGGCTTCGAGATTTGCGAGGTTCAGGCCGAGATCGCTGACGACGCCGCGCATCCGGCGCATACGTGAATCCATGCCTTCCTCGACGGCGCTGAGCGCCGCCATCTGGCGACGCTCGACCTGGTCAAGCGAGGTCGTGAGCCGAACCACGACGTTGTCGAACCCCTGGTTCTTGGCGAATTGATTGACCGGCGGAGCCGCGAGGGTCGGCGCGCGCGATTCGAGCCGCGCTTCGCGATCCGGCGGCGCCACGAAAATCACGGTGTCGCTGATCGGCGAGGGTTTTGGCGTGCCCTGCGTCGCCTGGCTCGCGTCGCCACGCTGCGGGGTGGACCGGGGAATCGATCCGGTCACGTCGGGCATGGCGCCAAGCGCCGTCGCCCGGGACTCCAGCGCCGTCTGGCGCTTCATGATCTGGTCGAGCTTCTGGTCGAACTGCTCCTGGTCGAGCAGCTGCCGGCTGGTGGTGCGGTCGACCTTGGCGCGCAGCTCGGTGATGCGGTCCTCATAGGCGTATTGCATCTCGGCTTGCCGGGCGATCAGCCGGGTGAGGACGTCGTCGCGGAAGGCGAAATAGGTCGCGGTTGCGGCCGACCAGAGCCCGAGCAGCACGACGGTGCCGACCACGATCCAGAACACCACAGGCCCCAGGCGAACCTGCTTGCCGTGATGTACGATGGTGTAGGCGTCATCGGTGTCCGGAAGGGGAATCGCGGCTGCCGCCGTCGCGGCAGGACGGCGGTTGAAAGACCGTCCGTGGTCGTGCGGGTGATGTTGGGTGTACTGCGAATATTGGGCAGAACTTTTCGACATCGGCACTCCCGCGCCGGTCGGATGAGTCCGTACGGCTTAATTGCCGCAGCAATCTGGGCCGGTCATGGTTAATTTTCCGGAAATGGAACCCCTTGAATTTAAAGGATTGGTTAAAGGCTTCTTGCCGCTTCCAGCACCTCGTCGGCGTGGCCGTCGACCCGGACATTACGCCAGATCTTGGCGACCTTGCCGTCGGCGCCGAGCAATATCGTGGTGCGAAGAACTCCCAGGAAGGTCTTGCCATACATCGATTTTTCGCCCCAGACGCCGTAGGCCTCCAACATCTCATGCTTCTCATCCGAGATCAGGGGGACGCCGAGACCGTGCTTGTCGCGAAACTTCTCCTGGGCCTTTAACGGATCGGCGGAGATACCAAGCACCGCCGTGCCAGCCGTGGCGAAGGCGCCGGTCAGCCGGGTGAAGTCGATGGCCTCCCTGGTGCAGCCCGGCGTGTCGGCGCGGGGATAGAAGAACAGGACGAGCTTCTGGCCGGCATAATCCGATAGCGCAACGACACCGCCGCCGTCGCGGGGCAGGCGGAAGGCGGGAGCCTTCTGGCCCTCGGCCAAGGCGGCCTTTGCCGCCGTTCCGGGCGCGGAGGCGGATTTAGAAGAATTTAACCGCTTCGATGCGGCCTTATGCGATGCTGCTTTTGCTATCGTTCCAGTTGATTTGCTCGCCGGTGTCCGCTGTGTTTTCGCGGACTTTGTTTGAGTCGCGGCCCGCGTTTTCAGGGGCGCCTTTTTAGCCGTCGAACTGCCGGAGGGCGTTTTGGACGATTTCTTTCGGGATTTCTGGGACATACGCCTTCCTTTCGTCGCTTTCGGCGGGTCAACCAAAGCGGTATTACAGCCTTCGTCCGGTGTGCCGGAATCGCGCCCTCAGGTAGGCGAGTCTGACGACGCCGGAGTCTGGTTACAAGGAATTACACGCACCACCCCACTGCTCGTTGAACGCGCTCCCGGGGCGAAATGACGAACAGCAGGAACATTCGAGGTATGGCGGCAATGCCGGCGCAGGGAGCTTCGCTTCCGGTCGACGGCTGCGGTCCTGGCGGCGCTCAATCCCACGACGGGCGCCTGTATCGAGAGGCAATGGCAAGGAATACGTCGCCCCAGGACCACAATCGGGATTTGGATCGGCGCGGCGGCCAACAAGAGTCGCAGCAATGGGACGACGCCGATTGGGATTCGGATCAGGAAGCGGCGGCGGGCCATCGGGCGCGCCGGCTGTTGTCGCGTTCCAGTTCGGGCTTCCATCGTTTCGGTGACGGGTTTGGGAGGTTGCGCCGCTGGCTGGGTGGTGGGCGCTGGCTAAAGCGTACGGCCGTGGTCGTCGGTGCCCTGGCCGTCATCTTCGTCGGCTGTTTCGGCGCGCTGTGGTGGCGGCTCGGCGCCGGTCCCATCAATCTGGACATTGCGACGCCGTGGCTCGCCGCGGCGATCGAGGACAATATAGGCCACGGCAACACGGTTGAGGTCGGTGGCACGCAGATCGAGCGGACCGGGCGGATCCGCATCGCCGTGCGTATCCGTGACATCGTCGTGCGCGACCAGGATCACGCCATTGTCGCCACCGCGCCGAAGGCTGAGGTGAGGCTGTCGGGTGCGGGTCTGCTGATGGGACGCCTGCGCGCCGAAAGCCTCAACCTCGTCGATGCCGAGCTCGCGATCCGGATCGCGCCCGACGGCACCGTCACAGTGTCGGCCGGCGACACCGCAAAGCCGCTCGCAACCGGCGTTGCCTCCAAGAAGGACGCGGGCCTGCCACCGACATTCCCGCGCAACGGTGGCCCACCGCCGCCATTCGCAACAGTGCCTGCGAGCCCGGACGCATCGCAAGCCGCCGCCCAGGCCACGCCCCCGAGTGGGATTCTTCAGGGTCTCGACTGGCTCGACAGTCTGAGCATGACCGGCCTCGACGGCCAGAACCTCAACGAGATCGGCCTGAAGAACGGCAATCTGGTCGTTGACGATCAGCAGCGCGGCAGCAAATGGACGTTTGAGAACATCACGCTCAGCCTGCGCCGGCCGAGCCGTGGCGGCGTCGCGCTCAGCCTCGGCGAGGAGGGCGCGCGTCCGTGGTCGCTGCGTGCCACGATCGGCCCCGCCGAGAATGGCGTGCGCTCGGTCGACATCCGCGCCGACAAGGTCTCGACCGCCAACATCCTGCTGGCGTTGCGGGTGAAGGACCTCACCTATACCGCCGACCTGCCGCTGACCGGCGAGCTCAAGGGCGAGCTCGGCCGCGACGGCGTGCCGACATTCTTCCGCGGCAAGATTGCGATCGGCGCGGGCAACATCATCGACACCGACACGCCCGACTACCCGATGGCGATCGACTCGGCCGAGATCAATGTCGAGTGGGATTCGAACCGGCGGGTGTTGGTCGCGCCGTTCAAGATTCTGTCGGGCGCGAACCGCCTGACCCTTCTGGCCCATCTCGAGCCGCCCAACGGCACCATCAATGACTGGCAGCTCGGCTTCAGCGGCGGTTCGATCCTGCTGGGCGGCATCGACAACGAGCCGCCGCTGGTCTTCAACCGGATTGCGATCGGCTTCCGCTTCGACACCGACCACAAAAGGCTGCTGTTGACGCAGGCCGATATCTCCAACGGAGAGATCGGCGTCGCCGGCACCGGTGCGATCGACTATTCGGGCGAGCCAAGGCTGACATTGGGTTTTGCGGGAACGCCGATGTCGGCCTCCGCGCTCAAGCGGATGTGGCCGACGCTTGTCGTTCCCGAATTGCGCGAATGGGTGATCGAGCGGATCGAGCGTGGCACGCTCCAGCGCATCGAGATCGGCGTCAATTCGCCGGTCAAGAATCTTCCGCGCAGGGGTCCACCCATTCCCGACGACGGCCTGTCGGTCAATATCGTTGCAAGCGGTGTCGCGGTTCGCCCCGTGGATGGCATGCCGGTGGTGCACGATGCCGATTTGAAGGCGCGCGTGACCGGGCGCACCGCGACCGTGAATATCGGGCAGGGCATTGCCGATACCCCGGCGGGCCGCAAGATCACGATTTCCGACTTCGTGTTCGAGGTGCCTGATATGGTTCCCAAGCCGTCGCCGTCGCGGACCAGGTTCCGTGCCGATGGCCCAGTGCCTGCGGCCGCCGAAATGCTTTCCAATGATCGCCTGAGCGATCTGTCGTCGACCGCCATCGATCCCAACACCAGCAAAGGGACGTTCTCGGCGAACATCCAGCTGGGCCTGCCGGTCAAGGGCGAGCTGACCAAGGCCGACACCACCTATACCGTCACCGCCGATCTCAACGGTTTTGCTGCCGACAAGCTGGTCATGAACCAGAAGCTGGAAGCCAACAACCTCAAGATCGTCGCGAACAACCAGGGCTATCAGGTCAAGGGCGACGTCAAGATCAACGGACAGGCGGCCTCGCTCGACTACCGCAAGCCGGCTGAGGGCGATGCGGACGTCAAATTGCAGGCCACGCTCGACGATGCGGGCCGCGCGCGCCTCGGATTCGATCTGAGCCCCGCCGTCAGCGGATCGCTGCCGATCAAGCTGTCGGGCAAGATCGCAGGAGGGCCCGACCAGACGACGAAGCTCGGCGTCGAGGCCGACCTGACCTCGGTCAGGCTCGACAACATCCTGCCCGGCTGGGTCAAGTTGCCGGGCAAATCGGGAAAGGCCAGCTTCAAGCTGGTGCCGACGGCGCAATCGACGCGTCTGGAGGACATCGTCGTCGAAGGCGGCGGCGCCTCGATCAAGGGGGCGCTTGAGGTCGATGCCAGCGGCGACCTCATGAACGCGAACTTCCCGACCTACGCCCCGTCCGACGGCGACAAGGCGTCGCTGAAGGTGGAGCGAGGCCAGGACGGCGTGATCAAGGGCACGATGCGCGGCGACGTATTCGACGGCCGCGGCTTCCTGAAGTCGGCGATCTCAGGCAATTCCAAGGACGATGCCAAGAGCAAGACAAAGAACGTCGATTTCGACATCGACGTGAAGCTCGGCGCCGTCATGGGTTTCAACGGCGAGGCGATGCGCAGCGTCGACGCCAAGATGTCGCGCCGCAGCGGCGCGGTCAAAGCCTTCACGCTGAGCGGCAGGATCGGAAAAGACACGCCCGTGGCGGCCGATTTGCGCGGCGGCCGCGCCCAGGGCAACCGTGAGGTGATCTATCTCCAGACCAACGATGCCGGCAGCTTCCTGCGCTTCACCGACACCACCAACAAGGTCTTCGGCGGCCAGATGGTGGTGGCGATGGAGCCGCCGACGTCAGAGCCTACGACAAGGGAAGGCCTGATCAACGTGCGCGACTTCACGGTCAAGGGAATGGAACAGCTCGATCGCGTCGCGGCGGGCGCTGCCAACGGCGCGCAGAGCGGCGTGGCCTTCACGGCGTTGCGCGCGGAGTTCACGCGGCAGAGCGGCGCGCTCACGATCCGCGACGGCGTGGTCAAGGGTCCGATGGTCGGCGCCACCATCGAGGGCTCGATCGACTTTCCCGGCAACCAGGTGTGTATGAGCGGCACCTTCGTGCCGATGTACGGGTTGAACAACATGTTCGGACAGATTCCGGTACTCGGGCTGTTCCTGGGTGGTGGCGATAAAGAGGGACTGATCGGCGTGACCTACGAGGTCGTCGGCACGCCGGCGGCGCCCGTGATGCGCGTCAATCCGGTCTCGGCCATGGTGCCGGGCGTGTTCCGCAAGATATTCGAGTTCAACACCGGCAAGCAGAACACGCCGTTCGAGGAATTCCCCTCGCAGTCGCACGATGGTTCGACCGGATCGCCGCGTCAACTATCGAGCGGCTGCAGCATCGCGCGGCGATAGCGCGCTGGGCTGATTCGCCGAGTGCGATCAGGTCGGGCCACCGCCGAGTCAGCCTACGCCGCGCGCACGCCGGCCAGGAACGTCCCGACTTCGCCGGAGAGCTGCTCGGCCTGCTTGGAGAGGTTCGAGGCGGCTGCGAGCACCATGCCTGCGGCATTGCCGGTCTCGTTCGCTGCCGTGCTGACGCCGCCGATATTGGTGGTGACTTCCTGGGTCGCCTCCGCGGTCTGCGAAACGCTGCGGGCGATCTCGGCGGTGGCGGCGCCTTGCTCCTCGATCGCGGCCCCGATCGAGGTCGCGATCCGGCTGACTTCCTCGATGGTGGCGGTGATGCCGCCGATGGCGTCCACGGCCTCCTTGGTCGCGCCCTGGATCTGCGCGATCTTGTCACCGATCTCGCGGGTCGCTTCCGCGGTCTGGCTCGCCAGCGATTTCACCTCGGAGGCGACGACGGCAAAGCCGCGGCCGGCTTCACCGGCGCGCGCGGCCTCGATGGTGGCGTTGAGCGCGAGCAGATTGGTCTGCGCCGCGATGCTGGAGATCAGCTCGGCGACATGCTCGATTTGCTGGGCACCGTCGGAGAGGGCGCGCACGATGGTGTCGGTGCGGCGTGCGCTGTCCACGGCGCGGCCGGTGACCTCGGCGGATTGCGCGACCTGACGGCTGATCTCGGTGATGGAGGAGGAGAGTTCTTCGGCGGCGGCCGCGACCGTCTGAACGCGCTGGCTGGCTTCGGTGGCGGCCGAGCCGACCACGGCGGCGCGGCGGTTGGTGCCTTCCGCGGTCGATGACATCGACTTGGCGGTGACCTCCAGTTCGCCGGAGCCCGAGGCCATCAGGCCGACGAGCTGGCCGACGGAGGCATCGAACCGGTCGGCAAGCGAGATCAGCGCATCGCGCTTCTCCTGCTCGCTGCGGGTCTTGGTGGCGACCTGCTCGGCCTCCAGGTTACGCGCTGTCAGCGCGGTCTGCCTGAGCACTTCGAGGGTCTCGGCCATGCGGCCGATCTCGTCGCCGCGACCGGTTTCCTCGACTGGCTTGTCGATGGCGCCTTCGGAAATCTCCTGCATGCGGGTCTTCTGGCGGTCGAGCGCGCTCAGCACGTCGCGGGCGATCAGCCAGGACAGGGTCGCCATCAGCAGCATCAGGCCAACGCCGATCCCGGCAAGCTCGAGCGTCAGCGCGCGGACGTCGGCGCCGATGTCGTCGACATAGAGGCCGTAGCTGATCGTCGCGTTCCAGGGCGCAAACTTGCGCGTGAAAACGGTCTTGCGGACGGGCTCCGTCTGGCCGGGGCGGGGGTAGAGATATGAGGTTACGCCGCCCTGAGCAGTCTGGTTGCCGGCACTTATGATCGCATCTGCGATGAGGACACCGTTGGAGTCCTTTGCACCCGTGATCTTGCCTTCGAGCTGCTGGTTCGCGCCGTTCACCAGGATCGAGGTATCGGCGTTATAGACCACCGGGTAGCCCTGGTTACCGTTGAATGTCATGCGCCGTCCGCGCATGTGGAACTGGGCCTTCGCTTCGGCCTGCGTCAGCTTGCCGGCGGTGACGTCGTCCTGGACCGACTGGGCAAGGGTGTAGAGGATGTCGACCGCTGTCTTCATCTGCTGGACCCGGTCTTCCATCATGCGGCTCTTGCTGAGGAAGGCCGATACCGCGATGATGGCCGTGATTGTGAGAGCCGCGAGGCAGACCATGCTGGTAAGCTTGGTGCGGATCTTCAGATGGCTCAGCAGCTTCATCGCAGCCTCTACGAAATGGTTGTTATTGCTCGCATCAGTAGCATGAAGTTCTTACCATTCATGAACATAGCTATGCCTCGACCCGCTGCGGGACAGCCGCTGCGCAACCTTATGCGCAAGCGTGCAGGCAAAACGCCATGCATCGCCGTGCACCCGTATTTTTGCGGAAGGATATCGTTCTCAGACTTTGGTGGTGATCGAGATTGGCAGGACGGCCGATGAACCGATTCGTTCACCGCATCATCATGTCCTTGCTGCTCGTGGCGGCCCTCGTTCTGATCTGGAACGTGCTGGGGACGCGCTGAGCCGGCACCGGCAAATCCGCCGGTACCGACTTGCTTGCGAGATAACTAGGAGCCTTAGCGCCGTGCGAATGCGCCGCCGGTCGAATCGCTTTCCTTGCCTATTGCCGCATCGACGCTGACCGATCCGCCGCCGGCTGCCGAGAGGTAGAGGCAGGCGAAGCAGAACAGGATCGCCGCGGTGCCGCCATTGAGCAGCGGCAGGAACACCGGCGTTTCGCCCTTGAACATATGGCCCATGAAGTAGGCGAAGGCCATTTCACCCGAGAGAATGAATGCCGCGAGGCGGGTGAACAGGCCGAGCATCAAGAGCGCGCCAAGCACGAGCTCGATCGTACCGGCCGCGTAGATGATCGGCGGGATGTTCGCGAAGTAGGGCAGCACCGGAAACTTGAACAGTTTGGCGATCCCGTACTGGAACAGCAAGAGGCCGGTGACGAAGCGAAACAGGCTCAAGAGAACCGGTTGAAAGCGATTGAGATAGGCAAAGTTCATTGGTTTGTCCCTCCATCCAATGCGCGACTTGGAACGTATTCAGTTCCGCCTCGCAAGCCACCCGGGATCGATTCCGCGCTGACATTTTCGTCATGTAGGACAAAACACCGCAGTTTGCCGCTTCACTCCGGCTGCGCCGAATTTTTTTCACGCGTGGCCTCGTGAGTCGTACGTAATTTCCCGGTGACATCGAGGGATGCAGGTTACGTCGAGGAGACCTACCGCCGCAAGGCGGGCACGACCAGGAACGGGATCATCCCGAGCACCACGCTCGCAAGTGCGAAAGCGAGCAGCGCGTTGTAGCCATGGGTCGCGTCATGGATCAGGCCGCCGCTCCAGGAGCCGAACGCCGAACCGAGGCCGCTGCCGATCGAGATCGTGCCGAAGATGGTGCCGACACGCTTACCCCGAAAAATCTTCATCGCGGTTGCCGTGATCAGCGGTCCACGCGAGCCCATCATGCTGCCGAAGCAGACGACGAAACCGGAGAGCACAATGATGTTGGGGGTGTACTGCAACAGCCACAGCAGGAAGATGCCGAGGATCGAGATCGCGTAGCTCAGCAGCACCGACGGCCTACGCCCGATCAGCCCGTCGAGCGCGGAGACGCCGAGCATGCCGAACACCAGCACGACGCCGGAAAAGCCCCAGGCGGTCGCGGCCTGGAGCGGCGGAAAGCCGGCATCGATCAGATAGGCCACGATCTGCGCGGCGATCGCATACATGCCGACGGCAGTGAAGAAGAATGTCGAGAACAGCGCCCAGAAGGCGTGATGGCGCATTGCGCTCGGAAGCGTCCAGCCGTGATCGACGAAATCCGGATCGGTCTTCTTCGCGATGTGCGGCGAGCCTGAGGCGAACAGCCGCCATGGCAGCAGCATGAGCGGCACCAGCAGGCCGAGCGTGACGAAGCCGAACAGCTGGTAGGTTTCGCGCCAGCCGAGATGATCGATCAAAAGCTGCGAAGCCGGCAGCAGCGCCAGCACGCCGCCACCCATGGCCGAATAGACGACCGCCATCGCGGTCGGCAGTTTTGGGCCGAACCAGCGGCCCAGCAGAATCGAGTTCGGCACGTTGCCGATGAAGGCGACGCCGATGCCGACGCACAATCCAATCGAGAGCTGGAATTGCCAGAGCGACTGCGCATGGCTTGCGATCAGGAAGGCCGAGCCGAGCAGCAAGAGACCGAGTGCATAGACGATGCGCGGTCCGGAATGATCGAACAGGCGCCCGACCAGCGGTGCAGTCAGTCCGCTGACGAGCCAGGTCAGCGAATAGATCGAGACGACTTGGGCGCGATCCCAGCCGAAGTTTTCCGAGATCGGCTTCAGGAAGACGGTAAAGCTTTCGCTGAGGCCGCGGCCGAGCACGGCGAGCGTGAAGCAGAGCGCGAGCACCACCAGCGCGGTGCGCGCGACGCCCTGCGGCGTCGCTGTGACGCGTTCCCTGGTCGCTTGCTTGGACTGTTCCTTGGACCGTTCCCTGGGCGTGTTCTGGTTCATTGCCAGTCAGGGAGCGCGCTTCGGCGCGCCCTGACAAGCAGCGAAAAGCTCATACGCCTATGCAGGCCTGATGAGGATGTGCTTCTTCTTGCCGAACGACAGCTTGACCACGCCCTCCGGGGTCAGGTTGGCCACTGAGAGCGTCATCTTCTCGTCGGTGACGGGCTCGTCATTGACGCGCAGACCGCCACCCTTGATCTGGCGCCGTGCTTCGCCGTTGGAGGCAACGAGGCCCGCCTTGACGAAGGCGTTGAGCACGCCGAGGCCGGCGTCGAACTCGCCGCGCGGAATTTCCACGGTCGGCAGCTTCTCGGACAACGCGCCTTCCTCGAAGGTGCGGCGCGCGGTCTCGGCCGCCTCGTTCGCTGCGTCGCGGCCATGCAAGAGCGCGGTCGCCTCGGTGGCGAGCACCTTCTTGGCCTCGTTGATCTCGGAGCCGCCGAGCGCTTCGAGCTTCCTGATCTCGCTGATCGGCAGCGTTGTGAACAGTTTCAGGAATTTGCCGACGTCGGCATCCTCGGTGTTGCGCCAGTACTGCCAGAAATCATACGGCGAGAACTGGTCGGCGTTGAGCCAGACCGCGCCTTGCGCGGTCTTGCCCATCTTGGCGCCCGACGCCGTCGTCAGCAGCGGCGTCGTCAGCGCGAACAATTGGTGGGTGCCCATCCGGCGGCCGAGATCGACGCCCATGATGATGTTGCCCCACTGGTCCGAGCCGCCCATCTGCAAGCTGCAGCCGGTGCGTCTGGCGAGCTCGACATAATCGTAAGCCTGGCAGATCATGTAGTTGAATTCGATGAAGCTCATCTCCTGCTCGCGCTCGAGGCGGAGCCGCACGGAGTCCATCGTCAGCATACGGTTGACCGAGAAGTGCCGGCCGACGTCGCGCAGCATCTCGATCCAGTTGAGCTTGGTCAGCCACTCGGCATTGTCGAGCATGATGGCGTCGCTCTTGCCGTCGCCATAGCGCAGCACCTTTGCGAACACGCCGCGGATCGAGGCTTTGTTGGCCTCGATCTCGGCGACGGTGCGGATCGCACGCGTCTCGTCCTTGCCGGAGGGGTCGCCGACCATGGTGGTGCCGCCGCCCATCAGCGTGATCGGCTTGTTGCCGGACTGCTGCAGCCAGTGCAGCATCATCATGGTCAGGTAGTTGCCGATGTGCAGGGAGGGGGCGGTGCAATCGTAGCCGACATAAGCCGTCGCCTCGCCCTTGGCCGCGAGCGCGTCCAGCCCCTCAAAATCGGAGCACTGGTGGATGAATCCACGTTCCTGCAGGGTATTGAGGAAATCCGATTTGAATGCAGTCATTTGTCGGCGTGCCTGACAATTCTTGGTTTACTGTTTTGGGGGCAATTTAAGGATCTACTTGGGAACTCGATTGCCGCCCGCCACTTTGGGCTGTGGCATTATAAGATGTGTCCCTCAGGCACAAGATCGGCATGCCGGAGGGGTTCTCTTGAGGACGCTGATCCATGATGTTGACGGCACTTGGTTTGATGAGCGGCACCTCGCTGGACGGGGTGGATGTCGCGCTGATCGAAACCGACGGAAAGCAAGTGAAGGCGTTCGGGCCGTCCGGCTACCGGCCCTATAGCCCGGCGGAGCGCAATTTGCTGCGCCAGGCGCTGAGCGAGGCCGTGCACCTGGCGCAACGCGATGCCCGGCCGGGAATTCTGGCCGAGGCCGAGCGCGCGGTGACGCTCGTGCACGCCGAGGCCGTGGCCGCGTTTATCGCCCAGAACCGGATGAAACCGGAAGACATCGACATCGTCGGATTCCACGGCCAGACCGTGCTGCACCGCCCCGAGAAGCGGCTGACGGTGCAGATCGGCGATGCGCCGGCGCTGGCCAGGGCAATCCATATTCCCGTGATGCATGATTTCCGCGCCGCCGATGTCGAGGCCGGCGGCCAGGGCGCGCCATTCGTGCCGGTCTATCACCGGGCGCTCGCCAACTCGCTGGACCGTGAGGGGCCGATCGTGGTGGTCAATATCGGCGGCGTCTCCAACATCACCTATATCGACGGCAACGATACGCTGATGGCCTGCGATACCGGGCCCGGCAACGCGCTGCTCGACGATTTCATGTACCGCACCATGAACCAGGCGTTCGACGCCGAAGGAAAGTTCGCCGCACTCGGCAAGGTGGATGAAGCCTGGATCGCGCGGGCGCTGGAGCTGCCGTTCTTCGCAAGCCCGCCGCCGAAATCGCTCGACCGCAACGACTTTGCCGCGCTGAAGCTTGGCGAGGTGGTGCCGGCCGACGGCGCCGCGACGCTGACCGCCTTCACCGCCGCGGCGATCGCCCGCGTCATCCCCCTGCTGCCACGAAGGCCGCGGAGCTGGATCGTCTGCGGCGGCGGCGCCCGCAACCGGACCATGCTCCAGATGCTGCGGGAGCGTGTCGGGTCCGCGACTGTCGAGGCCGCCGAGGCGCTCGGCTGGGCTTCCGACGCCATCGAGGCGCAGGCCTTCGGCTTCCTCGCCGCGCGCGGTTTGAAGGGCTTGCCGCTGTCCTATCCGGCTACCACGGGTGTGCCGATGCCGATGACCGGCGGGGTGATCGCGCGGCCCTGAGGTCCAAGCCCGGGATCATGCCGGTTGATGCAAATGCATTGAACTTGACGGTGCATGCAAATGCATCTATCTTTGCATGCAATTGCATCCAAGTGCCGGGGTTCTTGCCGTGACCGCTTCGCTCAAACTGATCAGCCACACGCTTTGTCCCTACGTGCAGCGCGCGGTGATTGCGCTGAAAGAGAAGGGCGTGCCGTTCGAGCGGGTCGATATCGATCTCGCCAACAAGCCCGACTGGTTCTCGAAGCTGTCGCCGCTCGGCAAGGTGCCGGTGCTGGTGGTGACGACCGACAAGGGCGAGGTCGCGCTGTTCGAAAGCAATGTGATCTGCGAGTACATCGAGGAGACGCAAGGCGGCGTCGCGTTGCATCCGGCGGAGGCACTGACGCGCGCTGAGCATCGTGCGTGGATGGAGTTCGGTTCAGCGACCCTCGGTGACCTCTGGGGTTTGGAGACGACGACCGATCCGGCAACATTCGAAGCCAAGCGCCAGGCGCTCGTGACAAAGTTCGCGCGTGTCGAGGCTGCGCTAGGCGCAGGCCCGTTCTTCGCCGGCAATGCGTTCAGCCTCGTCGATGCGGTGTTCGCACCTGTCTTCCGTTATTTCGACGTGTTCGATGAGCTGACCGAACTCGGCATCTTCAAGGATCTGCCGAAGGTGAGGGCGTGGCGCGCCGCGCTGGCGAGCCGTCCGAGTGTTCGCACCGCGGTCGGCGCGGACTATCCGCAATTGCTGCGCGCCTTCCTCGTGCGTCATGATGCGCATCTGCTCAAGCTTGCGGCCTGAGCGCACGCCGATGTCATCGTCATTGGCATGGCTCATACTGGTAATCGCCGGCGTGCTGGACGTCGGCTGGGCGATCTCGATGAAATATGCGGAGGGCTACACGCGCGTTGGCTGGAGCATCGTCTCGCTCGTGCTGCTCGCAGCCTTCGTTGTCCTGCTCGGGCGCGCCCTGAAGGTGCTCGAGGTCGGCGTCGCCTATTCGGTCTGGACCGGCATCGGCGCAGCCGGCACCTTTATCATGGGCGTAGTGCTGTTCGGCGAGACCTTGAGCGCGATGAAGCTTGCGGGCATCGCGCTCGTCTTGATGGGAATCGTCGCGCTCAAGCTGGCTTGAGCCGTCACAGCTCCGCGGCCATCTTCGCCAGCGTTGCGATCGTGTTCATGTTGCGCGCTGTGCCGGTCTTCGCGGCGGGGATGACGAGTTTTGACGACGCCATGCCATCGCCATAGTGCACATAGATCTCGCGGCGGCCGAGCTTGACCTCTTCATCCTTCTGACCGCGAACGCCGGCGAGCGTATCTGCGGGCGGCGCCTTGTCGAGAAAGATCGCGACCGTGCGGTTAGGCGCCATTTTCGGAAACGGATTTTGAGCAGCGACCTCTGCCATCTCGGCGCCGCTGCGCACGAGGACGCCGATCGGCGCGCCGGCGTAGGCGTGCAGTCGCCTTTCCAGCGCGGCCTTGATCGCGGATTCCGATTTGCGGCTGTTAAAAACTACGTTGCCGCTGGCGATGTAGGTGCGTACGGCGTCGAAGCCGAGCTCCTCACACATCGTCTTGAGCTCGCTCATCGGCAGCTTGCCGGTGCCGCCGACATTCACGGCACGCAGCAGGGCGAGGAACGAGCCCATTTGAGGCCTCAGCGCACGTTGGCGAGGCGCATGTCGAGATAGGCCGTGATGGTTTCCATCAGCGGCTCGAGCTTGGCGTCGAAGAAATGGTTGGCGCCGGGAATGACCTGCTGGTCGATCACGATGCCCTTCTGCGTCTTCAGCTTCTCAACCAGCGTGTTGACGTCCTTGGGCGGAACCACCGCGTCCTTCTCGCCATGCACGATCAGGCCCGAGGACGGGCAGGGCGCGAGGAACGAGAAGTCGTAGAGGTTGGCAGGCGGCGCGATCGAGATGAAGCCCTCGACCTCGGGGCGGCGCATCAGCAGCTGCATACCGATCCAGGCGCCGAAGGAGAAGCCGGCAACCCAGCAGGCGCGCGCTTCGGGATTGATGGTCTGCGCCCAGTCGAGCGCGGCGGCCGCATCCGACAACTCGCCGGTGCCGTGGTCGAACGAGCCCTGGCTGCGGCCGACGCCACGGAAGTTGAAGCGCAGCACCGAGAAGCCGCGATGCGCGAACGCGTAGTAGCACTGGTAGATGATCTGATGATTCATCGTGCCGTGAAACTGCGGGTGCGGATGCAGGACCATCGCGATCGGCGCGTTCTTCTGCTTGGCCGGATGATAGCGGCCTTCGAGACGGCCAGCCGGGCCGGTGAAAATAACTTCGGGCATGGATGATCTCTTGATTGATCTCTTGAAGACGCTCTTCAGCAATCAACCGATTGTAGCCTCATCGGCAGCGACGCCGACGGAAGCGCGAATGGAAGTATGGAGCGGGGCGCCCTCGGATGATGCGCGAGCGGCGCGCGGTGAACTGACGCGCGCGTTCTAGCATGAGGCGAGGGTCAAAAAGCAAGCATCTTGAACATCGCCCAATGAGCTCAAGGTGTTAGCGCGTCATGGCGGCGCCATCGCGCGATGGGGATTCGAAATCGAGATTGCCAAGTGCGCCATGGGGCCCCATGTCGGGTACCAGCGCGGGCGAAGCAACCACCCGCATGGTAACATAATACTTCATGCCGAGCCGTATTTACCTCGACTGGAATGCGACCACGCCGCTCCGCGCAGAGGCGCGAAGCGCAATGCTCGCAGCCTACGAACTGATCGGCAATCCATCTTCGGTCCATGCCGAGGGGCGGGAGGCGCGGCGGTTGGTTGAGGATGCGCGTGCCACGCTTGCGGCTGCCGTAGGTGCGCTGCCGCGGAACGTCGTCTTCACCTCCGCGGGAACCGAAGCCAACGCGCTGGCGCTATCGCCGGGCCTGCGGGGGCCGTCTGGCCGGCCTGTCGAGCGCCTGCTGGTCTCGGCCATAGAACATGCTTCGGTGCTGGCAGGCGGACGGTTCCCGGCCGATGAGATCGGTCAGGTCCGGGTCACGCGGTCCGGCGTGATCGACCTCGACCATTTGAAGGCGCTGCTCAGCGACGGCCCGCCGGCGCTGGTTTCCATCATGGCGGCCAACAACGAGACGGGCGCGCTCCAGCCGGCCGCCGAGGCCGCGGCGATCGCTCACGAGGCGAGGGGCCTCCTGCATGTCGATGCAATCCAGGCGCTTGGAAAAATCCCTTTTGATATCAAGGCTATGGGCGCAGACCTTGCGACCTTTTCTGCGCACAAGATCAGCGGCCCCCAGGGCGTCGGTGCGCTGGTCGTGGCCGAGGGTGTGGCCGGACTTGAGCCGGTGCTGCGGGGCGGCGGGCAGGAGCTGAACCGGCGCGCGGGAACCGAAAATGTTGCTGGCATTGCCGGCTTCGGGGCAGCGGTGAGGATCGCCCTTCAGGCTTTGCCGGAGGATGCGGAGCGGATGGCAACCCTCAGGGATCGCTTGGAAGCTGGCATCCGCAGGGTCGCGGGCGCGATCGTCTTCTCGAACGACGTTGAGCGGCTGCCAAATACCGTTCTCTTCACGGCCCCCGGCCTGAAGGCCGAGACCGCGGTGATCGGCTTCGACCTGGAAGGCGTGGCGGTATCCTCGGGCTCAGCCTGTTCCTCGGGCAAGGTGCAGCCGTCTCACGTGCTGTCGGCAATGGGGTATGATGCTGCCGTCGCCCAGGGAGCGGTGCGTCTCAGTCTGGGCTGGTCTACGGGACCGGATGACATCAACAGGGCGTTAGAGGCTTGGCGAAAGCTCGGCAATACCCTACTTAAGGGATAAGCGACGAAACACGGCTTGAATGGTTCTAAGCGCGTGCGTCTCGCCAAGAAACATCGTAATAGTCGTCCGAGTTTGATGATCCACCGCGGTCCTTGAAACCGCGAGCGGAGGATAGAATGCCAGCCGTGCAAGAGACGGTCGAGCGCGTGAAGCGCATCGACGTCGATCAGTATCGTTATGGGTTTGAGACCCTGATCGAGTCCGACAAGGCCCCAAAGGGGCTGTCGGAAGAGACCGTCAAGTTCATCTCCGAGAAGAAGAACGAACCCGCCTGGATGCTCCAGTGGCGGCTTGAGGCCTATCGGCGCTGGCTGACCATGACCGAGCCGACCTGGGCGCGCGTCGACTATCCCAAGATCGACTTCCAGGACCTCTATTACTATTCGGCGCCGAAGCCGAAGAAGACGATCAGTTCGCTCGACGAGATCGATCCGGAGATTCTGAAGACCTACGAGAAGCTCGGCATTCCCCTGCGTGAAGTCGCGATGCTCGAAGGCGTCGAGCCCAAGCCCGGCGATCAGGATCCTAACAGGCGCAAGATCGCGGTCGACGCGGTCTTCGATTCGGTGTCGGTTGCGACTACGTTCCAGGCTGAGCTGAAGAAGGCCGGCGTGATCTTCATGCCGATCTCGGAGGCGATCCGCGAGCATCCCGAGCTGGTGCAGAAATATCTCGGCTCCGTGGTGCCGACGTCGGACAATTTCTACGCGACGCTGAACTCGGCGGTGTTTTCGGACGGCTCGTTCGTCTATGTGCCGCCGGGCGTCCGTTGCCCGATGGAGCTGTCCACTTACTTCCGCATCAACGAGCGCAACACCGGCCAGTTCGAGCGCACGCTGATCATCGCCGACAAGGGCTCCTACGTCTCCTACCTCGAGGGCTGCACCGCGCCGCAGCGCGACGAGAACCAGTTGCACGCCGCCGTGGTCGAGCTCGTCACGCACGACGACGCCGAGATCAAATATTCGACGGTGCAGAACTGGTATCCCGGCAATTCGGAAGGCAAGGGCGGCATCTACAATTTCGTCACCAAGCGTGGCGACTGCCGCGGCGACCGCTCCAAGATTTCCTGGACTCAGGTCGAGACCGGATCCGCGATCACCTGGAAGTATCCAAGCTGCATTCTGCGCGGCGACAATTCCAGCGGCGAATTCTATTCGATCGCGATCTCCAACGGTTATCAGCAGGTCGACTCCGGCACCAAGATGATCCACCTCGGCAAGAACACGTCGAGCCGGATCATCTCCAAGGGCATCGCCGCCGGCAAGTCGCAGAACACCTATCGTGGGCTCGTCACGGCGCATCGCAAGGCGACCGGCGCGCGCAACTTCACGGCCTGCGATTCCCTGCTGATCGGCGACAAATGCGGCGCGCACACCGTGCCGTATATCGAAGCCAAGAACTCGTCGGCGACGTTCGAGCACGAGGCCACCACATCGAAGATCTCCGAGGACGTGCTGTTCTATTGCATCCAGCGCGGCCTCACGCAGGAGGAGGCGGTTGGCCTCGTCGTCAACGGTTTCGTCAAGGACGTGCTTCAGCAGCTGCCGATGGAATTCGCGGTGGAAGCGCAGAAGCTGATCTCGATCTCGCTCGAAGGATCGGTCGGCTAACTCCGACCCTCGCGGTGCGCATCGCGCGCCCTATGCATCATTTGAATAAACTGGACACCAAGATGGCTTTGCTTGAAGTGAAAGACCTCAAGGTTCGTGTCGAGGAGCGTGAGATCCTCCACGGGCTGACGCTGACCGTGAACGAGGGCGAGATCCACGCGATCATGGGGCCGAACGGCTCCGGCAAGTCGACGCTGTCCCACGTCATCGCCGGCAAGCCCGGTTACGAGGTCACCGACGGCGAGATCCTGTTCAAGGGCGAAGACCTGCTCGCGATGGCCCCCAACGAGCGCGCCGCCAAGGGCGTGTTCCTGGCGTTCCAGTATCCGGTCGAGATTCCCGGCGTCTCCACCATGAATTTCCTGCGCACCGCGCTGAATGCGCAGCGCAAGGCGCGCGGCGAGAGCGAATATTCGACGCCTGACTTCTTGAAGAAGGTTCGCGAAGTCTCGAAGTCGCTCAACATCCCGCAGGACATGCTCAAGCGCGGCGTCAATGTCGGCTTCTCCGGCGGCGAGAAGAAGCGCAACGAGGTGCTGCAGATGGCGCTGTTCGAGCCGAGCCTGTGCATCCTCGACGAGATGGATTCAGGCCTCGACATCGACGCGCTGCGCATCGCAGCCGACGGCGTCAACGCGCTGCACTCCCCCAAGCGCGCGATGGTCGTCATCACCCATTATCAGCGGCTGCTGAACTACATCGTGCCCGACGTCGTGCACGTGATGTCGAATGGCCGTGTCGTGAAGAGCGGCGGCAAGGAACTGGCGCTGGAGCTGGAAGCGTCCGGCTACGCCCAGTTCGAGGACGCCGCGTAAGGATTGTTTGAGATGAACGTTGCTGTGGCAAAGACCGGAAACGGCCGTGCGGTGAGCGATCTGTTCGCCAGCGCCGAAGGCCGCCTGCCGGGTTCGCCTTCTGTGATCGCGGCGCGCCGCGAGGCGTTCGAGACCTATGAACGTCTCGGCCTGCCGCACCGCCGGATCGAGGAATGGAAGTACACCGATCTGCGTGCGCTGGTCGGCGAGGTGCTTCCGCTTGCGGCTCCGCCCGATGCGGCTGCGTTGAAGCGCGCCGCGGACGCGGTGAAAGCGCATGCGATCGCCGGCGCCCGCAAGCTGGTGCTGGTCGACGGCGTGTTCGCTGCCGATCTCTCCGACGTCAAGGCGCTCGCCTCCGAGGTGGACTTCAAGACCTTGCGGGAGACGCTGGAGAAGGATTCCGGTCTGTTGAACACCGCGGCCACCGATGCGGTGATCGCGCTGAACGCGGCGATGGCGACCGACGGTGTCGTGCTTGATATCGCCGACGGCGCGCAGCTGTCCGCGCCGATCCAGATCATTCACATCGCGACTGCTGCTTCGGCATCGACGTTCACCCGCTCGCAGGTCGCGGTCGGGAAGGGCGCTCGTGCCACCATCATCGAGAGCTTTGTCGCGGCCGGCGCTAAGGCTTACCAGGTCAACGATGCCGTCATCCTCTCGGTCGGCGACAACACCGACCTCGCGCATATCCGCCTGATGGACGATTCACCGGATGCGGTGAACATCACCTCGCAATTCGTCACTGTTGGCGCGAATACAAAGCTCAATTTCTTCAACATGACCACCGGTGCTGCGGTCAGCCGGCTCCAGGGCTTCATCACGCTGGCGGGCGAGGGCAGCGAACTCTCGGTCAACGGCGTGAACCTGTTGCAGAAGACCGAACATGGCGACACCACGCTGGTCGTCGACCATGCCGTGCCGAACTGCTTCAGCCGCGAAGTTTTTCGCGCCGTGATCGACGACCGTGCGCACTCGGTGTTCCAGGGCCGTATCATCGTCCGTCCCGATGCGCAGAAGACCGACGGCAAGATGATGATCCGTGCGCTGCTGCTCTCGGACGAGGCAGAAGCCGACAACAAGCCCGAGCTCGAAATCTTCGCTGACGACGTCTCCTGCGGTCACGGCGCCACCGCCGGCGCGCTTGACGACAATCTCTTGTTCTATCTGAAGGCGCGCGGCCTGCCGGAGAAGCAGGCTCAGGCGCTGCTGATCCAGGCTTTCGTCGGCGAGGCGATCGAGCAGATCGCCGATGATAATCTGCGCGAGCATGTGATCGGCATTGCCGAGCGCTGGCTGGAGCGGCGCCAATGAGCACGCATCCCGCAGTCAAGAACGGTGCCTATGACGTTGCGCGCGTGCGCCAGGATTTTCCGGCACTGGCCATGCAGATCTACGGCAAGCCGCTGGTCTATCTCGACAACGCCGCCTCGGCGCAGAAGCCGAGTGCCGTCCTCGATCGCATGACGCAGGCCTATACCTCCGAATACGCCAACGTGCATCGCGGCCTGCATTACCTCGCCAACGCCGCGACCGAGGCCTACGAGGGCGGCCGCACCAAGGTGGCGCAGTTCATCAATGCGCCCCGGACTGAGGAAGTGATTTTCACCCGCAACGCGACCGAGGCGATCAACCTCGTCGCCTCGTCCTGGGGCGAGCCCAATATCAAAGCCGGCGACGAGATCGTCATCTCGATCATGGAGCACCACTCCAACATCGTGCCCTGGCATTTCCTCAGGGAACGCCATGGCGCGGTGATCAAATGGGCGCCGGTCGACGACGAAGGCAATTTCCTCATCGACGAGTTCGAGAAGCTCTTGACGGCGAAGACCAAGCTGGTCGCGATCACGCAGATGTCGAACGCGCTCGGCACCATCGTCCCGGTCAAGGAGGTCGTGAAGATCGCTCACGCCCGCGGCATTCCCGTGCTGGTCGACGGCAGCCAGGGCGCCGTGCATCTGCCGGTCGATGTCCAGGACATCGGCTGCGACTTCTATGTCTTCACGGGCCACAAGGTCTATGGTCCGACCGGCATCGGCGTGCTCTGGGCCAAGTACGACCACCTCGTCGCGATGCGCCCGTTTAACGGCGGCGGCGAGATGATTCGCGAGGTCTCGCGCGATGTCGTCACCTATGGCGATCCCCCGCACAAATTCGAGGCAGGCACGCCCGCGATCGTCGAGGCCGTCGGACTTGGTACCGCCATCGACTACGTCAATTCAATCGGCAAGGAGCGCATCGCCGCGCACGAGCACGATCTCGTCACCTACGCCCAGGAGAAGCTGCGCGAGATCAACTCGCTGCGGCTGATCGGCACCGCGCGCGACAAGGGCCCGGTGATCTCCTTCGAGATGAAGGGCGCGCACGCCCATGACGTCGCCACCGTGATCGACCGCCAGGGCATCGCGGTGCGCGCCGGCACCCATTGCGTGATGCCGCTTTTAGAGCGGTTCAACGTCACGGCCACATGCCGGGCGTCGTTCGGCATGTATAATACGCGGGAAGAAGTCGATCATCTGGCACAGGCGCTGTTGAAGGCGCGGGATTTGTTCGCATGAGTGACACGGCCGAAATCAAAGCCAATCCGATGGAAACCCGGTCGGCACTGCCGCCTGAGGAGACCGAACGTTTGACCACCGAGATCATCGCCGGGCTCAAGACCGTGTTCGATCCGGAAATCCCGGCCGACATCTACGAACTCGGCCTGATCTACAAGGTCGAGATCAAGGACGATCGCTCGGTCGACGTCCAGATGACGCTGACGACGCCGAACTGTCCGGCCGCGGGCGAGCTGCCGACCATGGTCGAGAACGCGGTCGCCAGCGTCCCCGGCGTCGGCGTGGTCGACGTCAAGGTGATCTGGGAGCCGGCCTGGACGCCGGAACGCATGAGCGACGAGGCCCGCCTCGTGCTCAATATGTGGTGACGCGTAACCTTGGCTTTAGATCCTTGTTAGATCCTTGGTATTGAATTCGCTTGGCAACGGACCACATCACTGACATGACACAGATATCGTCAGGCTCGACACCAGCATCCACTCCAAAGCCGAGGCGGCCCCGCCCGCAGGTGATGCGGCTGACGGACGCTGCCGCCCAGCGCATCAGCGAGCTGACCCAGCGCGCCGATTCCGAGATCGTGGGCCTGCGCGTCGGCGTCAAGAACGGCGGCTGCGCCGGCCAGTCCTACACGGTCGAATACGCCCATGACGTCCGTCTAACCGACGAAGTCGTCGAGGACAAGGGCGTCAAGATCCTGGTCGATCCCAAGGCCGTGCTGTTCCTGCTCGGCACCGAGATGGACTACAAGGCCGACAAGATGCAGGCCCAGTTCGTCTTCAACAACCCCAACCAGATCTCCGCCTGCGGCTGCGGCGAGTCGGTCGAGCTGCGCCCGGCGACGATCGACGGGTAGTCTTCTCACGTTGCTCTCGTGTCCCGGACGCGCTGCAGCGCGCTTGCGCTGCTGCGCAGAGCCGGGACCCACGCTATGGTCACCAGTACAAGACGACTGGGCCCCCGGCTCAGCAGCGCACCGTTTCACGCTGCGCTGCGTCCGGGGCACGAGAGAGCCCGCCATGGACCGCGAATTCCTGATCGACCTGTTCGCCGATTTCGGCCCCGTCGCCATACGAAAAATGTTTTCCGGCTACGGCATCTCCGCCGACGGCATCAACTTCGCACTGGCCCTGCGCGCCGGCCTTTTTTTCCGCGCCGACGAGATGACCATCCCGGACTTTGAGGCCGAAGGCTCAAAGCCGTTCCAGTATTCGACCCGCGCCAAGACCGTGCTGGTGAACTCCTATTGGGAGCTGCCGGCCCGCCTGTTCGATGATTCCGCGGAGCTTGCGCAATGGGCGAAGGCGGCGCTCGCCGCCGCCCAGCGCGCCAAGGTGAAGAAGAAGCGGCCCAAGGCGAAGAAGCCGGTCAAGAAGGCAGTGAACCAGTTGGCGAAGAAGGTCGCCAAGCCTGCGAAGGCGGCGAAGAAAGCGGGCAAGAACAGCCCGGCTCGCAAGCGCGCCAAGCGAACGGCTTGAGGGATCAATCCACGGCCTTCGTCAGGCCAACCCTCATATCCTTGGCCGTGAAGACACAGACGCCGTCGGCAAGCACGCGACCGTCGGCAAATCCCAGAACCAGCCTGCCGCGCCTCACCTGGCGCATGGTGACCTCATAGCGCACGCATCGTGTGTCCGGTGTGATGGATCCCGTGAACTCCACCTCGCCGACGCCGATGGCGCGGCCCTTGCCCGCCGAGCCCGACCATCCCAGCCAATAGCCGATCATCTGCCACATTGCGTCCAGTCCCAGGGAAGCCGGCATCATGGCGTCGCCGCGAAAGTGGCAATCGAAGAACCAATGGGCTGGCGTGATGTCGAGTTCGCCGACGATATGACCTTTGCCAAACCCGCCGCCGTCCACGCTGATCTCCGTGATGCGATCCATCATCAGCATCGGCGGTGCCGGCAATTGCGCGTTGCCAGGGCCGAAATAGCCGCTTTCGCTCGATCTCAGCAGTTCGTCTTTCCTGTAGGACGGCTGCGGTGTGTGAAAATCATGCGGGTTGGGCAAGGCGACAAGTCCTCGGTGCTCGCAGTCAGGCGATGAGGAAAATGTCGTTGGTCAGGTCGGAATGTCAAGCGCGGGTGGCGGCGCGCAGCATCGGCGTCACGCCACCCGGTTGTGCGTCTCGACCGCGAATTCCGGATCGGCTTCGCAGATCACGCGGTTGCGGCCGTTGCGCTTGGCGGCATAGAGGCAGGCATCCGCCCGTTCGATCAGCGCCTCGGTGTCGTCGCCTTGCTTGAGCATGGAGACGCCGACGGAGATGGTGACGCGGCCGAGGATTTCGCCGGTGGACTTCTTCTTCAATTCCTTCGCCATCACCGCTCGGCGGATGTGATCGGCCACGGTGAGGGCCTGGCGCAGCGCAGTGTTGGGCAGCACGACCGCAAATTCCTCGCCGCCATAGCGCGCGGTGATGTCCTGGCCCTTGATGGTCTGTTTCAGGGACAGGCCGACGAGCCGCAGCACCTGGTCGCCGGTGAGATGTCCGTAGGAATCGTTGAACGACTTGAAATGATCGATGTCGATCAGCAGCAGCGACAGCGGCTCGCCGGAGACGAGCGCGCCTTGCACGGCCATGTCGATCATGCGATCGAAATATTTGCGGTTGCCGAGCCCCGTCAGCGGGTCGGTCAGGCTCTCGGCACGGATCGCCTCCAGGCTCTGCTGGAGGTTGCTGATCTCGCTCTTCGACAGGGTCAGCCGGCCTTCCAGCGCCTTGTTGGTCTCGCGCATTTCACTGGTCGAACGCAACAGCGTCTCGACGATCGACTTGATCTGCTCGCGGCTCTTGGCCGATGACAGCTGTTCGGTCGCGCCCGACAGGCTGGCGTCATAGGAGCCGGACATCCCGAGTGCGTCGCCGAGAACCTTCATGACGTCGTCGATCTCGCCGATGACGCGCGCGCCGACCTTGTCGATGCGGTCGGTGGTTTTGATGTGGGAGAGGTAGGTCTCGTAGATCTGCTCGAGATCGGCTTCGGTCAGCTTGCCGCTCCGCGCCAGCGTCTCGTTGATGATCTTGTTGAGCGGCGCGTTGTAGCCGGTGGCGTAGACGTACCAGATCTCGTAATTGCGGGGAATTGCCGTCTGCCGCAGCGATCGGATTTGACCGAGCGCTACCTCGGCGAACGCCATCGTGCGTTCGTGTTCGTCGAGCACCTTGACCACGAAACATACCCCACAGCGATCGGCGCGCCGTCGACCGCAGAAATTCTTAAATTATGTTCGTAGGCTAACGGACGATCGTGAAGGCCCCGTAAATATACGTCCCCGAATGCATCCAAAAAATTGCGCGCCAGCTTTATCTCAACCGAAATCTGGAGCGCATCGCGCTTCAGGCTCCGGCGGGGGAGCGAACCGGCCGCAGCAGAAATGCCGGCAGATGCGAATGATCGCCCGGCTCGCTGTCGGCCTCGCGTTGGCGGCGCGGCTCGGGACGGCCGATCGACGGCACATGCGACGGATTGGCCTGCTGGCGCGCGCCGTCACGCGGCTCGGACGATGGCTTGGCTTCACGCGGAAGTCTTGCTTCACGCGGAGGCCTTGCCTCGCGTGCGGGCCTTGCTTCGGAAGCGGGCCTTGCCTCGGGAGCGGCCCGTGCTTCGGCTGAAGGCTGTGCCTCGCCACGCGGTTCGCGCGGCTCGTGGCTGCGCTCACGATCACGACCGCGCTGCGGCTTGCCGCGTCCGCCGCGTGAACGTTCACGGCCGCGCTGCTCGCGCGGACGCTCGCCCGCGTCGGAAGCATCGGTGCGGACTTCGTAATCACCTTCGGCGCGTGGAATGCTCTGGCCGATCAGCTTCTCGATCGCCACCATCGACTTCTGGTCAAGCGGCGTGACGAGCGAGATCGCCATGCCGGACCGGCCTGCGCGGCCGGTGCGGCCGACGCGGTGAACATAGTCGTCGGGATGGTGGGGGACGTCGAAATTGAAGACGTGGCTGACCTCTGGAATGTCGAGGCCGCGGGCGGCGACGTCGGATGCGACCAGGAGGGGCAGCTCGCCCTTGCGGAACTGTTCGAGCGCCGCCGTGCGGGCCGACTGGTCCATGTCGCCGTGCAGCGCGCCGACGCTGAAGCCGTGCTTTTGCAGCGATTTGTGAACGACGGCGACCTCGCGCTTGCGATTGCAGAAGATGATCGCGTTCTGGAGATCCTTGGCCTCGCGCAGCAGTCGGCGAAGCAGCTCGCGCTTCTCATGCACCTCACGCCCGGCCGGGACCTGACACTGCGTAACGGTGACAGCGGTGGTGGCGGGCTTCGACACCTCCACCTTCTGCGGATTGTGCAGGAAGGCTTCGGTGATTCGCCGAATCTCCGGCGGCATGGTCGCGGTGAAAAACAGGGTCTGCCGCGTGAACGGGACGAGCTTGCAGACGCGCTCGATGTCGGGAATGAAGCCCATGTCCAGCATGCGGTCGGCTTCGTCGATGACGAGCAGCTCGACGCCGGTGAGCAGCAGGCCACCGCGCTCGGTATGGTCGAGCAGGCGGCCGGGAGTGGCGATCAGCACGTCGACGCCGCGCGTCAACTTGGCATCCTGGTCGCCGAAGGAAACGCCGCCGATCAGCAGGGCGACGTTGAGTTTCTGGCCTGCGCCGTAGCGGTCGAAGTTTTCCTTCACCTGCGCCGCGAGCTCGCGGGTTGGCTCAAGGATCAGGGTGCGCGGCATGCGCGCCCGGGCGCGACCCTTTTCGAGGATGGTGAGCATCGGCAGCACGAACGCCGCGGTCTTGCCGGTGCCGGTCTGGGCGATGCCGAGCACGTCCTTGCGAGCAAGGACGTGAGGGATCGCCTGTTCCTGAATGGGGGTCGGGGTGGTGTAACCGGTAGCCGCGACTGCGGCGAGGACTTTTTCGGATAGTCCGAGATTTGAAAAGGACATTGAGCCTCTGGTCGAAACCGCCGTTCGGAATCGAGGGTGATTAAGGCTGTCGCGTTCCACCCCGAAACGGCGCGCTCTCAAAGAAGCTGGGGGTGCTGACTCACGCGAACAAAGCGCCAGGCTCAGGAATCGCTCTTCGATACCGAGCCGCGTCCTCCGGAACATAGGCGGGAATCAGCCAAAGTCAATGGAGCAGCCGCGGGAAGGCCCTAAAAAACCGGAGGTTTTCGCCCAAATAGCGGGCGCGACCGCGGTTTTCCGCCCAATCCAGCGGTCAGCCGGAGCCGTCCAAACGTCGGCTAACGCCCCTCCGGACCTTGGGCGCGGAAGTCGCCGGGGGCCATCCCGTAAGCGGCGTTGAAGACGCGATAATAGGTCGCCAGGCTGTCGAAGCCGCAGGAGGCCGCGATGTCGGCGATCCGCCGGTCCGGGGCTTCGCGCATCAGACGGCGGCTGTGTTTCAAGCGCTCATCCGTCACGGTTTGCGAAAAACTCTTCGTCGCACTTTCGAACAGCATGTGCAGGTGACGTACGGAGATGCCGAGCAGGTCGGCAACCATCATCGGCGTCAGATCCGGGTCCTGCAGGTGGCGCGCGATCAGGCGCCGTGCCTGCGAGAGCCGGGCTGTCCGCAGCGCGGCCTGCCCGAGGCGGCTGCCGGGCCGCACGATGCCGCGCTCGATCAGCGCCAGATGGGCCAAAGCCTGGACGAGGGAAGCCGCATCGGCGGCGCTATCATCGTCAGCGGCGGCCTCGCCGAGATCTGCGAAGCAAGCGCCGAGCAGGGGCGCAAGACTGGGATCGTCGAACGTCCGGGGCGCAAGCTCGCGCATGCGCTTGTCCTGCCTGGCGAGGCCGCTCAGAGGGATCTTCAGGATCCGCAGGTGGAAGCCTCCTGCGCCCAGCGGCGCAGTGCGATAAGGCAGGTCGGTGTAGCTGGTGGCGAAGCTGCCATTGGCGATCGCGAAGTCGCTGCCACGCATGCCGCCGAACCAGCCGCCGCTGCCGAGCTGCTGATAGACGCAGATGCTGTCACCGGGCGCGTGGGCGATGTCGGACGTGCTGCGCTCGACCGTGTAGTGCGAGGCCTTCAGTTCGACGAGACCGCCGCCGCCAAGCTGGCGCAGCGAGAATTCGCCGAAGAAGTCCGCGCGGCGTTCGCGCTCGAGTTCGGCGGTGACGCCGAACAGGCCCTTGGCGCGCACTTCGCGCCAATAGTCGAAGCGGTCGTGCGGCTCGACCTCGTCGGTGCACCAGTGATACACGGCTGCCCCTCGCTTCCAGCGGAATTGCCCACAAGAATTGCCTAAGAAAAAGCAGATTTCGGCGGATTCGACTATAGCCAGAACACGGAACCTGAGTCCTCAGGGCTGTTGAACCGGTGGTATGGCTGGGCCGACTATCACATCAACGGCGGGGTTCCAATGAACCGTCGTTCGAGGGAGCCGGCGTGGGCCGTTCTTGAAGGATTTTCGATGACGCGTCAGCTTTTCAGAATTCTGGCATTGCTTGGTCTCGCGGCCGGCCTCAGCGGTTTCGCGCTTCCCGCCTATGCCGAGAAGCGCGTCGCGCTCGTCGTCGGCAACAACGACTACAGGAACGTTCCAAAGCTGCTCAAGGCGGTCAACGACGCCCGCACCATGGGTGACACGCTGAAGCAACTCGGTTTCTCGGTGATGGTCGCCGAGAACCAGAGCAGGCAGCAATTTTCCGAGACGCTGCTCGCGTTCGATCGGGCGATCGAGCCCGGCGACACCGCGTTCTTCTTCTATGCCGGCCACGGCTTCGAGATCGCCGGCCAGAACTATCTGCTGCCGACCGACGTGCCGGCGGCGACGGAAGGGCAGGAAGAGCTGGTGCGTGACGCATCCATCCTGGCCGACCGCATCGTCGAGCGCCTCCAGAACAAGAAGGCGCGAACCTCGATCCTGGTGTTCGACGCCTGCCGCAACAACCCGTTCGAGCGCAAGGGCACCCGCGCCGTCTCCGGTGGTGGCGGGCTTGCCCCGATGGTGCAGCTGCCCGAAGGCGTGTTCTCGGTATTCTCCGCAGGCCCGCGCCAGACCGCGCTCGACCGCCTCTCCAACGACGACGCCAATCCTAATTCGGTGTTCACGCGCACCTTCGCCAAGGAGCTGCTCCAGCCCGGCGAGAACCTGGTGCAGGTGGCGCAGCGGACGCGCCGTCTGGTCAGCGAGATGGCCGATACTGTCAAGCACAGGCAGGTACCGGTCTATTTCGATCAGATGGTCGACGACGTCTTCCTTAGCGGCGTCGCCAACGACACGGCCGCCGCTGCGGCGCGCCCCGCCGATCCGCCGGCGCAGAAGCTCGCGGCGCTGCCGCCGGTGTCGGTGCCGCGCGTGCCGAAGGAGGAGACCACCAACGCGCCGATCGCGAGCTTCTCGCGGCACAACGGCGGCTGGAGCGTGGTGTTCTCCTTCGCCGATCCGACCCTCGGCATTTCCTGGCGCATGGCCGGCAACGGCGATTTCCGCGAAACCGGTTTCATCGATACGCTCGACCCGCGCACGCGCAAGAGGCTGCCGAACCCGTCGATCGAATTGCCGCCGGACGCTGTGGCCGGCACCATCGAGATCCGCTATGTCGACCAGTCCGGCGACATGCAGGGGCCGTTCCCGATCAGGTTCGATCCCGAGGCCGCGCTGATCCGGGACCAGCGCAAGATCCTCGACATGACCGCGACGAGCTGGCTGTCATTCCGCGAGTTCAACGGGCTGCTGGTCTACTACACGCACCTCGTGTCCTACCGCTGCGCCATCCGCGAGGTGCGCATCGGCATCGACACCGCCGTTCCGAATCAGGTGTTGAAGATGCCGGGCTGCGACATGCGCGATCCCAGCGCGATCAGCGCCGGCATGCCGCTTTACATGAAGCTCGCGCCGGCAACGCAGTTCATCTCGGTGGAGCTGACCTATCGCGACGGCAGCGTGTCGGAGATCAAGAGCTTCCGCAGTGCTAACCGCAGCAACAATTGATGACGCGGGCGGAGGCGTCGCTTACGCTACCCGCGGCGCTTCCTGATGAAGCGCTTGACGGAATCGACAGCTTCGATCAAGGGCGGAGCCAGCGAGAAGAACGCGCCCATCGCAATCGAGATGATGACGTGCCGCAGGGGCTTTTCCTGCTCCTCGAACGGATAGCCGTTCTGGTCGATCGGCACCGGCGCAAGCGCACCCGTCTGCCGCGGACCCGACTTCCGCGGCTTGCGCGGCGGAATCATGATCACGACGACGAGCGCGTTGATCAAGATCCAGACGCCGAGCACGATAAGGATAGTCCGCACTGCACTTTCCTGAAATCAATCGTAATGTGTGGCGACGCTAACGGCCATTCGCAATTGCGGCAAATGAATCTTGTTTGCTGCATCGCACAGAAAACTTAAGTCAGAAACGAGGGACCCGTCGTGAAACCAGATGCGTCACAGGCTCCGCAAGGTTCCACTGTAAAAGTGCGCTGTTGCATCGTCGGCGGCGGCCCGGCCGGCATGATGCTCGGCTATCTCCTGGGGCGCGCCGGCATCGATGTCGTGGTGCTGGAGAAGCACGCGGATTTCTTCCGCGACTTCCGCGGCGACACCGTGCATCCCTCGACGCTCCAGGTGATGGACGAACTCGGCCTGATCGACGGCTTCCTCAAGTTGCCGCATCAGCGCTTGCAGAAGATGGACGGCCTGTTCGGCGGCACGCCCGTTCGTATCGCCGATCTCAGCCGCCTCCGCACCAAGTACCCCTTCATCGCCTTCATGCCGCAATGGGATTTTCTCAATTTCCTCCGTGAGGCCGGCAAGCGCTTCGCCTCGCTGAAGGTGATGATGAACACGGAAGCCGTCGACCTGATCCGCCGCGGCGAGACGGTCACCGGCGTGCGGGCGAAGACGCCGGACGGCATCGTGGACATCGAAGCCGATCTCACGATTGCCTGTGACGGCCGGCATTCGACCGTGCGCGAGCGGGCCGGTCTCGAGGTCGAGGAGATCGGCGCGCCAATGGATGTGCTGTGGTTCCGCGTCGGCCGCAAGGCGGACGAGAGCGAGAACCTGTTCGCGCGCGTCGAGCGCGGCAAGATGATGATCACCTTTGACCGGGGCTACTACTGGCAATGTGCCTATGTCATCGCCAAGGGACAATACGACGCGGTGAAGGCGAGGGGATTGCAGGCGCTGCGCGACGATGTCGTTTCCATGGCGCCGATCCTGAAAACTGGCATTGCCGACGTCAAGAGCTTCGACGATCTCAAGCTGCTCACCGTCGCGATCAACCGCCTGACGCGCTGGACGCGACCGGGCCTGCTTCTCATTGGCGATGCCGCGCACGCGATGTCGCCGGTCGGCGGCGTCGGCGTCAATCTCGCCGTGCAGGATGCAGTCGCGACCGCAAACCTGCTGGCGGACAAGATGCAGCACGGCTGCCCGTCGGAGGAGGAGCTCGATGCCGTGCGCCGTCGCCGCGAATTCCCGGTGAAGATGACGCAGCGAATGCAGATGATCGTGCAGAACAACATCATCAGCGGCGCCCTGCAGGGCGGCGATCGGCCACCGAAAGTGCCGCTGATCGTGCGCCTCATCACCGCGCTGCCGTGGCTCCAGGGCATTCCGGCGCGCCTGCTGGCGCTTGGCGTCCGGCCCGAGCATGTCCAGTCGAAGGCGGCGCCGGCATCGTAGTGCAAGGACCCGGTAGGGATAATGTCGCGTTAAATCGCACCGTTGCGTTGCCTGCGTGCAACAGCGAAAACGGATTCAAGCCGCGCTGCTTGCCAATCCGGCGTCTTAACTTTCTTGATTCAAATTTGAGTAAGAACTGCGTGTGAGCGTGCACCCATCAAAGGACACGGGGTGTACCATGCGTAACAAATTGATTGCCGCCTTCGCCTGCACGACCGCTCTGGTTTCGACCGGTGCTGCTTCCGCCGCCGATCTCGGCGCGCGCTACACGAAGGCGCCGGCTTATATGGAGTCGATGTTCAACTGGACCGGCTTCTATGTCGGCGGCCACATCGGCGGCGCATGGACCAACGAGCAGTTCGTCAACAACGGAATCGGCGCGCCGTTCGGCGATCTGGTGCCGGGCCAGGGTTACCGTCAGCGTAACTCGGGCGTCCTGGGCGGCGCCCAGATCGGCTACAATTGGCAGGCCAACAACTACGTGTTCGGCATGGAGGGCACGATCTCCGGCCTGGACAACAAGGGCTCGTTCTTGAACACCGCGTTCGGTGCGGGTGACGATGTGTTCTCCTGGCGCGCCAACGTGCTCGCGACCGTCGTCGCCCGTGCAGGCTTCGCCGTGCAGAATAATTTGTTCTACATCAAGGGCGGCTACGCCGGCGTGAACAACCGTCTGTCGGTCACCGACACGGTCGGCCCGGCCACCGGTTCTGGCGGTCAGACCCACTGGGCCAATGGCTGGACCGTCGGTGCCGGCTGGGAGTACGGCATCACCCGCAACTGGATCGTCGGCCTCGAGTACAATTACGCAGCCTTCGCCAGCCAGACCTATCAACTCGGCGGTACCTCGGGCAATTACAGCTTCGACGCCAAGCCGCGCGACATCCAGTGGGCCGTCGTGCGCGCGAGCTACAAGTTCGACGCGCCGGTCATCGCGCGCTACTGAGTGCGTCAACGAACGACCAAGCAGCTATAAAAGACGATCACTGCCCAAATTTAAAAGCCCCGGCATTGTCCGGGGCTTCTTTTTTCGTGTGCAGGTTTTTCGCGTAGTGCCTACGCCATCACCGAGAAGCCGCCATCGACGGGGATCGCGGTGCCGGTGACGAAGTTCGAGGCGGACGAGGCCAGGAACACGGTGATGCCGGCGAAGTCGTCGATGTCGCCCCAACGCCCCGCAGGCGTGCGTGCCAGCACCCGTTCGTGCAACCCCGAGACCTGCTGCCGCGCACCGCGGGTCAGGTCGGTGTCGATCCAGCCCGGCAGGATGGCGTTGACCTGGATGTTGTCGGGTGCCCATGCATTGGCGCAGGCACGCGTGTACTGCACGATGCCGCCCTTGCTCGCTGCATAGGCCGCGGCGAAGCTCGCGCCGAAGATCGACATCATCGAACCGATGTTGATCACCTTGCCGTTGCCGGACGCCTTCAGCGCCGGATAGGCCAGCTTCGAGCACACGAAGGCGCTGGTGAGGTTGGTGTCGATCACCTTGTTCCACTCGTCGAGCTCGAGCTCGTGCGGCGGCTTGCGGATGCTCATGCCGGCATTGTTGATGAGGATGTCGATGCGGCCGAGATCCCCGACGACGCGATCGATCATCGCCGCGACTGCCGCCTTGTCGGTGACGTCGGTGGGAACCGAGATCGCCTTCACGCCGCGCTGACTGAGATCGGCGACGGCGGCGGCGGATTTGGTTTCGTTGCGTCCGACCACGGCGATGTTGGCGCCGGCATCGGCGAGGCCGCGGGCCATGCCGAGCCCGATGCCGCCATTGCCTCCCGTGACAATCGCGACCTTGCCGCGGAGATCGAAACGACTGGATGTCATGCTGCTATTCCCTGGTTTCTTCTATTGGTTGCTCTGCCAGATCAGTACCAGCCCGAAGCCGGCCATGGCTGCGCCATAGCCGGCCCATTGCAGCTGGTTGACCATGAAGCTCGATCGCGGCCAGGCAATGGTGCCCGTGCCCTGTCCGATCCAGAGCAGCCCGACGGCGAGAGCAAACAGGCCTGCGATCAGCAGAAATCTGCGCATGCATTCCTCCCCGTTGGTCGGCTTCTGTCGCGACGCGGCATGAACGATTGCCGCGGCCCGAAAACTTGCCGGAAGACTAGCCGTAGCTGTGGTTCGGATACAATGGCTGTTGATGCAGGCCGCAGCGAGGATGCATGTCCGTATGCAAGATTATCCAAGGGCGTTGCGGCTACAACCCGAGACGGGCACCGATCGCTGAAAGCAGGCATCAGCAGCTACCGCAAAACGAAAAAGCCCCGGGCGATGCCGGGGCTTTGACGTCTGAAAGGTTAGATCAGATCAGTACTTGGCGACGAGCGGACCGGTCCAGTTGAAGCGGTAGACCAGCGAGGTCGAGATCGTCTGGTTCCAGCTGTTGGCGCGGATGCTGGTGCCGATCGGAAGATTACCAACGTCGGTGAGGGTGTCCTGGGACTTCGCATTGTAGAAGGCCGAACGATACTCGGTCTTCATGAACCAGCCGGGCGACTGGATGCCGAAGATGTTCAGGTTGTTCTCGACGCCACCGCCGATGAACCAGCCGTTGCGGTTGTAGCTGTTGAGATGGACACCAGCGGGAACGCCGGCCAGCGTCATGAAGTTGGTCTGGCCGAAGTGAGCGCCGGAGTAACCGCCGTTGACGTAGGAGAGAACGTTCGGAGCGACCAGGTAGCCGAGGCGGATACCGGCGGCCCAGGAGTCTTCCAGCTTCTGGTTGCCGGTGATGCCAAGAATCGGATCCTGGATGGTAGCGCGGATGCTGCCAAACTGACCGTCAGCGAACACGCCGGCGACCCAGGTGCCGCTGAACTGCCAGTCGTAGCCGAGACCGACGGTGCCGAACCAACCCGAGCCACCCTGGCGCTGATCGATCGTCAGGGGAACTGCGCCAACCGTGGTCTGCACGTGCTGGTCGGAGGCCGAGATGCCGCCGCCGCCGCCGCCGAAGATGTAGAAGCCGGTCCAGTTGGCGACGGGCGCCGGCATCGGGGCCTTCACGTAGGGACGGGCAGCAAGGTCAGCGGCCGAGGCCGAACCGGTCATCGCGGCAACCGCGGTCAGTGCGAGCAAAATCTTCTTCATTTTAAATCCCCAAGCTTTGGTCTGTCTGGCAGGCGCGAGCGCACTGAAGTCCGAGTGATCTGATGCCCGGACTATAGACGCTTCCCGTCGAAATGCTGTTGCAGGACAGGCACAGTCGCCGGGAAACGCCTCACGGCAGGGAATCCAAGCACCGTCGCTGAAGCTTGAAATAATGCTACATTTCCAGTGCGTTACGTCAATTTCCGAGTTTCTGATCCCGGTAACTTTTGGTTAGCAAATCTGGCTTTGTCCGAAATCGAGGCAATCCTGCATCAGCCTTGGCCCGCTGAGTCGTTGGCTGAGTCGGCTTGCGGCGCCGGAATCACGAAGTCGAGGCGAATCGTTGGCGGGATCGTTGGGGAAGGGCGGTTGTCGTCCCCACAAGCAAAAGAGCCCCGGCATCACGCCGGGGCTCTTGATGGGGACGCGGAGCGTGCAGCGTCTGAGGGTCAGACGTCCAGCAATTCCTCATTGGCGAACTCGGCCTTGTCCGAGATGAATGCGAAGCGTGCCTCGGCCTTGGTTCCCATCAGGCGCTCCACCGAATCCGCCGTGGTGTCGCGGTCGTCGGCAAGCAGGACCACCTTCAGCATGGTGCGCTTGGCGGGATCCATGGTTGTTTCCTTGAGCTGCGCCGGCATCATCTCGCCGAGGCCTTTGAAGCGGTTCACCTCGACTTTGGCGTTGGCGCTGAACTCGCTCTTGATCAACGCCGCCTTGTGCGCGTCGTCGCGGGCATAGATCGACTTCGTGCCGTTGGTCAGCTTGTAGAGCGGCGGCACGGCCAGGAAGAGGTGGCCCTCGTCGATCAGCCGCGGCATCTGCCGGTAGAAGAAGGTGATCAGCAGCGAGGCAATGTGCGCGCCGTCGACGTCGGCGTCGGTCATGATGATGATGCGCTGGTAGCGCAGGTCCTCTTCGCGATACTGCGCAAGCATGCCGCAGCCGATCGCCTGCACGAGATCGGCGAGCTGCGTGTTTGCCGTCAGCTTGTCCTTGCCGGCCGATGCGACGTTGAGGATCTTGCCGCGCAGCGGCAGCACGGCCTGGGTCTTGCGGTCGCGCGCCTGCTTGGCGCTGCCGCCGGCCGAATCGCCCTCGACGATGAAGAGTTCTGAGCCGTCCAAGCCCGCATCGCTGCAGTCGGCGAGCTTGCCGGGCAGGCGAAGCTTCTTGCCGGCGGTCTTGCGCGCGGTTTCCTTTTCCTGGCGCCGCCGCAGCCGGTCTTCGGCGCGGTCGATCACGAAGTCGAGCAGCCTGTTGGCCATATTCGGATTGCCCGACAACCAATGGTCGAACGGATCCTTCATCGCCTGTTCGACGATGCGCTGCGCTTCCGCTGTGGCGAGACGGTCCTTGGTCTGACCCTGGAATTCAGGCTCGCGCACGAACACCGAGAGCATCACGGCTGCACCCACCATCACGTCTTCCGACGTAATGGACGACGCGCGCTTGCCCTGGCCGACGCGCTCGGCGTGATCCTTCAGGCCGCGCAGAAGCGCGCTGCGCAGGCCGGATTCGTGCGTGCCGCCGTCCGGCGTCGGCACGGTGTTGGTGTAGGAGGAGAGGAAGCCGTCGGCATCGGCGGTCCAGGCCACGGCCCATTCGCAGGCGCCATGCGCGCCGTTGCGGCCCGATTTGCCGGAGAAGACGTCAGGATGCACCAGCGTGTCGGCGTGGATCGCAGCCGCCAGATAATCCTTGAGGCCACCGGGGAAGTGGAACGTCGCTTCCGCTGGCACGTCCTCGACGCCCTTGAGCAGTTCGGGCGCGCAGTTCCAGCGGATCTCGACGCCGCCGAACAGATACGCCTTCGAGCGCGTCATCTTGAACAGGCGCTGCGGCTTGAACGCGGCCTTGGCGCCGAAGATGTCGGTGTCGGGCTTGAAGCGCACACGCGTGCCGCGGCGATTGTTGACCTTGCCGAGATCCTCGAGCTTGCCCTTCGGGTGGCCGCGCTCGAACGTCATGCGATAGAGCTTCTGGCTGCGCGCGACCTCGACCTCGAGCAGCGAGGAGAGGGCGTTCACCACGGAGATGCCGACGCCGTGCAGGCCGCCCGAGGTCTCGTAGACCTTGGAGTCGAACTTGCCGCCCGAGTGCAGCGTGCACATGATGACTTCGAGTGCCGACTTCTTCGGAAACTTCGGATGCGGATCAATGGGGATGCCGCGCCCGTTGTCGATGACGGTCAAAAAGCCGTCCGCGCTCAAATCGACTCCGATGAAGGTCGCATGCCCTGCCAGCGCCTCGTCCATTGAATTGTCGATGACCTCGGCGAAAAGGTGATGCAACGCCTTCTCGTCGGTGCCACCGATATACATGCCGGGCCGGCGGCGCACCGGTTCCAGGCCTTCGAGCACCTCGATATCGGCCGCGGTGTAGTCGGCCTCCGCACCGCTCGCACGCGAGGTTGCCTTGGCGGGCGCGCGGGATTTGGGCTCGTCACCGCCAAAAAAGTCGTCTTTGGCTTTCGGTTTCAATTGCTTGGACATGTATCTTGATGTGCTTTCAGGGCCGCGGAGGCGGCGAATCGGTTACGCCGACTATGCCACGGCTCGTTTGAAAAGGTCATCGCGTGCCGGCTGGCCGGTCTGCGCGGCAGCCGATGCCAGCGATTTTACGCCACAGGCCCACCAATTCCCGGCAATTTGACGTCTGCGGCCGGTCTGGGTCGGGATTTGTGACTTGATGTCACACAAGCCATTGCCTTACCAGTCTTTTTCATCGAGCAGACCTCAAGGTGGGGCGGGAAGGCGATCTGGAATGGAGCATTATGCGCACGCACTGGCCGACTTCGTGCGTGCTCACCAGGCCTGGGCGGCCCCGATCGTGTTCCTGCTGGCCTTCGGGGAGTCGCTCGCCTTCATCTCGCTCTTGATCCCGGCCTGGGGCGCGTTGGTCGCGATCGGCGCGCTGATCGGCGCCAGCGGCATCAGCTTCTATCCAGTCTGGATCGCCGGCGGCATCGGCGCGGCGCTGGGCGACTGGGTCTCCTACTGGTTCGGCTATCGCTACAAGGAGCGGGTCGCCCAGATGTGGCCGCTCTCGCGCTATCCGGAACTCCTGCCCAGGGGCGAGGCCTTCGTTCGGAGCTGGGGCGTGCCCAGCATCTTCATCGGCCGCTTCTTCGGCCCCTTGCGTGCCTCAGTGCCGCTCGCAGCCGGCATCTTCGAGATGCCCTATTGGAGCTTCCAGGCCGCCAATTTCGTCTCGGCGCTGGTCTGGTCGGCCGCGCTCCTTCTGTTTGGCGACGTGCTTGCGAAGTTCATGGAATGGCTCTGGCGGGTGGTCTGACGCCAAAACCTTGACGAAATCCGGATATGGCTTTATAGCCGCGCGCCATGATCAACGCCGCGACCATTCTGTTCGCCCGTCGCCGCCGCCGCAGTCTTGCGGTTTGGGCGGTCGATCGCGTTTGAGATCATCGTCTTTGCCGCTGGATCCGATCCGCGGCATTCTTTCTCCTGTCAGCGCGATCTGATCCGGCGGCCCCAAGGAGGCCAACGGGAGACCACGATGTACACGCCACCCTTTTTCAAGCAGGACCGCACCGCGAGCCTGAAATTCGCAGGCGAGCGCGGCTTCGGCACCATGTGCGCCTTCGACGGCCACAAGCCTGTCGCGTCGCCGCTGCCGTTCTACCTGACCTATGCCGCTGACGGCACGCCGCAGGCCGCCTTTCATGTCGCCCGTCACAATCCGCTGCTAAAACTGGCAGGCGACGCGGCGTCCTGGCTGCTCGCGGTCAACGGCCCCGATGCCTATGTGTCGCCGGACTGGTACGTCTCGCCGGATCAGGTGCCGACCTGGCTCTACCAATCGGTGCATCTGAGCGGGCCGGTGCGGCTCCTGTCGGATGACGAGCTGGCGGTGCAGATCGACACGCTCAGCGAGAAGTTCGAAAACTGGCTGTTGCCGAAGACGCCGTGGACGTCGGGCAAGATGACGGCCGGCAGGCTGGAAGCGTTGAAGAAGGGAATTGTAGGGCTGGTCATGACGGTTGAGGAGGTCGAAGGCAGCTTCAAGCTCAACCAGCACAAGTCCGACGCCGATTATACGGCGATTGCCAATGCGCTCGGCGCGCAGCCTGCTGCCGACGCGAGAGAGATCGCGCAACTGATGCAGGACGTGAGGCCGGAAGCCTTCGCGAACGAAACGAACATGCTCGAAAGGAGCGCGCCATGAGCCTCACTGAAACGACGAAAGCACCGACCACTGGCGCTACGAAGAAGCCGGCCACCGTCTTCGTCGACGGCGGCTCGGGCACCACCGGCCTCGGCATCAACGAGCGGCTGAAGCTCCAGAGCGACGTTGCGGTGAAGACGATCGCCGACGACAAGCGCAAGGACCCCGCAGCCAAGAAGGCGCTGATGGAGGAGGTGGATCTCGTGATCCTCTGCCTGCCGGATGATGCTGCCAGGGAAACCGTCGCGCTCATCGACAGCATGGGACCGTCGGGCCCGAAGGTGCTGGACGCCTCGACCGCGTACCGGGTCGCGCCCGACTGGGCCTATGGCTTTCCGGAGCTCACGCCCGACCAGGCCGGCAAGATCAAGGCGGCGAAGAAGGTGTCCAATCCCGGTTGCTATCCGACCGGCGCGATCGCGCTATTGCGGCCGATCGTCGATGCCGGCCTGTTGCCTTCGGACTATCCCGTCACCGTCAATGCGGTGAGCGGCTATTCCGGCGGCGGCAAGTCGATGATCGCAAGCTTCGAAGACGGCAGCGCGCCGCCCTTCGAGCTCTACGGCCTCGGCTTCGAGCACAAGCATCTGCCGGAGATGCAGCTTTATTCGAACCTGACGCGACGGCCGATCTTCATTCCCTCTGTCGGCAACTACCGGCAGGGCATGCTGGTCTCGGTGCCGCTTCAACTCGACACGCTGCCCGGCAAGCCTGATGGTGCAGACCTGCAAGCCGCACTGGCAAAGCGTTACGCCGGCTCGAAGTATGTTTCGGTGATGCCGCTTCAGAACGAGACGACCAAGGGCGGCAAGCTCGAGCCGGAAGCGCTCAACGAGACCAACATGCTCGAGCTCTACGTCTTCGCCAGCGACAAGTACCATCAGGCGGTGCTGGTCGCGCGGCTCGACAATCTCGGCAAGGGCGCCTCGGGGGCCGCCGTGCAGAACATGCGGCTGATGCTGGGCCTACCGGAGAAGTAGGGCACGGTAGTGCCCCGGACGCAGCGCAGCGCCTCTTGGCGGTGCGCTGCAGAGCCGGGGCCCATTGTTACTTTGCTGCAGCCTTATGGGTCCCGGCTCGCGCTTCGCGCGTCCGGGACAGGAGACCTCAGTACTTCGCGATGATCGGTCCGCCGAACCTGTAGTTGATGCGTGCGGTGATCAAGTCGACATCCTGACCGATGCGTTCGGTGCGCGAGAACGTTCCGGCAGCGGGCGCTGCGAGGCCAGTTGCCAGCAGGTTGACGTCGTGCCGACCCATGAACAAGTGGTCGTATTCGAGGCCAACCGACCAGTTCTGGGCAAAACCGTATTCGAAGCCGACGCCGACCGTGCCGCCCCAGCGGGTCTCCTTGGCGCCGTCGAACTCGGCCCCGGCCAGACCGCCGGTCCCGATGCCGGCGTAGCGATCGCGGGTGACCGCGGCGCCGCCCTTCGCGTAAAGCAGCACGTTGTTCCAGGCGTACCCGACCTGGCCGGTGAAGAGGCCGAAGGCATCAACGCGGGTGCGGTTCGCGACGCCGAACACGGTGCTGGTATTCCGGCCGGAGAGGTCGGCCCAATCGCCCTGCGCTTCGAGACCGAACACGAAGGCGTTGCTCTGCCAGCGATAGCCGATCTGGCCGCCGGCGACGGCGCCCGTCGCATCATGGCATCCTTCGGCAGTTGCGGGGGAGAAACCAACCGTCTGGTCCCAGCACTTGTGCGACGTACCATAGCCGCCGTTGGCGCCGATGTAGAAGCCGCTCCAATTGTAGACCGCAGCGATCATCGGCGGCGCCTTGGTGTACGGGCGGGCGGCGAGATCAGCGGCGTTGGCCTGGGTCGCGACGGCTGCGAGTGAGATCGCGCCGAGCGCAGATATCATCTTCCAATTCATGTCTGCCCCGAATCAATCAATTGCGATGGGCGAATATAGCTGCGGACGGGTGACAACCTGTAGAGGCAATCCGGAGCGCCGGTTGTTTTTGCCGCAGTGTCATCCTTCGGCAACACCGCCGGTTGATGCCGGGCTGCTTGCAGAGTAGGCAGGCTGGTCGAGGACCTGCCGAAGTGAGTGACGCCATGGATGAGACCACATTGCAGTTCTACCGGGAGAACGCCGAGGCTTATGCCGGATGGGCCAAGGCGCCCTCGACGCGGCTGCGCGGTTTTCTGGCTTTGCTGCAACCCAGTAGCTCGATCCTCGAACTCGGCTGTGGTGCCGGCAATCATTCGGCGGTGATGCTGGTCGAAGGTTTTTCGGTGCGCGCTACCGACGGCTCGCCTGAAATGGCCGAGATCGCGTCGCGGCGGCTCGGTCATCCCGTCGAGGCGATGCGGTTCGACCAGCTTGACGCGCACGAGGCCTATGACGGCGCCTGGGCCAGCGCCTGTCTCCTGCACGTGCCGCGCGACGAGCTCGCCGGCATCCTGGCGCGGATTCATCGCGCGCTCAGGCCGTCAGGCGTGTTCTATGCCAGCTACAAGATGGGCGAGGGCGACGGCCGGGACAGCCTCGGGCGCTATTACAATTATGCGTCGGCAGAATGGCTCGAGGCGGCCTACGCCACCGCGGGGCCATGGATCACGCTGTCGTCGGACAGGAACGTGATCCAGAGCTTTGACGAGACACCGGCGAACATGCTGCATCTCGTCGTTCGCAAGGCCTGATCTCAAAGCAGGGCCTGAGCTCAAACCGCCTTGAAGATCGCCACCGCCAGCACCGCCTGTGCGACGAAGCCGACGGTGAAGGCCAACGTGCGGAAGATCGGGATCCCGAGCGCATAGACGATCAGATGCGCGACGCGCGACCAGAAATAGACGGCGCAAGCAAGCACCGTCCATTTCGAGGAATAGTCGATGGCGTTCAGGATCAGCACCAGCGGTGCGAACAGCACGAGGTTCTCGACGGCGTTGTCATGCGCGAACATCAGGCGGTTCGCCCATTCCGACTGCGGCTTGTCGGCGCGCGAGGGATTGGCCATCGCGCCACCGAGACCGCGAATCTGGCAGCGGTTGATGGTGTAGGGAATCCAGAGGATTCCGGTCAGGACCACCGTCAGTGTCAGCCAGAACAGTTCACGCGTCATAACCCGGTCCCCTCTGTCGTCGCTGTGTTGAGAGCGAGCTTATACAAGCGCGCAAGATTGCGCCATGCGCAAAGAATTCTCCACTATGCGCGAACTCTGACATAGCTGCCGGGGGCGTCCTCGATCGGAGGCAGCGCTTCGCTGCCGACCGCGCGCGCCGCCACCTCCGCGGGATCAAGTGTGCCAAGCCATTGGCGCCAGTCCGGCCACCACGAGCCCTTGTGCTCGACCGCGCCCTTCATCCACTCGGCGACGTTGACGTCCTTGACGTTGTCGTTGGTCCAGTACTGGTACTTGTTCGAGGCGGGCGGGTTGACGACGCCGGCGATGTGGCCCGAGCCGGACAGCACATATTTCACCGGACCGCCGAAGAATTGCGAGCCGTACAGCACCGATTCGGCCGGCGCAATGTGGTCTTCGCGGGTGGCAAGATTGTAGACGGGCACCATGACCTTGGAGAGGTCGAGCAGGGTGTTGTCGAGCACCATCGTGCCGGTCGACAGCCGGTTCTCCAGATAGCAATTGCGCAGATAGTAGGAATGGTTCGACGCCGTCATGCGCGTGGCGTCCGAATTCCAGTGCAGCAGGTCGAACGCGCTCGGCTGCTGGCCTTTGAGGTAATTGCTGACGACATAGGACCAGATCAAATCGTTGGAGCGCAGCATGTTGAAGGCCATCGCCATCTTGGACCCTTCGAGCACGCCGGCCGCCTTCATGTCCTGCTCCAGCGCTGCGATCTGCTCCTCGTCGACGAACACGAGAAGGTCGCCCGCATGGGTGAAGTCGACCTGTGCCGCGAAGAACGTCGCGGACGCCACGCGCTGGCGGCGCTTCTCGGCGAGCCAGGCCAGCGTCGTCGCGAGCATGGTGCCGCCGACGCAATAGCCGGCGGTGTGCACCTTCATCTCGCCAGTGACCTTCTCGATCACGTCCATCGCCGTGAGCGGGCCTTCCTTCATGTAGTCTTCCCAGCTCTTGGTGCCGAGCCGCTTGTCGGGATTGACCCATGAGATCACGAACACGGTGACGCCCTGGTCGACGCACCACTTGATGTAGGATTTCTCCGGCTTGAGATCGAGGATGTAGAACTTGTTGATCCAGGGCGGGATGATCAGGAGCGGCGTGCGCAGCACATTCTCCGTGGTTGGAGAATACTGGATCAGCTGCATCATCTCGTTCTGGTAGATCACTTTGCCCGGCGTCGTCGCCATGTTGACGCCGACGACGAGATTGTCCGGATTGGATTGGCGGATCTTCAGGACGCCCTTGCCGGCTGCGATGTCCTCGGCCAGCATCTTCAGGCCGCGCGCGAGATTTTCGCCGTTGCTGGCCAACGTCGCGCGCAGCACTTCCGGATTGGTCAGCACGAAGTTGGACGGCGACAGCGCGTTGGTGACCTGCTGGATGTAGAACTCGGCCTTGCGGCGGGTCTGTGGATCGAGCCCCTCGGCGTCGCGCACCAGCTCATGCGCGAATTTCGTCGTGAGCAGATAGAGCTGCATCACGAAATCGAAGAACTGGTTCGACTTCCATTCCGGATCGGCAAAGCGCTTGTCGCGCGGCGAGGGCGCGATCGCGGGCGGAGCGTCCTGGCCAGCCATGCGGCGCGCCGCCGAGCCCCAGAGGTCGAGATAGTCCTTGGCGAGCCTGGTCTGGAGATCGGACGCGCGTGATGTGTCCGACAGCCAGTATTCGGCGACCGCGGTGAAGGTCTTGACGACCTCGGTAAGCTCGGCCGGCGGACGATCCTGCACCTCGCCGCTCTCGCGGGGCTTGAGGTAGGCAGCGAGCGCCTTGCCGCCGCTTTCCATCGCCCGCGCGACATTCATCGCGAAGGCTTCCGCATCGAACTTCGTCTCGGGTTTGGGCGTGTCGGTCGTGGCCATGCTCATGAGCAGAACAGTAACGATTCATTCCGTATTCGTCACCGCGAAGCTCGCATGTTTGGCGTTAAACACTCTCGAAGATGTGTTGCAGTGCGACAAATTTTCTTGGTTCCGTCACAATCGAGCCGCACCGCTCGGCTTGGTGGTCCCGGGCTGTTTTCTCGCTCGCGCCATTTGGGCAGCAATGGTTTGAGCTTGCGTGCGGACTTCGGTAAGGTTGTCGGGGCCGTGCTTTGGGACGAGTAGGGGATTTCCCAAGTGTTGGCGTTGAGGGACCTGCAAAAGTCGCGGCTGATCTGTGGCGCGCTGCTGATGGCGGCGCTTGCCCTGGGCGGCTGCTCGAGCCAACTCGCGGATATGACGCCCGCCGATGCGCAAGCGCATCCCAGGGAGCCCGGCAGCTATTTGCCGGTGCACGATCTCCCGCCGGATCGCGATCAGGCGGTCATCCCGCCGGACCAACGCGCCAAGATCGAGGCCGAGCTCGCTGCCGCGCGCGACCGTCAGGCCGTTGCCGGCAAGGACGCGAAGTAAGGCGCTGCAAGGTAATCGCTGGCGCCTCCGCCTTGCCGTGCTAAAAGACCTCAGTTCAGCCGAGAGTCAGGGCGAACGACTTCAGTCACCGCCATCGATGATTGCTCTAAGCATTTGATTTTGAGTGATTTTCGTGAACGAGGCGGGCGCCTTTTCGCATGGTCGTTATGGCCTGTCGATTCTGTCCTGACCGGTTGCCCGGAGCCGAGAGAGCCATGGAAGAATTTTACCGCATCCGCCGCCTTCCGCCTTACGTGTTCGAGCAGGTGAACCGGGCCAAGGCGGCCGCGCGGAATGCCGGCGCCGACATCATCGACCTCGGCATGGGCAATCCGGACCTGCCGGCGCCAGCGCACGTGCTGGAGAAGCTGAAGGAGACACTGGGCAAGCCGCGCACCGACCGCTACTCGGCCTCTCGTGGCATCAACGGCTTGCGCAAGGCCCAGGCCGGCTACTACGCCCGCCGCTTTGGCGTGAAGCTCAATCCCGACACCCAGGTCGTGGCGACGCTCGGCTCCAAGGAGGGCTTTGCCAACGTGGCGCAGGCGATCACTGCGCCCGGCGACGTCATCCTCTGCCCGAACCCGAGCTATCCAATTCACGCGTTCGGCTTTTTGATGGCGGGCGGCGTGATCCGCTCGGTGCCTTCGGAGCCAACCCCGCAGTTCTTCGAGGCGGTGGAGCGCGCGATCGTCCACTCGATTCCGAAGCCGCTGGCGCTGGTCGTCTGTTACCCCTCGAACCCGACCGCCTATGTCGCGAGCCTTGACTTCTACAAGGACTTGGTCGCGTTCGCGAAGAAGCACGAAATCCTGATCCTGTCCGATCTCGCTTACGCCGAGGTCTATTTCGACGAAAACAACCCACCGCCCTCGGTGCTGCAGGTGCCCGGCGCGATGGACGTCACCGTCGAGTTCACCTCGATGTCGAAGACCTATTCGATGGCCGGCTGGCGCATGGGCTTTGCGGTCGGCAATGAGCGCGTGATCGCGGCGCTCGCGCGCGTCAAATCCTATCTCGACTACGGCGCGTTCACGCCGGTGCAGGTCGCCGCGACCGCCGCGCTGAACGGCCCCGACGATTGCATCAGGGAGATGCGCGACACCTACCGCAAGCGGCGCGACGCGCTGGTGGAATCGTTCGGCCGTGCCGGCTGGGAGATCCCGCCGCCGGAGGCCTCGATGTTCGCCTGGGTGCCGCTGCCGGAAGCCTTCCGCAGCGTCGGCAGCATGCAGTTCGCGACCCTGATGGTGGAGAAATCCGGCGTCGCGGTCTCGCCCGGCGCCGGCTTCGGCGAGCATGGTGAAGGATATATCCGCATCGCCATGGTGGAAAACGAGCAACGGATCAGGCAGGCCGCGCGCGGCGTGCGCCGCTTCCTTGAAAGCGGCATCGAAACGTTGCACAACGTCGTTCCGCTCGCCAATCGGCGTTAAGTTCTCTTCCGCAGGTTTTCTGAAGCATCATGGTTGCACCCCTGAAAGTGGGCATAGCGGGGCTCGGCACCGTGGGCGCCGAAGTTGTCCGTTTGATTGAAACACAGGCCCGCGTGCTCGCGGGCCGCAGCGGACGCGGCATCCGCGTCGTCGCCGTCACCGCGCGCTCGAAGGCCAAGAAGCGCGCCGTCGATCTGCGCGGTGTCGAATGGGTCAAGGATCCGCTTGCCCTCGCCATGCATCCCGGCATCGACTGCTTCGTCGAGCTGATGGGCGGCTCGGGCGATCCCGCGCTGGCGGCGGTCGAAGCCGCGCTCAGCGCCGGCAAGTCCGTCGTCACCGCCAACAAGGCGCTGCTCGCCAAGCACGGCCTCAAGCTGGCAAAAGCCGCTGAAAAGCACGGCGGCGCGCTGAATTTCGAGGCAGCGGTCGGCGCCGCGATCCCCGTCATCAAAACGTTACGCGAGGGTCTTGCCGGAACCGGCATCAACCGCGTCTACGGCATCCTCAACGGCACCTGCAATTACATCCTGACCCGGATGGAGCAGGAGGGCCTGTCGTTCGCCGAATGCCTGAAGGATGCGCAGCGGCTCGGCTATGCCGAGGCCAATCCGTCCTTCGATGTCGACGGCCACGACACCGCGCAAAAACTCGCTATTCTTGCCAGCCTCGCTTTCGGCACGAAAGTTGCTCAAAGCGCGGTGTATGTCGAAGGCATCTCCTCCATCGCGCCGGAAGATCTCCGTGCCGCTGACGATCTCGGTTACCGGCTCAAGCTGCTCGGCGTCGCGGTTCGCACCGCCAAGGGCATCGAGCAGCGCGTGCATCCGACCATGGTTCCAAAATCCTCCTCGATCGCACAGGTGATGGGTGTCACCAATGCGGTCACGATCGACGGCGAGGGCATCCCGCCGATCACGCTGGTCGGCCCCGGTGCCGGCGGCGCGGCGACCGCATCCGCCGTCGTTGCCGACATCGCCGATGTCGCGCGCGGCATTCGCGCCAATCCGTTCGGCCGGCCGATTTCGCAGCTGCGCGTCACCAAGAAGGCGCCGATGGAGCGCCACGAGGGCGGCTACTACATCCGTCTTCTGGCACGCGATTTCCCGGGCACCGCGGCTGCGATCGCGACCCGGCTCGCGGAGCAGAAGATTTCGATCGAGTCGATCGTGCAGCGCCACCCCAATGGCGGCGCTGCGCCGGCAAACGGCAAGGCGGTCCCGGTGCCCGTTATCCTGATCACCTATGCCACGCACGAGGACGCCGTGCGCCGCGCGCTCGCGGCCGTGCAGCGCGACAAGGTGATCAGCGGACGGCCGCAGGTGATCCGGATCGAGAAGAACTAAGGCATGCTCCGGAAAAGTGTGAAGCGGTTTTCCGGAAAGAGCATGCTTAAACAATGACACGGTTCGAACGAACTGTGGGTGTTACGAGTTGATGCGGGTGGAGATTTCCGTCCAAACTGTTGCGAAGGAGTTAGCCGATGTCGACCCATATTTCAGTCCCGCCGCAAGCGTTGCTCGAGCGGATTCTCACGCTGGAGATCGTGCGCGTGACGGAGCGGGCGGCGGTGTCTTCGGCGCGTCTGCGCGGGCACGGCAATGAGAAGGCTGCCGACCAGGCCGCGGTGGACGCGATGCGGCGCGAGCTCAACAAGCTGCCGATCGAAGGCACCATCGTGATCGGCGAGGGTGAGCGCGACGAGGCGCCGATGCTCTTCATCGGCGAGAAGGTCGGCATGAACGCCGGCCCGAAAGTCGACATCGCGGTCGACCCACTCGAAGGCACCACGCTGTGCGCCAAGGCCATGCCGGGCTCGATTGCCACCATGGCAATGGCCGACGGCGGCACGCTGCTGCACGCGCCCGACGTCTACATGCAGAAGCTCGCGATCGGCCCCGGTTACGCCAAGGGCGTCGTCGATCTCGATGCCACGCCGGCTGACAACGTCCGCCGCCTCGCCAAGGCCAAGGGTGTCCAACCGGACGGCATCACCGTTCTCGTGCTCGACCGTCCGCGCCATGCCAGCATCATCGAGAGCGTGCGCTCGACGGGTGCCGCCGTGCGTCTGATCACGGACGGCGATGTCGCCGGCGTGATCCATTGCGCCGACCCCGACAATACCGGCGTCGATATGTATCTCGGCACCGGCGGTGCGCCGGAAGGCGTGCTCGCGGCCGTGGCGCTGCGCTGCATCGGCGGCCAGATGCAGTGCCGCCTCATCCTCGACTCCGACGAGAAGCGCGAGCGTGCGGCCAAGATGGGCGTCAACGATCCCAAGATGATCTACGGCATTGAGGACATGGCCCGCGGCGACTGCCTGTTCGCCGCCACCGGCGTCACCACGGGCTCGCTGCTCTCGGGCGTCAAATTCCGCAAGGATGGCGTGATCGAGACCGAGACGGTCGTGATGCGCTCCGTCACCGGCACCGTGCGCTACATCAAGGCCGAGCACCGCGAGCTGGCGAAGTTCCACCTGGACTAAGTCACAACGTGCGGCCGTCATTCCGGGCCTGCGCCTCGCGGCGCCCCGGCATGACCAAGAACAAGCAATACACAGGGAAGCGTCGATGTCTGACCTCACCGCCGTCAAAGCCCTGGTGTTCGACGTGTTCGGCACCGTCGTGGACTGGCGCACGAGCTTGATCACCGATTTCATGTGGTGGGCGAAGGGGCGCGGCATTTCCGCCGACTGGACCGCCTTGGTCGACGGCTGGCGCGGCATGTACATGGCCTCGATGGATGACGTGCGCAAACATCCCGAGCGCGGCTATGTCATGTTAGATGATCTGCATCGCCGCTCGCTCGAAAAGCTGGTCGCGCAATTTTCGATCAAAGACCTGACCGAAGCCGATCTCGATCACCTCACCAAGGGTTGGCACCGCCTGCACCCGTGGCCCGACAGCGTCGCCGGTCTGACGCGGCTGAAGTCGAAATTCGTGATCTCGCCGCTGTCGAACGGCAATGTCGCGCTGCTGACCAACATGGCGAAATTCGCAGGGCTTCCCTGGGACCTCATCATGTCGGCCGAACTGTTCGAGCACTACAAGCCCGACTCTGAGACCTATCTCGGCGCCGCGTGCCTGCTGTGCCTCAAGCCGGAGCAGGTGATGATGGTCGCCGCCCACAACGGCGATCTCGCCGCCGCGCAGAAGAATGGTCTGAAGACCGCCTTCGTGGCGCGGCCGACCGAATACGGTCCGCTCCAGAAAGTCGACTTCGAGGCGACTGGCAATTGGGACATCGTCGCGAAGGATTTTGGCGGCATCGCCGACAAGCTCGGGTGCTAGGGCGGCTGACACCCATGCGAGGCGGACGAGGCCCGGATGCTGAATATGAAGGCCATGGCTCAGCCTTGCAGCACGTGCCAGGGAGCAAAGGCGTTGTTTACGCCCTCGAGCGCCGGTCCGAGTTGCGGCACATGCCGCAGCAGGACCGATTTCATTCCGTTGTTGTGGATCCAGTCCAGACCGAAGTTGGTGTAGACTTCCGCCCGGTAGTCGTCGGTGAAAAACCGGTCGCTCTTGAGACGCCGCGATGCCATCAGTATGAAGATGCGGAAGGCGGTATCGCTGAAGCCAAAACCGTCCGGCAGGTCCTCGGCCAATAGTCCGACCATCAGATCAACGCGATCGACGTCGCCCTTGTAGATCGCGCGCATCTTCCTGGCCGCGCCGGGGATGCTGGTGATTTCCTCGAATGTCTTGACCCGCTTCTTTCCGACCAGCTCGCGGAAACGGTTGTAGCGCGGCACGCCGCGCTCGCGGTCGCGCATGATATCGATCGCGGCCACATCGAGCAACGGCTGGCCGTCTTTCGTGAACTGGCGCAGGAAGTTGGGATAATTATGGAGGCGAATAGCGCCGGGATGAGCGGTGCCGAAGGAGTACATCAGGTTGGCGAAGCCGTGCGTCTCCATGAACTTGCGGGAGACGCCTCCCTGCATATCGACCAGCTTGCAGTGTTCGACCTCTGCGGCTTCGAGCCGCCGCACATCCATGTCGTCCGGGATCAGCGGGTGCAGGCGGTAGACGGCGGTGAATTCCTCAGTCATGGCGTAGGGCGCGCTGTGCTGCTCCGTCGGAGAACCGACGATACCAAAGGCGGCTTCGCTGTTCTTGCCGAGCACCGCGCGCAGCACCCGATACGGTATCCCCGACCAATTGGCGTGCATGCTGAAGTCCAGCGCAGGATGGCCGAGGATGCCTGGCGTCCATTCGACGGTGTGGATCTTGGCGATCAGGGCCGCGTTGATCAGGCGCGCACGCTGGAATAGCTCCTCGTCATCCCAGGTCGGATACCGCGTCTTCAAGCCGTCGCAGATGATATTGTGCTCGCGTGCGAAGAGGTTGTGCAGCAGGCTGAGCCCGACCCACCAATTGTCATTGAAGCCGGTGAGATCGGCGCCCGGATGGACTGGATCGGCTGGAAGCATCCCATCATCGCCGACCGTGATCTTTCCATCTGCCCCGAAACGGATCTGCATCTGCCTCGCGCGGTCGCTGCCGTAGATCTGTCCGGCGTCCCACCAGTGCGAGTTGAGGTTGCGGAATGTGGGGGTCGCGCCGAGCCATGGTTCGCGTGATGTCTCGTCGCAAACAGTGCGACGGATCTTCATGCAGCCGTCGATCCGCTCGGGCCAAGTGTCGCCCGGCCTGAGCGGGATTTTGAACTCGTTTCCCCGCTTGGGTACCCCATGGCTGAACCAGTTATGGGTTTCGAACTGGATCCAGGCCGCAGCCAGCAGATTGAGGCTGGTCGCGGGAATAAATTCGTCGCGCGCCAGCAACTCCTCCGAAATCACGCGCGGATTGGGTTCGAGCAGATCGTCTACGCTGTCCGGCACGCATTCCGGCAGCGCGAAATTGCGTCCGAACCGGGCACCAGCCATCCCCATGCGCGGATGGTCGAGGCTGTTGAAGGAGCCGTCGGCGGAACGCCACCGGTCATTGCCCGTGCTCCAGCCAGGCAATGTCGTGCCGTAGCCGGTATGGTGCAGATTGTGCTTCCGCAGCCGGTCGCGGAACGCCGAAAGATTGGCAGCTCCGAGCAGGGTCGGCAGTTTGTCCCATGTGACAAAGAAGTTGATGGCCCGATAGACAACGTCCTGGACCCCTTGGAGCAGGTCACGATGGAAGATAAAACAATCGTTCTCGCGGGACATTGACGCTCCCAAACACAACCGCGTGAAATTAGTTTCACTTGCATCTAGTAAGTGTAGTTCAACAGCCCCAAAATGCCCGTTTGCCAACGCCGCCGGAGGCCTCACGAATTGCAGTTCTTTGCCGGTCGGCCGGACGGCAGTGATCGTTCGGATGGTCCGGGCGGCGCGTGCGCCACCCGGACCTGATCCGACGATCTACAACGTCATCTGCATCGGTTCGGGATAATAGTGGAAGCCTTCACCGACCTTGCCGACATGGCCGTAGCCGGGCCAGGCGAAGTGATAGGACATCACAGGCGTCTTGTTCGCCGCAAGCATGGTCAGCAGTTTCACGCGCGACTCGGCCGCCTGCTTCGGGTCGGTGTCGTAGGAGAATTCCATCCGGGGACGCTCGAGCAGCAGCACGGGATGATGTGAGAGATCGCCGAGGAAGGCGAAGGACTTGCCGGCCGACGAGACCATGAAGATGGTGTGGCCGACGGTGTGACCGGGCGCTGCGATCGCCTGTATGCCGGGCAGGAATTCCTGGCCGTCCTTGAAGAAGACGATGCGGTCACGGACCGGCAGCAGGTTCTTGCGGGCGTGAACGACGAAGTCCTTGACCGGACTCCCCAGCTTGCTTTCGTCGGTCCAGAAGTCGAAATCGGTCTGCGAAATGTAGATCTGCGCGTTCGGAAACAGCGGCTTGCCGCCGTCGTCCACGATGCCGCCGATGTGGTCGATATGGGCATGCGAGCAGACCACCGCATCGATGTCACCAGGCTTGATACCGGCCTCGGTCATGCTCTTCTGCTGCCGGCCGGTGGTGGCGCCGAACATCTTGGATGAGCCCATGCCGGTATCGAACAGGATGAGCTTGTCGCCCGTGTTCACGATCGGCGAGTTCTGCTCCAGCACGACATTGTCCGGCGACAGGAAATTGTCGGACAGCATCTTCTTCACCTCTTCCTTGGAAACGCCGGTGAAGGTGCCGGAGGGATCGCCGAGCGGCAGCGGTCCGTCGGAGACGACGGTGACTTCTGCGTCGCCGAGCACGAAGCGGTGCCAGTAGGGCGTTTGCGTGCCGAGCTTGGGAGCGCGCGCCATCGCGCTGCTGCCGAACATGGCGCTGGCACCAAGTCCGGCGCCAAGCGACAGCAGGGATCGACGTGAGACATTGAGTGTCATTCGTTTCCTCCACTTTATTCTTTTGAGCTGCGCGAATTTGTCGCGCGTTAAGTCGGCCTGAAGCCAGCGGTGAGATGCTGCGCCGGTTCAGACACGCTAGCAAGTGGAATTGGTCTGCGGATGATCGCGGCTTGTCGCAGTTGGCGGTGCAATTCCGGCGCGCGACAAAAGACGTTCGTTGCTGACTTTTGTCGTCAGCACGATCCGGTCAAGCCTGCCGCAATGCAATCAATGATTGTGTCGCGATTATGTCGTCTAACCACGCGATGCGATGGGACGGTAAGATTTTTTTAGGTCGCGAACGCTGTCTTACGCAATTCTCAGCGTGAGGTCATTGCCTTCCGTCTCTGCAAAGCCCGCCTGCAAGACCTCTTCGCGCTTGTGGCGCAGATGCGCACGCAGGATGTGCGAGAGGCCGGCGCCATCGCGCCGCTGCAGCGCGTTCAGGATCGCCTCGTGCTCGCTGACGGCAAATGCCCAGCGCTGCGGCGTCATCGGCGTGACATAGCGCGCGCGGCGGATGCGCGCGGTCACGGACGTATACAGCCCCGCAAGCACTGGGTTTCCGGCCGCTGCGACGATGCCTTCGTGAATGGCGCGGTTGCCGCGATAGTACTGGATCAAATCGCCCTCGCGATAATGCCGCACCATGTCCGCGTGCGCGGCGGCGATCGCGTCGATTTCGGCATCGGTGATGCGTTCGCAGGCGAGCTCGCCGGCGAGCGCCTCGAGACCCTGGCAGACCTCGAACAGGTCGCGCATGTCCTTGTCGGTCAGTTTCGCGGCGCGCGAGCCGCGATGGGGCAGGAGCTGCACGAGCCCTTCGGCTGCGAGCACCTTGAGCGCCTCGCGCAGCGGTGTGCGCGAAATCTCGAGCCGCTCGCACAGCTCGCGCTCGGGAATCCGCGCACCCGGCGGGATTTCGCCGTCGAGCAGGATGGCGCGGATACGGCCGACGACGTCCTCATGAAGCATGGGTCTCAGGTCCATTTGAATGCAAAATCGAAGATACATGCGCAGTATTGCAAGTTTTAGCTTGAAAAGCGATAATTTTGCATTCAAAAATGTAAAAAACAGAAGGACATGAGGAAATGGACCAGCAGGTCGAGGCGGAAGACCTCGTTTTCGAGCGCCAGGACGGCATCGGGCGGATCACTTTCAACCGCCCGCAGGCGCGCAACGCCTTCACCTTCGCGATGTACGAGCGGCTCGCCGCGATCTGCGAAGAGGTCAATGACGATCATGCGATCAAGGTGCTGGTGCTGCGCGGGGCCGGCGACAAGGCGTTTGCCTCGGGCACCGACATCAATCAGTTCCGCGAGTTCAAGTCGTCGCAGGACGCGATCGACTACGAGAACCGTATCGATCGGGTGCTGACCACGCTCGAGGCGTGCCGGGTGCCGACGATCGCGGCGATCAACGGGTTCTGCACCGGCGGCGGTGCGGGCATTGCGGCGGCCTGTGACCTTCGCATCGGCACCAGAAGCGCGAAAATCGGCTTTCCCATCGCCCGGACACTGGGCAATTGCCTGTCGATGTCCAATGTCAGCCGTCTCACGTCGCTGATCGGCGCCGCGCGCGTCAAGGACCTGATCTTCACCGCGCGCCTCGTTGACGCCACGGAGGCCGCCAGCGTCGGGCTGCTCGGCGAGGTCGTCGAGGATCTTGCCGCGCTCGACCGGCGTGCCGACGAGGTCGCGCGGCTCGTCGCCAGTCATGCGCCGCTGACGCTGAATGCGACCAAGCAGGCCGTGGCGCGCCTGCAAAGGCGGCTGACGCGGGACGAGGGCGAAGACCTCATCCTGATGTGCTACACGAGCCAGGATTTTCGCGAAGGGCTCGATGCTTTCCTCACCAAGCGCGCGCCGCAATGGCGCGGCCAATAGGACGGGCCGATGCAAAGCGATCGATCGCAATCAATCTCCCGCCGTTCGGGGCCGCTTGCCGGCCTCAAGGTCATCGATCTCACCCATGTCATGGCCGGGCCGACCTGCACCCTGATGCTGGCCGACATGGGCGCCGACGTCATCAAGATCGAGAAATCGCCGAATGGCGACGACACCCGCCATTCGGTGCCGCCGAAGATCGGCGATGAGGCGGCCTCCTTCCTGATGATGAACCGCAACAAGCGCGGCATCGTGCTGGACCTCAAGACCGACGGCGGCAAAGCGGTGCTGCGACGGCTGATTGCGGACGCCGACGTGCTGGTCGAGAACTTTGCGCCCGGCGCGATGGAGCGCCTCGGCTTCGGATACGAGGCGCTGCACGAAAAATTCCCGACGCTGATCTATTGCTCGCTGTCGGGCTTCGGCCGTACCGGTCCTTACAAGCACCGCCGCGGCTTCGATCTGGTCGCCCAGGCCATGAGTGGCATCATGAGCTTTACCGGCGAACGTCCCGACGGTCCGCCCGTGAAGTGCGGTCCGCCGCTGTCCGACATCACCGCCGGACTGCTCGCGAGCATGGGAATCCTCGCGGCGTATACGCACCGCCTCAAGACCGGCGAAGGGCAGTGGGTCGAGACCTCGCTCTATGAGGCCGCGCTGGTGCAGACCTATTGGCAATCGACCATTGCGCTGGCCGCGGGCACCGCGCCGCGCGCGATGGGCTCTGCTCATCCGCTCAACGCGCCGTATCAGGCGTTCGAGGCCTCGGACGGCTGGCTCGTGGTCGGCGGCGCCAACAAGAAGCACTGGCTGTTGATGCTGGAGGCCCTCGGCGCGAGCGAACTCGCCGCCGATCCGCGCTTCGTCACCGGGGCCGACCGGATGGCGCATTTGAAGGAGCTCGAAGCCGTCCTGAGCGAGCGCTTCCGCACCCAGACCCGGGCGCACTGGCTCGCGGCGCTGGACGAGAAGGGTGTTCCGTGCGGACCCGTGCACGACATGCTGGAGGCGCTCAGCGATCCGCAGACGCTGGCGCGCGAGATGGTCGTCGAGGTCGAGCACTCCACGCTCGGTCCGGTGAAGACGATCGGTCTTCCGGTCAAGTTTTCGGAGACCCCAGGCAAAGTGCGTACGGGCGCGCCGGTCTACGGCGAGCATACGCGCGAGGTGCTGGCCGAGCACGGGTTCGACCAGAAGCAGATCGAAGCGCTCGAACAAGAAGGCGCAATCGTCCTGGCAGCAGGAAGACGCGAGGAACGCGTCGCCTGACGGAACGTCAAAACGACAAGAACAAAAGACAAAAATCAGCTGGAGGACATCATGGGTCGGACGTCAACATTTCTGCTCTCCGCAGCCGCAATCCTGCTCGCCGGCACGATGCCGGCGCTCTCGGCCTGGCAGCCGCAAAAACCGATCGAGTTCGTGGCGACCGCCGGGCCCGGCGGCGGCACCGACAACCTCGCGCGCGCCGTGCAGAACATCATCACCAAGCACAAGCTGACGGAGCAGCCGGTCGTCGTCGTCAACAAGGGCGGCGGCAGCGGCGCGGAAGGCTATGTCTACGGCAAGGCGTCCGCCGGCGATCCCTACAAGGTGATCTTCGGCACGTCGAATGCCTGGCAGCAGCCGCTCGTCTCCAAGGTCGCCTTCAACTACACCGATCTCACCCCGATCGCAGCGATGGCGCAGGACGAGTTCCTGCTCTGGGTCAAGCAGGACTCGCCTTTCAAGACGGCGGGCGATTATCTGAAGGCGGCCGCATCGGGCGAATTCAAGATGGGCGGCGCTCAGTCGAAGGATACCGACGAGGTGCTGACCCGCATGATCGAGAAGGCAGGTCATGTCAAGATGACCTACATTCCGTTCAAGAGCGGCGCCGAAGCTGCCGTGCAGCTCGCCGGCGGACACCTCGACTCCCACGTCAACAATCCCAGCGAGAGCCTCGGGCAATGGCGCGGTGGAACGCAGCGCCCGCTTTGCGTTTTCAGTCCGAAGCGACTGCCGCAGGGCGCCAAGATCACCGCGACCGAAGGCTGGGGCGACGTTCCGACCTGTGTCGAACAGGGCCTCGACATCAAGCAATATGAGCAGCCGCGGACGGTGTGGTTGCCTGGCAAGGTCACTCCGGACCAGGCCGCGTTCTATATCGACTTGATGAAGAAGGTGCAGGCGACGCCGGATTGGAAGGACTACATTGAGAAGAGCTCCCAGATCGACACGTTCCTGACCGGCACCGAGTTCGACAATTTCATCAAGGAGGACCTTGAGCGCGTCAGGCTGGTTGCGGGCGAGCAGGGCTGGTTGGTCAAGTAAGGCGGTGACACCGCAATGACGTTCTGACATCTCGTGACGGACCGGAGCCCTCGATGATCTCACGCCGTGCGCTTGAACTTGCGACCGCCATCCTCACCGGCAGCTTTGGTGTGGCCGTCGTTGTCTCCAGCCTCGACAACGGCATCGGCTGGTCCAGCGCGGGCGTGGATGCCGGGACGTTCCCGTTCCTGACCGGAATCATCATCGTGCTCGGAAGCCTTTACAATCTGGTGCGAGGCGTTCTGCCGGCCACGGCGCTCGCAAATGTTCCCATCGCAATCACGCCGATCGAGCTGCGCCGGCTTGCCGGCCTGTTCGTGCCGGCCGCGATTTTCGTCGCCGCAATCCCCTTGGCCGGGATGTATGTCGCCTCGTCGCTCTATGTCTTCGCAGTGCTTGCGATCCCCAAGTACCAATCCGTGCCGCGTGCTCTGGCCATGGCTGCGGCAACGGCGCTCGCGCTCTATGCCGTGTTCGAGCGCATGTTCCAAGTGAGCTTGCCGCACGGCGCGCTCGCCGCGGCGCTTGGCTTCTGACGGAGAGGCCGATGGACAATTTTGGGGAACTCCTTCACGGCTTCAGCATCGCGATCACAGTGCCGCATCTGGTGCTGATGGTGGTCGGGGTGCTGCTCGGCATTCTCGTCGGCGTGCTGCCAGGGCTTGGTGCGCCGAATGGGGTGTCGCTGCTGCTGCCGCTGACCTTCGGCATGCAGCCGGTATCGGCGATCATCCTGCTCTCCAGCATGTACTGGGGCGCGCTGTTCGGCGGCTCGGTCACCTCGATCCTGTTCAACATTCCGGGCGAGCCGTCGTCGGTCGCGACCACCTTCGACGGCTATCCGATGGCCCGCGACGGCCGGCCGACCACGGCGCTCGCGACCGCCTTCGGCTCGGCGGCGTTCGGTGCGCTGGTCGGCGTCATCCTGATCACCTTCCTCGCATCATGGGTGGCGCAGGTCGCGCTTGCCTTCGGGCCGGCGGAATATTTTGCGGTCTATTTCCTCGCCTTCGCGAGCTTCGTCGGCATGGGCGGCGCGGCGCCGAGCAAGACCCTCGTGGCGCTCGCGATCGGTTTTGCCATTGCCGCGATCGGCATCGACACCGTCTCCGGCAGCGTGCGCCTCACCATGGGCGTCGACGAGTTGGTCAAGGGCGTGAACTTCGTCGTCGCCGTGATGGGCCTGTTCGGCATCGGCGAGCTGCTGGTCGCGGTCGAGGAAGAATTTCATGCCCGCGCGGTCTCCACGAAGATCGAGTGGCGCGAGGTGTTTCGCGCGATCGGCCGCCTGCCACGGCATAGTGTTGCATTGCTGCGCAGCGCGGCGATCGGGTGCTGGATGGGGATCACGCCGGGCGGCCCGACCGCGGCATCCTTTATGAGCTACGGCATCGCCCGCCGCTTCTCGCGCCGTGGTAAATACTTCGGCGCCGGAGAGGTCGAAGGTATCATCTCGCCGGAGACGGCAGATCACGCCGCCGGCACCAGCGCGCTGCTGCCGATGCTTTCGCTCGGCATTCCCGGCTCGGCGACCGCGGCAGTCATGATGGGCGGGCTGATGATCTGGGGTCTCAATCCCGGGCCGATGCTGTTTGTCGACCAGAAGGACTTTGTCTGGGGCCTGATCGCCTCGATGTATGTCGGCAACATCGTCGCCGTCGCGCTGGTGCTGCTGACCGTCCCGGTCTTCGCCGCCCTGATGCGGATTCCCTTCGTGATCATCGCGCCGCTGATCGTGATCATCTGCGTCGTCGGCGCCTATTCGGTGTCGAACTCCTATCTCGACGTCGTCATGATGCTCGGCTTTGGCATCGTCGGTTATCTCTTCAAGAAGCTGTTCTATCCGCTGGCGCCACTCGTGCTCGCGATCGTCATCGGCGACAAGGCCGAGGACGCGTTTCGGCAGTCGATGCTGATGTCCAAGGGATCGCTCGGAATCTTCTTTGCCAACAAGCTGGTGACGTGCCTGATCGTGGCCGGCATCACGCTGTTGCTGCTTCCGCTCGTGCTGCAGCTCCCGCGCCTCTGGCGCAAACCCGCATCTGCCGCGACCGGGACAACGGCCCAAGAGAAAGCTCAAGAGACAGCTCAAGAGACAGCTCGAGAGAAGGTGATCATATGACCGCAAAGCCGCTCATTGCACTGGCAATGGGAGATCCCGCCGGCATCAGCCCGGAGCTGACTGCAAGGCTCGTGGTGCAGGACGATATCCGCGCCTGCAGCCGGATCGTCGTGGTCGGTGACCGCCGCATCTTCGACCAGGGCGCGCGCATTGCCGGCGTCAAGCCCGAGCTGAAGACAATGGAGCAGGGAGCCGACTTCCGCGCAGCGAAGGGCGAGACGCTGTTCGTCGATCTCGGCCACCTCGATCCCAACGACGTCCAGCGGGGAGTTGCCAGCCTTGCCGGCGGCAGGTTCGCGCTTGCCAACTACAAGCACGCGCTCGAACTCGGCCGCGACAACCGCGTCGATGCCGTTTGCTTCACCCCGTTCAACAAGCAGGCGATGCGGCTCGCCCGCGCCGAGTATGACGACGAGATCGCGTTCTCCGCGGAAGTGGTCGGACTCAAAACCCCTGCAAGCGAATTCAATGTGCTGGACCGGATCTGGAACGCACGCGTGACGTCCCACATCCCCCTCAAGGATGTCGCCGCGCGACTGTCCAGCGAACGCATCCATCGCGCGCTCAAGCTGACCGATTCCTGCATGCGCAATGCGGGCTTCGCGCGGCCGCGCATCGCGGTCGCCGGGCTCAATCCGCATGCCGGCGACGGAGGCAATTTCGGCCGTGAGGAGATCGATGTTATTGCGCCGGTCGTCGCAGCCGGGCAGCGGGATGGCATCGCCGTGGAGGGACCGTTTCCCGCCGACACCGTATTCCTGCGCGCCAAGGGCGGCGCCTTCGATGCGGTGCTGACGATGTATCACGACCAGGGCCAGATCGCGATGAAGCTGATGGGTTTCGATCGCGGCGTGACGTTGCTCGGCGGCTTTCCGTTCCCGATCTGCACACCGGCGCATGGCACTGCCTACGACATCGCAGGCCAGGGCACCGCGTCGATCGGCGCCAGTCGCGCCGCGGTGCTGCTCGCGGCGGAGATGGCCGCGCCGCGTGCTGCCTGATTGCACGCGCTGACCTGGCGTTACTTCGCGACAGGCGTCACGAGCTCCTTGTCCGCTGTATCCACCACAAAGACCGCCAGCAGCTTCGCAGGCTCGGTGTCGCTGGCGTTGGCGCTGACGGCATGGCGGTCGCCGGGCCTTTCGGAAAAGTTCTCTCCCTTGTGATAAACCTTGGCAGGCTCGTCATTGACCTGACTGCGGATCGCTCCTTCCAGGATGGTGGCATAGATGAATGCGGAGCGCGGGTGCATGTGGGCCGGCGAGGAGCCTCCAGGGCCGTATTCGACCAGCACGCCCTTCATGCTCTTGCCGGGGACATTCGGCAGCGCCTGATCGAACACGACCGTCACTTTGGCCGATGGCGTAGCGGTCTCGGCGGCGTGTGCCGTCAGGAGAGATGCGGTATAAATCGCGGTTGCGATCAGCAATCTGCGCATGGGATTCCCTTTATTGCCGTTTCTGTCGTGATCTGTGGGACTTGCGAGTCTTCAGAGCGTCTCGAGCCATTTCGCGAGCGGCATTTTTCCGAGCCGCGCCTCGCCGAGCGGGTTCAGCGATTTGTCGTCGATGGGAGCGCCGTAATAGGTTGCTTTTGGATCTCCCACCACAGGTCGGGCGTCGCCAGACGCCTTCAGGCGCCGTGCGATAAATTCATTGAAAGGAGCCTTCTCGGGCCCTGCGATATCGATCGTGCCGTTGAGCGGCTCGCCCATCGCGACCTCCACGAGGCGATCGGCGACGTCCTCGGCCGCGATCGGCTGAAACAACGCCGATGGAACGACAATCCGGTCCTCGGTCGCACCCATATCGCCGATGGCGCCGAGGAATTCGAAGAACTGGGTGGCGCGGACGATCGAGTAGGGCACCGGAGATGCCTTGACGATGGTCTCCTGCGCGAGTTTTGCACGAAAATAGGCGATGTCGGGCGATCGATCGGTTCCCACGATCGAGAGCGCCACGTGATGCTTCACGGCGGCGGCCGCCTCGGTCGCGGCGAGGTTCTTGCTCGAACGCTCGAAGAATTCCAGCACGGCGGCAGGCTCCCACGACGGCGCGTTAGCGACGTCAACGACGACATCCGCGCCCGCCAGCACTGCTGCGAGGCCTTCCCCGGTCACGGCGTTCACGCCTGATTTCGGCGAAGCTGCCACGGCCTCGTGGCCCTGCTGCTTGAGCTTCGCTACGAGCTTGGATCCGATCAATCCGGTCCCGCCGATCACGACGATCTTCATGGCATGTCTCCTCGGTATTTTGCGAGTGTGGGATGGTCAAAGCCAACGGGTACTCACGCTCTCACGTCGATGAACGCAATGCGAAGCGACTCTTACCCGAGCAATGGGGCAAGCTCTTGCCTGTAACGGGCCTGCCTTGCCGGAAAATGCTCCAGAGATTTCGTCGCGATACGACAATTGGTAAGGGATTGTTCCCCTTTTGGCGACGTCAGCCCACCTCGCGGAGAAGCGCACATAAGCGTCGCATCGTCGGGGTGTCCACGCAGGCGCCTGACTTTAGACGAGGTGAACGGCCGCGTTTGCGGACTGCACGACAATCTCAGGTTGCCGCTGTTTTGCCCCACGTGTCAGACGGACCATGCGCGCTCCCGTCAATCCGGCGCCAACCGGGAACCGCCGATACGGTGATACTCGGCAAGAAACTGGTCATTCGGCAAATGGCCGTCGCCATCGCGCGAATACTCCGTCTTCAAGCCATTGAGGAAGAACATCTGATGGGCGCGTTCGTGCTTGGCTTCGACAGCGCCGCGTGACTCCAGCGCGAACAGCCCGTGGACATGTCCGGCCACGGTTTCCGACACGTTGATCCGTCCTGCGACTCCAGACGCTTCCATGAACCATGCGGTGTTGACCGCATCGCCCCAGATGTCGAAGGTCATCCTGCGCAGGCCGACGACGCCAGAAATGACGGGCCCGGTATGGATACCAATGCGCAGTTGCGGGCCATGTTCGCCAACTGCTTCGTATTGCGCCTTCAGGCGATCAAGCCGGGCGCGCATCTGCAGCGCCGCCAGGCAAACATCAATCGAGTGCCGCCGGCCGGGCGATAGCACGCCGGCCACCGCCATGTAGGCGTCGCCTATGGTCTTGACCTTCTCCAGACCATATCGGGCGCCGATTTCGTCCAGGGTCGAGAAATACTCATCGAGGAGATTGATGAGCCGGGCCGGCTCGGTCCGTTCGGCCAGCAGCGTAAAGCCCTGAATATCTGCGAACAGGATGGTCGCCGATCGCGTGTATCTGGGCTGGACCCTGCCGCTGCGCTTGAGTTCGTCGGCGATCGGCGTCGGCAGGACATTGCGCAGCAGGGCTTCAGCACGCGCGCGCTCAGCAGCGGCCTCCAGTCGTGCCTGCTCGAGCTCCCTGATGGTCTGGCCGTACTCGAGCAGCTTGCGGCGGAGCTCCAGTTGCGCCAGCACCTGATGCGAAAGCATTCGCAGCGCTTCCGTCTGCTCGAAGGACAGCTGCCGCGGCTCGAAGTCCATCACACAGAGCGTTCCGAGCGCATAGCCTTCATCGGTAATCAGCGGCATGCCGCAATAGAACCGGCAGGATGGCCTTAGCGCGACCATCGGACTGTTCTGAAATCGCGGATCCTGTTTCAAGTCGGGAATGACGAGCAGTTCGGCGCCGCAAATTGTCGTTGCGCAGATGGCGCTCTCGCGTGGTGCGTCGGTGACTTCGGCCGGCAGGCCATATCTCGCCTTGAGCCACCGCCGGTCGTCATCGATGAAGCTGATATAGGAGATCGGGCAGCCGCAGAGTTGCGCCGCAAGCTCGGTAATTTCGTCGTAAGCGGCCTCCGGCGCACTGTCGATGATGTCGAGTGCGCGCAGGGCGGCGAGCCGTTCTGTTTCGTTTGTGGGCGCCGGTGACGGCATGTTGGTCTCCTCGGAGGAGATCCTGAGACGGGCCTCCCGCTTTTTCGGAATTCAAGCGGTGCGACCACCCGTTCATTTGGGAAGCGCTGGAGTTGCGGCAAGTGTCGTTCCAGCAGGGGATACGCCGGTTCCGCCGCTGCGCGATATCGGTGGGCGAAGCCCATCTTCGGGTGCGGAACGTTATGGCGTCGGGCGGGTTCGTTTTCGCTGGAAGACAGCGCATCGCAACCCGATCCTTGGAGGGAACTGCCATGAGCAGCGATGCAACTCGCAATTATCCGTCATTGAGCGCGTTGTTCCGGGCGCCGGGGAGCGGACCCACGCTCGACGTGCTCGGTGTGACGCATAGCTACAAGGCGATGGCGAGCGATACCGGCCAACAATTCTCCGTGTGGGAATCGATCGTGCCGCCGGGTCGCGGGGCGCCAGCGCATACGCACAGCCGCGAGGACGAGGCATTCTATGTGCTGAGCGGCGAGGTGGTTATGGACATCGAAGGTGCGACCGGTCCGTTGCGTCTTGGCACCGGTGCATTTCTTTTCGCTCCGCGCCATCGGCGTCACGGCTATCGCAATGTCGGCACGGATACGGCGCGCCTGCTGGTGTTCGCGATGCCGGGCGCCGGTCTCGATCGCATGTTTGCCGCCTTCGACGAGCTTGGACGACGCAGCGGAGGCATGCCGCCTGTCCAGGCCGTCGCGACGATCGCCGAGCAGCATGGTGTCGTGATCCATGCATCGGTCACTTCAACTGATGAAGGCATATGATCGCCGCACCTCGCGGGCGATGCGCAGCTGCCATCGTTCTGCCTGACGTGTCAAACGCTTATGCAGCGTGAGCATGCATCATGCCTGCACCCTGCGCTACTTTGCATGGGGTTGTTTTCCGGTTTTTTGTCTGGCAGGCGAGCCGGACCGTCGTCGGCTTGACCGATCGGCACTACGCCCCGCAGACGATCACGCCGTACCAGCCGAGCCCCCGATACGTCTCGTAGCCGGGCGTCGCGTGGAAGGCGACCAGCGCGCCGGAGCGATCCTGGTAGAAGCCTGACCGCTGTCCGTTGAGCGAGAGCGAGATACGTTCGCTCAAAATGCCCTGGCCGTCCGAGGCGGCGATAATGCGAAGATTGGAATCGACCAGCAGCACGCGCGCCTTGTCGCTGTCGCCGACGCGCACGCCTTGCACGATGGAGCGGGCCTGTGCCTCCCAGTCGAAATGTATGGCGAGCACGCCGATCGGCGCGCCGTTGGCCTGACCGCCGGCGCGGACGCTGGCGCAATAGGTCGCGACCTGCGCATTGCCGAGCAGCGGCTGGTTCTCGACGTCGCCGGCGACATAGTCGTCGCCGGAGCGCAAGGTCTTCGCTTCGCGAAACCATTTGGTGTGGGCGACGTTCTGGCCGACGGCGCGAAAGCGGTCGGCGCGGCCATTGGCGATGACATCGCCGTCGAGGTCGCAGAGCCAGAGGTCGAGATAGACGGTGTAGGCACCGAGGATCACGCCGAGGCGCTGCGAGGCATGGGACACGGCAGCGGCGCCGGGCGAGGCCGCGCAATCGACCAAGGCGGAATCGGTCGCCCACCAGCGCACGTCGCAGGTCCTTTCATAGAGGTTGCGGTCGATCAGCTCGATGGCGTTGAGCGACAGATCGACCATGCGCTCGCCACGCGAGCGCTGGCTCATCCGGTCGATCGAGGCGACGAGATCGCCGGTGCGTTTCGTCAGTTGACTTTCGAGCTCGCGGGCGATGGTCTCGACCTGCTGGCCGACGCCGCGTACCTCCTGCGCCACCACTGCGAAGCCCGCACCCTGCGCACCCGCGCGCGAGCTCTCGATCAGCGCGTTCAGCGCCAGCATCTTCATCTGGTTGGTGATCTGCTGGATCGCCTTGGTTTTGTCGACCGCGATCTGGTTGACCTCCGCCGTGAGGCGGTTGATCAGCGCGGAGATGTCGGAATCATCGTCGGCGGGTTCGGTCGCGATCGGCTTGGCTTTGAGACCCAGCGCAGCAGACATCGGGGGACTTCCCTTGGCAATGAGGTCTGATCTGCAACGAACCCGGAACAATCACTGACAGATCGAATACGAGTCTTTTTCGAAGATTCCGCCTAACGCCTGCTTAATTTGCTGTTTTGCGGAATGCTCAAATGATAGTCAGTCCGCGTAGCAAAGCAGCAATCCACCGCTTTGTGCGGCGCAGACATTGCCAAGCCCGGGCGATTCCGGGTCAATCGTCCCGCTGGCCGGGCGATGCGATGGCTCCGGCTCCCAGGTTCCTCAAACCGACAGCTATTCATGACGCCGCCCGCCACCGCCTTGCCTGTCGAAGCACCCCAGGCGTTCCTGGGAGTGGCACGCTCGCTCACCGACAAGCTCTGGCGCGACCGGCTGGACGCGCGCGGGGCGGCCAAGGCGCTCGCCATCGTGCAGCAGCACCAATTGCCCGAGCTGCTGGCGCGGGTGCTGGCGGGCCGCGGCGTCGACACCGATGCGGTCGCCGATTTCCTCGATCCGACCATCCGCAAGCTCATGCCGGATCCGTTCACGGTGACCGAGATGGAAGCCGCCGCGAAGCGGATCGCGGATGCCGCCGCGAATGGCGAGAAGATTGCGATCTTCGGCGACTATGACGTCGACGGTGCGACCTCGGCGGCGCTGCTGAGCTGGCATCTGCGCCATTGCGGTCTCGATCCGCTGATCCACATTCCCGACCGCATCTTTGAAGGTTACGGCCCCAACGTCGAAGCGGTTCGCGGGCTGGCCGCGAAGGGCGCCACGCTGCTCGTCACCGTCGATTGCGGCACCACCAGCATCGAGCCGCTCGCCGAGGCAAAACGTCTCGGCATGTCCGTTGTCGTGATCGACCACCACCAGGCCGGCAACGTGCTTCCGGAGGTCGATGCGCTGGTCAATCCGAACCGGCTCGACGATCTCTCCGGCCTCGGTCATCTCGCCGCCGTTGGCCTCGTGCTGGTGACGCTGGTCGCGGTCAATCGCGAGCTGCGCCGGCGCGGCTTCTGGAGTGCGGGGCTGCCTGAGCCTGATCTGCTCGGCATGCTGCATCACGTCGCGCTCGGCACGGTTGCCGACGTCGCGCCGCTGATCGGTCTCAACCGCGCTTTCGTCGCCAAGGGCCTGATCGCGATGCGGCGGCGCGACCATGTCGGCCACACCGCGCTGATGGACGTGTCGCGGCTCAACGGCCCACCGGAGGCTTGGCATCTCGGATTCATGCTGGGGCCGCGCATCAATGCTGGCGGTCGCATCGGCCGCGCCGACCTCGGCGTGCGGCTCTTGCTCGAAGGTGACAGCGTCGAGGCCGCGCGGATCGCCACCGAGCTTGACCGCCTCAACAGCGAGCGCCGCGTCATCGAGCAGGGCGCCGAAGCGCAGGCCGAAGCCGAGGCACTCGCCTCGATCGGCTTCGAGGACAAACTCGGCGTCATCGTCACGGCCTCCGAAGGCTGGCATCCCGGCGTGGTCGGTCTTGTCGCGTCCCGGTTGAAGGAGAAGTTCTCGCGACCCGCCTTCGCGATCGCGCTGGAGCCCGGCGGCATCGGTACCGGCTCGGGTCGCTCGATCGCCGGCGTCGACATCGGCAAGGCGGTTCGGCAGGCAGTGACCGATGGTATTCTGCTCAAGGGCGGCGGCCACGCGATGGCTGCGGGCGTGACGCTGCGGAAGGAGAAGCTCGCCGAATTCCGTGCCTACCTCGAGAATGCGTTGGCACGCGATGTTGCCGAGGCCCGCCACGTCAACGAGCTCTACATCGACGGCGCGGTTTCCGCGCGCGCGGTGACGACGGAGCTTGCCGCCACGCTCAACCGTGCAGGTCCCTTCGGCAGCGGCAATCCGGAAGCCGTGCTGGCGCTGCCGGCGCATCAGCTCGTCTATGCCGACGAGGTCGGACAGGCGCATTTGAGGCTGCGCTTCAAGTCGGGCGACGGTGCTATCGTCAACGGCATCGCGTTCCGTTCGATCGGACAGAAGCTCGGCAACGCGCTTGTTGCCAATCGCGGCCAGCAATTGCATGTCGCGGGATCATTGTCGGTCGATCGCTACCAGGGCGCGGAGCGCGTGCAATTCCGCGTCATCGACGTCGCGCTACCCGACCAAGGGCCATCCATGATTAGATAGGTCCGGCAAACAACCAAAAAGCAAACAACGAAAAAGGGAGTGAACATGGCAGGGCAGGTTGAGGGCAAGGTCGCGCTGGTGACCGGCGGCGCATCCGGAATTGGCGAAGCGATCGTCGAGCTGTTCGCGCGCGAGGGCGCCACCGTCATTGCCACCGACATCGACGAGTTGCGCGGCCCCGAACTCGCCAGTCGCATCACCAAGGCCGGCGGCAAGGGGATTTTCCTGGAGCAGGACGTCACCAGCGAAGAGCGTTGGATCGAGATCGTCGCCGAGATCGCAAAGCGCTATGGCCGGCTCGACATCATGGTCTCCAATGCCGGCATCGGCATTGCCGTGCCCTCGATCGTCGACATGACACTCGGTGACTGGCGCAAGCAGAACGCCATTAATCTCGACGGCGTGTTTCTCTCCGTCAAACATTGCCTGCCCTTGATGCGCAAAACCGGCGGCGGCTCGATCGTCATGATGTCCTCGCTCGCAGGCTTGCGCGGCTCGCCCGGGCTGTCGGCCTATTCGGCGACCAAGGGTGGCGTGCGGCTGTTCGCAAAATCGATCGCGATGGAGTGTGCGGCCGCCGGTGACGGCATCCGCGTCAACTCCGTCCATCCCGGCATCATCGACACGCCGATCTGGGGCAAGATCCCGACCGGCGCGACCGGTAACCAGGGCAACGCGCCGATCGATCCGGACGAGCGTGCGCGCGTCGTCACGCCGCTCGGCCGCGCCGGCCAGGCCGCCGAGATTGCCTCTGGCGTGCTGTATCTGGCCTCCGATGCCTCGCGCTACGTCACCGGCAGCGAGCTCGTCATCGACGGCGGCATGAACGCCGGCGGCGTGCCGCGGCGGCAATAAGCCGCCGCGCGGGCTGCGAAGGGCAGGGTGGCGCCCGCAGGGGCTGACGCGCAGGCGCAGCCGCTGTACAACGCGGGCAGCTCTCCCGACCGACAGAGGTGTCCTCCCGCCATGGCGCACAGCCTTCACTCTTCGTCATCCACGCCGGCGCCATTCCGCTCGAACCGGCCGGATCTCGTCAGCGACGCGATCCGCAGCGCGCGCGAGGACCTCGCTGCCTGCTTCCGCATGGCGGCGCGCAACGGCTTCGAGGAGGGCATCTGCAACCACTTCTCGGCCGTGGTGCCGGGCCATGACGATCTGTTTCTCGTCAACCCTTACGGCTACGCCTTCCGCGAGCTGACCGCGTCAAAACTGCTGATCTGCGACTTCCACGGCAACGTGCTCGACGGCGAGGGCGTGCCCGAGGCGACCGCGTTCTACATCCATGCCGAGATGCACAAGCGCCTGCCGCGCGCCAAGGTCGCCTTCCACACCCACATGCCCTACGCCACGGCGCTGTCGATGACCGAGGGCGACCCCCTGATCTGGGCCGGCCAGACCGCGCTGAAATTCTACGGTCGCACGGCGGTGGACCGCGACTACAACGGCCTCGCGCTCGACAACAGCGAAGGCGCGCGCATAGCGTCAGCCGTCGGGGATGCCGACATCGTCTTCATGAAGAATCACGGTGTGATGGTGCTGGCGCCGACTATCGCGGAAGCCTGGGACGATCTCTACTACCTCGAACGCGCCGCCGAGGTACAGGTGCTGGCGATGTCGACGGGAAGGAAAGTGCTGCCGGTCGATGCCGCGATTGCGGCCGAAACCTACAGGCAGATGCGCGAAGGCGATTCCGAATCCGCGCGGTTGCATCTTGCCGCGATCCGCCGCCAGCTCGATGCCGAGGAGCCGCAGTACCGGCACTGAGCCGGCTACGACCCCTGGCGCAGCTTCGCCAGCACCTTCAGCCCGCCATAGCCGTCCGCAGGCGCGATCCCCGCGCGCTGCTGGAAATCCTTGATCGCCTTCATGGTGTCGTTGCCGACCCGACCGTCGGTGCCGCCGGTGTCGAAACCGGCCTTGGTCAGGCGCGTCTGCATCTCCTGCACTTCTGCGAGTGTCAGCGCGCGCTCGGAGCCGGGGAAGGGCTGGATGAAGGGCGGCCCGCCGAGGCAGCGGTCGCCGAGATGGCAGATCGCCAGCGCATAGTTCATCGAGGGATTGTAGCTTTTCACCGCGCTGAAATTCGGTCCCAGCAGGAACGTCGGTCCGCCCGCAACCGGCGTCCACATCCGCGCGGACGCGGAGGGTTGCGGAAACGGCTGGCCGTCGGCGCGGGTGACGCCGGCCGCCTGCCAGGCCGCATAGGTCCGGGTGCCGCTCGCCTCGCCGGATGCGCGCACCTCGTAGCCCCAATGCTCGCCGCGGTGCCACTTGCCGCGGTTGACCAGATATTTTGCAGTCGAGCCCAGCGCGTCGTCGGGTTTGCCGAACGGTGACACCTTGCCGTCACCGTCATAGTCGATGCCGACATTGAGCCAGACCTCCGGCATCCATTGCGAATGCCCCATCGCGCCGGCCCAGGATCCCTGCATCTGCTCGGGCGTGCTCCAGCCCTTGTCGATGATGCGCAGCGCGTTGATCAGCTCGGTCTCCCAATAAGCCTTGCGCCGCGGCTCATTCCAGGCGAGCGCGGCGAGCGAGGGAAATACCGGCGTCATGTGGTTCTGCTGCACCAGCGGATCGCCATACGCTGACTCGACGCCCCAGAGCGCCAGCAGCGTGCCGCGCTCGACGCCGAAATCGCGCTCGATGCGCGCGAGCAGCGCCTCGTTGTTTTTCAGCGCGATCTTGCCGTTGATGATGCGCCAGTCGGAGACGCGGCGGTTGATGTATTGCCAGACCTGCTCATGGAATTCGGGCTGGTTGCGCATCTGCTTGAACACGCTCATGTCGGGCTCGACCCGCGCCATCGCGCGCTGCCAGGTCGCGGCCGAAATTCCCTTCGCCATGGCACGAGCGCGAAAACCCTCCCGCCATTCCTCGAAGCCCGAAGGCGCGGCGAGGATGCGCGTTGGAATGGCGATGAGTGCGGCTGCGCCGAGCGTGGATCGAAGCAGAGCGCGGCGGCTGCGATGGGCCGAGGAATCAGCTTGTTTCATGAACGTAGTCTAGCGGGAAACATGGCGCTTTGTGACCCGGTTCCTGGAACTGGAGGAACAAGCCGCCTTCCATGCGTTCGCCGGAACAAACTGTCGCACTCCCGCATTTTCCCCGCACCAAATTGAGGAGGAGAAGATGAGGAAATATCTGTTTGCCGCCGCCATGGTCACCGCCATCGCCGCGCCTGCATTTGCCGACGAAGTCGGCGTTCACGTCGGTCCGGTCGGTGCCGGCGTGACGGTCGGACAATCTCACGAATATCGGGAGCGGGACCGCGACCGCGACCGCACCACGGTCGTCAAGGAGCGCGAGCCTGCCGACCGCACCACGGTGATCAAGAAGGAAGATGAACTCGGCAACCGCAGCAAGACCGTGATTCATCACGACAATGACTGACGGAGCGGGGCCCCGGCCGATCGCCGGGGCCCGCCGCCGCACGCAGTCCGTTCATCGAGAATTTGGGGTGGAATGAAGATAAACGCGCATACGGAAAGCCATGTGGTCGAGCTGGATGACGGATCACAATGGCAGATCTTTCCCGGCGATCTCGCGACCACGCTGAGCTGGAAGCCTGAGACCGATCTGCATCTGGAGCCAAGCGGCCACCGGGTGAGTTCGCATGAGTTGGTGAACGCGGCGGACCAAAGCCGCGTGCGGGTGATTGCAGCGGGCGAAACCTGGTCTGATGGCGAGGTTAAGAAAGTGTTGAAGGGCAGGTAGAGCGTTCCTGCAACGGGTCGGATATACCCAGTTTTGAGCCTGTCACTTTACGGTCGGTTCGTTTCCATCTGCGCATAATACGAACATGCGAGAGCTGTTCGACATCATCCGCGCCAATCCCTGGCCGTTTGGCGCGGGGCTATTCGTCGTGATCCTGATGATCATTGTCGAGAATTTTGGCCGCTGCATTCGAGGCGACGGCGCCGTCAGCAACTTCTCGGATTCCGATGGCGGCTGCGGCGAGGGAGACCGGCGACTAGACGCGCCCGCGGCAATCGCAGATCGCTTAATCCTCCTGTAGATCCGTCGCGATTCCCGCAAGCCAACGCCGGATCGCGGTTTCCGCCTTAGTATCCAAATCCCGAGCGAGGCGCTTCTCCAGCGCGATCACCCGTTCCCGGCACGCCTTCAAAAGCGTCGCCCCGCGCGGCGTCAACGTCCATTGCTGGATGCGGCCGTGGACAGGATGCGGCGTCATCACAATCGCGCCGTCACGTTCGAGATTACGGATGATGACGCCCACAGTCTGGGGCGTCAGGAAGGTGAGACGGGCGACATCGGCGCCGGACAGTCCCGGATAGGCATTGAGCATGGTCAGCACCGCGAATTGGGGCGAGGTCACGCCGAGATCGGCCAGCGACCGTTCCGTCGTCAGACGGACCGCGGCGTGGGCCTGGCGCAGCAGATAGCCGAGATAACCTTGCTCGCCGCGCTTGCCTTCCCCCGCGGCTGGCACGCGCACCACCGGGGCGGCCGTCGTGGGTGCCTTCCGCCGGGGTTGCGATCTCGTGATATCGGCCGGCTTGCGCGTCATGTAAGAGCTCTTATAATGTGTCAGCGCTCTTACAATATCACGAGGTGAACGGCAATGTCACACGCCCGCAGCGAATACGAGGATTTCAAGCAGATCGCGCCCGACGTCTATGATCTCGTGCTGGCGCTGGGACAGCTCGCGGCCAAGGCCGGCCTCGACAGGCAGCTCCTCGAGCTGGTCAAGCTGCGTGCCTCGCAGATCAACGGCTGCGCGTTCTGCGTGCAGCATCACATCCTGCTTTCGGAGCGGATCGGCGTGCCCGTCGACAAGCTCAATCTGGTCGCGGTCTGGCGCGAGGCGCCGATCTTCTCCGCGCGCGAGCGCGCCGCGTTGGCCTGGGCCGAGGCGCTAACGTTGCTGCCTGATGGCGTCGGCGAAGACGTGTACGCCGAAGCGAGCGGTGAATTCTCCGAGACCGAGCTGACCTACCTGACCTCGGCGGTCGCCTCGATCAACGTCTGGAACCGTTTTGGCGCAGCGTTTCGCTGGACGCCGGCGAAGCGGCCGGTTGCAGCGAATGCCGCGGCGTCCTGATTGCAAAGAGGGGAGGTTGTCATGACTGCAATGAATTTGGCCACCATGCAGTGCCGGGTGCCATCGCGTTCGATCGCGATTACCGTCGCCGGCGGGCTTGCCTGCGCGCTTGCGATCGGCAAGGCGTTACCGGTGACGATGGATGCTGTTTCAGGCGCGCTGGCGCCGCTTTGTGCCACCGCCGCCGAAAGTTCGCCGCTCGACAAAGTCGAACCGATTGGCTCCTACGCGCTGCCGAACGTGCCGGGCAAGCGCGTCACCATCGTGCGTGTGTTCTATGGTCCTGGCGGGTTCTCGCGGCCGCATCGTCACGCAGGCTCAGTGACCGCCTACATCACCAAGGGCGAGATCCGCTCCCAGCTCGGCGGCGGTCCGGTCGAAACGTTTGGCGTCGGCCAGTCTTTCTTCGAGCCGCCCGGCTCGACCCATCTGGTCTCGGCCAATGCCAGCACCACGGAGCCGGCGGAATTGATCGCGGTATTCGTGGCGGACGAGGGCGCGCAGCTGACGACGTTGCTGGAGTAGCTGGCACTCGCAATCCGCAACCGCCGTTGTTCAAGTCGGCTGCGATCGCTTCAACCGTTTCCATACCGGTGAAAGACCGTATTCGACGGCAGGAATCGCAGCTGCGCCGACAAGGAGTCCAATGACGCCTGAGATGGCTGCCACGACCAACCATTCGACGATACCGGCAATGGAGGGAAGGAGGTGCGCGGCAGCCTCGGTCACGGCATGGACCGTGTGGCCGACCACGGGTGGGCCGTATTGCTCGATGCCGTGCAGGATGATGCCGCCGCCGACCCAGATCATCGCCGCCGTGCCGATGGTGCTCAGCACCGCCAGGAAAGTAGGCATGCCGCGGACGAGCGCACGTCCAAGCAAGCGGATTGCGCTGCCAATGACCGATGCGCCGTCATACCGCGCAAGGGCCACGCCGACATCGTCCGCCTTCACGATCAGGGCAACCACGCCGTAGACTCCAACTGTGATGAAAATGGCGACGAGCGCCAGCACGAGCGCCTGCGTCCAGATGTTGCCCGCCGGAATTGCCGCCAGCGTGATTGCCATGATCTCCGCCGACAGGATGAAATCCGTCTTGATGGCGCTCGCGACCTTCTCGTCCTCGACCGACCGCGCGTTCAACGCAATCGGCTGGAGCTGAGCTTCGTGGTGGCGCGCATGATGCGGCATCACGGCTCCGAGCACCTTCTCGGCACCCTCGTAGCAGAGAAAGGCTCCGCCCAGCATGAGCAGCGGCGTCACCGCGGCGGGAAGGAAATAACCCAGCAACAGGGCAATGGGCAACAGTATCAGCAATTTATTGCGCAGCGATCCAACAGCAATCTTACCCACGATCGGCAGTTCGCGTTTCGAGGCAAAGCCGATCACGTAGTTCGGCGTGACGGCTGCGTCATCGATGACCACGCCAGCCGCCTTTGCTCCCGCCTTGGCCGCTTGGCTCGCTACATCGTCGAGCGAGGCTGCTGCCACCTTTGCAATCGCCGCGATATCGTCGAGAAGACCAATCAGTCCGACACTCATCAACCCTGTTCCTTCGGCCTTCGAGCCGGCGAGGTGTGCGACATCACGCTTTTGCACTGCCCGGCATTGGAACGAGCAAGCCGTCAATTCTCTTCGCCGCCCGATCCTTCGCGCAGGTCCGGCTTGATCACGTCCTCCGGCAGCGCATGTGCGACCGGCTGCGGAGCACCCGCGATCTCCGGGCCAACCTCACGGCCGCGGGCGCGGATCAGGCGCTCATAGGCCGAGACCAGCGTGACGTAAGGACTGACCCAGATCCAGCCGTCGCGGGTGAACAACTGCACGTCGAAATGCAGGTGCATCGAGGTGCCGGCGGGATGGTCGAGATAGTTCGAGACCACGCCGATCTTCTCGCCCTCCGAGACGATGCGGCCATTGAGCAGGCCGTCAGCGTTCAACGCCTGGGGGTTCATATGCATATAGCGGAAGCGGATGTGCTCGTTCCGGCTGTTGACCTGAAGCGTGACGGCCTGGTCCTTCGAGGCGCGAATGACCATCGCATCGCGCACGGCGACGACGCCGCGCTGCTTGGGATCGCAGGCTTCGCGGCCTTCGCCGGGCGGTGGGCATTCGGCCGCGCGGATGTCCTCGCCCTGGTGGCCAAACCCCCCGCCGCATTGCCAGACCTCGAAACTGCGAGATTCGCAGAAATTGTCGCGCCAGGGATAGCCGGTCGTGCTCTCCATCTTGTCGCGCTTGGCATAGGATTGCGAGCGTACGAACGCGGGCGCCTTCTCGAGAGGAAAGCGGATCTGCGCATAGGCCATCACGTCGGGATGTCCGCCCTGCTTGCGATAGCCGGTGTTCGGGATGATGTCGCCGCTTGGCCGATAGGTGAAGTCCGGGGAACGCTGCGTGGGACGATCGAGAATGTTGGAAGCAATGTCCGTCAGCGGCCGCATGCGCTGGCCGCCGGCAACGTGCAGCGCCTTCAGGAAACGCTCGGCGACCGGATAGGCTTCCTTGCAGGCAAGCCGCCGCGGCTTGGCGACGCTGTCGAGGCATTGGATCGACACCACATAGGCGACGCCGAAACGGGTGAAAGCGTAGCGCACATAGCCTTCCCGTATGAACTTGCGCAGGTCCGGATAAAGCGCTGCGAGCGATTTGACCTGCTCGCCCTTGCCGCCCGAGGGATCGGCGACGTCGTAGACGAGCGCCGAACCCGTGATCTGCACCTCGACCGGCCTTGCGAACACCCGGCTCGGCATGCCGTCGCCGGCGCCGGGCTCGAACGAGAAGGTTGCGCTGTAGCCGGCGGGGCCGGCATCGAACATGTCGACAGAATTGAAGTCAGCCTGGTAGCGCGATAGCGCGAGAGTCGCCGGCGCGCCATTGCGCAGCGCCTCGAAATAGGCGGCGGCGTCGAACGGCAGCAGCACGGGCACGGAGCTGCGGGCGATGCCGGTGAAGAATTGTGAGGAGATCGCGTTGAGCTGCACCAGCGCCGGCATCGCGCGCGGATCGTAGCGCGGCACCGAACGACGAGGCGCGAAGATGAAATCGTCCGCGGCCCGGCGACGGGCGTTGATTTCGGTGCGGAGCTGGTCGAGCGCCGCCCGCCAATCGACGCGCAGGGCCGTGAGCGAGGGGCTGCGGAATTCATCCGCAGCGAGCGGAGAGGCAATGAGGAGCGAAAGCGACGCCAGAAGTTGCGAGACGAAGCGGAAACCCTTCCCAACCACTGTCTCGCCTCCCGGCGGCACCTGTTGCGCTCGCTCTGTTCCCCGTCAGTCCTTGGCGCGCTCGGAGTAGGAGCCGTCTTCAGTCATCACCACGATGCGGGTGCCGACCGCGATGTGCGGCGGAACGGTGGTGCGCACGCCGTTGGACAAAATCGCGGGCTTGTAGGACGAAGAGGCGGTCTGGCCCTTGGTCACGGGCTCGGTCTCGACCACTTCCAGCGTAACGCGCTGCGGCAACGCGATCGACACCACGTTGACGTCATGCGTCGACAATTTGACCGTCATGCTCTCCTGAAGATAGGCCGCGGCGTCGCCGATCACGTCCTTGGACACCTGGACCTGGTCATAGGTCTCCGGGTTCATGAAGTGGAAGCCCTCACCATCTTCATAGAGGAAGGTGAAGTTGCGCTCTTCGATCGTGGCCTTCTCGACCTGATCGGTGGTCTTGTAGCGCTCCGAGATCTTTACCCCGTCCGAGATTCGGCGCATTTCGATCTGGCTGACCGGGGTGCCCTTGCCGGGATGGATGTTCTCGGCGGTCACGACGACATATAGCTTGCCGTCTTGCTCGATCACGTTGCCCTTGCGAATAGAACTGGCGATGACTCTCAAAGCTAAATTTCCTGCTTGCTTGGCCCGGCTCCGGCCAGGACGTGATCAAATCTCGGGGGGACTCGGGGTCTCAAATCGGACCTCGGCGACCGTTTCGGGCCGCAACATACTGATTTTGCCGGTGGATGCCAGCATTTTGCTCAAAGCGGGGGCGGCCGGTTAATGGCTGGGGACAAGCCGATCTCACCGTTCTGGTCGCCCGGGCGGCATCTCGACCGCCGGCCGTTCCTTCAGGCCAGGGGGGCCATCACCGGCGCTCTCCGGGGCTTTTTCGTCGAGCAGGGCTTTGTCGAGGTCGAAACCTCCGTCCTGCAGGTCTCCCCGGGCAACGAGACCCATCTGCACGCCCCCCGGACGGAGATCATGCGGCCCGACGGCAGCCATGCCAGCCGATACTTGCGGACCTCGCCGGAATTCGCCTGCAAGAAGCTGCTGGCGGCCGGGGAGACCCGGATTTTCGAATTCGCCCGGGTGTTCCGCGACCGCGAACGGGGCGACCTGCATCTGCCCGAATTCACTATGCTGGAATGGTATCGGGCAGACGCCCCCTATGACGCCATCATGGCCGATTGCGTCGTTCTCATCGCCCGCGCGGCGCAGGCGACCGGTATCGGCACCTTCGCCTTCCGCGGCCGCACCGCCGATCCCTTCGCCGAGCCGGAGCTCATGACGGTTGCCGGCGCCTTCGAGCAGTTTGCGGGGATCGATCTGCTTGCGACCATTTCCGGCGACCAAGGCGACCGCGCCGCGCTCGCTCAGGCGGCTGCCGGCAAGGTCCGTGTGGCCGGGGACGACACCTGGTCGGACATCTTCAGCAAGGTCCTGGTCGAGCATGTCGAGCCGCATCTGGGGCAGGGGCGTTTGACCATTCTGTTCGAATACCCATCTCCAGAGGCGGCGCTGGCGCGTGTGAAGGCCGGTGATCCCCGCGTTGCCGAGCGGTTCGAGGTCTATGCCTGTGGCGTGGAACTCGCCAACGGCTTCGGCGAATTGACCGACGCAGACGAGCAGCGCAAGCGCTTTACGGACTCCATGGCTGAGAAGCAGCGCCGCTACGGCGAGGCCTATCCGCTGGACGAGGACTTTCTGGCCGCGGTCGCCGCAATGCCGGAGGCGAGCGGCGTCGCGCTCGGCTTCGACCGGCTGGTGATGCTGGCGAGCGGCGCATCGCGAATTGATCAGGTGGTCTGGACGCCGCCTGCAAATGAAACGTTAAGTGAGACATGACGAAGACCAACCTTGCACGCACATTGCGCGAGCCGGCCGAACTTGTGGCCGAGCAGCTTGTATCTGCCGAAGCGCTACCCGCGCTCGAACGTGTCGCCGCGCGCTACGCAGTTGCGATTACGCCGGCGTTGGTCGAACTGATCGACAAATCCAGTCCCGACGATCCGATCGCGCGGCAATTCGTTCCGACTGCCGCGGAGCTGGAGATGCAACCGGGCGAGAACGCCGATCCGATCGGCGATCATCCGCACTCGCCGGTCCCCGGGATCGTGCATCGCTATCCCGACCGCGTTCTGTTCAAGCTTGTTCACGTCTGCGCGGTCTATTGCCGCTTCTGCTTCCGCCGCGAGATGGTCGGGCCCGGCAAGGAGAACGCGCTCTCGGACGGCGCTTATCGCGCGGCGATCGACTACATCCGTTCGCACAGCGAGGTCTGGGAGGTGATCCTGACCGGCGGCGATCCCCTGATGCTGTCGTCGCGGCGAATGAGCGAGATCATGGCCGATCTTGCCGGCATCGATCACGTCAAGATCATCCGCCTTCATACCCGCGTGCCGGTGGCCGATCCCGCGCGCATCAGCGACGAGATGGTCGCGGCGCTGAAGGTTCAGGGCGCGACCACCTGGGTGGCGCTGCACGCCAACCATGCGCGCGAACTGACGGGGCCGGCGCGCGCCGCCTGCGCGCGGCTGATCGATGCCGGAATTCCCATGGTGAGCCAGTCCGTGCTTTTGCGCGGCGTCAATGACAATTTGACCGCTCTGTCGGATTTGATGCGAGCTTTCGTCGAATGCCGGATCAAGCCCTATTATCTGCATCACGGCGATCTCGCGCCCGGCACCGCGCATCTGCGAACGACGCTCGCCGAGGGGCAGGACCTCATGCGGCAGCTACGCGGACGGGTGTCAGGGCTGTGTCAGCCTGACTATGTCATCGACATTCCCGGCGGCGCCGGCAAGTCGCCGGTGGGGCCGAATTACGTGTTGCCGATGCAAAATACCGCACCTGATGCGGGTGATGCGGCGTCGGAAACGCGCTATCGTATCGTGGATTATTGCGGCGACAGTCATCTCTATCCGCCCGAGACCTGAGCGGTGGCAGAGGAGACGCCGGCTTGAGGAATGGAGGAGAGACATGAAGAAGATCATGATGGCAGTATCGCTCGTGGTCTTGCTCGGCGGCGCGGCGGTTGCGCAGACCGGCGGCACCAAGGGATCCACGTCTGGGGGTGCGGCCTCCGGATCGGTGCCACAGGCGCCGGTGGGCCATCGCCAGCCGCGCGCCGGCGACGTACCGAACGAGAAGAACCTGAGCGACCCGAACGATCCCCTCAGCAAGGAAAATCAGGCGCTCGACAAAAAGATCAAGAGCATCTGCCGCGGCTGCTAGGCGCCGGAGCAGCGGGCAGGGTGCGACAGCCTCACCCCGCCCGCGTTTGCTTTGGCCCTACGCTGTACGCTCGTGCAGTCCGGCGCTTTTGGTGTTGCGGCGGATCTCGACCGCGTCAGCGAGCTGCTCGAGCACGATTGCCGTGGTCGCCCAGTCGATGCATCCGTCCGTGATGCTCTGGCCATAGGTGAGCGGCTTGCCCGGTACCACGTCCTGGCGCCCGGCGACGAGATTGCTCTCGATCATCACCCCCATGATGCGGTTCTCGCCGCCGGAAATCTGCCCGGCGATGTCGGCCGTCACAAGCGGCTGGTTTTCCGGCTTCTTGCTCGAATTGGCGTGGCTCGCATCGACCATCACGAGCGGCGCGACGCTCGCTTTCGCCAGATCGTTGCACGCCTCCGCGACGCTTGCCGCATCGTAGTTCGGCTTGCTGCCGCCGCGCAGGATGATGTGACAATCCTCGTTGCCCGCGGTCGAGGCGATCGCCGAGCGGCCGAGCTTGGTCACCGCCATGAAATGATGCGGATGCGAGGCCGACTTCACCGCGTCCGCCGCAATTCGCACGTTGCCGTCGGTGCCGTTCTTGAAGCCGACCGGGCAGGACAGCCCCGAGGCCAGCTCGCGATGGATCTGGCTCTCGGTCGTGCGGGCGCCGATCGCGGCCCAGGACACGAGGTCGGCGATGTATTGAGGCGTCGTCATGTCGAGGAATTCGGTGCCTGCGGGCAGGCCGAGATTATTGACCGCAGAGAGCACGTTGCGCGCCAGCCGCAGACCCCTGTTGATGTCGAAGCTGCCGTCCAAATCAGGATCGTTGATCAGGCCCTTCCAGCCGACAGTGGTGCGCGGCTTCTCGAAATAGACCCGCATCACGATCTCGAGCTGGTCGGCGAGCTCTTCGCGCAAGCTCGCGAGGTGCTCGGCGTATTCGAGCGCGGCCCTGGGATCATGCACCGAGCAGGGGCCGACCACGACAAGAATCCGGTCGTCCTGGCCATTGAGGATCGCATGGATGGCGTTGCGCGCCGCCATCACCACGCGCGTCGCGGTGAGCGTGCGCGGGACTTCCCGCATCACCTCTTCCGGCGTGCTCAGCTCTTTCAGTTCGCGGATACGAAGATCGTCGGTCGTGCTCAGCACGGCGGGCTCCTGTCATTTTGAGAACCTGCCGGCCAATAAAAAAGCCGCCAGGTCTGGCGGCTGTTCGGACTAGATGCTGCAATTTGTCAGATTGAGCGTGATCCTCCCACCGCCAGCGAGCTGTCGTAGCTAAAGTACCAATAAAAGCTGGTGGCGACGGTGATCATGGTCAGTCATATAGCGCGCGATCGGCGGGTTGTCACCCCCCAAGCGAGGTGAGGGCCACGGGGCGCCTCAACTGTTGCTTTTGCGTGCCGCCAAAGCCATGCCGATCAGGGTGGCGCCCCCGAACAGCAGGTTGATGCCGACGAGGATGCCGATCGCCCATTCCGCCGAGCTCGGCAATCCCGTGATCACCATGAACGAGATCGCGATGTCGACGAGGCCCGCGATCAGGAGCCACGACCAGCGGCCGCCCGACTCGCGCCGGTGCTGCAGCGCGTACATGATGGTGGCGACGCCCTCGGCGAGGAAATAGGCGCCGAGCACGATGGTCAGCGTCAGCACCGCCTGCATCGGCCGCGCCAGCAGCAACATGCCGGCGAGCACGGCGAGCGCGGCCGAGATCAGCGACCACCAGAAGCCCGGCGTGCTGCGTGCCCAATAGGTCGCGATCAATCCGCCGATGCCGCTGACCAGGAACATCCAGCCAAGGAAGATCGTAATCGCAAGGCTTGCGAGCGGCGGCAGGATCAGTGCGGCAACGCCGAGAACGACAAGCAGGATGCCTTCGAACAGGAAGGCTTTCCAATGTGCCTTGACCGTTCGGCTCATGGCGGATTGCAGCCGGGAAAAATCCTCAGGTGATGTCATCGGCGGGCTCCAGATCGACAGGCGTGCGCTCAATCTAGTACGCGCACATCGCGCTTGCCATCCCGCGGTTCAGCCGCCGCCGTGCGCTGACGAAAAACCTTCCCCGCTGGTGCGGATGCGGTTGCGGCCGAGAACATAGATCGCGGTCGTGACGATCAGAAGTGCGAGGCCTAGCAGGATAGAGACCAGGCCGATCGGGATCAGGGCCAGCGTCAGATTGCGCTCGGGGTTGACGAGCCAGTGATGAATCGAGGTCAGCACGAAGGCGAGCCCGAGAAAGCCGACGCCGCCGCCGGCGAGCAGCAGCGCCCACATCCGGCGCAGTTGGCTCAGCCGCTCGCGCGCGACGTCGGTCCGGGGCGCGTGATGGCGCGCGACGCGCCGCACCAGGCGGATGGCGAAGGCGATCGAGCTGAAGCCTATCAGCAGGCTCGCGCCGCCCAGCCACATCCGCAGTGTCGGATCGAGATCCGGCATGCGCTGCAGGGTCAGCAGCGGGAAGTCGAAGGCCGAATGCAGGGCGAGCGGGCCTGCGAAGATCAGCAGGCGGCTGGAGAGGCGGGCCCAGTCGCGATGATGGCGGTTCGCACCCAGCGCCGTGCCGGCACGCGCGATGGTCAGATAGGCGCCGGCGATGATGCCGAGCGCGCCGTGGAACGGCACGGTCAGCACGCTGCGCAAGGCGGCCAGCGAGCGCCACATCTCGGCGTGCTGGACGAGATAGGCGAGGTTCTCGTAGGCGGCAAAGCCGAGGCCAACCGCGGCACCATAGACCACGGTGTCCATCGGATTGGCGAAGGTCCGCCGCTTGGTCGAGGCGACCAGCACGATGGCGATCACCTTGACCGCTTCCTCCGGCAGCGCGACGCCGAAGATCGAATGCATGGCCAGCGCCGCCCAGGGATTGTCGGGGGCCGCGACCATCTTGGCGAAGGGGGCGCGGGCGAGGCCCAGCAGCGAAATGCTGGCTGCGCCGAGCAGGAACGCGGTCCAGACCTGGGCCGGCGGTCCCGGCCGTTCCTCGGCGGCAATGACAAGCCACAGCATCAGCAGCGCCGGGGCGATGGCGGCCGTTCCGATGACCGTGGGTAACGCTTCAATCAGGTACATCGGCGCCGAAAATAGGTCCCCTTGATCCGCTTATCTACATTCACCAATGCGACCATGTGTCATGCGCCTGCTGTCGGCTCGCTTAACAGGCGTGACAGCCTGCGTTCATCCGCGTCGCTGGTGAGGTCAAGAATGCGGAGCGCAATCAATTGCATGGCAGGACATGTTCGTTATCCATGGCAACGGTCGCGCGCCAGATATCGCGGCGCGATTGATGAGCCAGATCAACGAAATGCGCAGGTTTCTTCGATTCACGATGCACGTGTCCCCGCGGGAAGTCCAGAGCAACGCGGGGCCGGGCGGCCGGCCTGGTCACGCTTCGTCGTGCGTGCGCGGGGGTGGCGACGCGATCCGGCGTGCCCGGACCTGCTCAAGCTCCCAGAAGGCGCGCACGAGGCACGTGCCCAGGCAGAACACGATGAGCAGCAGCAGGAAGGCCTGATCAACGGCGGGGGTCTGTACCATGGCATTGATAAAGCAACGGCCATGCCATGCGTTCCCGTTCCGTCGGTGGCCGCCATTGCGGCCTTCAGTGGGTGGTGAACGGCGGCGGCGCGTTGGGCGCGATGTCGAAGGCGCCGAGGTGGAATTCCTCGCCGATGGATGCGTTCGGCTCGGAATGTTCCGCCATCAGCGTGAACGCAGCCTGCGGGTATTGCTTCCAGATATCGAGATCGCCGGCGGTGATGGTGAGCCAGCCGAACGTGTACATGTAGCGTCCGGGCTCGGTGACCCGGCCGACCCTGTCCCAAGTGATCTTGTCGAGTCTGGTTTTGCCGAGTCCGATCTTGTCGACTGCCATTCGGTCCCCCGATCGCAGGTCTGCAAATGATGTCCGGCACGAGGGCGGACCCTCAAAAGCTGATCCCGGAATGGGGCCGCGATAGGGCAGCGAGGCGGAGGATCAGGCCGATTGCAGCATGGGCGTACGGACAATCAGCCGGACGAGGTCGTCCCGCGACTGCCTTTCGGCGAATTTGACCGCAAAGCCGTGCTCGAATTTGCGGATCATGCGCCCGCCGCAGGCGCCGACCGCAAGCGGCGTTCCCATCGGCGGGTCGTACTCGCTGGATATCGCAACGCCGGCCGTGGAAACGTCGATGATGAAGCAGGCATGGGTGCTGCCGTCGGCAAGCGCCAGGAAAGTATGGGCGACCTGCGGAACGAAGCGCGCGTCATTCCGCAGCTCCAGGACGCTGGCGTCCTTCTGCTTCTTCTCGAGCCAGGTCAGCTTTTCCGACATCCAGGCGCGCCGGGCCCGCGTCATGTCGAGCTCCATCAGGAAACCCGATTTCAGCGTCGCGCTGATGGTGCACTGGAATTCACCAAAATCCTGGAAGTAGGAGGTCACGCGCTCGCCGATCCTGCCGACCACGGGAACGTCGACCATCATGCGGAAGGGCGAGACGCGGCTGGTGCGGCAGGCGAAGGTGCGGAGCTTGCCCTCGCAATCGTACCAGCGCGGCAGCGAGTAGCTGCCGCTCACGGTGACTTGCACTGCACGCTGCCTGAGGAAGTCTGCGACGGACATAGGCGCCAATCGTGTTTCGGAATATTTCCGTAGATCCACGGTAGCGATCAAATTCTAAGCAAATGATACCGGCGCTCGCGAGCAGGGGTAAATTTCTGGTAAATGCACCGACCGGAGCGCGCGGCATAGCGCCGCGATTGTCAGGCCCGCGATCTCACGATCGCGTCATCCGAGCAGTACCAGCACAGCCAGCGCGTAAAGGGCGAGGGCGAACTTGGTCGTCGTGCAGGTCAGGCTGTCGGGTCGGATCTTTAGTCCCCTCGCTCTTCTGCTCGCCATCGTCGAAACGTTCGCAACGCGCGCGACGCGGCGTGCACTGCCATGGGATCAGGTGCAGCCCCCAAAAGCTCTATGCAAGAAGGAAATCGTGCGACGTGAGTGCGACTTGGCTATGCACAATGACGTCGTTGCCAGGACTGAACGCGATCGTGCTTTCGTGAGTTGTTGGATCGAACGCAGAGATGCTGAGCTGACTGAGATTTGTGATGCCCAAGGCGCTCACATCAATGTGGTCGGTCCCCGAATTTGACCCTGCCACACCTTGTGCGCCCTGACCAAAATCCTCGATCCTGTCGTGACCGCTGTTGAAATTGAAACGGAACGTGTCGTTGCCGCCTCGCGCTTTGCCA
>NZ_JADPKY010000031.1 GCF_023074185.1 Bradyrhizobium sp. 132 | reverse complement strand
GGCTCTGACTCACTTTTGATGAAGTTCAGGCGCCGGCTCGCGTTGGTTTCACAAGGGAATCAACATGATGCAGCGAGCCCTGCGACCGTCGGCCCTGATCCCTCCTGGGTTTGACGTGGAGAGCGCCGTCTGTGATGGCGCCACGACCGTGATCACCGTCCGTCCCAGGAGCGACAAGAGTCTGTGTCCCGGATGCGGAGCCAGTTCCGGGCGAATTCATAGCCGATATCAACGATGTCTTACCGATCTGCCGCTGGCGGGGCGGCCGGTTCGCCTGGTGGTCGTGGCGCGTCGCTTCCGCTGCTTCACCGTTATGTGCAGTCGACGTATTTTCACCGAGCGGTTCGATGACGGGGCTCTGGCGCCGTGGGCGCGGCGAACGGCGCGGCTCGATCTTCTGGTCCATCACCTTGGGCTTGCCCTGGGTGGCCGCCCGGCCGCAAGTTTTGCCCGTCGACTTATGCTGCCCGTGAGCAACGATACATTGCTTCGCGTCGTGCGAAGGCGCGGTTGCCAGCCCTTTGCTGTGCCGAGCGTGATCGGTATCGACGACTGGGCCTGGCGGCGCAATCAGCGGTACGGAACAATCATCTGCGACCTCGAGCGGCGACGACCGATCGCGCTGTTGCCCGACAGAGAGCCCGCTACGGCGCAGGCTTGGCTGGCGGGGCAGCCGCAAATTGCTGTGGTCGCGCGCGATCGCGGCGGTGGTTACGCCCTTGCTGTAGCCAAGGCGCTCCCGCAGGCCACCCAGGTTGCTGACCGCTGGCATTTGATGGAGAACGCCAGCCACGCCTTCCTCGATGCGGTCCGCAAATCCATGCGCCAGGTTCGTGTGGCGGTCGGCGCCGCCACAATTAATCCTGTCTTGCTCACTTCCGCCGAGCGCATCCAGTACGAAGGCTATCTACGGCGTGAGGACACCAACGCGGCAATCTTCAGACAGGCTGAGACGGGTGTCTCCATAAAGGAGATCGTGCGACTTACGGGACATAGCCGGGGCCTCGTTCGCAAAGTTCTGCGAGGTCAGCGAACGGATGTGTTCAGGGTGCGCGAGAGCTCACTCGAGCACCATCTGCCATGGCTCGACGCCCAGTGGGCTTCAGGCCATTATAACGGAGCCGACCTGTGGCGTCGCCTTAAGGTGCTAGGCTTTAGGGGCTCTGAGCGAGTTGTTAGAGAGTGGACGACACGCCGTCGGCGCGCCGAAACGCCCGATGTTCAAAGTATACAGCGCGTGCCGTCTGCCAGAACCATCGCCCGCCTGATGACCAATGGCCGCGATGCGCTATCAAAGTCTGAGACCGTTACCATCGCGGCGATCGAGAAGGGCGTTCCTCTGCTGGTGGAAGCTCGCGAAATCATCATCGCTTTCCACGCCATGATCCGCAAGAAGACTCACGTGGATCTTGATCCATGGCTGGAACGAGCATGCGCAAGTCTCGTCGCATCCTTTGCCAACGGCATCACCAATGACAAGGCCGCCATCAACGCTGCGATTACAACATCTTGGTCTAACGGGCAGACCGAAGGTCAGATTACCAAGCTCAAGCTCGTCAAGCGTCAGATGTACGGGCGCGCCAAGCTCGATCTTCTTCAGGCGCGCTTGATCGGCGCTACATGATCACCAATGCACCAAAATTGCGTCAGAGCCAAAGTTGCAAGCCGATTGACAC
>NZ_JADPKY010000047.1 GCF_023074185.1 Bradyrhizobium sp. 132 | reverse complement strand
GAAGTTCGAGGACCATTATGAAAGCGCGCTGATCGAGCTCATCAACCAGAAGCGGGCCGGCAAGCCGATCGTGCCGAAGGATCGGCCGAAAGGCGAGAATGTTGTCGACCTGATGGACGCGTTGCGCAAGAGCGTCGGCGGCGCAGCTGCAGAGAGCAAGGCTTCGAAAACTCCGGCCAAAAAAGCCAAGAAGGCGGCTGCCGGGCAGAAGGAGATGCTGATGCCGATCTCCGGCAAGAAGCCGGCGAAGGAGACGGCGAAGAAGCCGGCAACGGGGGCGCGGCGGAAGTCGGCCTAGCCACACGCTGTCGCTCTCGAGCCTACACCGGCATTTCTCCCGCAAGGACTCGTTGCTCAGCGCGCCGGCTGTAAAAGTGAACACTTCGCCCTTTGCTACGTTAGAGCGGTGGCAGTTTGCTCGTGGCCTGCGGGTGCCCTTTTCAAGAGAGATGCGAGATGCACCTGAGCAACTCCCAAGACCCCGCAGAAAGAGCAACAATCCTTCTGGTCGAGGACGAAGATCTCCTTCGTGAGATGCTGGAAGAGACCTTGGTCGAGGCGGGTTACGGCGTCGTAAGCGCCGCTTCTGGCGAGGAGGCAACCAATCTGCTCAGCATGCCCCCTTTGCCGCGGGCCCTCGTGACTGACATCAATCTGGGCCGCGCCAGGATGGACGGATGGGAGCTCGCCCGTCTCGCCCGGCAGAGCGATCCAGGCTGCGTGATCCTCTACGTCTCCGGCGACAGCGCGCATCGCTGGGTCACCAATGGCGTGCCGCAAAGCATCCTCTTGGCCAAGCCCTTTGCGCCCGCGCAATTGGTGGAGGCGATATCGGACCTCCTCACTCGTTCGGGTTCGTTCCCGTCCTAGAAAAACGAATGCGCCGGCGCCTGTTTGGACGTAAGCTGTCTGCAAAACAACAAGCCGCGCTTCACGCGCAAAGGGTGGTCGAGGTGTCCGTTGAATTCCGCAACAACGTGCAGGTCCGGGGCCGCGGTGAGAGGGCCATGATGTTCGCCCACGGGTTTGGGTGCGACCAGAACATGTGGCGCTTCGTGGCGCCGGTGTTCGAGGCGGATTTCACTACGGTGCTGTTCGACCATGTCGGAGCCGGCCGTTCGGACCTCACCACTTACGACCGTGGGAAGTATTCGACGCTGTCCGGCTATGCCGACGACGTCGTCGAGATCGGCCGCTCGCTGCGCCTGAAGGATGCCGTATTCGTGGGGCATTCCGTCAGTGCGATGATCGGAGTCCTTGCCTCGATCAAGGACCCCACGTTGTTCGAAAGCCTCATCCTTGTGGGGCCTTCGGCGCGCTACATCGACGATCGCGACTACGTCGGTGGCTTCAGCGCCCAGCAGATCGAAGAGCTTCTTTCGTTTCTGGAGGAGAACCACATTGGGTGGTCGGCGCAGATGGCGCCTGCCATCATGGGCAACCCGGAGCGGCCCGAACTTGGCGAGGAACTGACTAACAGCTTCTGCCGTACAGATCCCGCCATCGCCAAGGAATTCGCGCGGGTCACCTTCCTCTCCGACAACCGCGCCGACTTGGCCAAGGTCAACGCTCGCACGCTGATCCTCCAGTGCAGCGAAGACATCATCGCCGGACAACAGGTGGGTGCGTACGTCCAGCGCAACATCCCGAACAGCAAAATGGTGGTTCTGAAGGCAACCGGCCATTGTCCCAACCTGAGCGCGCCCGACGAA
>NZ_JADPKY010000187.1 GCF_023074185.1 Bradyrhizobium sp. 132 | reverse complement strand
CGGCCGAGCTTGGCCTGCAGCTCGACGAGGTCGGTGAAGACGTCGGCCTGGCGGCGCAGCTCGTCGGCGATCATCGGCGGCTGGCTGGCGATCGTGGAAATCACGGTGACCCGCACGCCGCGGCGCTGAACGGCCTCGACCAGGGAGCGGAAGTCGCCGTCACCCGAGAACAGCACCATCTGGTCGATGTGTTCGGCGAGTTCCATGGCGTCCACGGCGAGCTCGATGTCCATGTTGCCCTTGACCTTGCGGCGGCCGGAGGCGTCGATGAACTCCTTGGTCGCTTTGGTCACGACCGTGTAGCCGTTGTAGTCCAGCCAGTCGATCAGGGGGCGGATCGAGGAGTATTCCTGATCCTCAATGATCGCGGTGTAGTAGAATGCCCGCGTCAGTGTCCCGCGGCTCTGAAATTCCTTCAGAAGGCGCTTGTAATCGATATCGAAGCCGAGAGTTTTCGCCGTCGCGTAGAGATTGGCTCCGTCGATGAAGAGCGCGATCTTGTCGGTAGAGGAAGGTGACATTCAGTT
>NZ_JADPKY010000038.1 GCF_023074185.1 Bradyrhizobium sp. 132 | reverse complement strand
CGAAGATTCCATGGGGAGTGGATAGCGACCAAGTCTGAGGCCAGACTGAGGTTGCAATACCACCCAACCTGGAGACGACGATGTTGCTCGATCATCCTTCCGACGGACCGACCGCTATCCGCACGCAGTTTGGCGCAATTTTTGTGTCTTTGGAACTGAGCCGTTCGACATGGCTGGTGACCTCGCTGTCGCCGGGCCATAGCGAGAAGATGTCCAAACACAGCGTGAAGGCCGGCGATCTTCCGGAACTTTTGAAGCTGTTTTCCGAGCTGAAGCAGAAGGCCCTGGCGCGAACGGGGGAAAGCTATCGGATCGTGAGCATCCAGGAGGCGGGGCTGGACGGGTTCTGGCTTCACCGCGCTCTGCAACAGGAAGACATTGAGAGCCACGTGGTCGATCCGGCCTCGATCGCGACCCCGCGCCGGCGCCGGCGCGCCAAGACGGACCGGCTGGATGGTGAGACGTTGTTGCGGTCGCTTCTGGCCTACAAGCGCGGCGAGCCGCGGGTCTGTGCGATGGTCGCTGCTCCCTCCCCGGAAGAGGAGGACCGTCGCAGGCTTTGCCGCGAGCGGCGGACATTGATCGCCGAGCGGATCGTGCATGTGAACCGGATCAAGGGTCTTCTGTTCGCACAAGGCATATTCGACTACGTGCCGATGCGGCGCAACCGCCGGGCAGCGCTCGATGTCCTGCGCACGGGGGACGGACGGGTGCTGCCGGCGCATTTGAAGGTCCAGATCGGCCGCGAACTCGACCGGCTCGAACTGCTGCTCGAGCAGATCGCGGCGGTGGAGCGCGAGCAGGATGCGTTGCTGGCCGCGAGCAGGCCGGCCGGAGGGACGGAGGGATCGAACCCGGTCGCGATGCTGCTCGACCTGAAGAGCATGGGTCCGAACTTCGCTGCCGTTCTCTGGACGGAGGCCTTCTGGCGACAGTTCGCCAACCGCCGCCAGGTTGCGTCCTATGCCGGTCTTGCGGCCACGCCCTGGCGCAGCGGCGGGATCGCGCGCGAGCAAGGCGTGTCGAAAGCCGGCAATCCGCGCCTGAGAACCACGATGATCCAGCTCGCCTGGTTATGGATCCGCCACCAGCCGCAATCGGCGCTGACCCGATGGTTCAACGCCAACAGCCCGCGCGGCCGCAAGCGCACGATCGTGGCGCTGGCGCGCAAGCTGCTCGTGGCCTTGTGGAAGTACGTGACCGCCGGCGTCGTGATTGAGGGAGCCGTGATGAAGTCCGCCGCCTGAGGCAACCCCTCTCACAGTCTTCAAACCAATCAGCCGAGGAACGATCAGCCTCGGCCGATCCGGGTGGACGAACCGATGGATTGCATGGCTTCAAATGCCGCAACGAAGAATGGTCCCGTCCTCTCGAGCCTGCCCCGCCGCAAGCGGAATGTTGGTGCAGTCGCGACCGCGCGACGACCGGATGTGAGTTTGATCTGGCACGCGAAACCAGATTGCGAAAACCGGCTCGAACCTGAGATCGCCTGACGAGAAGGAGCTATCCGCCCCGCATCCGCCCGACCACCAAAGCCTGATGGCGTGCTCGCTCGCGTCAAGGTCAAGCCGCTTCGCGGCGGCCCTCCGGGCCGACCTTGACACGATCTGCGCGCGCCATCCGAAAGACCCAGCGGTCGGGACGAAAAGCTGGCAGCAATCAAACAAAAAGCTGAACATCCGCCTTGACACACCAAATCCCCATGTGAGCAATCCAGA
>NZ_JADPKY010000099.1 GCF_023074185.1 Bradyrhizobium sp. 132 | reverse complement strand
AGAATGGACGCGGTGGGGGAGGGTCTTCCGACGACCACACCAGGCCCCACGTCGACGAGCCCAAAAAGCCGCCGCCGACGAGCAAGGACCCGCCCGCCGATCCGCCGAAGCGGGTCAACCATGCCCCGGTGAGCGCAGGGGCGGTCGATCTCGGCAGTGGGCTCGTCAATGAAGCCTTCATCATCTCGCTCGCCCAACTGCTGAACGGCGCCAGCGATCCGGACGGCGACCGGCTTTCGGTGCAGGCCCTTCAGGTCGACCACGGGTCGCTACAGGCCTGGGGAGCGGACCGTTGGCTCTACACGCCCGAGCACGACGAAGTGGGTCCGGTCCAATTCAGCTACCGCATCTCCGACGGCACCGCCTCCATCGTCCAAGCGGCGCACGCGAATCTGCATGCCGCACCCGACGAAGAGGTCCACGGCACCGAGGGCGACGACTTCCTGATCGGAACGCCCTTGGTCGACGTGATCGATGCCGGCGCCGGCAATGACATCGTCTACGGTCGCGAAAGCGCCGACACGATCTACGGGGGCGAGGGCAACGACCGACTGGTGGGCGGCGAAGGCGACGACACCCTGTTCGGAGGCCCGGGCAACGACGTCATCTTCGGGGGGGCGGGGAGCGACACGCTGTTCGGCGAAGCCGGCAACGATACCCTCTACGGCGAGGACGGGAATGATCTCATTCTGGGCGGCGAAGGCGACGACTTTGCGTCCGGCGGGCAGGGCGACGACACGATCCTGGGCGGCGCCGGAAACGACACCCTCCAGGGCGACGTGGGGAACGACAGGATCGAGGGCGAGCAAGGCGACGACCATATCGACGGCGGCGCCGGCAACGACGTGCTGCTCGGCGGCGCGGGCAACGATTGCATCGTCGGCGGGGCCGGCGACGACACGGTCCACGGCGGGGAAGGGAACGACCGTATCGACGGCGGTGCCGGGAATGACACCCTACGCGGAGACGCCGGCGACGACCACATCGTGGGCGGGCTAGGCAACGATGACTTGGATGGCGGGACCGGCGACGACGTGCTCTCGGGCGGCGCAGGCGACGACTCCCTGCAGGGCGGCGCCGGCGACGACCATCTCGACGGGGGCGCCGGCAACGACGTGCTGGCGGGTGGCGCCGGCAACGACTGCATCGACGCCGGCTGTGGGGACGACGTGATCGTTCTCGGCGTCGAGGCTGGCCACGACGTCATTCACGGCGGGGACGGCGAAGACACTCTGGATCTCTCCCAAATCGTGTTCGACGAGAACGTAGACCTGCCCGACGGCATCGTCGAAATCTGCGACGGGCAGACCGCGCAGATTTTCGAGATCGAGAATGTCCAGGGCGGCCACGGTCGCGACCGCCTGGTTGCCGATGCCCATGTGAACATCATGGAGGGCGGCGACGGCAATGACACGTTCGTCTTCCAAGACCTGGCTTCTCTGAAGAACGATGGCGGGCCGCGCGATCACATCGTGGACTTCAGTGTCGGCGACAGGCTCGACCTGTCCAGAGTCGGACAGGAACTCGACGATTTCTCCGGCAAAAAACTGTTCTTCGCCGGCGCCGACCAGGCGAGGTTCGACGAGGTGGGCGCCGTCGGCTTCCGCCATGAAATCGTCTCCGACCAGGAGATCACCATCGTCTCCGGCCACCTCGACGGAGACGCGGAGCACGATTTCGAGATCGTTCTGGATGGCAATCTCGATCTCGAAGAGAGCAATTTTGTCTTCACGCCTTCCCAGCAAACGAACGCGCACCACTGAACGCGAAACGGCAGCGTGCCGGTTCCAACAACGGAGCTCGAGCGATGAACCAAAATCCCACGGAAAGGGCCGCACGCGCTGCGGACCAGTCGTTCGGCATCCGCTCGCGCGTGGCGATGGCGGCCTTTCTGGCCATCGTCCTGATCGGCGGTTGCGGCGGCTGGGCGGTACACGCCGAGCTGACCGGCGCCGTGATCGCGCAAGGCAAGGTCACGGTCAGGAAGCAGGTCAAGCTGATCCAGCACCGCGACGGTGGCATCGTCGGCGAGATCCTGGTCGCCAACGGCGACGCCGTAAAGGCGGGCGACGTCCTCGTCAGGCTCGACGAGACCCAGACCAAGGCGGAACTCGGCGTGCTCAAGGGGCAGCGCGCGGAGCTCGAGGGCCGCAGGGCGCGGCATGTGGCCGAGCGCGACGGGGCCACGGCCATCAGGTTCGATTCCCGGTTCGAGCACGACCCGTTCACGGCGGAGATCGCGCGGGGCGAGATCCGGCTCTTCAACGAGAACTTGGCGGTACGTGAGGCCAGGCGCGATCAGTTGTCGCTGCAGATCGCGCAATTCGAGGAGCAGGTCCGTGGGCTGACGGCACAACAGGAGGCCAACGCCAGCGAGCGCAAGATGGTCAGGGAAGATCTCGAGCGTCTGACGCCGCTCTACAACAAGGGTTTTATAGAAATCGGCAAGATCCGCACCATGGAGCGCGATCTCGTCAAGATCGACGGCCTCAAGGGCGAGATCGACGCCAACATCGCGCGAGTGAAAGGACAGATCAGCGAGTCGCGGATCAAGATCATCGAATTCGATCAGCAGGCGCGCACCGACGGCCAGCGCGACCTGCGCGAGGTGGATGGCAAACTTGCGGAGCTTCAGGAACGGATCGTGGCGTCGCTGGACCGCCTGTCGCGCATGGTGATCCGCTCGCCGATCTCCGGCACCGTCAACGAGCTCGCGGTCAATTCTGTCAACGGCGTGATCTCCCCCAAGGAAACGCTTATGTCCATCGTCCCCGAAAACGCCGACCTGGTCGTCGAAGCGAAACTGTCTCCGACCGACATCGACCAGGCCGCGACCGGACAGCCGGCACGCCTAAGGTTCTCCTCCTTCAACCAGCGGACTACGCCGGAGGTGGCCGGTACGGTCGAAACGATCGGAGCGGCGGCCAGCCTGGACCAGGCCAGCGGCCAGACGTACTATCTCAGCACCATCGCGATCGCGGGTGGCCAAAGGCAAGTGGCGGGCAAGCCAATCGTGCCCGGAATGCCGGTCGAGGTTTTTCTCACCACCGGCGATAGGACCGCGCTTTCGTACCTGATAAAGCCGTTCACCGATCAGATGATGAAATCCTTCCGGGAGGAGTAAAACGCCTGTTCCCTGCCGCGAAAATGTTCAACATCAATTCCGCCTGCGCGGCGCGTGGCCGAAACCGGCTGGCGCCGGCGTTGCTTGCGATCATGATTTTGTCAGGCGCAAGCTCGCAGGCGCGCGCAGCCGACCATTCGTCGCCCGATCTAGGCCTGCCTGTCGACTGCCGCTTGGGCGTGGACTGCTTCGTGCAGCAGATGCCCGACGTCGATCCAAGCGATCAGGCGTTGGATCCGCTCTGCGGCAACGCCACGTACCAGGGGCACGACGGCTGGGACATTCGCATCCGCACGCTCAAGGACCTCGACCGCCAAACGCCCGTGATCGCAATTGACGACGGAACGGTCGCGCGCGTGAGGGACGGCATCCCAGACCGCATGGCGCAGGACAAAGATACTGCGGGAAAGGAGTGCGGTAACGGCGTTTTTGTGGAGCATTCCGGGGGACTGGCCTCGCAATACTGCCACCTCAAGGAAGGCAGCATCGTCGTGAGGCCCGGAGTGCACGTGAAGAAAGGTGAGCGCCTGGGGTCGGTCGGGGCATCGGGATTGGCCGAGTTTCCGCATGTGCACCTGTCGGTCCGACGGGATGGCAAGCCGATCGAACCCCTGACGGGTCGGCCGCTCGGAACGGGTCGGGAAGCCTGCGGAGAAATTGCGGGAAGCCTGTTCGAGCCGGCCGTCCGGGATGCGCTGTCCCGTTCGGCTTCAGCGATTCTGCTGGTCGGGCTCACCAACGCTCCGCCCGAACTGTCGAGCCTGGTTCGCGATGGGGAGCCGGTCGCCCCCAAGGCTTCGCAACCTGTAATCGCCTGGGTCTGGGCGATCAACGTCGAAGCCGACAGTGTTTTCAGAATGCGCATTGTCGACCCCGACGGGAAAACCCTCATGAACGTCGAAACAAAGCCTCTCGAGAGACGGAAGGCCAACTACATTGCCTATGCCGGAGGGAAGTCCGCGCAGCGACCAGGGGAGTATGGACTGCAAGTCGAAATGGTCTCGGGTGGAAAGACGATCTCATCGGCCACGCGGGCGATCCTGATCCGAAGCGAGGGGGAACGGTAGCTCGAAACACCACGAGTGACGCGAAAATTACCTGCACTCCGAAGCCCTGCCGCCTAAATCTTCTTCGACAGCGGAATAATGCGGCGCTCGTGGTTTTTCATTCTATGACGCCAGGAATGCGCTATGAGCCGCTCTTCACTCAGGACACCGTCGAGCCGATGGCTCGCCAGAAGCATTCGGATCATCCGGGGCAAGCTGGTCGCCCTCGTGAATGCGTTCAGGAGCTTTGTTGAGCGGTTTGGCATTCGGTCCGGAAAACGCGGCGAAAAGCTGCGGGGACCGATCCTTTGGCTCGGAAACCTGCACAAACGCAACGACGACCAAAGCAGCGATCCCGGTCGCGCAGTCGCCGACCGTCCAAGCGAAAAGCAGTATCCAAGCGCACGGTAACTCAGCGTCTTCGCCGCGCGTCGCCGTTCGATTTTCGGCAGGGAGACCCTAGGCGATCGCGTCCGACGAATAGGTGCCGTGGCAGCCCGGCCGGGTGACCTGACGCCAGTCGAACCCCATCCGGGCTATGAGCGCGCCGCTCTTCATGAGCTCGAGGCTGCGCTCGACGCGGCTGTGGGCGCGATCAGTATCAAATGGCCGCTGGAACGCTCAGTGCCGCCCTTGCTGTTGTGGCGACATACGCTTCTAGCGGCGCGCGAGCTCGCCCTTAAGGCCCTGACGCTGGACGAGACGTTTCAGTCGGGGACGCGCAGCTGGACCGAGCTGGCCTTCGGTCGCGAGGAAGACGGTGCAGGTGCTTCCGTTGACCTCCTCTGGCCGCCCACAGCGCAGGTAGTCGTTCCCCGCGCCAATGTACGTGTGCGCGGCAGCATCGATCGTGTCGATTTCAATCCCTCCAGGAACGCCGCGCGCGTCTCCGACTACAAAACCGGCGCCGAACCGCCGAAGGCGAACGAGATCGTTCTTGCAGGCGGGGCTGAGTTGCAGCGCGTGCTCTATGCGCTGGCGGCACGCCAAATCGTGCCGGACAATCCGCGGGTCATCGCGCGATTGGTGTATCTCGGAGACGACCAGCCGAGGCCATATCGGCTGCAAGACGTAGACCAGGCCATCGCCGATGTCAGCGAGCACGTCTCCGCAGGTATTGATCTTCTACGTGGCGGCTTCAGCTTGCCTGGTCCGGATGCTCGAGAGGATTGGAACGACTTCCGGCTCGCGCTGCCGGCAGCTCCGGCGACCTACTTCCAAATCAAGCAGGCGGCGCTGGCTCGCGCATTCGGCGATTTCGCCCGCATATGGAGAGCAAGTTGACGCTGCTCGCCGACAACCCTGCACGCCTGCGAGCCGTCACCGAACTGGGCGCAACGCTCCTGGTTGAAGCCGCCGCCGGCACCGGCAAAACCGCCTTGATGGCGGCACGGTTGACGATGTTACTGGCTCATGGCGCCGAGCCGGGATCGATCGCCGCAATAACGTTTACCGAGCTTGCCGCCAGCGCGCTTGCCGCGCGGGTCCATCACTACGTTGACGAACTCCTCGCGGGACGCGTGCCCAAGCCCCTGCAGGGCGCCCTATCGGACGGATTGAACGAGGCCCAGCGCCGTGCCTTGTCGGCGGCCGCGGATAAGCTCGATGAGCTGAGCACGGCTACTATCCACGCCTTCTGCAAGACCATCATCTGCAGCTACGCAGTAGAAGCCGACATCGATCCGGGCGCGCGGATTCTGGATGCGACGCAGGCAGAGGCCGCTTTCAACAGCGTCTTCGAACAATGGTTCAAGCGACGGCTGAACGGATCGGCGCGGGCGGACGATCCCGTCGCCGCTTTGTCGCAGTTTGATCCCCGTCACGTGGTCGCCACTTTGCGAGCACTCGCACGTTTCAGTCTGGAGCATCGTGGCGCACGGACGCCAGCCGCCGATCTGAGCGGCCGGCCCGATATGGAGCTGGCCGAGGCCGTCGCTGATTTCCGGCGATGGCTCTCGGCGCAGCCGGTCGAGCCCAAAACCCTCGATCTCATGGGACAGCTCGAGACGCTTGCGCGCCATTTCGCCGGTAGCTTCGAAACGCCGCCCTCCTTTGAGACCCTGTGGCGGTTGGCCCATCCCGGGCGCCTGCCGTGCATGCGGCGGCGCACCTTCGAACTCTTGACGCCGAAGACGAAGACCGCCTGGGAGAAGGCCGCCGGCAAAGATCGGGGGGCGCAGCTCAACGAGGAGGCCGGCGTCCATTTCGCGCGTGTTGCTCGCTGTTATCGGGTGATCCTTGGCCGCATTGCTGGTGCGTTGGTGGCCAAGCTTGCCGACGAGCTTGACGAGGTGCTGGCCGACTATGCGGCATTCAAGCGCGCTGCGGCTGTCCTTGACTTTGACGATCTCTTGGAGCGAGCGCGCAGGCTCGTTTGCGAACATGACGCCCTTCGTCGCGAGCTCGGGCGCCGCTATCGCTACATCTTCGTGGACGAATTCCAGGACACCGATCCGACCCAGGCAGAAATTCTGTTCATGATCGCCGCCGACGACCGGCCGGCGCGCTGGCAGGACAGTGCGTTGCGCGCCGGTGCGCTGTTCATGGTTGGCGATCCCAAGCAGTCCATCTACCGCTTCCGCGGTGCTGACGTCGCGTCCTACGGCGAAGCACGTGCCGCCATCTCACGGCGCTGGCCGGAGAATATCGTGCAGATTACTGCCAACTTCCGATCGCGGCCCGAGATCCTGACCCATACCAATCGTTGTTTCGCCACGCCGCTCTCCGGAAGAGGGCAACCTGGCTATGTGGCGCTGGCCCCGACCATTGACCAACCGGATCACAATCTGCCCTGCGCCGCCAAGATCAGGATCGACGTGCCGCCGGACTCCCGGCCGGCGCAGATCCGCGACGCCGAGGCCGAAGCCGTCGCCGACCTTTGCGCGCGCCTGATCGGTAACCTAAACATCCGCGACGATAATGGCGACGTGGCGCCGCTTTCACCCGGCGGGATTGCGCTGTTAGCTCCGACAGGTGCCGAGTTGTGGCGCTATGAGCGCGCGCTCGAAACGCGCGGACTTCCAATCGCCTCGCAGGCGGGCAAGGGACTTTTTCGCCGTCAAGAGGTGCAAGACTTCGTCGCGCTGGCGCGAGTGCTTGCTGACGCGGGCGATACATTGGCATTCGGCGCCTTGATGCGCGGTCCTCTTGTCGGCCTGACGGAAGAGCAATTGCTCGACATCACCGCGGCGTTGCCGCCGCATGAGGATCGTCCCCATGCGATTCCGCGCTTCTCGCTAATGGCCGAGGCCGATCACGTCATCCATCCGACGGCGCGACGTGTCCTGTCGATCTTGAAGGACCTGCACCGCCGCGCGCGGGTGACCACACCGGCGCTGCTGCTCGCCGAGGCCGCCGAGCGTTTGGCCATACGGCCCATCCTGAGCGCGCGCGAAGGCGACCGCAGCGCTCGAGCTGCCGCCAACATCGAGGCCGTGCTCGAACGAGCGAGACCGTATGACGTCAAAGGTCTGAAGCGCTTCGTCCGCGACATCAGCCGCGACTGGCGCGTCGGCGAGGCCTACGACGAAGGCCGCATCGACGCCGAGGGCGACGCAATCGAACTTATGACCGTCCATAGCGCCAAGGGTCTCGAATGGCCGGTGGTGATCCCGATCAACACCGCGACCTTGCTGCGTTCTCGAGAGCCTTTCGTGCACCGTGCCGGCGACGACACTCTGCACTGGGTAATTGGCGACGTGGTGCCTCCGGAACTCATCGCTGCGCTCGAGACTGACCACGAAAGCCTGATGCGCGAGCGCGAACGGCTCTGGTATGTCGCCTGCACGCGAGCCCGCGAGCTCCTTGTCGTTCCGGAGCTGCCAGAAGCTGAGCAGAAATCCTGGGCGCGCATCGTCGATATGGCGCATGATGTGCTGCCGCGGCTGGACGTTTCGCGCATGACGCCGAGGCCTGTGCAGATCATTGCGGAACCGCCCAATCGCCAAACCGCTGAGCTGTTTGCCGCCGAGCGTGCCAGCATTGACGCTGCGGCCGTCCCGCTCACCTGGGTCCGACCGAGCGATCACGATGTGGACCGCATCTCAACGAGCGAGGCGATCGCGCTCGAAGGGGGCGACGCACCCGAAATCGAGGCGCCCGTCGGGGCTGGTCGTGTCCGCGGGCTTCTCTTGCACAAGCTGATGGAGGAGGTGCTGACCGGCGAACTCGCCGAGGACGCCGGCGGGCTCGCCGCTCGCGCCCGAGAGCTTATTGGGCAACTGCCCCTTGACGCAGCGGAAGACGGAGTGCTTCCAAACGCTGACGAGATCACCGCGACCGCGTTGCGCGCTTTGCACCTACCGGAGGTCGCCGCCCTGCGCATGCGGCTCGTCCCCGAATGGCCGATCTACTCTGTGCTTCCGGATCGGCCGGAGGCGATCGGGCTCGCGGGGCGCATCGATGCCATCGCTTACGACGGGGAACGTGCCGACGTCGTCATCGACTGGAAGAGCGACTTCGATCCATCCGAGACGGACATGCGGCTCCATGCCGAACAGATTCAGCAGTATCTGCGGGCGACAGGCGCCTCACGCGGCGCGCTGGTCTACATGACACCCGGGATCATTCGCTGGATTGGGTGTAGTCCCGCGGCCTGAGTGGCGTTCGGCCATCTATGGGAGGACACTCAGGGCAAGAGTCGCCGATCGATCCCAGCGCATCTTCGATGGCCTCGACCGCCAGCTCCGGGGAGACGCCCCGAGGGCGGATTCCGTCGAGCGACGAAGATGGCGCGCTCGCGAGCGTGAGGGAGTAGCAGAAACGCACGACCCCAGTGAACGGTTGGAACGGGAAGAACCGCGACCGGGCAAACGGTCGTGCCAGCTTACGGGAAGGAAGTTGAAATGCCTAGCGATATAAACCCTGACGAGAGCCTACGCGAGTTAGCTTCCCGTCCGGGACTTTTCCCCGCATTTTCGATGCCGTCGGTCACTCCGCGCTTTCCCGGCCGACCGTTTCATGGCCAGATTTCACCATCGGCCTCGAGAAGGCCGTGACGGTTAAAAGAAGCCCCCGATGAAGATGCGCCATTCTGGTCGATCAAGAGAGTGGACGCAGGGCTCGGGGGCTTCGCGACTGGAGGGTGCTTTGATACTTGAGGACATTGAGATCGGCCCGAGGCACTCGACCTCGTTCGGATTAAAGGACGAGCTCGGTCGCGAGGTCGGTTGCGATCATTGGATCGAACGCGACGACGACGATCCCGCCTACCTCGACCCCCAGACGTATAGCGGCCACGTGCAGCCCACCCGCGACGGTAAGCATGATGGCCTCAAAACCCTTGAATTTCGATTCGATCCCGCTCCGCATGTCGCGGTAGAGCGTTTTCTGTTCGGGAGTGAGCTCAGAGGTTGAGAGAAGAGCTAGACGCATACGAATTTCCTTTCTTCTTAGCAGGATGGTGCGATCGCGATGGCCATGGTGGAGGTTGGCCGTGTAGCAAGCGTGCCACTCTATCAGAACGGCTAAGCATGTCTTTTCGGTACGCAGCCAGAGCTTCAATCGGTGGCATTTAGATCCGACGGAGACGTCCTCGTCGGTACGCGGATTTCGACAACACCGTGGTTGAGAGCTTGATGGCACGAATTGCAAGCGTCGGTCAGATCGGCGTAAGCCTTGGCGAATGCCGTGCCGTTCTTGGCTTGGATCGCACTGTTGAGCTCCTTGAATGGCTGTTCCGTGACGGAGGAAATCATCTGCGGAAGAGAGATTTGCTGGTCAGTTGGATGGGATCGCCCGAGTCGATCGAATGCGCCGCGGAGCGCTCGAAGTTCGTAGGCTGCAAAATCCCAGTTTCCCTCCTGTTCGGCTCGCCAAAGTCGCTCGTGCCGCGGTTGGATCGTCTCGATCATCAGGTCGCCGATGCTCGGCAGATATCCGATGGCAGCAGGCGACGGCGCTTCAGGCTCGGCAGCGATGCTGCGCGAACTCACAAGGCCGATCGCCAGGAAGGCGGTCAGAGCAATTGCGATCATGGCAACCAAAATCGGGCGGCGCCCGATGTGTGCTGCTCCTGTCTCGATCATGAGCGCACCCGCAGTCTTGGCCAGATGTCGTCAGGGAGGTTGATGACGAGGGGCGTCGCGGTGCTGCGGACGACAACCCATCGAAACGGCTCCTGTTTCGAAGGATTGATCTCCATGTGCGGCAGGAAGGCGGGCACATGAATGAAGTCGCCGGCCCTCGCCTGGGCGATCGATTCGCCCTTCTCGCCCCAGCGGATCTCGCAAACCCCCGAGAGAACATAGGCAATCGTCTCTTGCTCTCCGTGATGATGAACACCGGTCCGCGATCCCGGGCTCACCTCGAACAGTCCGCCCCAGATGGCTGATGCGATACCGAGCTCTGGTGCGATCGCGGCGCGACGTTCGCATCCCGGCGTCTGCGCCGTTCCCTGATCGAATTGTGCGGGGCTGACGATGTGGATTGCAGCAGAAGTACTCATGGCGTCCCGAATTGATTTCGATACTCACCTGGTGAGTTAGGCAACCGCGACTGGAGAAACACTAAATTTCAGTTTAATAATCTGGATCGACCAATAATCAGCGCACGGAACTGACGGTGCCTCGTTGCGACCTCATCCAGCGCGATCGAGGAGGCTGCGCTCTGTGCGATGAGTGCTCGATTTTGTGGGTTTTAGAATCGCGGATTGCAACAAGTCCGCTCAGCGCAAAATCGTGAATCTCTCGTCTGACACGGCATCCTGGCATTCCCGATTTACAAGATAACAGCCGCCAAGGTTACAATCAGTGCCGGCGGCATCACCAGTAGTCCAAGCCGAAGGAACGGCCAGGCGCCTATCTCGATCTTGTCGCGACGCAATGCCACGAGCCACAGGACGGTTGCCAGCGAGCCCGTCAGCGACAGGTTCGGCCCGAGATCGACGCCGATCAGGATCGCGCCGATAACCTGTGCGGGGCAGGTGATCGCTTGTGGCCACCGAACCCGCAACAAGGCCAACGGGCAAATTGTTAGCGATATTGTCGGCGATCGCTGTCGCAATCCCCGCACTCCTGGCTGCATTGGCTGTGGATTGAGAGATCGCAAGGTGCAGCACTTCCCGGAGATTTCCGATCGCGCCGGTTCGCACCAGCGCCTCTACCATGACAAACAGACCCGCAACCAGTGGCATCACGCTCCAGGAAATTCCTCTCAGGACAGGCCAGGGAGACCGACGGCTGAGCAGAAGCACGGCGGCCGTAGTGAGCGTCCCGCAAACCAAGGTCAGCGCCCCCAATTGAAGACCAAGCACGCAGGCGCCGACCAGCAGCAGCCCTGTGATGCCGACCCCATAGACCGTGAATAGGCCGCTGCGGCTCAATTTCGGTTGGGATACACTTCTTCTGATGCTTTGCTCCTTTAGTGCACGATGCTGGGTCAACCGGAGCCCAACATAAGTAAGCACGATGGAGGCCACCGAGGGGATTGCAAAGAGATGCAGCCACTCGGATAGGTGGGGCGTACGAGCGCCGAGCACAACGAGATTGGCGGGATTGGAGATCGGCAACACGAAGCTCGCCGCGTTCGCGATCTAGGCGCAGATGAAAAGATAGGGCAAGGGCTTGGCACCGGCCGCTCGGGTAGCGGCGTACACGGCGGGCGTCAGCACGATGGCGGTGGCGTCGTTGGAGAGAAAAACGGTGACGAGAGTGCCGACCAGATAGATCAGCAGGAATAGCCGCTGTGGTGAGCCATGGGCATGCTCGACCGCAAGCGCGGCGAGATAGTCGAATAAACCGTCGAGCCGGGCCAGTTCAGCAATCAGCATCATGCCGATGAGGAACAGATAGATATCAAAGCCCTTGCGCATACCGGCGACCGCGTCACTCCACGGCAGAATGCCAAACCGCACCAGCGCGGAGGCCCCGGCCACCGCCCAGATCGCCTCCGGCACGCGAAACGGCCTGATGATGACACCAGCGGTGGCCAAGCCGACGATGCTCCAGGCCTTGATGATGTCATGCGGCGCGATCGGCACTCAGTCCTCCCGGATGCCATCTCGGATCGCTTCAACAAAGGTCGCGCCAGGATCCGTGTCCGTCGCGAATGGCTTCTGAAAATTGGCGAGATCGGGCTGCGAGACCACCACCAGGCCATTGTGTTGAACAGGGCGTCTTGGCCGCTTCGCGCAGCCGCCAAGTCCATGCCGTCGCGCCATGGCGAGGCTGATCAACTCCCCAGTGCCGGTCGCCGCCGAACCCGCGCCGAGCTCTTTGAGCATGGGCCAGCTCTCGCTTTAGTAATGCTCGGCTGTCGAGCTGATCTTGCCGCGAAATACGAAGTAGTTGATTGCCGTGTAGAGCAGCATCAGCGGAAAGACGAACAGGCCTGCTCCCCAGAACATGAAAGCGAGACTCGAGTGAGGGGCGGCGGCGTCATCGATGGTGATGGCGAACGGAATCATGTAGGGCCAGAACGAAATCGCGAGCGTGCAGAAGGCCGCCACGAAGATGAGGGCGACCATCGGAAACGGCAATGCATCCTGGCGAAAACGGACGCTTGCAGCGAGCGTGACCGCAGCCAGTGCGGCGGCCACTGGAAAGACAAACAGGGAAGGCCGGTCGAGCCATCGCGTCATAACCGGAAGGTCCTGCGCCAATGCGTAGCTGAACACGATAATCAGGAAAGCGAGCAGCGCTACAGAGAGATAGGGAATGAGCCGATAAGCCGCATCGCGGACTTCGGCCTCGCACTTCCTGACCAGCCAGCAAGCGCCGAGCAGCGAATAACCAAGACAAAGGCCGATGCCGCACAGCACCGAAAACGGACTGAGCCAGCCGAACTCGCCGCCGGTGTAGCGTGCGCCTGCCATCGGAAGGCCCTCGACGAGCGCGCCCACCATCAGGCCCTGCATGAATGCCGCGACCAAGGATCCACCTGCGAATCCCGCGTCCCAGACCCACCGCATCCGCAATGCCTTGGAGCGAAACTCGAACGCGACGCCACGAAGAATTAGTCCCGCCAACATGAGCAAGACCGGCAAATAGAAGGCCGAGATCAGCGTCGCGTACGCAAGAGGGAAAGCTCCCCACAACACCACGCCGGCGCTCACAAGCCAGGTTTCGTTGCCGTCCCAGATTGGGGCGACCGCGCTCACCATGGGGCGCCGTTTCTCTTCGCCGGAGGTGGTGCCGAACAGGATGCCGACGCCGAGATCAAAGCCGTCCAACAAGACGTAAAGCAGGATGCTCATTGCTAATACTGCGACCCAGAAGATAACCATCGCTATTCTCCGGTGGGAAGAGGAAGGGCGACGTTGTCTTCAGGATCGGCCACGGACATGGGACGGTTGGGAATGCCGGCCGTCGCGATCGCAAGGCCGCCCGCGGGACCTGCCCGCAGCAAGCGGTAGATGTAGTGGACTCCGAAAACAAAGATGAATGTGTAAACCGCGCAGTATACGAAGAGCGAAGTCGCCGCAGCGCGCGTCGTCAAGAACGGCGTCACAGCGTCGGCGGTCCGCAGCAGACCGTAGATCGTCCAGGGCTGGCGTCCCACTTCGGCCGTGAACCAGCCTGTTAGCGTTGCGATGAATGGTAGAGGAAAGCTCAGAAAAATTGACCAGAGCAGGAGGGAGTTGCGGTGAATCCGACGCTTCCCGCACTGGTAAGAGCCGAACCATGCCAGCGCCAGCATCAAGAGACCGCAGCCGACCATGATGCGGAAGGCGAAGAAGGGAATCAGCACCGGTGGCCGATTCTGCGGCGGAAAGTTGGTCAGGCCCACCTCCCTGGAATTGAAGCTCATGCTGCCGATCAAGCTGCCGAGGATCGGAATCTTGATCTCGTATCGGTTGGCCTGTGCTGCTTCATCCGGCAGTGCGAAAACGACCTCGGCCGCGGGTTGCTCATCATGCCAGCGGCCTTCGATCGCGGCAAACTTCGCCGGCTGGTAGTCATGCGTGTAATCGCCGACTAGATGGCCAAACAGAAGCTGGACGGGTAGCAACACGGCCGCGAGATAGAGGCCCATCCGGAGCATGATCCGGGCCTCTGCGGTGTAGATTCTTCTGAGCAAGTACCACGCGCCGGTGGCGGCCACGCAGAAGGCGCCTGTGAGATAGGCGGCGAGCAGCATGTGCGGGAAACGCACCCAGACCACCGGGCTGAAGATGATTTTGAACCAATCCACCGGTACGAACGTGCCGTTCTCGACGGTGTAGCCCATCGGCACCTGCATCCAGCTGTTGTTGACCATGATCCAGAAGGCCGACAACGTGGTTCCCAAGGCGACCATGGCGGTGGCGAACAGGTAGAACCACGGCGGAACACGGGAGCGGCCAAACAACAGGATTCCGAAGAAGCTCGCTTCGAGTGCAAAGGCAGTAAAGCTCTCGTAGGAGATCAGCGGCCCTTGAATAGGCCCCGACATGCGGGACAGCTCGCTCCAATTTGTGCCGAACTGAAACGCCATCACGATTCCGGAGACCACGCCGAGACCGAAGGCGACGCCAAATATCTTCAGCCAGAACTCGAACAACACACGATAGGCCGGCCGCTCCGTGGCAATGTGCAGCGCTTCGAGAACGGTGAGCCACGCTGCAAGGCCTATTGTGAAGGACGGAAAGATGATGTGAAATGAGATGGTAAAGGCGAACTGAAGGCGCGAGAGCAGCAGCGCTGTCAATTCCATTGCAGGCTCCCATCAACGCCAGAGATTCGTTTTCGCGAGGTCGACGACCTCGTCGCCGCGTCCGCTGATCACGGCCTTGACCATGTAAAGTGTAAAACCCTTCGCCATCTCCAGCGTGACGGAGGGTGGCATGGCGAGCTCCGTCCGGTTCACAACGGCGTCGATGAGGACCGGGCCGTCATGGGCGAGGGCCGCGGCAATTCCGTTGTCGACGTCGGCGGGGTCTTCCAGGCGAATGCCGCGTATGCCGGCGGCTTCGGCCACCGCCGCGAAATTTGGATTTTTCAGCTCGGTGCCGTAGTCCAGGATCCCGGTCGACTTTTGCTCCAGCTCGATGAAGCCCAACGCACTGTTATTGAACACCACCACCTTCACCGGAAGACCGTGCTGGGCGAGGGTGAGGAAATCTCCCATCAGCATCGTGAAGCCGCCGTCGCCTGAGAGCGAGATCACCTGTCGGCCGGGATAGGCGGCCTGCGCACCGAGAGCCTGGGCCATGGCATTGGCCATCGAGCCGTGCCAGAACGAACCGACCAGCCGGCGTTTGCGGTTCATCGCGAGATAGCGGGCGGCCCACACGGTTGGCAGGCCGACATCGCAGGTGAAAACCGCATCCTCGGCCGCCTGGTCGCTGATCGCCTTCGCGATCTGCTGGGGATGGATCAGCCCCTTGCCGGGCCTGCCTACGGCAAGTTCGTCGAGCGCCTTGCGCGCCTTGGCATAGTCTCGCTGGGCTTGCGCGAGATGCGCGGCGTCGGACTTCTGATTGAGCATTGGGAGCAATGCCGCAAGCGTCTCGCGTACGCCGCCGACCACGCCTACATCCACCGCGGCACGGCGGCCGATATTCTCTGGCCTAAGATCCACCTGTCCGATGCGCGTGCCGCCTGCTTCCGGGTAGAATTGCCTGTAAGGAAAGTCCGTTCCGAGCATTAGCAACACGTCGCAGTCGCGCATGGCGTAATACCCGGAGGAAAAGCCGATTAGTCCCGTCATGCCGACGTCAAAAGGATTGTGCCCTTCGACATGTTCCTTGCCGCGCAATGCGTGCACCATCGGCGCCTTGAGCCGCTCGCCGAGTGCCAACAATTCATCATGCGCGCCCGCGCACCCGGAGCCGCACAAGAGTGTCACGCGGCTCGCGCCATTGAGAAGTTTCGCCAGGCGGTCGAGGTCCGCAGGCGCCGGCGTAACGACGGGAACAGGCGGAAGCAAGTTTGCGCGCTTTGGCGACGGGGCCACCGCGGCCGGCTGCAGGGCAACATCGCCCGGAATGACCAGGACGGACGCGCCACGCTTTCCCACTGCTTCCCGCATCGCGACCTCCAGCGCGCGGGGCATCTGGTTCGCACCGGACACAAGCTCGCAGTAATGGCTGCATTCGCGGAATAGGTCTTGCGGGTGGGTCTCCTGAAAGTAGCCGCTGCCGATTTCAGATGAGGGAATGTGCGCCGCTATCGCAAGCACGGGCACGCGCGAACGGTGACAATCGAACAAGCCATTGATGAGGTGAAGGTTGCCGGGTCCGCAACTGCCCGCACACACGGCGAGTTCGCCGGTCAGATGCGCCTCGGCACCGGCGGCGAAGGCCGCGACTTCCTCGTGTCTGACATGAATCCAGTCGATCTTGCCGTGCCGACGGATGGCGTCTGTCAGGCCGTTGAGACTGTCCCCGACAACGCCGTAGATGCGCTTAACGCCCGCGGCCGCAAGAGTTTCGACGAATTGATCGGCAACAGTTTTGCTTGGCACTTGCGCCTCCTGGAAGTCATTGAGTACGAGCCCGCAGTGCAGCGTTCGCTGTTCCGAGGAATTCGCTGTACGTCTAGGCAGGCAGGTAAGGAGGCTGCGGCGTAGGACTACTAAATAGGCCTTAAGGTGACTAAATTTGAATTTAGAAGCACTGGCCCATCATCATGCTCTGCACGCAATCTCACGGCACTGCCGACGCGCCATCAGCAGCCCCGGCAGATCGAATTCATCGTCCTATTGACCTTCGCTTCCTCCCGGTCGATGGCGGGATCGGTGCCGAGCAGTGGTCCTTTCATAGGGCGGCCGTTGCCCACGGTGTCTGACGAAAGCGCTGTGCCCAATGAATTGGTGCCGGGCGCTGCAGCGCTGGTGCCGAAGGCGCCGCCTGTCATAGACATACCTGTCATGGACATGGAAGGCGATCCCATGCCGGCGCGGGCAAATGCCGTGCTGGTTGAAGCGCCAAGGGAGAGAGCGATACAAAGAATGGAAAGCATCTTCATGTCGAAACTCCTTTCGCGAGACGATAGGTAGGTGTTGTTCTTGCGGTTCGGAGTAACAAATCGGTGTGGGTAGCCGCGGTCCCGCGGCGAGCGTTGTTGCCGCATTGCGCTTCGGCTACGTGCCCACATCTCGATCCAAATCGATGAGCATGGAACAAGCAACGCCCGCCGGCCGGAAGTGGAGTTGCACTTCGCCGTATTGGTCGAGAGCCTTCGTAATCAGGCGCGAACCAAAACCGCGGCGCTTGGGTTGCTTCACCTCCGGCCCCCCATCCTCGTACCAGACAAGGGCGAGCTTACCGGCGGCGCCGAGTGCCTGCCGGACCTCCCAAGTGAGATTGACAGTCCCATCTGTTGAACTCAGCGCACCGTATTTCCTGGCGTTGGTGGCGAGCTCATGAATGACCAAGTGCAACCAAAGTGCCAACTTCGATCCAAGTTCTACATCGGGTCCGCCCACGACGACCTGACCGCTTCGTGCGCAACAGGAACGCATCGTCTGCTTCAGCAATTCAGCGAGCCCGATTTTCCCTGTGTCCGATCGGTACATCACTTCATAAAAGTCGCTCAAGCCGGAAATTCGGGCGATCACCTTCTCGCGGTAATCGTCCACGGTCCGAGATTGCGTCTGTCCAAGAACCGCTTCGATCATGGCCACCAGATTGCGAATCCGGTGATTGACCTCCTGGAGCAAAAGAGGGAGGCCTTCGCCGTTCATTCGAGCGCGCGGAGCTCTGTCGCCGGCAGTTGGGGGGAAGCTCAGGATTCCGGAGGTCCCGTCCTGCTGATATCGATCCATCTGATCTCTCTTTGGCTGGTGGAGATAAAGGGACACAATAGATCTCCGGAAACCTCAGACCACTAAACTCGCGTTTCCCGCATTAAATCCGAATTTAGCGGCGCTTCGCTGGTCGCTCGTCATCCTATCGGAGAGAGTCGGGATCGACTTTCCGCCGGTAGTCCAGCAGCCGGTCGCGGATGTTAGATACTTCTCGCTGGACCCTGACGAGTTCGCTCTCGGACATCCCAAGGGCTTCTTCGGCGCAGGCCACGATATTCGCGGCTTCGCGACGCAGCGCGAGCCCCCGATCCGTCAGGCGCACGCGGACCTGCCGCTCGTCTTCGGGATCACGCGCGCGGACGATGTGGCCGATTCCTTCGAGCCGCTTCAGGATCGGGGTCAATGTGTTCGACTCAAGGAAAAGCGCCTCACCCAATTCTTTGACCGTGCGGTCATCCTTTGCCCAGAGCACTACCATCACCAGGTATTGAGGATACGTGAGTCTGATTCTGCTCAGCAGCGGGCGATAGAACTGATTGAATGCATGCCCTGCCGAATAGATCGAGAAGCACAGCAATTCGTTCAACGCGGGACCGCGCTTCATTTGGGTCTTTTGCCGGATCTGACGCTTCTTTCGGATCGCCACTGGAACCTCCCACAAGTTATACTCTGGTATAGATCGCGCGCGATTGACTCGCCAGCGTTTGACAACGAAAATCGAAGAAGATAATTTAAAGCGTGCACGATCAAATCGCCAATGCGCATAGTGAACATGACCGGTTCGTCCGCGGAGGCTCAATGATTAGCTCAATCGTCTCAGGCAACTCTGCCAAAGCACTCGCTGAAGTCCTGCCAGAGATGCAGGCTGAACCGGCGCATGCCACGCGCGTTCTACGGACCAGCTGATGATGGCATCAATCGCGCGTCGGTTTAGGCAGCCCTCTGCCGCAGCCAGCGTATCGAAAGCTGCGCGTTGAGCCATGCCAATGAGCCTACATAAGCGACTGGCGTCGACGAGCTTCCGCTGGGCCAGTATGCTTTCAGGAGTGTGTGCGATATGCTTGCTGCTGACATGGGGATTTTTGCATTGGTGGATCTCCAGCCAGGCGATTGTTGACATCGATCGGGCAATTACCGATCTGGCCGATGCCTTTTCCACACTCCCAGCCCAGCGGTTGAATGAGGAGTTTCAGCAGTTCCTCGAGCGGGATCTGCGCCGGGTGCATCTCATAGGGCGGTTCGCAGAGGATGGCAGCCGCCTCGGCGGCAATGTCGAGACTCTGCCATTTGGGCTGGCCGCTACCGGATACGCTCGGGAATTTGCCATGATACGCGTCGACGCCTTGGGGCGCGAGGAAAAGGTAGCGCGCGCTATTGTCCGTCGACTTGACGATGGATCGGCGCTGGTCGTCGGTCGCAGCATCGACGAAGTAAGGCGGGCGGGAAGTGCGGTGGATAGCGCTATGGCCTTGAGTGTCGTCCCGGTCCTGTGCTTCGGATTGGCGGCCGGAGCCTTCATGAGCAGGAGGGCAACGCGCGCACGTATCGATTTGTTTGACCGATCGGTTCAGAAAATCCTGACAGGGGATTTGCGCGAGCGCTTGCCGCTGAGGGGCACGAACGATCCGTTGGATGAGTTTGCGATATTGTTTAATGCGATGCTAGATGAGATCGAGGCTCTCATCCGCGGGCTCGCCGGCGTCGGAGATCAGATCGCACACGATCTACGCACGCCGCTGACGTCCGTCAGGATGGTTCTTGAGCGCGGCCGCGACGAGGCAATGCGCCTCGACCAGGTACAAACGGTGTTTGAACAGGCCATTGGAGGGCTTGATCGATCGCTTAACACGATCACGGGGTTGCTTCGTATCGCCGAGATTGATCAGAATAGGCGCTTGGCGGGATTCGCCGATATCTCTCTAACGGAACTCGTGCGCGCAGCCGGAGAGCTCTATGAGCCGCTCGCCGAACGGAAAGGCGTCGCTCTGATCGTGGAGGCGAAGGACGAAATCATCGCTTGGGGCGATCGCGATCTTCTGCTCGAAGCCATTTCCAATCTGGTCGACAACGCCGTGAAATATACGCCGCAAGGAGGCCGGGTCGAACTGAGGCTATGCCGCACTGGAAACGACGACGTCGTGCGTATCACCGATACTGGCCCTGGGATCCCTGAAGCGGAGCGAGATCTCGTCACCAGACGCTTTTACCGATCGGAGCGGACCCGTCGTGCGGCGCCCGGCCTTGGGCTGGGGCTGAGCCTCGTTCACGCGATTATAAAGCTGCACGGCTTCCGATTTACGATCCTGCCCGGGCCGGGTTGCGTCGTGCAGATCTCGCTTGCCGGGGCTTCGTCGCGATGTTCAAGCTTGAAGCCGGATTGATTGGCCGGCCCGCCCAGTCTGGGACGCCTATGCTGCTTCTTTTTGAAGTTCGAACTCTGACCTTGGTGAACGCAGCTCCGCATCCGGCCTCAAATGCCTTCTTGCAGCCCGCTTGATCTTTACAAAGGCGCTAGTCTCGATCTGCCGCACGCGCTCGCTGGAAATCGAGAATTCGCGCGCCAATTCATCAAGCGTAGGAGGCTTCTCGCTCAGCCGCCTTGCTTCGAACACTCGCCGCTCCCGTGTCGTCAGCGCATCCAGTGCCGCGTGAAGTGCGCCAGATTTCCGTGCCGCTTCGTCGTGCTCGGCCAGGATCATCTCGGCAGTGGGCGACTGGTCCACCAGCATCGACTGCCAGTCCGTTGTCTCGTCCTCCCCGTTGACGGGCCTGTTCAGCGACAAGTCGCCATTCAATCGGCAATCCATCTCGATCACCTCGCGAGGGGTGACCTCGAGCAGTTTAGCTATGGCTTCAGCCTTCTCCGGCGTGAGACTGGCCGTCTCGCCTGCGAGCTTTCTCATTTCGCGCCTGAGACGAAAGAACAGCTTCTTCTGCGCAGCCGTGGTTCCGATCTTGACCAGCGACCAGGAACGAAGAATGTATTCGTGAATCGTGGCCTTGATCCACCACAGCGCATAGGTCGAAAAACGCGAGCCTCGGCCAGGCTGAAATCGTGTTGCGGCAACAACCAGGCCGAGATTGGCTTCGGAGATGATGTCGGCGAGCGGAAGACGGTATCCCTGATAACCCTTCGCGACCTTGGCGGCGAGGCGAAGATGACTGGTGACGAGGGCGTCGGCTGCACTGCGATCGCCAAGCTCTTGCCAGCGCCATGCAAGCAGCTGCTCCTGCTCTTGTTCAAGCATCTCGAATCGTCTGATCGCGGTGGCGTACTCGTCGTGATGAGAGCGCGGCGACCGATCGATCGTCGTCATTTCCAAACTGGTTCGCGCGACAGCTACGTTGCAGTCTTGCATTTGTGCAGCTCCGATAGGTTTGAGCCCGGCAGGCAAACAGTGAGGGATGGGGCACGGTGGAGCTATTAAAATGGAATTCCGGCGCTTAAATTTGCCGTTAACTTGACCCGGCTTCTGCGGCACGGCCCCAGAGCGGGGCGGCCGCAGCGTGGCGAGGGACCTCAAACCGCGGTGGAACTCGATGCCGCTTCCGTCGTGCGGGCACGTCGGCTGCGAAGCAGCTCCTGAAGGCGATCGAGATAGAGATAGACAACGGGCGTCGTGAACAGCGTCAGAAGCTGCGAGAAGATCAATCCGCCAACGATCGTATAGCCGAGCGGCTGCCGGATCTCCGAGCCGGCGCCGGTGCCCAACATCAGCGGCACGCCTCCCAATAGCGCCGCCATCGTGGTCATGAGGATGGGCCGGAAGCGGAGCACGCAGGCCTGGTAGATCGATTCCTCCGAGCTCAGTCCTTGGCTGCGTTCGACCTCAAGCGCAAAGTCGACCAGCATGATGCCGTTTTTCTTGACGATGCCGATCAGCAGAATGATTCCGATGATGGCGATCACACTGAGGTCCATATGCACCGCGATCAATAGAAGCAGCGCACCGATGCCGGCAGAGGGCAACGTGGAAAGGATCGTGATCGGATGTATGAAGCTTTCATACAGCACGCCGAGGATGATGTAGATGACGATGAGCGCCGCAAACACCAGCACCAGCTCGCCCGAAAGCGCCGCCTGGAAGGCGTTTGCGTTACCCTGGAACGTGGTGACGAGCGAGAGCGGCTTGCCGCTGGTGCGTTCGAACGCCTGGATCGCGGCAACCGCGGTGCCGAGCGCCGCTCCCGGTTTCAGGTTAAACGAGATGGTGGTCGAGGGGAACATTCCCTGGTGGTTGATGACGATGGGCGCGGCGCTGACCGTGCTTTTGGTGAGCGTGCTGAGCGGCACCTGTTGTCCATTGGAAGAGTTGAGATAGATCTGCTGCAGCACGGCCGGGCTGGTCTGGAAGCGCGGAAGGACTTCCAACACCACGTGGTACTGGTTGAGAGACGTGAAGATGGTCGAGACGATGCGCTGGCCGAACGCGTCATCAAGCGTGTTGTCGATGGCCGAAGGCAGAATGCCGAAGCTTGATGCGACACCCCGGTTGACGGCGACATCAAGCCGCGGCCCGGCATTCTCCTGGTCCGTCGTCACGTCGGCAATCTCCGGAATGCTCTTGAACTTGTCCAGGAAGATGGCCGACCAGTGATTGAGCTCGTTCTGGTCGGAGTCGGTAAGCGTATATTGAAACTGGGTTTTGGCCAGCCGCGCACCGACCGTGATGTCCTGGGCGGCCTGCATGTAAAGGGTGATGCCCTCCACCGAGGCGAGCTTGGTTCGGAGCCGGTTGATCACTCCGTCCGCACTGGCGTCGCGCTGCTCGCGCGGCTTGAGCGTGATGAAGACGCGTCCCTGATTGACCGTGGCAACCCCACCACCGGCGCCGATCGCGGAGCCCACGGACAGGACCGCCGGATCGTCGGCCACCTTGGCGATGACTGCCTGCATGCGCTGCGCCATTGCTGGATAGGAAATATCCTGGGCGGCTTCGGCGATTCCGACGATCAGACCGGTATCTTGCTGGGGAAAGAAGCCTTTTGGAATGACGACGTATAGATAGCCGGTTACCGCGATGGCCAGGAACATCGTCATCAGAGTGATGAGGCGGTGGCGCAGCGCCACTTTCAGCCCGCGCTCGTAGATGGCAAGCAGGCCGTCGAAAGCGCGTTCGGACTGCCGGTACAGCCATCCGTGCTTCCCGGTGTCATGCTTGAGCAGACGCGAGCACATCATCGGCGTCAGCGTCAGCGAGATCAGCAGCGAAAGCACTAGCGACACGCTTACCGTGATGGCGAATTCCTGGAACAGCTTGCCGACATAGCCGCCCATCAGGAACAGCGGGATGAACACCGCGATCAGCGACAGCGTGATCGATATGATGGTGAAGCCGATTTCGCTCGAGCCCTTGAGAGCGGCTTCCATCGGGCTTAGCCCGGCTTCGAGATGGCGGACGATGTTCTCGATGACGACGACCGCATCGTCCACCACGAATCCGATCGCGATCGACAGCGCCATCAGCGAGAGATTGTCCAGGCTGTACCCTAACGCATAGAGGGCGGCGAACGTGCCGATCAGCGACAGCGGCACGGTGATGGCGGGTATTACGGTCGCCCAAAAATTGCGCAGGAAGATGAAAATGACCATCACCACCAGCGCCACCGTCAACAGCAGCGTGAATTGCACGTCGGAAACGGAGGCGCGAATCGTCTGAGTGCGGTCGGACAGGATATCGAGCTTGATGCCGGGCGGCAGCGCGGCTTGTAGCTGCGGCAGTTGGGACTTGATCAGGTCGACGGTTTGGATGACGTTGGCGCCCGGCTGGCGTTGAATCGCCAGGATGATCGCCGGTTGCTTGTTGACGAAAGCGCCGATCTGATTGTTCTCGGATCCTTCGACGACGTTGCCGATGTCGCTGACGTGCACCGGTGCGCCGTTGCGGTACGCGACGATCAGGTTCTTGTAGGCGTCCGGCTTGAGCAGCTGATCATTGGTGCCGAGGGTAAAGGTCTGGTGCGGACTGTTCAGCGTGCCCTTCGGCTGATCGACATTGGCCTGCGTCAGCACGTTGCGAACGTCTTCCAGGCCAATGCCGCGATTGGCAAGTGCCGTCGGATCGACCTGCACGCGGATCGCCGGCTTTTGCTGGCCGCCAATGCCGATCAGTCCGACGCCCCCGATCTGCGAGAGTTTCGGCACCAGGATGTTTTCGGTAAAGGCGTCCACGGTGGTGAGAGGCAACGTATCCGACGTGAGCCCCATAACGATGATTGGCGTATCCGCAGGGTTCACCTTGCGGATCGTCGGAGGATAGGGAATTCCTATCGGCAAATACGGAGTGGCCGCATTGATCGCGGCAAGAACGTCGGTCGCCGCGCTGTCGATATCGCGGCTAAGATCAAATTGTACGGTGAGCTGGGTGTATCCGAGTGCGTTCGCAGAGGTCAGCTGGGTCAACCCGGGGATCTGCGAAAACTGTTGTTCGAGCGGCGTCGCTACCGAAGACGCCATGGTCTGCGGATCGGCGCCAGGCAGCCTTGCGGTCACCGAGATCGTCGGGAAGTTGACATTCGGTAGGGAGGCGACGGGTAGCGATCGGTAGGTGACCAGTCCGCCGAGCAACAGCCCGGCCATCAGCAGCACCGTGGCGATCGGCCGGTGGATGAACGTCGCGGAGATGTTCATGGGATTTCCTGCTCGACGGAGTTCCGGAGGTCTGCTTCCTTCGCCGCGCTGCCCTGGAGTTCCTGCACGCGGGTACCCGGCTGCAGCCTATATTGGCCGTCGACCACAACCTTCTCGTTGGCCTGGAGCCCTGAATCGATCAGCGCATTGCCATCGCTGATTTCGGCATCCTTCACTGGACGCGTCGTCACGGTTTCATCTGTCCCGATCACCCAGACGAAGGGGCCGTGCGGACCCTGTTGGATCGCGGAAGCCGGGATGGTGAGGCCGTTGTGGCGGGTCTCGAGAGACAGCCGCGCGTTGATGAGCTCGCCCGGCCAGAGCATGCGCTTGGCATTGGGGAAGCTCGCCCGCAGCCGGATCGTGCCGGTGGTCTGGACGATCTGGTTATCCACCAGATCGAGCTTGCCCTCGTCGAGCTGGGTCTTGTCATCCTGACTATAGGCGAGGACCTTCAGTGGTCCCTTGGCCATCTCCCGATCGATTTCCACAAAATCGGTCTGGGGAAGCGAGAACAGCAGTGAGATTGGTTGGATCTGGGTGACATCCACCAGGCCGGCTGTGTCGGTCGGATGGATGATGTTGCCGATATCGACCTGGCGAAGGCCGGTCACGCCATCGATTGGGGAGGTCAGCTGCGTGTAGCTCAAGTTGGTTTTCGCCTGCTCGATGGCGCCCTCATCGGACTTCACCATCGCCTGAAGTTGGGACAATTGAGCCTTCGTGGTATCGACGAGCTGGGTGCTTGCCCAACCATTCTTGGCGAGCGACACGTAGCGGTTCAGATTGGCCTGTGCATTGTCGACCTGCGCCTGATCGCGATCGCGGTTGGCGATCGCTTGATCGAGCTGCGCTTGATATGGGCGCGGGTCGATCTCGGCGAGGAGATCCCCCTTCTTGACCGTCTGTCCCTGCGTGAAGGCGATCTTGACGAGCTGGCCGGTGATCTGGCTGCGCACGATTACGTTGTTATAGGCAATCACCGTGCCTACGCCACGCCGGTAGATCGGCACATCGTGACGAAGCACCGTTCCCGCCACGACCGGCACCGACTCCGGCGCAACGCTTACCACACTTGGTTTGGGCGGGCGGATTTGCCGAGCGGCCAATGCAGCTCCTCCGGCAACGATCACGCCGGCGAGAATAGCGAGCCATAGCTTGCGCATGTAACGCCCCCGAAGCAATCAGCAGCCTGATGAGGATGAAATGTTCATACCGGTGGAGGCGGAGGAACCGGTCGCGCACGGCGTCGTGGTCCCCGGCATGGTGGAGCCATACGCCGTGCCCGAAGTGTTGGGTAGCGGTACCGATGTCATCGGACTTTCGCCGCTGGTATCGGCCTCCGTCGCGCCAAGCGGGATCGTGCTGCCGACCACGTTCGACATCGACCCCGGCGTTTGAGTTGATGACGTCACGCTGCCGGACGTCGTCGAGCAGCTGGGGCTCGATGCGAAGCCGCCGCCGTCAAAGGTCGAGGAAGTGGATGAAGTGCTGCCCATTCCACCTGTATTGGAAGCGGGTGACATGCCGCTCATCCCGCTGGGCGAGCCGGTTGCGCTACAGGCCGTCGTCCCCAGGCCGCCCGGATCAATCTCGGTCGCCCCGAGGGGGGTGGTAGTAATGCTCGAGCCGCTCGTTCCGCTCGCGCCCGGCACGCCCAGCGGGGAAGTAGCGCCCATTCCCGAGGAACTGAGCGCGGTTTGCGCATTGCTGGCCCCACAAGTGAACAGCAGCGCGAGCGCTGCCATCGACAATCGTCGTTGCATCGGAATCTCCTGATCTGCATTAAGAGATACGCAGCCAGGACAGCGGAGCCACTAAATTGGTGCGGCGCGGACATAAATTTGAATTTAAGGCGGAAGAAGCTTGGTGCGGCGATGCCGTCAGCTATCTTGTGAGGCAGCCCGCTCAAAAGCGATCTCTGCAACGCAGCCGCGGCCGGTCGGTGAGGGCGAGATAGCGAACTGACACCCATGCAGCTTTACGATCGCGACGACCAGGCTCAGACCCAATCCAAGCCCGGGCTCGCCGCGGCTCTTGTCCGATCGGTAGAAGCGGTGGGTCACAAGATCACGCTCGCTCGCCGCGATTCCACGTCCGGTGTCAGTGATGCGTACAACGCTCTTCCGCCCGATCCGGCAAAGTTTCAGCTCGACGTGACCGCATTCGGGAGTGAACTTCACGGCATTGTCGACGAGATTTGCAATGGCTTCGAACAAGAAATCGCGATCTCCTCGAACGCGAATTTCTTCCTTGGCGTCTACCATCAAGGCGACGTCCTTCTCCTTTGCGATCGGGTCGTAGAGATCCGCGACGTCGCGTACCAGCTCGGCCAATTCAACATCGCGGAAACCGACGAGACGCCGGCTATGTTCAATCTCGGCAATACGGAGCAGTGCCGTGACCATAGTAAGTGACTGATCAAGGCCCGTAATGGCGTGATCGACGGACGCCTTGAGATTATCAAGGCTGGTCGCTTTGTTCCGGCCTCTTTCGAGCGTCATCCTCACATTCGTGAGCGGCGTTCGCAAATCGTGCGCGATATCATCACCGACTGCGGCAACATTACGAAGAAGGGCCTCGATCTCGTCCAGCATTCCATTGATCAGTCGCGCCAATTCGCTGAAGGCCGCGCTACCTTGCACCGGCAAGCGTTCGTGCAATTCGCCCGCTACGATGCGCTGAATCAGCTGGTTAACCTGATTGAGCCGCTGCTGCGTCCGGATGCTCAGGAATGCGCCAAATAAGCAGCCAAGGCACAATGCCGGAATGAGCCCCCATATCACAGCGCGCTCTACCGTGTGTCCCATCTCCGTCAATTCGTCGGTGTTCCGGCCGACAAGAAGCGTCTGTCCATCTTCCAGCTTGCGCGCAACCGTACGAGCGGTCTGTTGCTCGCGGCCGACGGCATCGATCCGTACCAATGAAAGCTCTTGCGCAGGAGCGTCGAGCAATAGCCCGCGCGGCAGGCTCTGAATGTTCCCCATGATACGATTTCCTTGCGAGTCGAATAGACCAGCAAGCTTTACCCGGCGCGGGTCCTCGCTGAGGTGTTGCTGAAGCGCCTGAAGCCGCTCTTGCGGAGAAAGGCTCGAGAACATGTTGGCGCGGTCGGTGATCAGCCGATCGATGCTCGAGGTCACGTATCTGGAAGTCGGCCAATAGATGAAGGCGATTATCAGGATGACACATACTGCGAACAGTCCCGACGCGACCAAGCTTCCGCGGAAGGTGTTCCAGTGGAACGCCTGGGTTCGAGCAATCTCAGGAAGGCGCACGCAACACGAATCCTTCTCCGCGGACGTTGAGAATCATGGGCGGCTGGCCCGGCGGATCGACCTTGCGGCGTAGGCGCCCCATATGAACGTCCACCAGATTGCTCTGCGGCACGAACTTGTAATTCCAGACTTCCTCAAACAGCATCGCCCGCGTAAGCAATTGATCTTTCCGGCGCATCATGTATTCCAGCAACCGGAACTCGCGAGGCAGGAGGTCGAGCCGACGGCCGTCGCGTGTTGCCGTACGTTCAAGCAAATCCAGCTCAAGCGGACCCAGCCGGAGCACCGTGTCGCGATTCTCGGCGGGACGTCGCAGCAGGGCCTCAATCCGTGCAATCAGTTCGAGGATCGCAAACGGCTTCGTCAGGTAATCATCGCCGCCGGCTCGCAATCCGCGGATTCTGTCATCGACCGCTCCGAGAGCGCTCAGCACCAAAACGGGAGTGCGTACCTGCTCTTGCCTTGCGACCTCGATGATGGTCAGGCCGTCGATACCGGGAAGCAGACGGTCCACGATCATGATGTCGGCCTCGCCCGCGCGCGCCTTGTCGAGGCCCTCGATGCCCGTCGCCGCCCGGTCGACCTCGTATCCATGCCCGGACAACTCATCCATGATCTGTTGAGCCGTCTCGTCGTGATCCTCGATTAGCAGCACCTTCGGCATGGCGTCTTCCCCGGCGCCGCCGCTGCCCCGTGAGGGCAGGGCTCCGCCCGTCCAGTCATTTGCCTCGGCAGGCTGATGGTATTTCGTAGATTTCACACCAGAAAACATAGCCTTAGCACAACAGAAGGCGCCATAAAATCGAGTTTAATCGTGTAAATTCAGGTTTAGCTTCGCTTCCGGACTGGAGGGACGTCCCAATGGAGCAGGACTCAGTGGCCAGAAGTATGGTCGGCGTCCGCTTCGATCGTTTTCGAGATGGGCGGTTTCGCCGCTGATCCACGTTTCTCCTCGACGACATGCGCGCCGCCGCCAACAAGTGCCCCGAGGACCACTTCGGAACCTCTCGTCAATGCGACCAGCGCTGGAGCAGGACCGGAAGCCGCTGTTATCAGGACGAGGGGACAGGTCCACAAACAAATCCGAATCAATGGCCGCCCCATCGCGGCGGCCGCGCAAATCGCCACACCGATTGCGATCTGCAGCACCAACGGCAGCGCGATCATGCGCCCGATCGAGTTTACCAGCAGGGCCACTGATACACCGATGAGCGTGCCGACGAAGCGCCCTCGAATGGAGGCAATGGTTGCTGTGACGTCCTCCTGCGAAACGATCAGGGCCGAGACGGGGGCCCAGAGGGGGTGCTGCAGTCCGACAAGTGTGGCCAGGCCGTACGCCAACGATGCGCTGGTCGCACAGCGGATAACGAACCGGCTGCGTTCAGATGCAAGCAGTACCCGGCACGTCAGATTGGCGACGCCGCGAAAAAACGGCGCAGGCGCCCGCGTTCGCGAAGTGACCGGCCATATCGAGGCCGCCATTGTCCGTCTCCATTGTCCGACGTTCGGTGTGTGGTCATCACAGACTATGTAAAACCAGATTGGACACCGCTCACTTACGTGGCGCGAAGCGCCGCTAGAACCTTGGCTGGCGTGAATGGCACTGAGCGCAGCCGTACGCCCGTCGCTTCAAACACTGCGCCTCCGATAGCGGAGGGAATGACGGCGCAAGCCGGCTCTCCGCCGCCCCATGGGACCTTTTCGGGACGGTCGATCAGGTCGATCACGATTTCCGGTACCTCAGGAAGACTCAGGATGGGATAACTGGACCAGTCTAGGCTCGTGACCATGGAACGATCAAAGGTCACCTCCTCCTTGAGGACCCTGCTTACAGTCTGCACGACGCAACCCTCGATCTGGTTGCGAAGCCCGTCCGGGTTAATGATCTGCCCGCAATCATGCGCGATGTAGAAGCGCTTCACTGAAAGGGCGCCGGTGTTGCGGTTGACCTCGACCTCCGCGACCGCACCGACATAGGTGCGCACCAGCTCGTATTTCACATATGCCAGCCCGCGTCCCGTGACGACCTCGGCATTGCGATCGGGTTGAGAACGCTCACGCCAATTGCTCAATTTGGCCAGTCGCTCCAGAAGATCCTTGCCGCGTGCGTCGTCGAGATGCTGAAGGCGAATATCAAGCGGGTCGGTGCCGGTGCTCGCCGCGATCTCGTCGAGAAAGGACTCGTTGGCAAAAGTATTTTGCAGACGGCCAGGCGAGCGGATCCAGGACGGTCGCAACGGCGTCGATTGCAGTCGATGCGCGGTCGTCGTGACGTTCGGGATGACATAGGGAATCGCGTGGTCGTTCAGCACGCCACCGGGGCTGAGCTTGGCAAGACTGTTGAGACCGGCGAGATCGGAGCCGACCAACGGCACCAGGCGACCGCCGACCTCGTCAGGTACGAACAGCTCGGATTCCCAAGCAACCACATTGCCCTGCTGATTGAGGCCCGCCCGCATATCGAGCAGCGTCGGCGGTCCCTTGGGATCCCAACCGTGCTCGTCGGCGCGCATCCATTGCACCCGGACCGGCTGGCCGACGGCGCGGGCCAGGAGCGCCGCATCCGACGCGGCGTCCTCATGTCCGTTGCGGCCGTAACAGCCTGCGCCCTCAACATAGATACAGCGAACGTCGGCGTCGGCCAAGTCAAACATCGCGGCGAGTTGCTTGCGCAAGTCGTGCGTTGCCTGCGAAGCGGTCCAGCAGGTGAGCTTGCCATCTGCCAAGCTCGCCACCGCACAGGACGGGCCGATCGAGCCGTGGGTGTGCATGGCAAAATCGTACGTTGCCTGTAGCTTACAAGGCGCCGCATCCAGGGTGCCACGCGAGAGTCCGGCGCGGCTAGTGACATCGTCGCGCGCTATCGGGGTATTGCGGACGTGCTCCCAGATCTTGCTCTGTTCGGGAAGACCATTCCAGTTCGACCAGGTGACCTTCAGTTGCTGCGCGGCCTGGATTGCGCTCCACTCGCTTTGGGCCACGATGCCAAGAAAATTGCTGATGCGGACGACCTTTACAATTCCGGGGATTTTGGCAATTGAAGTCTCGTCATACGAGACGACCGTCGCACCGAAGCCCGCCGGGCGCACCACTCGGCCATGCAGCATGCCTGGGACCTTGAAATCCTGCATGAAGGTGAACCGGCCGTTCACCTTGTCCGGGATATCGAGGCGGGGCACCGGCTTGCCGACGACAGTGTATTCGGCAGGTGTCTTCTGCGGCGCATCGTTTGCGATTTCGAGCGCAAGCGTTGTCGATTCGACCAGACTTCCGAGTGGCAGCCGCTCGCCGCTTGCGGCAACGACGACACCATCGCGAATGGTAAGCGTTGACATATCGCGTCGCATTTGCGCAGCGGCCCGTCGCAATAGGGCTTGGCGGGCCGTCGCCGCGGCGCGGCGCAACTGCATGCCGCCGTTCTGGATCGAGAAACTGCCGCTGGTCGTGCCCTGGTCGGGCGCCAGCGCGGTGTCGCCCTCGATGATCGTGACCTCCTTCATAGGGACATCAAGCTCGTCGGCGACGATCTGAGTCAGCGCGGTCCGCACCCCGGTGCCGAGATCGACCTTTCCGGAGTAAACCGTAACGCGTCCATCGCGCGCGACAGCAAGGAAGCCGTCGACCCGATCGGTTGACACGGTTTTTCCGCCAACGGCTGCTGCCCTCGTGCGGTCGATCGGAAGACTGAAGGCCACAACGAGCGCGCCGCCGACCTGCAGGAGCGTGCGCCGATTGATCATCTCATTCATTGCTTATCTCCGTCGGGACCCAGCCGCGGCGCGCATGACTGCGCGCACGATGCGCAGATGCGTTCCACAGCGGCAGAGATTGTTCGCCAGTTCGGTCTTGACGTCCTGCTCGCTTGGCTTCGGATTGCGCGCCAAAAGGTCGGCCGACTGCATGATCATGCCGTTGATGCAATAGCCGCACTGCGCGGCCTGTTCCTCGATAAAGGCTGTCTGGAGCGGATGCGGCTTGGTATCCGTGCCGAGACCCTCCAGCGTGACGATCCGGCCCGAAACTGTCGAGAGTGGCGTAACGCAGGATCGAGTGGCCGTTCCGTCGATGTGCACTGTGCAGGCACCGCACTGGCCCAGACCGCACCCAAAGCGAGGTCCATGAAAGCCCAACTCATTTCTCAGGACATAGAGCAGAGGAGTGTCTGGATCGTCGACGGTGACGGAAACCGATTTGCCGTTCACGTTGAGGGAAGCTGTCGCCATCACGAGGTTCCTGCCTTGGGTTTGCGGCCAGCGACGGTGTGGAAAGCCCGCACCATTCGTGAATGGATCGCGGGCGCCGCAAACGGTTTGGTCAAACTGACCGGAAGCAAGTAGGAGGTCGCCCGCCCGACCCAACAAGAATTTTGGAGATCTAGCCTGAATTCCGCGCTCGCAATCCTGAAACTAAATTTAATTGAAGGCGCCATCTGGCGAACCGACATCGATAATCGACGGCTCACCACTTCCTCATGTGGCTGGGGTTTACCCCATTGGAGGTCGATATGGCTCTTTCTTCGCGCGCAATCTTGCTGTCCACGATGCTGCTAACTGCTGCAGCTTCACCCTCATTGACGCAGAGTTCAACGAGCGGTGCCGGTAGCAACGAGCATTAATTCGTCGTCGATAATGGCACGGCGATGAGCAACATGAGCAAGACGATGCTCGTCAAGCCAACCAGCGACATGGACCACGACTTTGCCGCTATGATGATCCCTCACCATCAAGGCGCGATCGAAATGGCCCGCGCCGAGCTACAATACGGTCGTAACGAAGAACTGCGGCAGTTGGCGCGGAACATCGTCGCGCAACAGGAGCGGGAGATATCGATCATGCGCCGCGCCATCGGGGAAGCTCCCCAAGGCAAACGAAACGCCGTTGCCGCAATCGAACTCAAGCCAGAATTCCGCGACTCCGCCAGCCGTAATGAACTCGATGGACATGAAGTGACTCGGCGTCGCGCTATGGACTGGCTTGAACCACGATCCACGTCTTGCAGCGAATTGAGGTTTTGTGACGCGCAATTTAATGGGACGGGCCCGTCGCCGGTCTACATGCAGCTCGAAACATCCGAATGTTCGGATGCTTCAAAGGCGAGAAACCCGCGTCACCAGAGCATCTTCATCTGATTGCTTTTGCGCGCTCAGCGAATTCTTGCATCAACCCATGCATGGAGACGCACTATGACTTCACTCAAAACATTCGCCGTGGCGGCCCTTCTTTCGGCGACGGCGCCAACGCCGGTATTCGCGCAGGCCGCTATCCAGGAACCAGGCAACTTTGCGTTCTATCACCCTAATCTGGATGTTCTCAACGGTGGAGCGCCCACGCCGGCGGCTGCATTGGCGTCGGACCCTGCAGCTATGGAGACCTTTGCGGCGAGGGAAAGCGGCATCGCTCCTCCACAAGAGTTATCAGTCCCGCGGCCGGGCCCCCGGCATTTTCATCGGCCATGACGGTCGTCAGCACCCGTGTGAGTGAATCTCGGAAGTCAATGAGCCAAAAGCCATAGCGACCCGATCACTAAACTACATGACCCCAACGTAAAAGGAGCTTTGCAATGAGCGAGAGTTCTCGCAAGGAATTACAGAATGCCGGGAATAGTCTGCCGCGGCGATCCGTGTTGGTATGCGCGGGACTTGCGGCAACCGGCCTGGCGTTATCGGGTGGGGTTGCCGCAGCCGATCCGATCAAGCATGCGCCCGTGGCCGAGCCAGTAGGCGGACCATACCCGATGCCTGCTGTCGGAAGAACCGCCGGTCCGATCGTCCCGGCGCGCGGCTCAGCGCTTGCCGGCAAGGTGGCGGTGGTGACGGGTGCAGCCCGCGGAATTGGTCGCGCCATCGCCATCGAATTCGCCGCCAATGGAGCAGACGTCGTGGCTCTCGACATTGCGGGACCGATCAGTCCGACTGCTGATGCGATTCCAGCTACAGAGGCAGAGCTCTCCGAAACAGTATCGGAGATCGGGAAGTATGGCCGGCGGGCAACCGCTGTCAAAGCAGACATTCGAGATATCAAAGCTCTGAGGGCAATTGCGGACAGAGTAGAGCGCGAACACGGAAAGATCGACATTGTCGTGGCCAATGCCGCCATCCAAGGCTGGAAGCCGCTGATGGAGATGGACGACATGGACTGGCACGACCAGATTGAGAACAATCTCAACGGCACCGCCAACACGATTCGGGCCTTCGGACCCAAGCTGGTTGCCCGCAACCGTGGTCGTATCGTCCTGCTCTCTTCGATGCAGGGCAGAATGGGCACGATGGATGGAGCGAGTTACTCCGCGTCGAAATGGGGTATCCTGGGCCTGATGAAATCGGCGGCTCTCGAACTCGGGCGGTACAACGTCACCGTTAATGCAATTCTGCCGGGACTGGTCGGGACGCCTCTGACCTTCAACGAACAGCGATTCCGGGCGGCAATAGCGCAATCGAATCGCCAGCCTTCTTCGCATCCTACCGCGCAGCAAACGTGGGATGCACGTGCTCCGACTGTTCCGCTTCACGTGGGATGGCTACAGCCTGAAGACATCTCGCCGGTGGCGGTCTTCCTGGCGTCCGACGCCGCTGCGCTGGTGACTGGCAGCGAGTTTGCGGTCACCGGTGGCGACGCCGCCAAGGTTAGCTGAAGAGCAAGTGCGAATGCGTGTGCCGCTCGCGACCCCGGGCGGCACGTGCGCGAAGGGGACTCGGTCGCAACGAGATGATCCAGATAAAACCTGCTCGCCCTCGCGCGGGCTCATTCGCGCTCTGCCGACCCACGCATGAACATTTGTCAGCCGATCAAACGCACGGAGAGCGCGCGATTGCACCCGCAGCGTTATGAATGAAAATTTAGTCACCTCAAATCCTATTTAATAGTCCTACGACGCTCACAACCTACCTCTATTGCATCGATCATCGAGTGAGCTCCCCGACCGGAGAGCGGCTCTAGTAACTCGCGATGGCAGCGGAGGTTGACGACATGATGAAGAGTAATGGATCAAATTCGGGCTCGCGCAGCGAACCGATCGGGAATGGCGCCGGCGGGCCTTCAAGCCTGGCCGTTTCGCTTCCCCGTCGTCTCCGTGCATGCCGCAGCTTCTTGCTCACCCCAGGCTCCAAGCCGGACCGTTTTCTTGATGCCCGGGCGGCCGGCGGCGATGCCATCATGGTTGATCTTGAGTCGACGGTTGCCCCCGATGACAAGCGGCACGCGCGCGACACGGCACTGGCTTTCTTGCGTGAGCCGCGCGAAGCCAACTTCGTCCGCATCCTGCGCATCAACAGCCCGCGCTCCGCGATCGGGCTCCGCGACCTGCTGGCCCTTCTCGAGGCCGGCGGCCAACCCGATGCAATCGTCATTCCCAAGTGCCAGTCCGCGGACGAAATCCGGGTCGTGGTCGACATCCTGGATGGCTCGCAGTCCACGATCGGCATCATTCCGATGGTCGAGCTCGCAAGGGCGGTTTTCGTTGCCAATCTCATGGCGGATGCGCATGAGCGTGTTTGCGGTCTGTTCCTGGGCGGCGGTGATCTCGCGGCCGATCTTGGTGCTGAAGGCTCCTGGGAAAATTTGCTGTTCGCACGATCACAGGTCGTCGCGGCCGCGGCCAGCACCGGCATCGCAGCCATCGACGTGCCCTACTTCAAAGCCGATGAGGCAGGCCTCAAAGCGGAAGCGATCGCGAGCCGCAAACTTGGCATGACCGGAAAAGCGGCGCTCCGCGTCGAGCAGCTCGCTGCGCTCAACGCCCTCTTCACCCCTTCGGCGGACGCGGTGAACCATGCGCGGGCTGTTGTGAAGGCCTGCACCACCGCCCAAAACGCAATGCCGGTCCTTTCCGGCCATGTCGTCGAACCGGCGATGGTTCGAGAGGCCGAGCGCGTGCTGGCGATCGCAGGCAAGTCGCACGATGTCTTGCGGACGGTCTAGTGACACGCGTCTCCCGCGGAGCTTTCCCGCATCCGCGGGTGCCACCCGAACTCGACTTCTAACAGGCGACATGAACCGATGCTCAACACCATCGCTACCACTCTCGTTCCAGTCGCCTTCGTCATCTTTCTCGGCTATCGCGCGGGGCGCCTTAAGTTCTTTGGGGGCACTGACCGGGCTCTCCTGACCCGGCTGGTTCTCACCTGGCTCTTGCCGCCGCTGTTGCTGGCCGGCATTCTGCAGACGCCGCGCGCGGACCTGACCGATTACAAAATTCCCTTGCTCTTTGTCGTGGGACTGATGGTCCCGTATCTCGTAGTGCTGCTCGGCTGCCGGTTTGTACTCCGCTACGATCTGCGCACTTCGACATTGAGGGCGAGCCTGCTCGCCTTTCCGGACATGGTGTTCATGGGCGTGCCGATCCTGGGGCAGTTGTTTGGCCCTTCGAGTTTGTACCCGATTCTGATCGCAAATCTGATCCCGTCACTCATCATTGTTCCCCTTACCACGGTATTGCTGGAGGTTGGCTCGGAGAAGAAGCAGGGGGATGGCACGCGAGCGTTCGTCAAGACGTTCGCCAAGGCGATGCGTGAACCGCGCGTCTGGGTGCCGTTCATCGGCATCGTGCTGGTGCTGCTCGACCTGGACATACCTGCATTCGTCGTTAGCTCGCTGAATCTCGTAGGCAGCGCTACCACCGGTATCTCGCTCTTCGTCGCCGGTCTAATCATCGCCGAGGAAAAGGTCGAACTGACGAAAGCAGTGGCGGTCGACGTCCTGGTCAAGAATCTGGTGCACCCCGTCGCGATGCTCGCGGCCGTAATTGCATTCGGAGTCACCGGCGTGCTCGCGCGGGAGGCCATCCTGCTGGCGGCGCTTCCGTCCGCCGTAATCACGACCATGTTTGCCGAAGAGCACGGCGTTCTCGAATCCGAGTCCTCGACCACGATCCTCGCAACGCGCGTACTAGCCTTCGCGACTATCCCAATCATGATCGCGGCGACGCACCGTCTGTCGATTGCGTGAGAAGGGGTGAGCCATGAATGCCATAGATGAGTTCAGCACGATAAGTCCAAATGACTCGCCCAACGTCATGGTGGTAGTCAGAAAGCTGCTGGGTACCAACAATCTCGAGTTGGACAACCAAGTCGAGGCCTTCGTCGTGTGCCGTCGTGACGGGAGGGTCGTCGCATGCGCTGGCCTTGACCACAACACGATCAAGTGCGTTGCCGTCGCGGAGCAGTTTCGGGGCGAGTCGCTGAGCCTGCGGCTCGGCAGCGAAACGGTCAAATTGGCGGCTGAGCGCAGCCAGTTTCATCTCTTTCTGTACTCTCCACCTCACAATCTGCCGTTCTTCCGCGGTTGGAGCTTCTATCCTCTGGTAGAGGTTCCGCAGCTCGTCGTGCTGATGGAGAACAGTCCAATCGCGATCCAGGCATACTGCGACGGGTTGCGTGAGCAGCGGCGACAGGGCTCCAAGATCGGCGGCATCGTCCTGAATGCGAACCCGTTCACGCTCGGTCACCAATGTCTGGTCGAGGAGGCCGCTCGCGCCTGCGATTGGCTGCATGTTTTCGTGGTCAGGGAAGACGCATCCCTGTTTTCCTATGCCGATCGGCTGGCGCTGGTAGCGGCCGGCGTAAAGCATCTCGACAGGGTCAGCCTGCATCCGGGCTCCGACTACATCATCTCGCGCGCCACGTTCCCAGGCTACTTTCTGAAAGATGACGCGCTTGTCGACCACAGCTGGGCCGCGATCGATCTGTTGCTGTTCCGGGAATATATCGCGCCGGCGCTGGGCATCACGCACCGCTATGTCGGTACCGAGCCGTTCGATCCGGTTACGGGCAACTACAACAAAGACATGGAGCACTGGCTGCAGCACGCAGCCTCCGCCGCTCCCGCGATCACGGTGATTGAAGTACCCAGGGTTTCCGTCCGCGGTATTCCCGTTTCCGCATCCCAAGTCAGGCGATTGCTCACGCGGCGGGATTTCGACGCCATTCGGGATCTGGTCCCCGCATCGACCCTGCAATTTCTGGAGCAGAAATTTTCTGCAGCCCACAACGTCACTGAGGAGGTTGGAAATCAATGAAAGTCATCAAGGAAGCTATCGCCGGCACTTTGGAATCCAGCGATGTGCTGGTCAAGGTTGCGCCAACCGAGAAAGGCACGCGCGAAGTCGTCCTCAGGAGCGAGGTGATCAAGCAGTTCGGCGAGCAGATCAAGCAAGTCGTCACGGATGCGCTCGACAAGCTATCAGTGAGCGCTGGCTCGATCGTGATCGAGGACAAGGGCGCGCTCGACTGCGTGATACGGGCGCGCGTGCAGGCAGCCGTCCTGCGCGGCTGCTCCTCCGAGGAGCTGGACTGGCGGAGGCTCTCATGAAACTGCGTCGCAGCATGCTCTTCGTTCCTGGTGACAACGCCGCGATGTTGAGTACTTCCTTCGTCTACAAGCCGGACTCGATCATGTTCGACCTGGAAGACGCCGTCTCGCCGCGGGAGAAGGATTCGGCGCGGCTTTTGGTGTTTCAGGCACTGCAGCACGCAGCCTACCGCGATGTCGAGACTGTCGTGCGCGTCAACTCGCTCGACAGCGAGTTCGGACTGAAGGATCTGGAGGTCGCCGTTAGGGGCGGGGCCGACGTGGTGCGTCTGCCCAAGACGGAAAATGCTCAGGCGATTGGTGAACTCGAGGCGCACGTAGTGCGGATCGAGCGGGCGTGCGGCCGTCCGGTCGGCGTTACAAAGATCATGGCGGCGATCGAATCGGCGAGCGGCGTGGTCAACGCAGTCTCGATTGCGATCGCTTCGCCCCGCATGATCGCGATTGCGCTGGCGGGCTTCGATTACCTCGTCGACATGCGCACCAAGCGCAGCAATGGTTGGCAGCCAGAATTGTTCTACGCCCGCGCCGCTGTGCTGCATGCCGCCCGAGCGGCGCGGATCGATGCCTTCGATGTCGTGTACGGTAACATTAGCGACGACGCCGGCTTCCTGCGCGAGGTGAAAATTGCGAAGCGGCTCGGTTTTAATGGCAAATCGCTAATCCATCCGAAGCAAGTCGAGCTTCTGCACAAGGCTTATGCGCCGACTGAAGAAGAGGTGAGCCACGCCAGGCGGGTGATTGCAGCGGCGGAGGACGCGCACCGCAAGGGGCTGGGGGTCGTTTCGCTCGACGGCAAGATGATCGATCCCCCCGTCATCGAAGAGGCCGAGATGGCATTACAGCTTGCCGAGGCATCCTGAAGGAACCACGATCATGAAGAACGATGTTATGACGACTGCCATCGAGCGCTTGGCAACGCAGGATTCCTCGCTACCCAAGCTGCAACCGTTCGCGGGCGCGAACGCCGAGACGCCATATCTCGCTGCGGCTGGCACAAAGTTGCACCGCAAACTCTGCGGATCGCTCGAGGAGGCCATCCGGCGATCTGGATTGAAGGACGGGATGACCATCTCGTTTCACCACGCCTTCCGGGAAGGCGACAAGGTGGTCAACAAGGTTGTGAATACCCTGGCCAGGCTTGGCTTCAAGAACCTGACGCTCGCCTCGAGCTCGCTCCTGAACTGCCACGATCCGCTGGTGGAGCACATCAAGAGCGACGTGATTACGCAGATCTACACTTCCGGCATGCGCGGCAGGCTCGCCGAGGCTGTTTCCAACGGATTGATGAAGAAACCGGTGCAGATTCATTCGCACGGCGGCCGGGTACATCTCCTGCAAACCGGAGAGCTCAAGATTGATGTCGCATTCCTCGGAGTCTCATGCTGTGACGAATTCGGCAACGCCAATGGATCGCGCGGCAAGTTGAACTGTGGCTCGCTCGGTTACGCGAAAGTCGATGCTGAATACGCCCGCCAGGTCGTGCTGCTGACCGAGGAGTTGGTGGGGTTTCCGAACTATCCCGCGAGCATTTCGCAGGATCGCGTAGACCTGGTCGTCAAGCTCGATCAGGTCGGTGATCCCTCGCTCATCAGCGTAGGGGCCGCCCGTGTCACAAACAATCCGCGGGAGCTGCTGATCGCACGTCACGCCGCGGATGTTATCGAGCACTCCGGCTATTTCAACGATGGCTTCTCGATCCAGACCGGGTCTGGAGCGGCGGCCACGGCCGCCACCCGTTTCCTTGAACAGCGCATGAATTGCAAAGGTATCAAGGCGAGTTTCGCGCTCGGCGGCATCACAGGGGGCATCGCCGATTTGCACAGTAGGGGCCTGATCAAGGCCATTGTTGATGTGCAGTCGTTCGACAATGATGCCGCGGCATCGCTGCGAACCTCCAGCGCGCATATCGAGATCTCGGCCAACGAGTACGCCAATCCGACATCGAAAGCAGCCTATGTCGATCGCGTCAATGTGGTGATCTTGAGCGCGCTGGAGGTCGATCTGGACTTCAACGTCAACGTGATCACCGGCTCCGACGGCGTCATGCGCGGCGCATCCGGTGGACATTGTGATGTCGCGGCCGCTGCGGACTTAACCATCGTTGTTGCTCCATTGGTACGTAGCCGCATTCCGACGGTCGTCCGGCATGTCACGACTCTACTCACCCCTGGCGAGTCGGTCGGTGTCCTGGTGACAGACCACGGGATCGCCGTGAATCCCAAGCGCCCGGAAATCGAGCAGCGACTGCGCGACGCACGTCTGCCTGTTATGACCGTCGAAGAGTTGTACCGGAAGGCGGTGGCGTTGACGGGCGAGCCTGAGCCCCTCGAATTCACCGATCGGATCGTCGGCATAGTCCGTTACCGCGACGGCAGCGTGATCGATGTCGTGCGGCAGGTGAAGAACTGATCATGTCTGCGCCGGTCCGGACGGCCATTGGGGCCGAAGTCAGTCTTGATCAGATGCTGGCGGCTCGGGAGCAACGGGCCGCGCGTCAAGCCTCCGCCCTGGCGTGCTTTAACAAACCGATCGTGTCCATGACGGTGGTTATGCCCGGCCCGGTGAAGGATGGCTGGTTGTCCCGACGGGTACTGAGCGAGGCGCTCAAGCAGTTGGAGGCCATGTCAGATAAGCGCAGCTGGCGCGTATTGTCGCGCGAGGTCTTGTGGCGGGAGACCGGGCCGGAGGCGCTCTACGTTATTGATGCGGAAGCGCGGATGCTCAAGTCGGCTACCGTCGCTCTGGAAGAAAATCAACCCATAGGACGCCTTTGGGATCTTGATGTCCTCACTCCCGGACGGGGCCTTCTGTCACGTCAGGAGCTCGGCTTTCGCCCGCGGCGCTGCCTCGTTTGTGGGCAACCGGCCCATGCCTGCGGTCGCTCGCGCCTGCATCCGCTCGAAGAACTACTGAGCACGATAGCGAGGATTGTTCATGACCATGTTCCGCGCTCAGTCAATTAGCCCGCTGCCATCCTCGGCGGGGAACGAGGCTCAGGAGAGGATGGCCGGCGCGCTCGCCGCGTATGCGGACCGGGCGTTGCTCACAGAGTTGATGCTCACGCCCAAACCCGGACTGGTGGATCGGCGAAATTGCGGCGCTCACCATGACATGGACATGCACACGTTCCTGGCCAGCGCACGCGCGATTGCGCCCTGGTGGCCGCGTTTTGTGGAGATCGGATTTTCTTCTGCGCCTATCACCGCGGGCGGATCGCTCTCGGCGGTGCGTCCTGTCGGCGTGCTCTGCGAACAAGCGATGCTGCGGGCGACGAAGGGCATCAACACGCACAAGGGCGGCATCTTTTCGCTTGGCTTGCTCTGTTTCGCGGCTGGTCGTCTTTTGGGGCGCGGTATCTCCCTAACGCGCGAGCATCTGTGTGGTGAGGTTGCCAGGATCTGCGTCGGGCTTGTGGATCGGGAGCTCAGGGCCAGGGGAGAGACGCTTACGGCGGGCGAGCGCGTCTTCCGGCGCTATGGGGTCGCCGGCGCAAGGGGCGAGGCCGCTTCGGGATATTCGACGGTGCGCACGGCAGCCCTGCCGGTCTACGACCAATTGCGGTTGAACGGAATCAACGAGGAACTGACGCTGCTCCAAGTGCTGTTGAATCTGCTCGCCGTCAATGATGACACCAATCTTCTGTCACGCGGCGGTCGCGCAGGCCGGGACTATGTCCGAGCTTACGCCAAAACTCTCGTGGGGGAGGGCGGCGTCCTAGCGCCGGACGGGCTACGCAAGATGGCGGCATTCGATGATGCATTGATCGCGCGCCACTTAAGTCCGGGTGGGACGGCAGACTTGCTGGGCATCACCTGGTTCTTAGCGCAGTTTCCCACCCATGAAGCGGTGGAAGCACAATGATACAGAACGAAACAGAAGCCACGTCAAATCACATCGTACAATTCTTAAATTAACACGGAGAGCAGAAGCAGCCATGCGTATTCATGCAATCCAAACCGGCTTCGTTAAAATAAAAAGTGCGCAGGTCGAGGGACACGGACACGGGTTGGCACGACGGCTTGCCATTTTCACCGACCGGAACTGGACCGAGTGGTTGCCGACGTACGCTTGGGCGATCGAGCACAAGGAAGGTGTCATCGTAGTTGACACCGGCCAGGGAGCGCATTTGCTCGAAACCGGGACGTCGTATCATCCCTTTGTCCGATGGGAAGTCGTTTTTCGAATCGAGAGAGAAGAAGAAATCGGTCAGCAATTGCGCGCGCTAGGCATTGGACCGCGCGATGTGAAAAAGGTCGTGCTCACCCATTTGCACATGGATCATGATGGCGGCCTAGCACATTTCCCTAGTTGTGAAATCCTTGTTGCTTCCGGCGAACTTCGCACGGCAAGTGGATGGGCAGGGCGTATACGCGGTTACCTTCCTAATCGCTGGCCCTCCTGGTTCGATCCAACTGCGCTTGAACTCGCAGCGGAACCGTTTGGGCCCTTCGCTCGCAGCCGACGATTGACCGATGCTGGGGACATTGTCGCGGTGGCCACACCAGGTCACACCGCGGATCATGTCTCCCTCCTAGTACAGCAAGAGGACGGCACAATGCATTTTCTTGCTGGCGATACCTCCTACAATGAGCGCATGATGCTCGCCGGCAGGGTGGACGGCGTCAGTGCTGACGAGGGCATTTCCAGCGCAACGTTGGACTCGATCAGAGCCTTCGCCCAAGTCCATCCGACGGTGTATCTGCCGACGCACGACCCTCAATCCGCTGTTCGCCTCGCAAACAGACAGCTGGTAGGCCTATCGTAAGCATCAGGCCGCACGGAACGACTGAACTCGGGGAGAGGCCGCGCAAGATGTTGCGCTGAGCGTGATCAACTCGCGGTCGTTTGTTCTACTGCACGCAACGCCAGCGGATGAAGCCTAACAAATTTCAGCCAAAAACTCCGGCGCGAAATCGTTCGGGCCGTCGCGCATTTTGGCAGGTGACAGCAGTGACCGGTGATGGGGCAGAAGGGGACATTGCTTCGGCGCGCTTCGGTCGTGCCGAACACGCCAAGGAAAACGCAAGGAAAGCGCAGGGAAAGCGGCTGAATCGGTCGCGACGAACTCGCCACTGTGCTTTCATCTGCGAGTTAGCGCGCTTAAGCAGTTGACGTAGATTTCCTATGCCGAAGTGCCAGAGGGACGACGGATCCCTCAAGCACCGACTTTCGAAACTGCACCGTCAAAGCCGGCTGCACCAGAGGCTCAATCGCAGTAGGGCGGCCGGTAATATGGCGGATACCGGTAGTTGGGATTGTAACAGTCCAGGCCATCGTCAAACAGGCCACCGTAGCCAGGCCAGATACCTCCGAAACGGTGCGTTGCGTAGTGACGGAGGCCTAAGCCGTAGGCCATGCGGTTACCGAGGTTGACGCGGCCCCCACCGAAGCCGCCGATGCGACCACCTCCGAACGCACCAATGTGGGCACGGCCAAAGCTGCCGACGTCGCCGCTGCCACCACGCGCTTCTGCTGTAGCTGCAAGCAAGCTTGGGGCGAGCATGGTCGTCACCAGCATTGTCATGATTCGTCTCATCGCGACGTTCGCAAGTTCACGGTAATCGATGGTAGGGCTTTAACAACGCCCGCCTTCAGGGCACTCGTACGCCGGTGCAGGAGCCGTCCAAAACATCAAAACCGGATTTGCGGGCGCATTACTGATGGACGAGATTTTAGTGCCACTAAAATTGATTTTAATTGTCCTGCTCCGCCCGCGCCTTACCTTCATGGACTGCGCGACGGCAGCGTGATCGATGTCGTGCGGCAGGTGAGGAACTGATCATGTCTGCGCCGGTCCGGACGGCCATTGGGGCCGAAGTCAGTCTTGATCAGATGCTGGACGCCAGAGAGCGGAGGGCGGCTCGGCAGGCTTTTGCTCTGGCGTGCTTTCGCGAGCCGCTGGTCTCGATGACCGTCGTCATGCCGGGGCCCGTGAAGGATGGCTGGTTGCCGAGACGGGTGCTGGACGAAGCGCTTCGCGAACTGGAGACCATGTGCCGCGCGAGGGGGTGGCCCATACTGTCACGCGAAGTCTTGTGGCAGGAGACCGGCCCCGAGGCACTCTACGTCGTCGATGTGGACGCGCGGTCTCTCAAGTCAGCCACGATTGAGCTCGAGGATCATCATCCGCTCGGTCGCCTTTGGGATCTGGACGTGATCGCGCGTTGGCAAGGACCTCTGTCGCGTCAGCGTCTCGGCTTTTCTGCCCGCCGTTGCCTGGTATGCGGCCAGCCAGCCCGTGTCTGCGGCCGCTCGCGCCAGCATCCGCACGAAGAACTTCTAAACACGATAGGCAGGATCGTCCATGAATATGATCTGCGCTCAGCCAGCTAGTGCACCGCCTTACTCGGCCCGCGGCGCAGTTGAGGCGACCACTGCGGAGGCGATCGCCGAGTATGCCGACCAGGCGCTGCTCGCGGAGTTGATGCTCACGCCAAAACCCGGTCTGGTGGACCGCCGCAATTGCGGCGCTCACCGCGACATGGACATTCACACATTCCTGGCCAGCGCGCGTGCCATTGCTCCCTGGTGGTCACGGTTTGTGGCGATCGGCTATTCATCCGCGCATATTGCGGCGCGGGCCGCACTTCCGCTGGTACGTCCCGCCGGCGTGCAGTGCGAGCAGGCGAGCTTCGGGCAACGAAAGGAATCAACACGCATAAAGGAGCGGTTTTCTCGCTTGGCCTACTGTGTTTCGCCGCCGGCCGTCTGCTGGCGCGTGAAGCAGCCGTGACCAGAGAGCGATTGTGCGATGAGGTGGCCAGTATCTGCGTCGGTCTGGTCGATCGGGAACTTAATCGGCGAGCGGAGGCGCATACGGCGGGAGAGCGCGTCTTCCAGCGCTTCGGGTTCTCGGGAGCCAGGGGCGAAGCGGCCTCCGGCTTCGCCACGGTGCGCACTGCCGCGTTACCGGTCTACGACCGCTTGCGGCAGGACGGTCTCGGCGAGGATTTGGCGCTCCTGCAAGTGCTGTTGCACCTGCTTGCGGTCAACAACGATACCAATCTGTTGTCACGCGGAGGTCTCGCGGGCCTCGGCTATGTGCGTGCTTACGCTAGAAAAGTTCTGGGAGAGGGCGGCGTCTTGGCGCCGGGCGGCCTGAAGAAGATGACTGCGTTTGACGATGCTCTGATCTCACGGCACCTCAGCCCCGGCGGGACCGGAGATCTGCTGGGACTTACCTGGTTCCCGGCTCAATTCCCTAAAGGCGGCCAAGGGCGCTAACCATAAGTTTGCCCGGCGGACCGCTCGCCAAGGCTGCGGACTAAGGCCGTTCGAGTGTCCTAACAATACGCGTCAGCACACGCGAGGTGCCAAATCAGGGTAGTCGGTGTTGCCGCAATCAATTCCAACGCAGAACATTGTGAGTGACAGAATGCACGGCCTATCCTACCTAAGCAATGGACCTACAGCGTCCTTGCGAACCAAAGCATCGATCTCATGGATGATCCCCAGGTTCACTATCTACCGCTGACCCCGGGATTTTTTTCGATCCTGGTCTTTTTGGCATTGGCGCTGGTCATCCTGATCCAACTCCGCATCCTTAGATATGCCTATATGCGGCTCGGGGTAGGTCCGGGGGTCGCAGTCCTTCTCCTATTCGGCTCATTGATCGGAAGCTACTTCAATCTTCCGATCACCGTGCTGCCCGGTCCGCCGGTCAGATCGGGGCAAATCGTCGACTTCTTCGGCATGCGCTATGTGGTGCCATTCGTGGTTTCGCCCAGCACCATTTTGGCTGTGAATGTCGGCGGATCGGTGATTCCTACATTGATGTCCGCCTATCTCGTGCTTCGCTATCAGCTCTGGCTCAGGGCAGCGATCGCTGTAGCCGTAATCGCTTTCATTGTTCATTCCACAGCGACGCCAGTAGCTGGTATTGGCGTTGCCGTGCCGGTCTTTGTGCCGGTCGTGGCGACGGCAATCCTTGCCCTCCTCCTCTCCCGCGAATATGCAGCGCCGCTGGCTTATATCGGCGGATCCATGGGAACACTGATCGGCGCCGATATTCTCAATCTGGACAAGATCGGCAGCCTCGGCGCGCCGATCGCTTCCATCGGTGGCGCAGGGACATTCGACGGCATATTTCTAACCGGCATTTTGGCGGTGCTGCTCGCAGGCCTTGCCTCGCCGTCGCGGCTGCAACCGACGCCATAGGCGAACGAGCATGTGAAAATGGCAGCTCAATTCCGACACAGGAGCGCGCCCCTTTTGCAGGTCAGGTCAGCCGGCGCGGGTTCCGAGGCGCGGGACTCAGCCGGCAGTGATGGGATCGTGAACCTCGCCTGAGCGGGATGTGGTGAACTTCCATCGCGGATCGAGCCAGCGCCGGGATCACGTCGACCCCGCGGCCAAAGGGCAAAGACCGTTGACATGCTCGGTCCCGATGTCCGGTAGCGTGGTTTCACGCGCCAGTCACTTCCGGTCTATCCCAGGGAGCAGACATTTTCAGCGGGGCCGGCATGTCTAAAAACGTGCCAGTAGGCGACCAACTGGAGCGCAACAAGCAACTCATTTCTGAACTCAAGTTTAGATTTTGAATTCCTGAATTTAGTCGGTGCATTGGTCCAGGCTGCACACATGGTGATCGCGATGGCAGCAGCCGCTACACACCCGCCTGTTAGGAGTTGAGAGAGCCATGACGTCGAAAGACGAGCGCATGCTGGATCCTACCGCGCGTTACGATCCGATCACGATTTGGCTGCACTGGATCACGGCATCACTTGTTCTGACGCTGTGGGCTATTGGACAGACCGCCGATTGGTTTCCAAGACCGGATCGCGCGGCGATGTGGTCAATACATGTTCTGCTCGGAGCCGCGCTCCTTTGTGTGTTGCCGACGAGAATTGTCTGGCGCATTCGGTTCGGCCGCACCCTGCCGCCGGCTAATGGCGGGCTGGTTCATTTCATAGCCCAACTCACGCATTGGAGCCTTTACCTCCTTGTCTCTGTAGTGTTGTTGTTCGGTATACTCGATGCATCTTATAGGGGCATCACCCTATTCGGGATCTGGTCTGTCCCACAATTCGGCGCGCACCATCCTGCGGTTCTTCGCGCCATCGGTGCCTTGCATGGAGTTGGAGCCAATACGACGATTGCGGTCGCCTCAATGCATGCAGCTGCCGCGCTCCTACATCAGTATGGCTTCCGGGACCGGCTGCTGAGCCGCATGAAGCCCTGACTACTCTCATGCAAAGCGTGGCGGGGCTTGAAGGCAGCCGCCTTCCGCACCGCTGCGTGGGGACCTGCCGGCCCCGAGGAAAGCTGGCTCGCGGGCCTGGGCGCAGTGATGGCCGCACATCTTGTCGCGACCGGCCGCACCATCACGCTGACCGCGCGTTACTTTCATGATGGAAGCGCGAAAACGCCGGAGCAGGCCTGGTCCCTCGCACCACTTGTTACAATCGCTCCGTGCGCTGGCGGCGGGCTGGGGTCTGAGCCCAGGCCCTAAAAAGGCACCTAGCAAAAGCCGGTGCGTCGCGCACGGATCGTGTTATCGCATGTTATCTTGCTTCTCTCCCGCCCGCTTTTGCGCAGCACATTGTTGATGCGACGGAAAGCGGGAGGGTGCGCGTCGATGAAGGTTTGTTCAACTACGCTGCCAAGCTGCGCGCCGGCAGTGCCATAAATTCGGGTCCGATCGGATCACTGATGGCGGCCTCGAGGATGCGATCGATCTCAGCCTGCGCTGGCGCGTCGAGCGCCCAGCTGCTGATACCGTCGACCGGTTGAACTGACCCGGGTGGCGGGCGCCCCATAGCGCGGTTGTGATTCCCTGGTCCAGCATCCATCGGATCGCAAGATGAATAACACGCCTTCCGAACCGCTTCTGCGCCAATTCGTCGAGCTGCTTCACCGCCGATAGATAGCGCGCGAAACGCGGCTGCAAGAATTTTGGGCCGGCGCCGCGGAGGTCGTCACCTTTGAACACCGTGTCATTCCGCATGCGGCCCGACAATAGGCCGCGGCACAGCGCACCATAACCGAAGGTCGCGATATCGTTCCGGCGGCAGTAGGGCAGGATGTCGGCCTCGATGCTGCGCTCGAACAGATTGTAAGGCGGCTGCAGTACATGCAACGGCGCAACCGGACGAAAGCGTTCCATCTGCAGGATCGAAAAATTGCTGACGCCATTCGCGCGGATCTTGCCCTGCTGGTGCAAGCTGTGCATCACCTCGGCAGTCTCTTCGATCTCCACCAGGGGATCCGGCCAGTGCACCTGGTAGATGTCGATGTAGTCGGTTCGAAGCCGCCGCAACGAGTCCTCGAACTCCCTCAGGATCCGCGCGCGAGAAGCATTGCGGATAACGCGTCCCTCGCTCCATTCAAGGCCGACTTTGGTCGCGATCACATCCAGCCGCCGATTGCCCATGTACCAAGTGCGACGCGCGATACGTTGATGTCAGTACCGGGAATGTCGGTATGTTCCAGTTCCAATGAATCTGGCATCGCTTGATCGGACATCAATGAGCTCCTGCGTGTAGAACAACCAGGTTGTGCGCTTCCGCTCGAGCGTTTTGCGACGAAATGGTCACCACGACACGTGAACGCCGGCTTTCAAGTGTTCGGCCCGGCGGAGGCCGCCGGGGAGCCGTTCAGTTCACGATGCTCATCATGAGTCGCACCCCGCGTTGCACCAGATTTCACGGACTCGATGTTCAGCCCGGCTTCCTCTGAGGCCAGAAGGCCAAGCGCGGACCAATCGAGCTCCGAATATCCACGCGCTATCCCTGTGAGGAAGCGGTCGCGCACGACGCTGAGCGTTGGCATGGGGACTCCGGCCATCTCGCCTTCCTGCAACACCAGCCGCACGTCCTTGAGTGCGAGCGGGAAAACCAGGCCACCAGTCCGGTATTCCTGGTCGGCGATCTTGCCGCCATAGATTCGGTGGAAGCGGCTGCCGAACATTGTTGCGGTCAGAATCGCGAGCAATTCCCTGGTATCGAGCCCGCGCTTTTGTGCGAGCGCACAAATCTCCCCCAGGATTTCAAGATTGGCCGCGATCATGGCATTGCCGACCAGCTTGATCAGATTCGCTGTCGCCGGGGTATCGCCCACCGCAAACGTCTGCTGGCCGAGCGCATCGAAGATCGGCTGGCAACGCTCGAGATCCGGCTGCGGACCAGCTGCGATGACGTACAACTGGTGGGCTTTGGCTGCGTCCGGGTTTCCGAACACCGGTGCTGCGACGTAGCTTTGCCCATTTCGCGCATGTTCGCTGGCCAATTGGGATGCTATGGCAGGGCTGATCGTGCTCATCGAAAGATGGATCGCACCGGGCATCAAGCCCATGAGGAGACCGGCGATGCTGAGATCCTTGCGGCCGAACGTGACCTGTTGAACGGCAGCATCGTCGGGCAGCATGCTGACAACGACCGCGCAGTCGAACAGGTCGCTAAATGTGGTTGTCGGCTTCAATCCGAGCGGCAAGAGTTTTGTTACTTGCTCCGGCCGCCGGACATAGGCGAGCACATCTTTTCCGGCGGCCGCGAGGTTAGCGGCCATCGCTGTCCCCATTCGGCCGAGACCGATAAATCCGATCCGACCTTGCTGCGGCGCGTGCTCGAGATCAGCCTTCGAGTTCGCTTTTGAACTCATCGTTATGACCTTCTTGACGGTATTACTGCTGAAAGCCGCATGCCTGGAGGATCGATTGCTCGAGAGCCCAGTTAGTGACGGACGAACGCAAATCCGACTAAAAAATAATTTAGGCCACGACGCCGGAAGTTCGCGCAGGCGTAAGGCGTTGCCTTGAATTCGACGCTTCCTACTCGGGCATTTGCGTGATGAAACTTGCGGTGCGGAGTGGAGGGACCGCACGGGAGCTGGTCCTTCTGTCCAATTTCGCGGTGCTGCAAAGTTGTCGGTATCAGCCGCAGTAGGGTAACCAACTATAGGGTCGACGACCGTAGTAGAGATCATAGCAATCCAGGCTGTCGCCCAACAATGTACCGTATCTTGGCCAGACGCCGCCAAAATGGTGCATGGCGTCGTGGTGCAAGCCTGAACGATAGGCGCCCCCATGGTTGCCAAAACCGATATGGCCGCCGCCAAAGCCTCCCATATGGCCTCCGCCGAAGCCGCTCATGTGACCGCCACCCCCGCGCGCTTCGGCCGTCACCGCAAGCAAGCTGGTGGCGAGCAGGGTCGTTACTAGCGCTGTCATCAGTCGTTTCATCGTCATTTCCTTTCCAATTGGGCGACGTGCCCGGTTGCGGCTTTCAAGCTTAGCGAAACAGGCGGATATCTTTGAATGAGGCGGTGCAGTGTTCGAATCATTACTAGTGAGGGACAAGGGCGCGGTCATGTTCGTCGTCGCGAGCGGTTTTGCCGTAGCACTCGGCGGCAATGCCCGAGGCAGTTTCGAGGCACTCTGCATAGCTTGTGAAGCTGCAATCGGTGCCGCCTTCGTCGTAGGACAAACAATAGCGTCCCGGGGGCACGATGGGCCCGGCCGTCGCGATGTATCCAGAAAGGGCAAGCACAGACAGCGCAGTCGCGTAAGACAGGAACGTTGTCTGCAGCAGTTTCATGGCGATCTCCTACATCAGTTCTCGTTATTGAGATGGGAGCTGATGCAGGCGAATCGATTATAAAAAACTTCAAGATGTGCTCAGCGCTTGCTATGTCGTAAGCGAAGCAGATTCATCGGCATAAAGAGCGGGCCAGAAACATCGTTTCTGGCCCGTCGCCTTTGTGCTCATCACGCTTCGTCGCGGCGGATCAATAACCCGACGTGGGTTCGCAAGGGGGGCCGTTGGTCCAGGGCTGCGTCGCAAATGCGCCCACAGCCGGCGCCGGGGTGCAGACCCGCCCATCAACATATTGGGCGGTCGGACGTAGGCTCGCGTCGGCGGGGGCAGCGACGTGCCGCGAGGTCGAATGGTACTCGCGAGCCAGGACAGGGGTGACAGTCAGCATGGTCGCAGCGAGCAGCCCGGCCGACAAGAGCTTTACTTTGGTCATTCAGTTTCTCCCTTGGATAGGGGAAGCCAAGGATGTTCGGCTTCTCGATGGAGAGATGCGTATGCCCAAGGATTGGCAAAAGGAATATCTCTTCACGCTGCTTCAACACGGCGAGAGGTTTCGCTCGAATCACGCGAGGCACGCGGCACAGGCCGCCTTGACGGCCGGCAGACCATCGGTCAGAACCGCGTTGAGGATGTCGACCATCTGCCGATTGCCATCGTCGGTGCCCGCGAGCTTGCGCCGTACACGTTCAATAGCCGCCGGCAGTACCCAGTCCTTAAAGGGGGCGCCGTTGCGCAAGGCGCCGGGTTTGCGAGCCAGCACCGGCACGTAATGCCAGGGGTCGTAGGTCGTCTCGCCGCGACCGAATGAGCGTGGATGCTCGGCAACGATGCGTCCGTCCTGGCGGATTACGATGCGGCCGGCATAGGCGTGAACCTCGACCGGCCGCCCGACCGCGCTGGCCGTAACCGAGTATTTGTTGTTGTCGAAGCGCACCAGGCAGGTCTTCGAGACCGATGCCGGCACCGCGTGGAATCCGTCGAACCGGCCGGCATAGGGAACGAGCTTTGGCCGTTCCCCCCTCGAAGACCTCCCAGACCGTCTGTTCGGCCAGTTCCGGGTGGCGATGGGCTTTGGCGTAGGCGAGGGGAATACCCGACGTGGACATCGAGCCAACTGCTGTGAAGGTATTCTTTTGGAAAGAGTGACCGATTACCGACCCATTTGGTTCATCGCCCCGGCAGATTTGAAAAATCAGGCTCATTCCCCTCGGGACCCTACGAATTCAGCGACGGCCTCCGCTAGTTGAGGCGCAAGAGTCAGATCTTGCGAATCCGAGTCAAGTCCGCTGCGAACCGATAAAGCGAGCGAAGGCTGGTGGGCCCGGCAGGACTCGAACCTGCAACCAGACCGTTATGAGCGGCCGGCTCTAACCATTGAGCTACAGGCCCCGCCGCGAGACGGCCGCGAGAAAGCGTGGCCGGCAACGGTGCGCGGTTCGTTTACAGGGATGGAGCCGGGGGTGCAATGCTGGCTCTGGCGGATGGAAACATCGGCGCAGCATCGTCGGTAATTTTTGAATACCCGAAACTTGCGACGATGCACTTATGCTCCTGTTTTGCCCGACAAGTCAAATTGCCATGCCTAGGGCTCGATTTTTTTCGCTGCCGTAACCCCTTGTGATCACTTGATCTTTCTACTGTGCATGGGGTTGTTTTCGCGGTTTTTGCTTTGAGGGGGCCCGCGGCTCCCCCTGACGTCTTGCCGGCGGGCTACAGCCCTTGGTCCGCGGGACGGCGCTAGTCCACCGACACCCCGGCGAACTCCACTACCTTGCGCCACTTCTGGGTCTCGTCGGTGACCAGCTTGCCGAACTCGGCCGGCGTCATCGGCTTGGGGATGCCGCCGGTCTCGGCGAGGCGGGCGATCAGCTTCGGGTCCTTCAGCGCTTCGCCGACGGCCTTGTTGAGGATATCGATCACGTCCGGCGGCGTGCCCTTCGGCGCGGAGATGCCGTAGAAGCCGACCGCTTCGAAGCCCGGCACGGTTTCGGCGATCGCGGGCACATCGGGCACGCTCGGCCAGCGCTGCGGCGAGGTCACGCCAAGTGCGCGGACATTGCCGCCCTTGGCCTGCTCCAGCGCCGACGGAAGGTTGTCGAAGATCAGCTGCACCTTGTTGGAGATGATGTCGGGGAAGGCGATCGCCGAGCCGCGATAGGGCACGTGCACCATGTCGCATTTGGTCATCACCTTGAACAGCTCGGCCGACATGTGCACCGAGGTGCCGTTGCCGGAGGAGGCGAAGGAGATTTTTCCGGGATTGGCCTTGCAGTAGTCGATGAACTCCTGAACCGTCTTCGCGGGGAACGCGTTGGAGACGACCAGCATGTTGGTGAGCTGCATGATGCTCGCGACCGGCACGGTGTCGCGCAGGAAGTCGAACGGCAGCTTCTTGTAGAGCGAGGTCGAGATCGCGTTGTTGGGCGCGACGAACAGCAGCGTATAGCCGTCCGCCGGCGAGCTGATCGCGGCCGCGGCGGCGATGTTGCCGCCCGAGCCGGTGCGGTTCTCGACGATGAACTGCTGGCCGAGACGGTCCGACAGCCATTGCGCCATGATCCGCGCGACGATATCGACCGGGCCGCCGGCGGAGAAGCCGATGATCCAGTGCACGGGACGGTCGGGATAGCCGGCGGCGGAGGCGGGAGCTGCGGCGCTGAACAGGCCTGAAATGATCGCGAGCCCGAAAACAGCGCTCCGCAAAATTCGCAACATGACGTCTCCCATTGTTCTATTGTCGTTGGGCTGCATGCTTTCACAAAAACAGGGCGTTGCCTACATCGCCGCAAGTCGATGTTGACGCGCCCCCGCCGGGACCGACCATGAGATTCGCAATCACCATTGTTCTCGGCGCGACGCTGCTTTCAAGCCCCGCCGCTGCTCAAACCGGAGGCAAGGCCATTTCGACCACGACAATCAGCTCTACGATCAGCCTGGGCACCGCGACTCCCGGCGGTGGCTTTCCCCTCTATGGCAACGCCTTCGCGCAAGCGATGAACGCGGCCGATCCGCAAGCCATTATCGTCCCGCGCAATACCAAGGGCAGCAACGAGAACATTCCGCTCTTGGAGAAAGGCGAGCTCGATCTCGCTTTGGTCGCGGGCGAGCCGGCCTATGAAGCCTTTGCCGGTATCGGCCGTGCGCCGGTGCGACTGAAGATTCTCACGGCGATCTATTCCAACCCCGGCATGTTCGTGGTGCGCGCGGACAGTCCGTACAAGACGATTCGCGATCTCGTCGGTCAGCCCGTCGCATTCGGCGCGAAAGGCTCGGGCCTGCCGATCCTGGCGCGCTACGTGCTGGATGGTCTCGGCCTGAAGCAGGACGAGGATTTCAAGGCTGTTTATCTCGACCGCGCCGGCGACGGTCCCGCGATGGTCGAGGATCGACGTGTCGCCGCACTCTGGGGCGCCGGCATCGGCTGGCCCGGCTTTGCGGCCGTGGCCTCGAGCGCGTCAGGCGCGCGCTTCATCGCGCCCAGTGCCGAAGAGATCGCGCGCATCCGCGCCAAACATGCGTTCCTGAAGCCGCTGACCGTGCCGGCGGGCAGCTATCCAAAACAATCCGAGCCGATCGCCTCGCTCGGCTCCTGGAGTTTTGTCCTGACGCGCGAAGACCTGCCGGACGATGTCGCCTACCGGCTGGCGAAGACGCTGCACGGCGTCGAGGCAAATTTCTGCAAGCAGCTCGCGCAGGCCTGCGAGACCACGGCCGCGAACACGGTCGCGGCCGCGCCGAAGCCGGAGCTGATCCATCCGGGCGTGATGAAGTATTTTCGCGAGATCGGAGTGGTGAAATAGGGCGCGCAGTACACCCACAGCCGTCATGCCCGGGCTTGTCCCCGGCCATCCACGTTCTTGGTGCCGTCTGAAAGATCGTGGATGGCCGGGACAAGCCCGGGCATGATGACCTCTCTCACTACACCGTCACTTCTTCACCATCGCACACGCCGGGTCCGGCGGACCGAACGCCTTGTCGCCGGAGATCGTCGCGAGGATCTTGTAATAGTCCCACGGATATTTGCTCTCCTCCGGCGTCTTCACCTGCACCAGCCAGAGGTCGTGCACCATCAGATTGTCCTCGCGCAGTTTGCCGTTGCGGGCGAAGAAATCCTCGATCGGCTTTTCCCGCATCTTCGCGGCGACTTTGAGCGGATCGTCGGTGCCGGTTTCCTTGATGGCGTTGAGATAGTGCATCACGCTCGAATAGACGCCGGCCTGCCACATCGACGGCATCTTGTTCATCTTGGCGAAATAGCGCTTCGACCATTCGCGGGTCTTGTCGTCCATGTCCCAATAGAACGACGTCGTCAGCAACAGCCCTTGGGCAGCCTGCAAGCCGAGGCCGTGGATGTCGGTGATCAGCGCCAGCAGCGCCGCCATCTGCTGGCCGCCCTTGAACACGCCGAACTCCGATCCGGTCTTGATCTCGTTCATGTTGTTGGGCGGACCGGCGGCGATGCCGATGATCTTGGCCTTGGAGGCCTGCGCCTGCAGCACGAACGAGGAGAGGTCGGGCGTTGCCAGCGGCGGCTTCACCGAGCCCAGCACCTTGCCGCCGTTGGCGGTCACGACCGCCGAGGCGTCGCGCTCCAGCGAATGGCCGAAGGCGTAGTCGTCGGTGATGAAGAACCAGCTGTCGCCGCCGCGCTTGACCACGGCGTCCGCGGTGCCGACCGCGAGCGCGCGGGTGTCGAACACCCACTGGATCGCGTAGGGCGAGCAGAACTTGCCGTGGAAATCCGCGGTGCCGGTGGAGTGGGTGATGAACAGCCGCTTCTTCTCGTTGGCCATGTTCTGCACCGCGAGCCCGACCGCGGAGACCGGCACGTCGACGATCAGATCGACCTGGTCGACGTCGTACCAGCGCCGCGCGATGGCGCCGCCGATGTCGGCCTTGAGCTGGTGGTCGCCGACGACGATGCTGATCGGCTTGCCGAGCACGGTGCCGCCGAAATCGTCGATCGCCATCTGCGCCGCCATCACCGAACCCTGGCCGGTCGGTGCCGAGGCCGGGCCGTTCATGTCGGTGAGCACGCCGATTTTGACGATGTCGTCGGAAACCTGCGCCATTGCGGCGCCCGGCAGCAGCGTTGCCGCCAGGAACGTCGCTGCAAAGCCGGCAGCGACCGGCAGTCCAAATCTCGTTGGCTTCACGCGTGTCCTCCCCTGATCCGGCGCGTTGGCCGGTGTTGCTTCCGGGTACGGCCCGGCTGAATTGGTTTCTTTTGCAACTATTTGGGGGCGGGCGTCAACGTCAGGTCGCGAAGCGGATTTGTCCGGCCGGCGAGGGATCGTAGCCGGTCAGCTCCTCGGCGCGCTGCCGCAACCGTTTTTCGCTGAGGAACCGGATCAAGGCCTACATGGTGGGGCGGAAATAGCTGCGCTGCCGCATCGCCATTCTGGCACCGAGCGCGAGCACGTCGGAGAGGCCGCGCAGCCGTTTCGGATTGCCCGGCGGCAGCACGAGACCCTGCTCGCGGCGCACGAACGCGACCAGCAATGCATCACGTAGGTCCGGAGCGTCACGCAGCACTGGCGGCAGCGGCAAGATTGCCGTCGGCATCGAGGCAGTGCACTGCCACGGCCGTCACCTCGTCGCGCTGCAGGCGCTCCAGCCCGCGTGCGCGCAGCGATTGGGCGCCGGAACGAGCAAACGCGTCACGAGTGCGGCGCAATCCATCATCATCATGCTCGCGTCATAGCCAATTGGAACCCGATCATGGCCGTCCGCCGCCTGTCCGTTGCACTCGCGCTTCTCTGCGGCCTCGCCGCGGGCGTTGCGGCCTCATCCGCGGAGGACCGCGCGATCGTGCTGGCCACGACCACGGCGACGCAGGAGTCCGGCCTGCTCGATTATCTGCTGCCGATCTTCCGCGAAAAGACCGGCATCGACGTGACGGTGATCGCGCGGCGCGCCGACGAGGTGCTCGACGGGGCGCGGAGGGGCGAAGTCGACGTCGTGCTGATGCACGCACGGCCGCAGGAGGAGAAATTCGTCGCGGACGGTTTTGCCGTGAAGCGCTTTGACGTGATGTACAACGACTATGTGCTGATCGGGCCGAAGAGCGATCCCGCCGGCGTGAAAGGCAAGGACATCGCAACCGCGCTGAAAGCGATCGAGGCCAAGGGTGCGCCGTTCGTGACGCGCGGCGACCGCTCGGGCACGCATGCCGCAGAGCTCGCGCTCTGGATCGTCGCCGGTATCGACATCGCGAGCGTCAAGGGCGCTTGGTATCGCGAGTTCAAGCAGGGCATGACCTCCGCCCTCGACGCAGCGCGCACGGCGAACGCCTATGTACTGTCCGACCGCGGCAGCTGGATCGCATTTCGGGAGCGCGGCGATCTCGACGTCCTCGTCGAAGGCGACAAGCGGCTGCTCAACCAATACGGCGCGATGCTGGTGAACCCCGCGAAGTTTCCGAACGTGAATAAGGAGCTCGGGCAAGACTTCATCGACTGGCTGACCTCGCCGGAGGGGCAGGCGGCGATCGCCGGATACAAGGTCGACGGACAACAGCTGTTCTTCCCCAATGCGGACAAGTCAGGCGGCTGACGTTCGTATCGCCAACGGTTGCCAAACCTGGCGATGCATGGTCCATCATGGCGCATGACCCAGCGCCTGCCGCCATCGCTGACGCCGCTCGACACCGCGCTCGCTGCGTTGCTGAAGGGGCTTGATCCGCTCGCGCCGGTGCAGTTGCCACTGACTGAAGCGGCCGGCTGTATCGCGGCGGGCACGCCGCTGCTTGCGGCCCATCCGCCTCGCGACGTCGCTGCCGCGGACGGCTGGGCATTATGCGCCAATGATTTGGTCGGCGCGTCCTCCTATTCACCGCTGCCTCTCGCAACGGCGCCCGCCTGGGTCGATGCGGGGGACGCGATGCCGGCGGGATGCGACTGTGTGCTCGATGCCGACGCAGTCGAACTGTCCGGTCCGCTCGCCCAGGTGCTGGCGGAGAGCGTGCCGGGGCAGGGCATCAGGCGCGCCGGAAGTGACATCGACGGAGGCACGCCTGCCGCGGCAGAGGGGTATCCGGTCGGTCCTGCCGCTCTGCTGCTCGCGCGCGCCGCCGGACTGGACCGACTGAGCGTGCGCCGTCCGCGGCTGCGCATTGTCAATGTACCAGGCGCAACGGGGACCATGCATCTGATTGCGGACATCGCGCGCGCCGCAGGGCTGGATGTGCAAACGCACGCGGCCGGTGCGCGAGATGCGGCATCGATCGCGGAGGCGTTCGACGCTCCCACCTGCGATCTCCTGCTGACGGTCGGCGGCAGCGGCGTCGGTAGCAAGGATGCCGCTGTCACGGCGCTGGCCCGGCGTGGTGATGTGATCGCGCATGGTCTTGCGCTCCAGCCCGGACGCACTGCGGCGGCCGGGCGGCTCGGACAGGTTCCCGTCGTCGCCTTGCCCGGCTCGGCCGATCAGGCGCTTGCGGTCTGGCTCGCGCTCGTGCTGCCGCTCGTAGACCGGCTGTCGGCGCGGCTGCCGCGCCGACGGATAACCTTGCCGCTCGCGCGAAAAATCGCATCCAGCGTCGGCATCGCCGAAATTAGCCTGCTGGCCGAGGAACATCATGCGTGGGTGCCGCTTGCGGTAGGCGAATGGCCGCTCCAGGCAATTGCCCGTGCCGACGCATGGCTGCTTGTTCCAGCCAGCCACGAGGGATTTGCAGCGGGCGCGCCGGTCGATGCCTATCTGATGCGGGAATGATACGAGCTTTGGCATGACGATGATCCCGCAATCGCAAGTCCGCAGCGCCCTCGAACAGGAGCAGTTCCTCAAAATTCTGTCCCGCGAGGAGGCACTGGCACGCTTCGAGGCCGCGCTGTTCCCGCGCGCGGTCCCAAGCGAAAGCCGCAAGCTTGCCGATGCGCTCGGTGCGGCACTCGCCGAAGACATCACCGCGCCGATCGACGTGCCGCCGTTCGACCGTTCCAATGTCGACGGCTTTGCGGTGCGCTCGGCGGACCTTGCAGCGGCCGGCGAAGGCGCACCGGTTCGCATCGGGTTGAATGGCGAGATCATCCACTGCGGTACCGCACCGGCGCTGCAAGTGGTAGCGGGAACCGCAACGCCGATTGCCACCGGCGGTCCGCTGCCGCGCGGTGCCGATGCCGTCGTCATGGTCGAGCACACCCAGCCGGCCGGCCTTGATGCGATCGACGTCCGTCGTGCGGTGTCCCCCGGGCAATTCGTATCCTATGCAGGATCCGACATCGCGCGCGGCGAGGCGCTGCTGCGCGCCGGCACGATCATCGGCTCGCGCGAGATCGGCATGCTGGCGGCCTGCGGCATTGCAGACGTGACCGTCGCGCGCAAACCGCGGGTTGCCGTGATCTCCACCGGCGATGAGCTGGTCCAGCCCGGCGAGGTGCTCGCGCCCGCCGCGATCTACGATACCAACGGCGCGATCGTCACCGCTGCGATCGACGAGAACGGCGGCGATGCGGTTTTCCTCGGCGCGATTCCGGACGACGAAGCCAGGCTCGAAGCCGCCATGCGCAGCGCGCTTGCGGATGCCGACATGCTGGTGCTCTCCGGCGGCACGTCGAAAGGCGCGGGCGATCTCTCTCATCGCATCATCGGCCGGCTCGGCCAGCCCGGCATCGTCGCGCATGGTATTGCGCTCAAGCCCGGCAAGCCGTTGTGCCTTGCGGTCTGCGACGGCAAGCCGGTGGTGATCCTGCCGGGTTTTCCGACCTCGGCGATGTTCACCTTCCACGACATGATCGTGCCGGTGCTGCGCAAGATGGCCGGGCTGCCACCACGCTCCGATGCCAAGGTGAACGCGACTGTGCCGGTGCGCATTGCTTCCGAGCTCGGCCGCACCGAATTCGTCATGGTCTCGCTGGTCGAAGGCAAGGACGGCTTGATTGCTTATCCCTCCGGCAAGGGCTCCGGTGCGATCACATCGTTCGCGCAGGCCGACGGTTTTTTGCGCATCGACGCGCTCGCCGAGCAGATGCCGGCCGGGACCGAGGCCGAGGTGACGCTGTTTACGCCGCATGTGCGGGTGCCCGATCTCGTCATCGTCGGCAGCCATTGCACCGGCCTCGATCTCGTCACCGCGCAACTCGCGCACGCCGGCCTGACCGTGCGCTCGATCGCGGTCGGCAGTCTCGGCGGGCTTGCAGCGGCGCGGCGCGGCGAATGCGATCTGGCGCCGATCCATCTGTTCGACGACAAGAGCGAGACCTACAATACGCCTTACCTCGTCGAAGGACTCGAGCTCGTGCCGGGATGGCGCCGGATGCAGGGCATCGTGTTTCGCCAGGGCGACAAGCGTTTCGAAGGCCTGGACGCGAAGCAGGCCGTCGCCGCCGCGCTCTCGGATCCCGTCTGCATCATGGTCAATCGCAACCAGGGCGCCGGCACGCGCATCCTGATCGACCGGCTGCTCGGTGGTGCGCGCCCGGAAGGGTATTGGAACCAGCCGCGCTCGCACAGCGCGGTGGCCGCGGCCGTCGCACAGCACCGCGCCGACTGGGGCATGACCATTGCGCCGGTCGCCCATGCGGTCGGCCTCGGTTTCATTCCGCTCGCGGAAGAGCATTATGATTTCGCGCTGGTGACAGTGCGCAAGCAGCGGCCGGCGGTGCAGGCCTTTCTCGCCGCACTCGGTTCGGACGAGGCGCGCGCCGCGCTGGAGCGGGCCGGCTTCCGGCCAGCGTAGAGCTGGATTAAGACGCCGCATCCAGCGCGGCCAGCCGCTCGGCTTCCGCGATATCCTCGATCGTATTGGCGTTGAAGAACGGATCGAGCGGCTCGGTCGGCCACGTCACCGTCGCGAGCGGGTAGCGCCCGGTCCAGCGGTCGATCTTGCGTAGGTCTTCGACCACCAGCGCGTGACGCAGTTCGTCGCGCAAGCCAACGCGCCACAATCCGATCACCGGATGCGACTGGTCGCCTGACGCCGCAACGGCGAGCTCGGCATTCGCCGCGAGGCGCTCTTCATGCAAGCGCGCGACCAGATCGCGCGGCAGGAAGGGACAGTCGCCGGCGGCGCTGAGCACCCACTCCACCTCAGGCCGGTTCGCTGCGGTCCAGTCGAGCGCGGCAAGGATGCCGGCGAGCGGGCCGGGAAAGCCGGGGACATCGTCGGCGACGACATGCAATCCGAATGAATCAAAGCGGGCGGGATCGCCGTTGGCATTCAGGATCAGTCCGCTGCATTGGGGCGCAAGGCGTGCGATCGCCCGCTCCAGGATGGTGCGCCCGCCGATGGTCCGCATCGGCTTGTCGCCGCCGCCCATGCGCCGCGCCAGGCCGCCGGCGAGCAGCACGCCTTGCGTCGTCGGAAAGCTAGTCTCCACCACCTTCACCCTTGCGCTTGTGCTTGGCCGATTCCTCCCCGATGTAAGCGAGGTTCTGGTCGTAGACGATGCGCTCTTCGCCCGCGAGTGCGATGAAGCGTTTTCCGCGCGCGCGTCCGACCAGCGTCAGCCCGACCTGGCGTGCGAGATCGACGCCCCAGGCCGTGAAGCCGGAGCGCGACACCAGGATCGGAATTCCCATGCGCACCGTCTTGATCACCATCTCCGAGGTGAGCCGTCCCGTGGTGTAGAGGATCTTGTCGGATGCATCGACACCGTGGCGGTACATCCAGCCCGCGATCTTGTCGACGGCGTTGTGACGGCCGACGTCCTCGGTGTAGCAGAGCGGTTCGCCCTCCCTGCACAGCACGCAGCCATGGATCGCACCGGCTTCCAGATAAAGCGAGGGCATCGTGTTGATGGTCTGGGTCATCTGGTAGAGCCAGGAGGTGCGCAACTCGGCCTTCGGCAGCGCAACGCTCTCGACCGCTTCGAGAAGGTCGCCGAAGGCGGTGCCCTGCGCGCAGCCCGAAGTCTGCGTGCGCTTCTTCAGCTTGGCTTCGAAATTGGTGTGGTGTTCGGTGCGCACCACGACCACCTGGAGGTCGTCGTCGTATTCGACCTCGGTGACCTCGTCATTATATTTCAGCATGTTCTGGTTGAGCAAATAGCCCAGCGCCAGATATTCCGGGTAGTCGCCGATCGTCATCATGGTGACGATTTCCTGCGAATTCAGGTAGAGCGTCAGCGGCCGCTCCATCGGCACCTTGATCTCGATCCTGACGCCGGACTGGTCGGTCCCGGTCACGCTCTGGGTCAGGCGCGGGTCGTCCGGGTTCGGCGCGATCACGGGCACCGGGGCTTTGTCGATCTTCATCATGGCCGCGAGGTTAGCATGACATTGGGGTCAAGCCGATATAAGCATGGCGGTGGAAAGCGAAAATGTCTCTTCTCGTCATTGCGAGCGCAGCGAAGCAATCCAGAATCTTTCCGCGGAGGCACTCTGGATTGCTTCGCTGCGCTCGCAATGACGGAACGGGCGGTTCCAGCCGCATGATACGGCTGGCGGAGATCACGTTGTGATGAAAGTCATCGGCCTTGCAGGCTGGAGCGGTGCGGGCAAGACCACGCTGTTGACGCGGCTGATCCCGCATTTCAACGCGCAGGGCTTGCGCGTCTCGGTCATCAAGCATGCGCATCACCAGTTCGATGTCGACGTGCCCGGCAAGGACTCCTGGCGCCATCGCGAGGCCGGCGCGGCCGAGGTGCTGGTGGCTTCGTCGAATCGCTGGGTCCTGATGCATGAGTTGCGCGGCGCGGCGGAGCCGCGACTGCCGGAACTGTTGAGCAAGCTGTCCGCGGTCGATCTCGTCGTGGTCGAAGGCTTCAAGCGCGAGCCGCATCGCAAGATCGAGGTGCATCGCGCCGCCAACGACAAGCCGTTGCTGTTTCCCGATGATCCCGGAATTTTCGGGATCGCGGCCGATGTCGCCATTGAAACGCGACTGCCCACCGTCCATCTCGATGATATCGAGGCTGCTGCGGCGCTGCTGCTCCGCGCGGCGATGCCGGTCGAGGAAGCGGTCGCGAAAAGCGCTGCGATGCGTTGACGAGGCACCATGGCGCAATTGTCCGACGATTGTTTTGCCTTCGGTGGACCGATGATGTCGGTCGGCGAGGCCGTTGGCCTGATCACGACGCGCGTCAGCGCGATTGCCGATCTCGAAACCGTGGCGCTGGTCGATGCGGACGGGCGTGTGCTGGCGCGCGACATTGCGGCGCCTCTGCCGCTGCCGCCGTTCACCAACTCGGCCGTCGATGGCTACGCCGTGCGCAACGCAGATGTTCCGGACAGCGCGGAACGGGCGCTCCCGCTCGACGGCCGCATCCAGGCCGGCGGCCTTGCACAGGCGCAGATCAAGGCCGGCCACACCGCGCGCATCTTTACGGGCGCGCCGATGCCGCCGGATGCCGAAACCGTCTTCATGCAGGAAGATGTGCGCATCGATGATTCCGGCCGGATTGTGCTGCCGCCGGGGCTGAAGCCGGGCGCCAATGTCCGCCCTGCGGGCGAGGATATTCCCGAAGGGCACATCGCGCTGCGCGCAGGCCAGCGGTTGCTGCCGCAGCATGTCGCGCTCGCCGCGGCGTTCGGCCTTGTCAGGCTCGACGTCGTCAGGCGCATCCGCGTCGCGGTGTTTTCGACCGGCGACGAACTGGCTTCGCCCGGCGAGCCGCGCGCGACCTCGCAGCTCTTCGACTCCAACCGCTTCATGCTGATGGCGATGCTGCGCCGGCTCGGCTGCGAGGTCAGCGATCTCGGCATATTGCGCGACGAGCGCAACGCGCTCGCAAATGGCTTGAAGCAGGTGGCAAGCAGCCACGACCTGATCCTCACCACCGGCGGCGTCTCGACCGGGGAGGAGGATCACGTCAAGGCGGCGGTCGAAAGCGTCGGCTCGCTGGTGTTGTGGCGGATGGCGATCAAGCCGGGACGGCCGGTGGCGATGGGCATCATCGAGGGCACGCCGCTGATCGGATTACCGGGCAATCCCGTCGCGAGTTTCGTGACTTTCGTGCATGTGGTGCGGCCGACGGTGCTGGCGCTTGCGGGCAGCCTGGCCGAGCCGCTGTTGCCGATCCCGGTGCGCGCGGCATTCACGTACAAGAAAAAGATCGGCCGGCGCGAATATGTTCGGGCGTCCTTGCGGCGCGGGCAGGACGGCGCACTCGAGGCTATCAAGTTCCCGCGCGAAGGCGCCGGCCTGTTGTCGTCGCTGGTCGAGACCGACGGTCTCATTGAACTCGGCGAAGACATCACCCAGGTCGAGCCGGGGCAGGATGTAGGTTTCCTATCCTATGCCGATCTGCTCTGAGGCTTGGCGTTGTCTTGGCGTTGTCTTGGCATTGTCTTGGCGTTGACGCCATCAACCCAGCCCTCCATGTTGCGCCCATGACCAGAACGACGCTCGATCTCACCGGGTTGAAATGCCCGCTCCCCGCCCTGAAGACGCGCAAGGCGTTGAAACCCTTGCAGGCGGGCGATCAGCTCGAGGTGTACTGCACGGATCCATTGTCGGTGATTGACATCCCGAACCTGATCCGCGAGACCGGCGGCACGGTGGAGATCACGGAGCGCAACGACGCGCGCATCGTGTTTTTGATAGAGAAGACCGATAGGCCGATAGAAAAAATCAATGGTGCGCCGCCCACTTAGCCAACGGTCACGCAGTTGATACCTACCTTTTGTCTATCGACATCGCTCATCACTTCTGCCCCAATCGACTTCCTCCGCCGAGACGCGGAGGTCGAGTCTTGCCCGCGATACGCGGAGCAATGGGACATCGCATGAAGCCTGAACGCGGCGTCGGGCATAGATCTCGGGGTTGAGGGGTTAACGTTTGGATGTGCGTGACAATCCTGGCGCGCATCGTGTGATTGTGCGGAGCAGCAGGGACAGGCTGCACCGCAATGGGCTGAGGAACAGGATCTAGCGGCGGGCCGCTCAGAAGGGCGTCCGCAGGGGAGGAACGCATGACGACAATCGAGAGCGCTGGAACGATTTCAGGCGCCGGCGCGGGTTTTCTTGATCGCGAGCGCACGATCGCCAAGGCCGGCTTCAATCGCTGGCTGGTACCGCCGGCCGCGCTGTGCATTCATCTCTGCATCGGCATGGCCTACGGCTTCTCGGTGTTCTGGCTGCCGCTGTCGCGCGCGATCGGCATCACGGCGCCGAAAGCCTGTCCGGACATGTCGCTGTGGCAGGAGCTCTTCACCACCAGTTGCGACTGGAAGGTCGCAAGCCTCGGCTGGATGTTCACCCTGTTCTTCGTCGTGCTCGGCGTTGCCGCTGCTGTCTGGGGCGGCTGGCTCGAACGGGCTGGCCCGCGCAAGGCTGGTTTCGTCGCGGCGATCTGCTGGTGCGGCGGCCTGTTCCTCGGTGCGATCGGAATCTACACCCACCAGCTCTGGCTGATGTGGCTGGGGTCCGGCGTGATCGGCGGCATCGGCCTTGGCCTCGGCTACATCTCGCCTGTGTCCACGCTGATCAAATGGTTTCCCGATCGCCGCGGCATGGCGACCGGCATGGCGATCATGGGTTTCGGCGGCGGCGCCATGATCGGCGCACCGTTTGCCAACATCCTGATCAACTACTTCAAGACACCGACCGATGTCGGCGTGTGGAAGTCCTTCCTCGTGATGGGCATCGTCTATTTCGTCTTCATGACAATCGGCGCTTTCGCCTACCGCGTGACGCCGGCCGGCTGGAAGCCTGACGGCTGGACGCCGCCGAGCGAGAAGAAGACAATGATCTCCGAGCATCACGTCCATCTCGACAACGCGCACAAGACGCCGCAGTTCTGGCTGATCTGGTGGGTGCTGTGCCTGAACGTGTCGGCCGGCATTGGCGTGATCGGCATGGCCTCTCCGATGCTGCAGGAGATATTCGCCGGCAAGCTGATCGGCCATCCGGAGCTCGCCTTTGGTCAGCTCTCGGTCGAGCAGAAGACTGTCATCGCCGGCATCGCGGCGGGCTTCGCGGGCCTGCTGTCGCTGTTCAACATCGGCGGCCGCTTCGTCTGGGCGTCGTTGTCTGATTATATCGGCCGCAAGAATACGTATTACACGTTCTTTATCCTCGGCATCGTGCTCTACGCACTGGCGCCGACGTTTGCGGCGATGGGCTCGAAGATGCTCTTCGTGCTCGGCTTCGGCATCATCCTGTCGATGTATGGCGGCGGCTTCTCCACGGTGCCGGCCTATCTGGCCGATATGTTCGGCACTCAGTTCGTCGGCGCAATCCACGGCCGGCTGCTGACGGCGTGGTCCACCGCGGGCATCATCGGCCCCGTTGTCGTGAACTACATCCGCGAGTTCCAGCTCGCAGCGGGCGTGCCGCGTGACCAGCTCTACAACACGACCATGTACATTCTCTGTGCGATGCTGATCGCCGGCATCATCTGCAACTACCTGATCAAGCCGGTCGACTCGAAATGGTACATGAGCGAAGCCGAAGTCGCGAAGCTGCAGGCGGCGGGCGCCGGCGCCAATACGGTTCAGACGGGCTCGTTCGGGATCGGCACCGGCGGCCTCGATATCAAGGCTGCGCTGTTCTGGCTGTTCGTCGGCGTCCCGCTGGCGTGGGGCGTGTACAAGACGCTCGAGAGCGCGGTTAAGATCCTGTAATCGCAAACCCACATCGTCGCGGGATGCTGACTGCTCAGCATCCCGCGACGCTCGTCTTTCAAGTCAAGAATGGGATCTAGGGGGATTCTTTATGCTCAGCACTCGTATCTGCCTTGCCGCCATGCTGCTGGCCGCAAGCCTTCATACCGCGTCCGCGCAAACCGCAACGACGCCTGCCACCGCGGCACCGCCCGCGACGACCAATGCCAAGCCGCCTGGCAAGATCAAGCTCAGCATGCAGAAGCTGAAAGACATGAAGGCGAAATGGGCAGCCAACAAGCCGAAGCTTAAGGCCTGCCGCGCCGAGGTAAAGTCCAAGGGCCTGGCTGGCGACGACCGTTGGTTCTACATCGAAGAGTGCATGAGCAAGACCTGAGATCGGGTTCCGCCTGGCGCTTGGGTAAAGGGGCAGGCGGGCGACCGCCTGCCTCCTAAATCATTCCAGGGACGTTCTAAATTGTCTTGCATCTGGCATACCAGAGATTAGAGTTGCGTCGAATTTGGCTTGGTCAGCGGGAACTGGTTTCGCTGATCGAGTCGGAAATGAAGGCGGATCGCATTGGCGATCTGGCCTAAACTCATCGCGCATTTGAGGAGAACGCGACGTCTCCATGAGCAGCAACGACGACGTTCACAAGGTTCGCGAGTTCGAACATCCCGGCCAGGGACGGAAGCGCGCTAAATCCACGCCCAAGGGACGGCAGGTCGATCCCACCGCGTCCGATGAGATCGAGCAGCTGCTCGGCGACAAGCCGCGGCGGCGCGACCTGTTGATCGAATATCTGCATCTGATCCAGGACAAGTATCGCCAGATCTCGGCCGCGCATCTCGCCGCGCTCGCCGACGAGATGAAGCTCGCGTTCGCCGAGGTGTTCGAGACCGCAACGTTCTACGCGCATTTCGACGTGGTGAAGGAAGGCGAGCCTGACATCCCGCCGCTGACGATCCGCGTCTGCGATTCGCTGACCTGCGCGATGCTCGGGGCCGAGAAGCTGCTCGCCGATTTGCAAGACGTGTCGGGTCCCGGCATCCGCGTGGTGCGTGCGCCCTGCGTCGGCCGTTGTGACACCGCACCGGCCGCGGAAGTCGGCCACAACTTCGTCGATCATGCGACCGTCGCCAATGTCATGGCGGCCGCGAAGGCCGGCGACAGCCACGCGCATCTGCCCGATTATATCGGCTACGACCCCTATGTTGCGGACGGCGGCTACAAGCTGCTCAACCGCTTGCGCTCGGGCGAACTGCCGACAGACGATCTGTTGAAGGCGCTCGACGACGCCTCGTTGCGCGGTCTCGGCGGCGCCGGCTTCCCGACTGGACGCAAATGGCGCGCAGTCCTCGGCGAGCCCGGCCCGCGGCTGATGGCGATCAACGGCGACGAGGGCGAGCCCGGCACGTTCAAGGACCGCGTCTATCTCGAAAGCGATCCGCATCGCTTCCTCGAGGGCATGCTGATCGGTGCGCATGTGGTGCAGGCCTCGGATATCTACATCTACCTGCGCGACGAATATCCGGCATCGCGCGAGATCATCGAGTGCGAGATCGCAAAGCTCCCGCCGGGCGGCCCGACGCTGCACATGCGCCGCGGCGCCGGCGCCTATATCTGCGGTGAGGAATCCTCGCTGCTAGAAAGCATCGAGGGCAAGCGCGGCCTGCCCAGGCACAAACCGCCGTATCCGTTCCAGGTCGGCCTGTTCGGCCTGCCGACGCTGATCAACAACATCGAGACGTTGTGGTGGGTGCGCGACATCGTCGAGAAGGGCGCCGACTGGTGGAAGGGCCACGGCCGCCATGAGCGGCACGGCCTGCGCAGTTTCTCGGTGTCGGGCCGTGTCAAGAACCCCGGCATGAAGCTCGCGCCTGCTGGCATTACCGTGCGCGAGCTGATCGAGGAATATTGCGGCGGCATGGCCGACGGCCATCGGTTCTACGCATACCTGCCGGGCGGTGCGTCCGGCGGCATCCTGCCGGCGGCGATGGACGACATCCCGCTCGACTTCGGCACGCTTGAAAAATACGGCTGCTTCATCGGCTCAGCCGCGATCGTGATCCTGTCGCAAAAGGACAGCGTGCGCGCGGCCGCGTTGAATCTCATGAAATTCTTCGAGGACGAGAGCTGCGGCCAGTGCACGCCGTGCCGCGTCGGAACCCAGAAGGCCGTGCAGCTGATGCAGAAACCGGTCTGGAACCGCGCCCTTCTGGAAGAATTGAGCCAGGCGATGCGCGATGCTTCGATCTGCGGTCTCGGTCAGGCGGCATCGAATCCGCTGTCCACCGTGATCAAATATTTCCCTGACGAGTTCAAGGAAGCGGCCGAATGACGAAGATTACGTTCGAGCTCGACGGCAAGCAGGTCGAGGCCAACGCCGGCGAGACGATCTGGCAGGTCGCGAAACGCGGGGGTCGCGAGATTCCGCATCTGTGCTATACGCCGGCGCCGGATTATCGCCCTGACGGCAATTGCCGCGCCTGCATGGTCGAGATCGAGGGCGAGCGCGTGCTTGCGGCGTCCTGCAAGCGCACGCCATCGGTCGGCATGAAGGTGAAGACTGAGAGCGCGCGCGCGGTTTCCGCGCAAAAAATGGTCATGGAGCTGCTGGTCGCCGATCAGCCGGCGCGCGAGACCTCGCACGATCCGGAGTCCAAATTCTGGCACTGGGCCGAGGCCACCGGCGTCACCGAAAGCCGCTTCCCCGCCGCCGAGCGTTGGGCGACCGATGCCAGCCATCCGGCGATGCGCGTCAATCTCGATGCCTGCATCCAGTGCGGCCTGTGCGTGCGTGCCTGCCGCGAGGTCCAGGTCAACGACGTCATCGGCATGGCCTATCGCAACCATGGTTCGAAAATCGTCTTCGACTTCGACGATCCCATGGGCGAGTCCACTTGCGTCGCCTGCGGCGAATGCGTGCAGGCCTGTCCGACCGGGGCTCTGATGCCGGCCGTAATGCTGGACGAGAAGCAGACCCGCGTCACCTATGCCGACAAGAAAGTGGATTCGCTCTGCCCGTTCTGCGGCGTCGGCTGCCAGGTGACCTATGAGGTCAAGGACGAGAAGGTGATCTATGCCGAGGGCCGCGACGGCCCGGCCAACCGCAACCGTCTTTGCGTCAAGGGCCGCTTCGGCTTCGACTACATCCACCATCCGCATCGGCTGACCAAGCCGCTGGTGCGGCTGCCGAACGCGAAGAAGGATTCCAACGACCAGGTTGATCCGGCCAATCCCTTCACGCATTTCCGCGAAGCGAGCTGGGAAGAAGCGCTCGACATCGCGGCCAAGGGCCTGGTCAAGATCCGCGACGAGAAGGGCGTGAAGGCGCTGGCCGGCTTCGGTTCGGCGAAGGGCTCCAACGAGGAGGCCTATCTGTTCCAGAAGCTGGTGCGCACCGGCTTCGGTTCGAACAATGTCGACCATTGCACGCGTCTGTGCCACGCCTCGTCGGTCGCGGCGCTGTTCGAAGGCCTGAGTTCTGGCGCGGTCTCGGCGCCGTTCTCGGCGGCGATGGACGCTGAGGTCATCATCGTGATCGGCGCCAATCCGACCGTGAATCATCCGGTCGCCGCAACCTTCATCAAGAATGCGGTCAAGCAGAATGGCGCAAAGCTGTTCGTCATGGACCCGCGCCGGCAGTCGCTGTCGCGCCATGCGACCAAGCATTTGCAGTTCAAGCCGGGCTCCGACGTCGCGATGCTGAACGCGATGATCCACACGATCATCACCGAGGGGCTGACCGACGACCAGTACATCGCCGGCTACACTGAAGGGTTCGAGGACCTCAAGGAGAAGATCAAGGAGTTCACGCCGGAGAAGATGGAGGCGATCTGCGGCATCTCTGCGCAGACCCTGCGTGAGGTCGCGCGGACCTATGCGCGAGCGAAATCGTCGATCATCTTCTGGGGCATGGGCATCAGCCAGCATGTCCACGGCACCGACAATGCGCGCTGCCTGATTGCGCTGGCGCTGATCACCGGCCAGGTCGGTCGCCCCGGCACCGGCCTGCATCCGCTGCGCGGTCAGAACAACGTGCAGGGTGCCTCCGACGCCGGCCTGATCCCGATGTTCCTGCCGGATTATCAGCCGGTCGATCGTGACGATCTGCGCGTGAACTTCGAGAAGGTCTGGCAGAAGGAGATCGATCCCGTTCGCGGCCTGACCGTGGTCGAGATCATGAACGCGGTCCATGCCGGCGAGATCACGGGCATGTATATCGAGGGCGAGAACCCCGCGATGTCCGATCCGGATCTGCAGCATGCGCGCGGAGCACTGGCGATGCTCGATCATCTCGTCGTGCAGGATCTCTTCGTCACGGAGACCGCTTTCCACGCCGACGTCATCCTGCCGGCCTCGGCCTTCGCGGAGAAGGACGGCTCCTTCACCAACACCGATCGCCGCGTGCAGCTGGCGCGCCAGGTGATCAAGCCGCCGGGCGATGCGCGGCAGGATCTCTGGATCATCCAGGAGATCGGCAAGCGCATGGGCCTGCCCTGGAATTACGCCGGTCCCGGCGACGTCTACACCGAGATGGCGGAGCTGATGCCGTCGCTCAAGAACATCAGCTGGGAACGGCTGGTGCGTGAAGGTGCCGTCACCTATCCGGCGGACGATCCGAACAAGCCCGGCAACGAGATCATCTTCACCACCGGCTTCCCGACCGCGAGCGGCCGCGGCAAGATCGTGCCGGCCAAGGTGATCCCGCCGGACGAGCTTCCCGACGCGGAATACCCGATGGTGCTCTCGACCGGCCGCGTGCTCGAGCATTGGCACACCGGCTCGATGACCCGCCGCGCGCAGGTGCTCGACCAGATCGAGCCCGAGGCTGTGGCCTTCATGTCGCCGAAGGACATGCACAGGAAGAAGCTTGCGCCCGGCGATTTCATTCGGCTCGAGACCCGCCGCGGCGCGGTCGAGGTCAAGGTCCGCTCGGACCGCGACGTTCCCGAGAACATGGTCTTCATGCCGTTCTGCTACGCGGAAGCGGCAGCGAATTTGTTGACCAACCCGGCGCTCGATCCGTTCGGCAAGATCCCGGAGTTCAAGTTCTGCGCGGCCAGGGCCGAGCGCGCGGAAATGCGCGACGCGGCGGAGTAAAGCTCCGCCGCGTGTGCGGCGCCTCTGCGTACCCGCACCGTCATTGCGAACGTCGCGAAGTAATCCAGGATCCTTCCCCGGAAAGCTCGGGATTGCTTCGTCGCTTCGCTCCTCGCAATGACGGTGGTAAACGTGATCTATGTCCAAAATCACCCCAGCCACGCGCGCGCTTGAAGCTGCCGGCATTGCCTTCACCGTCCACACCTACGACTACGATCCCGATGCCGAGAGCATCGGACTCCAGGCCGCATCGGCGCTCGGCGAGGACCCCGCGCGCGTCCTGAAGACGCTGATGGCGCTGGTCGATGGCAAGCCGGTCTGTGTCATCGTCCCGTCCGACCGCGAAGTCTCGATGAAGAAGCTCGCCGCGGCTGCGAGCGGCAAGTCGGCGCAAATGATGAAGCCGCTCGAAGCCGAGCGAGTCACCGGCTTCAAGGTCGGTGGCATCAGCCCGTTCGGGCAGCGGAAGCCCGTGCGCACCGTGATCGAGCAGAGTGCGCTCGTGCATGATCAGGTTTACATCAACGGTGGTCAGCGCGGATTGCAGGTGCGGCTCAAACCGGATGATGCGGGGGTCGTGTTGAAGGCGGTCGTCGCGGATGTGGTAGCCTGAGCGTCTCGCCGCTACTGCTTTTGCAAAAGCTTCAGCCGGCAGCGCAGCGCTTCGCGGATATGTGCGCGCGCGAGTTGCTCCGACTTATCGCCGTTGCGAGCCGCGATGGCGTCGATGATGGCCTGGTGCTCGCCGTGGCTGGTCGAGGGGCGACCCGATACGGAGAAGGTGGTGGGACCGAGGAGTGCGATCCAGTCCTGCAATTCGCCTGACGCGTTGTCGAGATAGCGGTTGCGCGCTGCGCGGCAGATCGCCTCGTGGAACGCGCGGTTCAGCCTTGCCATTTCTCCTGCCATCTCGGCGGCGTCGGCCGCAGACGCTTGGACAAAAGCCTGTTCGATATCCCTGAGCGCGTCGACCTCGGTCGCTGAGGCGTGCTCCGCGGCCAGGCGCGCGGCGGCGCCTTCCATGATCTCGCGCATGGCATAGAGTTCGAGCACCTCGGAGATGTCGAGGTTGCGCACGATGAGGCCGCGGCCGCCGGCGGGTTCGACGAACCCGCGCGCCGCGAGCCGGCCCAGAGCCTCCCGCACCGGCGTGCGGCTGACCTTCAGCCGGTTGGCGACCTCCTCTTCGCGCAGGCGGTCGCCGGCGCGGTAGCTGCCGGCCTGCAGCGCCTCGCAGAGCGAGCGGAACACTGCTTCGCCCAGCGCGACACCGCCGCCGCGCGCGATCGATCCGCCTGCCTTTGCCGGGCGTCTGGCCATGTTTTCCCTCGCGGCGCATCCTGCCCATGCAGAGATGCCGCTTGCAACGTTGATGTATATCTTTGTATACAAAGGTACGCAATGGCGGCCGGGAATGACCGAGGCGGCCGGCGGGCAGAATGTCTCTAACTTCGTCGGCATCGGGCAGACGGCATGAGCAGTAAATACGACGTGCTGGTGATCGGCGGCGGCAATGCGGCGCTGTGTGCGGCGATCAGCGCCCGGCGTGGCGGCGCCTCCGTCCTCGTGCTGGAGGGCGCGCCAAAGTTCTATCGCGGCGGCAACACCCGCCATACCCGCAACATGCGCTGCGCCCATGACGCCGCCACCGACATCCTGACCGGCCCCTACACCGAGGAAGAGTTCTGGGAGGATCTGCTGCGCGTCACCGGCGGGCAAACCGACGAGGTGCTCGCCCGTCACATGATCCGGGAATCCAAGGACATTTTGAGCTGGATCGTGGAGCAGGGCGTGCGCTGGCAACCCTCGCTCGGCGGCACGCTGAGCCTCGGTCGCACCAACTCCTTTTTCCTCGGTGGCGGGCGGGCGATGCTCAACGCGCTCTATCTCACTGCCGAGCGGCTCGGCGTCGAGGTCGAATACGACGCCGAGGTCACCGACCTCATGATCGAGGACGGCATGTTTCTCGCCGCGCGCCTCAAGCGGCCGATCAATGGCGAGACCGAGATACGCGCGACGGCGCTGGTCGCCGCGGCCGGCGGGTTCGAGGCCAACATCGAATGGCTGAAGCAATATTGGGGCGAGGCCGCCGACAATTTCCTGATCCGCGGCACGCCCTATAATCGCGGTTCGATCCTGAAGATGCTGCTCGACAAGGGCGTGCAGGAGGTCGGCGACCCCACGCAGTGCCATGCGGTCGCGATCGACGCCCGCGCGCCGAAGTTCGACGGCGGCATCATCACGCGTCACGACTCGGTCGTATTCGGCATCGTCGTCAACAAGCACGCCCAGCGTTTCTACGACGAGGGCGAGGACATCTGGCCGAAGCGCTACGCGATCTGGGGCCGGCTGGTCGCGGCGCAGCCGGACCAGATCGCCTACATCATCTTCGATTCGACCGTCGTCACCTCGTTCATGCCGACACTGTTCCCGCCGATCGCCGGGCAGACCGTGGCTGAGCTCGCCGGCAAGCTCGAGCTCGATCCAGCTGCGCTGGACAAGACCATCACGGAGTTCAATGCAGCGGTGCGGCCCGGCACCTTCGACCATACTGTTCTGGACGATTGCCGCACCGAAGGCATCACACCGCAGAAGACGCATTGGGCGCGGCGGATCGAGACGCCGCCTTATCTCGCTTATCCGGTGCGGCCCGGCATAACCTTCACCTATCTCGGCACGCGCGTGACCAGGGAGGCGCGGATGCTTATGTCGGACGGCAAGCCGTCGGCCAACATGTTCGCAGCCGGTGAGATCATGGCCGGCAACGTGCTCGGCAAGGGCTATGCCGCCGGCATGGGCATGACCATCGGCAGCGTGTTCGGGCGGATCGCAGGACGGGAAGCGGCGAAACATGCACGGAACTAGGATTCTCGACGAAGCCGACCGCCTGATGACGGTCTGCAATTCCTGCCGCTACTGCGAGGGACTGTGCGCGGTATTTCCCGCCATGGAAATGCGCCGTGCCTTCTCCGACGGCGACCTCAATTATCTCGCCAATCTCTGCCATTCCTGCGGCGCCTGCTACGTCGACTGCCAGTTCTCGCCGCCGCATGAATTCAACGTCAACGTCCCGCAGACGCTGGCGATCGCGCGCGCCGAATCCTATGCCGCCTATGCCTGGCCACAGGCGCTGTCCGGTGCGTTCGCGCGAAACGGCCTCGTCATCAGTGTCATCGCCGCGCTCAGCATGGCCGCCTTCATTCTCGGCTTCGCCGTCCTGAACGACCGCAGCGTGCTGTTCGGCGTGCACACCGGTCCCGGCGCGTTCTACAGACTGATGCCGCACAATGCGATGGCCGCATTATTCAGCGCCGCCTTTCTCTATGCGATCCTCGCGCTGGTCATGAGCGTGCGTGCGTTCTGGCGCGACATCGGCACGCCGATCGGCGGCCGTGCCGATGGGGGCTCGATCTTCCAGGCGATCCGCGATGCGGGCGAGCTGCGCTATCTCCACGGCGGCGGCGTCGGCTGCTACAACGAGGACGAGAAGCCGACCGACCGGCGCAAACTGTATCATCACCTGACTTTCTACGGTTTCCTGCTCTGCTTCGCCGCGACGTCGGTGGCTACGCTCTATCATTATTTGTGGGGACGCGAGGCTCCGTATCCCTGGTGGGATCTGCCGGTCGTGCTTGGTACGCTTGGCGGCATCGGTCTCATCATCGGGCCGATCGGCCTGTTCGCGGCCAAGATGCGGCGCGATCCGGCGTTGCTCGACGAGCAGCGCTACGGCATGGATGTCGGTTTCATCGCCATGTTGTTCCTGACCGGCTTCACCGGCATGCTGCTTCTGCTCCTGCGCGAGACCGCCGCCATGGGGCCGCTGCTTGCGCTGCATTTGGGCGCGGTATTCGCGCTGTTCATCACCATGCCCTATGGCAAGTTCGTGCACGGCATCTATCGCTTTGCGGCACTGGTGCGCTATGCGCAGGAGCGGCGCAGCGAAGCCGGCTCTTGAGATTCAGATGGTGCGGAAGCGGCCGTCGCGCAGGAAAGCAATGGTCTGTTCGATCGCAGCGGCGTGACGCGGAAGCCCGGTATGCGACGCCTTGACGACGACATGGTCGGCCATTCCGGCCACCATCGCGCTTTGCACTGAGACCCGTCCGTCATTCGGCTTGGGCAGAACGAAGAGACCTGCGGCGGGATCGATGAAGCGGTTTCCCGCGATCACGCCGACCGGATAGTCCACGGCGGGCAGGGCGTCAGACCCGGTCGCAGCCGTGGTGGTGAGCTCGAGCCCGGCGGGGCCGTAGAATGCACGGTAGAGCCGAGATCCACGCAGGAGATCAGCGACTTCGCTACCGCCGTTTGGCGTACCCAGCATTACCACGCCCGCAAGCCGATCCGGCCGGTACTTTGCGATATAGGCACGCGTCACCAGACCGCCCATCGAATGCGCGACGAAATGCAGCGGCGCATGACGTTCGGCGAAGCGGGCGACCTCCGGGTGGATATCGTCCGCGAGCGCTGTGATCGATTTGCGGCGGCTGGCATAGTCGACGTTGAGCGTTGCGAAGCCGCTTGCCCGGAGCGCCCGATGCAGTCTGGTCAGGGACGCCGAGGTCCGCGCGATGCCGTGAAGCAGAACCACTCCCGGGCATCGCGCCTCGCCTGATTGAGGCGCCTCGTGCATCTCTCTACGCCACCTCGCGCTCCGGCGCGGACGCCTGCTCGCGGGCCATCGTCGTTGCGGTGACGTAGTCGGTCTTGCCGCTGCCGAGCAGCGGCACCTTGTCGACCACCAAGATCGCCGCGGGAACGGTCAGCTCGGACGCGCCGATCGTCTTTGCCTGACCCAGCATCGCGCTACGCTCGGCACCCTTCTCCGTCGTGAGCAGCACGATGCGCTCGCCCTTGCGCGGATCCGGGATCGACACGGCAACCGATGCGGCCTGCGGCCACAGCGTCGTCGCGATGCTCTCGACCGCTGACAGCGAGACCATTTCGCCCGCGATCTTGGCAAAGCGCTTGGCGCGGCCCTTGATGGTGATGAAGCCGGCGGCGTCGATCGCCACGATGTCGCCGGTGTCGTGCCAGCCCTCGGCGAGCGGTTCGAGCACGCCGGGATTTTCGGCCCGCAAGTATCCAAGCATCACGTTCGGTCCGCGCACCGAGAGGCGTCCACCTTCCTCGATGCCGGGGACTGGCTCGAGGCGGCTTTCCATCAGCGGCGACAGGCGGCCGACGGTGCCGGGGCGATTGGCCATCGGCGTGTTCATCGCCAGCACCGGCGCGGTCTCGGTGACTCCATAGCCTTCGAGGATGCGGATGCCGTAGCGCTCCATGAACACCTGGCGTGTCCGATCCTTGACCGCTTCGGCGCCGGCGATCACCAGGCGCAGCGTACGGAAGTCGTAGGCATGCGCCGAGCGCGCGTAGCCGGTGAGGAACGTGTCGGTGCCGAACAGGATCGTGGCGCCGCTCTGGTAGATCAGCTCGGGCACGATCCGATAGTGCAGCGGCGAGGGGTACATGTAGATCGGAATGCCCGCGAGCAGCGGCATTATCAATCCGCCGGTCAGTCCGAAGGAGTGGAACACCGGCAGCACGTTGAACACCTTGTCGTTGGCGTTGGCATCGACCCGCGCCAGCGCCTGCGCGGCGTTGGCGAGGATATTGCGGTGGGACAGCACCACGCCCCTGGGGGTGCCTTCCGAGCCCGATGTGAACAGCACGACGGCCGGATCATTCGCCTGGCGCGTGACGCGCGGCGCGGTGCCGGCGAGCAGGCCCTTGATCTTGTCGGCCGTGCCGATCGAGGCGCGGACATCCTCGAGATAGACGACGCGGACTTGCGCGGAGATCGCCGCCATCAGCTTGTCGAGCTTGCCCTTCTCGATGAAGGCCTTCGATGTCAGCACCGTCTTGACCTGCGCGGCCTTCATGGCGGCGAGCACGTTGACCGGGCCCGCGGAGAAGTTGAGCATCGCCGGCACCCGGCCGATGTTTTGCAGCGCCATGAAGACGACGGCGACGCCTGCGGAATTCGGCAGCAGCACGCCGACATTCTCACCGACGCCGGTGCCGCTCTCCAGCTTCCGGCTCAAGACCTGCGCGCCCAGGATCAGCTTGCGATAGGTCAGCTTGGTGCCGAGCGCGTCCTCGACGATGACCTTGCCGGTGTCGCGGTCGCGATAGGCGTGCCCAAGCGCTTCGAACAGCGTGTGATCGAGCATGGCGTTCTTCACCATGGCGTCAATCATCACGTCCTGAAGCGCTGCGCCCGCAGCGTTGCGGCGCGCCTTGCCCTTCAGCGACGGATCGACCGGAAGCTTGACCGGCGGCAGGATGGTGACGGTCACCCGCGGAAACCACGAGCGCTTGATCTGGCTGCCGTTGAGATAGCTGAGATGCGAGCGTTGCGCGCCTTCGATGCGGATCGGGACGACGACCGCATCGGCCTTGTCCGCGATCATCGCGGTGCCGTCATAGACCTTCATCAGCGAGCCGGAGACGGTGATGCGTCCCTCCGGGAAAATCACGACCGGCTCGCCGGCGGCGACAAGCCTGATCAGGTCGCGCGCGGCCAGCGGCTTGCTGGGGTCCATGGTGTAGTGCTTGACCACGCGCAGGAACGGCTTGGCCCACCAGGCCTTGGAGATGCCGGTATCGACCGCGAAGCTCGCGTCGATCGGCAGCACGGCGTGCAGCAGCGGGCCGTCGATCAGGCTGACATGGTTGGGCGCGATCAGCATGCGCGTGCCGGCGGGCGGCAGATTTTCAAGCCCACGGACTTCCGTGCGGAACAGTGCGCGGAACAGCAGACCACCGAAATCGCGCACGCCTTCCTTGCCCCACTTCGTCAGCACGAACCAGACTGCGCCGAAACTTGCGATGCCGAGGCCGAAGAAGATCCAGCCGACATGCAATCCGGCCGCCTGCAGCAGCGCGACGAACAGCGAGCCCGCTACCATGAAAGCGGCCTGCAGCACATTGCCGGCGGCGATGATGCGGGCACGCTCGGACGGTGCCGACCAGGCCTGGACGGCAGCGAAGGACGGCACGACGAATAGCCCGCCGCCGAATGCGAAGGCGACGAAGTCGATCAGCATGCGCAGGCCGGCGAACGACGTCGCGAAGTCGACCGCGGCGATGTCCTGACCCTTGCTGGTCGCGCCGATCGCCCAGGCGAGATCGAGGCCGGCAAACCCCATGATGATGGCGCCGATCGGCACCAGCGCGAGGTTCGGGCGAACGTGGCTCAGGCTAGCGGCGAACAGCGAGCCGATGGCAATGCCGATTGCGAAGACCGCGAGACACAGCGTTACCACGCCCTCGGTGCCACCGACGACGTCCTTGACCAGCGCCGGCAGCAGCGAGAGCACGATGGCGCCCACCAGCCAGAACCAGGAGACGATCACGGTGCCGTCCCACAGCCGGTGGTCGGCGTGCAGCGTCTTCAACAGGCCGAGCGTCGAGGTCCAGGGATCGGCGTTGACGGACAGATCGGGTGCAGAGGGCGTTGTTGCCGGAATGCGGGAGGCGACGGCCCAGGACAGCAGGGCCAGCACGACCACGGCCGAAGCGACCCAGCCCATATGCGCGGAGCCGGCCACGAACTGGCCGCCGGCGACGGTGCCGAGCAGGATCGCCATGAAGGTCGCGCCTTCGACCAGCGCGTTGCCCGTCGCGAGCTCGCCGAGCGCGAGCTGGTCCGGCAGCATCGAATATTTCACGGGGCCGAACAGGGCGGCGATGACGCCAAACAGTGCGAGCGCTGCGAACAGCAGCGGCACCGAATGCAGCAAGAAGCCGGCGGCGGCAAAGCCCGCGGCGAAGATCTCGGCGAATTTGAGCCGCCGCGCGACGACGGATTTGACGTATTTGTCGGCGAGCTGCCCGCCGAGCCCGGACAGGATGAAATAGGGGAAGATGAAGACGGCGCCTGCGACCGTCACCAGCGCATCTCCGTGGCCGGTCGCGACACTGTAAAGCAGGATGATGACGAGTGCGTTCTTGAGCACGTTGTCGTTCAGCGCCGAGAAGAATTGCGCCCAGAACAGCGGCGCAAAGCGGCGTGACGACATCAAATCCCTGATCATGACTAGTCCTGTTTTGGAAACGCTGTCTGAGGTTGTTTCATTGTTGGTTGGGCATCGGGACCGGAGGAGACGCGACGGGCAATTGCGGGTTGACGACGATCGTCCCGGCCTGCGCTGCGCCTTGGCCTTCCGATCCTGTTGGTCTCCGCGTGGCGACGTTTGGTTCGCAAATGGTTTTGGTCGCGGCCCTATCAAGCTCCGGCAGGGAGGCGTGCCGGCTGCGCCCGCCTCAGGTGAGGTGGGCGAGACGGCGAAAGGGCGAGAAGCGGCCGAGCCGGCTGAAGCGGCGGCCCTCATCACGGGCACGGGCGCGGTTGGCGCGCCACATCCGGAAGGTTGCGCGGCGCTCGGTCAGGACGCCGGCGATGTCGCAGGCATTTGCGATGCGATCGATCGGCGCCATCGCGAACCGCAGGACCGCCCGGCCAATTCCGGCAACGAGAGCGGTGGCGTCATCGATGAAGGTGGAGGCGATATCAACGGCGAGGGTTTGCATTTTGCAGGTCTCCGAGATAGTGTGAACATTGTTCAAATGAGTATCCTAAAAATGAACAATGTTCAAGAAGAATCGCTACGAGACCAAAAAAAAAGTCGCCGACGGTTTCAGATCCTGGAGATCGCCCGTCGTATTATTGCGACTAAGGGTTTGAGATCGCTAAAGGTTCGGGATGTTGCCGAAGCCGCCGGCTGCTCAATCGGAAGCGTCTATAACGAGTTCGGCGACTTCGACGGGGTCATTTTGACCGTGAATCGGGAGACCGTTCAGGCGCTGACCGTACGCCTTGGCGGAGTTCCGGCCGCAGATCCCGTTCGCCAGCTCTATGGGCTTGCCGCGACCTATCTCGAGTTCTTCGCGGAGCACGCCAACCTGCTGCGCGCGCTGTTCGAGCATCGGATGGAGGACGATCGTCCTTACCCCGATGACATCCTTCAGCTGGTGATGGACGCGTTCGCGCTGATGCATCCACCCCTGGTGCGGCTGCTTCCGAATGCAGACGACGTGCAGATCGCGTTGCTGTCACGCACCCTGTTTTCCGCCGTGCACGGGATCATCTCGCTTGGCCTGGAAGAGCGCATGGTGGCCGTGCCGCCGCAGATGCTGCGCCAGCAGGTCGAACAGTTCCTCGACGCACATCTTGCCGGTCTCGGGATTCTGCCCGTACGCTGACGGGCGCCGTCGTTACGCGCGCGCAGCTTCGCGTTGTCGCGAGGCTACGAGGACGACGTCCGGCCGCACATTGTCGACCTGAACCCGGTTGCGTCCCTTCTCCTTGGCGCGGTAGCAGGCCGCATCCGCATGCCGCATCGCGCCTTCGAGCGTGGTGCAGCGATCGGCAATACAGGTCACGCCGATGCTGGCGGTTACCGCGAAGCAACGATCGTCCCAGGTGAAGCTGAACAATTCGAGCGATCGTCGCAGCCGTTCGGCGATATCGACGGCGCCTGAAGGCGAGCATTGCGGCAAGATCAGGCCGAATTCATCGCCGCCGAGCCGCGCCACCAGATCGTGCGGCCGCCGTTCCTGCCGCAACAGTTGTGCGACCTGGCAGAGCAGGCGGTCGCCCGCGAGATGGCCGCAGCTGTCGTTGACGTTCTTGAACTGGTCGAGGTCGAGCAGGATCAGGCCGAGCGAACCTGTCGCGATGTTGTCGAGCTCGCTTTGCAGGCGCGCCTCGAAGGCGCGGCGGTTGGACAAGCCGGTCAGCCAGTCGTGTGATGCCTGCCAGGCCAGGCGCTCCTTCTCGGCATGCAAGGCATCCTCGAACGCCTGTCGTTGCAGCACCAATCGCCGCGTGTGCCAGATCAGGAGCAGGATCAACGTCAAGGCGGTGACGATATTGACGCAAGTCAGCGTCATCTTGATGGCGCGGGAGCCTTCGCCGAGGACGGTGGAGAACCGGTTGGCGTGCACCGTGAACTGAGCGTTGAGCTCCGAGAGCCGCGACGACAATAATTGCAGGCGGTTGCCGTCCTGAACGGGCCCGTTCTCCAGTTCTGACCGGATGACCTCACCGAACACATTCAGCTCCAGCAGCATGGGGTCGGTGGCGGCCCACTCGCGGATCGCTTCCTTGAGAAAGCTGACCTGTTTGAAGTAGCGGAACAGCCAGATCAATCCCGGCACGTCATCGGGATGGTTGCCGCCTTGCAGAAAGCCGATGCGGGCGACCTCGACGTCGACCGGATCGCGCTCGAGCGCCCAGCGTGCGAACTCGTCGCCGATGGGAACAGCCAGCGAGGTCTGGTATTGCGCGAACTGGCTGGCATCTCCCGAATGCAGATAGAGATTGAGGAAATAGACGGCGTTTTTCTGCGAGCGCGACCACATCGCCTCGCCCGCGACGTAAGCGCGGACCGAGGACATGACCTCCAGGCTGAATCCGGCGATCGCCGCCTGCAGCACGACGACCATGACGAAAGGCGAGACGAGCTTGATGACGTGAAGGAAACTGCGTCCCTTCGTCGACGTCGTTGTTCTGCGAAACACTTTGCGTTCCCCAAGTCACTCGACGACCCCAGCGGAGTGATCCGCTCATAACGCGGATTAAGCGTGAGGGGTTCTAAACTCGACTTGAAAATGCCGGGAGACTGCGTCGCAGAGTGAAGACGTTGTGAAACGGATGTTCGCAGATCGTTGCAAATGCCGTCGAACCGGAACTGACGCGGCATCGACGAGCCGATGTCTTGCATTCGACTTGCGCGGTTTACTCGATCGAGAGAGTTTGCTCTGGCGCTAAACCAGCACCGGCTTGCGCACCCGACCGGCGTCGCCGAAAACGCGCAGGTAACGCTCGATCTCCGAGGGCAGGCCGGTCGCCTTCTCGGGGTTGTCGGAGAGCTTGACCGCCGGGCGGCCGTCGACCGACGACACCTTGCAGACGATCGAGATCGGATCGAGATTGAACGAGCCGTCCGGCGGGCAGCCGACGAAATCATTGGTGAGGTTGGTGCCCCAGCCGAAGGAGAGCCGCACGCGGCCGCCGAAGTGGTGATAGGTCTCCTCGATCGAGCCGACGTCCATGGCGTCGGAAAACACGAGCAGCTTGTCCCTGGGATTGCGGCCCTTTGACTCCCACCATTTCATGATCTCCTCGCCGGCCTGGATCGGCGGCGCGCTGTCGGGGCGGAAGCCGGTCCAGTCGGCGACCCATTCCGGCGCATCGCGCAGGAAGGCCTTGGTGCCGAAAGCGTCGGGCAGAGCGATCAGGAGGTTGCCGCCATAGGTCTGGCGCCACTGGTCGAGGATGCGATAGGGGGCCCAGCGCAATTCCTCGTCGTCCTTGGCGAGCCCGGCAGCGACCATCGGCAGCTCATGGGCGTTGGTGCCGATGGCTTCGAGATCATTGTCCATCGCGAGCAGGACGTTGGATGTGCCGATGAAGGACGGGCCCAGGCCTTCCTTCACCGCCTCCACGCACCAGCGCTGCCAGAGGAATCCGTGGCGACGGCGGGTGCCGAAATCGGAGAGCCGGAGGTTCTCCAGCTTGCGCAGCCGCTCCACCTTGGTCCACAGCTTGGCCTTGGCGCGGGCATAGAGCACGTCGAGCTCGAAGCGGCCGCGGCCCTTGATCGCCGCGCGCGAGCGCAATTCGTTGAGGATGGCGAGCGCGGGAATCTCCCACATCGTGGTGTGGCTCCACGGCCCGTGGAAATGCAGCTCGTACTGGCCTTCGACCTTGCGCAGCTCGTATTCGGGCAGCCGGAATTCGGCCAGCCAGCGGATGAAGTCCGCCGAGAACATGTGGGTCTTGCCGTAGAAGGTGTTACCGGCAAGCCAGATCAACTCTTTCTTGGTGAAGCGGATGGTGCGGGCGTGGTCGAGCTGGGCGCGCAGCTCGCCCTCGTCGATGATCTCGGCGAGCCGGACATGGCGCGAACGGTTGATGACCGAGAATGTTACCTTCTGAGTCGGGTAAGATTCCCGAATCATTTGTAACATCAACAGCTTGTAGAAATCGGTATCGAGCAGGCTGCGGATGATGGGATCCAGCCGCCAGCTGTGATTGTAGGTCCGGCTCGCAATGTCGGTCACTGTCATGGGGGAATTCTAGCGTGGCTGCGGCGACGCAACCAGTGGATTTGGGGAGGGGCAGGCCACCGCCCGGCACCGGTCGCGGGGCAGCCGCAGGGCGGGGTCAAGTCGGGGGAAATAGTCCTTGCTCCAGCGCAGTAGCGCCGGTGCCTTTGGCTGACGCCGCTACTTCCCTTCTAACCTATTGACCGGCGTCCACTCGTTCGGCGGTGGATTTGCCGCGAGCCTTCTGGCGCGTTTCGCGAACAGCGCTGATGCCAGATCGCTCGCTGCCGCGTCCTCGAACGCCTCGACTGCCTTCGCAAACTCGCGCACCCGCCAACACGCGAGCCCTTCCGCATACGCCGTCGCCGCCTTAGTCTGATCGACGCTCTCCGCGCCTTTATCGGCCAGCGGCTCGAATACCTTGATAGCCTCGCCGCGCCCTAACACCCTGATCGCATCGAGCTCGCGCCAGGCGAAGCTGTCGCCGGTCTGCGTGACCGTCGCTTCCGAGGCCATGATCGCGGTGCCGTAATATTTGTTGGCGCCTTCGAGCCGCGAGGCGACGTTCACGGTGTCGCTCATCACAGTGTAGTTGAAGCGGCGGCGGGAGCCGATATTGCCGACCACGGCTTCACCACTGTTGAGCCCGATGCGATGCGAGAGGCCGCGGCCGGCGAAGGCGGCACTGCAGGCGTTGAGCTCTGCCAGCTTTTCGTGGCATTTCAGCGCGGCGTGGACGGCGTTGCGCGCGTGCGCGGGATCGTCGGCTGGCGCACCGAACATCGCGACGATGGAATCGCCGATATATTTGTCGACATAGCCGCGGTGGCTTTCGATGATGTCGGTCATGGCGGAGAGATATTCGTTCATCAGCGTCACCAGCTCGCCCGGCGTCATCGTCTCGGCGATGGAGGAGAAGCCGCTGAGGTCGGAGAAGAACATGGTGACGTTGCGCATCTCGCCGCCGAGCGCCGGCATCTTGCCGGAGGTCACCATGGTGTCGATCACTTCAGGGGCGAGATAGAACGCAAAGCTCTTGCGCAGAAAACGCTCGTCACGATCGGCCAGCACGAAACGGTAGCCGACCGTCATCGCGAGCGCGGCAAGGCTCGCGAGTGCTGGCTCCGTCAAGGGCAGCGCCAGCGCGTGAACGAACGCGCCGACGGTCACGGCGGCATAAGCGGCGGTGAGAATGATCCAGGCGATCACGGCGCCACCCGGTGCGAGCATGCAGGCCGCGCAGGCGATGATCGCTGCGAAGGTGATCGTGAGAATGGTCCGCGCTGGAAAGCCCAGTTCTGTCACGGCATCGTGCTCGATCAGATTGCGGGCGGCGGTGGCATGCACGAAGACACCGGCGATGTCGCTGCGGGCCTTTTGTGCGGTGCTTGCCGGGGCGGGCAGGGCGCATCGTGGCCCGGGCGTTCCGTCATATCCGCCGGACAGTCGCATCGAGGTGAGCTTGCGGTCCTCGAAATTCAGGGCGGTGCCAAGCAGCACGACCTTGCCGTCGAAGGCGCGGCGGAAGAAATCGCGGTCGCCTTTTTCGACGCAGGCGCGCAGATCGGCAAAGGAGAAGGTCGGAACGTCGCGGCCCAGCCCGCGAAAATTGAGCGTCAGTGTATTCGGAACCGCGCTCGGAATTGCATAACCGGACAATTCGGTCGTACCGGACGGTGCATTCCCGGGCTTTCCGCCGAGCGCGCGCGCGGCGAGCTCGATCGCCATCGTGGCGACCGGCTTGCTGTCGATGGAAAAGCTCAACGGCATCCGCCGGATCACGTCGTCGGTGTCGGTGTGGACGTTGAGGGCGCGGATATTGTTTCTCACCGCCAATTGCTGCGCGCGGTCGGGCCTTTCCTGATGGTCGTTGCTCAGGATCTCGCCGAGCACCAGTTTTCCGTTGTCGGAGAGTTGCCGCAGCGCGATCAGGTAGTCCCGGTCAAACCCCCTCATGCGCGTGCCGAGCGGCGCATCGCCAAACGGGATTTGCGATTGCTCGATCGAGCTTGGAAAGATCACGTCGAAGCCGATCACCTTGGCGCCGCCGTCGGAGATGCTCCCAAGCACCCGGCCGATCTCGCGCGTCCAGGTCTGCGTCGGCGAGCCCTTGAACGGCGGCGTGTCGTAGGTCTCACCGTCGATCGCCACGACGACGACCGGCGATGTCGCGGGATCGCGGTGGTCGCCGACGAGCTTGCCGCGCAGCGCCGTGAGGATGTCGAGTGAAAGGCCTTGCAGCGTACCAAGCGGCGGGGACGTGAAGACCGCGCCCGCAACGAGCGCGATCAGGATCGCTGCAACGATGTCCCGCCTGCCGATCCGCCGCATCGCCCCGTCGCTAGCTGCCTATTCGAGCCGCAGCAGGCGGCCGACGATCGGCGTCGACGACGACGTGGCGCCGGCATCGACCTGGAAGGCGTAGCGCTTGGCGCCGAGAATGGCCAGATAGCTGCCGCCCGGGGTCAGCGACTTTCCGGCCTTGGCGAAGTCGTAGAATTTGCCGCCGATCATGTTGTCATTCCTCAGCGGGATGCTGATCGTGGGCTCCTTGCCGTCGGTGCGTTCGATCACCAGCGTGCTGCCGCTCTTGGCCTGCACCAGCGGCGCGACGCCGTAGAGCGTCGGCAGCTTGGCCGGCGCGCCCTTGGCGTCCGAGCGCATGGTGCGGAAGGTCGTAGCCGCACTTTGGTTCGCCTCGCGCTCGGACAGTTTGGCCGCATTGGTATCGCAGGGTACTTTTTCCCGCTTGACCTCGCCGAGCTGCACGGTGCTCTGCTCGGCGCCGACCAGGACGACGCCTTCGCTGATGGTCTCGCGCTGGCAGGATTTGAGATAGCTGAGCGTAATGCTCGCCTTCGGCCCGAGCTTGATGATCTTGCCCGGCGCGACATAGTCCATGAACGCGATGCCATCGACCTTGCCTTGCACGTCCTCGACGATGGCGGCGGGGGTCTCCGCCAGGGCGGGGGCGGCAAGACAGAACGCGCCGACAAATGCGCCGATGAGGCTTTTCATGGGAATTCTCATTCGCTTCGACCGATGGATGACCGGTCCCATCCTGGGCCGATGCTTAGCAGCGCAGCGCCCAGGCAAGTGTGACCAGAATCACTCTTAGATATTGGTGCCACTTTAGCAGGAACCGGTTCAAACCGGCGACCGGAGAAAGCAGAGCCCAGGCAAGCTGTCGGCCGGATGGATAATGTCAGGCGGCCGGGACCGCCTCAAGTGAACGGTCCTCGACCGGATGGCTCTCCGCCGCGAACTACACGATGGAGCGCGAGCGGGACGTCCACCGGGAATCCCTTCAAACGCTCGGGTTGGCGTCGATCGCCGCTGCGCGCTGGGTCGAGGCGGTCGAGACCGCCGATGACGGCATAGAATTGTTTTGACCTCGCTGCCGGCGTCGCTTCGCGCGTCGGCAGCAATTTGACCGGTTGGCTTTACAGGGCATTAACCGTGGCGGAATGCTTGCCGCATCGGTCATTGTCGCGCCCCGAAGTTGGTCGCACATAGGGGTGAATTTCAGGACGGATGTTTTCATGCTGAAGGACGGCAAATACGCTGCATGGTTCAGGACCCCGCGCGGTCAGGGCACCGGCGTCGTGCATCTGGCGGAGGGACGAATCTCCGGCAGCGACAGCTTCTTCACCTACGACGGCTCTTATCGAATTGAGGAGCAGCGCTTCACGGCGGTTCTGACCACGCGGCGACATGCCGAGGGGCCGCCGACCGTGTTCGGGCCTGACGAGGTCGAGCTCAAGCTCTCGGGCGTGTGCAGCGGTGCGATGGCGACCTGCTCGGGAACGGCCAGAGAAGCGCCCGATGTGACGTTCGAGGCGACGCTGATCTACAGCCGGGAGGATGCTCCGGTTAGCGATGCCCGATGCGCGGTCGTGAAGCTCAATGACAAATTGCCCAAGGGCCTCGACAGCCGTTCACGGCCGCGCCATCCGTTCACGCCGGGATCGCACGGATCCGAGCGGAATCGTCCGTAGATTGCCTTTCACCTGCTGCGACTGGCTTTTGACGGCGGCCGACCGAAGCATGTCAGGACTGTTTAAGCGGATGGGCCTTCTGGTGCCAGGCCCAGGCAGTGCGGATCACGGTGGACAGGTCGGAGTGACGCGGCAAGAAGTTTAGAACTTTTCGCGCAGCAGAGGGGTCCGCGACGAGATAGGTGGGATCGCCAGCGCGGCGCGGCTTGACGGTGTGAGGCACCTCGCGCCCGGTCTCTTGCCTGATCGCAGTCAGGATCTCTCGCACCGAGAATCCGGACCCGGTGCCGAGATTGAAGCTGCTGCCGGCGTGCCCTTCTTCCAGCAGCTTCAGCGCCGCGACATGCGCCGCCGCGAGGTCGGTAACGTGGATGTAGTCGCGGATCGCGGTGCCGTCGGGCGTGTCGTAGTCGTCGCCGAACAAAGCGAAGTCGGCATGGCCCTGGAGCGCCATCATGGCGCGCGGAATAAGATGGGTCTCGTTGTCACGCAACTCGCCGATGCCGCCCGCTGGATCGGCGCCGCTGGCGTTGAAATAGCGCAGGCAGAACGCGCCGAAGCCGTAAGCCGATCGGTAATCGGCGAGCATGCGCTCGATCATCCATTTCGATGCACCGTAGGGATTGATCGGCGCGCAGGGAAAATCCTCCGGCAGCTCCTTGGAATCTGCGTTACCGTAGACGGCGCCGGTCGAGGAGAACACGATGCGCTGGCAGCCTGCGTTGCGCATAGCCTGCAACAGCGACAGCGTGCCCTGGACATTGTTGATGTAATATTTCTGCGGGTCCGTCATGGACTCGCCGACGAGGCTCGCGGCCGCGAAGTGCATCACTGCCGCGATCTTGTGCTCGGCAAACGCGCGCGCCAGCGCCGCTCCGTCGAGCAGATCTCCGATGACCAGCGGGCCGGCAACGAAGCTGCGATGACCTGTCGACAGATTGTCATAAACGACGGGCTGATAGCCGGCCGCAGTCAGTGCGCGGCAAGCATGCGAGCCGATATAGCCCGCGCCCCCTGTAACGAGGATGGTCGGTTTGTCGGTCATGCCTGGTACCTCAAAGCGAACTCAACCAACATCCAGGCGGCCCTCGCCAGCAGCGAATCCGCACAACGCACGAGCAGCGCAATTGTGAGCCATTCGGGGCCTCCCGGCGAAATCGGCCCATACGTCGTCGGCCAAAAGTGGTGGAGAAGACCAGAGGATACCGAGTGGTTCCCCCGGAGATGACGTGACTCAGGGAAGGGCTATCGAAGTGATCTGGCCCAATACCATCGGCCCTCGTTTTGATGGTGGATCAATCAGATGAGCATAGAGCGATATTCGCTGTATGCAACCCGGTGGTAGCTTCGGCACCCTTGCCGTTCTTCGTCTTAGCCTAGCGTTGACTCTATCATTGCGAAATGCGGTCGGCGACCGCAACGCGGCAACATTACCTTTAGGCACGAAAACTAGATTGTTGCTTGTGCAAAAAGACGGACGGAACCATGCCACAAATATGGATGACATATAGCGAACTCGCGACACTTAGTGGGTGCACGCCCGCGGAAGCCCGAATGCGGGCCATCCATTTGTCGCTCGATCGTCGCAAAAGCCGCGATGGCACGACACGCGTCAAACTCGATCTGGCGCTGACGGCCAAATTCTTCGCGTCTGTCCGCGAGTCCGATTTTGATCTCGACAGCGCCATTGAGGCGCTCCAGGCCACGCATCGCCAGATGGCCGAGCTCCTGGTGCCGAACGAGGTCCTCGGCAGGCGTGGGGCAGCTTAAACCGCCGGACACTGCCCCCTATCACGATAGGCTATGTGACCGGGAGCCGAGATTCCTGCGATGGTTATCTCGAATCAGGCATAAATCTGCATCCGGAATTTCCGGCTGGGGCCGGTGTTCCAACTGCGACGGGCCAAAGAGCCCGCAGGAGGGGCGATGAGGGAAGCCATTTATCGGGTCTGCGTGACACCGTTGGGGACGGCAATGCTGGGTGGGCTGGTCATCTCGATGGCCGCATCGGCGAATGCAGAGGTCGTGAAGCTGCAGGCCGATCTCAAAGGCAGCAATGAGGTGCCTCCGAACACCTCGTCCGGCTCGGGCAAGGCAGAAGCGACCTACGATACCGAGGCGAAAACTCTGACTTATGCGGTCACCTATGCTGGCCTGACGGGTCCGGCGTTGGGAGCTCATTTCCACGGTCCCGTGGAGGCGGGCAAGAACGCCGGAATCGTGCTGCCGTTCAAGACGGTGCAGAGCCCCATCCAAGGCAGCGCCACTCTCACCGACGCGCAGGCCGCAGATTTGCTGGCCGGAAGGTGGTACGCCAACATCCACACGGCGGCGAACCCGGGCGGTGAGTTGCGCGGCCAGATGACGAAGTAAGTTCAGCTGGCGCGTCTCACCGGTCGTCTTTGTCGAGCGATGCTAGGACGGCGGTCTGGGCAAGAACGCCAAGATCATCTGGGCGAGCATAACCCCGACGGTGCCTCCTGCCGCTTTTTGCAGCACGTCAAGGAAGCCGGGATCCCGGTCGGGTGTGAACGCTTGCAAGAGCTCCAGCCCCATGGCGACCGTGATGACCAGAGAGCAGGCCAAAGCGAATCGGCCCGGTAGCAGGAAGGAAAGCAGAAATCCGAGCAGCCCATAGGCGCTGAAGCGCTCGATCACGACGACCCAATAGGCCTCGTGATGCCCCATGAGCGCGGGTCTTCCCGCGAGCCTCGCCAGGGTGGCGTAGACGATGAGCGCAAGGCAGATGCTTGCGGCTGCAAAGAGGTGGTTCCTGCGCATCACGCCAACATACAAGGTTGGTCGCCCGTCTGGTTCGAAAGCCGAAAATATCGTTAAATTCCCTGCCGCATCGAGCCTCGGCTGGCGCAGGAATGTTTAGGGGAGACGCTTGGAAGCCAAACATTATGTCGGGGAAGCAGAAATGCTTCCGCAACAGTCAGGCCACCATAGCCGCGTCGTCGGAGAGCGCCGCGCCTGCCTGCGCCGCGCGACGGGACTCGACCAGGTTGCTGAATCTCGCAAAGGGCAGGGGCGCCGCAACGAGATAACCTTGTCCCTCCTCTACGCCGGCGGAAACCAGCGCGCGGAGCTGCTCCTCCGTCTCGATGCCTTCTGCGACCACGGACATATTGAGGTCCCTCGCGAGCGCTACCAGCATTTCCACGATCGTTGCCGTTGACGCGTCCACGGTGATCGTGTCCACGAAGAACTTGTCGATCTTGATAGTGGTGGCGCCAAGGCCCTTCAGTCGGGACAATCCGCTATGGCCAACGCCGACGTCGTCGATGGCGACGCGAAAGCCGTGCTCCCGCAGTTCGGCTACGACGGCCGCGGCGCGCGCGAGATCGTCAAGCTCGCTGCGTTCGGTGATTTCGACCATGATCTGGCGCGCGGAGACCTTTGCCGTCAGGACCGTACGGCGCAGCGTTTCAACAAAGCCTGTATCCAGGAGGTGCTTGGGCACGACGTTCAGGGACAGCTTGAAATTCTTGTCCGCCGTCAGCAATGGCTGAAGGTCGGCGAGCGCCGATCGCAAGATATGCCAGGTCATCGCCTGGATGCGTCCACTGGATTCGGCGAGTGGAATGAAGTTCATCGGCGGGACCACCGAACCATCTCGGCGCAGCCAGCGAGCCAGGATTTCGCAGCCGTTGATCCGACCGGTCCTGAGGTCGAAGATCGGCTGATAATATGGTGTGAACTCGCCAGCTGCCAGTGCCCGATCGAGATCGGCGACAGGTCCTTCCATGCGGCGGCTTCGCGCCAGCAAGACGCCAAAGATGGCGCCAAGTCCAAGGGCAACAGCGAGGGTCGGCCAGTAAGCCTCGTTGTTCCAGCTCGAAAGGACCGCGTGATCGAGCCGGATCGTGGTATGGAACGGAAATTGGGTGGAATTCCTCTCGAAACTGATCGGTTGCGGCAGGGCGCTGCCGGCGTCGGTCTGGAATTCGCCGAGTTTTTCGCCGTTGCTCAAGGCGAGCACGACTTCACTGTGCGCGCGCAGTTCGGTGGGCATGATGTCGAACAGGCTGGCATTGATGCCGACAATGGCGACCAGGGCTGAGCTGCCATTGATGTCCCTGAGCACGCCCAATGCGTCGCCGCCGAACTGCTCAACCCGAAACAGCATGAGCTTCTTATCGCGGGAAGACAGCATGTCGCGGCGATCCACCCATCCCTTGTCGAACTCTAGCGTCTCTGAATAGGCCGAGCAGATCACCGAGCCATCCGGATTGACGAGCCGGACGTCCTTGATCGCAGAGCGCTGGTAGACGTGGAGCCGGATAGCCTGCAATGCCCCGGATTCGCAGCTGGCAAGCTCCCGCCTCGCGAGCTCGTCCAGGCTGGCAGCGGCAAAATCGACCGCAGCTTCGGAGCGCCGCAGAACGACCTCGGTCAACTCGTTGAGCTGATGGGCTTGCTGGTGGCCAATGACGACCTCAGCAGCGAAATGGCCCGCCAGCGCAAACGTCAACGTGCTCGCAAGCACGAGCGCCGCAAACGGGAGGTTCGGTCGCTGCAATCTCATCCGGTCCAGGCGGAATCCAGGAGGGCTAGAGGCTCGATCCTAGCTAGCGGGGGCTAAGATAGGGTTTAACGGTGCTTTGCGGCTCGGCGGTGAATCTAAACGATTAGCTAATGCGCGATCGCGACCAGCAGGGAACAGGACACCCAGCTACCCGGCGCGAAGACGTAGTCGAGGAGCCAAGCGTGGAGGTCAGCTCGGTCCCGTCGAAAGAACATCGCCTGCTCCCGGGGCTAGTCCTTCTTGCCTGACCTCGGCTTCAACGAAAGACCAAGCCGCAAGGCCATCCGCTTGACTGCGTCAGGCGTGCGCCCGAGCTGTTTCGCCGCCTCTTCCAGCGAAGTCGAAGACTTAGCCAACTCCATCAACCGGCGGTCCTCTTTGAACGACCAGGGCTTGCGCGCCATAACCGAAATCATCCTCTCGTCGACACAAAGACAAAGCCGCCAAGCGGACCCATGTTCGCTCGGCGGCTTTGCTTGGGTGGGGCCGGGCTTGGGGAGCCCGGTGAGGCGATGGATAAGCGATTGGTGAGACTTCGCAACAAACTCCGCGGGTTAAGCTAACCGCTCAACCTTACCGCGACAAAAATCGGCGCGCCGCACCGTATAACCACGGGGCTTTCGCTTAACAAAGCCGCGATCGTAAGTGGCGGGCGACATCTTCCAGCGGATCGCAGATGAACCCGATCCACTACAGATGGTCCGTCACTACACTGAAGGCATAGACAGGGCGACGGCGCGATGCGCGAAAGCAGTCCCGGATTGGACTCCCTGAGGTGAACCGGGGTTGACATCATCGTTGCATCAAGTTCGGGCAACATCAGCTATCCTCGCGGCCTGAGCCCGTTTCTCTCACGTAACGATCAATCTTCAAGCAACACGTTGCACAAACTTCATCTTCGTCTGGCAAAACTTTCAGCGGCGCCGACCTTGATGTCGTCACAACGACAAGCTGAAATACTCAGGGAGGAACGTTCCAGAAAAACGTGGGAATATTCCAAATGGCAGCGATCCTGGTTTCGGCTTCGATTTTTGCGGCAGGTTTTTGCTGCGGTTACGGTGTGCGGGCCTGGCGCTCCCGCAAGCGATCAGCGCGGTATCGCCTGTATGCGCCCTATACTCCGGCCGCGATGGGCGTTGGCCGAAGCCAGCGCCCGTCGTGATGGCAGGGACCGGCGCGATATCCCGGCGATGGATCGATCTGACTTGGTCTCGATCACTGCGGCGCACGAAATAACCATGGGCAGTTAGGTTAATTTGTCGCAGTCCTTGTGAGCTTTGGAGCGGTCGCTTAGAAATGGACCAATTGATTGCGAGAGTTCAGCTGCCGCGATTTGCGGGGTAGGCGTAAATGGCGTATCTGATTGCGTTGCTGGGCATGACAATTTGCGTCCTGCTCTTGACTGCTTTTGTTCGTACCTATAGTCGGCGGCTCAAAAATCTTCGAGGTCCTTGGATCCTCAGTGAGGGCCGTCGCAATGATTGATCAAGGGCGCAATGCGCCACGCAGGTATTTTGTCGATCGGCAAGGGCATCGTGTTCTGATCGGCCTTTCGCTCGACGAGACCGCGGAATCTGAAGCGCTGGACCTTCCATCGATGAATGCCGATCATTCGGTGATCGAGCATGGGAGCGCAAAGGCCGTCGCAACCGGCGAAATCCGATGGCTTGAGCTTTATTCCAAGCACGAAGGGTCCTGGCGGGTGTGGATAGCGCAGAGCCGGGCAGAGCAAAATTCAGCCTTTGTTAACTACGTCTGACCGATGGTAGCGGCTTAGAAAGCCAGAAGTGGGATGGCCCAAATGTTCCAGCTGTTCCTGAGGGCACGCGCACACAATCTTCTCAACCTCCGCCGCGAGGACAAGGGCTTCAAGGCCCGCTCCACCGAGCGTGACGCCGCGACCGATCGCGTGCGGATCGATGCGGTGATAACAGCGCTCGATGCCGCCCTGCAGGAGGCGGAAAGGGAGCAGGCCGGCCTCAACCGGCGCGTCGACGATGCGCTGGCGCGTGCGTCCGTCACCTTCGGCAACGGCACCGATGAATATCTGGAGCGGGAGCCGCTCGACAACTACCATCAGGATCTGTTTGCCGCGGATATCTCGAACGGCCAGCGGCGGCTTAAGGAGCTGGCGAGCACGATCTCGCACCTGAAATTCGTCAAGGCCGCGATGCTCACTCGCTTTCCTGATTTCAAGCCGCCGCAGCTCAACAGCTAGCAACCGGTGGTTCCCGCAACGGCGTCGTGCCCCGGTTCAGGATCTCGGCGGCACCAAGCCAGGGCAGATTCCTCAGGTCGGCTGCTCTGCGGCCCGAGAAGTGAATCCAAGCATGGGTCCAATCGGCTCTGTTTGATGTTTGGCCTCCTCTGTCCTTTTTGATATGGTTCCCACCAGCGTTCTCGGACGGATTGAAGGAGCGAGCCAGGTGCCCCTCGGAAATTTGCAAAAGTCGATTGGATTGGCATTTGTGTTGGCCTTTGCCGCGCCGGTAGCGGCTTCGGCCGTTACCGTTGAAGTGGCGCGCGCATGTGATGCTGCATTGATCAAGGCCTTTCCGCCAAAACAGATCGGCAATCCCGCTGCAGGTAGCAGCAAGGGGACGGCCAAGGAGCGGCGCGACTATTTCAGCAAATGCGTCGCGAACAATGGCAAGGTCGACGACGGTCCAGCGGACACGCCGAAGGACAACAAAGCCAATAAATAAACGGAGACGCGATGATGATTCATCCAATCCCGTCGCGCTTTAACGTCGTGGCGGGCAAGGTGAGTAGAACGCGCCGTTCGTTGCATTAATGCGTTCGACGCATTGGTTGGGATCAGTCGGCGTCCCGGCCACGGTGAAGTCATAGCCCATACCTTTGACCACCACGACGTAGCGACCCGGCGAAAGCGTAAAGCCGTCCTGCTCCGGCTGCAGCGATAGCATTCTCGGCTGGTCCTCGACCGGACCTACTTTGTAAGGGTAGGACATGCTGCGAATGACCCAGGTGTCGCCGGCGGTGACCATGGCCGCTTTCCCGGTTGTATCGACGCCCATCGCTCGGGAGACTTTTGCGACCACCCGAACCTCGGTCCCGGTCGCATCGACACCACCGTCGGACCTGAACACAATGAAGCTGACATCTCCGCTTGTCAGCGTCGTCGCGCTCGGCGTGTTGATTGCGGCTGAGATCGCGACACGGCGGTCCGGGATCTTTCCCGGGACCGGCTTGAGCTCCTGGAGCTGGCCGTCGCTCAGGGCGTAGACGCCGAAGGTTGTCGGCAACGGCATCGAGGGTTGCGCAGCCGTCGCCGGCTCCTTCGGTTGATCCGGTGTCCGTTCGACGTTCTCACCGCTAGATGGAGTCACAGCGACGGTGGGTTGAGGCTCGGAGCTTGTCGAGGTGCGCTTGGACAGCGTCGCGGACTGCCACAATGCGACGAATTGTGTCCTCAACCGCGGCCAATAAGTAACTGCAGCGCTGGCGCCGGCAATGATGACCAGGATGGCGGCTAATCGGATGAGGGAGTTGATGATGTCGCTTCGCGAGGACTGGTCGGGCGGTCTTGGCGGTGCGACAGAACCGGGCCATGTTTCCGCAAGCTTCTGAACGGGCGCCAGATTCGTAACGGGAGTCGGAGGACGGAGCGGCGACTGATGCGAAGCGACGTCTAGCGCCGACTCCGGCATTGCGGACAGCGCGTCGCGCTCAGGAGCGCCGCGTTCAAATGAAAGCTCAACCTCCCGAATGGCGCGTTCCAGCACTTGCTGGATCTCGCGGGATTCCCGTGCGTCGCCATGGGTGAATTGTTCCAGGAGCTTGATGCGGGCCTGCTCGTACACGATCTCGCGGATCTGCCGCGGGTCGCGGGATATGTCGCGAATCCGCCCGGACAGTAGACGCACAAACCCGGCCTTGATAGCGTGCGTATTTGGAGCGCCGGCGGCAGTGTCGCTGGGGTCGGTCATCAAGGCCGATCAAGTAACCCGGAATAGGCAGTTTTGCTAGGCTTTTCCGCGTCAAATCCCATCGCTGCGAAAGCCGCTCTGATCGCCAGCTTGCAAGAGCCCTTGTCGGACCAGCTTCGGGGGCTTGCTTTTAGGCAGAAGGCTGTGACAGTTGGACGAGTTCCTCTTTCCGGTATTTTGATCATGCGCGACGGTCTCATAGCACTCACGTTTGTGGCTCTTCTGGTGCAACCTTCTTTTGCACAAGGGGTCAGGGACAAGGCCAATTTGACGAGCACCAGCATCGTCACCACACCTACAAAGAAGACCGCAACGACCCAAAGCGCCTCACGGCCCACCGCCGTTCGGAACCTGGCGCCAGGCACGCTACCGAGCGGAACGGCAGCTCAGGGCGTCTGGAGAGATGGCAAATTGGTTACCGTGCCTCGGTAAGGACGCCCAAGGAACTTTGACGGAGCCGTGAAGGAACGGTGATCGCCTGCCCGGCGTTCTTGCTCGGGAGATATCAATGAAACGATTAGTTTTGACTGCCCTCGTTCTTGTGGTGCCGGGTATCGCTGCTGCCCAAGGGGTCAATGATCCGTCAACCCCCAACCGCAACGTGATCATCGTCAATCCCTCGCAGCCTTCCCCGACCACCGCGACGAGGAATATCCCGAGCCGGATTCAGGCACCACTGATTAGCGGCGGGCACGCGCGACCTTATTACGGCAACAGAACCCGAGGCAGTGGTTCGTCCAGCCGGCGGTAGCCCTGGACGGCCTCTGGATCTGCATACACGGCGACCGCAGCCGCTGGAGGCGCTCGGCTGCAGCTGGGATCATCGTCATCCGCTTCACCGCGTCCTCTGACAAAGCAAACGGCGTCCGCTCCTTGGCGCAGAGCGGGCTTGCCTGAGCCGCCACTCGACACTGCGCCGCGATGCAGCCAGCTGGCAATATTGGCCTTGCGGAGCTTAGGTGAGAGGGCGGCCTCCAGCTGGCCGGCTATTGTCCGTTGGGCGTCATTCCGCCGCCGCTGGGAAAGTTGCTAAACTTGAGGCTCATTCCGCTGACGCGGAAGCGGACATTCCCCGCCAAGTACAAATAGTCCGAGGGTGGCGTTGCCGACCGTCCGTACCTCGACATAGGTCAGCGTGATCGGGACAACGCTTGGGGTGACCTGGGTGATGTCGACAGACCGGGCTCCTGGAAACAGCTTTTGGTCGAGGCCATAGAAGATTCTTTCCCGCTCCGACCATAGAACAAAGTGACCGCCGGCCTTCTGATCCCGGCCTTCTGATCAACGGCTTCGTATTGGGATGGATGACTTGCGGATATTCGATCGGGCCTGCCGTCGCCGAATACGTCCCAAACCAGATTGCCAGAACCAAGCAAACAATGTTGCGGACCACGGGCCAAAATCCTCGCGAGCTAAAGCACCAAGCTTGCCCGCGAATTGGCTTCTTGCAATTGGCAAGGGTATAAACTGAAGAAGCAGAGACGAGGAGCTTGCGGCTCGGGTCATTCTTGTTGCTCTATCTTTGGAGTCGTCAGCGTGCGAACCGCTCGATGTCACCACTCGCCAGCTTACGCAAGGCGGCTTGGGGCGCTGTCTAGAGCGGTCGTGACCGTTGCCTGTGCAATCGGCTTTGCTCTCACCTGTCCGTGCTTGTGTCTTGCTCAGGCCGAACCGGAGCGCTCGCTCAACGACTATCTTCCGTCGAGCGAGCCAGAAGTCAGCCGCGACGAATGGCGTCAGCGTATCGACGACGCGCGGCAACGAGCCAAAGAGGTCTCGCGCGAGCGGCGGGAGCATCCAGAGCTCTATAAGCCGGTCCCCGAAGATCCGGACCTTGTCGCGACCGAACGCCTCCTCAACGACGACAGCCTGCAGCGAGGCGATATCGTCTCGACCAAAAAGGGCATGTTGGTCTACCAGGGTCGACCGGATCAACCGCGCCGCGAGCAGGATTTCGTGCCGATCGCGCCGAAAGCGGCGCATTGAAAAATCCACGGCTGGCAAAAGCCCCGAACGTCAGTAGCGGCGCATGATCTCATTGAACTTGGGATCGGTCACCTGCGTCGTCTCCAGCAGGAGCTGCTTGCCCTGCGGCGTCGCCTGCACGTAGGCTGCGATCAAGAGCGGCTCGTAACGGGAGCGGTTGGCAAGCGCCGCGCGGATATCTGATTGCGCCAGCAGTTTGATCTCCTCGTCGCTGGCAGCCGCACCCGAGGTGACAGTTTGGATGCGCGAGAACGCAACGTCGATCGGTACCGCTCCGGTCAAGTATGACATTTTCAGCGCGGGGATCGCGGAATCGCCCGACTGTACCTTCAGCGTGCCAAGGGCTAGCCATAGCGCGGGCCTGATCGGCGATACTTGCAAGGCGGTGATCACCGCAGCTTGGGCCTGTTTGTTCTCGCGCGTCCTGGCGCTCGCATCGATCGCGGGGCGGTGAAGTATGTCCGCGGCCCTCGCCGCGGCATAGTTCGCAAGCAAGTCGCCATCCCATGACAGTGACGACAGAAAACCGGAAGCAGCCAGATTGGCCTGCTGGGGCGGAAGCTCGACCGAGAACAAATCGCTGGCGCGAAAATTCGGCCGCACAAGGTCACCATAGAACCCAAGCCCTGCATAAAAGAACAGGAGCATTGCGATTCCGACGCCGATGATCCGAAGCGAGATAATGCGATTCATGACAAAATTCTGGGATATCGATGGGGCGGCCCAACAGCCAGCCAGATGGCTTCGGCGGCAGGCCTAAATTGCCATGAGACTATCGCCTTGGATCGTAAGCAGCGTCAAGTTGCCGGTCGCGTAAGCGCCGGTGTCGATATTGATGCGGTTGGGGCGGATATCGGGCGCGCTCACCGGGGTATGACCGTGCACGATGTATTTTCCAAAACGTCTTTCGGACTCCAGGAATTCCTCGCGGATCCAAAGCAGATCCTCATCTTTTTGACGGTCGAGCGCAACGCCGGGCTTGACGCCGGCATGAACAAAAAAGAAGTCGCCGCAGGTAAACGATGAAGGCAGCTTCTCCAAGAAGGCGAGATGCTCGGGCGGCATCGCGCGCTTCAATCCCTCGATCAGCTCGACCTGTTGTTCTGCCGATGGATTCATGGTTGGCGAGATGCCGTACGAGACCAGCGTGAGCAGGCCGCCATAGTGGCGCCACTCCTGAAGGCGTGCTGGATCCCTCAGCACCTCGAGCAGGAACACCTCGTGGTTGCCTTTGAGGCAAACCGTTTCGTGCGACTTCGAGCGTTCGATCAGGATATCAAGCACGGCGCGCGAGTCCGGGCCGCGGTCGACATAGTCGCCGAGAAAGACCTGGATGGCGCGCCCGGGGTTGGATCGGGCAAGGTCGGCGTCAATGACGGTTAAGAGGGATTGAAGCAAATCGGCGCGTCCATGCACATCGCCAATGGCATAGATCCTCACGCCGTCGGGAAGCCGAGGCTTGACGTTCTTACGAAAGCGCTTGGAAAGGCCCATCAGCTGGTCGAATCGCGTCGGGCGTCATGAATGGACGTCATGATCGCTCATAGCAGAACAGATTACGTATCGGTATTCTTAATTGTTTCTGACGGAGTTGCGACCGTTTTGACTAAAAAATGGCTCGGCATTTGAGCCGGATTTCAAGACGTCTCGCGTAGCGTTTCCCCAACAAGAATGGGGAGCGCGACATGCGCAAAATCTTAAAGTTCCTGGCGGTTGCCGCCGCTCTATTGACTGCGGGCCAGCACAAGGCCGAGGCCGCCTTTGTTGGTGCGCCGTTGGCGTTGCGCGGCGCCATCCAGTACATCAAGTTCGACCAGCCGACCTTGGCGCCGATGGCGTTCACGATCTTTTGCCTGAAGTACGAGGGCGAGTGTAAGCCGCGACCGCGGCAAATCGTGTTCAGGGGCGGTCGTCTAAAGCTCACGGCCGAGCGGCTGGCTCTGCTTCAGGAGGTCAATCAGCGGGCCAATAGCGCGATCCGACCCGAGCCCAATTCGGAAGGGCTGCGCGGCGAGAAGTGGCTGCTGCATCCTGCGAGCGGCGACTGCAACGATTACGCCGTGACAAAACGTCACGATCTGATCGCCAAGGGCTTCCCAGCGCGCTCGGTGTTGCTCAGCGAGGTCGTAACGACCTGGGGTGAGCATCATCTCGTGGTCGTGGTGCGCACGTTCTCCGGCGATCTCGTGCTGGACAATCTCACCGGGCATATCCTGCCCTGGTCGAAGAAATCCTATCGCTGGGTCCGCATCCAGATGCCCAAGAATCCGAACTACTGGGCCTCACTTGGCGGCGATCGCAACGCCTGATGACCGGCGCGTCTACCGTGAGGACTGGCTGACGCTCTGGGACAATCCCAGTCCCACGATCACCGCAAGGCAAAGGATTGCTGATGGGTGCAGCAGTCCCGGACCGGTGAAACTCTCGACCAGCGCAAAGAGCAGACAGGCCGCCGACGCCGCAGGGAAAAACGAATCGCGGCCGCGCTGCACGGCGGCGAGGACCAGGCGCACCACAAGCGTCAGGGCAACGATCACCGCGCCAGCAAGACCGATCCACCCCATATCCGAATAGATCGCAGCGGCCGCGGAGGGCGCGGCCAATGCCGCCCCTGCATCGGTTTGATAGATCCGCCCCAAACCCACAAACGTCCCTGCACCCGAACCGAACCATCGTGTGTCGGCCAGCATCCGCTCAAGCGCGGCTTTCGTTTCAGCCGGGACATCGCCAACAAGCCGCAACAGGATTGGTCCGGAGCTCTTTTCGAAGAGGAAGATCAGGATAATGCCCGCTCCTATCAAAGCGACTATGGTCAGCGCGGCGGCAGCAAGGGCAGACAAGTCCAACCTGCGAACGGTTAGAACGAGCAAGACCACCACCACACCAAAGCCCCCGGCGATCGCGCTGTTGGTACCTGAGAGGCCAAAGATCGCGGCGCCCGAGACCAGAGCTCCGACCAGGCCACAGAGGCCGATCGCCACCGAGCGAGCAACGGCATGACGTGTCTCGGCGCGTTCCGCGGCAAGCTGCATCACCGCTAGATTAAGCAGAAGGCCGAAGCCGGCGAAGGTCGTTGCGAGGTCGGGCGGTGTGCTCCCCGCGGGCGAGCTGCGGCGAATATCCAGAAGCAAGGCCGCAATGCTGGTCACGCCGCTTAGGACAAACAGGACCAGTTCGGCGCGGCTGCGGTTCCGGGCGACCAGGATCGCAACACTGATCAAGGAGATGGCGGCAAGCGCAAGGAATAGCGCCTTCAACGTCAGACCTAGATCGGCCGTGATATAGCCGCACCGCAAGCCGCCCAAAGCGTCATGGGTGCTGGTCCAGATCGGGTGGGCGAGCGCAAGCCAGACCGGAAGCAACTGGATCGCAATACACAGCGGGATCGCGATGAAGATCCAGCGAACCCAGGCCGTGCCACGCTCATAGTGATCGCGGTCAGCTTTCCGCGCGTTAAGAGACGCTGTCAATAACCCGAGCCCTGCCGCCATCATCCCGAGCTGTGCGCCAAACTTGGCGCCGGCCATTTCGAGAGCGGAAGCAGAAACAACGGCAACGATGAGGGTAAAATAGGCGAAGGACAAACGGCCCGCTCGAAAGGAATCCTGAACAGCTCAGGTCACCATACAAGCGGTCGATCGGATTTCAAACAGCGGCCTGCTCTCAAGAAGGGAGACCGGCGGATACCGTCATATGCACACAAGCTCGCGTGCAAATGAGACGTCTCGCAATGAACCTCAAAGGGGAGCTCGGGACGCGGACTAGGGTCAGCGGGCGCTTTTAACCGGGCGTGCGAACACGCGGGCGGCACGACTGCCTGCGATGACAAGGCGGGCGGCCGAGCCAAACAGATATCCCGCCTGCAGCACAATGGCTGCGAGCACCACATCCTTCAGGCCTTCGAGGAAGCTCAGATTGGCCATCCAGCCGACCGGGATCGCAGCGAGCAGCATGACAAAGGTCAGCGGCAGGAGCACCAGGACGCGAAAGCGTTGGCCCAGAACTGCGCCCACGAGAAAGCTGAAAATCAAAAGCTCGGTCATCCGAAACACTCCGTGCTCCGGACCTTAGGTTCCGCACCCTAAAAAGAGCCTTAAGATGTATGGCTAAATTGGGCCTATTGGCCGCAATTCGCCAGCAGCGAATTGTAGGCTTCGCGGAGCCCGTTCAAAGCCACCACGCCTTTGATTTCGCTGTCGCGCTCTTTGACCAATACGGAAAGCGTGGGCGCCGTATGCCACTTGCCGGCGGCAAAGGCGGAGACCTCGTCAGGCAGCAGCACGGCGGCCCCCGCAGCGGCCATGCTGGCCTCGAACGTCAAGGTGCCTCCCGCCGCGGAGGAAAGCGTGACCTTGGGGTGGCTTCTGGGCGGGAAGGGCCGGATCAAGGCCACCAACACATCGATCTTGCCATGGGGCGCGCAGCGGACGATCAGGCCGGCGAAATCCGGGTCGGATTGCATCGTCTCGGCGGTCTTGGTGATGGCAGCGAAGCTCTCGCCCCCCTTGGGGCCCTGGGTCCGGCTGAATTTCCAAAAAGAGGAGGAGGCCGCGATCTCAACGGAGGGGCGGCCCAGGCGCGGGGGTTCGTATCCCGGTCCGGCGAGCAACCATCCTGTCAGAGCAAGGGAAAGAAGCGACAAGAGCAAGGCCGGAACTCCTCATGAGACAGCCGCAGGATTAGCAAAGACACGCGGGGGTGAGAACGCCTCGCCCACCGGTTGAGGGTTTGTCTGCCGATCGGGCACACGAAATACGACAAACAGTCACAAAGGGTTAGCGGGGTTCCGAAGTAGTGGCGCGGGCGCAACACTGGCTGACTCATTGCGCCGTTAACCATCGGTTTTGCCTTGGAACCCTTGTCGCCCCGCACGCTAGACCGTACCACTTTGGGGTAATTCGGGACGATCGGGGCGCGTTGATGCATTCCTTTGCTAAGACCTATATATTGAAGCCGGCGTTTTTAGCCGTGGCTCTGGCGCTTGGCGCCTGCTCGACCAATCCCGGCTCAGGGCCGTTAACCGACGACGTCAACAACCACATTCAGACGGAAAGCGCGCCGGCCTACGAGCTCGTGCCGCTCAACCCGGCCACGGTGAACATTCTGCACACCCATGAGCCCAAAGGGCTTGCAGGGGCGTTCACGGACAAGCGCCCCCCGGCCAGCATCGTGTTCGGGATCGGCGACGTCGTCGCCGTCACCATCTTCGAAGCCGCAGCGGGTGGTCTGTTCATCCCGGCGGAGGCCGGCGTCCGTCCGGGTAACTTCGTGACCATCCCCGATCAATCGGTCGACAACGACGGCTTCATCACCGTGCCCTATGCCGGTCAGGTCAAGGCCGCGGGCCTTACGTCGGTCCAAATCCAGCGCGCAATCGTTGAAAAGATCGCCAACCGCGCCATCGAGCCGCAGGTTGTGGTTGCGATGTCCTCGCAGCGGACCCAGCTCATCAGCGTGCTTGGCGAAGTCAACACGCCGGCGCGTTATCCGGCGAGCGCCGCGGGTGCGAAGGACAAGGTGCTTGACGCGATTACCCGCGCAGGCGGAATCAAGGGCCAGGGCTTCGAGACCTGGGTCATGCTGGAGCGTGGCGGCAGGCGCGCCACCGTGCCGTTCGAGAATCTCGTGATGGCGCCTGAGAACAACATTTATGTTCGTCCGGACGACAGCATCTACGTCTATCGCGAACAGCAGAAGTTCCTGGCGTTCGGCGCCAGCGGGCAGAGCGGCGAGTTTAACTTCGATGCTTGGCGCATCAACCTCGGCGAAGCTGTCGGCAAGGCCGGCGGTCTTCTGGATGGTCAGGCCGATCCGGCTTCCGTCTACCTGTATCGCCGTGAGCCGCGTGAGGTTGCTGCCCAGCTCGGCATCGATGTCAGCAGGTACACAAGCGAGACGATCCCGGTCATCTTCAACGTGAACTTCCGCGATCCGGGCGGCTTCTTCCTCGCCACCAAGGTGATGATGAAGAACCAGGACATCATTTACGTATCGAACTCGCGCAACGTCGAAGTCGCCAAGTTCCTGACCTACCTGCGTGTGATCATGGCGACCGGCAACGATGCTGTGAATCTCGGCAACAACGCCCTGATCTTCCGCAACAACATCAAGTTGGCGCCGTAACAAGCCAAGTTGATCCACCAAAACCGATGGCACCGGGCTTTGTCCCGGTGCCATTTTCGTTTAGCGATCGCGGCGGTACTGTTTTCGGCTATGGATCAATGCACCACTGAGCAGGGGGCGCCGGTCATCGGTCACCCCCGCAGTGTCGCGAGGGCTCATGCGGTTTGGAAGGCAAGCGTTCTGGTACTCTCTAGGGCTTGTTCTCGCGGGAGCAGCGCCGCTCGGGGAGGCTGCTGGCCAAACTCAGCAGCTCGGCGTCCGCCATCGGATCGACGTGGTGGTCTCGGCCGAACCAGATGCGCCGATCTTGCAGCGCCTGCGTTGGGCCAAGGGGGAGCTCTCGTTCACGGTCCGGCTTTCGGCGAACTCCAAGGAGAGCAAGTTCTTCGGGATGCTGCACCCGTCTTTCGCGGATATCGTCGTCCCCGATAAATCAGACAAACCGCTGGTCCAGCAGACCAAGCTATGGGAGGAGGAGGTCTGCCATCAGCGCCGGGGCATGCCCAAGGTCACGGTGACCCAGCTTGGCGGCCATTTCGGCGAGGGGGATGGGCGGATCGAGATCTCCGGCATGAACCGCCATGTCGGACTCCTGGTCCCGCCCGATGAATTGACACCTGGAATAAAGCTCGATCAGGGGAGTGATAATTTTGGTCTGTTCTACGGCTTTCGGGCGCAGACCCGAAACAGCCGCCTGAACGTGGATCTGAGGATCTATCCGATCGATTGCTTCTTTTAAGATTGGGCCGCCATTGACGACGATGCGACTTCGGCTTCCCAACATCCGCTGGTCCTGGAGTATTCCGGCCGCCTTCATCCTGTACTTCGTCGCGGCTGGCGCGCCGTTCCCGTTCGGCTCGACCAACGACCTGTCGATTGCGTTCTGGTGCCTGTGTCTGGGCCTCGCCTTGATGGTGGCGCCCACCCGCGACTTGCGCCGTCCCCAGCTCTGGATCATCGCGGGCATCGGGGTGATCGTGGCGGGATATGCCTTCGTGCTGCATGAGCAGCTGTCCGATCATCCTTGGATCGCGCCGTTCAATCCGATCTGGAAGCAGGCGTCCGACCTCCTGGGCGTGCCGATTGCGCCGTCGGCGTCCATCGTCAAGAACGAGGCGTTCTTCGCATTGGGCGCGCCGCTTGCGAACATTCTGGCGATCCTGCTCGGCATCACCGTCGGCGCGGAGCGTGAGCGCGCCCGGCGTCTGCTTTGGGTCATCGCCGTCTCGGGCGCGCTCTACGCGCTCTATGGTGTCGCCTCGTTCCTGATCGAGCCCACCATGATCCTGTGGCGCGACAAGACGGCTTATATGGGCAGCGTCACCGGCACCTTCATCAACCGCAACACGGCGGCGGCCTATTTCGGCTCCTGCGCGGTGATCTGGATGCTCTTGATCCTGGCGGATGTCCGCCGGCGCTTGCCTGAGCGGCACATGGAGTGGAAGCGCGTTTGGCGCGATGTCGCCGAGATCCCGCCGCGCGCGATCCTGCCGCAGCTCGGAGCGCTCTTGATCTGCCTGATGGCGATGTTCATGACCGGCTCGCGCGCCGGCGTCAGCCTGTCGCTGCTGGCGATGATCGTCGCCGTCACCATATTCCTGCGCAAGGACCTGCCGCCGCGGACCGGAATCTGGATTTCGCTCGGCTCCGGCGTCGTGGTGGCGCTCGGCCTGATGCAGCTGCTCGGCGGCCGGGTCTCCAGCCGGTTCGACAGCCAGGGGCTGGTCGACGAGGGCCGCATCGAGGCCTGGAAGTCCACGCTGCGAATCATCGCCGACAATCCCTGGTTCGGCACCGGCATGGGCACCTTCCAATGGGCCTTCCCGCCCTACCGCAGCCCCAACATCTCGATTCGAGGAATCTGGGATATCGCGCATTCCACGCCGCTGGAGCTCGCCTCCGACGTCGGCATCCCAATGGCGCTTTTGGTGGCGGCGGCATGGGCGATGATGTTCGTTATCCTGGGACGCGGCGTGTTCGCCCGGCGGCGCGATGCCATCATCCCGCTGGCGGCGGCGGCGACCGCGAGCCTGTCGCTGCTGCATTCCTGCCTGGACTTCACGCTGCAGATCCCCGGCTATTCCATTCCGTTCTTTGCGCTTTTCGGCGCCGGCCTGGCGCAGTCGTTCCGCATCCGTGAGGCTCGCCCGAACGTTGTGCCTGAGGCTGTAAAAGGCCAGCAAGCCAAGCGGACCATTGCGGCCGAAAAACCCGTCCCCACGCACGTCTGAGCTTCACCGAAACTGTCTATTTTTGAAGCAGTTGCTGCCTTAACGAAGTTTTCAGTACGAGTGGACAGCCGGGGGTTGTTCCGCTAGTTTCGCGCTGCACGCATCATTTGCCCGAAGCTACGGGTAGCTGATTTCAGGAGGAATTTATGGGGTTTGTTAACTTTGCGCTTCGTCTGGCCGCGGCCACGGCTCTCGCCGCGACCATCTCAAGCGCCGCCAGCGCAGCCGTTTATCCGCCGCAGCGGCAGCTGCCGCCGCAGGTCATTTCGGAGTTCAAGGCGACGCCGGGCAGCCTGTTGCAGCAATATCCGGCCGGTGCGCAGCTGATCTCGCGCGTGCGCGACCTCGGCGCGTCTGATCCCACCACGCTTCCGGCCCTGATCGCGCTCCTCAAGGACCCCGCGACCACCAAGGACCAGATCCGCGCGATCACCGCCGGCCTCGCCCAGGTTGCCCGCATGGCCGCGGCGAGCGACCAGGCTTTCGCCACTGAGATCCAGGCGGCGATCGCCGGCACCAACAACCCCGACGTGATCGCAGCCTACCAGGCCGCAACCGGCGACGTCGCGATCGCGGCGGCCGGCGGTGGCGCGGGCGGCGGCGGCTCCGGCGCGGGCGGCCCCACGGGAGCGGGCGGTTTTGCGAACGGCGGACAGGGCGGCACCACCAGCACGTTCGGCGGCCTGCACTACGCGACGCAGGTCAGTGGCGGCGCCTCGGGCGGCGTGAGCGGCACCACCAACGCCGCCAACCGCATCAGCACGCGCTGACCGTATTTGCCCGGAGGCCAGAGCCTCCAGGCTGCCTCATTCGCGATCCAGTCAAGGCGGCGCTTCATCGCGCCGTTTTGCATTTCGGCCGTTAAGCTTCATGTGAATTGGCAGGGGCTTGGCGCATTGCGCTGCATCAAATCGATTCTGGTTGCACTGAGGCCGTGCTATTCTGGCGTGCGGTCTCATTCTTGTGCGAGCGCTTTGCGAAACGCCGAGCCCGCGACGCCGGACTTCCAATCCTTGTGTATTTAACGGATTGCTTTTGGGAATTGCACAATGCTGCAGGTGAATAAGCCCTCGTCGGAGATCAACCGCGGCTATTCCGAGGCCGAAAATTCGCCGGCCCAGACGCTCACCTCCTATGTCGACATCGTCCGCCGGCAGTTTCCGACCATCGTCGCGATCGTCTCGGCCTGCGTGATCCTGGCGCTACTCTATCTCTTCACCGCCGCGCCGCAATTCACCTCCACCGCCGCGATGGCGATCGACACCCGCAAGGTGCAGCTGTTCCAGCAGCAGTCGGTGCTCGGCGATATCGCGGTCGATTCGGCTACCATTGAAACCCAGGTAGAGATCCTGAAATCTGAAAATATCAGTCTCGCGGTGATCCGCGACCTGCATTTGATCGATGATCCCGAGTTCACCGGCTCCGGCGGCGGCGTGCTCGGCGCGGTCCTCGATTTCGCCGGCGGGCTTTTCTCCGACGGGCATGCATCGTCCGAATTCGAGCAGACGCGCAAGGCGCTTGAGCGTTTCGAGAAGAACCGCACGATCAAGCGGCTCGGCCTCACCTATGTGATGGAGATCGGCTACACCTCGAAGGATCCGCGGAAGGCCGCCCAGATCGCCAATGCGATCGCGGACGCCTATATCGTCGACCAGCTCGAGGCCAAGTACCAGGCGACGCGCCGCGCCAGCGTCTGGCTCCAGGACCGCATCAAGGAGCTGCGCACCCAGGCCTCCGCCGCGCAACGGGCGGTTGTCGATTTCAAGACCGCCAACAACATCGTCGATACCGGCGGGCGGCTGATGAACGAGCAGCAGCTCGCCGAGGTCAACAGCCAACTCATCCTGGCGCATGCGTCGACCGCCGAGGCCAGGGCACGGCTCGACCGCATGAACGACATCCAGAAGCAGGACGTCCCGGACGCCAACGTCGCTGACGCGCTGAAGAACGACACCATCGTCAAGCTGCGCGCGCAATATGTCGACATGGCCTCCAAGGAGTCGATCTGGGCGGCGAAGTACGGCCACGATCACCTTGCCGCTGTGAACCTGCGTAGCCAGATGGCGGAGATCAAGAAGAATATCAACGCGGAGCTGAAGCGTATCCAGGAGTCCTACAAGAGTGATTACGACATCGCGGTGACGCGCGAGGAAAGTATCAAGGCGAGCCTTGCGACCGCTGTGTCAGAATCCCAGCTTACCAACCAGGCGCAGGTGCAGCTCCGCGAGCTCGAGAGCAGCGCGCAGTCCTACCAGGCGATGTACGACAATTTCCTGCAGCGCTATATGGAATCGGTTCAGCAGCAATCCTTCCCGATCACCGAGGCGCGGGTGATCAGCGCTGCGACGACGCCGCTGGTCAAGAGCTACCCGAAGTCGCTGATCATCCTGGCGGCGAGCCTGTTCGGCGGGCTGATGCTGGCCTTCGGCGCGGCGCTGGCGCGCGAGCTCACCGACAAGGTGTTCCGTACCACCGGCCAGGTCGAGGACGTCCTGGGCGCCAACTGCATCGCGATCCTGCCGGCGCTCGGCGCGGCGACCTCCGGGCCGGGGCTCGGCGAAAAGATGCTAGGTGGCAAGCGCGCCGGCAAGGGCAATCCGCAGCCTGATCTTTTGCGCTATGTCGTCGACAACCCGCTGTCTCGCTTCGCGGAAGCCGTGCGCTCGGTGAAGGTGGCGGTCGACCTCAACTCGATCGTACGCGAGAACCGCGTGCTCGCGACCACCTCGACCCTGCCGAACGAGGGCAAGAGCACGCTCTCGACCAACCTCGCCCAGCTGATGGCGCATGGCGGCGCGCGGGTCATTCTGGTCGATGCCGATTTGCGCAACCCTTCGCTGTCGCGCGCGCTGGTGCCTGATGCGAAGATCGGCCTGGTCGATGTCGTCGCGCAAAAGGCCCAGCTCGAGGACGCGCTGGTCGTCGATCCCCAGACCAAGCTGTCGATCCTGCCGGCGGGCACCACCTCGAAGCTGCTGCACACCAACGAGATCCTGGCCTCGAAAGCGATGCACGCGCTGGTCACCCAGCTTCGCTCGAAATTTGATTACGTGGTGCTGGACATGCCGCCGATGGCCCCGGTGGTCGACGTGCGCGTCACCTCCTCCTTCGTCGATTCCTATGTGTTTGTGGTGGAGTGGGGCATGACCAAGATCGACGTGGTCAGGCACAATCTGCGCGGCTCGCCAGAGATTCAGGACAAGCTACTTGGCGTGGTCCTGAACAAGGCCGATACCAAGGCTCTGGCTCGCTATGAATCCTATCAGGGCCGCTATTACTATCAGAAATACTATGCCCGCTATGGTTATGTGGAATAGCGTGCGACTTGCGTTCCTTTTGCTTGGACTTGCCGGGATGTGGTGGTCCGTCACCGTCCTGCCGATTTTCCGCTCTGCGACGTCGGCTCGGGAGGTCACCGAACGAATTATCGCCGATCAACGTTTTAAGCCGGGCGTGCTAGGCGAGGAGTTCGCGAGGAGGGAGCACGAACCGGAGCGGGCAGTCGAGCAAGCCTCATTCAGGCGAGCACAGGCCCTTCTTGGCCTCGGCGTTGCCGAGGAAACGATTGGAAAGGGATCGCCAGAGGAAGCAGACCGCCAGGTGATCGAGGCCGTGGAAAGGTTGCGCATGTCGCTGGAGCTGAATCCGGGGGACTCCTTTTTGTGGCTTATGTTTTACTCGATCGAAATCGCGCGGGCGGGCTTTGGTATCGAAAAGATCGCTTACCTTGACCAATCCTACGCGACCGGTCCGCATGAGGGTTGGGTCGCCCTGCGGCGAAATCGTCTTGCGCTTTCCATTTTTCGGCTGTTGGGCGAGCCACAAAAACGACGAACCGTAACGGAATTCGCCCATATGGTTGGATCCGACTTCATCGAAGCTGCTGCTTTCAACCTGACGAGGGTTGGTTGGACCAATCGGGATCAATTGCTGGGTAGCTTGGCGGCGGTGGACATCGCTTCGCGTCAAAGCTTGGCAAAGCAGTTGTCCAATGAGGGCTACAAGGCAATAATTCCTGGGATTGACGCAGAGGACCGGCCTTGGCGATGACTCTGCAAGATAGAAAATTTCGGATTACAACTTTCGTGTTTGCTGCGGTTTTGAACTTTGCAGGACCGGCTTTTTGCCAGACAACTCCAAACTCGACTTCGCAAACCGGCCCGAAGTTGACCCTTCAAGGGCCCGCCGAATCGTCCTTGAATGCACCAAATGTCCGAGATGCGCTGGGCCGGTTGTGTTTCGATACTTATGCAGTGGCGCGAGCTCACATCGTTGAGCCGGACGTGTATGACCACATCATAAGTATCAAGAACAACTGCCCACGACCGCTGAAGCTAAAAACCTGCTACTTTAATTCCGATAGATGTGCTCCTATTGACCTTCGGCCATACATGCGCACAGAAGTGATTATTGGGACAATGAAGAACGTAAGGTTTTTCAAGTACCAGATCCGCTGACGGAATCTTCTTGGCTCCCAACAAGCATTTCGCACAGCCAGCCGAATTCTTGATGGCTGATCTTTGCTATTCTATCGAACTCACGTTTGGAGTCGGCTGACGCGCTCACCAGTAGGGGCGCACTGGCGTGGAAATTTAGCAGCTCTGCAGCTAGTCTGTCAGCCAGACTTGGGCCCAAGCTCACGATTTTCCCGACATTCGCAAGCATCTCTGGAATATAACCCACATTAGTAGAGATTACCGGAATGCCGCAGCTCATGGCTTCGTAAATCACCAAGGGTTGTGCCTCGTACCGGTACATCGTGGGGAATAAAAAGATATCAATGCACTGGAAAAAGTCCTCCTTGCGGGACCCTGATACAGGACCCCACAACTCAAGTGCCTCACCCAAAGAGCCGGAAGCGTGAACGGCAATTCGCACGGCGTCGGGACCTTGCAGGGGACCAGCTAGGACCAGCTTCACGGCTGCACCTTGCGAACGGGCGATAATTACCGCGTCTATCGCAAGCGCCAATCCCTTTTCGGCATTCAGATTAGCGAGGAGACCAACGGTCAGGACGTCCGGAGATTTTGCTGTTGAAGCAGTAGTTGGGACTTTGATGTGACACGCGTTGCTGCCGACAACAGTTTGGCCTGAAAGGCCGTAATGTTCTTCGAGGTCGTGTGCCATCGCGGCAGAAAGCGCGACGTGGATTGTCCGGCGGCCGCACAAACGCGCAAGAAGCGCAAAGAATATCTGACGATGCGATGTATGCGCTGACGAATGATGGTGAAGTACAATGCGAAAGCCCGTCAGGTGTGAAATCAACGCTAAGAAGAAGTTATATACGATGCCGTTGCCTGCTTGAAACGGCATGTACAGTGTCTTAGTTCGGGCGACTCTCCGAGTAGCGAGTTCCTTTACAGCGCGCAAAACTCCAGACACGCGCTTTAGATGATAGCTGATACTCTTCTCGGTACTGCCGGGCGAAGTATTCACGACCGCTAAAGACACCGGTAAGCTTTTTAAGCGTTCTGCGACGGCAGCGTTGACCGCAGCTTGGCCGTGAATCGGCGGGGGGAGCGCTCCGACGACCACGACCGTTGGTAGATTTGCATCGCGCATCGGGGTGCTCGCTATGCATCCACGCGGCGCACGAAAAGCATGTCCGCCTGAACTGGCCTTCCGACACCTTCAACAGCGACGTTGAATACTCCGGTCAGCCCGTAGCCTTTTGTATGAAGATAGCTGATGACCTCAGATGCAAGAGGCTGCCCAGCGTATAGCTCTACAAATGAGAGTTCCGCGTAAATGTGGGATATGCTTGGCAAAAGTTCTTCGCTTCCCTTGAGTACCTCAAGTTCGAAGCCTTGCGTATCAATCTTCATCAAACATGATTTCGGGCAGCTGCTGGGCGCGATGAATTCGACTATTCGTCCAGTTCTCACCTCGATTCTCGCTGAAACCTTTGAGCCGTATAGCCGCTGGTGCTCCTGGCCCAGTGGAAGGAGAGATGAGGAATCATCCTCGCTCGTTACGTTCATGCCCGATGTGCCGGTCGTGCTCGCCACCGCAACCTCAAAAAGAGTGAAGGCTTCATCGCCTGCCATGACCGATCGGCAAATAGCACCTGCGCCAGGCAATGGCTCAAATGATGCGATACGCGCGCGAGGCCAAAGGTGGCGCGCGAGGAGGGCAAACTGACCTCGGTTTGCTCCTACATCCAACACAAGATCGGGCTTCAGGTGCCGTAACCCAGAGGCTTGCTCGACGGCAGCCAACACGCCCAGCCTCAGCGCGTGCCGAAACCGCGGGACCCGTAATGCGTGGCTCAGTTTCCGGACGCGAAGAGCAAAAAGGTCGAAGGTCATCTTAAATCATCCTGCCGGAATCTAAATCTAAGGAACGTTGTCGGGGCCGCGGCGCATTTCTTTTGTTAGGCGGATGTCTGAGAGGCGACCTGCTCGAGCCCGGATTTGATCAATAGGCCCGCGAACGTCTTGTGGAAGGTTGGATTGCCGCAACCCTGTACTATTTTCAAATATTTGGTTGCTCTCAAATATATACGACAGGTCTTTGCACATACCTAGAAATGGTGGTGCGCTTTCGGATTGCAGCAGATTGCTTCGGAACACAACCGACCTACCTTGGGATGGATTTGTGCACCTAATTCCGGCTTCGCGATAGTCGAAGAGAAAGTTGGTCTCGAACAGTAGGTCCGTGCCGTAGTGGATGTGGATGCCCGCGTGCGAAACCCCGGTCACAACATTGTTCCGAAAAATGAATCCTGCGGTACCCGCATCAGCATAGAGGCCGTGGCCACCGTAGATTCGAGCTCTGCCGTTATTGATGATGTTGCCTTCAACGACAGAATTCGGTTGTCTGCCAAGGGTGTATATGCCGCCCATATCCGAAAGGACGCCTTGCCCGAAATTGGAGATGATATTCCCGATGATCCTATTGTCGTGACTCAAGCTCGGGCCGTATTCCCAAGTCCAGCCTACGGAGATTCCGCTGTAATAGAGATCGCGTATCTCATTCCGCTCTACAAGAATGTGGTCTGCTTGGCCGATCCATACGCCAACTGCCGCCCATTGGATACGCCCAACCGATGCGATCAGATTGTCGGATATCGTCACATAGTTTGTCCGGGCCGAGCTCATCTCATTCGCACTCCAGGGAGTTCCCGGTGCGGGCCTGCGCTGCTCTGATCCCACCGCTATTCCCGTCCCACCAAGGTCCCGCAGTTCACCGCCGGTGATCTTGATGTCGAAGCAGTTCTCACGAACGCGAATTCCGCTTGCACCTGTGTGAACTAGGGCGAAACGCGAAAATGTGATCCCGTTAGCATTTCGCAGCTCGATTGCGCCAGGCAGGCCAACTTCTGCCTGCATGGCGGCCCAACCATCGACCGGCAGATACCAAGCCGTCATCTCAAAGTAGACATCTTTGAAGTGAATATCGTGGACATTCTGCCCATTGCGCCCTTCGAACGAAACAAGTTTTGCTAGATAAGGGACGATAACTTCGTCCGACTCGAGAGATTCACCGCTCGCTGGCCGATATCTGATCTCACGCTTATGGGCATCGCATTGCCAGGTTTTCTCGCCAATCGATCCGTCTTTGAAGTTTTCGATGAGATAAGGCAGTCCCGCAGTCATGTCATGGTGAGTGCCGTGGCCTGCAAACTTTCCCGAGAGCAAAAGCATATGTGAGGCCGGATCGTAGGAGATGAGCCGCATGCGAGAGGCCGTCCAAGCGTCGAAGATCACAACCTCTGTCTCGTCCGTCACATCGATTCGGCTCGGAAGATCGCCTGGCCTTGCAAAGAATCGGTCGTTGGGCTGCGGAGCCGTGAGGCTCTTCCCGATAATACGCTCGATCTGAAATGTTCCGGATGTCGGTAGGCGTGGTCGGCTTCGCCTTTGCCCCGCGAGGAAAAGCTGAGTGGGGCAGCCCGTAGGCGACAAGGATTCCGAATAGCTGGCTGACCAAATTCCGTCCTTCCCTGGACGCCAGCCTCCGACACGCCGTCCGCCATCGATGTGCGCCACTTCGCCGGGATATGATCGGTACACAACGGGCGCTTCAGGTGAACCCGAGTCCTCGGGCCTAAAAGTGAGGGTATGTTCGAGCTCATAGCGGCCGCCACGAAGAAGGACCGTAACCGTTGCATCTTGGGCGTCGCGCCTCAACTCTCGAACCAGCAACGTCGCTCTTTCAATCGTGCGAAGCGGCCCCCTTTCGCCGCTGGCAGACGGTTCCGGCGCCAAACCATCTGAGTCGTCTCGACCTTGTGGCGATACATAAATCCGCAGCTCGTTCGGGGATGTTTCACACCTCGAGCTCTGAGCAAGGCTGCAGATACCACACAGCAAAGCGATCAAAAACGTGGCTACTCGCATAGGAATCTTTATGGAACGAGATGAGAGCGGAGTTCAGGACTAGCTACTGCTAGCCCTGAGGCGACTAGAGCGGATACGGCCTCGGCGCCTGCAGCATTCAGGTGCGTGTAATCTTGCGTGAATTTTCGACGCGGGTCGTCCACCGGGGTTTCGGCTGTAATGGGAGTCGATTTTGGAAGACGGGGTGCGAGAGTTGTTCCGTCCTCTGCTGCCTTTCTTTCGGATTCAGTAGGGGCAACGGCGGAGAATGCGGCGGAGCCGGTCGCCCCAAGCCGCTGGAAGAGCGCGGCGCTTTGTTTGTTCAAGTTTAAAATCGGTACATTAAGTTCTTCGCCGATTTTCTCGACCTGTTCAGCCCAAGGGAGCAGGGTGTTGTTGATTCGATAACTCTTGAAGTGGCGCGTTGCTAACGGAGTTAACAATATCGGCGTAGCGCCTAGAGTGCGGGCTTCTTCCACAAATAGTCGCAGATTTCCCGGAAATTCCTTCTTCAGCTCCGTTCCGATTATGGGATCTAACGACTTGTCATTGTGTCCCATCTGAATCAGTACAAAATTGGCTTGGTACCCCGGAACTTTCAGTTCGTCCTTCACAAGACTCCAGAGCCCATCTGTTTGATACGTTCGTGTACTGCGTCCTCCACGAGCGAGGTTGAGGCACGCGACATCTTCCTTGACATGTAAGCCGCAAAACAGGCCGCCCCATCCAGTCTGGGGAGCGACGGTCGAATCGCCTACAAGTATGATGCGTGTAGTATGTATGGCGAGCCGGACTGGCGGAGCGTTCATTAAGGCGTTGTTTGGCACCTGCGATCGTCCAGCTACGAAGAAGCATGCGCTGACGATTGTAATGAGGCCCGCGACTTGGACTAGTTTCATACTAGTTCTCAGTAACCCGGTGTTTCAGACCAAATTCCCAATCAGCCAAAGCGGCAGACCCTTCGCGTCGCTCTCGCCATCGCTCCGGATGATCGCGCAAGCTACCAACGCGCTCTGCAGGATTACCGACGACGATAGAATCTGATGGTATGATACCTCTCACAACGCTGCCCGCCCCAACTATGACGTCATCGCCAATCTGAGTGCCTGGTAAGATGACCGCGTTCATTCCGATGAATACGTTAGATCCAATTTTGATTTCACGTTTTATCGCGATGTCGGTGGAAGGCGGTTCCCCTATTGCGATCAACGCAGTAGTCAGGGAATAGTCGTGCGTTAACAATATCACATACTTCGATATGACAGTTCGTTCGCCCAGCGTGATGTGCTCGAAGTCATCAAAGCGGGCTCTCAGAGAAATATAGCGCGGGAAGCCGTTCAAGTGCAGACCATAAGCACTGAGTATCGGCACATACAATTTCATATAGGCCCTTGGATTTAGGTTCTCCAAGGGAATGAGTGCAACCTTTAGCAGGTGTAGTCCGATGCGCCAAATCGCGCGGCGAATTCTACTCATCTCTCATACTCTTCATGCGCCGAAAAACATCGATGTACGAGGCTGCGATTTGCTTCGGGGACATTTGGGAAATTCTGGAGTTGGCGAATGCCATGACGTCTGTGCTGGTAGTCGACAAGGCTTTTTCCATCACGTCAGCACAGGCGCCCGGGTCATTTCTATCACTAACGTAGAACGGATAGTCTGGCCCAAGCAACTCCCGGTGCTCGGGAATGTCAGAGGCGACGATCGTCGATCCGGCCATGACGCTCTCAAGCAAAACGTTGGGGAGGCCTTCATGATGGCTCAAACTCACGACCATGCCCGCTTTGGAAAGGTGATCAGCTATGTCCTGTCGGAATCCTAGAAACTCTATTTGGTCGCCTAGCCTTGCGGACTGAACTATGTCTTCGAGGTCGCCTTTGAGGATGCCATCTCCTAGGATCGAGAATCTAAGCTCTGGCCGTCGTCGCGCTAAGATACAGAAGCTCTCTATGACGGCAGTGACATTCTTCTGGTGTGTAAGCCGGCCCGCGTAAAGCACAGTGTTGATGCGGGATGCACCAGAGGCTGGGAGAATCGGCTGAACAGTGTTGGGAATCACGATGCATGGTTGCATTGCACCTGCTGCAATCCAGTAAGCTTTTCCCTTCTCAGAGTTCGCTATGATTGCATCCGCATAGATCCCGATGTGACGCCGTAGCCAATATCGCGGATCAGGCGGATAACTTGAATCTCTTTCAGTCATGAGCCATGTTAGCTCAGGCATACTAAGCTTGACGAAAAAGCTGTAAATGTCACAAGCGTGCAACCACGAGAGAAGGATGTCGGCTTGCAGATCTCGAAGGAGAGTTCGCAGCCGAAGGATGTTCATCGGATTATAGTTTGAGCCAACGGAAAGTTTATGAATGCTTAGGTTGCCCCTCTGAAGCAAATGGTCGTGAACACCGGGAAAGAAGTAAATGAGGTGGAGGTCGACATCCTTCCGGTTTTGCAGTTCATTGAGGAGATAAACGCATTGCTTTTGCGCCCCTCCGTCTGACATGGCCTGAATGAGGAAGCACACACGGATTGTTTTCATCGCGCTCATCGGAGGATACTATTCGTGGCTGCTACCAGGGATCGCTGCATGAGGCTTCAGGCTTGTCCGTCTGATGGTCCTGCGTATAGCTCTGCTAGTCGGTGGCCTATAGCCCCGCATCCGCATTATCGCGTCATAACCTAAGAAAAGCAGGTAAGTCCAAGTCAGCATTCGAACTGGGGAGTCGAGCGTGTATCTCGATAGTTCAGCAAAATTTCCCAGTACGAGAAGATAAAACGTGATCGCTGGAGTAGAATACGGGCTTGCGATTGCGCTCTTTTGGATCGTTCCTGCGAATAGTCCGGCTAGGAGAACGAGCACTGGAATTCCGAGCACGCCGAAGTCCATGTAGATGTCGGTCAATAAGTTGGAGCCGACGCTCCAACCCGCGTTGGGGCCAAGCATGTAATTCGAAAGAACCTCTGCTGTGTTCGTCAGATGAGCATCGCTGCCGAGCAATGATCCTCTAATAAGCGGAACGATGCCGGCGAAGCCGATCAGCTTATATTTGCCGTATCCGTAGTCTTGACGTTCCGGGACTATGTCAAAAGTAGCTCGCAAGGTGGCGGTAGTGATGCTGAAGCTGCTACTGCGATTTGCTTCTTCGCTTGGCTTCTCTTCAAACATCTTTTCTAGGAGGGTCGAGAATGATCGGTCTTGCGACATTCGGATCGTCTCAACAGCGCTATAGACGAAGAGCGAAACGAGGACGCAGGTGGCCAGTGCGATCCAGGACGTGCGACGGACGAATGTGAAGAAGCCACCCCCTGCGGCGATGGCAATCAAGAAAAACGAATTTCGATCCCCGTGAATCAAAATGCGAACTGACCAGTATGCAATGATCGGAAGTGAGATCAATATCGGAAACTCTAAAGCACGTCTTTGTGCTATCAGCGCGATTGCGCGAGATCCTCCAACGATGCATAGCATTATTATGATGAGATAAATGCCATCCGCAATTGCGCCGCCGCTCACTACTTTGGTGTATCGTCCTTCGTCAGAACTTTGAAGGCCTGCGATCTCATAAATGAGAATGAATCCGGCGAGCAGTGCGACGACCACATACCCAAAAGCGTGGTAGTATGTTCCCTCATCGACTCGGTCCGAGCCCGAGAAGGTGTTTTGCCTAGCCCGTGTTCTTGTTAGACTTATTCCCAAGTGAAATGCGACGAAGCCAATGGCGGCCGCGAGTAAGGCTTGGTTTGATCCAGCCTCGTATACAAAACTGAGATACGAATTGTTGCGTAGGTCAGAGATGCCGAGAAAATGTGCCTGATATGGGTTTATGAACAGCAGAAAGTAGAACATCAAAAACAAAGTTTCGATAGTCGTGTAAGTTGGAATGTCAGATCGGATTCGCATTGGCGAAAAGAACGACCGGACGAAATAGACATAGAACAAGGCAATGACCGGCCATGCGATGTATGGGTCATTTCCAGATGGTACGACGCATAATCCGAACGTCAGACTGCTAAGCAGTAAGGCTTGGCCGAAAAGGGATGCCTTGTGGGGGATCGGTCGACTTCCCATTGTCATCGCGCGATTTCTCCTCTCACCGGCAACCAGCGCTTGCAAATCACGGACCTGGTTTCCGGCGAAACAATGCATGCAAGAGAAAGCCCTGAGAGCACGATCAGAATAAGCGCGGAGGTTAGAGAAAAGGCGAGCCAGCCGTGCTGATTGAAAAAAGGTGCGATCAATATCGCCCCTATGGCGGTGATGCCTAATCCGATAATTCCACGCCGATTGTACGGCGATATTGGAACGAGTTTCGCGACCAATTGCGGGAGCACGAATGAAGCTGGCAGCCTGCCGATGATTAGGCCGGCATAAAGGCTCTCAAGCGAGCCAAAAGCATAATAGCACAGTCCTGCGAGCAGTAAGCTGAGACATGCGCTTGCAAGCCCGACTAGCACCTTTCTGGAAATGTCTAATCCGACGTCCTGAACTTGAGCCTCAAATCGTATGTGAGCGAGTTGTAGAAATGCGATCACCATGAGGGCGTTGATGTGATCGCCCATGTATTGTTCCGGACCAACCCACGTCGAAACAAAGGTGCGGTTGAGCAGCAAGATGCCAGCTCCGCTTACAGTCATAATGGCTAGGAGGATCTCGCGCGTTTGATTGACAAGGCTGCCCGCGAGTTTCAGGTCTCGAGCTCCGATCAGCCCGCCCAGTCTTGGAGTAACGGCGCTGCCGGTCATCAAGCAGATTGAGAGAGCAAACTGAACTGCATAGGAGGTGAATGTATATTTTGTAACTGCGATAGGGCCAGAAAGAAAGCTGATCAGAAGGAGTTCGCTTGAGATCAGGAGCAGTTGAACAAGGCCCCATACGGACGTCCAATTACTGAAGCCGGCAAAACGGACAATGTCACTGCGCGCAGGCTTAGCGAGCCCCCACCAAGCGATTCGTCGCCTTGCCACGAGCCATGTACAAAGGCCGTTAAGCATCCCGGTCATTAGCGTAATGAGTGCGAGAGTAGGTAAATTGTAACCTGCCTGAGCCATTACAAGCATTGCTGCGCTGCTTAAGACTACGAAAACTGTTGTTATGACCGTCGAGCGGTAACCTTGATTCGTACCAATCAGGACAGCATCGGGAATACCGACCATAGCACTCAGGATAATATTTGAACCCAGAATCAAGGCTGTCCAGCGTGCAACTGAAAGGTGGTCGGCTGCGAGCCCATTGATCAGCGAGGGCAAGAAGTAGATCACCGCAGATATCGCGAGCAGCAGCACTGGTAACCAGAACAGCCACATAATGATCGATGCGGTGATCGCGCGCCTTAGCTCGAATTCGTCGTTGTCTCTCGATCTGTGAGCCACAATCCATTTCAATGCTTGCGTCGCGCGGCCGTCTGCGACGCCAGAAAGATCGAGCAGTCGGAGAAGAGATTTCCAAGTTCCGAAGTCAGCGGCCCCTAAGCTTTGGACTAGCAGGGGATTGATAAAGAGCCCCAGCAGAGCCAACACACCGAAGTTTACGTAAAGCGCGATCGCGTTGAGTTTCGTTCCGTTCATCCGCATAATCGATTGTTGGCGATGTCAGTAGGGGCAGGGCGGTCTGCGCGGCGGAGAGGGCTCAGCGATCTCGTCAATAGGCTCTATTATGACCAAAAGCGCCGATCGCCGTTCCGACGATGATCTTGACGTCTAACCACAAGCCCCAATTGTTGATGTACCACAGATCATACTCCACGCGCTTCTGCATCAGGTCGAGCGTGTTGGTTTCTCCGCGGTAACCATTAACCTGGGCCCAGCCGGTGATGCCGGGCTTGACGTGGTGGCGGAAGGCGTAGTTGCCGATGATCTGCTCATATTCGGTGTTGTGCGCGGCCGCGTGCGGGCGGGGGCCGACCAGCGACATGTCGCCCTTGAGCACGTTGAACAGCTGCGGCAGCTCGTCGATCGAGGTCTTGCGCAGCCATTTGCCGATGCTGGTCACGCGCGGGTCGTTCCTGCTCGCTTGCACGATTTTCGGGCCGTCCTCGAGCACGCCCATGGTGCGAAACTTGAAGATCTTGAAGGCGCGCCCGTTGAAGCCGTTGCGGGTCTGGCGGAAGAACACCGGCCCCTTCGAGGTCGCCTTGATCAGGATTGCGGTCACCAGCATCACCGGGGCGAACACGAGCAAGGCCAGACTGGTGCCGGCGAGGTCGAGCGTGCGCTTGAGCGCGCGCTCCTTCCAGGACAAGGGCGCGCGGCGCAGCTCCGCGGTCCAAGTATTGCCGGTGTTGACCAGCGGATGGCGCAGGAAACGCGCGGCGTGCGGATCGGGCACCAGATGCACCGGAATGGGCAGGATCTTCAGCGCGTCCAGGATGCTGTCGATCGCGTGCTGCCGGCTCCAGTTCATCAGCAGGAACACGTGCTCGACCCGGTTCTCGCGCGCAAAGGCGATCAGCTCCTCGAAGCGCGGCGCGAGCGAGGAGAGCAGCAGCGGCGAGGCGAGGTCCTTAGGCCGGATCTCCATGATCCGCATCAGGCGGTAGCCGTGCTGGCCGAGGTCGTCCACCGCGCCCGAGGAGGTGGCAAGGCCGAACTCGGCGATCATGACCGCACGGCCGTTGGCGAACGCGCCGGTTCGCAGCGCGTGCGCGGTCCAGCGCCCGGCCGCGGTCTTCCAGGCCAGCAGGAGGGCGAGGCCGACCAGATAGAACGAGATGGTGGTGCCGCGGGAGAATTCGTCGCTGGCCTTCATCGTGAAGGCGATCGCGAGCAGTGCGCCGAACAGGCCGGTCCACGCCGTCAGCGTCATCCGGAAGGTGCGCGGCAGGTTGGTGATGGTCTTCAGCCGGTAGCCTTGCTGCACTATAATGAGAAGGATGAAATTTATTGCAACCAGCACGCTCGCCGCCGCATAGACGTCGATCTTGCCGAGCGCTCCTGCGGTCGCCAGGTGGTAACCCACCGTGCAGCCGATCCCGCCGATGACGATGAGCACGGCGTCGATCACCGCCACCAGCCGTTCGACAGCCGCAGGACGCATGAACAGCGTCGAAAAACCTGTGGCTGTGGCTGGCCTCTGCTCGACAATGCGAATTTCCGCGGGAGAATCAGGAATAGGAGCCGGCCGAGTGAAAAGTATAGTCATCCTGCCAAATCCATTGACCAAAATTAACTGTCCGATTGCCGCGGCTATCGGCCAAAATCGCTATTAAAACAAGGGGAAGGGAAAAGTAACCTTACTCGCAGTAGTTGATTGTAGCTCATCTCGCCTCAGCTGATATGCTCAATTTTATACCCCGTTAGGAAGATTTCATTGTCGCGAATCCGGTCCCGCCGGTCCAGCCATAGACGGAGCCGTTATCTGGCCGTTGGCCTTGCGGCCATTGCGCTGACGGGGACCATGGTTTTTCTCCTCGGACCCGATGTCGTGTCCCTGAGGGCGCCAACAGCCCCCAAAGCGACAGAGGTCAAACTTCTGTTGGACGGGCCATACGGTGCGCGGTTTGCCGGCGAACTCTCTGCATTCAAACAGGGATATTTCTCCTCCCGCATCGACTTGACTGCCGCCCCCGACACCCCTGATTTCGCTCAAACCATCGCACGCCAACATGCTATCGGCGTGACGACGGGCCACAAGTTCCTGCTGGCCAACTGGCGCGGCGTCCCGGTGACCGCCTTTGCCGCGAGCTTTTTGGACACCTCGATCGCTATTTTCACGCTTGAGAGCTCCGGCCTGCGGCGGCCCGCCGATCTGGTCGGCAAGCGGCTCGGATACCGCCGAGCGAGCGAGGGAGAGGTGATTTTCGACGCCATGATGGCGCAGCTCGGGCTCCCGCGCAGCCAGATCACGAAGGTTGCGGATCGCAACAGCTTCGAGGCCCTGCGCGCCGGCGATGTGGATGCAATCATTGCCCCGTTCGACGAGCAGCCGGATCCAGCAAGGTCGGATTTCGCCAAGCTCAATATCATTAGGCCACAGGACTACGGCATCCATGTTCCTGGGCTCGTCTATTTTGCCAGCAATGATCTCATCCACGACCAGCCGTCTATCATCACCGATGTCCTTCAGGGCCTCATTCGAGGTTGGCAATTTGCCTATTCCGACTATGCACGGAGCGTGCCCGGTCTCGTCGAACTCGACCCAAGCAGGTTGAAATCCGAACGATTGAAATTCGAGCTCGAGCAACAGCGAGCCCTGGTCCTGCCGACCGGCGGTCGCATTGCCGACTATGACGAGAGCCGTTGGCGGACCCTTCGGGACATCCTTATCTTCACCAAGCTGGGTGAAGAAGAAGTGCCTCTAGCTCAGGCCGTCAACTATCAGTTTCTTCGGGATGTATACCGCCGTTCACCTGATCTGGGCACGCCCGCGGCCTGGGGCGGGGAGAAGTAGGGGCCGGGAAGCCACAGTTGCGCGCCTTCTCGCCGCAAAGTCGAATCTGACCCACCGGCTCGGTTGCCTTTCCGCCCGTCGCCTTGGTAAGATTAGCAAGTTATTTGGGCTGGTTCGCGGGGGTGCTCTCCGGATCGCGGTCTCGTCGGAGCGATTCCTGACGAGAATTTTGCGTTTGTGGAGCAAGTCCGCAGGGGCAAGGAGCTTTTGGCGATGTTCAAGACGTTTGTGAAAGCGGGACTTTTGGCCGCGACCGTTTCGCTTTTTGCTGCGAGCGGGGCAAACGCGGCCATGCAGATGCCGGCGCGGGCTGCTCTTCTGACCGGGGAGGGGCAACTGACCCCTATCACGTTCTGGGCGCAACCCTACCCGTATCGCTACACGCCTTGGCGTCATTGTCCGCTGGTGCGCGTCGAAACGCCATATGGCTGGTACATGGATCGCGTCTGCGTACCGCTGGGTCCGGTTTTGCGTCGGGCGTACTGAAGCAGCAGCTGGCCGCATCATCACTTGATCGATTCTCAAAGGCAGTCGCGAAACTCGTGCGGCTGCCTTGCTCATTTTTGTTCGCAGCGTGCTGTTCTTTTGTGCGCACCACCTATGTTCACTATGAATATCTTCGTGGAGCCTGGACCGGCTGCCGCACGGTGAAGATTGTGTTACCAGATTGCCCAGGCTGAGGCGGTAATTTGATTGCGGGACGTCGACTGCATCTGGATATCACGGAGAGCGTGATGTCGCAGTGGAAGGGCGCCCGCCAGAGGGCACGATGACAAGAGTTTCAAGTTACGATCTGACGGGTAAGCGCGTTTTTGTTGCGGGTCATCGGGGCATGGCTGGCTCAGCGCTCGTCCGGCGGCTTGCGTCCGAGAATTGCACCGTCCTGTCTGTCGATCGACGTGAGCTCGACCTCATTAAGGAAGAGCCTACGCTGAGGTGGCTCGAGGCCAACCGTCCCGACGTGGTGATCCACGCGGCCGCCAAGGTGGGCGGAATCGCAGCCAACAATAACTTTCCTGTCGACTTTCTCTGCGACAATCTCGCCTTGGAGTTAAACGTCATCCGAGCCAGCCACGCGGTTGGCGTTCAACGTCTGCTGTTTCTGGGCTCATCCTGCATCTACCCCAAACATGCCAAGCAGCCGATCGCCGAAAGCGAATTGCTGACCGGGCCGCTCGAGCCGACCAACGAATCGTACGCGATTGCCAAGATCGCCGGCCTCAAGATGTGCCAGGCCTATCGTCGGCAATATGGCGATGACTTCATCTCGGCGATGCCCACTAACCTCTACGGGCGCGGCGATAGCTACCACCCCGATCACAGTCACGTACCGGCCGCGTTGATCCGCCGCTTCCATGAAGCAAAGCTCGCGCAAGTACCGACCGTGAGTGTCTGGGGCACGGGCACGCCGCTTCGTGAATTTCTCAACGTCGAAGATTTTGCCGATGCGTGTATCTTCCTTCTGAAGAACTATTCAAGCGACCTGCCGATCAATGTCGGTAGCGGCGATGAATTGTCGATCGGAGATTTCGCGGCAACGGTCGCAGACGTGGTTGGCTATCGGGGCAAGCTGGTTTTCGACACGTCCAAGCCCGATGGGACGCCGCGCAAGCTGCTCGATAGCTCGCGGGTGCGAGCCCTTGGTTGGCACCCGAATATTCCTCTGCGCGCCGGTCTCGCCGCTGCGTATCAGGATTTTCTAAAGGGCTACGGCCGTCATCTGGAGGTTAGCGCCACCAGCTAAGCTCAACTATTCGGCCTACAATAATTTAACCCCTGAAATCTTACTTGGATTGCGCCTTTATGCGTGTTCTTTTGGTCGGCATCAATTATGCCCCCGATCTGATCGGAGTAGCGAAATACAATAGCGAGCTCTGCGAAAGCCTCGTCGCTGAAGGTCACGAGGTGAGGGTGATCACGGCTCCGCCGTATTATCCCACCTGGAAGATTCCTCCGCGCTTCCGTAGTTTTTACTTTAGAACGAGGCATATCGATGGCGTTCGGGTCACGCGGACGCCGATCTATGTCCCTGGACATCCGTCGGGAGCGAAGCGGCTCATCCATCATGCCTCGTTTGCACTCTCGAGCGCAGTGCCGGTCCTTGTTAACGCGTTATCCTGGCGACCAGACGTCATGATCGCGGTTGCCCCGTCTCTGATGTCGGCTGCCTTCGTCTCGCTCGTTGCTCGTCGCGTCGGTGCCAAATCATGGCTTCACATTCAAGACTTCGAGGTCGATGCGGCATTCGATCTTGGTCTGCTGCGCAACGATACCTTGCGAAAATGGATGCTTAGGACGGAAGCGGCGATCCTCAAATCGTTCGATCATGTCTCAACGATCTCTCAGTCGATGGTGGATCGCCTGATTCTGAAGGGGGTGGGCGTCGATAAAGCGGTTGAAGTCAGAAATTGGATCGATACCCGCGCGATCCGCCCTGCTTCGCGGATGACGAGATATCGCGAGCAGCTGAAGCTTGCTGAGACCGACATTGTGGCGCTCTACTCCGGGACGATGTCAAACAAGCAAGGCCTTGAACTCGTGATCGAGGCCGCGATCGGATTGGCGCAAAGTCATCCACATATTCGGTTCATCCTCGCCGGCGAGGGCCCAAATAAGACGAGGCTCGAGCAAATGGCGGTCGGGCACACCAACGTCCATTTTCTCGGGCTTCAGCCTAACGAGAGCTTCAACGAGTTGATGGCAACTGCCGATTTTCATCTGATTCCGCAGAAGGCCGAGGCCGCCGACCTGGTATTGCCTTCCAAGCTTGGCGCGATCTTCGCATCCGCCCGGCCAGTGATCGCCATGGCCGAAGAGGGTACGGGGCTTGCGGCGGAAGTGACCGGCGCCGGTCTCGTGATTCCGCCGGGAGATTCGTCCGCTCTGGAAGCTGCGCTCTGCCAGCTCAGTGAGGCGCCCGCACTCCGCCGGCATTACGGCGAGGAAGGACGAAAGCGCGCCCTCGATCGCTGGGATCGACAGACAATTGTTCGTCGGTGGTCGGAAGTCATGGCGGGCGTGCGCAAGCCAACGGGACAGAAAGGGGTCGGACCGACAAGCGCTAACAACAACATTGGACTTCCAGTGGAGGATGCGGTTCGCTTGCCCTGAGACATCTGACCTCGACTGCGGCGCGATGGTGTCGGCTGACGAACAAAAGCAGCCAAAGGTGAGCGCCGGGATGAGCGCTTACGTCCTCCGCGCTCGCTGTGGTGGGTGAAGTAACCCGAGATCACTCGTGACGCGGAAAGTATCGGAATCCGTGCTGCTTGATCAGTTCGTCCCGCTTTGCCGATTCGAGATCTTCCTTCATCATTTCCTGAACCAGAGTCTCGAAGGAGGTCGTTGGCTCCCATCCGAGTTTCTGCTTCGCTTTCGCGGGATCTCCCAAGAGAGTCGCGACCTCGGTGGGCCGGAAATAGCGGGGGTCTACCGAGACGATACATCTGCCGCTAGAGGCGTCATAGCCCTTCTCATCGACGTCGCGGCCTTCCCACCGAATCCGTATTCCGACTTCGCTGGCCGCAATATTAACGAAATCTCTCACGGAGTGCTGCACGCCGGTAGCGATGACGAAATCCTCGGGCTTCTCCTGCTGCAGCATCAACCACTGCATCTCGACGTAGTCGCGGGCGTGGCCCCAATCGCGCAGCGCGTCCAGATTGCCCAAATACAGGCGCTCCTGAAGACCCAAATGGATTCGCGCGAGTGCTCGCGTGATCTTTCGGGTAACGAAGGTCTCACCGCGAACGGGAGACTCGTGATTGAACAGAATTCCGTTGCAGGCGTACATACCGTACGCTTCGCGATAGTTCACCGTGATCCAATAGGCGTAGAGCTTGGCGACCGCATAAGGGGAGCGCGGGTAAAAAGGAGTGGTCTCCTTCTGCGGAATTTCCTGAACCAGGCCATATAATTCGGAAGTCGACGCTTGGTAGAAGCGCGCCGTCTTCTCGAGCCCCACGATGCGCATGGCTTCGAGAATCCGCAGCGTCCCCAGCCCATCGGAATTCGCAGTGTATTCGGGCTCCTCGAACGACACCGCCACATGGCTCTGGGCAGCCAGATTGTAAATTTCGTCGGGCTGCACCTGGGCAACGATCCGGATGAGGCTGGAGGAGTCCGTCAGATCACCGTAGTGCAGGCGGAACGGCGGATCGGGCTCGTGCGGATCAAGGTAAAGGTGGTCGATGCGGTCGGTGTTGAAGAGCGAGGTCCGCCGCTTGATGCCATGGACTTCATAGCCCTTCCCAAGTAGCAGCTCAGCTAGGTAGGCCCCGTCCTGACCTGTAACACCGGTAATTAATGCGCGCTTTTTGGTCATGCAAATCTCATAGAAGCTGGTGCGTGTTCTTACCCAAAAGCCTGTCCCGACGCTACCCGCGGCAGAGCATTTTCAAGCGGATTGTTGGCTATCATTAACGAGCCGAGCGCATCGCCGGCATCTCGCCGGGCAAGCGCAGAGCGCTGGCTGCCTGAATTGGTAGCTGTAGGTTCGGAAGACGATACGTTCGCGACGTGATCGAATTCGAAGCGCAAGGACGCGGCTAAGCTAAGATCTCGCAAGTCCGCGCGTCTAGAGCTGAGGGTTCAGATTCGATTCAGTGCGCAGGAAACCGTACTTGTCTAAGGCTTCATTGGACTGGATGATCACTCCACTCATATTGTCCAGAACGAAAATGGCTCGCCCTTCTCGTACGAGCAGCACGCACGAGGTGATGCTCTCCCGTCGTACGAATAACAACCTCCGCCAAAAGGAGAGACGAACTCGGCCAGCCCGATCGAAGCAGCAGATGGCTCGTTACGGCGTAGTCGCCACAGTTTCCGTCAGAGGGGAAGATCTGCCACTCATAGTCATTCCGGTTTGCCAATGGACTCTCGGCCGCGATAACAGAATTAACGCTCCAGTTGATCTGGTTGAGCTCGCGCCAGCGCTGCCCTCGAGATGGGAAGTCCGTGGTCCGACGGTCCCGCTGTTCCCGACAATCCTGGGGGTACTTAATACAGAACAGCATGAATGAAAGCGGAGGTACGACCTCCTGCAGTTCAAGACTGGAGTAAGCGGGCCGGCTGCAAACGCAACACGCCAGCACCAGCATGCGTGCAGCATGTCGGATCATCGCATCGGCCTCACGATGGGCTGGACGATCCTTATATATTGCGACGCAATAATGAAAACGCCACATCAAATGTGAGGCAGTAGATGCCTCAATCTGCGCCGTTAACCCAACTCAATCTGTCGGCGTGAGGTCCTCTGGGCGGATCTGACGTCCCCGAAAAGCCGAGAGCGTGCCGACGACAAATATCCGAAGCTGCTAGACTGGAGCGTCGCGCCGCTATGTTCTGCCGCATGACGAGTGGTCTCTCAACGCAGTACGGTTAAGGAATTATTCGGATTCTGCGTCCCTGGATCGGTCGACCACGCCATCGGCTGAAAAAATGTACTAGAAGCCGAAGTATCTGTTGTTCACAGAAAAAGGCATTTTCATGCGCATTGCGATGATCGGAACGGGCTATGTGGGACTGGTGTCCGGAGCCTGCTTTGCGGATTTCGGTCACGACGTCATCTGCGTCGACAAGAACGAGAGGAAGATCGCCGCCCTTCATCGCGGCGAGATCCCGATCTACGAACCCGGGCTCGATGAACTCGTGGCGACCAACGTCAAGGCCAAGCGGCTGGAGTTCACCACCGATCTGTCCAAGCCGGTTGCGGATGCCGATGCCGTGTTCATCGCGGTCGGCACGCCGTCGCGCCGCGGTGACGGCCATGCCGATTTGTCCTATGTCTATGCCGCCGCGAAAGAGATCGCGCAGTCGCTGTCCGGCTTCACCGTCGTGGTGACCAAATCGACCGTTCCGGTCGGCACCGGCGACGAAGTCGAGCGCATCATCCGCGAGACCAATCCCAAGGCCGAAATGGTCGTCGCCTCGAACCCCGAATTCCTGCGCGAGGGCGCGGCGATCCGCGACTTCAAATTCCCCGACCGCATCGTCGTCGGCACCTCCGACGAGCGCGGCCGCAAGGTGATGAGCGACATCTATCGGCCGCTGTCGCTGAACCAGGCGCCGCTGATGTTCACGGAGCGCGGTTCAGGACCTCGGTGACGGTGCCGAGCTGGGACGATGAGATTCCGAAGGTTTTCTGGCTCAATGTCGCCGCGCTTCTCCCGCCAGAGCCGACGAGGCAATCTGATCGTCTCCCATGAATCCTGATCGTCCCCATGATGGTCCGCGCGTCCGAGCAGGCAGTGAAATGGCGTCGGTCGTTTGGATTGAACTTAACGATATGATTTCGCGCATCGGCATCATTTGCCCGGACGAAGCCGCAGGTATGTCCTGTTGCCGCATTGCGAATGCAGTTTTTGGCTGAACTGCCCCGAGCTTCTCAGCTGCGAGGCGAGATACCGGCGCCGCCGCCTATGCGTCCGGTCGAACCAGTAACGGCTCCAATCGCAGAGTTATCCCAATCCCGTCTGCAATAATCTTTTGGTAATCTTGCCCAAATTTGCGGTCGCGATCGCTGAGAGTAAACTTCGAACGGGTGAGCGACGGCGCGGCGCCTACTTAACTAAAAGTCACAATTCAAAGCGAAAGGAATGGGAACTAAGAGACACCGAATAACAGTATGTCTCTACTGTTCGGGGATTGTGTATCGCGTTCTCAATCGTCCCTATCGATGCTCAGTTCGGATATGCGTTGTTATGGAAGAACTCGGCCACCGGCAAACTCCGACTGGACCTGCAATGCTCGCCTTTCATTTTCCACCCGGCGCCAGCGGTCTTCGCATCAGAGTGATTTGCGCTCTAAGAAGAGAGATTGCCGCAGGCATCTCTAGGCACGTTGGGAAAGACTTTGCTGAATCAGATCAACCAGACTTATTTGTCGCTGCCGCGGCTGGATGATGAACTCGTCACGCAGGCTGCCGCAGCATCAATCAGAATTTCTCATTTACAATTGCAACGTATGCAACGTGAAGGGTTATTGGTGATTTTGAACCATCCAATATGACGCGGAGACTCCTGGGATGGTATCCAGCACCAATCAGCGTTCCGGTTTTGCCGCACAACCGTGGCCCCGCTGAGGGCCTTACCTCGATGCGAGAGCCAATCGCAAATTGGCCTTCATTGTAAGTGGCGCTTCCATCGCTCGTGCCTGCACCAAATCGGTGCTTCCGGGTCCCGAAGAGCGTGGTTTGCCGCTTCATCATTAGGTCATGTCCAACAAAGATTCCTCGCCAGCGGCTTTTGCCCCAGCGGCCGCTATACGTACCCAACAACCGTGCTCCCACTTTTCATGTGGACTCGCGAGCCGCCGCGATGTGAGGCCACTCATTAACAGGCGTACCGTGCGTCCAGCCTGCATCCCTTCTCAACGAATTTGGCTTTGGCGGGTGGGTTTTGCTGGGCCAGCGCTGCCGATGATTAGAGCGGCGCGACGGTTAAAATCGCGAACAGAGTTAGGACTGCGAGCATGATCGATTTCATCGCAGATACCCCTTCTTGACCTTACCGAATTTGTCTGCCATTTTAAATACACCAAATTTAAATATACTTATTTAAAAATAGCCTCTTCAAGAGGTATTTTCAGGCGTATTGCACCCATTCATCGGGATAAAAGATGATCGACGAGAAGCTTGTTCGTTTGCGCATTTATCGAAAGAACGTTGAGCGGTATTTGGGCCTGCTTCAAACTAGGCTGACTGAGATTGAACGGCAGTATGTTGAGAGGCGCCTGACCGAAGAACAATCAGCCATGGAGCTGCTGTCTGCCTCGTCGTTTCAGATAGCCGTCGAGGCTAATGGTGCCAGACAAGCATGCAGCCGCCAGCCCGGCTTCAACGCCGCAGAAAAGAGCTAACAACGGTCAACCGAGATCCAATGCGCAACTGGTCCGCAAGTGGGATGCAGATCCCCGCGAGGGCGAATGCACCTACGGTCCGATATGCAGATCAATGCGGGCATGGCCTAAATTGGATCCAGATCTAAGGCCGGCATTCTCAATCGTGGGAGAACGTATCGGCGACGCCCTCGCGCCAATGCTCTGGACCTGCTGTTGCTGTCTGCCCGCTTGATCCGGGACTTAGGTCAAACTAACTCTTCGATGTATCTCGTAGCACAATTTGAACAGCTTTGCGGATTCGCTCACCTTGGCTAGGGTCGAGCGCTTCCTCCAAGTGATAAATGCGGCATAGCAGGCCGTTGATATGCCTTACAATAAGGCTGTTATTGGAATGCCGGTTGCGCGCGTGCACAGTTGACGGCGCACCTCGATGAGGTCCATGCGACGAAAAGTTCTCGGTTGCACCATGCGAGTTGGACTCTGGCGGTGTGTCCGGCTGGATGCGGGACTATTCAGATCAACTCGTTCCGCCGCACACGTATTACCGCGCCCTATAACGCCCGGGCGCATTGTTGGGGGTCGAACGATCAACAGACTTCGAACCAATACAGCTTTGCTTGCAAAAACGCTTTTCTGCTCGTCGATCGGGTGTTATTAACATTAAATGTGATTAATTAGCAAAATTATTCATGGGGTCGCGGATTTGAATACCCCATTAAACCCAAAGCTTGATGTTGCTGCATCTGAGGCCGCGTGGGGGTCCTTTGGCCTCCTTGAGCCTGGCCCAACTGATTCACTCATCATTCCGGACGCACATCTCTTATTCTCGGGCGAATATGCACGTTCGGGCCCCGATCTCATCATTTCTGATCCCAACCATCGGGTCTCGATTCACAACTACTTTCTCGGTGAGAAGCGTTCGCCGCTCATTTCGGCAGACGGCGCGCAACTCGATGCGAGAGTCGTCGAAGCGCTGACGGGCTATCAAACCTTTGCTCAAGCCGGAGGAAATGCGGCGCCTGTAAAGGTCATCGGCCATGTCGCCACCATAACGGGAAGCGCCAGCATCGTTCGCAATGGCGTTACCATCGAAGCGAACAACGGGGACGTGGTCTATCAGAACGACGTTGTGCAGACTGGAAGTGGCTCTACCATCGGCCTGGTTCTAATCGACGGATCAACGTTCAACCTAAGTGCAAACGCTCGCTTCATGTTGAACGAATTGGGGTATGAAGGGCAGAGTAGTGCGAGCGGTACCTTAGTCAGTCTGACGAGTGGCGCGAACCATTCGATGTTCACTCTCGTCCAAGGCGCGGCCAGCTTCGTCGCTGGCCAGGTCGCCAAAACGGGTGACATGCAGATCGCGACGCCAAGTGCCGTGATTGGAATTCGCGGTACCGCAGTTCTTCTTAACGTCGATGCGGTGGATGGGCAGGTCTCGATCTCGGTTGCCGATCAGCAAGATGGTCACATTCATTCCGTGCAGGTCTTCAAATGCGTCCCAACTAACTTGCTTCAAGGCGTTTGTACCGCGGGGGATCCAATCGGGATAGTTACCAGCGACGGTCCATCGCTGACCATCACGCCAACTGCCAATTTCGAGGTGATCACCCAAGCCATCAGTAAGAGCCCAGGCCAGGTCGCGCAGGAATTCAGCGCTTTCCAGCAGGTGTTGACGACCTACGATATCGGCAAACAGATCGCCCCAGACACTCCGGCACCTAGCGACGGCAAGCGAGGAGATGCCGATACAAAGTCGCTGCAGAAGTTCGCTGGGAGTCCTCCACCATCACCTACCGAAGCCTCGACCACCGTCATTGCAGACGACGTGAAGGGCCAAGCGGGTGGCGGATCGATCACTCCGGTTTTTGTGACCCTAGCTTCCGTCACGGGAAGTTCTGCGTCCGCATCGAAACCGCTCGTCCCCGTTTTGGATACGCCGCAAGCTGTTGTCGCGACTTCGTTCGCACCTGTAATTATCAGCAGCGCAGGCGGTCCAATCAACCAAGGAAGTCAGACGATCAGCGGAACTGTCGATGCCGCTTTCGTTGGAAGCACGGTGACGCTGTATGACACTTACAACGGTGTCACCACGCAAATTGGAACGGTTACTGTCCGCTCTGGCGGCGTTTGGAGCATAGCAGTCACGCTGGCAGGTGACGGCGACCACAGCATCGTGGCTTTGGACCCTAACGCCAACGTTACTACGAGCGGATCCGTTGTGTTCACCCTCGACACGGCGGCGCCGACGGTCGCCATCACCAGCCCGGGTGGGGCGACCAACCAGGCCAGCCAGGCCATCACCGGCACGGTCGACGTCGCCGATGCCGGCGCCAGCGTCACCATCCTCGACGGCACCACGCCGATCGGCACCGCCATCGTGCAGGGCAACGGCAGCTGGAGCACCACGGTCAGCCTCACCAATGGAGCCAACTCGCTGACCGCACGGGTGAACGATGCCGCCGGCAACACCGCCACCAGCAGCGCGGTGGTCTACACGCTCAGCACCACCGGTCCGACAGTGACCGAGACCCTCACCGTCGACACCGGCAGCTCGGCCACCGACCACGTCACCGCCAACCCGGCGCTGAGCGGCACCGGCCTTGCCAACACCGTGGTGCACTTCACCATCGACGGCACTCCGGTCGCGGCCACGGCGACCACCGATGCGCAAGGGGCGTGGTCGTTCCTCCCGAGCGGGCTGGCGGACGGACTGCACACCATCGTGGCGAGCCAGACCGACAGCTTCGGCAACATCGGTTCGGCCTCGCTGAGCTTCACCCTCGACACGGCGGCGCCGACGGTCGCCATCACCAGCCCGGGTGGGGCGACTAACCAGGCCAGCCAGGCCATCACCGGCACGGTCGACGTCGCCGATGCCGGCGCCAGCGTCACCATCCTCGACGGCACCACGCCGATCGGCACCGCCATCGTGCAGGGCAACGGCAGCTGGAGCACCACGGTCAGCCTCAACAACGGCAGCAACTCGCTGACCGCACGGGTGAGCGATGCCGCCGGCAACACCGCCACCAGCAGCGCGGTGGTCTACACGCTCAGCACCACCGGTCCGACGGTGACCGAGACCCTCACCGTCGACACCGGCAGCTCGGCCACCGACCACGTCACCGCCAACCCGGCGCTGAGCGGCACCGGCCTTGCCAACACCGTGGTGCACTTCACCATTGACGGCACTCCGGTCGTGGCCACCGCGACCACCGACGCGCAAGGCGCCTGGTCGTTCCTCCCGAGCGGGCTGGCCGATGGATCGCACACCATCGTGGCAAGCCAGACCGACAGCTTCGGCAACACCGGTTCGGCCTCGCTCAGCTTC
>NZ_JADPKY010000004.1 GCF_023074185.1 Bradyrhizobium sp. 132 | reverse complement strand
CGGAAGAGGTGCTGCACTCGGCCAAGACGCTGTCATCCGAAAGCACCCGGTTGCGCGCCGAGCTCGACCGCTTCATGGGGAATATCCGGGCGGCGTAGGCAGTCGCTTTTCCAATGTCGTCCTGGCGAAGCCAGACCCATTATTCAGCGAAGAGTTGCGGCGCGTGGCCGGTAACCCCGCGTCTTCGTCAAACCGCTCCGACGAGGGGAGTGATCATATGAAGACACCCCCGCGTCACCTAACCGCTAGTTGCGGCGCCACAAATTTACCGCCGCTTATCCTTTGCCCCGTAACGTGCAGAAGAGTCAGGAAGCGGGCTGCTTCCGGGCTGCGCCTGGTTTTCCGCGAATGGAATGGGGTGGGGGAATGCCCGTCAAGTCGAAGCCGAACACATCGAAGCTGCTCACCCTGCGCTTTCGCGCAAAAATCATCCTTGGCTTCGTGGCGGTGCTCGCCATCCTCGCCGTCAGCATGGCTTTCGCCTATTTCGGCTTCGAGCGGATCCAGGCCGCCGTGGCCTCCTACCGCGCCAGCGTGGCGGAAGCGGACCTTGCACGGACGGTCGATCGCGAGCTGATCAGCTACCAGGGGCTGGCGCGGGCTTATGCGCTGACCGGCGCGGCGGATGACGAGACCGCGGCCAAGGCCGCCGAACAAAATCTGAAGGCGGCGATCGCCAAGTCGACGGCCGCGACCACGGGCGCGGCGCGCCGTGAGCAGGTCGGCAGGCTCGAAGCCGAGTTCCAGCGTTTTACGAAGGTGTTCAGCGAGATCATCACGTTGACACGCGAGAACAACAAGATCGCGGCCGATGAGCTCAACAGCGTCGGCAATAAGATCCGCTTCAAGTTCGACGATCTCGCCGACACCGCCGCGCTGGCGGGGCTTGCATCCGTTCAGACCACGGCCAAGGACATCACATCGCAATACCTTGCGGTCTCTACCTCGGTCGGCGCCTTCGTCGCCAAGCCGGAGCCGAAGAGCGCCGACGGCGTGACCGCCCGCATCAAGTTTCTGGAGACCCTGCTGGTCTCGATCTATGCCAACGAGCAGAAGATCACCGACCGCGTCACCGAGATCGGCAATCTCCTGAAGCAGTACCGCACCTCGTTCGGAAAGCTGACCGAGAATGTGAAGGTCATCGTCAAGTCGAACGGGGAGATGACCAAGACGGCGGCGGCCATCCTGAAACTCTCGGGCGAGCTGCGGTCGGACCTCTCAGCCGATCAGCAGCGCATCGAGGAGAGCGCCAATGCCACCATCGGCGACACCGAGCGGACGATGCTGATGATGGCGCTCGGCGGCCTCGCCATTGGCGCCGTGTTGGCCTGGATGCTGGGCAATGGCATTTCGCGTCCGATGATCGCGATGTGCAAGGCGATGCGCGAGCTTGCCTCGGGTAATTTCGACGTCGTGCTGCCGGGCCTGGGCCGCAAGGACGAGATCGGCGAGATGGCCGGCGCGGTCGAGGAGTTCAAGATGCAGGCCGTGGCCAAGGCCGAGCGCGATGCCGCCGCGAGCGAAGTCCAGAACAGGGAGCAGGCCGCAAGCCGCCGTTCCGAGCTGATTCGCTTCGCCGACGATTTCGAGAGCGCGGTCGGCGCCATCGTCTCCAACGTCTCGGCTTCCGCCGTACAGCTGGAATCGGCGGCCTCGACGCTGACCCGCACCGCCGAGACCACGCAGAGCCTGTCGAGCCAGGTCGCCGACGTCTCCGAGCAGGCCTCCAGCAACATGCAGTCGGTCGCGACCGCGACGG
>NZ_JADPKY010000117.1 GCF_023074185.1 Bradyrhizobium sp. 132 | reverse complement strand
GCGGTTTAATGGCGGGGGAGCCTCTGAATGCTTCGAAACTGTCGTTGCCGCCTTCGGCGTGGCCGGACATGTTGCCTCCGGCATCGCCGTAGAAAGTGAGATATGCGGTGCAACTGCGCCAAGGGCAGGAGCGGCCTCACCAGTGTCATCGCCGCCGCGCGCGTAGCCGGACATGTTTCCGCCAGCGTCCCCATAGAAGGTGCTGTCAGTGAAGGCGAGATCCGTGAAGCGATCGTTGCCGCCAACGGCATGATCGAGCATATCCCGACCCGCGTCCCCAACGAAGTTGTCGATGGAGTTCACACCACCGGTAAAGGTGTCGTTGCCGCCGGTGGCGTGATCGCGAATATCCTGACCAGCATCGCCAACAAGAAAGTTGGTTGCGTTCGCGAGGCCAATCAAAACGTCATCGGTACCCACCTGATGGTCAATGAGGCTACCAGGAATAATTGGAATGCGCTTGGCCATGAACACCTCCCGTTAAACGTCCCATTTTTCAAATGCAAACCTGCATGCCGGCGGAAACGAGAGGTTT
>NZ_JADPKY010000003.1 GCF_023074185.1 Bradyrhizobium sp. 132 | reverse complement strand
AGGAGCTTCCGGAAAGCGCGCCGCGCGCGTCAGCGACCACTCGAAGGCGATGGGTAGCGCTCAGAGAGCAACTTCAGGAATTCGTGCAGCGCCGGGTTTCATTGTCGGCTCGAATCGGCTCGCACCCGTGCCATCGCGCAGCTCCCGGTAAACAAGGCCGCAGAATTTGCGCCTATGTCGGACTCCAGCACGAGGCTTATTCCTGTGTTCATGCTGATCAGGCTTTTGATGATGCCGCGACTGACGTCGTGGCGCCAGATTTTTGGGCGGACCTCAGGTCGGACGAGCTTGGAAACCAGAAGATCTTCGAGCTCTTTTCCGGGGTCGTAGTGGCTGAGCAGCACCGTCTCGCCGCGCAGGTCGGTCCAGTAGACAGTTTCGCGCGAACTGAGGGGATGGTCATGAGAAGGCGACGAGAACACGCTCGCTCCACAGAGGCATGGCTTTATTGTCCAACAGCGGCAAGCGCCCGGTGACGATCAGGAGATCGAGCGCTCCGTTACGAAGTGCCGCTGCTAAACGTGTCCGTGATCGTTCAACCGTAGCAAGCGCGCTCTGCGGGAGCGCTGCTTGAAGTCAAGTAGGGACGCTTGCAGATTGCCGGCCGAAAGTGATGTGCAGAAACCGACGCTCAGACGGCCGGTTTCGCTGTTATGAACGGATCGGGCCGTTGCAATGAGCGCGCCGAATTCCTCCAGGATGGTTCTGGCCAACCGAAGAACGTCGCGGCCGGGCCGCGTTGGGCGCACACCTCCGCTGAAGCGCTCGAAAATTGGAACGCCCAAGTGGTGCTCAAACTCGCTGATTATTCGGCTAAGGCTCGATTGTTGCGGTCCCAGCAACTCGGCGGCTCCACGAAAGCTACCGCAATCGGCGGCAGCGACCGCCGATCTCAGGTGTTTCAGTTCGAGCGCTCTGGTGGCTTGGAGTGACGGAAGTGTGGGACCTGGCTTGTGCATGGTAAGTCTTGAGAGCGAAGAGTGGCTCTCCGCACCGATCTGCAGCGGTTACGTTTGCTTCCCCAGAAGCTAGGCAGCGACTTGAATGACCGGAGCCCAGAGCACCAGTCCCGAGATTTGCCCCGCCTTGCGGATGCGGTCCAACGCATCGGACGAAACCTCCAGGTAGCCCGCGACAGCCGTGGTGTTTCCAAGGGGGCGAGCTTTTTCCCACTCTTCGAAGGGGCCATCCGGCCCGGCGAAGAAACCGCTCCATGCGGGCGTCGGTCACAGTGACGATTTCGATCAATTCAATGGAAGGGCCGAATTCGATCATGCCCGCAAACAGCTCGTAAGTGGCAGCAGCAAACCCACCGCTCGCCTTCGGCGCATCCGCGGGAACATCGAGTGCGAATCGGCTGCTCTCCAGCTCCAGTCGCTTCGTGGTGCCGGCTGCCCGTCCAGCAGGATCGGGAAAGTGTCCCTCAGCACGGTTGGCCCGGTGGAAGGCAAAAGCCGGACGCAACCTTGATTTGTCCGGCTCCCGAGCGGTTCAGTAGATGCACCGGTCGAAGGACGTCAAATTCGTCCACTTCCATGTCGCCACTGACTTCGACGGTCCAATCCAGACGCTGCTTGAAAGCGCGGTAGCGCAGCCGGTGCATCTCGACGCGATCGTTGACGAATTCCCCGTAGTACTCCGGCGTGATGAGCTGCATCATTCTTGCCTCCCTGCTTGATTTCGGCAACTAAGCAGAGAGGCCTAGGGTCTGTTGGGATTCATCTGGAGTTTATCGCGGCCGCGGCCAGATAGATCATTGAAGTGAAGCTCTGGTCGGTCTTGTCGGCGCGCATTGCGATG
>NZ_JADPKY010000002.1 GCF_023074185.1 Bradyrhizobium sp. 132 | reverse complement strand
CGTTTGGTTTGTGCGGCATTGAGCAGCCCCTCGAACAAGACCAGGACCTCGCGCGCCTGCACGTAGACTTCGGTGGTGATGGCGCGTTGGTCGAAGCCATAGGTCGCGAGGCGCGCGTCGATCTCGGACGCAGCGACGGGGTCACACCGCCAGCTCAGGGCATTTTGTAGCGTGCAGGTCTCGGCCTCGGCTTCGAACTCGGGATCAATTCCGACCATGTCGATGCGCCGCAGCGCCGCCTCAACCGCCTTTTGGCGATAGGTCTCAAGCAATTTATGCCGCAGCATGCGGTAGCGCTGGATGTCCCAGGACAGCTCGGGGACTTCGATGGCGAGCAGCCACTCGATGGCGGACCGTGGCGCGAGGTCGGCAAAGATCGCCTGCCGTAGCGCCTGGTAGTGTTCGAGATTTTCCCTGGGCAGCAGCAGCGGCGGCGGCGCCAACGCTTCAAATTCGACCGGCAACGCCGTTATGGCTAGCGCGCGCTCGGTTGGGAACAGGCCGTTCATAGGGGCCCTCCCCAAAGGTGATAGGCACAGGCGCGACGCTGACGGGGACGTTGGCGGGATCGTGGACGGGGCTCGCCGCCCACAGCTCCTGCGCCACCGGCAGCGGCGCGATCTGCAGGTTCGCCCACCACGCCCGTTCATTGCCGTGCTGATGCAGCTCCTGATGATGCGCGCGGCACAATGGCACGGTAAATTCGTCGCCGACTTTGCGGCCGAGTGCTCTGGGTTCTGCGAATTTCAGGTGATGGGCATCGCACGGGGTTTGCCGGCACACCAGGCAGGGCTGCCCCCTAACAAACAACAGGTGCGTCTTGCTGCGTTTGCGGGACCGGCCGGGTTGAACACCTTACGCAACGTTACTGGTAATCACGCTCCTTGGGATAGGCGAGCCCGGCCTCGGGTAGCGCTGGCTGCAGCGCGGTCTCGGCGTCAGCAGCAGGCGCTACTGGCAGGCTTGGCGTGCCATTCAGGTCGGCCGTCTGCTCGGCCTGAGCACGGCCAGCGTCCTCAAGCTTGGCCTGATAAGCTGCCTCGACGTGCCGGGCATCCGGCTCCTGCAGGCTGTTCTTGAGCGGGAGGCTCGCCATGGCCCAGCTGAGCAGATCGGTGCTGGCGGGCAGCGCTTCGAGCTGGCGCAATAGCTGCTCCCGGAGTGCGGCGGACTCGCCCGGCCGCAGCACCGGGGCACGGTTGAGAGCGCCCTTGCCGGGCGATGCCGTGAGGTTAGGTGGTGCGGGGGGACCAGCGGCCGCATCCGGGGCGTCCAGATCATCCTCGCCGGCAATCCCGACCTGCGCGAACAGGGCGTAGCGTCGGGCGTAGGTGAGCGCCGCGCCCATCCGGTGCGGTGCCTCGACATCCCGTGCGGCGCAGACCGGCCAGTCCGAGGAGATCCATTCGCCGGAGGAATGGGCGAGCAGGGTGGTGAGGTGGATGTGGCCGGTGACCTGTTCGACCCGGGTGGTCTGGATGGTGGCGATCTCCTGCTGGCTGAGCGTCTTGCGCACGATGTCGAGGCCGCTCGCCAGCGAGGCGTAGCGAAAGGTGCGGTCGTCATCGCGCAGGAACGGGGAGCGGATCTGAGCGGTCAGGGTCTTTTCCGGGTTGGTCAGTTCGGCTTGGGCGCGGGCCAGCGCCGCTGCGATCGCCCCGATTTGCTCACTGGCCTGGTGCATGGACGGCCTCCATCTCCACCGGATCAAAGCTGATCGCGCCGGCCTTGGAGCGCTTGGCGCGAATACCGTGGCCAAACGCCTCCTTGGCATCCTCCGGCAGCAGCTTCTTGAGCTCGGTCTTGGCCAGCTCGTGCTCGCCATG
>NZ_JADPKY010000035.1 GCF_023074185.1 Bradyrhizobium sp. 132 | reverse complement strand
TCCCGGGAGAGCACGGCATACGCCGTAAAGCCACTGCGCAGGGAAGGCCGAGTGATTTGGCTACACCTGTATGCTGCTGTGCGGTTTCCTTGCGCTACACTTTCGCGCAGCGGACCGCGGGTGCCAGCCGGCACCCGGCCTTCCCTGCGCCCTCCTGGACAAGAGGGTGAAGCGATGAAGCAAAGCTCGGGCGCCATGCGTCGCGAGAGCGCGGTCGTGCGTCCGAAGCCTGCGCAGACGCTCGGGCACCGATGTCTTGTCCCTAACGCTAGGGACAGACACGTTCCTCCGGTCCGCTTACGGTGGTCCGCCCGGTTGCTCAGGACCGCAGGAGCAAGCGCGTATGTCGGACGAAAGCGGACGAGGAGGAAACAGGACATGAAGATCGGTTTCGCGCGAGCTTCGATTCTTGTGGCATGCGTCCTTTATGGAAATACGGCGAACGCGGAGATTAAAATTGGAGTTGTGATCTCGGCAAGCGGCCCGGGATCCGCGCTGGGGCAGCCGCAGCTCAAGACGGTTGCAGCTCTTCCGAAAGAGATCGCTGGAGAGAAGGTCACCTATATCACCCTGGACGACGAATCAGATTCGACCAAAGGGGTTCAGAACGCACGCCGCCTCGTGATCCAGGACAAGGTCGACGTGCTGGTCGGCTCCTCGCTGACCCCGGTGACCATGCCGATGCTGGATATCGCGCTCGAATCGAAGACGCCGCTGCTGTCGCTCGCCGCCGCTACCGCGATAGTTCAACCGATGGACGAGAAGCGCGCCTGGGCCTTCAAGGTCGTTCCCAATGATGACCTCATGGCGGCCGCCATCCTCAAGCATATCGCGAAATCAGGCGTGAAGACGCTCGGCTATATCGGCGTTTCGGATGGGTACGGCGAAGGCTACTACAAGGAGGTGAGCCGCCTCGCGCCCGCTCTGGGTCTGACCGTGACCACACATGAGGTCTATGCGCGCGCAGACACGAGCGTCACCGGTCAGGCGCTCAAGGTGATGTCGACCAATCCCGATGCCGTCTTCATTGCTTCCGCAGGAACTCCGGCGGTCTTGCCGCAGCAGGCGCTCCGCGAGCGCGGATACGCTGGGAAGATATTTCAAACACACGGCGTGGCCAGTGAGGAGTTCATCAAGCTCGGGGGCGCGAACGTCGAAGGTGCCGTATTTGCAGGCGAGGCCTTTACCATTGCCGCCGATCTTCCCACAGGAGATCCGTTCCGTCGCTCGACGGAGGAATTCGTGACCGCGTATGAAGCGGCGAACGGGCAAAAGCCCAACATGTTCGCTGCCCACCTTTGGGATGTCGTCGCGCTGATTGGAAGAGCTGCACCGGATGCGCTGAAGACGGCAAAGCCCGGCACAACCGAATTTCGCGCGGCTCTGCGGGACGCGCTCGAGCGCGGGCAGAACATCTATCTCAACAATGGGCTGTCGAACATGAGCAAGGCCGATCACAACGGCTACGACGAACGCTCCGCCTTTCTGATCAAGGTCGAAGGCGGGAAATTCCGGCTGGCAAAGTAGCGGCGCCCGGACGGAACCTTCGCCGGATTATTGCGGCTCGATTCTGGCGGCCTTGATGATCTTTCGCCATTTGGCGGTCGCACTAATGAACATCAGCCCCGATCAGGAGCGTATCCGCATCGATATTTTCCTGCGCGACAATCTGCCCTGACTTAGAGTCGCTTGCGGAGTGCATCAGAAGCTCGCGGCCATTGCGGCCAGGCGTTGATGGGCTCGTTCGCGGGAAGCCTCGATGGGCTGTAGCGGTCCGATGGTTGGTCCGATCGGTACGAAACGGACATCGCTGATCCCGACAAAACGCAAAATTTCGCGCAGGTACGGCGTTGCCATGTCGATGCGACCGCGGTTCATTCCGGTGGCGAAATCGCTGCCACTGGCGATGATGACGATGGTCGGCCGGTCCTTCAGCAACGGGACATATCCCAGGGATGGGTCGAACCGGAAGGTGAGCCCGGGCTGGACGATAACGTCGAACCATTGCTTGAGCTTATAGGGAATGCTGAAGTTCCACATGGGAGTCGAGATCAGCACCCGATCGGCAAGTGCCAAGCGGAGCGCCACACGCTCGGCCTCCGCAAAGCTGTCCCGTTGCGCGTCGTTGAAGGCTTCCGCCTTCATCCGTGCATATTTGGCCTCGACGATAGGGCCCGAAAATTCCGGCAGGCGCTCCCGCCAGAGATCCATGACATCCACGTCCCAATCGGGCCGGACCCGGCGAAAGCCGTCAAGGAAGACGTGTGCGCTGGCGCTCGACCAGGAGTCGCTGCGGGGCGAGCAGGACAGGTGCAGGAGCTTTGCCACCGCTCATCCCAGCGCTTTGATGACTGCATCGGCCTTGGTCACGACGGCAACGTTTTGCATGGCGAAGTTGATCGATGCAGCGTGCCAGTCGGCGTTCATGGTGGAGCAGCAATCCTCAGGAACTACCATGAAGTAACCCTTGTCGGCACCGGTCCGTGCCGTGTGCTCGACCGACATGTTGGTCCAGGCGCCGGTGTTGATGATCATGTCGCGGCCGGTGGCTTTCAGGATCGTTTCGAGCCGCGTGCCCTCCCAGGCGCTCATTCGCACCTTCTCGACCACGAAATCGCCGGGCCGTGGCTCGAGACCTGACACCGGCGCGGCCCCCCAGCTTCCGCGCACCATCGCCTTGCTGTCGACGAGACCCTCGAACAGCGGCGCATTCAGCGTCACGCCGGGCGCGCCGGCTTCGACCACGAACCAGACATGGATGATAGCGACGCCGCGGGCCCGCGCAGCTTCCGCAAGACGCCGGACGTTTTCGACGACTTGCTGCTGCTTCGCGTGACCTGGTGCGCCGGAATCGGCGAATGCGCCGCCGTCCATGATGACGTCGTTCTGGAGATCCTGGATGATCATGGCACAGCGTCGCGGGTCGAGCTGCATCTCGCTGTCGGCCACGATCGGCGCTGCTGGCGCGGTGCCAGTGCCTGTACCGCTGCCACTCCGCCGTCCGCTCATATAGGGCTCATGACGCGGGCCGACCTTGGTCGGGATCGCGTAGACCGAATGCGTCGAAGTCAGATAGAGGGTGCGGAAATCCGGCCCGCCCCAGGCGAGGTTGGCGACCAGTTCAGGCACGCGGAGCTTGCCGAGCAGCTCGCTCCGCGGCGAATAGACCCAGATCCCGCCGGGTGCAGTGACCCAGACATTGCCGTGCTGGTCGCACTTCATGCCGTCGGGCAAGCCGGGCTCGAGCTCGGAGCGGATGCCGCTCGCGAACACACGCGCACCAGACAGCGAGCCGTCGCCGTTGACGTCGAATACGCGGATCAGTGCCTGCACGGTGTCGTTGACATAGAGCAGTTTCTCGTCGGGCGAGAAGCACAGCCCGTTCGGCTGGTCGAATAGATTGCGGTCAACGACCAACTTCGGGTCGGCGCCGGGCACGACGCGATAAACGCCCTGGAAGCCGAGCTGCCTCGGCCGCTCGACGCCATAGACCGGCATGCGGCCATACCAGGGATCCGAGAAATAGATCGCGCCGGAGGAGTGCACGCAGACGTCGTTGGGGCTGTTGAGCTCCTGTCCCCCAAAGTGCGAGGCCAGCACCTCGCGCCGTCCGTCCGGCCGCTCGCGGATCAACGACGATGTCGCGTGCTCGCAAACGATCAAATTGAGCTCGGCGTCATAGGTCATGCCGTTGCATTTGTTCGACGGCCGTTTGACTTCGGCGATGCCGCGCCGCGCATCCCAGCGCCGGCGCACGTCGCCCGGCATGTCCGAGAACAGCAGATAATGATCGACCGGATGCCAGACCGGTCCCTCCGTGAAGTCAAAACCGGTGCCGACCTGCGCGACCGGCGCGTAGGGGTCGATCAGGGTCTCGAATTCGGAGCGCAAGGTGACGTGCGTCATCGTCCATCCTCTGGTGTCTAGGCCGGAAACCAGTTGCGCTGGGGCACAGACTGCACGATCGGTCCGGGGACCTGGTCGTGCAGCCGGCCGACGACGTTGCCGCCCTCGATCTTGGCGGGACGGTCGTGGACCGGCAGCAGATAGCGCGAATTGCTGAGCAGCTTTTTGATGGCGGCCTTCTCGGCGCGCTTGGTGGTGCCGTGGTTGCCGGTGGTGCGCGGCTCCCAGTCGTGGATCTCGTTGAAGGGCGTCACGATCTGGTCGTTGAAGTCATAGATGACGTCGCCGCAGATGGTAGCAATGCCGTCGGCGGTCTCGACGATGATGTTCATCGAGCCTTCGGTGTGCGCATTGGCTGCGTCGCAGTAGACGCCCGGCATCAGCTCGATGGGACCCGTGATCTCGAGGTCGAGAAAGCGCAGCGCGCTCTTGGTGTGCAGCCGGTCGATCAGATGCTTGATATCCGGCGCCGGATATTGCGGATGCATCAGGCCGGACACGGAATACTCGAGCTCGCGGCGGTTGACGACGACGGTCGTGTTCATCGGAAACAGATCGTCCTTGCCGGCGTGGTCGATATGCAGATGGGTGTGGCAGACGAAGCGCACATCGCCCATGCGCACGCCGTGCCGCGCAAGCTGGTTCTCGATCATGTGCTCGTGATACTGCAGGCCGCGCATCCCCAGCGTTTCCATGATCTGGTTGGAGCGGTAACCCGTATCTACCACGACCGGATATTTGCCGCCGAGGATCAGGAAGCCGAGGGTGAGGACACGGCGGGTGCGGCCGCAGTCGTGGCCGAGAACCAGAAAGCTCGATTCCAGCTCGATATCGCCATAGTCCAGGATCTTGATTTCCAGCGGCATTCCGTCCCTCCCTGTGTCCGTTCTCGTTCGTTTCCTCAGCGCTCAGAGCCGATAGACGCGCACGGCGGTGGTCTTGAAAATGGCTTCGCGCTGATCATCTCGCAGCGGCGCTGCGGCGGCACGGAACGCATCGATCAGCTCGCGATAACTGGTCCACAATTTCTCGATTGGAAAATTAGAGCCGAACAGGCAGCGTTCGGCGCCGAAGATCGCAATCGTGTCGGTCAGGACGGATGCGATATGTGCGGGGTCGTTGCGGTGGATGAAGGTTCCGAGCCCCGACAGTTTCGACACGACGTTCGGGCAGGCGGCGAGGCGGGCCATCCCGGCGCGCCACGCCGCGCGACCTGAGGGTGAAAGGTCCTCCAGCATGCCGGCGTGCTGGAGAATAAAGGTCACTTTGGGACAGGCTTCCGCAAGGTGTGCGGCGTCCGGCATCTGCGGCGTGAACACCTGGAGGTCAAAACTCAAGGCATAGTCCGCAAGGCGGGCGATGTTGCGCCGTACCACGGGATCGGTGCAGAGATCGGGGCGGGCCGCAAAGCGATAAAGCGGGTTCTCGTGCCAATGAAGTTGCATGCGGACGCCGCGTACGAGGGAATAGCGCTTCAGGCGGTCGAGTTGCGGACGCACGTCGTCCACTGAGAAATCGGCGTAAGCCACGATGGCATGCGGCCAGCCGTGCGCCTCGGCGGTCTGCTGCACCCAAGCGGCCTCGTCCTCGAAGCGGTCATTCGTCCAGTTGGTCTGGACATAGACCGAGCGGGTGACGCCGCTGCCTTTGAGGTCGCCGAGATATTCCTCGATCGGGTAATCGCGTCGGATCGGCTCGTATGGACCGAAGATGCGCGGCTGCATCGAGCCGACCAGCCAGGGCAGGTCGGCCTGGCGCCAGATATGATGGTGCCCATCGACGATGTCGGTCACGCAACTCTCCTTTGTCCCAGCGCCAGCACATGCGCGACGATTGACGCGCTCGATCCGCCGTCGACGAGGTCGTCGACGAACCGTTCGATTGCGACCAGCGCTTCGGTCTGCGGACGAAAGCCGGGACCGGCCGCGAGCGGCGTCAGCCAGCTCACGCGCCACGCGCGGCGCGACAGTTTCGCTACCGCATCGCGCAGCGCATCGGGTTCGCCTCGCTCCAGACCGTCGGAAACGATGATCACGGCGGCGCCGCGCGCATATCCGCCGAAGCGGGGTATGGCGAGAAAGGCCTGAAGCGCGTCGCCGATTCGGGTGCCGCCGTCCCAGTCGCTGACCAGATAGGCTGCGGCGTTGAGCGCCTGCTCGCGGCGCCTGAGACGTAACGGGCGGGTGATACGGGTCAGCCGCGTGCCGAAGGTGAAGACCTCGACATTGGGCGCCGCCTGCACCAGCGTGTGCGCGAGCTTCATATTCTCTTCGGTGCGGGTCTTCATCGAGCCGGAGACGTCGATCAGGAGCAGCACCTTGCGTGGGCGCTGCCGACGCTTCAAGCGTCCCAGCCGAAGGATTTCGCCGTCGCTGCGAACAGAGTCACGCAGGGTGCGGCGCAAATCGGCGTAGGGCCCCCGGCGGGCTCGCATGCGGCGATGGCCGCGCCGCTTCGGCAGGCGCCTGGGCGCCTCACGGGACAGCCGGCGCAGCGCATCAGTGGTCGAGAGCTGCGCAAAGCGGCGCTCGACCAGGGCTTCCGCGCGCGCTGCTGCGAGACCGGACTCGTTGGCCTCGTCCGACAACAACGGCTCATCGTCTCCGCGGGCCTCCTCTTGCAGCCGAACAGTCTCGTCGTCCTCCCCGTCGTCGACGCGCTCGATTGCCTCGTTTCCGCGAAAGTGCAGATCGAAAAGCCGGTCGAACGTGGCACGACGCTCCGGCGGAGGCGCCAGTGTTGCGAGGGCTGCCTGCCGAATGTCTTCGAGGCTGCGTGGGCCGAGCAGCTGGATCGCGGCCAGGAACGAGGTCGTCTGTTCCGGTGCGACGGCAAACCTGTTCGTTCGCAACAGCCCTACGAAGGAGATGAAGACACGCGCAGCGCGCGGCAGTTCGGGTTCGGTGCTCATGCAGAGGCCTCCGCCAGCAGGGCGTCGAGGCGCGGCGAAATGAAGTGCAGATCCTCCTCGTCTTTCAGCGCAAGGCCGATCGAACGCCTGAAGGCATCGGGCCAGCGCGCGCCGCCCTTGTGCAGCAGCGTGGCGGCTTCAGCCCAGTCGACGGCTTCGGCGATCCCCGGCGCCTTGCTGAGCGGCTCGCGTCGCAGCTTCTCGACGGCCGCGACGACGGCCCGCGCGGTCCCCTCGGCGACGCTGGAGGCCCGCATCATCACGATGCGTGCTTCGCGCTCGGCGGAAGGATAGCCGATCCAGTGATAGACGCAGCGCCTCCGCAACGCTTCATGAAGATCCCGCGTGCGGTTTGAGGTTAGGACGACGACCGGGCGCTCCGAGGCGCGTACCGTACCGCGCTCCGGGATCGAGATCTGGAAGTCGGACAGAAACTCGAGCAGGAACGCTTCGAACTCCTGGTCGGCGCGATCGATCTCGTCGATCAATAGCACGGTCGAGTCGGGCGCGCGCAGCGTCGCCAGCATCGGCCGCTCGATCAGAAACGCTTCGCCGTAGATATCGATGCTCTCATCGCCGGCCTGGCGGATGGCGAGCATCTGGCGCGGATAGTTCCATTCGTACAGCGCGGCGGACGCGTCGATGCCTTCGTAGCATTGCAGGCGGATCAGCCGGCGGCCGAGGACAGCGGCAATGGCTTTGGCGGCCTCGGTCTTGCCGACGCCCGGCGCACCTTCGAGCAGTAATGGCTTGCCGAGTGCCAGACCGAGATAGGCTGCGGTCGCCAGTCCCTCGTCGGCGAGGTAATAGGCCGCCCGAAGCGCCTTCTCCAGTGCCTCGGGGCTATCGATGCCGACGATGTTGCTGCGGACGGCCATCGAAACCTCAGCGCCGCGCCTGAGGGCGTGCGCCGCCCTCGGCCTTGATCGCGCGCAGCACTTTTTCCGGCGTAATCGGCAGGTCGTCGATGCGGACGCCGACGGCGTTGAAGATGGCGTTCGCGACGGCCGGCAATACGGGATTCGCGCACATTTCGCCGGGGCCCTTGGCGCCGAAAGGGCCATCGGGAGCGGGGCGTTCCAACACGGCGATGTCGTGCGGGCAGACGTCGCCGGGGCCAGGCATGACATATTCGACGAAGTCGCGAGGGCCGTGGATTGGGTCGGGATAATAGGGTTCGGGCGTCTCGTAGAGCGCGTGACTGACGCCCATCCAGGCGCCACCGACGAGCTGTTGCTCGACCAGGCGCGGATTGAGCGCACGGCCGAGTTCGTAGGCAGAATCCATGCGGATCATCGTGACCTCGCCAGTCTCGTCGTCGACCTCGACCTCGGCGACAAGACAGGCATGGGCGTAGCAGGTCGCCGGCGACATCTCGCCAGTCTCGGGATCGACGTTGGATAGCGGCACCAGGAAGATGCCGCGGCCCGCGATAGTCTTGCCCTGTTTGAACTGCGCGGCGATGGCGACGTCCTTGGTGGAGATCGAGCGGTGCGGTGCGCCCTTGACGTGGATGTTGCCACGCCCGTCGGTTTCGAGATCGGCGGCATTGACCTCGAGCTCCTCGGCGGCGGCCTCCATCATCACGCCGCGCGCCTCGCGCGCCGCCGCCATCACGGCATTGCCGACGCGATGGGTGCCGCGCGAGGCGAACGAGCCCATGCAATGCGGGCCCGTGTCGGAATCGGCGGTGTCGACATAGACGTCCTCGACGGGCACGCCGAGCGTCTCTGCGCAGATCTGCCGCGTTACCGACTTCATGCCCTGGCCGAGGTCGATCGACGACAGCGCCACGGTGAACTTGCCGCTTGGATTGGAATGGACCAGGGCCTGGCTGGGATCGCCACCGAGGTTCATGCCGATGGGATAATTGATCGATGCGATGCCGCGTCCGCGATGTCGGGTCATCTCAACGTCTCCTGGTGCCGAACACGGATGAGAAGCGGCCCGCCCCATGCGAGGGCGACGCCGGTCGCGGTGACGGCGGCGGTGCGGGTGGTGGCGGCTCGCGCGGTGGTTCGCGCGCCGCGGCCGTCGGCAGGCGATCATAGCTCGTGCGCTGCTGCGCCGGCGCGGTTGTCCCCGCGTTGGTGTCGGCAGGCGTCCGCGGGATGGCGGCCCGGCTGCCGCCACCGTCCTTGCGGGAGGAGGCGCGCTTGAACTCGTCGCGGATCGGCCATTTGGCTTTCTCGGCCGCGACCTGGACGCACTCGATCAGCGCTGTGTTCTTGGCCTCGCGCCGATGGGCCTTCATGTCGCCGTCGCGATAGGCATTGAGGATGCGGAACTCCATCGGATCCATGCTGACGAGATGCGCCAGCTTGTCCATCTGGCACTCGATCGCAAAATCCATTGCAGTGACGCCGAAGCCGCGCATTGCGGTCGCCGGCGTGCGGTTAGTGAAGACGCAGTAGACGTCGCCATAGACGTTAGGGATGGTGTAGGGGCCGGGCAGGTGGGCTGCGCATTTCACCGCGGCATAGCTCGAGAGCCGCGTATATGCGCCGCTGTCGAAATATGCGCGGACCTTGCGAGCGACGACACGGCCGTCGCGCATCACGCCGTCCTTGATGTAGATTCGCTCGGCGCCGCGCGGAGGGCCGTATTGCATCTCTTCTTCGCGTCCGAACACGTAGCGCACGGGACGTCCCGTCAGCATCGCGCCCAGGATGCATAAAGGTTCGGTCAGCGTGTCCACCTTGCCGCCAAAGCCGCCGCCGACGGTGCCGCCAATGAAATGAAAAGTGTTGGAGGGGACGTCGAGGATCTTGGCGCAGGTGTCAACTGAGAAGAACAGCGCCTGCGTCGACGTATAGACGACATAGCGGCCGTTGGTGTCGGGCGCCGCGATCGATCCGTTGGTTTCGGTCGGCGCGTGCTCGATAGGCGACATCTGGTAGCGCTGTTCGAGCACGTGATCGGCGGTCGCGAGGGCCGCATCGGCGTCGCCGAAGCGGAGTTTCTGGTGGTCATAAACGTCGTGGTAAATGAAGGCATTCTTCGGATAAGTATCGTTGACGATCGGCGCGCCGGCCTTCAGCGCATCTTCGACGTCGAACACGGCCGGCAGGGGTTCATAGTCGATCCGCACCTTCGCGATCGCCTCGAAGGCCTCGCGCTCGCTGTCGGCGACGATGGCCAGGATCGGTTCACCCTTGTAGCGGACCTTGTCGACGGCCAGCGACGGTTCGTCGTCCTTGCCGAAATTGATCAGGCTCAAGAGCGTGTTGAGATTGCGGGGCACGTCGGAGCCGCGGATGATCCGGCGCACGCCGGCTGAGCGCTCGGCGTCCGCGGTGTCGATCCGCCGGATTCTTGCATGCGAATGGGTCGAGCGGACGACTTTCAGGTGCAGCATGCCCTGGAGCTTGTGGTCGTTGAAATAGCTCGACGTGCCCGTGACATGGCCGAGCATGTCCTGGCGCTGGGTGCCCTTGCCGATCTCCTTGAGATTGTCGTCGCGCTCGTCGGCGAAAATGTCCTTGCGCAATTCCAGCATGGTTTGGTCCCTTAGGCGCTTGCCCGGTCGCCGGAGGCGGCGAGGATGGCGTTGATGATCGGCTCGTAGCCGGTGCAGCGGCAGATGTTGCCGGAGATCGCCTCGACGACTTCGGCGCGACTCGGAGAGGGATTGCGGTCGAGCAACGCCTTGGCCGCCATCAGCATGCCCGGCGTGCAATAGCCGCACTGGGCGGCAAAATTCTCGGCGAAGGCGCGTTGCAGCGGATGGAGGTTGGGTCCCTGCTTCAGGCTATCCAGCGTCTCGACGGAGCGGCCGGCGACGGTCTCGGCCAGCGTCAGACAGGAGAGATGGAGTTCGCCGTCGATCAGGACACTGCACGTGCCGCAGCCCCCTTGTCCGCAGCCGAACTTCGGCGTCATGTCGCCGATCAATTCGCGAAGCGCCACGAGCAGGTTGGTTCCGCCATCAACGAAAATGGCGACATCGCTGCTGTTGTGACGAAATTGCAGGGCAGTCTTGGCCATACGATCTATTCCTGACCCAAGAGAAGACGGCGCAGATGCACGCCGACGATCTCGCGGCGGTACCAGGCGCTACTGAGCGCGTTGTCAGACGGCGATGTTCCTTCCGCGGCTGCCGCGGCTGCGGCCTCGACGGTCGCAGCGTCGAGCGAGCGGCCTTCCAGCGCGCGTTCGGCCGCCCGCGCACGTATTTGCGTCGGCGCCATCGATCCCAATGCAATGCGCGCCCCGGCGATCCGTCCGCCACTGATCGGCAGATGTGCGGCGAGCGTGATGACCGAGCCGCCTTTGGGCTTGATCCGTGCGATCTTGCGGTAGTGAAAAGCTTCTGCGCTTGTCGGCCGCGTGCAGGATACCGACAAGACGAGCGTGCCCGCCTGCCTCTCGCGCGATTGCAAAAACTCCTCAATCGGAATGTCGCGCGACCCAAAGCCGCCTTGCAGGGCCACCGTGGCATCGAGTGCAAGCAGGGCGACGGTGAAATCACCATAGGGATTGGGCGCGAACAGATTGCCACCCACCGTACCCATGTTGCGGACCGCCGGGCCACCAATCGAGCGGGCAGGGGCGTGTAGGAAAGCGAGGTCGCGCTCGCCCAGAATCCGGGCGAAAGTTACGCCAGCACCCAGGGTGATCCGCGGGCCGGATGGGTCGATGCGCGTCAAGGCTTGGTCATTGGCGCGCACGACGGTCGAGAGCGAGATGTCGCCTTCGTTCAGTGCGCGCATCACGAGCGTGCCGCCGCCGAGATAGCGCGCGTTGCGATCGGACGACAGCGCGGCGGCGGCCTCGCTTGAACTCGTGAAGGTCTTCACCGTCACAGTCATGTTGACACAGCCTCCTTGAGGTGTCGGCGGATCGCTTCGAATCCCGCCTGGTAGATGTCTTCCGCGACCATGTGGGTGATGCGGTCCTTGTCTTCCGGCCGCGTCGAGAAGCGGGATTCCCAGTGCCAGAAGGTGCGGTCGCCGTCCGTCACGGGCAGCAGGCGGACATGGGCCACGTAGTTGAACATCGGGATCGGCGTATCGAGCAGGCAATAGCTGAAGGTCTGCTCCAGATCCGACAGCGTCAGCAACTGCTCGCGCAGCTCCGAGCCGTCCTGCAGCTTGAAGCGCCTGACACAGCCGATCTTGTCCGAGGCCTGCGCACGCTCGATCGTGGAGGCTGCGACCGCCGGATGCCAGCGATCGTGCCCGTTGAAATCGCGCAGCACGGCCCACACGGAACCGGTCGGCGCATCCAGGATCGTGCTCTTGACGACATGCGGCACGGCGCTCACCCTCCGAACTGGCGCTTGAGGGCGTCGAAGCCGCCCTGGAACACGCCGCCGCCGATATTTCCGACCAGTTCCGCCTCCCGTTCGGGTGCGCAGTCGAACTCTGCGGTCCATTCCATGAAGGTCTGGTCGCCATCCGTGACCGGCGTCAGCCGTAGCGTCGCGACGTAGTTCTCGACCCCCATCGGGGATTCGAGGATCGAGTAGGTGCAGAACATGTCGTAATCGGACAGGCCGAGCAGCTTTTCCCGGATACGATCGCCGTTGCGCAGGCGAAAATCCCTGACGCAGCCGATCTTGTCGGAGGGCTCGCCGCCCTCGATGCGGCTTTCCGCAATCGCGGGATGCCAGTTCGGCAGACCGTTGAAGTCGCGCACCCGCGCCCAGACGCGGTCGTTGCGCGCGTTGACGACGGTTGAGATGTAGACGCGGGCCATGGTGCGACCTCAGCCCTTCTTCCGGGGGCTACGCTCCGCGGGCGGCTCGCCGTCGGAAGGCGAGGGCGCAGCAGCCGGCTTCTCGCCGCCGCCTTTGCGCGCGGACTCCTTGATGCCCTGCATGTCGCGGGCCTCCCGGATCAGGCCCGGCATCTTGGCGAGGCTGCCGCCTTCGACGCCGATGTCCGCCAGAAGCGAGTCGATCAGCGGCGCCTGGACGCGATAACGCAGCGCCGAGTCGATCACCTCGTCGGTGGCGCTGCGGCCGCCATTGCCGCCATGGCCATTGCCGTTGAGGCCATCGACCTGAAGGATGCGGATGCCCTCGATCTTCTCCATCGGCTTGACACTCTCGCGGACGATGCCCTCGATGCGGTCGAGCAGCTTTCTGCGGAACAGCGAGTAGCGTGCCTGGTCGGTCAGTACATTTTCGGCCTCATTGAGCATGCGCTGCGCCTCGGCCTCGACCGCGGCGCGGACGCGCTCGGCTTCCGCGGCAATTCGCGTTTCCTCAGCCTGCTTCTCGGCGATCAGGATCTCCACGGTCTTCCGGCGCTTCGCGATCTCGCTCTCGCGCGCGGTGATGACGCGCTCGGTGGCTTCGGTCGCATGCACACGCGCCTCCTCGGCCGAGGTTTTGGCCGCGGATTCCTCCAACGACTTCAGGTGGATCGCAATCGCCTTCTCCATCAAAACGGTCTCGACCTCCTTCTCGCGATTGATTTCGAGTTTGCGCAGCTCGCGCTCGCGGCCGATGCGGGCCTCGTCCAGCCCGCGATCGGATGCGATGCGGGCGCGCTCGACCTCTTCGCGCGCGGCAATCTCGGACTCCTGGAGCGACTGGACGCGGGCGACCTCGAGTTGTTCGATCGAACGGCGGCGTTCGATCCGCGCCGCCTCCAGCGCTTGCTCGCGCGAGACGTCCGTGGTCTCGAGCTCCTTGCGTGCGACGATCTCGGCCTGCTTAACTTGGCGGTCGGCGTCGATGCGCTCGGACTTCTTGGTCGAGAGCGCAATGACGCGGTCCTCATCCGCGATCTCGATCGCCTTCTTATGCTCGATATTGAGCACCTCGCGTTTCCTGGAGGAAGTGATCCGCTCGGCTTCGAGCGCGAGATCGACGCCGATGCGCTGTCGCTCGATGGCGTCGCGACGCTTCAACTCGGCGGCCTCGAGCACGGCGGTGCGCTCGATCTCGAGCGTGCGCGTGTCACGCTCGGCCTGAATACGCTCGGCTGCAACGGACTTCTCCTGCGCAATCCGGGCGGCCTCGATGGCTTCGCGGGAGGCAATGTCGGCTTCCTCGACGACGCGGTTGCGGGCGATTTCCAGGGAACGAACACGTTCTTCCTGGGTGATGCGGGCGGCTTCCGTCGCTTCGCGCGCTGCGACCCCTGCGACTTCCAGCGTCTGGTTGCGTTCGATCTCCAACTGACGGGTATTCTGCTCGGCGGCGATGCGCTCGGCGGCGAGCCTGTGCTCACGGGTGATGCGCGCGCTCTCGACGGCGCGCTGCGCCTCAATCTCGGCTTCCTGGATGATACGCACCTGCTGGATCTCCAACGCGCGGGTGCGCTCATCAGATGCGATACGCTCGACATTGACGATCATGGTCTGGGCGATGCGGGCCTTTTCGGTCGCCTCGCGGGCCGCGATCTCGGCTTCGTCCACGGCGCGGGTCCGCTCGATCTCGCGGCGCCGGGTCTCCTCTTCGTTGGCGATGCGGGCGTCGGTCACCACGCGGTCCTGCTGGATACGCGCTTTCTCGATCGCCTCGCGGGCGGCTATCTCGGCTTCCTCGATGGTCCGCATCCGCTCGATTTCGCGCTGGCGCACCTCGCGCTCGGAGGTGATGCGGCTGGTATCGATCGAGCGCTGGTTGGCGATCCGGGTCTTCTCGATCTCCTCCCGTGCGAGCAGCTCCTTCTCCTCGATGGTGCGGGTGCGCTCGATCTCCCGCTGACGGGTCTCACGCTCCGAGGCGATGCGGGCTTCGGCGATCGCCTGGTCGTTGGCGATGCGCGCCTTCTCGATAGTCTCGCGGGCGGAAATCTGCGCCTGCTCGGCTTCGGTCTCGCGCAGGGCCCGCTCACGCGCGACCTCGGTGCGTTGCAGGGCGCGGCGCATCTCGATGTCGCGCTCCTGCTCGAGGCGCGCCGTTTCGCTTTCGCGCTCGATCTCAAGAGCCTGCCGCTCTGCCTCCAAATTTCGGGAGCGGATCTTGATCATCGAATCCTGCTCGATGTCGTTGCGCAGCTTGCGCTTCGCCTCGATGTCCTCCATCAGGCGTGTCAGACCTTCGGCGTCGAAGCGGTTCGAGGGGTTGAAGAATTCGAGATCGGTCTGGTCGAGATCGGTGATCGCGACCGATTCCAGCTCGAGTCCGTTCTGGGCGAGGGCCTCTGCCGCGTTCGCCTTGAGGCGGGCGACGTACTCACCGCGCTGCTCGTGCATCTGCTCGAGGGTCATCTCCGAGGCAACGGAACGAATAGCTGAGATGAATTTTCCGGCAAGGAGGGCGTGGAGCTGTTCGGGCTCCATGGTGCGGCGGCCGAGCGTGGCGGCCGCGATGGACACGGCTTCGCGGGTCGCCTGGACGCGGACATAGAAATCGGCCTCGATGTCGACGCGCATGCGGTCACGGGTGATCACGGCGTCCTGCCGGGAGCGCACGATGCCCATCGGCTGCACGTTCATGTTGACCGGCGTGTAGTCGTGAATGAAAGGCAGCACGAACGCGCCGCCGTTGATCACGACGCGCTCACCGAGCAGGCCGGTCCGGACGAATGAGGTCTCCTTGGATGAGCGGTGATAGAGCCAGTTCACGATATAAACGCCGACCACGATCACCACGACGGCGACGATCAGCCAGAGGATCAATTCACCGACTAAAGTCCCTGACATGTTTCTCTCCCTCGTCCTTCCGGCGTTATCGCGCGCCGATCGCCTTGAATTTGCGCACCTGATCCGTCAGCGCCCGCTCGACCGGCAGCCGCTCCATCGAGGAGGCGCCATAGAAGCCGTGGCAGTGGCGCGTGTTCCTCATGATGAAATCGGCATCGTCCGGATCGGCAATCGGTCCGCCATGAGCGAGCACCAGAATGTCTGGATTGACGCTGAGCGCGGCGGAGGCCCAGGTGTCGATGTGCGCTGGGCAATCCTTCAGCTTGAGCGCGGTCTGCGCGCCGATGGTGCCCCCGGTCGTCAGGCCTAGATGACAGACGATGATATCCGCGCCTGCGATAGCCATCGCCGCGGCTTCCTTCTCGCTGAAGACGTAGGGCGTCGTCAGCAGGTCCTTCTCGCGCGCCTTTGCGATCATGTCGATCTCCAGCGCATAGGACATGCCGGTCTCTTCGAGGTTGGCGCGGAACACCCCGTCGATAAGGCCGACGGTCGGAAAGTTCTGCACGCCAGCGAAGCCGAGCGCCTTCAACTGATCCAGGAAAAGATCCATGTCGCGGAACGGATCGGTTCCGTTGACGCCTGCGAGCACTGGCGTCCTGGTTACGACGGGCAGCACTTCGCCGGCCATTTCCAGCACGATTGCGTTGGCGTCGCCGTAAGCCATCAATCCCGCGAGCGAGCCGCGGCCGGCCATGCGGTAGCGACCGGAATTGTAGATGACGATGAGGTCGACACCGCCGGCCTCCTCGCATTTGGCCGACAGGCCGGTGCCTGCGCCGCCGCCGACGATGGGCTCGCCGCGCCTGGCCATGTCGCGGAATCGTTTCAACAGTGCTGCGCGTTCAAACCGGGCCATCGGTCACCTCGCTAGTCTCCGGCGCGCCCCGGTGCGGCCGAACAATGTTCGGAACGCGCCGACAATGGTGGAGGCGAACTCGGGATCGTTGATGTTTTTGGAGACGCGGATGAGCTGACGGTTGGCGGTCTGCCGCACGTTCCGCTCCAGCGCGCGGAACAGCGCCGCATCGGCGTCCGGATCCCAGAATGGCTGTCCTCTCGCGTCGAGCGCGGAGACGCCGCCCTCGGGCAGGAAGAAGCGCACCGGGCCGTCCATCCGGTTGAGCCGATCGGCGACCCATTGCCCCATGCGCTCGTTCTCCTCCGCCGTGGTCCGCATCAGGGTGACCTGCGGGTTGTGGACGTGGAATTTCCTGCCGCGGTAGCGCTCCGGGATGGTCTCGGGGGCACCGAAATTCACCATGTCCAGTGCGCCAACCGAGCCGATGAAAGGCACCCGGCTGCGGATGATGGCGCCAAAGCGGTCGTCGGTTGCCGGGAACACGCCGCCCATCAGGAGATCGCCGACCTCCGTGGTCGTGAGGTCGATGACGCCCGCGAGCTGTCCGGAATCGACGAGCTTCTCCATTGAGCGGCCGCCAACGCCGGTGGCGTGGAAGACGATGCACTCGAAATCCCCGCCGAGGCCGGCCGCGATCTTCTGTACCGCCGGCGTCGTGACACCGAACATGGTGATGCCGACCGACGGCAATCCGCTGTCGCCGCGATCCTTGCGTGCATGCTGTTCGAGGCGCGCCTTGACCATGCCGGCCAGCGCGTTGGCGCCATTGGCGAGCACGGCGCGTGAAATCGAGTTGAGGCCCTGCACGTCGGCGACCGAATGCATCATGGTGATGTCCGCGGCGCCGACATAGGGCCCGACGTCGCCGGAGGCGACGGACGAGATGATCAGCTTCGGCACCCCGACAGGAAGGGTCCGCATACCCGGTGCGACCAGTGAGGCCGCGCCCGAGCCGCCCGCCGAAATCACGCCGGCAACATTGCTCTGGCGCCGCAGCCAGCTGGCGAACGCCTCGGCCATCGCGGTGACGGCGGCGCCGCGGTCGGGTCCGAACACCGCCGATCCGCCCCGACCGTGGTTCAAGGCGATCTCCTGAGCGGAGACGTCGCTGGCCGCGTGCCTGCCGCTGGTGGAGACATCGACCAATCGCGTGCGCAGACCGGCTCCGGTGATGATGTCGCGGATGAAGCGGAGCTCCGTGCCCTTGGTGTCGAGCGTACCGACGACGAGCACGACCGGGTGGCCCTGCGTTTGCGCCGCGACCGGTTCGCGCCTGCGCCGTGCCGTCTCGTCGAGACGCATCGCCTGTGCCGAGAACGTACGGGCGGCGGCCTCGATGCGAGCGATCGGCACCGGCTGCGACCAGCGCGTCGGCGGCGTCGGGTTCGACATGTAGATGCGGATCGCGCCGCCTGGGCGCGCTTGCCGCGGGGCAGGCTTCGCCTCCGTACCCGCGGGCAAGTCGAGGTCGAGCTCGAGCTCGGCGTGCAATCCGACGCCGAGCAGGCGCTGCTGCAGTTCGCGGTCGGCGGCCAGCCGCGCCGAATCGATGATGCGGTTGACGCGACCGTTGACCATGATGGCGACGTTGCGCGACACGGCGGTCGCCACGCCAATATTCTGCTCGATCACGAGGACGGACATGTCGCCGTCCTCGCCAAGCTGTAGCAGCATCTCCTCGACCTGGGCGACGATAACAGGCGCAAGCCCCTCGGTGGGCTCGTCCATGATCAGGAGCCGCGGGTTGGTGAGCAATGCGCGCGAGATCGCGAGCATCTGTTGCTCGCCGCCGGAGAGCTGGCCGCCGCCGTGACTCTTGCGCTCGGCCAATCGCGGAAATGTCTCGTAGATGCGCTCGACCGTCCAGGCGCCGCGGCGCAAGCCTGCAGCAAGCTGCAGATGCTCGTCGACGCTGAGCGAACGCCACAGCCGCCGTCCTTGCGGGACGTAGCCGACGCCGAGTCGGGCTATGTGGGCGGGCGGCCGCCGGGTAATGTCATCGCCGCGGACGCGGATCGAGCCGCCGCTGACCGGCGCCAGCCCCATGATGGCCTTGCACAGAGTGGTCTTGCCCATGCCGTTGCGGCCGACGACCGAGAACACGCCGGCCTCGAGCGTCAGGTCCACGCCCTGCAGCGCATGCGAATGGCCGTAGTAGACGTCCAGGCCGCGGACTTCGAGCGCGGCTGCGGATCGGCGGGCCTCACTCATGGCCGCCTCCGAGGTAAAGCTCCTGCACCTCGGGATCGGACTCGATCTCCTGCGGACGGCCTTCCTTGAAGATGCGCCCGTTGTGCATCATCGTGACGCTCTCGACGACGCGCAGGGCCACGTCCATGTCGTGCTCGATGATGATGTAGCCGATATGCGCCGGCAGCGAGGTCAATATCTCGATCAGCTCGGCACGCTCGGTCGGCGACAGTCCTGCGGCCGGTTCATCGAACAGGACGAAGCGAGGCGCGCCGGCAAGCGCCAGTGCGATCTCGAGCTGGCGCTGCTGGCCATGTGCGAGCTCGGCAACGTGCTGATCCTTCACGCCCATGAGATGGACGGCCTGCACGAGATTTTCGGCCGCGTGCATCAGCGCGTCGTTCTGGCCGGGGCGGAGAAACGAGAAACGCCCCCGTGAGACGCCGCGGCAAGCGAGATAGACATTGTCCTGGACGGTGAGGCCGGGGAACAGCGCGGAGATCTGGTAAGTCCGGCGCAGGCCGCGGCGGATTCGCTCATAGGGCGGGAACTGCGTGACGTCCTCGCCGAAGAAGCGGATGGTGCCGGAAGAAGGCGGGAAGTCGCCGGTGATGCAGTTGAACAGCGTGGTCTTGCCGGCGCCATTGGAGCCGAGCACGGCGCGCCGTTCGCCGGGGCGGACGGTAATGGTGACGTCGGTGAGCGCCGCGAGCGCGCCGAACATGCGCGTCACGCCGCGAAGCTCCAGCGCTGCGCCGGCACCGACGGCAGAGAGGCGTTGCGCGACGCTATCCATGGCTGGATCCTTGGCCAGATCCTCGGCCAGATACTCGGCCACGTCGGCCGCTTGAACTGACCGCGCCGGAACGTTGGCGCTGCCGCCAGCTCTGCCAGAGCCCGATGACGCCGTCCGAGGACCAGAACACGATGGCGAGGAAGCCAAGGCCGATCAGGAGCCGGAAGCGGTTGCCGTCGAGCCCCAGCTTGACCAGGAAGTCGAGGGCGAAGGTGCGCAGCAGCACGAAGATCAGCGCACCGATAAAGGGACCGATGGGCCGCGTGATGCCGCCGACCACTGCGATGATGAGGATATCGATGCAGGCTGCAACGCTCACGGATCCCGGCGAGATCTGTCCGTAGTTCCAGACTTGGAGCACCCCGGCCAGCGCCGCGACAAAGGACGCGAAGGCGTAAGCCGCGACGCGGTGCGCATTGACGTGGAAGCCGAGTGCCGCCATGCGGCGGGGATTGTCGCGCACACCTTGCAGCGCCAGGCCGAACGGGGCGCGAGAGATGTAGTCGACGGCGAAGTAGCAGAGTGCGGCAACCGCGAGGACGATATAGTAGTAGGGAATGTCGGCGCGCCAGTTGACGCCCCAGAAATGCGGCGTGGCAACGGTGTTGATGCCGGTATGCCCGTTGAAGATCGCCCAGTTCTGGTTGGTGAAATAATAGAACGCCGCGCCGATCGCGAGCGTGATCATGATGGTGTAGATACCTTCAGTGCGCACGGCCAGCGCGCCGCCAAGCGTGCCGAACATGGTCGCCAGCGCGAGTGCCATCGGAACCGCGAGCCACCACGGCCAGCCCAGGCTGATATTGGCGTTGCCGCTGACGCCGAACACCGCGACCATATAGGCGGAGAAACCCGCGATGGTGAGCTGCATCAGGCTGACCATGCCGCCATAGCCGGCAAGAAACATCAGACTCAGCGCCATGATTCCGAGAATCAGCGCGGTGGCGAAGATCTCGATCAGGAAGAAGCCGTTGGCGATCAGCGGCATGATCAGGAGAATGGCCGCGACGGTCCAGGCCGCTGGATTGTCGATCTCCGGCCATCCGCGCAATTTGGAGCCCTGAACCGCAGCCGTGGGACGAACCGTGACGTGGGCGTCGTGAGCGAGGGACATGTCAGCGCCTCGCCAACAGGCCCTGCGGCCGAATTGCCAGCACCAGCACCATGATCAGGAAGGTCACGACGATAGCGTAGGTCGGGATGTAGACCGAGCCGAGCTGCTCGGCGAGGCCGATGATGAGCGCGCCCAGCGCGGCTCCCGGGATCGAGCCCATGCCCCCGACGATCACGACAACGAGGGAGGCGAGCAGGAAGCGGATATCCTCGCCGGGAGAGAGCGACTGGAAAGTCCCGCCGACGACGCCGGCGATGCCGGCGAGCCCGGCGCCGAGCGCAAACACCACCACGAAGACGAGCTGGATCCGCACTCCGGTCGCAGCCAGGATGTCGCGATCGTCAACGCCGGCGCGGATGATCATGCCGATGCGCGTGCGGTTGAGCGCCAGCCACATCGCCACGCCGATCACGACGGAGGCGGCGAAGATCACGAGTCGGACCAAGGGATAGCGCAGATAGACCGGCTCGCCTGATGATTTGATCGCGGTGACCAGCGGCAGCTCCACAGGTCCGATCAGCCAGTTCGGGGTCTGAATCTGATAGAAATCGCCGCCGCAGGCCCACAGCATCAAATCGGCGAACACGATCGAAAGGCCGATCGTCACCATGGTCTGGCGCAGGTCCTGGCCCTCCATGCGGCGGAAGACGAGCACCTGAAGCAGGACGCCGACCAGTGCCGTCAGGATGAAGGCGACGATGAAGCTGAGGATCCATGAGCCGGTCGAAGCGCTGATGGCGTAGCCGACATAGCCGCCGAACAAATAGAGCGAGCCATGCGCGAGGTTGACGTTGCGCATCAGGCCGAAAATCAGCGTAAAACCGCTGGCGACGAGGAAGTAGAGCCCGCCGAGCGTGATGCCGTTGAAGACGGCGTTGAGGAAGACGCGCTTGCGGCCGATCGCTTCTTCAAGGCCCTGCGGCCACACCGCGAAAATCAGCCAAAGCGCCACCGCGATCGCGATGATGACAATCAGTGCCCAGGCGGGATGGCGTTCGACAAAGCGGGTCATGATCGCCGCTCCGTCTTCACGTCACCCCAACTCTCACCCCGCAAGCGGGGCGAAGGGGCACGCAGACCGTTGCCGGCCGCAAGCCCTGCCATGAACGTGCGCTCCCTATCGAGTGCGATCCTCTTTTCGGGACCGCGTTTGGCGCATCCTAATGCGGCCATAAGGGAGGCACTTGATCGTGAGTATCTTTTCGCGTGCCGTCAGGTGCGCAAAACCTTGGCCGCGCGGCGATAATCGGTCGGCGCCATGCCGACATTGGCGGCGAAGAAGCGGGTGAATCCGCTCTGCGATGAGAAGCCGAGGTCGAAGCCGATATCGGCGATCGGCGCTTCGCTCGCCACCAGCGCCTCCAGCGCCTGCTCCATCATCAGCGTGTTGAGATAGAGGTGTGGCGTGACGCCGGTCTGGGTGCGGAATAGCCGATAGAAATGCGGCCGCGACAGGCCGGATTCGCGCGCGATAGTGTCGAGCTCGATCTCGGCGCCGGGACTTTCCGACATCATCTTGATGCACTTGCGCACGCGAAAATCTGTGACGGAGCCATTTGCGCGCGGATCACGCGCGGTCGCGGCCTGCTGCCAGCTTTCGTCGTAACAGATATCGATCAGACCTCTCAGCTCGCCATCGAGGCTGTTGAGCGAGGGTGCGCCGCACACGAGGGCGGCTGCGTGCCTGATCTGCTTGTCCAGCGCAACCGACCGCGTGAACTGGGTACGGCCGAAGCGCAGGCGGTCGGCGCCGGGCGCATCTGGCGCGAACCACTCCGCATTGACATAGAGAACGAAGAAAACGGCGCCGCCTTCGAGATCGGACGGCAGAAAATTATGCGGCTCCCATGGATTGACCGCGACGACGGAACCTTCGGTGAGCTCGTAGTGTCCATCGCTGACATCAATGCAAGCGGGACGTCCCCCGACATGGAAGATCAAGTGACCTTCGCGATGTGCGTGGATGTTGAAAGGGCGGTTCAACTGATAGACCGTCGCCCGGCCAAAGCGGCCGTGGAAGACGGCGAGCGCCCGGCTCATGCCTTCCCTCCCAAAAGCTCTTGTCGTTTTTTGGTAGCGTTCAACAACCGGGGCGAGAATGCAAGGGCGCACGATGTCCGCGCCTTGCGAATCTCTCCCCGGTTAGTCATCGCTCGCGAACGAGACTACGTCAGTATTTCTTACATTCCGGCACTGTACGGCTTGGCAAACCGATCTTGGCGAACACCGCGGGATCATAGCCGAGCGTCTGGTTGACGTTCGGAATCACCTTCACGACCTTTGAAAACAGCGCTCCCTTGCCGTCGTCGACGACCTCGGTGACGAAGTTGGTGCCGATCGCCTGGCGGTTGGAGTCCAGCTTGATCTTGCCGTTGGGGGCATCGAGCTCGATCTTGGCGAGTGCTTCCTTGTACTTGGCCTGGTTGTTGGAGAGATCGCCGTTGACCTGACGCAGCGCCAGGATCAGCGCCATGGTCGAGCCGTAATAGTTGGTGGCGAGCAGCGATGGGCTCGGGAAGCGCTTGTTGGGCGGGAAGGCGTCCTGATAGTCCTTCACGAACTTCTGCCAACCGGGGTTTTCCCAGGTGTCGGCCTGGCCGCTCGCGGCCAGCGTGCCGACCAGCGCGTTCTTGGCGTTGCCCTTGGACGACAGGATGGTCTGGTCGATCATGATCGAGCCGCCCATCAGATGCGCCTTGCCGCCGGCCTGTTGGTACTGATTGAGGAAGTTGACGGCGTCGGCGCCGCCGAGGCCGAGATAGATTGCATCGACGTCGTCGGGCAGCGCGGCGATGACCGAGGCAAAGTCCTTGGTGCCAAGCGGCACCCATTGCCGGTTGGTGACCTGTCCGCCGGCACCGCAGAACTCGAGCACGAGGCCGAACACCTGGGTGTAGATGAAGGAGTAGTCTTCGCCGACGGTGGCGATCTTGCGATACTTCTTTTCCTCAAAGGCGTATTTTCCGAGGCCGACCTGCCATTGCGCGCCGTCCATGTTGTAGCGGAAGAAATTTGGAGCCGGATCGACATAGGTCGTTTCCTGGGCGCCGGAGGCGGCGTTGATGAAGGTCAGCTCGGGATGGGTCTTTGCAAAATTCTTGACCGCGATGCCTTCGTCTCCGGACAGCGGCGACAGCAGAATCTGCACCTTGTCCTGCTCGATCAGTTTTCGTACGGCGCGGACCGCGGAGTCGGGCGTCGCGTCGGTCGAGGCGATGACAAATTCGAGTTCCTTGTCGCCGACCTTCTTGCCGAGCACGTTGAGGGCCGTCTGGAAGCCGCGGATACCGTCCTCGCCGAGCACGGTGTAGGTGCCTTCGAGCGTCGCGGTGACGCCGACCTTGATCTTCTCCTGTGCGAAGGCGGTGCCCGAAAGTAACAGGCTGCTCAACGCGATCAGTCCTAGACTGCTTCTCAACATTGCTCCCCTCCCTGGGCGTTCTTGTCGCAATTTTTTACCGCACCCTCGCGCGTCCGCCGCGAGGTGCGGCGTTTTGGCGAGGCTGGCGGTTCTTGAAATGGAAGCTAACCGAACTCGGATGCAGCGCACGTGTCGGAGCCGTGCGCGGCTTAACGGCCAGTCTCATTTTGAATGTTGCGGCGCAAATCGTTCTGCGGTGCACTCTCGCGCATGTCTTCGGCAAAGAGATGAACGAGCAGCGTGCTTGTTGCAGGCTCGGACGCGTCAGTTCTGGCTAATGCGAAGCCCTTGTGGCCGGGAGCGTCGGGTCAATCATCCCGCCAAGAAACCGCCGTCTACGGCGACAACTGTTCCGGTCGCGTACTGCGAGGCCGGCATGCAGAGGAAGGCAACGGCGCCTGCAATGTCTTCCGGTTGCCCCCAGCGCTTGAACGCGGTGCGGTCGGCGATGCGCTGATAATGTGCGAGATCGGTGCGGCCGGCCGCGTTGATCGCCGTTTCGATATAGCCGGGCGCCACGGCATTGACGCGGATACCTTCCTCGGCCCATTTCAAGGCGAGCGCCTTGGTCAGCATCACGACGCCGCCTTTGCTGGCGCAGTAGGCGGGAATCCGCGGCAGCGCCAGCGTGGCATTCATCGAGGCGATGTTGACGATCGACCCTCCTCTCTCGGCGAGCAGCGGACGGAACGCCATGCAGGTTCGGAACGTGCCGGTGAGATTGACGTCGAGCACCTTCATGAAGGTCTCGATTTCGAATTCCTTGTCGCGCGCGAGAATTCCGGCGCAGTTGATCAGCGCGTCGACGCGCTCGTGCTGTCGGGAGAAAGAGGTGACAGCGTCGTCGTTCGTGACGTCGAGCGATGCGAGCGTGAGCCCGGTACGCGATTTCAGCAGGGTGCGCGCAAGATCGGTCTCGTTGGCACCTGTTGCAGTCACGGTTGCGCCGAGGTCGCGAAACTGGTTGCTGATTGCGGCGCCGATGTCGCCGGCCCCGCCGATCACCACGGCATGAAAGCCGGGGGCAAGAGAAAAGATTGAGCTCATCGCAAGGATCTCACTTCAGGATTTGGGAGGCGAAGCTGTCGATTCGCGGACTACCAGCGAAAAATCGATCTCTCGATGCATGATGGTTTGCTCGCCAGCGAGGCTGCGCACCAGATATTCTCCTGCGCGCTGCCAGGTTTCTCCGGTCGGAACATGGATCGTGGTCAAGCTAGGTCGCAAATGGCGGCTCCAGTCGAGGTCGTCGAAGCCGACGACTGATAGATCTCGCGGCACCGAAAAACCGCTGCGTTCAGCCTCGAGCAGGACGCCGTAGGCGATAACGTCGTTGCCGCACACCACGGCCGTTGGACGATCACTCAGATTGAGGAGATAGCGCGCCGCCTCGCGCGCGTCGTCCAGCGTATAGGGCACCTCGACGTGCCATTGCGGGGGGCGTTCGAGGCCGTTTTCCGTGAGCGCGCGGTGAAAGCCGGCGACGCGGGCGCTGGCGCGGTCGTTGTTGCGCTGGAGGGCCGAGACGATTCCGATGCGGCGATGGCCGAGTTCGATGACATGCGTGGCTGCGCGGTGCGCGGCAGCTTCGTTGTCGGTTCCGACACAGGGGTAGGGCCGGTCCGGCTGATAGATGCCGACATTGATGAAGGGCACTGCATTGTCCGCGAGCAGCTTGCGCAACCCGTCATGATGGCAGTCGCCGCGAAGCACGAGGCCATCGACACCGCGGCTGATCAGGTTGCGCGCCTGCTGTAATTCGACATCGAGATCATAGCCGCTGGTGGTGAGAAACAACATGTATCCAACCGAGGAGAGATACTGCTGAAGCGAAGCGATACCGCGCGCGAACATCGTATTGTCGATCGTCGGCACGATCGCGCCCAGCGTGCGCGAGCGCCGCGACGACAGGATGCGCGCCGGCGCATGCGGGATGTAGCCGAGTGCCTCGATGGCCTGCGTGATGCGCGCGCGTAAAGAGGGACTTACCGCGTCGGGATTGTTGAGAACGCGCGAGACCGACGCGGTCGAGACGCCGGCGCGGGCCGCAACGGCGCGGATGCCCTGCTTCATAGATTTGGCGTTCGTCAGTCTCATAAATGTAACGTTACATTGACATCAGGCGGCCGTTGGGTAGCGGCAATATTGTAAATCTGCCTTAGATTGTGCGGTTTGTCCATCGCTTGACAGGGCTGATGTGATGCTTAGGATGTAACCGTTTTCAGCCAATGTTCAAACAGATCGCGTTCAAAAAGGTCCGCCAGTTTAAGGCGGGCCAACCGGGAGGAGAGTTCGATGAAGGCCAGGATGCTCGTGACGCACGTCGCGTTGCCGGTTCTCGCTATTGCTGCCGCCAGTGCGCAGGCGCGCGCGGCCGATTTCGACTGGATGAAATTCAAGGGCAAGACGGTCACCTTTCTCGCCAACAACAATCCGGTCTCGCAGGCGCTGCTGACCTACAAGGCCGATTTCGAAAAGCTGACCGGCATGACGCTAAAGGTCGACGGCTATCAGGAACAGCAGATGCGCCAGCGTCTGGTCACGGTCATGAATGCGAACAGCGACGAGGTCGACGTGTTCATGACGCTGCCCTCGCGTGAAGGCGAACAGTTCGCCGCCGCCGGTTGGTACGGGGATCTCACCGCGATGGCCAAGAACGATGTCGCCAGGGAATACGACCCGGCCGGGCTGAGCCAGGCCCTCCTGAAGGCTGCGACATTCGGCGGCAAGCTGACCAGCATGCCCATGAACATCGAAGGTCCGATCTTCTATTACCGCACCGACATCTTCAAGAAATGCGGCATCGAGGCGCCGAAAACCATCAAGGACGTCGAGGCCGCGGCCGAGAAGATCAAGACCTGCGACAGCGCGGTCACGCCGTTCGTCTCGCGCGGCCTCAAGCCTGCGATCGCTTACACCTTCAGCAATGTGCTGCACAATGTCGGCGGCAGCTACATCGCCGCCGGCAAGTCGAACCTCTGCTCGGCCAAGGGCAAGGAGGCACTCGACACCTATAGCCGGTTGCTGCGTGACTTTGGACCGCCCGGCGTCGTCAACTACAGCTTCCAGCAGATTTCCGCGCTCTACCGCAGCGGCCGCGCTGCGATGGCGTTTGAATCGTCGAATGAGTTGCGCACGGTGATGGAAGGCGGCGCGCGCCTCAAGGATACGGGGCTCTTGCCGTTCCCGGCGGGCGAGGCCGGGCAGGTGCCAACCACGATCGGCTGGGGCATGGCAGTGTCCTCGCACAGCAGGCAGCCGGACGCAGCCTGGTATTTCGTGCAATGGGCGACCAGCCCCGAGGTGCAGAAGAAGATGGCGCTCCAGGGCATCGCTCCGCCGCGCCCGTCCGTCGCCAAGGATCCTGAATATCGCAAGTGGATCGACGAAGAACCGGTGCGCAAGGAATGGCAGGCCGCGCTCGACGTGCTCGCCACCAAGGGCTCCTCCGAGGTCGGCTATCCCATCGTCGCCAACCCCGAGTCGCGCGAGTTCATCGGCCAGGCCGTGCAGGATCTGATCCTGAAGCAGAAGCCGATCGACCAGGCTTGTGCTGACGCCGACAAGGCGCTCGACGCGCTGATCGCACAGAAATAAACGCCCGATGCCGGACGGCTTCGTGCCGGCCGGCATCTCAACCGATCAAGGACACGGACGCATGTCTGATGCGGCTGCGACAATAACGCGGGACCGGCAAAGACTGGAAATGTCGGCCCTCTCGGCGCCGGCCGTGATCTTCACGGTCGCGATGATCGCGTTTCCGGTCGTCTATACGATCTGGCTCGGCTTCCAGACTTTCTCCTCGACCGGCAAGCAATCCTTTGCCGGCCTCGCCAATTACTCCAAGCTGATCTCCGACTACGAATTCTGGCACGGGCTGTGGATCACCATTGCGCTGTTCGTGCTGTCGCTGGTGCTCCAACTCGTCTTCGGGGTCTGGCTCGCGCTGGTGCTGTTCCACGCCAAGCGCCTGCCCGGAATCGTGCGCTCGCTATTCATCTCGCCGTTCATGATGCCGCCGGTGGTGGCCGGCATGATGTGGCTGGTGATCCTCGATCCTTCGCTGGGTGCGGCCAACTATATCCTCCAGTCGTTAGGCCTGCCGCCGTCCGACTGGCTGGCATCGCCGTCACTGGTCATTCCGACCATCGCACTGATCGACAGCTGGCAGTGGACTCCTTATGTCGCTTTGATCGTGCTGGGTGGCCTGCAATCCCTGCCACCGAGCGTCTACGAAGCCGCGCAAATCGACGGCGCAACTCCATTCAAGACGTTCCCGCGCATCACGCTGCCGCTGCTGCTGCCGACGATCGTCACCGCGGCGATCCTGCGCAGCGTCGATCTCCTGCGCTTCTTCGACATCATCTACATCACCACCCAGGGCGGCCCGGGCAACGCCTCGAACACGCTCAACATCTATGGCTTCCGGGTCGGCTTCGAATTCTTCAACATCGGCTATGCCAGCGCGCTGATGCTGACGCTGACAGCGATCGTGTTCGGCGCCGTGCTCGCCTTCAACCGCCTTCGCGGCGCCGTGGCATGGTGACACCATGACGGACGCAGTCAACACCGATCGCTGGATCCGGCGGCTCAATCTGGTGCAGCTCGTGCTGGCCGGAATCATCATCATGGCGCCCACGGTCTGGATGGTGCTGTCCTCGTTCAAGCCATCGTTCGAGGTGACGGCCTATCCGCCGACGCTGGTCTTTACGCCGACGCTGGATAACTATGTCGAGCTGACGAAGACCACGCCGTTCCTGAGCTATGCCCTCAACAGCCTCATCGTCACCGTCGGCTCGACTGCGCTCGGGCTGCTGTTCGGAATTCCCGCCGCTTTCGCCGTGTCCTGGACGCGGATTACGTGGCCGGCGATCCTGACGCTCGCGGCGCGCATGGCGCCCGGCACGCTGTTCCTGCTGCCGTGGTACGTCATGTTCAGGCAGGTCGGCATGATCGGATCGTACACGGCGCTGATCCTCAGCCACGCCGTCATCACGCTGCCGATCGTGATCTGGGTACTGCTGCCGTCGTTCGATGGTATCCCGCGCAGCATCTTCGAGGCGGCGCAGGTCGACGGATGCCGCGTTACGCGCATCCTTTGGCGTATCGCGCTGCCGCTGGTGGCATCCGGCGTCGCCGTCGCCGCGATCCTCGCCTTCGTATTCTCGTGGAACTACTTCCTGTTTGCGCTGGTGCTCTCGAATGGCGACACCAAGACGCTGATCGCGGCGGCCTTCAACTTCATCGGCGAAGGCTCGACGCAATGGGGCGCCCTCATGGCCGCGGCGACGTTGATCGCATTGCCGCCGCTGGTGCTGGCCGCCCTGGTTCAGCGCTGGCTGGTGTCCGGGCTGACGCTCGGTGCGGTGAAAGGCTAGGTATCTGATGAATTTATCACCACGACCGAATTCGATCATGCAGGCGGCGGTCTTTCATGGCCACGACCGCATCACCATCGAGCGTGTGGCGATGCCTGACGTCGGGGCAGGCGAGCTCCTCGTGCGTGTCTCGCGCACCGCGCTGTGTGGTTCGGACTTCAAGCTCTGGCACAAGGGCGCCGAGTTCACCGCTGGCCACGAGATTTTCGGCGTCGTCGAGCAGCCCGGTCACCGCCTGCATGGCCGCCGTTGCGCCGTCTATATTCCCTTGCATTGCGATCACTGTGCCGCCTGCAAGCGCGGCGATACCCAGATGTGCCTCGAAGTCTCCAGCCTGATCGGTTGGAACAGGCCCGGCGGCTATGCCGAATATGTGCCGGTGCCGGAAAATTGCCTGCTTCCGGTGCCCGACGATATCGAGGACAGCCTCGCGCCGCTCCTGCTCGACACCATCGGCACGTCCGGCCACGCCGTGCGCTTTGTCAGCCGCGTGGTGCCGCCGGGCGAGGCGGGGCCGGTTCTCGTGATGGGAGCAGGGCCTGTCGGTCTCGGCGTCGTACTGGCGCTCCGTGCGCTCGGCTACGACGACATCCACGTCGCCGATCCGAACGCGGCGCGCCTGAAGATCGCGCAATCGTTCGGTGCGAAGGCGCATCCGGAGGGCGATGCGTCAAAACGCTTTGCCCTCATCATGGAATGCTCCGGCGCGCATGCCGCGCGCAACCTCGGGATCGAACTCGTGCTGCCGCGGGGCGCGCTGGTGTTGGTCGGCGAGAACGCCGCGCCCTGGACTATCGAGGAAGGCAAGGTGTTCCGCCGCAAGGATTTTTACATGATCCGGACCTTCTATTTCCCGGTCTCGGACTTCGAGCCGAATGTCGAGTTGCTGCGCAAGTACAAGGACGAGTACCGCGTGCTCGTCGATGGCGAGTTCGGCCTGTCGGCTCTGCCCGAGAATTTCGCGCGGTTCGCCAAGGGCGAGTTGATCAAGCCAGTTCTGGCGCTGGATTAAACGATCATGGCCTCGATATCGATCCGTAACCTCGTCAAGCGCTACGGCAATTTCACCGTGATCCCCGATCTCAATCTGGAGATCGCTGACCACGAATTCGTAGTGTTCGTCGGCCCGTCCGGCTGCGGCAAGTCGACCCTGCTGCGCATCATTGCGGGCCTCGAGCCGATTTCATCGGGAGACCTTTATATCGGCGACAAGCGCGTCAACGGCGTCCAGGCCGCGCGGCGCGACATTGCGATGGTGTTCCAGGACTACGCGCTCTATCCGCACATGCGCGTCTACGACAATATGTCGTTTGCGCTGGAGTTGCGGGGGACGCCGAAGGCGGAGATCGATGCGCGGGTGAAGCGCGCCGCCGCGCTTTTGCACATCGAGCCCTATCTCGACCGCAAGCCGAAAGAGCTCTCCGGTGGTCAGCGCCAGCGGGTCGCCATGGGCCGCGCGATCGTGCGCAATCCCAAGGCGTTCCTGTTCGACGAACCGCTGTCCAATCTCGACGCAAAACTGCGCGGGCAGGTGCGGGCGGAGATCAAGGCGCTGTCGCAGGAGCTCAAGACCACCATGGTCTTCGTGACCCATGACCAGATCGAAGCCATGACCATGGCGGACCGGATCGTCGTGCTCCAGAGCGGCACGATCCAGCAATATGACACGCCGGAGACGGTCTACGAGCGGCCGGCCAACCAGTTCGTGGCCGGCTTCATCGGCTCGCCCGCCATGAATTTCTTCGCCGTAGAATGGCTCGAGGAGCGTGCGATCCTTTCGCAAGGAGGAGCAACGCTGCCGTTGGATGGTGAGACCGCGGGCCGCCTGCGGCAGGCCGGCAGCGCTGTCGTCGGTGTTCGCCCTGAACATTTTGCCATTGCTCCCGATGCCGCCGACGGCATCGCCATCGACGTCAAGCTCGTCGAGCCGCTCGGCTCGGATACGCTGATCCATTTCGATCTCGCCGGCGTGTCGTCGATCGCGCGGGTCGATCCGTCCCTGCGGCCAAAGGTCGGCGATCGTCTCGGCCTGCGTCCGCAGGCGGGCAAGACCCATTTGTTCGATGCGACCAACGGGCAGGTCTTACGGTGAGCGCGTCGGCGAACATCGGAGATATGTCGGCGCTGGCGGACGTGGCGTCCGGGGCCCGGCCTGTGCAGGTGGTCTGCCTGGGATTGTCCGCGCTTGACCAGGTCTGGCGCGTCGATCGTCTGTTCGTGGGTGGAAGCGAGAAGATCAAGGCCGCCGGCTACGGCGCGCTTGGCGGAGGCATGGCTGCCAATGCGTCAGTCGCGGTGGCAAAGCTCGGCGCTTCCGTCGCGTTCTGGGGCCGGGCAGGCAATGATGCCGCGGGCGCGGAGATGCGCTCGGCCTTTGTTGCCGAAGGCGTCGATGTCGATAATTTCCGGCTGTTTCCCAATGGCCGCTCCTCCGTCTCCGGAATCATCGTCGATCGCTCGGGTGAGCGGCAGATCGTCAACTTCCGTGGCCTGTTCCCGGAAGCTGCGGATTGGCTTCCGCTCGAAGCGGTCGCCCGCGCATCCTCCGTGCTGGCCGATCCGCGCTGGGTCGAAGGTGCCGCGACGTTGTTCCGTGAAGCCCGCGCGCGCGGCATTCCCGCGGTGCTTGACGGCGACGTGGCCGATGCCGACGTATTCGAGCGGCTGCTGCCCTTGACCGACCACGCGATCTTCTCCGAACCCGCGCTCACATCCTTTGCCGGCTCGGCTAGAGATGAATCTCTTGCCTCGCTCGCGCGCTTCGGCTGCCGTGTCATCGCCGTCACGCGCGGTGATGCGGGCGTGAGCTGGTACGAGAATGGCCAACTGCACCAGCAGGCCGCGTTTGCGGTCGATGTCGTCGACACCACCGGCGCGGGCGACGTCTTCCACGGCGCCTATGCGCTTGCGATCGGCGTCGGCCTCGATGTGCGCGCCGCCATGGCGTTTTCGGCAGCGACAGCTGCGATGAAATGCCGCCACGCCGGCGGCCGCAACGGAATCCCCACCATCAACGAGTGTCTTGCATTCATGAGGACGAAGCCATGAGAACGATTGGAAAGAACCGCGGCCTGGCACGGCTCGCAGACGCGGATGGCCACTTTCGCATGGTCGCGCTGGATCAGCGGCCGCCACTTTTCGATGCTATCGCGAAAGCAAGAGGCATCGCGCGGGATCAGGTCGAATATTCCGACGTGACGGCGGCCAAGCGTCTCCTGGTCGAGAACCTCGCGCCGCATTGCAGCTCGATGCTGTTCGACCCAAATTTCGCGGTGCCTGCCGCGATCGATCTGCTGCCGCCGCGCTGCGGCCTGATCATGACGCTGGAAGAGCATCGCGTCGAAGAAACCGCAGGCGGTCGCAAGTCACGCGCAATCACCAACTGGAGCGTGGAGAAAATCCGTGCCATGGGGAGCGATGCCGTCAAGGTGCTGGCCTGGTACCGGCCGGATGCCGATGCCGCGGTGAACGAACATCAGAAGCGGTTTGTCCGCGAGATCGGCGAGAACTGCGCCCGCCAGGACATTCCCTATGTCCTCGAGCTGCTTGTCTATCCGTTCCTCGGCAGCGCCAATCACAGCGCTGATTACGTGGAGTCGCCGGGCAAGCTGCCGGGCCTCGTCATCGACAGCGTCCGCGAGTTTGCCAAGCCGGAATACTGCGTCGATCTCCTCAAGCTGGAGAGCCCGCTGGCGGCCAATAGCCTGCCGGCCCGCGACGGCAGTGCGCAAGCGAAAGCCGCGCAGAAGGAATTCGATTCGATTGGCGATCTCTGCCGCGAGCGCAACATCCCCTGGGTGCTGCTGTCGGGTGGCGCTGCGCCCGAAAAGTTCGAGCGCGTCCTCGACTTCGCCTATGCTGCGGGCGCCGGCGGCTTCCTCGCCGGCCGCACCATCTGGCTCGATGCCGTCCTGAAGAATTTTCCGGACCGCGCGGCGGTGTCGGCAAGCCTGCGCAACGATGGCCTCAACGTGCTCGAACGGCTCAGCGAACTGACCACGGCCAAAGGCACGCCGTGGAAGGCGCGCTTTCCTGTGTTCACTGATATCAAGCAGGAAGGTGACTTCGCGCGCGCCTATTGAGAGGGTGGCAGTTCAGCGTGGTCCGATCTCGCTCGCAGGATCTGCAACATGACGACTGACAGCTTCACCATCCGCTCGATCGAGGCGTTCTGCTATCGCTATCCGTTGGCGACGCCGGTGGTGACGTCGTTCGGAAAAATGCTCAACCGCCCCGCCGTCTTCGTTCGTGCTGTCGACGAAGACGGCGTCGAGGGGTGGGGCGAAGCCTGGTCCAACTTCCCCGCACCGGGGGCGGAGCATCGCGCACGGCTCGTCAACGAGGTGCTCGCGCCCGGCCTCGTAGGGCGCAAGTTCGATAGTCCCGCGCTGGCATTCGAGGTCCTGACCAAGGGCACCGAGGTGCTTGCGCTTCAATGCGGCGAGCCCGGCCCGTTCGCGCAGGCGATTTCGGGCATCGATCTCGCTCTGTGGGATCTCTCCGCGCGTCGGCAGCGCTTGCCACTGTGGCGGCTTCTCGGCGGGCAGTCGCGCAGGATCAAGGTCTATGCCAGCGGCATCAATCCCGGCGGCGCCGCGCAAACAGCCGAAGCCGCGCTCAAGCGCGGCCATCGCGCGTTGAAGCTGAAGGTCGGGTTCGGAGCCGAGACCGATCTCGCCAATCTGGCTGCACTGCGCGCGATCGTTGGTGCCGACATGCTCGCCACAGATGCCAATCAAGGCTGGTCAGTCACGCAGGCGCTGGAGATGATGCCGCGCCTTGCCGAATTTGATTTGCGTTGGTTGGAAGAGCCCATCAGGGCCGATCGGCCGCGCGAGGAGTGGCACAAGCTGCGCGCCGAGGCGAAGATGCCGATTGCCGCCGGCGAAAACATTTCGAGCGTCGAAGGCTTCAAGGAAGCCCTGGCCGAAGACGTGCTCGGCGTGGTCCAACCCGATATCGCGAAGTGGGGCGGGCTCAGCGCCTGCGCTGGACTGGCTCGCGACATTCTGAAGGCGGGCAAGGCCTTCTGTCCGCACTATCTCGGCGGCGGCCTCGGCTTGCTTGCGTCCGCGCATGTTCTCGCCGGTATCGGTGGCGACGGCTGGCTGGAAGTCGATGCCAATGACAATCCGTTGCGCGATCTGTTTTGTGGCCCGATCCTCAATGTGAGGGAGGGCACGGTTGAATTGGACCAGGATCCGGGGCTCGGAATAGTGCCTGAACTTTCATATATCGAACGCTATCGCAGCAGTTAGACTTGCGGGCGATCTGTCGGCCTTCTGGCCACTGTGGATCACTCTTGATTGAGCTCGATTTCTTTGGCCACGATTTCGAGGCGTGGAAAGCGAGCAATGAGGCCCAGGGGCTTCCAGGTGAGTAGGCGATCCTCACGGCCGGTGCTCATAGGCGCAGATGCTCGATGCTTGCGGACCGGTCGATCCGATTAGAACCAGCGCCAGCCGCAAACACGGCGGCCGCGATGCCACCAGCAAACCCATCGGCGCCGACGCCGGCGCGGCGGAGGCCCCCAACCGGGACCCCACTGTGCTTCAGTCACGAAGTTGGGCCGCTTATCGGCAGGTCCGGGGTTGGACGCGACCGGCATCGCCTCCGCTGTGCCGATGAAGCGAAGTGCAATCGCGCCAACCGCGCCAGCGGCGACGGCGTTCTGGGCGAGACCGAGGAAATCGCGACGGGTGGGAGCGTTCATGGTTTTCTCCTCTTCGGGTTAGGTTAAGCGGCTCTCCGCGGGGATTGCAGCGCGTAGAGCAGCCAAGCGAGCCCGTGCGAAATCAGATCGACTCCCAGCAGGAATCCAAGCGCCCAGACGCTGATGGACGGGAAGCCAAACACGATCAGGAAGCCGGCGAGCAGTCCGATGACGCCAGAAACCAGCATCAGCCAGCCACCCTGTCGCCAATGTGCAAAGCTCAGCACGCACCGGATGATGCCCGATGCCAACAGAACCGCGCCCAGCAGGGAGGTCAGGATGAGGGCACCGGCCGCCGGCTGCATGAGCAGCAGCAACCCGAACGCGAGATAGAGCGCGCCGAGCAGGATCTGCCACAGGAATCCGCCCCATCCCTTCGTCCAGAAGGCGTGGATGATCTCGAATGCACCGGCAAGAATTGCGGTAAGCCCGATCAGCTTGACGCTGATGATCGTTGCGAAGACGATGTCGCCCAGCGCCAAGATGCCGGCCGCGATCATCACGACGCCAAGGAGCGCGCATGTCCACCGGGATGGAGAACTAAAGGTCTTTACCTGGGGGCTGCTATCGTAGGTGGCCACGTCATCCTCCCGCATTCCGGCGGCCAATCAAGTTGGCGCCACGGAAACGCTAGTCGCCGCCGCGCAACATCGACATCCGATGAAACCCTGAATGTGTCGGCGGGAATATTCGCCGTGTCCCGAAGCCTGCCGGAAAGTGCTTCCCGGCGTTCTGGACGCGCGGGTCAGGTGGTTCGCGCCGGAACCGATCGTGCCTTCAGGCGCTCGCGCAGGCGCTGGAATGTCACATAGAGCATTGGCACCATAAAGATTCCGATCGAGCTTGCGCCGAGCATGCCGGCAAAGACGGCGGTCCCGACCGCCCTGCGGCTCAGTTCAGCGGCGCCGGTTGCGAGCACCAGCGGCAGCAGCCCGAGAATGAAGGCAACCGAAGTCATCATGACCGCGCGGAACCGCATATGCGCCCCCTCGATCGCGGCCTCCGCAAGTTCCGTCCCGGCTTCTCGTCGTTCCTTCGCGAATTCCACGATCAGGATGCCGTTCTTGGCGGCAAGCGCGATCAGCACCACGAGGCCAATCTGGCCATACAGATCGAGATCGAGGCCGGCGATTTTGATCCCGATATAAGAGCCGAGCACGCCGACAACGACGGACAGCAGCACCGGGATCGGGATCACCGTGCTCTCATAGAGCGCCACCAGGAACAGATAGGCGAACAGCACGGCCAGCGCGAGCACCGCTCCGGTTTGTCCTGAAGCCTGTTGCTCCTGATAGGCGGTGCCGGTCCACTCGAAACTGTAGCCCGCGGGCAGTACGGCATTGGAGACCTCCGCCATGGCCGCTATCGCGGTGCCCGACGAGACGCCTGGCGCCGGGCTGCCATTCACCGTCACTGAGCGATAATTGTTGTAGCGGGTGATGACCTGAGGTCCGGTTACGATCTTGATGCCGGCGAGCGACCGCATCGGAACCATCTGACCGGTATTGTTGCGCACATAGATGCGCCAGATATCGGAAATGTCGGCGCGGTCGAGCGCCTCGCCCTGCACGTTGACCTGCCAGGTGCGTCCAAAGAGGTTGAAGTTGTTGACGTAGATGCCGCCCAGCGTCGCCTGAAGGGCGGTGAAGATATCGCTGATGGTCACGCCGAGCGCCTGCGCCTTGCGGCGATCAATGTCGAGATAGATCGATGGATTGGTCGCGGTGAAGGTCGAGAACACGCGCGTCAGTCGTGGATCGGCATTGGCCGCTTCGATCAACGCACTCGTGACACTGGAAATCGCGGCTGGGTCCTGTCCTTCCAGCGCCTGGAGCTGGTATTCGAACCCGCCTGAGGTCGAGAGTCCGATGATCGGCGGCATATTGAACGGTAGCACATTGGCCTGCCGGATTTGCGCGCCGGCTGCGTAAGTCTGCCGGATCAACGCCTGCACCGAATCCGCGGCCGCCTTGCGATCGGCAAACGGCTTGAGGCGCGTCACCACCAGCGCACTGTTGGGCTCGGACGCCCCGTCGAGCAGGGAGAAACCTATGATGGCCAAGACGTGGTCGACCGCAGGCATCTGCGTCAGGACGCGCTCGATCTGTCCGGTGACCTCGCTGGTCCGCGCGACAGACGCGCCGTCCGGCAGCTGTATCGAGGTGAAGAAGGCGCCCTGGTCTTCCTCGGGAAGGAACCCCGTCGGAGTCAGGTGCGACATCCCGAAAATGCCGGCCGCGAACATTGCGGCGAATATGAGCGAGAGGCTCGCCACGCGCAGCAGACGTCGTACACCGCCGCTGTAGCGGTCGCGAATCCAGTCGATGCCGTCAAGAACGCGTCCGATCATGCCGCGCCGCGGTCCGGTATGCCGTAGGATGAGCGCACACAAAGCGGGCGAGAGGGTCAGCGCATTGAGCGCCGAGATTATCATGGCGGCGCTGATCGTCACCGCAAACTGCCGAAACAACGTGCCGGAAATGCCGGGAATGAAGGCGATCGGAACGAAGACGGAGAGCAGCACCAGCGTGATCGCAACAATCGGCGCCGTGATCTGCCTCATGGCCTTCTTGCTGGCCTCGGTCGGTGAAATATCCGGTTCTTCCTCCATCACACGCTCGACGTTCTCCACGACGACGATGGCGTCATCCACGACGATGCCGATGGCGAGCACCATTGCGAGCAGCGACACCGTATTCGCTGAATAGCCGAGCATCAGCAACACGGCAAAGGTGCCGACCAGGCTGACCGGCACGGCAACGGCCGGTATCACCGTCGCGCGAAGATTGCCGAGGAACAGATAAACCACGATCACGACAAGGACGAATGCCTCGCCCAGCGTCCGCAGAACTTCCGAGATCGTATCTCGTACGAAGCTCGTGGAATCGTACTGCACGAGATAGCTCAACCCCGTCGGGAATCGCTTGGACAGCCGCTGCATCGTGGCTGCGACCGCCTGCGCGGTCGTTACGGCATTGGCGCCCGGCGCCAGATAGATCGCGAGAGGCACCGCGGCGCGCCCGTCGATCCTCGCTTCGCTGTCAAGGTTCTGCGCGCCCATCTCGACCCGGGCGACGTCCTTGACGAGCAGCGTCGAACCGTCCGGGTTGGCGCGCAGCACGATATTGGCGAACTGGTCGACCGTTGCGAGCCGCCCCAGGGTCTGCACGTTGAACTGGAATTGCTGGTCGTCGCTGATCGGACGCGCACCGATGCGGCCGACCGGCGCCTGGACGCTCTGCGTGCGAATTGCTGCGATCACGTCCGAGGGCGTGAGATTGAGGCTGGTCAGCCGCTGCGTATCGAACCAGATCCGCATCGAGTAATTCATCTTGGCGAACAGGTGAGCCTGGCCGACGCCGGGTGTGCTGGAGATCGCGTCGAGCACGTTGATGATCGCGTAATTGGTGATGAACAGCGGGTCCTGCTGACCTTCGGCGCTGTACAGCACCAGAAATTGCAGGATCGCCGACGATTTCTTCTGCACCGTCACGCCCTGCTGCTGTACCTCAGTGGGCAATTGCGACAGCGCGCTCTGCACCCGGTTGTTGACGTTGACGGTGTTGATATCGGGGTCGGTGCCGAGCGCAAACGACACCGTCAGGGTGTAGCTGCCGTCATTGCCGCTGGTCGATTTCATGTAGAGCGCACGATCGACACCGATCACTTGCGCTTCGAGGGGCTGAGCGACGCTGGTCTCCACGACCTCGGCAGACGCGCCGGGAAAGGTGCCGGCGACCGTGACCTGCGGCGGCACGATGTCCGGGAACTGCGCTACCGGGATCCGCGTCAGCGCGAGCGCGCCTGCGATGGTGATGATGAAGGCAACGACCATCGCAAGTCGCGGGCGATCAATGAAGACGGCGGACATCATGGTTTTTTGTCCTCCGGGCGCGTGGCGGTCGAGGCGCCACGGTCTGGCAACGAGGGTGCGTCGCTTGCGCCGGCCTTCATGCTCGACTGGATCAGCGCACTGGCCGGACCCGGCGAAACCGCCTGGCCCGCACGAGCCCTTTGCAGGCCTTCGACGATGACCTTGTCGCCGGCGGCGAGGCCATTGATGACGGAAGCGATGGTGGGCGTCGACTGCCCAAGCTGGATACGGCGTTGTTCGGCCTTGTCGCCGGTGCCGACAATGAGAACGTAGTCGCCCTGCTGATCGGACAGCACCGCCGAACGCGGGACCGCCAACACCTCGATGGGCTGGATACCTTCCAGCACGACCGTAACGAATTCGCCGTCGGTCAGTTCGTGGACGGTCACGCCCGCGACGGACGGCGCGCGCAGGATCGGGTTGTCGATCTCGCCGCGCACCGTGATCGTGTCGGTATTCTGGGCGATCGTGTTGTCGACAAAGTTCAGCTTGCCGGATTGGCCATACATGCGGCCATTGGGCAGTCGCAGCCGGATCACCACGGCTTCCAGACCCCCTTGCGGTCCATAAGGTTCGCGCAGTTCGAGTGCCTGACGCAGCGGCACCGGGAAGGTGACGTACATCGGATCCTGGCTGACGATCGTGGTCAGCACGCCCGAGCTTGGACCGACGACATTGCCTTCAGTCACGGCTGTGCGTCCGATCTTGCCGTCGATCGGCGCGCTGATCATGGTGTAGTCGAGGTTGATCTGGGACGCATTGACTTGTGCTTGTGCGGCCTGGACCTGGGCTTCCAGGCTGCGCTCGTTGGCGATCGCTGCGTCGTAGGTCGATTGCTGACCGGCTGGCCCACTGAGCAGCGTACGCGCGCGCTCGGTCGTCAGCTTGGCGTTCTCGAGCATCGCCTGGAGCTGGGCCACCTGCGCCTGCTTTGACGCAAGATCGGCCTCGAACGGGCCGCGCTCGAGCCGGTAGAGCGGGGCGCCCTTTTTGAGCTCGGCACCCTCGACGAACAGTCGCTGTTCCAGAAACGCGGTGACGCGAGCCACGATATTGACCCGATTGACCGCCTCGATCCGCCCGAGAAATTCGCTGCTCTCGGTGATCGGTCGCTTGATCGCTTCGACGATGCCGACAGCAGGCGGAGCGCTGGAGGCTGGCTGTGCTAAGGCCATGCCGCCAGCGATGAATGTCAGGAAACTCGCCGCCAGCATCCTGACCGAAATTTCCGCAAGGTCCATTGTCCGCTCCCGGCTCCAGGGCTTGGGACAAGCTGCTAACGGTGTCCGCGCGGGCCGAGTGTCAGGTTCGCAATCCCCGCCGCAAGGTTCAATCCGATTGATCGCTCGATCGACAGGGGCTGGAGCGCAATCGTCCGGCGAGAGCCTCCAATGAGAACGTTTGCTCCGAGCCCGGGACCGAACGCGACATTGCCGCTCGCGCCCACGTAGCTCCCCCGCAGCGTGCCGGGGCCGACGCGCGAGTTCCTGGCGAAGACGGCCCATGAGAGGCTTCCGGCGCTGGTCACGCCGATGTCGAGACCAACCCGCCTGATCCGCCCGTCGTAGACGTACTGCCGAGTCGGGCGTGTCGTCGTGAATACGCAACGAAGCTCCTGCGCGGAGCCAAGCACCAGCCCAACGCGTGGTGTGCTGGCGCATATAAGCCGGCCGACTCTGAACGTTTCCGCGCGCGCGGGCAGGGCATCGGCGCACATCAAAGCGAATCCGCAGATGATTGCGAGAAGCAGGTTAATGCGCATTCAGGCCTCCGTTTGGCTTCCAGTGTTGTCGGGCAAGCTCGCTGGGGTGCGGTCCTGACGAAGCCAGAACGTGATACCGAGGCCAATCAGCAGGACGGCGCCCAACAGGAAGAAGATGATGGATTGCTGCAACCAGGATATCGCCGGAACCGTGATGCCCATCGCAAGGCCGAGGAAGGCGATCTGGGCGGACTGGAGACTGACGCCGGCGAGGAATGTCCCGAGCGCGAGCAAGGTAAGGAGAACCAGGCTTGTCGCCGGCGTCGGCAGCAACTGCTGAACTCCGGATACCAGCATGATGTTCATCGCGACCAGAACGGCGACCCAATGCAGCGCCTGGGTCCAGATTAGCCGCCAGCGCTCCTCCCTGCCGTCGACCTCGGGCCACTTGTTGATGACGCAGACTACGCCGATGGCAAGGGCAAGGAATTCCCAATAGCCGACGAGAGGCTGATGCGAAGCATTGGTGTAGGCGACGCCCGCAATGGCGAGCACAAGCGCGGCGATGTAGGGCAGCTGCTGCCACAGCAAGCGGGTCATCCCCGGATGTATTGACGGCGGACCCGTTGCGGCGTTCCGTTCAGCTTCGAGCTCGCTCATGCGGCACCTCAGGATCGTCCCTTGTTGACCATCAGCGGGGGATCGCCGAGATAGTCCTCGACGTAGAACCTGATGATCGCGACCCGGCCGACCGCGACGAGTGGCATGGCGAGCGCGATGCCCATGACGCCGAACATGGCGCCCAGCAGCACGATCGCCACCAAAGTCCAGGCCGGGGGGATTTCGACGGCTTGGCGCTGGATCAGGGGGCCGATCACGTATCCTTCGATCGACTGGATCAGGGTATACACGACGACGGCCCAGATCAGCGGCGATCCTCCGAGCGGCATAGCGACGAGCGCGATCGGAATTGCGGCGACGATCGGCCCGAGATACGGGACGAAGTTCGATAAGCCCGCCTGCAAACCAAGCAGGAAGGGACCAGGCAGCCCGATCCAGTAGAGCGCGATCCAGACGCACAGCGTCATCAGGACAATGCGGATAAGTTGTCCTACGAACCAGAGCCGCAGGACGCTTCCCATCTGGTCCATCACGCCGCGCATCCGTGCGCGATAGGACGGCTTCGCGAGTATGACGAGACTTTCGCGGTGGCTATCGGGATCGAAGGCGAAGAGGATGCCCAGGAACAGGATCACCAGCACGCCAGTCAGGAAGCTCGACGCCCCGCCAAGGACGAATTGGGCGTGGCTGAAGAACCGGCCTTGGTCGGAGACCAGCCATTGCGTGAAATCCCGACCCCATTCGGGACCGAGCAGATCGACGCCATAGGTCAGAAGATGCTGCTGCAGGACGTCAAATTGGGTGTCCATGACCTTCAGCAGAAGACGAGTTTGCTCCGGAAGCTTGCCGGCTCCCCACACGAGGCCAAGTCCGACCGTTGCAGTGAGCAGCAGCAGCACCAAAGTCAGCCGCCAGATGCGACCGAGGCGGACGACAGGCGCAATCGCCCTTGCGGCGGCATCCAGAAGGGCTGCAAACAGCACGCCCGCGAAGATGATGAGCAGGCTCGAGACGGTTTTCCAGATCAAAAAGAGGGCCACGCTTACGCCGAGCAGAGCGAGACCCGTCGCGAGAACGCTGCGCGGGCCGTGTTCGATCGCCGGCGTCCTGCGGATCGCGCTCTCGTGGAGTTGCTCTTGTCCGGACGTCACGTCGCTCATCGGGGGAACTCGGGGATTGCAGCTGGGACCGTCGCATCCGCCCATCAGGTACGAACACGGCGGCTGCCATAGTGAGGATGCGAGCCGCCGCGATGGCGCCAATGGCGATGCTTGGTCGGGTTCGTATTCGTATTTGGTGTGGCGGCTGCGGGCGCTGTCGCTGCGGGTTTCGGCGTCGACGCGGTCGATTGCGCTTGGGAGAAACTCGGCTGCGCGGCCGCGATCGACCCGATTAGGATCAGAGCGCCGTAAACCTGCCGGACGTTCATGTTCGCCTCCATTTGGTCCCAACACCTCAGATCGAGATCGCACCCACGGCCAGCGCATAAACTCCGGCACAAGCAGCGAGCGTGATCGCGGCAAAGATGATCGCCTCGAACGGCTTGAAGACGGATTCCTTGCGCTCGCGCTTGGCCAGAACGAACAGAACCGTTCCCGGCGCGTAGAGTATCGACGACAGCAGAAGAAACGTTGGACCGCCCGCGTAGAGCATGCCGATTGCGTAGAGCGTTGCGATCGCCGAGCGGATCCCGTCGACGGTGCGGGCGCGTTCCCCGGCATGGTAGGAGATGCCGAGATACGTCAGCTTGAGGCCGTAGGCGGCCACCAGAAAATAGGGGATCAACGTCATCGCGCTTGTCATCTTCAAGGCGAGCGTGAACGCATACTCTGCGAACCATGTAATCAGAACGAAGGCCTGGATGACGCAATTGGTGAGCCACAGTGCTCCGACAGGGACTTCGTGTTTGTTCACGACCGCGAGAAAGGAGGGCATGGTGCGGTTGATGGCCGCGGAATGCAGCACCTCGGCCGCGAGCAGCGACCACGACAGGTAATTGCCCAGAATCGAGACCAGCAGCGCCAGGCTGATGAAAATGCCGCCCCATCGCCCGACCATCGCTTCCATCACGCCGGCCATCGAGGGTGTCGGCAGGCCCGCGAGTTGCTGTCGCGGAAGGACTCCATAGGATAGTATCGTCACGAGGACGAGAAGGCAGAGAACGGACAGGAATCCGGCGACGGTCGCAAATCCGATGTCGGAGCGATCACGGGCGTAGCGCGAGTACACGCTGGCGCCCTCGATTCCGACAAAGACGAACACCGTGAGTAGCATCGTGCTTCGAACCTGCGAGAACACCGCTACCGCGCCCGGCTGCTCGGTCCCCCAGAAATTCCGGGAGATCAGGTCGAAATCGAGGACGATGAACGCTACGCCGATGAAAAGCATGATCGGGATGATCTTGGCGTAGGTCGCGATCGTGTTGAGGGCGGCGGCCTCCTTGATGCCACGCAGTACAAGAAAATGGACGCTCCATAGCAGGAGGGATGCCGCCGCGATCGCCGCCGGCGTCGTGCCGTCGCCGAAGATCGGAAAAAACTGACCGATTGTCGCCTTGATCAGGATGAGGCAGGCGACGTCGGCGAGGCAGCATCCGATCCAATAGCCGGCCGCCGAGGCGAAGCCGATATAGTCGCCGAAGCCAGCCTTGGCATATGCGTAGATGCCTGCGTCCAAGTCGGGCCTACGGCGAGACAGCGCCTGAAAAACGAAGGCGAGCATCAGCATGCCGGTGCCCGCGATGACCCAGGCGATTAACGTCCCCAGGACGCCCGTGGCGTGTCCAAACGATGCGGGCAGCGCGAAGATGCCGGAGCCGATCATCGACCCGACCACGAGCGCGACGAGCGCGCTACGCGAAAGCTTCGCGCCAACCTCTTTCGACGAAGGAGCCATGACGAGAATGGCTTTCCGGCCGGAGATGAAGTGGGCGCGACCTCGAATTGAAGCAGGATAGGCCGGCCACCCTTGGCAGGGATCTTAGAGGCGGCCTCCGAGGCGGGAAATCAGGGATTCCATGTAGAGGGCAATGTCGGAAATCGGCCCGACGGCGACCCCGCGGCAGCGGGACGCTGGCGGGGGGGAGCTGTGCTCTAATGCCGACTGGCCGGTCCAGGCGCCGCGGCGACGATCAGCACGAAGCTGGCGCGGCAGAATTCGCCTGCTTTTGCGATTTCTGCTGCGATATGTCTGGCGTGCACGAACGCGGCTTCCTGATCCACGTGCTCATATCCGGTCCCGTCCAGGCAGAGCCCGTACTTGTCGACGATATGAAAAAAGTAGCGCATGCGGACTGAGTAGGCCGCTGTGCCGCGAGCTACCAGTGACAAACGTGTAAGGAATCTAGGCAAAATGGATGAGGAACTCGCGCGCACGCTATGGTTCGCGGGCCACCAGCGTCCGGAGATAGGTATTGTATCTGCCTGCGATCGGGTGATCAGCTGATGTTCCAATCGCAGGCCGGCCGGTATTGTGCATACTTCCTGCCCAGACGCGAGCAGGCCAAGCGATGTCCGACTATGATCCGAACGCGACTTTCTCGACCACGGCTGGCACGTCGCCTGCGATCGACGTTGGATTACGCGCCTACATGCTGCGCATCTACAACTATATGGCCGCGGGCGTTGGCCTGACCGCCGTTGTTGCGTGGCTGACTTATGAGGTTACCGGTCCCGCATTGCTGGAGAGCCCGCTGATGTGGGTTTTCATTCTAGCTCCGCTCGGGCTGGTGTTTTTTATCGGAGCGCGCATCAATACGCTGTCGGCGGCAACCGCGCGGCTGTTGTTCTTCGTCTATGCCGCGTTGGTCGGCGTCTCGCTCTCGATCCTGCTGCACATCTACACCAGTGCCTCGATCACGCGCGTCTTCTTCATCGCGGCCGCAATGTTCGGAGCGCTCAGCATCTTCGGTTACTCCACAAGGCGAGATCTGTCCGGGATTGGGAGCTTCCTGTTCATGGGCCTGATCGGCGTCATCGTCGCAAGCCTGATCAACCTCTTCCTGAGGTCGACGGGACTCGATTGGTTGATCTCGATCGTCGGCGTCGGTGTCTTCGCGGGGCTCACTGCCTACGACACCCAGCGGATCAAGGCGATGTATGACAACAGGGACGACGAGACCACGGCAGGTCGCAAGTCCGTGATCGGGGCGCTGTCGCTCTATCTGAACTTCATCAATCTGTTCATGATGCTCCTGCGCCTCTTGGGCGGTCGGCGCTGAAGGCTAAGTTCGACCGGTCGTTGTCGCGGACCGGCTTTGCTATCCTGTTCGTCGATCATGACCGAAACGACTGCATCCATGTCGACGACGAGCTTATCCACGGCACCGAACGTAGCCGCGCGCGCCGCCTGTGCGACTACCCAGGGCCTCCCTCTCAACCACGAGAAATGACTGCGCGCCTCGCCTCAGGTCGACGCTGGAAAGCAGAGACCGGCGGTTTCAGGAAACCGGTCGCTCCGCCGCGCTGGCGAGCGCGTCGCGCAGGATCTTTTCCTTGGTCTCGTCCAGAGAGGTCTTCAGCACGACCCCACCGGCGTCCTTGATCTCGTTGAGGACCTTGTCGGCGGTCATGTTCTTGATCAGAACGAAGAGGGCCGCGTTGCCGGGGTGGAGCGATGCCGAAAGCTCCTTCACGAACGCGTCGTTGATGCCGAAATCGGTCAATGCGCCTCCCAGCGCTCCGGACGCGGCGCCGAGCGCCACACCGATGATCGGATTGAGGAAGAGGACGCCGATCAGGAGGCCCCAGAAGCTGCCGGAGATCGCGCCCGTCGCCGTGGTGTTGACAAGCTGGTTCAGCTTCACGCTGCCTGTTTCTGTCTTCACTGCGATGACGGCATCGCCGATGGAGATCAGATACTCTTTTTGCAACTTGAGCAGCCGCTGGCGGACGTCCTCGGCCTTCGCCTCGTTCGGGTACACGATCGCGACAAGATCAGACATGGAGGCCTCCGTTTACATTGAGGTAGCTCGTCCAGAAGGGACTGATTCCGGCTGTACGGTGCGACATCGAGACTAGAAGGTGAGAGGCCAGCCCGGCATCCGAGAAAACCCGCGGGAGCAGGGAGGATGTTCCGGACCTGCCGGAACGAGAATCCTTCGCCGGCCTTAGAGATTCAATTGGCGGCGAACATCAGCGCGGCGAGCAGCAACGCGACCAGGAGGAGGGATATGCTGGCCGTCGACCATTGGCGAAGAACGCCGTCGCCCGTTTCGACGAGGCTGCCGAGTCCGATACAGGTTCGCCGCAAGGGGGCGATCAGCTGCATGATCGTTTTCCCGGCTGCCGAAAACGCCAGCGGATGCGGCCAGGGGCTGAGCAGGATCGCAAGCGCTGCACCTCCGAACACGGTTACGAGAAATTTGACGAGCGCTTCGTCTCCGAACAGTTTAGATTCCACGGTATACGTGATCGGCAAATACGGCTCCCATGGCAGCAGGCCAAGCAATAGCGAGCAGAGTGCCAAGGCAAGCGCCGCCAAACCGCTGCCGCGTGGCGGCTTCGCGACGAGGGCGACCGGCTGATCCGAAGGCGAAAGCGCATGGGCAAGTACCAGAACGACATAGGCGGCCGTGAACATCCCGCCGACCTGGAGCACGCCAGCCCACCACCACTGTCCCGTCCTCGCCGTCTCCTGGAGCAACAACTCCTTCGCGAGGGACGCGCCGCTCGGTTGAATTCCCATCAGTGCGAAGCCGGCTAACCCGAAGGTCATGACGCTCAAGGGCAGGGCGCGTGCGGCGCCGCGGATCCCGGTGATGCGATCATGGCCCAGTCCTGCGTAGATCGACCCGACTGCCAGGAACATTGCCGCTTTCGCGGCGGCGTGGGAGATCGCCTGAATCAATCCACCCGCCAGGGCCTGTCCCGTTTCGAGCCGTCCTGAGGCATCGAGGGCGAGTGGAAACAGCAGGAAAAGGTACCCGATCTGGGCCATTGTCGAATATGCGACGAGCAGCTTGAGGCGCTGCTGCCGCAGGGCGACGATGCTTCCGACCACGATCGCGCCGGCTCCCAATGCTGCCAGAAATTGTGCAGCGGCAAAGCCGGGCACGCCGGGCAGCACGTTGAACCACACCCGCAGGAGGATGAAGAACGATCCCTTCACGACCAGGCCGGACAGGATCGCGCTCGCTGCGGCCGGGGCGCCGGCGTGAGCGGGCGGCAGCCAGAGGTGTAGCGGAAACAGCGCGGTCTTGGCGAGGAGGCCGGTCGTCATCAACGCTGCCGCAATGAGCGCGCCGGGCTCCGCGGAGACGCGATGAGACAGCAGCACGATATCGAGCGTGCCGTAGAGGCCGTAGAGCAGCGCCGTGCCCATCAGGTAGAGGACGGACCCGACCAACGCGAAGAGAAGGTAGCGCAACGCTGCCTGAAGCGTCTCCGCCCGGCCCTCCAGAGAGACCAGCGGCACCGCGGCGAACGTCAGTAATTCCAAGGCAACGTAAAGGGTGAAGAGGTCGCCTCCGACGAAGATGGTGTTCAGCGCCGCCCAAACCGCCAGCAGAAGAATCCAGAATGCGAACGGTGCCCGGCCGTATCCTGCTGCAAGACGAAAATCGGCTGCGGCAAAAATGGCGACCGCACAGACTACGATGGCCGTGGCGGCGAGCATCACCGCCGACAATCCGTCCGCGCGCAGGGCCACCCCCAGAGGTGGCGGCCAGGCACCCAGCAGATAGACCAGGTGACCGTCGTTCTGCGGCAACGCCAGGAGAACGCCCCCGGAAATTGCTAGGCCGACCGGTATGACCGTGAAGGCGACCCGCCGGACATAGCGGTCGCCGAGCGCGAACGCCAGCAGCACGCCCGCGACTGGCACGACGATCAACAGCACCAGCAGGAGATCTGCCGTCGTCGTCGCCAGCGCGGAGGGAGTGGCCATCATCAGCCGCCGGGCGCGTCGGAACGCGAACTCGTCGGCGCGCGACTGCCGAGCGTCGTGGAGCCGCTGGTGTGGAACAACCGCAGCAAAAGGGCGATCGCCATTGCCGTCGCGGAAAACGCGACCACGACCCCGGTGATTACCAGGGCCTGCGGCACCGGATCGTTGCCAACACCCGCCGCAGCCCCCCTCCGTCCGACGATCCCGAACAGAAGGAACACGCCGCTGCCGAGCAAGTTGAACGCGAGGATCTTGCGGAGCGATTGCGGGTTCGTGATCAGGCCGTAAAGCCCAAGCCCGACCGCAGCGGCCGCGCACAATCCGAACACCGATACGCTGCTCATCGCTATGTATTCCTTTCCGGCGCGCCAGCGAGGAGGAGGGCGAGGGTCGCTGCGATCGTGAGGATCATCGCGACCTCGATGCCGAGAATTAGCGGTTTGGCGAACGCAACCGGATAGGCGAGGAAGGCCGCTCCGAAACAAAGCCCGCCGAGGCCAACGACAAGAAACAGGCAGGGCCCGGCGACCAGGATAAACCGTAGCCATCGGCTGCTCACCGGTGGTGTGTCCGCCAATCCAGCCATGATGACCAGCAGCCACATGGACGCGAGAACCGCACCGCCCTGAAATGCTCCGCCGGGGTGGTCGGCGCCTGTCCACAGCATGTAAATGCCGACGACGATCCCCGCCGGGGGCAACAGGCGGGCGAGGAAGGCGAGAACGCCATTTGGGTCGGCTTCGTGACGCGGTCCCGGACGGCCGCCCCAGGCCCGGTCCGACGCGAGCGACCAGACGCCCACGACGGCCAACAGGAGCACGACCTTCTCGAGCATGGTGTCCAGCCCTCGAAATGCCATGAGGACATTGGTGACCGGATTGGCCATTCCGGTCGCTCCGGCATTCGCGACGACCGCCGGTGCCAGCGTCGGAGCATAATCGGGCAGGATCAGGATCGCGAACGCCAGGGCTGCCGCGATCGATGCGGACAGGATAGCGGCGATCAGACGTGTAGAACGGTCTGGTCGTTCGGCTGCCGTCGCCTCGGCATCGCGCAACCGGGCAGCCGCACCCAACAGCACGACGCCGCCCAAGCCGCCGCCGATGGCGGCTTCCGTCAGTGCGACATCGACCGCGTCGAGACGGACCCAGATCAGCGCAACCAGGAGACCGTAGGCGACGAAACCGACGGTCGCCGAATACGTCTCGGGGACGGCGATGGTCCAGATGGCGAGGCCCAGTACCACGGCGGCGAGTGCGATCTCGAAGACCGTTGCGATGCTCATCTGGCCCCGCTTCGGCGCACCGCGCGCGCGATCAATTGCGAGACGGTGGCGCCCGCCAGCAGTGCGAACATCCAGATGCTGATCAACTTCAGCCCGTCGCGAAGGCCTTCAGCTTGCGGGAGCAACCCGAGCACGACGAATCCGAGGCCGAGGTTGTCTGCCTTGGTCAGCGCGTGGAGGCGGGTCAAGGTGTCGGGGAAGCGAAGGAGGCCCACTGTACCTGCCAGGAAGAAGAACGCGCCCGTCGACACGCACGCAATCGTCATGATGTCCCGCGCGAGGTTCATTTGCCCTCCGCCGAACCGACGCCGTCGCTTTCCAGGCGGGACAGCCCTTTTTTGACGAACGCGATGGACGCGAAAGTGGCGAGCAGCGCGAGGATCAACGCCACGTCAACGGCCGCCCGGACGCCTGTCACGGTGCCGAGGAGCAGCAGCACGGCGATGCCCGCGGTGCCGATCAGCTGCGCAGCCATCATCCGATCGGCATCGCCCGGACCGCGCAATATCGACACAAGGCCGAGGGCCAGCAGCGTCAGGATCAAGCCGACGGCGGCGGTCAGGAATTCAGTCATTGTAGAGGGCCCGAATGAGTGCCGCTTCCTCGGCGGCGAGATCGGCAAGGACCGGCTGCGTGACATCGAGGCAGTGATAGATGATCTGTCCGTTCTCCTCGCCGGCAGGCACTGTTCCGGGCAACAGGCTGGTCAGTGTCGTGAAAACGTTTTGCCGCACGCCTCGCGGCAGCCGCGTCGGATAGGCTACGAACCCGGGACGCAGAGGCAATCGGGGGTTCAGCGCGCGGCCTGCCACGTCTATTCCGGCGACGACGGAGTGATACAGGAAAAGCGACGCCAGACGGGCAATGGCTGGGAGCGACCGCCGCGAACTGCCCGGCTCCAGCAAGTACAAGCTTGTCCAGGTTGCTACCGCGATTGCGACCGCTGCGGCAGGAACGTCTCCGACCTGAGCGCCAGCGAGCACGAGCCAGAGGCAGCCGAACCCGACCGCACGCGAAGCAACGCTCGACCACCACCCTCGGGTGATGGTGCCCGCCGGCACGTTTCGTTGTCCTGAGGATCCGCTCATGCTGGAAATCCTCCATCGGCATCACATCGCATCGTCGAGCTTCAGGGTACCTGAAGGGATCAGCCTTCGCGTTGGGGCGCGACCGCGCGTAGCGATACATCATAGGTCGTTCGTCCGGCGCCAGCGTGCCGGTGCTTCGCCGGACGATTCCATCATGTATCCTGGGCGTAGGCGGCGATATCGGGTGATTGCCTGATCGGGTCTCAGGAATCTCCCAAGCCACGAACTCGGGCAAACCGCGATTACATCCGGATGCATCGGGTAGATTTACCGATGTCCGGGACCAGCGCTTCCGGCGAAAATGGCGGCGGGGATCGTCAGAAGACCGAGGCCTGCGGAAAGCCGATTTGCCAGGCGACGTTTCACACCGGAACGGAAGAGCTCATGTTCAACCGCAGCAGCCATTCCTCTTTCAGACGCATCAGCGCTATGGTCATTTTGACGGCGCTCTCGCCGGTGCTGGCAGCCTGCGGTAGGGAAACGGCAGCGAATGACACGCCAGCCCCTCGTATAGTGCGCACGACGACCGTGGAAAAGCGCAAGCTCACGACGCCCCTGACGTTCTCCGGACGGATCGAAGCGGAAGATGAAGTCAATCTGGCATTCCGGATCTCGGGTCGGCTGTTGAACAACGACACCAAGATCGGCGATCGGGTCAAAGCCGGTCAGGTACTGGCGCGATTGGAGTCCCAGAACGAGTTGAACGCGCTGCGCCAGGCGCAGGCGTCGCTTGCCGCGGCACAAGGGCAGCTGACACAGGCGCGCAATCATTTCGACCGTCAGGAGACGCTCCTGGCGCAGGGTTGGACCACACGGGTCAACTACGATGCCGCGACGCAGGCCCAGCAAACGGCGCGGTCGCAAGTCGACGCCGCCGAAGCCGCGCTGAGTGCCGCGCATGACCTCGTCGGCTTCACCGAACTGAAAGCCGATGCCCCAGGCGTGATCACCGCCACCGGTCAGGGAGCCGGCGAAGTGGTGCAGGCCGGACAGATGATCGCGAGGATCGCGCGGCAAGACGGTCGCGATGCCGTCTTCGACGTTCCCTCTCAACTGGTCAGATCGGCTTCGGCCGATCCGGAGGTCGAGGTCAGCCTGGCGGATGATCCGACCATCAAGGCCAAGGGGCGCATCCGCGAGGTTGGCGCGCAGGCCAACGCCGTGACCAGGACCTTCGAGGTCAGGGTCGGCCTGACCGACCCACCGCCGGCGATGCGCCTTGGTGCGACGGTCGTCGGGCGGGTGAGCACGAGCGCGGGGCCGATGATCGATATTCCGGCCTCAGCCCTGACGAGGATGAACCAGCGACCCGCCGTGTGGATCGTCGATCCAACCGCCAGTACGGTGTCGGTGCGCAATGTGGACGTTCTGCGGTTCGACGAGGCCCAGGCGGTGATTTCGCAAGGATTGGACACCGGCGAGATCGTTGTTACCGCTGGGGTGCAGGCGCTTCATCCGGGCCAGAAGGTCCGGGTTCTCGGATCAGAGCAATGAGCGGGGTCAATCTGTCCGATTGGGCGCTGAAAAGCCGTTCGCTGGTTGTCTATATGATGATCATCGCGGTGGTTGCGGGTGGGCTGTTCTATTTCCGCCTGGGTCGCAACGAAGATCCGGCCTTTATCATCAAGACCATGGTCGTTCAGGCCGCTTGGCCGGGCGCGTCCGTCGAGGAAACGATGAAGCAGGTGACGGAGCGCCTCGAACGCCGCCTGCAGGAGACGCCGCATCTCGACTTCCTGCGAAGTTTTACCAGGGCAGGCGTCTCGACCGTCTTCGTGAATCTGAAAGGCAGTGCCAGCGCACGAGAGGTCACAGACACCTGGTACCACGTGCGCAAGTCGATCGGCGACATGCGCCATACGCTACCCGCCGGAGTGATCGGGCCTGGGTTCAACGACGAATTTGGCGATACTTTCGGAATTATCTACGGCTTTACCAGCGACGGCTTCAGCCAGCGTGAGCTGCGCGACCGGGTCGAAGATATCCGCTCAAGGCTGCTTCTCGTGCCCGACGTGTCGAAGATCGAGCTCCTGGGCGAACAGGACGAGGTGATCTTCGTCGAGTTCTCCACGAAGGAGCTTGCGGCACTCGGAGTCGACCGGTCCGCCCTTATTGCGGCCCTCCAGTCGCAAAACATCGTACGTCCGGCCGGAACGATACAGACGAGCGCCGACAGCATCTCGATACGGGTATCTGGCGGGTTTCAGTCGGAACGGGACATCGCCGACATCAATTTTTCCGCGAGCGGACGTATGCTTCGCCTGAGCGACATCGCGCGGGTGCGTCGCGGTTACACGGACCCGCCCCACCCGATGTTTCGGGTCAATGGGAAGCCGGCGATAGGACTCGCAATCGCCATGCGGGACGGCGGGGATATTCTTGCGCTGGGTGCGAACATCACCAAGGCGATGGCGCAGATTACCGCGGACCTCCCGATCGGGATCGAGCCAAGCGTGGTCGCGGATCAGCCCGTCGTGGTCAACCACGCCATTCGGGAGTTCATGGTCTCGCTGCTTCAGGCGATCGCCATCATCATGGTGGTGAGTTTCATCAGCCTCGGCGTGCGACCCGGCCTGATCATAGCGCTTGCCATACCGTTCACGCTGGCGATCGTCCTGCCGATCATGGGTCTGCTGAGCATCGACATGCAGCGGATATCGCTCGGCGCGCTGATTATCGCGCTCGCGTTGCTGGTCGACGATGCGATGACGACCACCGACGCGACCCTCACCAAACTGGCGGAGGGCGCCAGCAAAGTCGAGGCGGCAACCTTCGCCTACCGGACCCATGCGATGGCGATGCTCGCGGGCACGCTGGTGACGATCGCGGGATTCATCCCGGTCGGCTTTGCGGCAAGCTCGGCCGGCGAATACACGTTTTCGCTGTTCGCGGTGGTGACGATCGCGCTGCTGGTGTCGTGGTTCGTCGCGGTCATTTTCACGCCGCTGCTTGGCGCTGCGATCCTCGTCCCGCCCAAGCAAGGCAACTCAGCCGACCCGGGCAGGATTTTTCGGATCTACCGCAGTTTCCTAACATCGGCGATGCGCGCGAAATGGCTGACCATTGCGATCTCGGTGGCGCTCTTCGTCGCCTCGGTTCTGGCGATGCCGTTGATCCCGCGGCAGTTCTTTCCCTCGTCGGATCGGCCGGAGCTGCTGGTCGATGTCAGCCTGCCTCAGAACGCTTCGATCTACGCGAGCGAAGCTGCGGCGAAGCGCCTCGATGGCGCGCTCGCGAGCGATCCCGATGTGGCGCGGTGGAGCACCTACGTCGGACGGGGGGCGATCCGCTTCTATCTGCCCCTCAACGTCCAGCTCCCGAACGACTTCTTCACGCAGACCGTCGTGATCGCGAAGGATGTCGCCGCACGCGAACGCCTGCATTCCAAGCTTGAAAAGCTGCTCGCCGAAGAATTTCCCAAGGCCATCGCGTTCGTATCTCCGCTCGAGCTCGGGCCGCCGGTCGGTTGGCCGATCCAGTATCGGGTCAGCGGGCCTGACGTTGAGCGGGTGCGCGAGATCGCGCTGCAGGTCGGGAAAATCGTCGCGTCCAGTGCGGACACCAAGCAGGTGAATTTCGATTGGATGGAGCCCGACCGACAGGTGCGCATCCGCGTCGACCAGAACGAGGCCCGGCAACTCGGCCTGAGCTCGCAGGCAACCGCGACCGTCCTGAACGCCGTCATCACGGGCACGCCCATCACCCAGGTCCGTGACGATATCTACCTGGTCAACGTGGTGGCGCGGGCTACCGACGAGCAGAGGGTCTCGTTGGACAGTCTGCGCAATCTGCAGGTAGGACTGCCAGGCGGACAAACGGTTCCTCTCAGTCAATTTGCGTCCTTCGAGTATGATCAGGAGTTTCCGCTCATCTGGAGGCGAGATAGGGTTCCGACCTTGACGGTCCAAGCCGCCATCGCCGGTGACAGCTTGCCGGAAAGCGTGGTCGCCTCGCTATTGCCGGCGATCGAGAAGTTCCAGAAGACGCTTCCGCCATCGTACAGCGTGGCGGTGGGCGGGACAGTGGAGGAAAGTCAGAAGTCGCAGGCATCCGTGCTGGCCGTCGTCCCGGTGATGCTGTTGGTCATGTTCACCGTCCTCATGGTGCAGCTCCAAAGCTTCCCTCGACTGTTCATGGTCTTGAGCGTGGCTCCCCTGGGGCTGATCGGGGTCGTCGCAGCGTTGATGTTGTCCGGAAGGCCGCTTGGCTTCGTCGCCATTCTGGGGGTCCTCGCGCTCCTCGGCATGATCAGCAAGAACGCGGTCATCCTGATCGGTCAGATCGACGCGGAACGCGCCCTCGGCAAGACGCCCTGGGACGCGGCAGTCGACGCCAGCAGCTCCCGGTTTCGGCCGATCATGTTGACGGCCGTATCCACCGTCCTCGGGATGATCCCGATCGCGCCGACGGTGTTTTGGGGACCGATGGCATTCGCGATCATGGGCGGCTTGCTGGTGGCGACGGTCCTTACGCTCGTCTTCTTGCCGACGATTTACGTCGCGTGGTTCGGCGCGACCGAGCGGGCCGGCGGCGCCGCTCTGCGCAAGCCGTCAGAGGGGCAAAGCAAAGCCGGATAGGGGAATCCTCGTCATCGGCTAGGTAGTCAACCCTATGTTTTTCCGCTCCGTGATGGGTGCATCTGTGACGACAGATAATCGGGACGCTTCCAATGACCACCAATAAGGACGTCCAAAGATTGCCGCTGCGGACCCTGACTGCCATGGTGGTCGGCGGCATGGTCGGTGCCGGCGTATTCTCGATACCGCGCAACTTCGCGCAGGCGACGGGCATCTACGGGGCCCTCATCGCCTGGGCCATTGCCGGTGCCGGCATGCTGATGCTCTGCTTCGTGTTTCAGACGTTGGCCAACCGCAAGCCGGATCTCGATGCCGGTGTCTACGCCTATGCGCGGGCGGGATTCGGGCCGTATGTCGGCTTCTTTTCGGCGTTCGGCTACTGGGCCAGCGCCTGCGTCGGCAACGTGTCTTACTGGATCCTGATCAAGTCGACGCTCGGCGCATTCTTTCCCGCTTTGGGCCAGGGCAATACCTTGACCGCAGTCCTGATCTCCTCGGTCGGGATATGGGCATTCCATTTTCTGGTGCTGCGCGGCGTGAAGGAAGCAGCCGGAATCAACGCCATCGTCACAGTCGCCAAGATCATTCCGCTGCTGCTGTTCTTGGTGTTGTCGATCTTCTTCCTCAAGCCGTCCGTGTTCGTGGACAACCTCTGGGGCGGCGCGGCGGGCGACTATGGTAACCTGTTCGAGCAGGTCAAGGCGACGATGCTGGTGACCGTCTTCGTGTTCCTGGGCATCGAGGGTGCGAGCAACTATTCGCGCTTCGCGGAGAAGCGCGAGGACGTGGGTGTCGCTACCGTCACGGGATTTCTCGGCGTGCTGGCGCTGTTCGCGTCGGTGTCGATATTGGCCTACGGCGTCCTGCCACGCACGGAGATCGCGCAGCTTCGCCAGCCCTCTGTCGGTGGCGTGCTCGAGGCCGCGGTCGGCCATTGGGGAGCGGTGTTTATCGGGGCCGGCGTGATCGTCTCGGTTCTTGGCGCTTATCTGGCGTGGACGATGATGGCTGCCGAGGTGCTTTCGGTGGCCGCCAAAAAACTGGACATGCCGGCCTTCCTGGCACGAGAGAATGCCAATCAAGTGCCGTCATCGGCGCTGCTGATGACCACGCTGCTGATTCAAGTGGTGCTCGTCGCCACGCTGTTCTCAGACGACGCCTTCACCTTCGCGCTGTCGCTCTGCAGCCACCTCTCGTTGATTCCGTACTTTCTGTCAGCGGCCTTTGCGTTGATGCTGGTTTTTCGCAGAGAGACTTACGAAAAGGACCCGCGCGACCTCCGCAAGGACACCATCATTGCGGTTCTGGCGACGATCTACACGATATTCCTGTTGTTCGCCGGCGGGACGAAGTTCCTGCTGCTCGGCTTCATCATCTACGCCCCCGGCACGATCCTGTACTACATCACGCGGAAAGAGCAGGGCAAACAGCTCTTCACGCCGGCCGAATGGGTCTTGTTCGCGGTGGCGGTGATCGGATGTGTCGTCGGTATCCATGGCCTCGCTACCGGCTATATCAGCATCTAGCCCCAGTACGAAAGGAGCCACCAATGGCGAATTCCTCAGCCTTCGGCGTTCATTCGGAGGTCGGTCAGCTCCGGAAGGTGATGGTGTGCTCGCCAGGTCGGGCGCATCAGCGGCTCACGCCGTCGAACTGCGATCAGTTGCTGTTCGATGATGTTCTCTGGGTGGAGAACGCCAAGCGTGACCATTTTGACTTCGTCACCAAGATGCGCGACCGGGGCGTCGATGTGGTGGAAATGCACAACCTACTGGCCGAAACGGTGGCGGTACCGGAGGGTAAAAAGTGGATACTCGACAATCAGGTCGTGCCCAATCAGGTCGGGCTCGGCTTCATCGACGAATTGAGGAGCTACCTTTCCGGCCTCGACAATCGCGCGCTTGCGGAAACCTTGATCGGTGGCCTGTCGACTCATGACTTTCCTGAAGAGCATGGCGGCCAGGCGATCAAGATGGTCAAGGAGGCGGCGGGTGCCACCGAGTACCTGCTGCCGCCGCTGCCGAACACGCTGTACACGCGCGACACCACCTGCTGGATCTATGGAGGCGTGACGCTCAACTCGCTTTATTGGCCGGCCAGACACGAGGAAACGATCCTCACAACCGCGATCTACAAGTTCCATCCTGATTTCGCCGGCAAGGTCAATGTCTGGTGGGGCGACCCCACGCACGACCATGGGCTGGCTACTCTGGAGGGCGGCGACGTGATGCCGATCGGCAAAGGAGTCGTGCTGATCGGGATGAGCGAACGTACATCCCGTCAGGCGATCAGCCAACTCGCGGCGACGCTGTTTGCGAAGAAGGCGGCCGAACGCGTGATCGTCGCGGCGATGCCCAAGATCCGCGCAGCCATGCATCTCGACACTGTGTTCACCTTCGCCGACCGCGACTGCGTACTGACCGCGCCCGACTTCATCAATCAGACCCGCGCCTACTCCTATCGCCCGAGCGACCAACCGAGTGGCGTCGAGTTGCACCCCGAGAACAAGCCATTCGTCAGTGTCGTCGAGGAAGCGCTGGGTCTTAAGAAGCTTCGTGTGGTCGAGGCGGGAGGAAGCGATTATCAGCGCGAGCGCACGCAATGGGACAGCGGCGCCAACCTCGTCTGTGCGTCGCCAGGCGTGGTGTACGCGTACGATCGAAACACCTATACCAACACACTGCTGCGCAAAGAAGGTATCGAGGTCATCACCATCGTCGGGGCGGAACTGGGCCGTGGTCGCGGTGGCGGCCACTGCATGACGTGCCCGATCATCCGTGACGCCGTGGACTACTAGCGCAGAGGCACCCTGGCGGGTGAAGCCAGGATGAAGCCTGGGCGAAGCCCAAGGCATCGTAGGCCGTGAGTTCGGGAAGCTCGGCCGGCCTCGCGGCCGTTCAGCGGACTCGGCACATGCAGGAGCTTGCATCGACGGCCCCGAGCCCGCAATGGGCAGGATCGTCACGAGGCTCTCGCCTTCCTTGCAGCTGTTTCACACGCTCGACCCCACGCAGGCGCTGTTTAAGGCCGGGCGCCGCTCACTGATCATCGGCATCGTCGTCCTCGCGATCTGTCTGGCAGTCGGATGGCTTGCTTCATTGATGCTCGGAGATGGACCTCTCCCAGAATGAATCTGCGCCGGTCTACGGTGGCGCGGTTTAGGAAGTGATGTGCACGTTTCTTTCGGCAGTCTCCGAGCTTGTGTGATCCGAGATTGTGTGGTCACGCAGTAACAACATTCCGCGAAAGGGTCGTGCGTTGTCGGCGTCGCTTGACACAACTACTGCGGGGCCTATGGTCGCGTCGTTGGGGAAGGCGGGGTCGACAGTCTCGAGGTTCAGATGCGTGTATCTGGAGTTCTTCTGCAGCTGGTTGGAGCCTTGGGTGCGACTGCTGCAATGGCCGCGGACGTGGACCTGAAAGAGTTCAGGGCGGATCCGCCGGCACTGCCGCTGCCTTCGTGGAGTGTGGTCGGTTCCGTGTCGTCGATGTTTACCGACAACGCTCTGTTCACACGCGACGCCCGCAAGTCGGACGGTTATTACGAGCCCGATATCAGCGCCAGACTGGACGGATACCTAACGAACGAACTGTCCTATCGCCTCTACGCCCGCGCGCAGTATGAGGCATTCGCAACGGAGAAGGACGGGAATGCCGCAATCGCCCGCTTGGGAGGACGATTGACCGAGAACTGGAATGGCTGGCGGTTCTCTGCGATCTACGAAAATCGTTACGACTTCGACGGCGTCTACCGCGGCCTGGCGTTTACCTCGAACGACGTGATGGGATCGGTGGCCCGCGACTTTCGCATCAACAACGTCACCCTGTCCCCATTGTTGCTGCTGACCTACCGGTTTTCCGATCTTGCGGAAGCGCGCCGCTGGCGCTTCGATGCCGTTCTCGGAATCGAAGTGCAGCTCGACCCCAAATGGTCGGTCGTGAGCACGCCTCTGTTCGAAGCCTATTGGTTTACCGATGGATTGAATTCAGGACGGCAGGACCAGCTCTATTCGGCGGATATCGGTCTGAAGTATAATTTCGCGAGCAATCTGTCGCTCACGACCACGGTGCTGTACGAGGCCCGGACGTCCAACGTTCCGATTCGGCACTACAGGGATCTTCGGATCGGTCCGCGGCTCGACTTCGCCTTCTGAGAAAGAATACGAAATGTCAACGAGACGACTCTTCGTCCTGCTGTGGGCGGTTTTCGGAATGACGGCGGCAACCGCCGCGTTGGCGGACCCCCGTGACTCCGTCGAGCGGAGCCAGCGCATGGATACCGACGCACTCCGGGATGACATCGGGCAGAATCGCCTGCGAGTTCCCGCTCATCCACTGGTGATAGTACCGGCCCCGCAAACTCCTCCGCTCTCTCGGACGAAGAAGAAGTCTGGCTCAGCCAAAGATAGCGGTCGATAGGGCGTCGTCGTGCGATAGTTCGGGCATCTGGCGATGTGCCAGAAACGACGCCACTTGCATTTCCATAAAGCTCGTCCCTGATGGTCTGGACCGTAAGGCGACGTTCGGTCGTGTCCGGATGCGCGACGAAGAATTTTAGCAGTCATTGTCTCATTTTATCGCGTTGGTTCCAGCGATTGGCACAAACTGCATATACCGGACGAAAACTCATGTCAGTCATGCGCAGGTTTTGAAGTATTATGAATTAACCCCTTGGTTGTACGGAAAACCAGGAGGTATGATAGTGCACGTCATTCCCTTAGGGGTGCGCGTCGAATTGCGGCCCTCATGGGACATGTTGAACGGGTCATTATCTAGGTCGTCGATTGGCGACAGTCGATGTCCAGGACGGACTTAAAAGCTGGATGCGTCCAATGAAGCCGTGCAGCCTTCCTGCGAGCCTGTTGAAGCCACATGGAACCGCGAAGCGCCTCGGTCGACACCGGATGAGCGTTCTTGAGTCTTCTGAAGAACAGCCGGATGACCCAACCGGTCGTGATTTGGCTTCCATACAGGAGGGTATTCAGCAGCGGATTGCCTCGGAACTTCATGATTCGACTTGTCAATATTTGGTCGCGGCAAGTCTTGGGTTGATGCGAATCCGCGCCTGCGTCGGCGGAGCAAACGGCGTCGATAGGCTTTGCGACGACGTTGATGCATCGATCGACCGCGCTCTGAGGGATATCCGCTCGCTTACATATTTGCTGCATCCACAGGACGTGATGGAGGAAGGACTGAAGGCGACGATCGAGTGCTATGTCCGCGGCTTTGCTGCGCGCACCGCCTTGCGCGCCCGGAGCGTCGTCGACGCTGGAGTGGACGGGCTGTCATACGACAGCCAAAGGGCATTGCTGCGGATCGTTCAGGAAGGACTCGCGAACATATTCCGGCACGCGAGCGCGACGGAGGTCAAAATCCTCGTCCAGGCAACCCGCGGGCAGTTTCGACTGACCATCAGCGACAATGGACGCGGCTTCGCGGCTCACCGCGCTGAACGAGGCGGCGGAACGACGTCGATGGGTGTCGGCATTCCCGCCATGAGGGAGAGGCTCGCGCGCCTTGGCGGCAGCCTCGAGATTCGATCCGATCCGGAAAGCTCCGGGACCACGTTGTACGCGGTTATCCCGGTTCGCAACGAGGCGAAGCGGCACAAGCGGCGCTTGTTGTTGCAGTCATGAGAGCCGACGCGCATCTCCAAGGACGAGATCCGTCGGGCGACCGTCGCGCTCCGATATGGCCATCGGCTTGCGGTACTCGAAGCGGCGGCGATCGAAGCAGGAGCACTTTGCATGAAACGTATCCTGATCGCCGATGATCATGAGGCTGTCCGTTCAGGTATCCGAGCGGTGCTTGGGCAACGTGCCGATTGGGAGGTCGTGGCGGAGGTGAGCGACGGCAGAAAGGCAGTTGCCGCCGCGATCGAGAGCAGGCCGCATGTCGCCATTCTGGATTTCTCCATGCCGCGCATGACCGGAGTTGAGGTGACCCGGCGGATCAGGGAGTGCTCGCTCCCCACCGAGGTCCTGATCTTTACCGTTCACAGCTCTAGCCTGCTGGCGCAGCAGGCCTATCAGGCCGGTGCGCGGGCCTTCTTGTCGAAGTCGGAGGCGAACAAGCTGCTGCTTGCGGCTGTCGATTCACTCCTGGTTCACAAGTCGTTCGGCGTTGGAAGCGGGGTTGACCATATGGATTGCGCACCGCTCGATGAGGCGAGGCTGACGCCCCGCGAGCAACTGGTCGTCAAGCTCGTTGCCGACGGATACAGCAACAAGGGCATCAGTGCCATCTTGAACCTCAGTGTGAAGACCACAGAAGCTCACCGGGCCGCCGCGATGCGGAAGCTCGATGTGAACTCGACAGCCGGTCTGGTCCGATACGCGGTTAGAGCCAAACTGGTCGACGAGTGATGGAGCATTCCGGCGATCGGGACATCCGCGACCCGATCTCAGGGTTTTGTGGGATAACTTTCCGGAAGAGGGTCGATACAGTCAGCCGACTTGGCTGCCAGTCATCTCCGTTGATTGCCCGATAGGTTCTGGGTCGACATACGGGAGCGCCGTCGTGAAGCGCATCGTCATTGCCGATGATCATGAGGTTGTACGGTCGGGGCTGCGCGCGATCGTCCAAATGCGCTCCGATTGGGTCGTCGGCGGCGAGGCTTGCGACGGCGAGCAGGCCCTGGCTTTGGCGATCGAAACGCGTGCGGACATCCTGATCGCCGATTACTCGATGCCGTTCATGAATGGACTCGAAGTGAGTCGCCGCCTCAGCGCTATGCATATGCGAACCGAGGTGTTGATCCTGACGATGCATGACAGCGAGGAACTGTTGACGGAGGCCATTCTGGCCGGCGTTCGCGGCTTCCTGTTCAAGTCTGATGCCAGAGAGCACCTGATATCCGCGATAGACGCCTTGCTTGATCGCAGGCCGTACTTCACTGGCGTGTTGCTGGAAAAGCTTCTGCGGGACTTCCAACTCAACAAGCAGAACAAGTCGGGCGTACTGCTCACCTCGCGGGAACAGAGCGTGGTCCAGCTCATTGCGGAGGGGCATACGAACAAATCGATCAGCGCCATCTTGAAATTGAGTGTGAAAACCATCGAGACCCATCGCGCCGCGGCGATGCGCAAGCTCGGGATGTCATCGACGGCGGAGCTTGTTCGCTATGCGATCCGGAAGAAACTGGTCGCGCCATGAGTGCGACGACAGCGACCGACGCTGCGCTCCGAGGCTAGTTTTCGTCGTCTCGTCGAAGCACACGCGCATGCTGGCAGCGAATTCCGAGGATCCGGACCGGGCGGCCGGCGCAGACGCATTTAAGGTCCCCCAGCCGGACAAGTTTCCGCGATCCGGTTGAGTTCGCCATCATTGCGGGACTAGAGTGCCTTGCGGGGAAAATAAAACAATGATGGCACGGCGCTATGCGGTCCGAAAGGCTTGCCCTGGCTGCGGCAGGCCAATGAAGGGTTTGCCGGACGAAGCAGCGGAGGGACGGCTGCGCTACGTCTGCGCCAAATGCGACGACGACCCGCTGCGTGATCCTGCAGCGCGCAAGTGGGCGGACGGCCCGCTGCGTCCTCCGGAGAAATGAGCGCTCTCGCCAGCTATTCCGATCGGTTAGAGCAGGAACGAAGGCTCTCCAGAGGGGCGAGCGCCGGTCTGCTCGATGCGCAGACTGAGCGCATGGCGATCATGTAGAACTCGGACCACGAGATCATCCGGGAGACGCACGACCAGATGCATTTTGCGGCGCGCGCTTGCCGGGTTTTCGCGGGCTTCGCGGACAAGATCTTTGGCGATGCGATACCGCTGGATCAGCGCGATGTATTCGATTTCATGCGCCGTGAACTGATCACAGTTGATTTTTAAAATGGTCCTTTTGAAGCGACCCTCGAGCGCCTCTTCAGGATAGGACCAATTGTGTTTCTCGACAGACTTACCAGTTGTCCCAGCTTTTAGTACTGAGATCAATCGGCACTTGGTGGGGTTTCAGAAACATCCTATTTCGTAGACGACTAAAACAGCTCGGCGCCGAGCGAGCATGATGGCAACTCGCTGCCATAATTCCTAGGACGGCCGTTCGACGAAGGCGACGGCCTTGTTGCTATAGGTCCATGCCGCGCCGTCGCGTTTCTCGATCCCGAGAAAGGCGGTCGACGTACCGGCATATTTCATGGCCTGATTGCCGCCGTCGATGCCATAGGCCCATGGGTCGAGGCACAGAAACTCGGTGACCTTGTTGTCGGCCCCCGTAGTGCGGTGGCCGACGATGCCGACATAATGGGCGCCGCCGAGGGACGCTCGTACCGGCATCTTGTTTTCGAGATTCTTGATTGTCCAGTCTACCGCTTTGCTGGGATCCCTTCCCACGCTCACTTGGTCGCGCGCCGTCGGTTCGGCCATTTTCCAGCCCATATAGCGGACGAACACGATCTTGAGGATCGAACCGCACCAACATTCATTGTTCACCGCTTTGAGGAAGCCGCCATTGTTCTGGTTCCATGGCAGCTTGCTCTTCTTGTAGTTTTCCATCGACTCGTCCGAGGTCGTCGACAGCGTGGGATGGGTGTGCAGCGGCTCATCCACCAGCATTTCATAGACGCGATGGCGGTTGTCCAATTCGTCGCTCGGGTCTTGGTTGCTGTAGAATTTGCGATAGGTGGGCACCTTGGCCGCCGTACTGACGGCGTGGAAATAGTGCCAGATCAAATCGGTTTTCCACGAGGGGTCGCGTGTATGGGTGTCGGACATGGAGACGTTCCATATGAGGTATTCGGCTGCTGCGGATTCGCGGCCTTTTCTCACTTGCGGTCAGACCCAGCCGCGCTGAAAGGTTAGTCCCCGCTCGATTGATGACGGTTCAATTTCGTAGGCGGAACCTCACGCGGTGCCAGCGCAGTTTTTGGGGATGCGGCAAGCCCGGTTCTGGCTCTCAACCGCAGCGCAGGCGTCCGATATTGCGGTCCAAGCCGACATTGTCGCAGATAGCGCAGGCTCTTAAACAGGCGTTCGGAATTCAACGAAGTGCCGGCGCTGACCGCAGCCTCAACGTGCTGAAGGGATGCCGAGAACGAGTGCTCTTACCATGCGTTGAAGTTGGTGACGAGTTGCTTGTCCAAGGACAAGCTTTCCATGCCACTGGAAAGCAAAATATCACTTCGGCTATGGTGTCCACTCCCGGGCATGTTTCGTTTGTGGTGCAAGAAGTGACCGAGATTTCTAGTCCAGGTGCCTTGCGCGCAGATCTTGAACGTCCTTTTTCAACGCCACCAGATCCAGCCTGCGAGGAAAAGTGAGGCGTCCAGAGCGGATCACGAGCCGGACGTACGGATAGCGTTCCTCGGCAAGCATCGGATAACTGATCTTGTACTTGTGCCAATCTTCAACGATGTGTGCCTGTTGCTCGACGTTGTATGAGTCCCAGGAATCGCCCGGCGTGTACTCGTAGCCGGCACCGACTGTCTGCGCCCAGAAGGAGCGCGCCATCGTCCAGTTTGAATCGTTGAACGCCTGCCACACGTGGGTCATTTCGTGCACGAAGAGGTCGCAGATGCGACCGAAATCGTCGCACAAGAGGCCGAAGGTGGGGTTAGGCGATGCCATGTTACTGAACGCGACATTGCCAAGATTGATGGCATACCGCATGCTTGGCACCATGGGATTGCTTCCCCTAAAGAACGGCCCATCGTTCGTCCACGGTCTTCCGCCTGCTCCCAGGCCATTGGTAATCGCAATTGTCTCCCACGGCGGCAGCGTCGGGCCAAAGACGTTGCGCGCGAAATTCCGCTCGCTGACGTCCAGCACGCGCGCGAAGTCCGGTCGGCTTCCTTCACATGCCGGCGGGGTCGGAGCCGCTGGGGTGGGCGCAACCGGTGGAGTGGGCGCAATCGGCGGGGGAGGCGGCGTACCTGGCGGCAGATAGATGAATCCCCCTCGCCACCCACCTTTCCCGCCGGTCGTACCGGAAGAGAACGCAAAATTCTGGCGGTCGGGCGACATCGTGCGGCAGCCTACATACTCGGCCAGGTACCAGTTCACCTGTCGTGTGGCTTGTTGGAAATCGCGCTGTTTGACGAGCTTGGTGCCCGGAAAGTTGAACTCGATGAGATCCCAGGGGTCGATGCCGATCCGCTTGGCGAGGGATATCCAAGTCTCGCCCGCCGTCACGGCATGCCGGATTCCTGCTGGCGGTACATAGCTTTCGACGACAGGCTTCAAGGGCCTTTCCTGGTTCGGCAATGCAAAGCCTCCCCTGCTGATTCCTGCGGAACTACGCGTTCTCCACCAATATCTATTAGTCGCCACTACCTCGAGGCGGTTCGATGGTTCCATTCATTCGATGCGCGAACTGGGAGTGGCAAATCGAGGAGCTTCATTCGTAGCATGAAGGCGTAGACAATGAGCAATGTCGAATGAGCAATATCCGCTTAGCGCCGGCCCTTTGAGCTCGAACCGAGCAGATCATGCGTTCCGCTGATGCTCACGGTTCCCGAGCACTCGAAACCGCCGAAAATTCCGCAGGAGCCGGTGACCGTGACACGCAAATCTTTGCGCTGGTACATGTCGACCGAAATGCCCAGGCGCGAAAAGTCGTTCGCGCTGTTCGGCAGAATCAGGTCGATATGCTCTGCCGCCCATTGCGGTATATGCTTGTTGCTCTTCCAGAACAGTTCATTGCCGGCGTGATGCAAAAAGTTTGGGCCCACCGTCAGTGCACCACCTACACCCTCGAACGCGAAGCCCGTTTCGTCGATGTGAACGTTTACCCGATCGGGTGCCACCGCGAAATGTAGCGAGGTGATGTCTTGTGGCTGCGGGTCCTTGCCGAATTGCGAGCTGTAGGCGTCGCCCCACTGTCCGCGATCGCGTCCAAGCCCGAAACCGTGCCGCCCCGGAAGATCGCGCGTTGAGAGTGGCCTGTCGGAGAGCTTTGGACGCCAGATCTCCCGAAATCCCTTGCCGATTGTGGCGGCCATCGACAGGTCAAGAGCCCAGTGCGATGGCTTCTCGGCACTTTGGCCTTCGGCGAAGGCGTCGAATCCTTCCGGCGTCTTGGCGATACGCAGCGTCTTGGTCAGATCTCTCCAGTGCTTCGGCAGGAAGGTGACGCCATCGAGTGTGTTCGTCGCAGCCGCGACACCATACTTCTCGAGTTGGTGTCGGATGTAGGGCTTTTCGTCGTAGAGCCGCACATCCGGGTTGGGCCCCGCAAAATACTTTGTCAAATCGATCTGCGGCCGAAACATGGTCAGCCGTGCCGCGATCTTCCGGTAAGTGTCCGTCGTCGTCGGATCGGTCGTCGTCATGGGGCGCCTTCCGCGGCAATCCTCGCCTCAGATTAGTCTCGCCCGAACGGGTTCGGGTTCAATGCCGGCGCATTCGATGAAGCTGGCGCCCGGCCCAGGTCATGCGAAGTCATGTCGCGCCAGCGCAGTGTTTGAACCTGCCGATCGGAAACGGCGACCACCATCCGTGGGGTAGTGTGAACAGTGAGGACGATCAATGTCACTGCGGAGCAGGGTATTAGACGTGCTCAATGGCCCGGCGGTCGCACGCATGCGCTTTCGGTTTCCGATCCGCGGCAGCCACGTGACGATTGCGCCGCAAACGTTTCATCACGTTGCCCGGGCGATCCGGTTGGGGCAGGTCACAGTCGCGGTTCCGACCGATCTCGCAGCGGGTGTTGCTGCGCAATATAACGATGTCGCGCGAACCCGAGCCGACGGCACAGCGGTTGCGGCTAATACGCTTGAGGTCGTGTCGGCGACGGGCCGGCTGGACGCAGCCTATATCGTCCACGAGAGCCTGCACGCGGCATACGATCTGTTGCGTACCGGCCTTGATGCCAATGCGGAAGAGGCGTCTGCCTATGTCTGCACGGCGCTCTATTGCCGCATGACTGGCCTGCCCCGCCCTCGCTGGGCCAACGGGCCGATCTACGCCAATGCCGCAGAAGTCGCCCGAACACTGCTGTCCCAGTATCAGAAGGGCGATCCCGGGATTCCCTGGGTCGGGGAGCATGAATGGAAAATGCTGCGCGCAGGTGTTGGCTTTGATCCGGTCTATACCAGCGGCCCTGGCGGTATTCTCACGGGATGGCTCCTCGGCCAGCAATATACCCACGACGGCTAGAGTGCCGGGGACCGCATCCGTTTCAGGAAACGGCGGGAGCTTCCAACTCCTGCCGTTCATCGCCAACGGAGCCGTGCACTTGAGCGCGTCACGCGACCAGCAGGCCCAGCTTGCCGACCATCGCAAGCGAGCGTTGAACGCTTTCTCGCATTGGCAGCAGTAACGGCTCGGCTGGCTGCCCGGCTCCATCCTTCTGGCCTATCCGGATGGTAGGGCCGAATTTTTCCGTCATTTCGGCCGTGATCTGGTCGATGGTCCGCGCACCGTCGAGCAATTGCAGGAAATCCCTGGTCCGGTCGTCCTCCAACTGCACTGTTTGGTGGAGGAGGTTGGTGACCAGCGGACCTGTTTGCGCTTGTCTTCGCGCGAGCAGGCTCGCTTGCGGATGCTCCGTAGCTTCCTTCAACAAAAAGGGACGCGACAGCAGGAACGAAACCTCGCCGCTGCAAGCCAGGATGAACATCGCCTCAGTCAACACCTTTTTGTCATCATATGCCTGCCGGTCGCCCAGCAGCGCGCGGGCGCCATCGAGCAACTCGTCAAATGATAATGCCCGCGGCCAAGCTCGGCCGAGACATAGATACGCGGCCTTCAAGAGCGGATTGATTAGCGTGACCCTGCTGCCGTCCTGGTTCTCGAATTCCATCGCGGAATCGTCTGTCACGCAGGAGTCGGAATGGACCGGGTTGGTCGTGCTCAGCAAATGGAACCGGGTAACGAAATCGAGGTCGATCTGGCGGGATAGCGAAATGCTGTCGTGGCAGAGCAAGGTGCGCCGAAAACCGTTGCCGTCGATGAAGTCCTGATATTGATCGCGCGCCATGAACTCGCTTTCCGGGAAGCGCTGCAGCGCTGCGCGAACCTCCTCGGAATAGCCGGCAAGATAGCGTCGTGAAAAATCAGCGTCGCCCAGGTATTGCAGGCCATGGCGGCTTGCGTCTTCGGCGACCTCATGCAGCAGGAAGGCCTCGGCGCCATCATCGAGATCGTCGTGAAATAAAAGCTCGTCGGGCGACTTGAGGACGCGGTTGTACTGGTCGCGCATAACCGCGCCGTGCACCGAGTCGGCCTTGGAGCCGTCGCTCAGGAACTTCAGGATCGCGCGGGCCTGTCCTACCTTCTCCTCCATGCCGGTGAGGCGGCGGGTGTGATACCGCATCATGTCGCGGACCATGTCGCGAAGATGCGAGAATGGGTGCGCGTTGTAGCTGACGTAGCAGACCCCGCGCGGAGCCAGGTTCTGCTTGAAGACCATCATCATCTTCTCGCGCACTGCCGGTGGCACCCAGGAATAAACGCCGTGCGCGATGATGTAGTCGAACCGTCCGAAGCTTGCATCGACATTCATGATGTCGCAGTGGAGAAGCTTGATGTTCTCCAGGCCCAATGTAGCGACATTTTGCTGACCGCGCTCGATCGTCACGCCGCTCAGGTCGACACCGACGAATTCGCTGTTCGGGTATTGAAAGGCCATCGGCAACAGGTTGCCGCCGACGCCGCAGCCAAGCTCCAGCACCCGGCAACGCTCGACCGGCGCCGGCTGCATGCCGTAAACGGCGGCCATGGTAGCAAGATGGTTGGGATGAGTAAGCCCATAAACATGGCCCGGGTAGTAGACCTCGTCGTATGGCGTTGGACCGATGTTCGGGGGACGATGCTCGGCTTGAATGTTCATCGTGCTCAATTCCACGAATATGCGAACTTGTCGTTCTCGATCGATACGCGTGCTCCCTTCACCTCTTCCTTGGCGAGCGACTTGCTGAGGAATTCGCGCGACAGCTCGGGGAGCAGGGTGTTGGTGATGATGTTGTCAATCATTCGCCCACCGGAGTCCGGGTCGTTGCAACGCGACACAATGTGCTCGACGACCGCGCCGTCATAACCGAAGGTCGCGTTATGATTGTCGCGAAGGCGCCGTCCGATGCGGTCGAGTTGCAAACGCACGATCCCGGACAGCATCTCGTCCGACAGCGGGAAGTACGGTATCGAGACGATGCGTCCGAGCAGCGCCGCTGGGAACACCTTCAGCAACTCCGGCCTTAACATCCTAGCGAGCTCTTCCGGCTCGTCGCGATACTTTGGATCGCGTGATAGGCCCATGATCAGATCGGTGCCGACGTTGGTGGTAAGGATGATCAACGTGTTCTTGAAGTCGATCCGCCGCCCGTTGCCGTCCTCCATGGTTCCTTTGTCGAATACCTGAAAGAAGATTTCATGGACGTCGGGATGAGCTTTCTCCACCTCGTCGAGCAGAATGACGCTATAGGGCTTGCGCCGGACGGCCTCGGTGAGGCGCCCACCTTCGCCATAGCCGACATAGCCGGGAGGTGCGCCTTTCAAGGTCGAGACGGTGTGCGCTTCCTGGAACTCTGACATGTTGATCGTAATCATGTTTTGCTCGCCGCCATAAAGAGTCTCGGCAAGCGCCAGGGCGGTTTCGGTCTTGCCCACACCGGACGGGCCAGCCAGCATGAACACGCCGATCGGTTTCGACGGGTTGTCCAGCTTGGCGCGACTGGTCTCAATTCGCTTGGCGATCATCGTCAGCCCATGGAACTGGCCGACGACGCGGCGGTTGAGGATCTCCGGTAGCTTCAGCACGGTTTCGATCTCGTCGCGCATCATCCGGCCGACCGGGATGCCGGTCCAATCAGAGACAACGGACGCCACCGACTGCTGATCTACATGGGCATAGACCATTCGCTTTTCCGGATTGATGGTCTCAAGTGTGTCGAACTTGCCGCGCAGCTCCGCGCGCCTGACAGTCGGATCTTCGCCTTCTTTGGGCTGGGACAGAATCTCTCGAATGCTCCGGATATCCTTGACGAGTTCCCGCTCTGTGGCCCAATCGGATTCGAGGTTTGTCTGCTTGTCCTTCAGTGCCGCAATGTCTTTGTCGATCGCCGTGATGCGGTCGCTGTCCTCAATCCCAAGATCGCTGTCGCTGACGAGTGCTGATCTCTCAGCTTCACGAGCGGCAATCGCAACGCGTGCATCCTCGATCAGGGCCGGCGTCGCGCTCTGGCTGATGGCCACGCGTGCCGAGGCGGTGTCAAGCAGGCTGACCGCCTTGTCCGGCAACTGCCGCGAAGGAATGTAGCGGTGGGACAGGTTGACCGCTGCGACGATCGCAGCATCCGAGATGCGAACGCCGTGGTGCTTTTCCATCGGACCGAGAAGTCCGCGCAGCATGATGCAGCAGGTCTCCACATCAGGTTCGTCGATCTGGATCGGCTGGAAACGTCGTGTAAGCGCGGGATCCTTCTCGATATACTGGCGGTATTCCGCCCATGTGGTGGCAGCGATCGTGCGCAGCGTGCCACGGGCGAGGGGAGGTTTCAGGAGATTGGCCGCATCACCAGTGCCGGCCGTGCCGCCGGCGCCGATCAGTGTGTGGGCTTCATCGATGAACATGATGATGGGGGTAGGTGAGCTCTGGACCTCGTCGATCACCGACCGCAAGCGCTGCTCGAACTCGCCCTTCATGGAGGCGCCGGCTTGCATCAGGCCGATGTCGAGTGCGCAGAGCCTTACATTGCGCAGCGGTGGCGGCACGTCGCCCGCGGCAATGCGCTGCGCGAAGCCTTCGACAACTGCGGTCTTGCCGACGCCAGCCTCGCCGGTGAGAATTGGATTGTTCTGCCGCCGACGCATCAACACGTCGATCAGTTGGCGGATTTCTTCGTCCCGGCCAAGGATCGGATCCATTTCGCCCGATTTGGCCTTGGCGGTGAGGTCCTGGGAGAACCGGTCGAGCGGCGTCGTGCCCTTCGGACCCGCTTGGGCCGCGCCTTCCGTGCCGGCGCCAACCAGGCCCGAACCGTCCATCGGCCGCATTGTCTCCTCGTCGGAGCCGGTCCAGACAGCGCGGCGTTCAGCCGCCAGTGCGTCGACGTTGACCTTGGCAAATTCCCGCGAGAGGTTGTTCAGCGTGCGACGAATATCGTTCGATTTCAGGCCTGCCACAAGCAGATGACCGGTGCGGATTTGGGTCTCGCCAAAGAAGAGCGTGGCATAGTGCCAGCCGCGATCGAGCAGATCGATGACCGAATTCGCGACGCCCGGCATGTCGGTCTCGTTCTTAGAAAAGCCGCTGATCACGCCGGCAAGGTCCGACAATAAGCGCGCGCGGTCGAGCTTGTAGTGATCGACCGAGAGGCTGAGATCGTTGCGCTCCTGCTGCAGAATATGAAACAGCCAGTGCGCAAGCTCGACGTTGCGATTGCCGGCGCTCTTTGCATGGCGCAGGGCCTGTATGAAGGCATCATAGCCGGCCCGGTTCAGCTTGCCCGTTACAGCTTCAATGCTGATGTCGGTCACGGCGGCTCCTCCTGCTCAATTCCTCCGCGGATGCTTGCCATCACGCGGAAATTGCTTCAAATTCCATAGCATTAGGCGATCGGCGCGATGGATAGGTTCAAATCGCCGCGGCATTGGCTGCGGCGCTCCGGCGGGCTCTCAATCGCTCGCCGAGCTGAAAGCGGGCATCGCGGCGATATTCTTCCGTGGAGGCCCAGTTCGGTGAGACCCAGGAGGTCCATCCAAGTCGACCACTTTGTCCGAGCCTGACCGGTACAACCTCTCCCGCAGGAATGGCGAGCTCGACCTCCCATTCCAATTCGTCGCCGATATAGAAGAAAACGGCGTCGGCCAGTGGCTCCGACAGGTTGGGTGTTTCGGTCGGCAGGAATTGTTCGTACTGAGCAAATGTTCTGACAAAGATCCGAACTCTGATCTTGTCCTCGACGCTGAACACACGTGAGCCGAGAAGGGCGTCCTGACCGAGCCTCGCATGCGTTCCGCCGAGCCGGCTGCAGTGACTTGGGTCGAATGAGAGCCAGGTGCCGACGAATTCGTCGATCTCGACTTTGACCTCGAACAGTCCTTGCAGGAACCGAGTCAACCGTGATGCACACTTCGCCCTGGGCGCGACCAGTCCAGCGAAGCTGAGCTTCGCCATGTCAGGTACCGTATCGCGATCGGCGAAAACAGCGGAGCCCAAGCCGGCGAAGGAGCCGACATAGGCAATGAAGCGATCGTCCGCGGGGCGGTCATGCTGCGCGATCGGGCGCGCGTCGGCCCAGGCACGAAAGAAGAGTTGCAGGAAGCGTCCGTTGAGGAGGTCAAGAAAGCGCGGGAAGGCGTCATCCCGCATCAGCCACCAGCTGAGACTTTCATCGGTGGTGGCAATGGGCAGGGCGCCCTGCGGGCCCAGGAGGCCGAGAAATTTGACGAGTATCCTGAGCCGGCCACTCTGGTCGTCCACCGCCGCGAGGTTCGAGGCGGGGAACTCCAGATAAGGCACTTGGCCGAGTTCGATATATTCGTCGCGGCGCGCGGCACTGTCACCGATCCGCGGTCGATCCGGGTTGGCGCGCTCGAACTGGCGTAACGTATGGAAGAAATCGAAACGCCAGGGCTCGGCCTTCATCTGGTCGATCAGCGTCATAGCGGTCTCCGCGTGCCCATGCGCGGCGGCCATCGCATGATCTCGCCGCGCTCCGGCGTCGAGATGACCGTCTGGGTGAAGGTGTTGAAGCCGGAATAGTCGGCGAAGAAGCGTTCCAGCACCGCCCCGAGCAAAAATACGCCGCTGCCCTCAAATGCTTTCTCGTCGAGCGTGACGGTAATCTCCAGGCCCCGTGCTGCGCCGCTGCCGGTGCGCTCACGCACGCGCCGCACCACGGGGCGGCTTTCTATGCTGCGCACGCCGCGGATCTTGCGTTCCGTGGCGTCGTCGAATTGGTCGGCGAACAAGGACAGCATCTCGCGCAGCGCTGCGGCGTTCTTGCCGCCACCGCGCTCGACGAGGCCAAGATAGTTGAGGCTGAGCATGTTGATCAGCCGCCAGCTGACAATCCCGCTGTTGGCGATTTCGCTGCGGCTGCGCAATTGGGCCACCACTGGCTCGCGCGGCGGCGTGGGACCGGCGACGCACATCAGATCAAGGGATGTGTCGTCCAGCAGGCGAAAATCGGCGCCGCCCTGGCCGACCGGCAAGTGCTCCGTGAGATGGCGATTGGAGCAGAGAGCCCGAACGCTCAGTTCGGCGACAGAGCCTTTGCCGCTCAATTCAACGGGCTCGAGCAGTGACAGGAACATGTCCGTCCCGGTGTAGTCGGAGGAAGAACCGTATGTCTTTTCTTCCACTGTGCGGCGCCGAGGTAAGCGGCGGACGGTAAAATAAAGCCCGTCGACCGACCCGCTGGTCCGGTCGACGGCGGCCGAATATAGCGGGCGCACGGGCCGCTTATCCTTCTCTGCCGGAAGGTGCGCGTAGACTTCGAGTACTTGGTGCGGTTCGTATTCCAGATAGCGGCTGCGATCTGGCACCACATGGTACTCGTGCGTATTCGACTTGACCGGAATGCGATCACTCGTCTTCTCGAACAGATTGATCGCCGGCGCGGTATAGAGCCTGAACGTCTCGGGGCGCACCGAGGCGGCCAACCGTGAATTGTGTTCATCGAATGCGAAGACAATATCGATCGATTTGCTGCGCAGCCGTGACATCACGCTGCGAAGTCCGGTGAGGGTAATGCCGAGGAACTTGCGTGGAAACATGAAATATTCACGCAGCAGCTCCGAGCCACGAAAGATCCGGTTGTCGTTAGGAAACAGAGACTCGTTCTCGTCGAAGCCAATTTGCTGCACGCTGTCATGGGGGGCACGAGTCACCACCGGATCGCCGAAGTCGTCGAGATGCCGGAAGTAGACCCCCCTGCAATTCGAGAGCAATTGCTCGTAAAGCGCGATGGCGTCGGATTCCGCACCGGACAGGTAGATCGGAAGCTCGCTCACGCGGCAGCCTGCGAACCAGGTTTCCGGCTTGGTCCGGGCCTCTGCGTCCGGCGGCTCCTCGTCGAGCCGGGCCGCACTACGATGGGTCAACGATAGCCTCAGCCCGGCGATGACATCACTGCCGACCGGGATACCGAGCGCCTGCAGAGCGCCCGCCGTCGAGAAATACTCGGCGCTTGTGACGTCAAATGGCCAGAGCACGATGTCGCGGCAAAGTCGAAACCGGCAGGAAAGACTTCGTTCTCTCTCGCGATAGGTCGCGTCGAAATAGGCGCCGCGCGCGATCTTCCTGCCGTCGCGCAGTGCCGGGTCGGCATAGGGTGGCCGCGCGGTGACCAGCATGGCCGAAGGTGTCGGCGCAAGATAGTTCGGTACCAGTTGCTCGAGCAGGTTTGCAGTGAATTCCGGGAACTCGTGCTTGAGCTTGAGCTGAACGCGGGCGGCAAGAAACGCAGCGCCTTCCAGCAGTCCCGTGATCATCGGGTCCGAGCGGTCCCGGATCAGGCCGCCGAGGCGCTCTGCGATACCTGGATATTCTTCGGCGAAATCTCCCGCCTGCTCGTACAGCAATGACAGTTCACGATTGTAGAAATCGAGGAATTCGCGATTCATGCTAAAGTCGATTGATCTGGATGTCGCCGCTGTCGAGGTCGACGTCGGCGACAAATTCCACGGGGACGTTGAGCGGCTCAGCTTTGAGGTCGGCGTGAACGATGAAGCGCAGCTTCAGCTGCTCAGGACCGACCGAGCCGTCGCGACGAACCCGGATCGTCTTGCGATCCAGTCTGGGCTCGTAGGTCGCTAGCGTCTCGCGCAACGCGTCGGTGAGTTCGTCGTCCGTAACCTCGTCGATCGAGCGGTGGGCGATATCGGGGAAGCCGTAGTTCAGGATCGATGTCCGGACGCAATCCCGGTCGCTCAGATCCAAGGTCGATTCCAGAGCAATGGTATTGAGAAGTGTTTCAAGGTCATGAGAGACCTCCCGCCGCAACAGCGTTTCCGAGATCGGAAAGCGGCCTGCGCTACGCCGCCCGGCAATGACCCGTTCACCGAAGTCATCGCGTAAATTGAGCTTCTTGCGCGCATCGCGAGCTTCATGAGCCAAGCGAAAGGCCAGCATTAGCGGGGGAGAGAGACGATCCCTCTTTGGAGTAATGGTCATTTACCGTCCCCAAGACGCCAGGCTCGCTATGCCCTTTCGCGGAGCATCAGCTGGTCTCCATGATGATGTCGCCTCGGCAGGCGGTCGGGCTCGCGACCGCTCCCGCCGAGACGTCAACCGCAATCGCACCGTGCGGCGCCGGTTCGCGCTAATCGCAACCGGCGCCAAGCAGAAGCCGACAATCAGGCCCATTCCTTGTTGGCGGGAACGTCCCAGCCAAACACCGGCGCCGCTCCAGCGCCGCCTTTTTCCGTCTGGGTCTTGTACGTCATCTTGACCTTCGCGAAATTCAGACTCACGTTTTCGGTGAGGCGATCTTCGCCGTGCGATCCGCCCGTCGATACACTCGAGACCAGAATGTGCTTCATCTCGATCTTGAGATACTCCAGCGGATTTTCACCCGCCTTGCGGACCGTGAGAATCGCCGTATCAATGTGCTTGCCGTTCGCACAAACTTTGAAAAGCTCCGGCGTGGCCTTGTCGACGAAGTGCGTGAAGTGCAGATCCTGGATGCTGACCTTGCCGGCGCCGCCGCCCGAACCGCTGTGGAAAGTGCCTGACTGGCTCTCGCCGAAAGACCAGCTCAAAATATCGATTTCGTCCTTGTGCTTGTCGTCCAGCGACTCGCCCTTGATCGGGTCGAGTTTCAAGAAGATGTCGACAGCCATAGCATAGTCCTCTCAAATTTCTGCGTGGTTACGGTTGCGATGTTGCGGCGTCAGGAACCGGGGCCAGGTAGGCGTGAAACCAGGCTGAGGCCGACGTCCATCGCCTCCAACTGAAAGTGTGGACGAAGAAAGAAGCGCGCGTTGTAATATCCCGGATTCTCCTCGTTTGCGATGACTTCAACCTTCGCAGCGGCCAGTGGCTTGCGCGCTTTCTGAGCTTCTGACGAGAGGGCTGGGTTGGCATCAACGTATTCGTTGATCCAGGTTTGCAGCCAGATCGTCAGCTCATCCTTCTCCTTCATGGATCCGATCTTGTCGCGAACCATGCACTTCAGATAGTGCGCAAAGCGGGACACTGCGAACATGTAAGGTAGTCGTGACGACAGGTTGTCGGACGCGGTGGCATCCACGCCCTTTTCGCCGAAGTACTTCTTCGGCTTGTAGAGTGACTGGGCGCCGATGAAGGCGGCCTTGTCGGTGTTCTTGCGATGGATCAGCGGGATGAGGCCCGCCTTTGCAAGTTCGTGCTCGCGGCGATCACTGATGGCGATTTCGGTCGGGCATTTCAGGTCGACGCCGCCGTCATCGGTCGGGAATGTGTGCGTCGGCAGGTTGATAACTTCGCCGCCGGACTGCACACCGCGGATGCGCGTGCACCAGCCAAACTCCTTGAAGGCGCGGTTGATGTTGACCGCCATTGCGTAGGCGGCGTTGATCCAGCCGTATTTGTCGCCGGTGTGTCCGTCCGTCTCCTCTTCGAAGGCGAACTCTTCCACTGGCTCCGATTTCGCGCCGTAGGGGAGGCGGCCGAGCGCGCGCGGCATGCACAGGCCGAGATAGCGCGAGTCGTCCTGATCGCGCAGTCCCTTCCATGCGGCATATTCCGGCGTGTCGAACACCTTGCCGATGTCGCGAGGGTTGGACAGCTCGGTCCAAGAGTCCATTCCCATCAGCGTCGGCTCGGCGCCGCTGAAGAAGGGGGCGTGTGCGGCGCCGGCGATCTTGCTGAGATCGCGGAGCAGTTGTACATCGGTGGGGAGGTGACTGAAATAATAATCGCCGATCAGGCAGCCGAAAGGCTCGCCACCCAGCTGGCCGAATTCATACTCATAGATCTGCTTGAAAAGGGGGCTCTGGTCCCAGCGTGCATCGGGATAAAGCCGCAGATTCCGATACAGCTCGTTCTTGGAGACGTTCATCACCCGGATCTTCAGGTTGGCGTCGGTCTCGGAATTGAAGACGAGGTAGTGGAGGCCGCGCCACGCACTTTCGATCGCCTGGAACTCAGGTGTATGAAGAATCTCGTTCATTTGCGCGGTCAGTTTCTGGTCGATCCGCGCGATCATCTCCTCGATGGTATCGAGGACGTCCGACTTGATGACGCTCGTATCCTTCAACGCCTCTTGAACGAGCGTGGATACGGCGTTTTCGACTTCGGTTGCAGCACGTTCAGTGCGCGGTTTGAAGCTTTGCTTCAGCAGGCTGGCAAACTCATCAGCTTCGACGGTTTTGACCTGGGTAGTGCTCTCTTTGTGAACAGCTTCTTTTGCCATGGTCCCCATTCCTTCCTTAGCTCTCGGTGCCAGGTTCGGTCGACTGGCTTGTCGCGCGTTCCCGCAGCGCTGCCATCAGTTGAGGATCGGCGAGAAGTTTTTTCAGCTGGTCCTCGGCGGCCACCTTGCCATCCATGTAGCGCAGCAGGTTGGCGAGTTGTTCGCGCGCCTCGAGCAGCTTGGCGGTGGCCGGCACCTGGCGGGCGACTGCCACCGGAGTGAAGTCTGCCATCTTGTTGAAGTGCAGGTTGACCGAGATCTTTTCGTCGGATCCATCGCTGAGGCGATTGGCGACGCGCGCCGTCACGCCGGGCTGGATTGCGGCCATGCGGTTGTCGAAATTGTCCATGTCGAACTCGAGGAATTTACGCTCCTCGACCTTCGTCTTCTCGACGCCGGGGTTATTGCCGGAAAGGTCGGAGAGGACGCCCATGACGAACGGCAGTTCTATAAGTCGCTCGGCGTCATAAGGATCTTCGTATGTGATGTGCACGCGCGGTGCGCGGTTTCGTCGAATGAATTTTTGACCGCTGTCTGTAGCCATGGTTCCCTCACTACGAAATCGCTTTAAACATCGAATTTGCGCGACGCAGATTGACTAGGGCGCTTCAAGTTGCTGCGGTCGGCAAACATGCTTGTGTCCAATTAGTGCCCTCGACCGAAAGCTCGGTTCAACGCGATCTGTCGATTGTTTTAAGCGCTCCCTCAGGTAAAACATCATTCAAAAGGCTGAGGAAATCTCGTTGTGCAAGGTCGCGCGCGCGATCGACCAAAAAGGGGATCGGGCTGGACGGCTCCGCGGTTCGGAAAAACGACGCCACCTTCGTCAGCAGACCCAAGGCCTGCGCTCTGTTTTCCACCGAAAAAACAATATCTTGGGCGCTCTCATCGATCGTCGATGAGAGCGGGATCGCGAGCTCCGCCATCCGTTCGATCGGCAGCTCGAAGACCTTGTCCCGCCCGATGTTGATCGCAGCGCTCTCCACGTGGGACGGCACCAGCATCCGCATCACTTCAATAAATGATTTGCCGACCATCTCCTGCGCTTGACGTACCAGCAACAGCGCCGGGTTGGATGGTTCCATTCGGGCAAAATAGGCGGCCGCTGCGCCGAGCGCTGCGGACGCCTGTGCAGATGAAGCCAACATCCCGGTGGTGTCCAGCGGCACCTGTATATCGACGGAACCGGCATCTTCCGCAGTTGCGGTAATCGCCGCGGGATCACGCAACGCGACAAGACCCGCAAGCCAGGCAGCCATGCCGTTAACCAAACCGGAGAGCCTGTCGAGGCTGATAGGTTGCCCCGAGTTCATCTTCTCACGCCAGGTCGCCTTGATGCCTGCGATTTCAGCAGCGACCGCGGAGCACCGCGCGCTGGTTGCCTTGAGAGTGTCGAGATCGGTCTCGCTGACGATGCGCTCGATGGTCGCGAGATCGAGCCCGTCGGCGTCGGCGTCACCGGCGGGAATTTCGCCCTGGGCGATTTGATAGGCACGGTAGTTGAGGTTGCCGTGTCTGCGGTTCTCAATCAGGGGAAGGAACTGGAGCGGGTTGATCACGGTCGGAAACACGTCGATTGCTTCGACCGTGACGGCCCGAAGCGCGTAGTCGCCGTCCTCGCCCTTCGGATGCACCGCTTCCCACTGCTCGCGCAGCAGCAAGTTGGTCGCCCTCAGGCAGTAAAGAAAGCCGTCGAGGTCGCGGTCGAGGATTGAAAACTTGGCCAGCAGCAGGTTTAGGCGCAGATCGCGGGTACGCGCCAGAAGGGGCTGTGCGGCGGCAAATTGGCCGGCAAAATCGACTGCCTTTGGATCGAAGCGTCCACGCTCCCCATTGGCATTGACGACCTCGAAGAACGACATTGGCAGCAGGGATTCCGCACCTGCGAAGAAGTTCAGATATTGGACGTCTCCGATGGCGTCGAGATCCGGCCCGCAGGGATCGTCAGCGGTAATGGGCAGCGTCAGGGAGGCGACATCAAGCATGCGAGGATCGTCCATCTGCTCGGTCACGGCCCCGCTGCCGAGCCCGTGACGACTAGGGGATCTCGCGGGGGCGTATGATCCGATTCTATACCTATGGGTCAGATGCCTGCTGATCTTGGTTCATTTCCGAAGATGCCATTTTCGCGTGAACCGGCAAGCTCTTGGAGCCGACTACTTGATGGCCAGGGTGGTTCTTTGGACTGCTGTCGTGAAACGTCAGGAGGCCCAGCCCCGGGGCGGACTTGCCGGCACTGCCAGTGGCAGGCAGGATTTCCGCGGTTCTTGCATAACGTCTGATCAGCTCTTTGCAGCGGGTCATTCGATCGAAGGAGGGAGTTTAAGCCCACATGGGCCAGCTTACTCAGGATACCCGCCTCTGCGAACTCAAGACGCCTCTTGGCAAGGACGTTCTGGTTTTTGCCGGATTCGAAGGCTCGGAAGGTCTCAGTGAACTGTTCGAGTATCGCATCGAGTGTCTCAGTGAGGATGCCGACCTCGACTTCGACCGAGCGATTGGTCAGCAATGTACGCTGACGATAAAGCTGCATGAAAAGGAGCGTGAGTTCAGTGGCATTCTGACGGAGGCCCAGTGGCTCGGGGTAAACAACGACTATTTCAGCTACCGGATCGTGCTGAGGCCTTGGTTTTGGCTGTTGTCGCGGACCACCGATTGTCGGATCTTTCAGGACAAGAAAGCGCCCGACATCATCAAGGAGGTCTTCAACGAACGCGGCTTCACCGATTATGAATCCAAACTGACCGAAGAGGGGTCCTGTCCGAAGCTCGAATATTGCGTTCAGTACCGCGAGACTGACATGAATTTCGTGTGCCGGCTGATGGAACAGCACGGCATCTACTACTTCTTCAAGCACGAGGGCGGCAAACATACGCTGGTGTTGGCGGACTCCAAATCGTCGCATAGCCCGATCAACGGTCTTGCTACGATTCCCTATATCCCATTGACGGGGGCCGATCGTCGAGGCGAGCAGCATATCTACGAATGGGTCTCGGAGCGCCGGTTTCGGACCGGCAAGATCGAGCTCAACGACTACAACTATCAGAAGCCCAACGCGCAGATGGTCAGCGACGCCAAGGGCTCCGAGCACTACACCCGGTCGGAGATGGAGTTTTACGACTATCCAGGGAAGTTCAAGGAAAAGTCCGACGGCGAGCGCTACGCGAAAATCCAGCTTCAGGCCGAGCAGGCAATGGACCGGAGGCGCCGCGGCAATGGCGACGCCGTCAACCTGTTCCCCGGTGGGCTAACGAAGCTTGAAAAGCACTCCAAGGATTCGCAGAACGTGGAATATCTCGTGGTGCGCGCCACGCACTCGTTCTCGATCGAATCTTATCGCACCGGCGGTCCGAGCGACGCCGGGCAACACGTTTATTTCGGCAGCTACGAGTTTCTGCCGAGCGATCGGCCGTTTCGAGCGCCGATGCTGACCCCGAAGCCAAGGATCAATGGCATCCAGACTGCCAAGGTGGTGACCAAAGACGACAATTCGAGCGAGGAAATCGACGTCGAGTCGCTCGGCGAAATCTACGTCCGCTTTTTCTGGGATCGCAAGAAGAAGCGGTCGTGCCGGTTGCGTGTCGCCCAGGTTTGGTCTGGCAAGCGCTGGGGCGGTCAGATCATCCCACGCGTCGGGCAGGAAGTCGTTGTCGAATTCCTGGAGGGGGATCCGGACCGGCCCCTGGTGATCGGCACCGTGTACAACGACGAATACAAGCTGCCCTACGATCTGCCGTCGAAGAAGACGATTGCGGGATTGAAGTCCGACTCCACCAAAGGCGGCGGCGGCTTCAACGAGTGGAATTTCGAGGACAAGAAGGGATCCGAGAAGATCACGGTGCATGCCGAGAAGGACCATGACGTGACGGTCCGCGACACCGAGACACGGACCATCGGCGAAGCTGCATTCGGCGGCGACACCCGCAAGACCACGCTCAAGAAAGGCAATGACAAACTCGATATCGAATTGGGCGGTCAGCACATCACGCTGGCCATGGACCAGTCCGTCAATGCGGGCATCAGCATCACGCTCATGGCCAACGCCAATATCACCCTGCAGGTTGGTCCGAGCCAGATTATCCTGACCCCGGCGGGTATCGTCATCAACGCGCCGACGATCGCCATGACAGCGCAGGCCGGCATGGCGCTTGCTGCAGGCGGTCCGCTGGTCGCTCACGGCACTCCAACTCTTGTCGGTTGACGATCATGGGGCAGGTTAGATTCGGCACGGTACAGGATCTGTTTCAGGCCTATCCCTTGGCGCGCTATGATGTCGGCAGAGCCGACGCTGACAAGCCTTCGCTGGATTTCCTTCAGGAGGCCGCCGACGCGTGCAATTGGCACCCCGCCGTGTCTTACTGTGCCTACCTGCTTCCAAGGCGCGTGGCAATTGGCTGGGGATGTCGCTCTCTGCGACGGATGTTCGACCATTTCGATGCCAGCGATAGCAGGTCGCTCAATATTGTGGAGACCTGGGTCCGGCAACCGGACGAGCAGTCCCGGAACAAGGCGCTGGCTGTCGGCAATGCCAACGATCCCGAGCAGCCAGCAACGTGGCTGGCGCTGGCGGCCGGCTGGTCCGGCGGAAGCGTGGTTCCCCCGGAATTTGCGCCTGTGGAAGCCAAGCCAGATCAGGCCGCACGGGCGGTGCGTACAGCACTGCTGATTGGCCTCTGCCGGCTCCCCCGTGACTCCCGGGACCAGATAATGACGTCATGCCTGGAGGATGGTATTCAATTGGCACGCGGCGAACCGCGCCCTCCGCGCTAACGAGACGATGTGATGGTGCTGCGCTTTAATATCGAGAACGAACCGAATCTTCCGGACGGCGGACCTGTGTCGTTTACGGTCACCGGCAGGCGTTCGGTCGATATTGGCCGGGACCGTCACCTCGACTGGACGCTGCCGGATCCGGCGCGGACGATTTCCGGAAAGCATTGCGAGGTGCACTTTCGCGACGGTGGCTATTGGCTGCACGACGTCTCGACCAACGGCACCTTTCTCAATGGTGCCGACCAGCGCATACGCGGGCCGCACCGCTTGCGCGACGGCGATCGGCTCACGATCGGCCACTACATCATCGGAGTTTCGCTGGAGGCTGAGGCTCGCGGGCGCACCCCACACCATGAGGCGCAACTGCACGAACCCTCGGGCCAGCAGCATGCGGATTACGGAGAGCTTTGGACGGCCGATCGTGACGTTCCGCCGCCGATCGATCCGCAACTGTTGAAGAAGCCACGCGAGGCTCCGCGGCCCGTCAATCCGGGGTTCCTGGATTGGGCGGCGAGCGTCCCGGCGCCGGGTGTGGACCCATTTCGACGGTCATCGCCGATGTCTCCGTACCAACCGTCCGTGCAGGACGACGACATGAACTGGGCAGCCGGTCCAGTCACCGCGCCGAAACCGCAAGTCGAGCGCCCGCCAGCCATTCCGACTCCACGCCGGCCGTCGGTGTGGATCGATGATGAATCAGCCGCCGCCCAGCCGCTAGCATCGCCATCGCACCCGCAGGTTGAGACGCCGCGCCCGGCGCAAGCAGCAGACGAGGGCCCTGTCACGGCCAAGCCAGTCGGTGGTACCGACTTTGCGCGACTGGTGGCGCGCGCTGCAGGATTGCCGGACAACTTCTTTGCCAGCAAGTCCGATGCCGAACTCGCCGAACAGCTTGGCATCATCTTGCGTATGACCGTGGACAATCTGATGGCGCTGCTGCAGGCGCGAACCCAAGCCAAGCAGCTGACCCGTAGCACCAGCCAGACCACCGTCCAAGCGCTCGAAAATAATCCGCTGAAATTTTCGCCGACCTCGGAAGAAGCGATGCGCATCCTCTTTGGGCCGCCGACGCGCAGCTATCTCGACGCACAGCGCGCCTTTGCACAGGGATTCAGTGATCTCAAGTCACATCAATTGAGGACCTATATGGCGATGCAGCACGCTGTCCATGAGCTGATTGCGGGCATAGATCCGACGCTGATGGCGCGCGAGCTCGAGCTTCAGCGTGGCGCAAGCTCCTGGCTCGGCACGAACAAGGGCAAACTCTGGGACGAGTTCTTGACGCGCTGGAAGGCGCATCTTGGCCGCGACAACAGCGCGCCGATCGAAACCTTTATGTTGCTTTTCTCGGACTATTACGACCGCGGTGACAAGCCCGGTTCAAAGTAAACTTTCGGCGACCACGCGGTTGCCGACAATTTCTAAGTGGATGTAGGAATGTCTTGGTACAGCAAGGTTTTCTGGTCGGAAGGTCTGTTTCTGCGGCCGCATCATCTGCAGCAGAACGACCGCTACATCGAACACTTGCTGGAAAAGCGCGTTCGCTACACGACACCATACCCCTGGGGCTTTGCCCGGCTAGAGATCGATAAGGATCTTACCGAACAGAGCAAATTCGCGGTGCGCAATGCGTCCGGCGTCATGCCGGACGGTACGCCCTTCGATATCCCTGCGGACAGCCCAATACCCGAATCGATCGATGTGCCGGAGACGGCCGCAGGCCAGATCGTCTGGCTGATGATGCCGGTCGCGGCGCCAAACACCCGCGAGGTCGACGAGGACCGCACCGACAGCGCCAGTCGCTATGTCCGTACTTCGGAAACCTTCATTGACTCGACCTCGGCGCTACGCATCGAGGAAGAGATCGACATCGCTTATCCGCGCTTGTCGTTCGAACTGCGCAAGACGAGCAAGCCCGGATACATGGGCCTCGGCATCGCGCGCATTCTCGAGGTGCGCGACAAGAACATCCTGTTCGACGACAAGTTCGTGCCGCCGATGCTGGTCTGCGCCGCGCATCCAATCATCGATGGCTGGCTCAACCGCATCATCGGCTGGGTTGAGACTAAACTCGACGAGCTGGCGCGTTATGCGGTCGATCCGTCATCCGGTGGTGGGTTGCAGAGTGTCGACTATCTGGTCCTGCAAGTGCTGAACCGTACCATTCCCGTGCTGACTCATTTCCAGCGCTCCGGCAGCGTGCACCCCGAGCGCCTGTACGAGGAATTGCTGAGGTTCGCGGGTGAACTTGCGACGTTTTCCACGGCGGAACGGCGGGCGCGCAACTATCCGGCGTACAATCACGACGATATCGAGAACGTCTTCACACCCTTGGTCAGCGACGTCCAGGACTTCTTGAGCGCGCGGCTGGGCCGGCGGGCGATCCGCCTGGAGATCATCGAGCGCGCACAGAATGCGTTCGTATCGCCGATCCGCGATCGAGCGCTATTCCGAAATGCGACCCTGGTGCTGGAGGTTGCCGCACGGCGGCCGCTTGTGGAGATCCAGAACGATTTCCCGCACCTGTTCAAGGTCGGGCCGAACACCAAGATGAACGAGATCGTGCACGCAAACCTGCCGGGCCTGACGCTGGCGCATTTGCCGACGCCGCCGCCGCATATCCGGGCCATCACGGATCACGTCTATTTCTATCTCGACCGCAAGTCGCCGCTGTGGCCCGAGTTCAGTACGGCTGCGTCGATCGGAATGCACTTTTCCGGCGACTGGCCCGAGCTTGAGCTGTATCTTTGGGCTATCCTGGAAGACAGGCCATGAGCGACAAGGACAAGCCGGTCAATCCTTTCGGTCGGGGCGAACGGACGATCATCCGTCCCAATCCCGGCGGGAAGTTGCCGCCGGCGCCGACCTCTCAGCCTCCGCCGGGCGAGGGGCCTGCAGCACGCCCGGCCTATTCGCCATCACCCGTACCCTCTCCCGGCGCGCCAGCGCCACCATCATCCTTTTCGCCCGTTCCACAGGGCTCGAACTACGCCTCCGCGCCGGCCAGCCATCCAGCCGAGGAATGGATCTCGACACCCGCGCAAGGCCACGTGCCGCAACCCATGTTGCCGCCAGGGCCGCCGTTGCGCGTTGACGATCTGGTCGCGCCAAATGCCAATCCGGTGATGCGCGCTGCGGGCCCGTTGCTGCAATTGCTCGGTCGATTGCGGGTGGCGCTCATGCGAGCGTCATTCGCCAGCCTGATGGAGCAGGTCGCAGACGCGATCAAATTCTTTGAGAAGGACATCCGTTCAGCGGGCATTTCCGAGCACCAGGCCAACACAGCGAAATACATCCTGTGTGCCACTGCCGACGATATCGTGCAGCACATCCCAACCGAAGAGCGTCACGTCTGGACGCAATATTCGATGCTGAGCCGGTTCTTCGGCGAGCGTGTCGGCGGCGTCCGTTTCTTTGAGATCCTCGACCATTTGAAGGTTGATCCACTGGTCAACTATCCGGTCCTCGAACTTCAGCACACCTGCCTTGCGCTTGGTTTTCAGGGCATCCACCGGACGTCAGGGGGCGGACTTGCGAACCTGCAACTGATCCAGCGCAACCTCTATGAATTGCTGCGCCGGGTCCGACCGAAAACGATGAGCGACCTGTCGCCCAACTGGCGCGGGCAGGCGCTGGCGGGACGCCGGCAGCGTCTGCGTGTTCCGGTTTGGCTCGTGGCAGCCATCGTTGCCGCGCTGCTGACCGGGTCCTATTTCGTTCTGCGGACGCTCCTCGCTGGGCGGGCAGAGAATGCTGCCGAGGTGGCGCTCGCGCTCCATCCGGCCGGCCCGATCGAGCTCAAGCGTCAGGTCGTTGCACCACCCCCGCCACTGCCGCCTCCGCCGCCGCCGGATCGCATTACCCAGTTGCAACGCATCCGCAATGCGCTCGCGAAGGAGAACACCGCCTGTGCCATGACGGCGGACCAGACCCCCAGCTTCATCGTGATCAGGGTCTGCGACCTAGCCTTGTTTGCGTCGGGCCAGGCGACCATCCTCGACGGCTTCAAGCCGATCGCATTCCGCGTCGCAGCAACCCTCGACAAGGAGCCGGGACGGATCCGGGTCGTCGGCCATACTGACAGTTCGCCGATCCGCACAGTCCGCTTCCCGACCAATTTCGAGTTGTCGGTCGAGCGCGCCAAGGCGGTTGCCGCGGCACTGAAACCTGGTTTGACCGATGGTTCGCGCGTCGACGTCGAGGGCAAAGGAGCAGATGCGCCAATCGCCAGCAACACAACGCCCGAGGGACGCGCCAAGAACCGGCGCGTCGAGATCTTTATCGAACGCAGCGAATAGGCACACACCGCCGGATCAGGTGGTTTGCGACGGGTACGGTTAGATGCTTGCCAAGGACATTCTCCGCATCGTTCTCTACGGAGTCGGGCTCAGCTCGCTCGGAGCGGTGATCTATTTCGCCGGTCCCTTCATCGCGTTCGGCGATTGGCGGCCGCTGGAGAACCATATCGTCCGGCAGATCGCTATTCTGCTGCTCACCACGGCCGTGGCAGGCATCGTTGGCCTCAATCTGTTCAAGCGGCGCAAGGGTGCCAAGGAGATTGCCGATGGCATCGCTGGTGCAGACCAGCCCGTCAGCGATGAACCGGTGCTCAAGGAGCGCATGAAGGATGCGCTCGCGACGCTGAAGACCGCCAGCGGCAACAAGTCGGGCTATCTCTACGATCTCCCCTGGTACGTCATCATCGGTCCGCCTGGCGCCGGCAAGACCACGGCGCTGGTCAATTCCGGGCTCAAATTTCCGCTCGCCCGCGGGGCGACGCCCGCGGCGATCGCAGGGGTCGGCGGTACCCGCTACTGCGATTGGTGGTTTACAGAGGAGGCGGTGCTGATCGATACCGCCGGCCGCTACACCACCCAGGACTCCAACAGCAAGGCCGACAAGGACAGCTGGCTGGCGTTCCTGGACATCCTGAAGAAAAGCCGGTCGCGCCAACCGATCAACGGCGTCCTTGTCGCCATCAGTATCGAAGACATCCTGACGCTGCCGAAGCAGGAGCTCGCACTTCATGCCGATGCCATCAGGATGCGCCTGCTCGAGCTGCATCAGAGGCTCAAGGTCAGCTTTCCGGTCTACGCGCTATTTACCAAAGCGGATCTCGTTGCCGGCTTCACCGAGTATTTCGCCTATCTCGGGGAGGCCGGCCGCCGCCAGGTCTGGGGTGCCACGTTCCAGACCGCCGACAAAACCCAGAATCTCGTGGGGCAGATCCCGGTCGAGTTCGATCGTTTGCTGGAGCGCCTGAGCGAGGAGACGCTCGACCGTTTGCAGGACGAGCCGACGCCCCAGCACCGCGTGCAATTGTTCGGCTTTCCGGCACAGATGGCGCGGCTCAAGCCCCAGATTCACGATTTTCTCAACCTGATCTTCGAGCCGACGCGCTATCACGTGAACGCGAACCTGCGCGGGTTCTACTTTACCTCGGGTACGCAGCAGGGCACGCCGATCGACCAATTGATCGGGTCGCTGGCACGCACGTTCGGCGCCGAGGAGATCGGTTCCGGATCCTATTCGGGCACGGGCAAGAGCTTCTTCCTCGCCGATCTGATTTCCAAGGTCATCATCGGCGAAGCCGACTGGGTCTCGACCGACCGTGCCGCGGTGCGCCGCACGCTGATCCTGAAGGCCGCAGCCCTGTCATTGATCGGTCTGGTCTCGATCGGACTGATCGCAGCTTGGCTGATGAGCTACAAGCGGAACTCCGATTTGATCGAGCAAAGCCTGCAGGCGGATAGCGAGTATGCAGCCGCCGGCGCACCACTTATCAAGCAGACATTGATTGCCGATCATGATCTCGACAAGGTGCTGCCGCTACTCTACCGCCTCCGCAACGCCCCCGCAGGCTACGGATCGCGCGGCGAGTCGGTGCCTCTGTCGGCTCGCTACGGGCTCAGTCAGCACGCCCGGCTGCTGTCGCCCTCGAAGGCAGCCTATCATGCGGCGCTTGAGCGCATGTTCCGGCCGCGCCTGCTGTATCGCCTGGAGGAGCAGCTCAATGCGCGCATAAACGAGCCTGCCTTCGTCTATGAGGCGCTCAAGGTCTATCTGATGATCGGCGGCCTGCAGTCGCCGGATCGCGAGCTGATCCGCTCCTGGATGCAACGTGACTGGGCGGATAACCTCTATCCTGGCGTCACCAACGCGGAAGGGCGGCGTCTGCTCGACGAGAACCTCGTGGCAATGTTCGACCTCGAGACCGAACAGCAGCCGCTGGTCGAACTCGACGGCCGGTTGATCAAGCAGGCCCAAAGCTCCTTGGCGCGCCTGAGCGTGTCGCAACGAGCCTACGAGTTTTTGAAATCAGAGGCTCGCGCATCGATCGCCGGCGACTGGATCGCCAGCCGCCATGGCGGCCCCGACATGGGTGTCGTGTTCGAAACCACGACGGGGCAGCCTTTGGACGCCGTGCGGGTACCTGAGTTTTTCACGTATAACGGCTTCCATCAGAAGTTCGTTGCCCGGCTGTCCGGATTGTCAGAGCGGATGAAGCGGGAGCGATGGGTTTTGGGAGATGCCGGCCAGCAGTCGGCCATCGACCAGCAGTACGACAATCTGGCCGGCGATCTGCTCAGCATCTATTCCAACGATTTCGTGACGACCTGGCGAACGGCGCTCGGGAGCCTGCGCCTGAAGAAGCTGCTCGCCGACAAGCCGAAATATGAGGTGCTGCGGGCGCTTTCGGCGCCGACCTCGCCGATGCGGCAAATTCTGGAATCGGTGCGCGACGAGACGGTGCTGACCAAGGAACGGGCGAAGCCGGCGAGCGCTTCGGCCCCAGCTGCCGCACCGGCGCCAGCACTCTTCACGAATGCCCAGGATGGACCGCCTGGCGCGATAATCGAGGCGCAGTTCAAACCTTACCACGCGGCGCTCGAAGGCGAGAGCACCCGCCGGCCGATCGACTCGACCGTCGCGAACCTGAACGACATCGCGCAGAACCTGACGCTAATCATCGAGAATCCCCAACTGGCCGCACAGGCCACAGCCGCGCTTCAGACCCAGGTCGCAGCGCTCCGCAACAATGCCTCGCGCATGCCGCCGCCATTCTCCGACATGCTGCGAGCAGCAGCCGCGGAGTTCGAAGGCAGCATCGCGGCTTCGACCGCCGGGCAAATCCTGCAAACGTTGCGCGATCAGGTCACGCCGGTCTGCCAACAGACCGTGACTAACCGCTACCCGTTTATCCGCGGCAGCGGCCAGGAAGTTCCGCTCGCGGATTTTGCCAAATTGTTTAGTCCGAATGGCGTTATGGACAGGTTCTTCACCCAGTACCTGGCACCTTATGCCGACACGTCGCGGTCGGACTGGGCTTGGCGAAAGGAGAGCCCCGTTGGTCGGTCGTTCTCGCCCGACACGCTCAAACAATTCCAGAATGCGGCTTATATCCGGGATGCGTTCTTCCAGACGGGCGGCGGTGTGCCCGCCGTTTCATTCGCGATCCGACCCCCTGGGGCACCGGGGCCAGGCGTGACAGTTAAGACCGAGATCGGTGGCACCACGATTGCGAGCCCAACCATTCCCGGATCGGCCCCTTCGTCCTTGTTCGGCGGCCCGCAACCTACGCCACCGCCACAGCCGCAGAGCAACTCGCCGACTACCGTCCTATGGCCGGGCCCAGCGCCGCGAACGGCAATTTCAGTCAGTAACGACACCGGCCCGCCATCCGTGCTTGAGCGCATTGGTCCCTGGTCGTTGTTTCGGATGCTGGAGGCAGGCTCGTTAGTGGTGAAAGCGGAAACGGCCAGCGCGAGTTTCATCGTCGCCGGGCGCGAGCTCAACTATCAAATTTCGACTGGATCGTTGCGTAACCCGCTGAACCTGTCAGTGCTGCGCGAGTTTCGTTGCCCGACCGGGATATGACCATGCGTTGCGGGATATTCGGCAAAATCGGTGCGAAGCGCGATTTCATCGCGATCGCGACCCCGCGCAGCTTCCTGGAAGCCTGGGAGCCATGGGTACAGGCTGCGCTGTCAGCAAGTCGCCACCAGCTTGGCCCAGGATGGCAGCAGGCCTTTCTGACCGCGCCGGTCTGGCGGTTTTGGCTCGGCGCCGCGATCTGCGGCACGACAGTGGCGGGTGCGATCATGCCCTCGCTCGATGGGGTGGGGAGATACTATCCCTTGACCCTGCATGCGGTGACCGGCGAGGCCGTCTCGCTGCCGCCGCCGAGCATTGATCCGCAGGACGAATGGTTCGGGCAAGTGGAGGCGTTCCTGCTTTCGACCCTGGATCGGGCCGCAACCTTCGAGCAGATCTCCGATGCATTGGATCGGCTTGCGGTGCCACGACTGCAGGAGACCATCGCCGGCGATCCGCCGGTCACGTCGCTTGGTACTGCGGCAATGGGGAGGGCTTCGGCGGTCGAAGCCTTCGCGGGGTCGTTTGCAGCACTTTGCGCTGCCAACCCACAGGTCTACGCCGCGGCTAGCTTCTGGTGGACCGCCGGAGGGGAAGGCTTCCCGCCAATGGCGCTGAGTTGTCGCGGATTGCCAGATCCGTTTCACTACGTCACGCTGCTGACCGGTGATCTCGGCCTCGCGGCATCGGGGAATGGATGACGCGCGATGGTGCATATTCCGTCCTTGTTCGATGTTGGTAGCGTCACCCATGCCGGACGGGTGCGGGAGCGGAACGAGGATTCATGTTTGGTACGAACCGACGTTGGCCTGTGGGCGGTCGCCGACGGTATGGGGGGGCACGAGGCCGGTGATCTCGCCAGTCGCATCGTAGTGCAGTCGCTTGACGCGATCGGCACGCCAGAATCAGCCGCAGACCTGCTGGCGGAATGCGAGGAGCGGCTTTTCAGCGCAAACCAGCAGATACTGGCGCTTAGTCATGAACGACAGGGTGCCACCGTCGGGACCACAGCGGCGGTTCTGCTCGTTCGCGATAGCTACTATGCCTGCATATGGGCGGGTGACAGCCGGGTCTACCTTATCAGTCGCGGCGCAATTCGCCAGGTGTCGCATGATCACAGCGAACTGGAGGAGCTGATCGCAGAAGGTGCGCTGTCGCGCGAAGACGTGAATGATTGGCCGAGCAATGCCATTACGCGTGCCGTCGGTGTCGCCGATGATCCGGAATTTGAGGTGGTGACAGGCCCGGCCGAGCCGGAGGATATCTTCGTGATCTGCAGCGATGGCCTGACCAGGCACGTGCAGGACGACGAGATCCTGCAGCACGCGGCTACGCGACGCGCCCAGGCGGCTTGCGATGACATGCTCGCGCTGGCTCTTGTTCGTGGCGGGCTTGACAATTTGACGATTGTGATCGTGCGACTGCTGACGCCACGATCTCAGGAGACGACAAGATCTCCGCTCAATCGGGAGCCGCAACCATGACTCCTAACGATCCGTTCCGATCGTCCTATCACGGCGTGCCGCCCGGCACCCGTCTCAACGGCATTTACGAGATCGAAGCGGTGATCGGCGCGGGCGGCATGGGTGAGGTCTACAAATGCCGTGAGATCCAAACTGGATCGCCTGTTGCGGTGAAAATGCTACTGCCCGACGTGGTTGATAACGAGGCCGCGCTCGCGCTGTTCCGTCGAGAGGCCGCCGCACTCCACAATCTTCCGCATGACGCGATCGTTCGCTACTTCCTGTTTACCGTGGAGCCGGTGCTGCAGCGACCTTATCTCGCGATGGAGTTCGTGAATGGCCGCTCGCTCTCGAACATGCTCGATGATGGGCCGTTGACCTTCGAGGCGCTGATCAGGCTGATGCAGCGTGTCGCATCGGGACTGGAGGCCGCTCATGAGCACGGCATCATCCATCGCGACGTGTCTCCGGACAACATCATCGTTCCGCTCGACGACGTCAGGCGGGCCAAGATCATCGACTTCGGCATCGCCCGGTCGACCCAGATGGGTGACAAGACCATCATCGGCTCGGGCTTCGCTGGCAAGGACAACTACGCATCGCCGGAGCAAGTAGGGTTGTACGGCAATGACGTGACTGCGAAATCCGATGTCTACAGCCTCGGTCTTGTGCTGTTCCATGCGCTGACCGGACAGAAACTCGACATGGGCGGCAGCCAGTTTCAACTGGTGGAGAAGCGCCGGCGAGTGCCCGATCTCGGCGCGGTGGATATGCGCATTCGGCCTTTGCTGGAGCGGATGCTGCAGCCTGATCCGGCATTGCGCCCGACTATGGGGGAGGTCGCCAGCTGGACGCCAACCGGTTCGGCCCAGACGCCGGCCGCGCCTTTATTTGGCTTCGATCCGCTACGGCGGCCGGAAAGCGCGGCGCCGGCGCCGCAGGACCGTATGCCGTCGACCGCGCGGAGTCCGCGCAGCCTACGGCTGGGGGCGGGCGTCGCGGCTCTGTTGCTGCTGGTCGGCGGTGGATATGCCTTCTACAAGCTGGTCTGGTCAGCGCCAGGCCGCGCGGTCTTGCCGCCACCTCCGAAACTCGCCGGAACAATGGCGCCGCCGAAGATCGAGCCCGCTGGACCACAGCCCGGACGCCAAGAGCCGGAGAAGCTGTCCGCGCAGCCGACGGCGACGCAGTCTGGGGCACTCGATGGGTCCGGGCGCGCTGAGCGCATCCGCAAATACGTGGCCCAATATTCCGGCGGTGACTGCTTCTTCGTCTTGCCGATTGCCGTGAGCCCAAATGCCGCTGTCATCGAAGGGTTCGGTGCCTCGACCGCCCCATTCGACACCTTCGACAAAGCGTTTCGGCGTGATCAGGGTTTCGAGGCTTCGGTCGGCGTCAGGCAAGTGACCCAAGCGCAATGCCCAGCCGTCAAGTTCTTGAATCAGGTCGGGAGCGATCAGGCGCGAATGCCACGCATCACCTTGTCAGCGACAGAGCTGAAGGGCGGTGAAATCCTCAATGGGACCATCGAGAACTTTGCCAACCGCGTGGTGGAGCTGCTCATGGTGTCGGATCGCGGCGAAGTCCAGAGCCTCTCTTATCTTCTGAAGCCGGGCATCGACTCACTTTCGTTTACGCTCCCGACAGCGCGCGCGAGCGGTCCGCAATTGCTGTTGGTCGTGGCGGTCCCGCAGGTTCTGGACTCATTGCGCCAGCCGCGACCGATGGCGGCCGACACGTTCTTCCTGCAGGCGCTAAGCGAGGCTCAGCGCAACAAGGTGACTGTCATCGCGGCCGCGCGCTACGTGCTGCTCACCAATTGACCGGCACGCTCAGAATGTTCCGATCACCAGGATTTTCAGGTCGGCATCCGGCTTGAAGTCGCTTGCCGTATATTCAAGCGTGTTTCCAGTAGCCGACGAGGCCTTTAGCCGCCCAGGACAGAAGCTCACCAAACGGTCGCTGCCGCCTGGGTCGATAATCAGCTTGAATGACCGGATCGGCCCAGCCCAATTCGCGCCGGTCTTGAGCACGTACGATATGCGCCGCTCCTGCAGATTCGCGCTGTTGGTCTGGTTACCGCCCGCGCGCTTATCGAGCTCGGCGAGGAACGTATCCTGGACGCAGTATTCTTTCCGGTAACGCGCGACTTCCTGACCGAGTGCGCTGCTGCGGCGCAGGCTCGAGCGCAGAATGGTGTCAGGACTGGAGCCGACGCTCGGCCGGTACTGGTGTTCGACCGTGACGGCGCGTATGGGCGGAAACACCTGCTGGCGCACAGCCGAGGTCTTGATAACCCAACCCGGCGCATACTGCTGGCGACCGTTGTCGCTCATTCCGGCAGGCACCAGAAGTCCGTTGTCCACGAGCCGGGTCCGGGTCGCCGCGGGTAGATCGGTCACCCGGATCTCGCGGCCACCAATCGGCAGCAGCGGCAACTTGAGTTCGCGGAGCAGGGCACTGACATCCCTGTTGCCGACCATGGCGCGCTGATCGACGGTCAGCGGCGCCGGGTTGCCGTCGACCTTGGTCTCGAAGTCGACGAAGTTGATCGGATCATTTGACGGCAGTGCAACGTTCTCAGCCTCCGACAGGTCGATGTCGGGCAGCGGAAAGGCAACAGTAAGCGTGACTGGCTTGGCGGTGACGTTGGCGAATTGGTAGCGAACGCTGATCCTGTCGAGCGCGATACGAAGGTTCTCGCTCTCCATGGCCACGTCATTGGTGCGTACCAACTGGAGCCCACCGATCGATAATTCCGCAGCCGAGTCGTTGGCGCGTGCCGGCGAGCCTGTCGCAACCAGCAGCGCGACCATCAGGGCCCGTATCCGGAACGACAGTCGGGTAGAGGGTCCGTTCGGCAAGGTGGTCTCTATGCGGCGTCGCAGCATATGCTGGCTCCATCCGATGCGGGTCAATCGATCGGCTGATAAAGATCGCCCCAGTCGGGCTTCCAGACCCCGTCTGGATCGCACACCACGAGCGCGAGCTTGACGTCGTTTGCCAGCCGGATCGCGCCGCGAAAAGCATCCTGAGCCGGCAATTGCGCGCTGACCTGGTCGGTGGTCAGCCGTCCCTGGCTCGCGGCGGCAGGCAGCACGATCGATCCGGAGGCGCCGTCATTGTCGCGTTTCAGGAGTAGCGTGATCGCGTCGGGCTGGACTTCGTTCACTTGCTCAAATCTATTCCGGGCCATGGTTTTCCACCGCAAGCTGAAGAAATTTCGGACGATCACCGTCCAGTGATAGAATTGAACGTGATTGAGATTGCTCACCACTAATTGACGCGCCGCATCAACGGCATCTCGGATTAGTCGATCCGGCGCGGCGATCGGTTCGGGGTACATTGAGGCGAACATGCTTCGTCCAAATCATTGGATCTGGGTCTTCATCGTTGGCGCTGGCCTTTTCGGAACCAAGGCGCACGCAGACGATACTGTCGTACGCAGCTTTGCCGGCGGTTCGGCTGCTTCCATGGTCGGCATCGTCCCGGCCAGCGAGGACGTGGAACTCGCGGGACCGCAAGCGCTCAGCGCCAACGGGCAGGGCACCCTTTTTGTGCTCGATCAGATCAACGGTCGCATCCTCCAGTTTGACCCGAAACAGCCAAATTCCTATCCTGACGTCCTCAAGATGCCTAAAGACGTCCAGCCGACTGATCTCGTCGTCCACGATGACGACATAATGGTTTGGGACGGCGGCGTACGGACGCTGAAGGCAGCGCCGGGGCAATCCACCCGCGGACTCGGTGGTGACGTGATCCAGCTTGAGGAGGTCTCGAGCCGTGGGGCGGACGACCAGGTCGCCGTCTCCGCTTTCGCCCAGATGGGATCGCAGGCGCCCGGCAGCGCGGCAGACCTGCTCGGTCAGAACACTCGCGCGGCCATCATCAAGATGACTCGGCAGCCCGACCGGCAATATGTGGCTTCCCGAGGCAAGGGCTCGGTGATCGCCGATATCATTCCTGACAAGGGCAATGCCAGCGTACGGGTCGAGATCCAGACCATGGTCACCAACGAGACCATCGGCCAGCTCGGCCTGCGCGTGCGCAACCAACTCGGCACGGTGGAGTTTCTCGAGATCGACAACAGCGACCGCTTCTACGTGCTGGCCGAGGACGTTCCGCCATCGGGAAAGAACGCCTCCACGTTCGTCGCACGCTATGCCGCGAATGGGCGTCTCGAGGGAATCTATGAGCTTCCTCTGGAAAATACGCCGCTGACCAGACGGTTCGTCACGGTTTCGGGTGATGGCGACGTCTATTTCCTGCGAACCAAGCCGGACGGTATCGAAGTGGTGGGCGTCGGGTTCCGACCTCTGACCAATGCCTCGATTATCGACGTGCGGCCGTCGCGAACGACAACAGCGCCGGCACCACAATCCGACGTCAAATTTGACGCTTCGGCCGCCGTGAGGCCGTCCAATCGCCAGCAGGCGATCGAGACCGCGTTTGCGTTCGAGGGCATCCAGTGGAAATTGACGCAGGCGAACTACGGCAACGATCCCGATAGCCAATGCAGTGGCTTCAGCCGTGTTCGTCGGCCGTGGTATCTGCAGGGAAAAGTGAACCAGGAGGTGCGCGGTGTACCCTATTGCTGGGGCTGCCACGGTTCGCTCGCGAACTTCCGGCAGCGGATCGAGAGCGGAACGCTGGCTGGCAATGTGTGCACTCGCAATGCGCCACGGCCGGATGTGGCTGGAGTCGACTGTTCGGCATTCGTCAGCGCCGCGTGGGGACTCTCCGTCCACTACACGACTGCCGCCATCCCCGCGATCGCAGCGCCCGTGGCAAATCCTTGGGACCTGAGGCCCGGTGATGCGCTGAACAAGCCGGGCTCGCATGTGATGTTGTTCCTGCGGTTCACTCCCGATCGCAAGGCCGAGGTGATGGAGTCCTCGACCGGTGGCTGCAACGGCCGCGTCTGTCGCAACGTCTATCCGTTGGCGAGCCTGCTCGCGCGCGGCTATGTTCCGGTCCGCTTTCGGGCGTTCGCGGATGATCAGACGACGGTTTCAGCGGGCGCCTATCAGGAGACCGAACAACCGCCGGCGGGCCGCAAAACGGCAAGCAAAAGGCGCTGAACCCAGCGTGTCGCCAGAGCTACAAAATGGGTAGGCATGATGTCGAGGTGGATCACGATGCGGATGCCCAGAGGACTTGATTGCGGGATCGGGCGGCTATGCGCCACCGTCGGGCTCGCTGCGTTGATCGGACTGGTAATCCCGCAGGCGCATGCGGCAGGAGATTTGTCGATCAGCAATCCAGACGGGGCGGCAGTGCGCGCGCTCGTGATCGGGATCGACGACTATCAGCACGTGCGCAAATTGAAGGGTGCGGTCGCTGACGCCACGGACATCGTGACCAGCCTGAAATCCATGGGGGTTGACGACGTCATCGAACTGACTAACGCCCAGGCCGACAGGGCAGGCGTCCTGCGCGAGATCAGTGCACTGGTGGAGCGGACCAAGAACAACGACCTCATCTTTCTGTCGATCGCCGGTCATGGCACCCAGGAGCCGGAGCGCCTCAAGGGCGCGGAGCCGGACGGGATGGAGAACGTGTTCCTGCTGCCAGGCTTTGAAATCACGCCAACCGGGTCCGCTGAGCGTGTTCTGGGCAGCGAGTTCAACCATTTCATCCGGCAGTTCGAGCTGCGCGGAGCGAGGGTGATCTTCGTGGCTGATACCTGCCACGGCGGCGGTATGGTGCGCGATATCGATCCGCGTGCCGCTGAGATGAGCTTTCGGCAGGTCCCGCGCTACACGTTGCTGGTTGACGAATTGAAGCCGGTGTCGGACAGCAACGATCCGAGATCCGAACTCGACCTTGACCACACGGCGTTTCTGGCTGCGGTGGACCGCTACACCAAGGCGCCGGAAGTCCGCATCCCTGGCATCGATGGCCTACGCGGGGCTCTCAGCTATGCGGTCGCGCGTGCGGTGGAAGGCAGCGCGGACATCAACCACGATGGGAAGGTGACGCTTAAGGAGCTTTTCAGCAATGTTCGGCAGGTGGTCTATCAGCTCTCGGACCAGCGCCAGAACATCGTGACCATATCATCGCCAGCTCAGACGCCGGATACCGACGTCGCCTTCGGATTGACGCGCGGTGTCGTACTGATTCAGGGGCCGGCCGCGAGAGCGGCCTCGGGTCACGCCGGAGCCGGGGTGCCCGTCGAGGGACAGGCGCCCGCACCGTCGGTTGTCACGGCCAAGGCACCAGCCGTTCCGACCCTTGCCGGGGCGACCAAGGAACTTCCGACTGGCGACGCGCCGGGGCCCCTCCGCCTCGCTGCACCAATCCGGCTGGCGGCGCTCGACGGCAAGACGAGTTATTTTGTAAGCGTGAAGCCACAAGATGTCCCCGTGCAGGCTGTTCAACCGACGGATAATCCCGACCTGATCTGGGATCCAGTGTCGCACGACGTGATCGCTTGGGGTGATGTGGTCGCCTATGGGATGGACGTTGCCAGCCTGCCGACGGTGATTGATCGGACTGCGGCAATTCGTGAACTCAAGCGCATTGCGACCCGGTCGCCGCAGGTGATGCGTATTTGGCCAGACGATCGCCAACAACGTGCTGGCCAGACCATCGAAGTTGACCTGTCTGATGTGGCATCAAGGGCGGTGCTGCTGTTCAATGTGTCCGGCGATGGCACCATCCAATTGTTGTATCCGGTGGGTGCTGATGCGGCGTTGGCCCGATCGGCGAGTTTGCGCCTACCGCTCAGGGTCGGCGAGCCGTTCGGTGCGGAACAGATCGTTGCGGTGACCTCGCAGCAACGCATGGTCGATCTTGAGACAGCCCTAGTGCAGTTCAACCGGCGTCGCGCCTCGGGGCAGGTGATCAAGAGTCTCGAGCGTTACTTGCCCGCGGACGCGCGAATCGCCTCGATCGGCTTCTTCAGTGCTCCCTGACTCTTAGGGGGCAGGCCATGCCGTCATCGCAGCCGATCCGCCAGGAGCGACCATGGCTCGCATTCCTGCTGCTACTGGCGGGTAGCGGAGTTGCGTCCGCAGCACCGTTGCCGACGGGCTCGTTGCATGTCGGCACGACGTACGCACGTTGGCTTTGGCCCGTACAAGCGGTGCGCAGGCAGACCAATACCGCGAGTGTGTCCCTTCAGATCCTGCCGAGTCAGACCGTCAACGTCGGCGGCAAGGTCTCGTTCGGCGTCACCGCCAGGAAGCCTGGATATCTCATTTTGGTCGACGTCGACGCGGAAGGGCGGATGTCCCAGATCTTTCCGACCCCCGAGCTATTGGCGCAATCGAACCAACGCGACATCAATCTCGTCAAGCCGGGTGTCGAATTTGTCGTCCCTGCTCCGGCGGCGCGGCAGCGTGGTTTTGAGTATGTCGTCGCACCGCCGACGGGGTCCGCAGTGATGATCGCCATCCTGAGCGAGCAGCGCGTGCAATTGCTCGATTTGCCGGACATGCCCCGCAAGCTGGAAGGTCAGGCCGACGCGTTGAGCTATCTATCGGCCTGGACCAGTGAGCTGCGCGTGCTGGACAACGCCAGCGGAAAGCTGTTGCCGAACAATTGGTCGTTCGACGTCAAATCCTATTCCATCAGGTGAACTCGTCCGGACGAGTCGCCCAGCTCAAAGCTTGCTGAGCCGGCTGAAGAAGCCGCCGCGGGCGATCATGTAATGAATGTCGCTGGGGAAGGGAAACGCGCTGCGAGCATTGGAAATCGCGTGTTGGAGGAACTCACCACTCGCCGGCGCAGGCTTCTGATGCAACCGTGGTTGGTCGGCGACCTGAGGTAGCACGAACCGATCCACGAAAGCTTCGTCCAGATCGGCGACTCTGACCATCTGACCGAATGCCGGGAACTGATCGTAGTGACCTACGGTCACGCGGAGGTCCTTGAGGGCCGGGCGCTGAGGATGCGCTTGATTGCCGTCGGAGATCGCCAGCCCGCGTCCTATCAGATCCAACTTCACGGACTGCGGCAGCGTTGACGGACCATACACGATCTCAAGCGCAGGGCCGCTCTGTCCAGCCAGCCACTGATACCAGAAGGTCGCATCGTCTGGCCGCGCCTTGGCGCCGTAAAGACAGTCAAATCCCCAACAAGCAGTCAGCTTCGCCTGATACTTTCCAGATTGCGCATGCCGTTACCAGCGCCGGAGTGGCATGCGATGATGAGCTTGCCAATTTGGAGTTGAGGAATGGACGTCGAAGAGCCTCCCAGGAACCGGGCCAGAGCTCCAAGAATTTCCTCGAGGTAGCGTTCCCCCCAGTTCGACGTTGCCAGATCCTTGACGCTATAATTTCCAGCAAAGGTATCGCCAACGGCATATTCATAGCCCAGAAAAGGCGCTACGAGCACGACGTCCTTGCCGGAATCCCGAACTTGTTTCGCGGAGCCGCGCTGGATCGTTGTGAAACAGGAATTCGTGGTCTTTGACGTAGAAGCCATGCAGCCAGATTACGATATCGAGCTTGGTGGCAGCGGTTACGTCCTTTGGCGGAAGATAGACCGCCGTCGGCTTCATGCCGGGCGCTAGCCGCTTCGTAAAGAGCGTCACCCCTGGAAAGGAGGTGGCGTCCTTCTGTTCGAGCTCACACGCCACCACGAAGGTCGCTCCGCGTCGACCAGATCGGACGTGGATTTGGGCCGACCCGGTGTTGCACTCAATTGTTCGCCATATCCTCGATACGGCTTCCTATTGGCGTGGCGAACTCGCGCCTTGCTAATTGCATACCTCGACATTCCCGGTGTTGCCACCCGGGCCTCCCCCGCCACGGTAGTCGAGGTGGCAGCCGCGACGGACCTGACGGCACAAATATTGGTCACAAACAACCTGGCCGCTGCCGCCTCCGCCACTTGCCTTCGCAGTGGCTTGTCGCCGCGGAACGTCTGCCATGGGCTCAGATCTTTGGCGCGCCGAACGATCGGCACGTGACGAACCTTCGTCCGTGTTGCGCTTGGCAACTGGCTTCTTTCCGCGCCGCTTCTCGCATTCGTTGTCATCGTTGAGGAACGAGCCCTCGGCACACGTGATCCTGACGCACTGGTCGCCGTTAGCCTTGTAGCCATGATCGCAGATCACGGGACAGACCCGGGTTGGCTTGAGTTTGATTGCGTCAAGCGCGTCGAGACTTGCGAGCTTGGCATCAAATTTCGTTCCCGCGTGCCGGTTGAACAGAGCCAACGAGCGCTGTGAGGCCGCATTCCATTGGCCATCTATGGTACCGGTGAAGCAGCCGACGCGGTTCAATTCGCTTTGTACGGACTTGGTGATATCGGCTTTTGCGATATCGGTCTGGCGCGGCTCGGCGCTGAGTGCGGCAAGCTTTGGCGGCGTATTGTCGTCAGCGGGTGCAGCGGCTGTAGGGTTATCCGCGAAGGCACTCCCAACAGCCGGCTTATTCCCGGAGAGAGCAGCGACGATTGTAGATTCGGACGCAGTCCGTTTCCGTTCCGCCTCGGTGGCCTGCTCCTGCGCCGCCTGCTTCGCCTTCTCGGCGGCAATTCGGGCCTCTTCCGCAGCCTTCAGATCCGCGGCCGCCTTCTCCTGGTCGGCACGCTGGGCGCCCTGCGACATCAGGCGAGTTTTCTGCTGTTCAGCCTGCTGCGCCTTCGCTGTTGCCGCGACGCGTGCGTCCTCAGCATCGAGCTGATTAAGCTGCAGCTTCGCCAGATTTGCGTAGTATCCGTCCGGATGCTGGTCCAGGAACGCGTTCAGAGCGGGCTTGTTGCGTAGCTGCAAGGCCAATTCGTAATCACGACGAATTTCTGCCTGGGGATTGGCTGCTTGCACCGGCTCATCAGCCTTGGCAGCGGGAACAAGTGCAACGTCTTCGCCGCCCAGCGAGCCGTAGACATAGGGCTCCTGTCGGTTGCCCGTGGCTTGCAAGACATCATCGCGGACGAAGCCGAAGGCCCTGCGCAAGTCGAGCCCCGGCTTTGCGATGTACTTTACGAGAGCCGTCGCATACGGACTATTCTTGCTGTTGCCATCGAGTGCGGTTAGTCCGGCTTTCGCGGCAAACGCGATCAGCGTGTTGGAGACGGCGGGTTCGACCCTGGCCAGCCCGCGGCTGATTGATCGAGAGGCAACTGTACGCTTCATCGAATCGGCAAACGGATTGTTGCGGCACGCGTCGACGATCACCACGCGCAACTGTTTCGCAGGCTCGATTGCCAGCAGGACGCGGTCGAGCGAGAATGCTTCGTCATAGATATCAGTGTCACGTTCGAGTCTGGCGTCGGTCGGGATCAGATAGTTTGTCCCGTCGATCTCGATACCGTGGCCAGCATAGTACACCAGGGCTATGTCCGCATTGCGAGCCTGATCGGCGAATTCTCTCAGGGCCCGCCGCATATCAGTCGCGGCGAGGTTGAGCCTTGAGTCAACCACATCGAAACCTGCCTCCTTCAAGGTTGCGGTGATGGCCGCAGCGTCGTTGGCCGGGTTTGGGAGCAGAGGGGCGTTCTGATAGTTGGCATTGCCAACCACCAAAGCCACGCGCTTTGTCGCCCAGGCTGGTTGAGCTGCCAGTAACAGCGAAGCGGCAAGGAGAAGCAAAATTCGAAGGCGCCTGTATAATCTCATGGCGAACACCCAACTATGCCCATAAAATGGTAACGTCGCGAGGACGGCCGCGTAAGAAATAATTACTGAATTCGTACGCCAGTGGCGGCTACCTATCGGCCTACAGTACCAATCTCGAGCCCGATCCATTCCTATGTGTTGTCTTGAAATGCGGACGCGTTCAAAAGGCACGGAAGATAATCGCGGCCCGGCGCTGTGGGCGGTTTCGTGTGGATGATGGGTACCCGCCAGTGCCTATGTCTCGCGCGAATGAATTAAGTTTTTGAAATTACACGATTATTGCATCCTATGGTGTGCTCGCGACAGCGCGGCGGAAGGCTCTGGCTTAGTTCAAACGAAAGTTCCGCTGACGGCAGATCGAGGGGACGTGAACTCTTGGGGGCCGGCTTGCGGGTCGATCGTCTCGGTTACAGCTTGCACGGAGGTCAGGAGCCGGTTAGTTCGGCTTTCCATCTCCCCAGGCGATCGTCACCTTCATGTTCCCGCCGGAGCGCCCGGCCCGGAAATTGTTCCTGCGGTAGAGTTGAAATGAAGGTCCTCCGAATTGCGAAGGCTGGCCATGGTCAACCAGTCGATCGCGTCGGTAGCCGCTACCGGAAGGTCGTAGGAGCGCAAGTCGTCAGCCGGCTTGATCAGAAGGCGCTGAATGTAAGCCGCTCCATTTCGAAGGACGGCGCACGGGGATACAATCGCAATTCCGAACTTCGGAGAAGCTGATGCCAATTCCGTTGAGGGTTTACATCACGCCATTTGCCGAGAGGGGGAACGTTGAGCCCGGGCAATGGAGCAGCGAGACGGCCAAGAAGGCGCTCGACGTGGTCAATACGATCTGGTCAAAGGCCAAGATCGCGTTCGTGATCAGCGATTGCTTGATGGAGAAGCCGCTCGACATGGCAAAGAGCGCGCGCAGCAATGATCAGCGATTGCTGGGCGTTCTTGCCTCTCGGCACGATCCGGACAATGCCGTCCACATCTACCTCGTTAATTCGATTGAAAATCTGTCCGCCGGCGGAAGCTCATACCCCAATAGCCAACCGGAGCCGGCAAGCTTCGTCCAGTGGTATGGCAATGACCACGCCAATGGACGCGCCTGGGCTCACGAGCTTGGCCATCTGATGAGCCTCGATCACGTCGAGATCGACTATTCCAATGAGAAGCAGGCGGCGCAGCGTGTCAAGAACCTCATGACGATAGGATTGAGCGTCGGCTCTGACCTGACGGGCCAGCAGATTGATGCAGCCAAGGGCTCAAAGCTGGTCAAGCGATTTGGCGGATAAGTCGGCGGCCGACCGCAGAAGTCGTCACCTCCGTCGTTCTGCAGATCGCGCGCCCGCGGGAAACGGGCCATGGCGGCGACAGCCTTAAAGAGGGAGCAGATCGAGGATACGGCGCCAGGTTCCTATTCGCGAGATCCTCGTCGCTCCAATCCAGGCGTTGAGCGCGAGAGTCCATGATTGCGATCACGCTCGTAACCATTTCGCCCGCTTTGCGAAAAGCCATGCGCAATCGATACGCAAATGACCTCAACGATGAAATCACCAACGACCATATCAAGTGCTTCCGGGATATTGCGCTGCGGTTGCTGGACGACGCTTACCGTTTCGCTCTATTTTTGATGGGCGATCAGGCAGACGTAGAGCAAGCCGGTAAAGGTATTCTCCAGATGCGCTGCTTTAAGAGCGGTTGGGTAGGGGCCTCCAAGTTTAGGGCGATTCCGCGAAGTCGTCGTGCTGTACGAATTCCAGGGCCCGTCCTATCGCGACTCCCTTAGATCGTCGCTGCTCCGATCGCGACAGTGATGTCGCGTATTGCACAAGCCCATACTGCCTCGGTGCCAGATCGAAATGGGAACAAGATCACAACCTTCGTTGCAGCTGTCGATTTCATGAACCTCTCTTTTCTTGCCAGCACTAAAAACAAGGTGGTCCTGCGCCGTCCGGCCGATCACCGACGAGTTCCTATTTGTCGATTGCAGGTTGAAGAGACATGTTCCACAAAACTGGTCGGGGCAAGGTTGACGTCGATCTGGATTTTTCGGGAGTGGGGGTTCTGCACGCGCGGCTTTGGAATTTCGATTTCGATGACTTTGCCGGCTACCAGTTTCGGGGCTTGAAGACAGAGCACTCCGAATTTCTGAAGAACAAAGTGGTTCCCCTGCTGGAGCACGACGCTGGTCAGATCTGGATGACGGGATCCGCGAGCCGGATCGGTACGGCTGATTGGAATATGACGACATCAGCCAACCGCGTGATTACGGTCGCGAAGTCTCTGTCCGAGATGGGCATCCACCCGGAGCAAATGCAGACGCACGCGATCGGCAATACGCAGACGGCAAATCACAGGCTGGACGAAGACAACGATAGATCCGTGGTCCTTTGGGTGCTGCCTAAGGTCTATTTCGAACCGATCATAAAGCCAGATTTGCCGCGACCCGTTCCGCCGAGACCAAAGGTCAGTCGAAATTTCAAGATAGCCATGCTGCTTGAGGTCGACGGTTCGATCTCGTTTGCAGCGAGAGCGGCAATCAAGCGCATCGTGAAGGGCAGGGCTGGAGCCGGGATTGCGTTTGCCAGCGCGTTGTTCTCCATATGGGATACGGAAAATAATTTGAAGTGCACCTACGTCTATGCGGCGGTCGGCCTGGGCTTTGGCTTAAGCCTTCCGAAGACCGGCGGCAGATCGGGTACCCTGCATGGCCCCTGGAATTCGTTTACGACCGAAAAGCCAATCTCCTGTTCGCAGTTCGGCAAGTCGATGCGCTTTACGACTATCGGCATAGGGGATGTAAGCAAGAACTGGATCCTGCTGGAAACGCCCAGGGGAGTGAAGGACGTCTACTTGAGCATCAGCACGGGCACGACCATAGGCGGCGGCGCGTCGACATACCCAGCCCATTTGAGCGCTTTCGTCCCGCTAGAGCGACCGAAGCCGTTTGGCGGGCCGTGAGTGAACCGGCTCATCATAACCTTTAGCCGCCATCGGCGAGGCGAGCTTTCGCTCGATGCGTTGCATGACGTCTCCAGACCGAGCGGGCGCAGAATCCGGTCGCAGTTATGGAGTGCTCGTGCCCAACGTGCTTGATTTGATGTGCTCCGGGTTGACCGGCCATGTGGTCCAATTTCATCATGCTGCTCACGCTCTATTGAGGAGTTTCCCCGACCACGCTCATGTTGCGGCGCATGTGATTTCTCCCTCGAAGCCTCGGATCAACATTGATTTCATTTGCCAAAGCTGATTCTTGATTTCGGTTGAATGTGGGACGTTCTTTGGGGCGCTCGCGTTGCATGTGAATGGAGAAAAGAACTGCTCCAGTGACAAAGCGCCGATTTGCCGAGCAACTGAGTGACAATAAAGATTGGCTCGATCCGTCATAGGACCGGGTGAAGATGAAACAGATCAACGAAATGAATGACTTACGTTGGAAATTTTCTTGCGCCCCGATGATGGATTGGACCGACCGGCATTGCAGGGTGTTCCACCGTCACCTGACGAGGCGGGCGCTGCTTTATACGGAGATGCTGACCACTGGCGCCATCATCCATGGTGACCGGGAGCGGCTGCTTGGGTTCGACAGGGTTGAGCACCCAGTGGCGCTTCAGCTCGGCGGGTCGGATCCGCGCGAGCTCGCGCTGGCGGCGCGGATCGGCGAGGAGTTCGGCTATGACGAGATCAACCTCAATGTCGGTTGCCCCTCCGATCGCGTGAAGGACGGCCGTTTCGGCGCTTGCCTCATGGCGGAGCCTGATCTCGTGGCGGGGGGCGTCGAGGCGATGAAGCGTGCGGTTGCCGTGCCGGTCACCGTGAAGTGCCGCATCGGCATCGACGACCAGGATCCGGAAATCGCGCTCGACAAGCTCGCGCGCGCGGTCGTCGCGTCCGGCTGCGATGCGCTGATTGTGCATGCCCGGAAAGCATGGCTCAACGGTTTGTCGCCGAAGGAGAATCGCGACATCCCGCCGCTCGACTATGATCGCGTCTATCGCCTCAAGCGCGCGATGCCTGACGTGCCCGTCATCATCAACGGCGGCATCCCCGGCATCGACGAGGCGAGAGCACATCTCGAACACGTCGACGGCGTGATGCTCGGCCGCGCCGCCTATCAGGAGCCATGGCGGCTGCTGTCGGTCGATCAAGACATTTTCGGCGAGGCGGCGCCGCATGCCTCGATGCAGGATGCGATCGAGGCGATGATGGCCTACATCGAGCAGCAGCTCGCGCACGGCACGCGGCTGCACGCCATCACGCGGCATTTCGTCGGCGCATTCCACGCCGTTCCCGGCGCGCGCGCCTTCCGCCGCCATCTTTCCGAGCAGGGGGCGAAGCCGGGCGCCGGCCTCGAGGTGCTGCGCGATGCGATCGCGCGTGTCGGTGCGCGTGCGCCGGCGGAGGCGGCAGCCTAGCCGTAGTCACTTGAAGAGCCGGATTCCAGTCCGCGGCGCGCCGCTTGATGTTGCGTCCGTGATGGATGGCAGCCCGCGTGATCGCGTCTGTCGGCAGTGGCGGCGCGGCTCTCGTGGGGAGTCTAGTCGACTGCCAGACGCGAGCGGCGGTGACCGGTCTGGAGCTCCGGATAGCCGGTGAGCATCAGCTTGTCGGCGCGCACGCCCCAGCTCTCCAGGCGGTCGAGGAAGCTCATGCCGAGCAGGTTCGTCTTCATCTGCCCGCGCTGAACGACGAGGGCCGGCACCGACTTCTCGACGAGGTGGCCGACAGAGAGGCGCTCAAGCGTGAGGCGGGCCGCCTTGGTGTGGCCGCCCGCGGTTTCGAGATTGACGTCGTATTCGAGCATCTCGAGTGGCAGCCCGATCGCTTTCGCGGTTTCCCAGGTCAGCACCACCGAGGTCGCGCCGGTGTCGATGACCATCGGTGCGACGACGCCGTTGATCTTCGCGCGCAACGCGAATTCGCCGCCCTGGCCGCGCTGGATCTGCACGGCGGGGGCAGGCGATGCGGTCTGTGTGCGAAAGATGTGCGAGACCCTGCTGCTCGCGCGCGCGAGCTGGTCGGAATCGCCATAGGCAACGACGGCGCCCGCCGTGCCGGCGAGCATGATGAGAACGAGCAGGAAGCGGATCATCGCGCACCTCCGGATGCGCGCCGGCCGGTCAAGTGCGTTTCGGCGATCCCGCGATGGGCGCAAGTCCAGCCTGATTCATGCGCACCGGCAACAGCGCCATGACCGCCAGCCGTTCCGCGCTTTCCATAGCATGCCAGCGCGCGATCTCCGGCAAGGTGCGTCCACAGCCGAAGCACAGTTTTGTCTTGGGATCGATCATGCAGACGGCGACGCACGGCGTTTCTTTGCTCATTCGGGCATAGTGAGGGATCGTCGGGCATGTCTGCAAGCATCTCGTTACGAGCCTGTACCTGCGCTCATGATCGGCTTGTTACGCGGCCTGCGCTTCTCGTCCGCCACCGCGGAACTGTCCGGCTGAAGCGGCGGAGAATCATCCGACATCGGCGCCAGCGCGCTCATCACGCGCTCGGGCGGGAAGGTAACGATCACCTCGGTGCCGATGCGCAGCTTCGATTTCAGCGTGAACGTACCGCCATGCAGGTCGATTAGATTTTTTGCGATCGGCAGGCCGAGACCCGCGCCCTGTTCGGCCGACTTGATCGAGTTGGAGCCTTGGCCGAACGAGGCGAGCACGACCGGGATCTCGTCCTCGGGGATTCCGGAGCCGGAATCCTTCACCGAGAGATATTGTCCGCCCGAGGCCGTCCAGCCCGCCTTGAGCCAGATCTCGCCGCCCTGCGGCGTGAACTTGATCGAGTTGGAGAGCAGGTTGAGCACGACCTGGCGGATCGCGCGCTCGTCGGCCCAGAGCCGCGGCATCGCCTGCTCGAACACCTCGTGGATGGTGATGCCGCGGCTCGAGGCGCGCAGCTTCATCAAATGATGGCAGTCGGCGACAATGCCGACCAGCGAGACCGCTTCCTCGTTGAGTTCATAACGGCCGGCCTCGATCCGCGACAGGTCGAGGATCTCGTTGATGAGATTGAGCAGGTGGACGCCGGAATTATGGATGTCCCCGGAATACTCCTTGTAGACAGGCACGGCATGCGCGCCAAAAATCTCGCTCTTCATCACCTCGGAGAAGCCGAGGATCGCGTTCAGCGGCGTGCGCAGTTCGTGGCTCATCTGCGCGAGAAAGCGCGACTTGGCGACATTGGCGGATTCGGCGCGGTGACGGGCTTCATCCGAGATCGCCTTGGCCTGTTCGAGCTCGCCGATCAGCGCGTCCTTCTCGGCGCGCGCCTCGAGCGTGGCGAAAGTCGAGGAGTGCAGGCGGTGCGCCAGCAGCACGAAATAGCCTTCGGCGGCGAGCGCGAGCCCGGCCAGGATGTAATTGTCCAGCGAGCCGGTCATCACAAAACTCAGCGCCATCGCGACCGCGACCGGCGCCGTGGCGGCAAGGGCCGCGATCGGCAGATTGGCCGCCAGCATGCTCGATACTGCGATGACCAGCAGCATCAGGAACATCATCAGCGTTTCCGTGACCAGGTCGAGCACGGGATGGATCAGGATCGCCATCCAGCATAGGCCATAGAGCAGGTCGAGCACGACGAAGCGCGTCCGCCAGGCGCGCGTCGCGGTTGGCGAGGAGGGCGCGGCCAGGAAGCGGTGGCAACTGCGGATCATCGCTGCGTGGATGCAGAGCATGCCGGCGGTCCAGGCTGCGGCCGGAATCGGCTGCATCCACAGCCCGAACAGCACGCCGGTGGCAACGACCAGCAGCATCGCGACATAGGAGGCCGACAGCCGCGTCTGGGCATATTGGCGCAGCATCTCGGCGTCGAAAGCCGGCCGGGTTCCGCTGGTCGACGTTAACTTGTCGCGCGCCTCGCGCACCCGCTGCGCCGCAGCCCTTCGGCTGCTCGCCGACGGCGCGCTCACCGGCTCGGCCGGAAGCTGGACAACCTCGGGCTTTTCAGCGGGTTTACTCATCGCACAACAACAATTCCTGCCCGCGCGAGGCGGGCCTTCTGCATTGTCTATCTCTGGCAAGAAATCCTTAAGAGGTGACTTAAGGAGCTAAAGAATTACGTTAACCCGGCGTTAATTTTGGATCCGGCCTGAGTAGCTCATTGCAGCACCGCATGCTGCGCGATGTACACCACGGCTCCCGCCAGATAGCCGGCGAGCGCGGGGACGGCGATGCGGCGGGCATACCAGAGGAACTCGATGCGCTCGAGCCCCATGGCGGCGACGCCTGCGGCCGAGCCGATGATCAGGATCGAACCGCCGGTGCCGGCGCAATAGGCGATGAACTCCCAGAGGAAGCTGTCGGGCGGATAGTGGCCGAGGTCGTACATGCCCATGGTCGCGGCCACCAGCGGCACGTTGTCGATGACGGCGCTCAGCAGGCCGAGCACGATGACGATGAGATCCTGGCGACCGATCGCGGCGTCCAGCCATTTGGCCAGCATGGAGAGCAGGCCAGCATGTTCGAGGCTGGCGACCGCGAGCAAGATCCCGAGGAAAAACACGATCGAGCCCATGTCGATCCGCGTCAGCGCATGCGCAAGCGTGAGCGGGCCACGGACATGCTCATCCTTGTTGCGATGAAGGATCTCGCCGACCAACCACACGATGCCAAGCCCGAGCAGGACGCCCATGAAGGGCGGCAGGTGCGTGACCGTCTTGAAGACGGGCACCGCGATCAGTACGCCGAGTCCGAGATAGAACATCACGTTCCGCTCGACCGGATCGACGCTCTGCAATCCGTCCTCTTTCGGCGGCGACGCGATGGTCTTGCCCTTGAGCGAAAAGCTGATGAATGCGAGCGGCACCAGCAGGTTGAGCAGCGAGGGCAGGAACACCGCGCCCATGATCTTTAGCGGCGAGATCTGTCCGCCTATCCACAGCATGGTCGTGGTGACATCGCCGATCACGGTCCATGCACCGCCGGCGTTCGCGGCGATGACGATGAGGGAGGCGAACAGTAGGCGGTCGTCGCGCTTGGCGATCAGCCGCTGGATCAGCGAGACCATGACGATGGTGGTGGTCAGATTGTCGAGGATCGCACTGAGGAAGAAGGTCACGAAGCCAATCAGCCATATCAGACGGATCTGGCTGGTCGTGCTGATGCGGGAGGTGATGACCTCGAAACCGTCATGGGCGTCGATGACCTCGACGATGGTCATCGCGCCAATCAGGAAGAACACGATCTGCGCGGTGGAGGCGACGGACTCATCAAGCTGACGGCTGACCAACGTGTGGTCGCCCGTCGCGAGCGAGTAGATTGTCCAGAGCACGCCCGCGCCGAGCAGCGCAGACGCGCTCTTGTTCACCCCGATCGGATGCTCGAGCGCGATCGCCGCATAGGCGAGGACGAAGATTGCGGCGAGTGCGATCAGCAAGGCAGGATCACTTCGTCAGGTGTCAGCGATTAAGGCGCGCGAGCAGGCTCGACGTGTCCCAGCGCTTGCCGCCCATCTTCTCGACCTCGGCGTAGAACTGGTCGACGAGCGCGGTGACCGGCAGATTGGCGCCGTTGCGGCGGGCTTCGGCCAGCGAGATCGAGAGGTCCTTGCGCATCCATTCGACCGCGAAGCCGAAATCGTACTTGTCGTCGTTCATGGTCTTGTAGCGGTTCTCCATCTGCCAGGACTGAGCCGCGCCTTTTGAGATGGTCTCGATCACGGCGGCGACGTCGAGGCCGCTCTTCTTGGCGAAGTGGATGCCCTCGGAGAGTCCCTGAACCAGGCCTGCGATGCAAATCTGGTTGACCATTTTGGTCAGCTGGCCCGAGCCGGCCGGCCCGAGCAGTTTGCACATTCGCGCATAGGCGCCTGTGATGATTGGCTCGGCGCCGGAATAGGCATCCTGGGCGCCGCCGCACATCACGGTCAGCACGCCGTTCTCGGCGCCGGCCTGGCCGCCGGACACGGGTGCGTCGATGAACTTGAAGCCGGCCGTGGTCGCGGCAGCATCAAGCTCACGCGCGACCTCGGCGGAGGCGGTGGTGTGGTCGACGAAGGTCGCGCCCTTTTTCACGCCGGCGAACGCGCCGTCGGCGCCGATCGTGACCGCGCGCAGATCATTGTCGTTGCCAACGCAGCACATCACGAAATCCTGGCCCTCGGCTGCAGCCTTCGGCGTCGCCGCGGTCTTGCCGCCAAACTTGTCCGCCCATTCCTTCGCCTTGGCCGCGGTGCGGTTGTAGACGGTGACCTCATGGCCCCCTTTTTTCACGAGGTGTCCGGCCATGGGGAAGCCCATGACGCCGAGACCGAGGAAAGCGACTTTAGCCATGTGGGGTACCTTGTCCGTAGTTCGGGTTTTACGGTTTTTTGCCGGGCGAGGGGGCGCCAATCGACGCCCTCAAAAGTTCCGCCATTGCGGCAGATCGCGCGCACCATAAACCGTTGAGGCCGGAGGGCAACGGCTTCGTTTGATGCCCTCCTGTGCTAGGATGGCGGACCTAAGGACTTCAATAAAAGGGAGGGAAAGCATGGGCAGCGTAAGCGTTGGCGTGCTCGATCATTTCAACATCCGGACCCGGAATCTGGCCGAGACCGTCCGCTTCTACGAGGATGTGCTGGGCCTGGAAAATGGCGCCCGGCCGAATTTCGCCTTCCCCGGCGCCTGGATGTACAGCGAGGGCAGGCCGGTGGTGCACCTCGTCGATATTTCGCTGACCGCGGAGCCACAAAAACCGGATTCCGGCGTTGTCCACCACGTCGCCTTCGTCAGCCGCGGGTTCGACGGCATGAAGCAGCGTTTGGCGTCCAAGGGCATGAGGTTCGACTCCCGCCAGGTGCCCGGCGGCGACCTCTGGCAGATCTTCGTCTACGACCCCAATGGGGTCCTGATCGAGCTGAATTACGAGGCAGCCACGGAGCAGGGGGCGGCGTCCGCCGAGATGGCTGGCGATATCGGCAGGCGGTAGCCTTTTGGGCGTTTCCGCTCTAATGGGGCATCTTGAATTCGAGGAGATGCGCTTTGACCGTGACGCAGCAACAGGTTCTCGACAGCCTCGCCAAGATCAAGTCGCCCCGAGGGGTCGCGCTCGCAAATGCCAATGTGCTGAGCGCGATCAACGCCACCGACGGCAAGGTGTTCTTCTCGATCAATGTCGATGCCGCCGAGGCGCGGGCCTGGGAATCCGTCCGGGCCGAAGCCGAGGCCGCGGTGCGCGCCATCCCCGGCGTCACCACCGTCATGGTGGCGCTGACCGCCGAGCGCAAGGCCGGCGCCGCGCCGCCGCCTCCGCCTCCGCCTCCGCCTTCGCCGCCAACGCCGAGCCGCGGCGCGCCAGGCGTGCAGCCGGTCCACGCCCACAAGCCGCCACAGGGCGGTCAATCGCCGATGGCACGGCAGTCCGAGATTCCGGGCGTCGCTGCCGTGATCGCGGTCGCCTCGGGCAAGGGCGGCGTCGGCAAGTCCACCACTGCGCTCAATCTGGCGCTGGGCCTGCGCGACCTCGGCCTCAAGGTCGGGCTGCTTGATGCCGACATCTACGGCCCCTCGGTGCCGCGGCTGACCGGCCTGCACGACAAGCCGGCGCTGAACGACGAGCGCAAGATGATTCCGCTCCGGCGTTTCGGCCTCGCCATCATGTCGATCGGCTTCCTGGTGGAGGAAGAGACCGCGATGATCTGGCGCGGGCCGATGGTGATGTCGGCGGTGACGCAGATGCTGCGCGACGTCGCATGGGGCACGCTCGACGTGCTCGTCGTCGACATGCCGCCGGGCACGGGCGATGCCCAGCTCACCTTGGCGCAGAACGTCCCCTTGAAGGGCGCCGTGATCGTCTCGACCCCGCAGGACCTGTCCCTGATCGACGCAAGGCGGGGACTTGCGATGTTCAAGAAGGTCAACGTGCCCGTGCTCGGCATCGTCGAGAACATGAGCTACTTCCAGTGCCCGCATTGCGGCACGAAATCCGATATTTTCGGCCATGGCGGCGCGCGCCACGAGGCCGAGAAGCTCGGGGTACCGTTCCTGGGCGAGATCCCCCTGCACATGGCGATTCGCGCCACCTCGGATGCCGGCACGCCCGTGGTCGACAGCGAGCCGGACGGTCCCCATGCGGCGATCTACCGCGCCGTTGCAGGACAGGTCCGTGACCAGCTCAAGGGCGTCATCGCCGCGGCCTGAGCGGATCCAAGCCAATCCCTTCAAACCAATACCCTGGGGACATGCGACTTTCGTAGAGCCCTGTCATGCCAATGTCGCGTTTCGAAAGCGGGGCTTCCGTGTTAAAGGCCCACGGCAGTCAAGCCCCTTCGGTTCGACGCGGCCCAAAAACGCGTCGCCGGAATGTGCGGCAGCAAAGAGGAAGTTAGGGGAAACGCCCCAACAAGGAGAGACTGAAGATGAAGCGTCGTGATTTCCTGAAAGTGTCGGCAGCCGGCGCGGCGGCGACCGCCGCGGTGGCCTCGCCGGCGATCGCGCAGTCCTCGCCCGAGATCAAGTGGCGCCTGACGTCGAGCTTCCCGAAGTCGCTCGACACCATTTATGGCGGTGCCGAGCAGATGGCGAAGTACGTCGCCGAGATGACCGACAACAAGTTTCAGATCCAGGTCTTCCAGGCGGGTGAAATCGTTCCGGGTCTGCAGGCGCTGGATGCGACGCAGAAGGGCACCGTCGAGATGTGCCACACAGTGTCGTATTATTACGTCGGCAAAGACCCGACCTTCGCAATCTTCGCGTCGGTGCCTTTCGGCCTCAACGCACGTCAGCAGAATTCCTGGTTGTACCAGGGCGGCGGCAACGAGCTCGCCAACGAGTTCTTCAAGAAGTCGAACGTGGTGGGCTTCCCCTGCGGCAACACCGGCACCCAGATGGGCGGCTGGTTCCGCAAGGAGATCAAGACCGTTGCCGACCTCTCGGGCCTCAAGATGCGCATCGGCGGCATTGCCGGCCAGGTGCTCCAGAAGGTCGGCGTGGTGCCGCAGCAGCTCGCCGGCGGCGACATCTATCCGTCGCTCGAGAAGGGCACCATCGACGCGGCCGAATGGGTCGGCCCCTACGATGACGAGAAGCTCGGCTTCGCCAAGGTCGCCAAGTACTATTACTACCCGGGTTTCTGGGAAGGTGGTCCGACCGTTCACGCCTTCGCCAACATCGACAAGTGGAACGAATTGCCGAAGAACTATCAGGCGATCCTCACCAACGCGACCGTCAACACAAACACCTGGATGGCCGCGCGCTACGACATGGTGAACCCCGGCGCCCTGAAGCGTCTGGTGGCCGGGGGAACGCAGCTTCGCCCGTTCACCAACGAGGTTCTGGAAGCCTGTCTCAAGGCGACCAACGAATTGTGGGGCGAGATCTCGGCCAAGAACCCCGACTTCAAGAAGTCGATCGACGCCATGCAGGCCTACCGCTCCGACGAATATCTGTGGTGGCAGGTCGCCGAATACACCTACGACAGCTTCATGATCCGCTCGCGCACCCGCGGCTGATCTTCGCAAGAAGTCGAAAGGCGATACGCCCGGTCTCGTTCGCGAGGCCGGGCTTTTTCTTTGGCGCGACGTGATCGGGATGGGCGCCGCGGAGGCCGCGGTACGAAGGGTGTCCAACAAAAAATCTGCAAAACAACCCCATGCACAGTAGACCAGGGGCGAGAAGACAAGGCGCTGTGAATGCGGCTAACAGTTTGACGCGATGGGGCTAATTAGAAGGAAGGCCCGATCATTGCGCGGTCGTGGGCAACTCCGCATTTTGAGAGCCAAAGCGGGGTGATCAGGCCCACGGATGCCATCGTTGCCCAGGAGCAACCAAGCGAGTGCTTCGCTCTGTCGATCCTATGGGCAGCGAAGCCGTTTGACTCGTCGGGCAATACAGTGGCAAAAAGGATTATCGTAAAATCCGAAATTAAGTTCGACACGACCTTTGGGGGTGACGATGAGCTTCGATCCCGATGAGGTACAAAGCGCGCTGCGCAAGGCTTGGTCATTGGCAACCGCCAGCCAATGGACGGCGAGCAATCCGGCGGCAGGGCAATGCAACGTCACCGCGCTGCTCCTTCACGAGCTCTTCGGCGGCGACTTGCTGAAGACGCCTCTGCCGGCCGGCGAACATTTTTCCAATCGCATCAGAGGCCGGCGGTATGACTTCACGGCAAGCCAGTTCGATCAACCGATTGCATACAAGGATTTACCTGCAAGCCGTGCAGATGCGGAATTGGGCGCGACAAGCGATGTATTGGCTGAACTCAGAGCGGCTTTTCAGGAGCATCGTGCGAAGTAAAGCTTGGGGCCACCAGGGAAGCGATCAGAACTTACAAGCGCAATGGATTTGAAATCTACGGTCTCGATCCTCGCGTAATTCGCGTGGGAGGCGTTGCAACGACAAGTACCTCATGGTGAAGAAATCAGGTAATGGCATGGCCGTCGAAAAGAGTACGCCCACCATCTCGCGCCCGTCAGGCGCTGGAAGTCTCTTCGGGCTGTTGTACGCCCGGACCTTCCCTTCCATGGATCAACACCGCCTCTGCAGCGGCTTCGTCGATGGCCGCCATGACGTCAGCAGTTGCGGAATGATGAATCATGTGTCCCACTCCGTCGATCCGGCGCAATTTGCTTTGCTTGACCTCGCCATGCAGCCTGACCGACTGCTTGATATCGATCAAACGGTCGCGCTGGCCTGCGATAATGATCGTAGGCATCTTGAGTTCTCCATACGCCTTCGAACCCGAGAATGCGGCGGAGATCAACATCGTCGCTTCAGCCGCCGTCGCCCGCATCTGTGATGGGCGGAGCGCCATTTCCCTGGCAAAACCCGCGAACTTCTTTGGGACCGGCCGGGGGCCAAACAGCTTGCGCAACATCGTGGGCCACATCATCCGGCCGGCTAGCGGCGAAATCGTGTAGCTGATGACGTCCCCGAGCACCGGTACGGCGGACAGCATCGACGCCGCGCTGTCCGAGCGGGGAGTTGGGAAATAATATCCCGAGGCCAGCACGAGAGCCTGCACGAACGAAGGATGTTTGATCGCCAATGCAACCGCAATCGACGCCCCCCACGAATGACCCAGGACCATTGCTTGAGAGACGCCCAGCTGATCGAGCGCCTTCTTGAACAGGTCTGCCTGGGCATCCGGAGTCCAGACGACGTCCCTCGGCCGCGAGCTATGCCCAAAACCCGGGCGATCGAACACGATGACCCTGTAGTTCTCGGTTGCGAGATCAATCAACCCACTCGAGTGGAAATCCTGGATCATGCTGCCGTTGCCGTGAAACAAAACTAGCGGCTTGCCCCTGCCGCGCTCCAAATAGTGCAGGCGAACTCCCTCGACGTCGATGAACCGTCCCTGCGGAGGGTTATCGTGTTGCGCTTTGCTCGCGAGCAGTCGGTTTACGATTGCGGAAGCCGCGATGAGGGTACCTGCGGCAGCAAACGCGGTGGCGCCCGGATGTCGCGTGAAGGCGGTCAGACAGTCCGATCTAAACGAGCCGGAACGTGTTCGTCGTGCAATCCGCATGTGCATTACCTTGGGTGGTCTGCACGACGCCTCATGCGAATGAGTAATGTTGCAGCCGAGGCAAACGGGGATGCGGGGGTGTTGGTTCCTTGATCAAAAGCAGACGAAAATCGGCGCGAAGCCCCCGGCGAACGGCCTCGGACGGTGGTGCAAACTCGCGCGTGCAATAGGGGACACGAGTAGCCGATCAGGGTGCCCTCTCAGGCTGTGTCGGCCTCTTTGCCGAAAACCACGGTTTGCGAACGCCGATCTATAGCTGTGGACCAGATAGTCTGACTTCTCGCTCAGCGCGCAGGACGTTTCCATACAGGCTGCTGATCCATTGCCTTCCGCTCGAGGTTACATTCAAACAGCGGATGGCGGCCTGGATTTGGGGGGCAACCTTGGTCCAGTAGAATTGAGGGTATTTGTAGACCACATCCGCGGGCGTGGCGTATCCGAGCGATTTGTTGAGCCCTATCTCGTCGAATTCATAGAAGAGCGCATTTGATTTCTTCATGTAGTTCGGATCGCCGAGCTGACCAATCAGATCAGCGGCGCGCAGCAACAAACCTTCCTCCTCGTCCAAGTCATCCTTGAGTTCGCTCGTAGGAGCGTCCGCATAGGGAAAACGCGTATATTCGATCGCCCGGGCAACGCGAGCGGCGTCGATCTGGTCGACTGCGTCGAGACGCTCCACGGCGAATAATTTTGAGCGGTCCACGTGATAGGGTGCAAGCGCTGCATCGGAAGAGCCAATCGGCAATTCGACTGTTCGGCCGCTACCATCAACGACATAGGCTCCCTCTTGGTCTCCATGAATTATTCCCCGAACGTAGCCGATGTCGTGAATCAGACACGCGAGGATGAAGTGAGCATAATCGCTGGCCGTCGTTGGCCTCAGGAGAGAGCGGCCGATCAGAATGTCGTGCCCGACCAGCGTGACCAACAAGGTGTGCTCGACGTTGTGGTATAATGCATCGCTGTTGCCGATACATTCCAGGGCCAGCTTTGCCGCGTAGGGGAGCAATTCCGGCAAGGTGGCATGCGACGAGCCGAAGCGGCCTCTTGTCTCCGAGATCAGGAACGCACCGAGCGCCTGGGACGTCAGTTCTGGAATCGTTATCACCGGCAAGCTCCTCACGTTCGTCAGGCATGAACAAATGCGATGCCAACCTGGAAGTTGCTAGCGCGCCGCGACCCGCCGCAGAAATGTGCGTACGGGTGCGATTGCAGCAAGGGCTCGCAACTCACAAACCAGAACCGCTACCGTATGCCGACGCGATTGACCCCGCCATTTATGTTGCGTGGGCCAGCGGTGCCTGCCCGGACCGCCGCTCGCGCCACGGGGCGTGGCCTGAGCACGACGCCGGCCCTCGCAACGCAACTAGGCGGATAATCAACGTACTGGCAGTACACGACCGCCCCGGCTGGTGCGGAATTGAGAGTGAGACCCGCAATCCCCAACAGGGCGCTGGCAGCAATCCCTGCAATCGTTGCGGACTTGATCGAAAGACGCTTGTTCGGATGCATCGTGATCCTCCTCTTCCTGCTGCGAGCTGAAGGAGTGACGGAGCTGCCTCAGGCTGAACATAACGTGAGGCCAAAGGATAGGTGATGCTTGACCTGGATCAAGGGTGTGGCCGCGATGCCAGGGACACCTGTCCACTATCGCGCGGCGGCTTGCAGGACCCGGACAACGGCCGGATCGGTCAAGAACGCACTTCGAAGATCATGTTGAACGGCGTCTCGGTCGCGCGGCGGAAGCGCCTGAAGCCTGCTTCAGTGGCCACCTGACGCAATCTGCTTTCACCCGCCTGTGCGCCGAGCCCCAGGCCCACTTCCTGAGACAGTGATGCCGGCGTACAAATGAATGTCGAGGCGTGATAGTAGACGCATCCGACCGGGTTGAGATTGTCCTTGAGATTGTCATGAGCAAACGGCTCGACGATCATCCACGACCCATCCTTGGCCAGCGTTTCCTTGACATGCTTGCCTGCACCCACGGGATCGCCCATGTCATGCAGGCAATCGAAGAACGCCACAAGATCATAGTCTTTGGCCGGAAAATCCTTGGCACTGGCCTGCGCGAACGTGATGCGGTCTCCAACTCCTGCTTCTTGCGCTAAGACCTTCGCGCGTTCAATCGAAGGCTTGTGGTAATCGAACCCGAAAAACTCTGAATTGGGGTAGGCCTGCGCCATCACAATCGTAGAGGCGCCGTGGCCGCATCCGACGTCGGCGACCCTGGCGCCAGCTTTCAGTTTCGCTTCGACGCCTTCGAGCGTCGGAATCCAGTTCGAAACCAGATTGGCGTTATAGCCCGGCCTGAAGAAGCGCTCGGTGCCAGAGAAAAGACACTTCGAATGCTCGTGCCAACCAACGCCTTTCCCGGTTCGAAACGCTTCGGCGACTTTGGGTTCGTCGAGGTAGGTGGACTGCACGACATCGAATGCGCCGGCAAAGAAGGCTGGCGAGCCCTCTTCGGCGAACGCCATGGCTTGCTCTGCCGAGAGTGAGAACGCGTTTTTTTCGGGGTGGTAGTCGATGTATCCGGAGGCAGCCTGCCCGGAAAGCCATTCGCGCACATAGCGCTCATGCAGACCGGTCTTCTTGGCAAGCTCGGACGGAGTGACCACCGCACCATCGGCCATCGCCTTGTAGAGCCCGAGGCGATCACCGAGCAGGATGCTTGCGCCGCCAAGCGAGATGCCGAGGTCGCCGACAAGCTTTCCTACGAGCGCGTTCAACTTTTCAAGGTTTGGTTCACGCATTGCAGCTTCTCCGCTTCGAGAACAGCCCCCCGTCGGTTAAAGAGCCTAGGACGACCGGCGGATTGCAAGTGTGAACGCGTTCACGTTTCAGCGAATAGCCCCGTCCGATGCCAGATTTGGGTCAGGAGCGGTAACGCTTGATCGGGCAGGGGATGTCTGCTCGCGTCCAACAACCGACACGGGCGCCGCAGGGGCGCGCGCCTGGTTGGCTGACGCGAAGCTGACAGAAGAGGTGACCGGTCTGTCGGGTGCTTTTTCGCTGGCCGAGGTGGCCGGAATGGTGGAAGAGAGCGAAGATGCGGCAAGGGCCGTGGGGTGACGTGGGTATCCGGCGGAAATGCGATGCGCCTTCTGATCGTCGAGGACAATGCCGAACTGTCGCGGCTGGTGGCCGGCGGGCTGTCGGCGGCCGGCTATGAGAGCGATATCGTCGGCAGCGCGGCCGAGGCGCGCGAGGCGGTGAGCAGCGTCAACTATGCCGCGATGATCCTCGACCTCGGTCTGCCCGACGGCGATGGCCTCTCGGTGCTGCGCGAGCTGCGCCGGCAGATGGAGCCACTGCCGGTGCTGGTGCTGACCGCGCGCGGCGGCTTGCAGGACCGCGTCAGCGGCCTGCGCAGCGGCGCCGACGACTATCTCGCAAAACCGTTCGCGATGGAGGAGCTGGTGGCGCGGCTGGAGGCGATCCTGCGCCGCCCGGGCCAGTTGCTCGGCCGCTCGCTGCGTCTCGCCAATCTCGCCTACGACACCGAAAGCCGCCAAATCTTCGTCGACGACCAGCCGCGGATCATCTCGTCGCGCGAGACCTCGGTGCTGGAGATCTTGCTGCGCCGGCAGGGGCGCGTGGTGCCGAAGAAGAACGTCGAGGACCACATCTTCGGGCTCGACGGCGAGGTCGCCTCCAATGCGGTCGAGGTCTACGTCTCGCGGCTGCGCAAGCAGCTGACCGAGCACGGCGCGAAGGTCGTGATCCACACCATCCGCGGCGTCGGCTATCTCATGGCCGAGGAGAAATAGCGTGGGGGTCGCCGGGATCTATGCGAGATCGCCGACGTTCAAATCGCTGATCTGGCGCATCGTGTTCATGCACATCGTGGCGGTCGCGGTGGTTGCCATCTTCCTGCCGCTGGTGATGTTCTGGCTGCTCAATTCCGAAGTCGACCAGTTGCACCGCGAAGCCATGCGGGCGCAGGCCGAAGTGCTGGGGGAACGGATCGTCGCGCAGCCGGACGGCTTGCTGACGTTCAATCTGCCGGACAGCCTGCGCGGTCTCTACTCCGAAGCCTATGGCCGGTATCTGTATGATATCCGCGACGCCGACGGCCGTTTGCTGTTTTCGTCCCGCCGCAAGACGGGCGCCGCGGCACAGGCGCCGCCGCTGTCCGAGACGATTTCCGGCGCCGGCGTCACGCGCATCATCGACGGCAAGATCGTGCGTATCCGCGTCGCCGAGGACCTTGCGCATCGCGACGTCATCATCGACGACATCATCTCGAACTTCTTCCGGCGGGTAGGGTGGATCACCATTCCGATCCTGCTGATCCTGCTCGCCGCCGACATCATCATCTTCCGCCGCGCCATCGCACCGCTGTGGAAGGCCTCGGAGGAGGCCAGCAATATCGGGCCGGCGCGCACCGACATCCGCCTGCCGACGGAGCAGATCCCGCGCGAGATCATCCCGCTCGTCACCGCCGTCAACCAGGCGCTCGATCGCCTCGAGGATGGCTTTCGCGTGCAGCGGCAGTTCACGGCCGATGCCGCGCATCAATTGCGCACGCCGCTCGCGATCCTGCGGACGCGCATCGAGACGCTTGGCGACGGCGCCGCACGGCAGGCGCTGCATGCCGACATCGAAGCCATGAGCCGCATCGTCGCCCAGCTGCTGGAGATCGCCGAGCTCGACACGCTGGTGCTCGATCCCGGCGAGTCCGCGGATTTGCGCGCCGTCTGCGCCGAGGTGGTCGGTGCGATCGCGCCGTTCGCGCTAGCCCAGCACAAGGACATCGCCCTCAAGGGCACCGAGGCGCCGGTGCTGGTCCATGGCAATTCCGAGATGCTCCAGCGCGCGATCTTCAATCTCGCCGAAAACGCCATCAAGTTCACGGCAAAAGACACGTCCGTCGACGTCGAGGTGAGCGAGGACGGTGCGGTGCGGGTGCGCGATTGCGGCCCGGGCATCGCGGACGCCGACCGCGAACTGATCTTCCAGCGCTTCTGGCGCGCCGACCGCCAGCGCAGCGACGGCGCCGGCCTCGGGCTCTCGATCGTGCGCGCCGTGGCCGACGATCACACGGCGACAGTCGCGGTGGAGAACCTTCCGGGCGGCGGCGCGGAGTTCACGCTGCGGTTCAGGCTGGCGGAGGGGATGCAGGCGGCCGGACCGGCGGCGGGCTGAACCTGCGCCGTCTCGATCGCGGCGTGTGGCCACCAGGCGCCCAACGGGTCTGCATCACTTCGTGCTCCGTCCTTCGATCTCCGGCTGATCGTCTAAGCCTAAAGTCGCAGGACCGGTTGGCGTGGGAGCTGGGCATTTGTGTCCCTCGCCATCGTCGGGATGGAAATCGGATGAGACATGTTCCATGCTGGCCTCCAAGCCTCGGCAAGAAGGCCCATCATCACAATCCATCAGGGTAGGAAATCATGAAAAGAAGAGACTTCATCAAGGTAACCGGGCTTGGTGCGGCGGGTGCCGCGACGCTCGCCGCTCCAGCCATCGCGCAATCGATGCCCGAGATCAAATGGCGCATGCCGACGAGCTGGCCGAAATCACTCGATACGCTCTATGGCGGCGCCGAGATGATGGCCAAGATGGTCGCGGAAGCGACCGACAACAAATTCCAGATTCAGACATTTGCCGGCGGCGAGATCGTGCCGGGCCTTCAGGTGCTCGATGCCGTGCAGAACGGCACCTGCGAAATCGGCCACACCGCGTCCTACTATTATTTCGGCAAGGACCCGACCTTCACCTTCGGCTCGGCCGTGCCGTTCGGACCGAACATGCGCATCAACCAGGCCTGGTACATGCTGGGCGGCGGCAGGGACGTCCTGAACGAGTTCTACAAGAAGTACAACGTCGTTTCGCTGCTTGCCGGCAACACCGGCTGTCAGATGGGTGGCTGGTTCCGCAAGGAGGTCAAGACGCCTCAGGACTTCAGCGGGTTGAAATTCCGCATCGGCGGCTTCGCCGGAAAGGTGATGGCCAAACTCGGCGCGGTGCCGCAGCAGATCGCCGGAGGGGACATCTATCCGGCGCTGGAGAAGGGCACCATCGACGCCGCCGAATGGGTCGGACCGTATGACGACGAGAAGCTCGGCTTCGTCAAGGTCGCGCCGCATTATTACTTCCCGGGCTGGTGGGAAGGCGGGCCCATGCTTCTGGCCTTCGTCAACCAGGACAAGTGGAACGCGCTGCCGAAGCACTATCAGAGCATCCTCGAGCAAGCGGGGCACTACGCCAACAACTGGATGATGGCGAAGTATGACCAGGCCAATCCACAGGCGTTGCGGCGCCTGCTAGCAGCGGGCGCCAAGCTGCATCCGTTCTCGCCGGAGGTCATGCAAGCCTGCTTCAAGGCGGCAAAGGAGCTGCACACCGAAGTCTCGGCCAGCAACGCGGACTTCAAGAAGGTCTACGAATCGCTGACCGCGTTCTCGAACAACGGATATCAGTGGTTCCAGGTCGCCGAAGTCGGCTATGACAACTTCATGGCGCGCAACTCGCAGAGCTGATTTGCGAGCCGCGATCGGCCAAACGAAAAAACCCGGAGCGAAAGCTCCGGGTTCTTTTTTTGCGGGCGGGCCGGGCGCTATTGCTTCGGCTGGCCGAAGTCGAGCGGCGGCAGATCGATCTGCGGAATTTCGATCTTGATGCTGTTGGGATCGACGGTGGACTGCACGCCCTTGTAGTGCATCACCATCGACGGGAACATGATCACCAGCAGCACCATGATGAGCTGGATGACGACGAACGGCACCGCGCCCCAATAGATCTGTCCCGTCGTGACCGGCTCCATGCGTTTGCCGGTGACGCGATCGGTATAACGTTCCTTTGGCGCGACCGAGCGCAAATAGAACAGCGCAAATCCGAACGGCGGGTGCATGAACGAAGTCTGCATGTTGACGCCGAGGATCACGCCAAACCAGATCAGGTCGATGCCGAGATGCTCCGCGGCGGGCCCGAGCAGCGGGATCACGATGAAGGCGAGTTCGAAGAAATCGAGGAAGAACGCCAGCACGAACACGAACGCGTTGACGAAGATCAGGAAGCCGACCTGGCCGCCGGGCAGGGAGGTCAGCAGGTGCTCGACCCAGACGTGGCCACTGACGCCGTAGAAGGTGAGCGAGAATACGCGTGCCCCGACCAGGATGAAGACGACGAAGGCGGAGAGCTTTGCCGTCGATTCGACCGCCTGACGAACGAGGTCCCAGGTCAGCCGACGTTTCATGGCACCGAGAATGAGGGCGCCGGCTGCGCCCATCGCACCGCCTTCGGTGGGCGTCGCGACACCGATGAAGATCGTGCCCAGCACCAGGAAGATCAGGAACAGCGGCGGCACCATGACGAAGGTGGTTTGTTGCGCCATCTTCGAGAGGAAACGGAAGCCCGTGAGCTTGTCGATGGCCCAGTTCGCGACGGCGACGGCGAACGCGAAGAGGATGCCGAAGAACATGCTGAGCACGACGAAGTCGGCGCCGTGGGTCTCCGAATTCCGCATCATGAACCAGCCGAACACGCAGCTCGCGAGGAACAGCACGCCAAGCGACTTCAGGCCGCGGTCGCCGCTTTCCTCGCGGAAGCCGATCGCCTCCTTGGGAAGGCCCGGCGCCGCTTTCGGAAAGATCAGGGTGACGAGAAAAGCGTACCCCGCGTAGAGGCCCGCGAGCACCAGGCCCGGAATGAAGGCGCCCTCGTACATGTCGCCGACCGACTTGCCGAGCTGGTCCGCCATCACGATCAGGACGAGCGAGGGTGGAATGATCTGCGCCAGCGTGCCGGAGGCCGCGATGATTCCGGTCGCCACGCGGCGGTCATAGCCGTAGCGCAGCATGATTGGCAGTGAGATCAGGCCCATCGAGATCACCGAAGCCGCCACGACGCCGGTCGTCGCTGCAAGCAGGGCGCCGACGAACACCACCGCGTAGGCGAGGCCGCCCCGGATCGTGCCGAACAACTGGCCGATAGTGTCGAGCAGATCCTCGGCCATGCCGGAGCGCTCGAGCACCAGTCCCATGAAGGTGAAGAAGGGAATGGCGAGCAGCGTGTCGTTGTTCATCACGCCGTAGACGCGCTCAGGCAGCGCCTGCAGGAAATCCGGATGGAATTCGCCGAGCTGAATGCCGATCACAGCGAAGAAGAGGCCGACGGCGCCGAGCGAAAATGCCGCCGGGTAGCCGAGCAGCAGCACGATCACCAGCGTGGCGAACATGATTGGCGCCATATTGGCGATGAGAAACGCGGTCATTGAATCCCCCTACGATGCCGCTTGGCGATCACTTCTGTTCGATCGCTTCAACGAGGTGCTCGACTTCGGCCTCCAGCGCCGAAATCTGCGACTCGTGGGGATCCGGAATCATGCCACGCATGATGGCGATCCGCTTGATCAGTTCGGAGATGCCTTGAACAAGCAGGAGCGTGAAGCCGATCATGACGAGTGACTTGGCCGGCCATTGCGGCAGGCCGCCCGCATTGCCGGATTGCTCGTTGATCTGGAGCGAACGCAGGAAGAACGGTACGCCGGTTACGATCATGACGACGGTCAGCGGTATCAGGAAGAAGAGGTGCCCGATCACGTCGATGACGTTGCGAACCCGCTTCGGCATCATGCTGTTGAAGATGTCGATCCGGATGTGCTCGTTATCGAGCAGCGTCCAGGACGAGCACAGCAGGAACACGATGCTGAAAAGCACCCATTGCAGCTCGAGCCACGAGTTGGAGGACGTGTCCAACGTCTTTCGAATAATCGCATTCAGCGCCGAGATGACGACGGCAACCAGGATCAGCCACGCCAGGCGCTTGCCCGTCCAACGTGTGAACGCGTCAATTCCATTGCTCAGCTTCAGGAGCGCTTGCAAGATTGGTCCTCCCCGATTTGCCCCGGCCGTCTTGACTGCGCCGAGTGGCGCGTTGGCTTGTCTCGCCGCGCAGGCATGAGGCAGCCGCACCAAACCAGTGAGCGTGCCGCCAGTCAATCGGAAGTTTGTTGATAGTTAAGGGGAATAAGTCGCGGCCGGCCAGCCGATGCTAGCCGCCGGTGACACTCATGTGCCGCGAAACGCTGGGGCGGTCGTGGCGGCGGTCGATGATGAAGTCGTGGCCCTTGGGCTTGAGCCCGATGGCGCGGTCGATCGCATCCGCAAGCAGCATATCGTCATCGGATGCACGCAGAGGTTTGCGCAAATCAGAGGCGTCCTCGTGGCCGAGACAGGTGTGCAACGTTCCCGTGCAGGTGACGCGCACCCGGTTACAGGATTCGCAGAAATTGTGGGTCATCGGGGTGATGAAGCCGAGCTTGCCGCCGGTCTCGGCGACGCTGACATAGCGCGCCGGCCCGCCGGTGCTCTCGGCCAGATCCGTCAGCGTGAATTGCTGGGCGAGGCGCGCGCGCACCAGCGACAGCGGCAGATACTGGTCGAGCCGTCCCGATCCGATCTCGCCCATCGGCATGACCTCGATCAGCGTCAGGCCCATGCCCTTGCCGTGGGCCCAGCGCATCAGGTCGGGAAGTTCGTCTTCGTTGAGGTTCTTCAGCGCCACTGCGTTGATCTTCACGGCAAGCCCCGCGGCCCGTGCGGCCTCGATGCCTTCCAGCACCTTGTCGATCTCGCCCCAGCGGGTGATCTCGCGAAACTTTTGCGGGTCGAGCGTGTCGAGCGAGACGTTGATGCGGCGGACGCCGCAATCGGCGAGCTCACTGGCATGTTTCGCAAGCTGGGTGCCGTTGGTGGTCAGCGTCAGCTCGCCCAACGCGCCGCTCTCGAGATGCCGCGACAGCGAACGCACCAGCGTCACCACGTTGCGGCGGACCAGCGGCTCGCCGCCGGTGAGCCGCAGCTTCTTCACGCCTTTGGCAATGAAGGCCGAGCAGAGCCGGTCGAGTTCTTCCAACGTCAGCAGATCCGCCTTGGGCAGGAACGTCATGTCTTCCGACATGCAGTAGAAGCAGCGCAGGTCGCAGCGGTCGGTGACGGAGACGCGCAAATACGAGATGGTCCGTCCGAACGGATCGGTCATCGCGCTCGACAGCGCGGCGCGGGGGCTCGCGGAAAGTCCGTTCATACCAAATGCCTTGTCCCTTACGGCAACGGGCGCAGCTTTGCGTCAGCGGTGCTCTGGAAGCAATCTAAGCATCAGGGGCGTCAGAGACAATTGGGAACGGAGGTCAGCGCTTGCCGGCATTCGGATCGGGGAACGGCGAACCCGCGGCCGGTGCGGCCTCAGCCGGGGCAGTGGCGGACGCCGCCGGTTTCGGCTTCTTGGGCCGGTGCGGCTTGCGGACCGGTTTTGGCGGGGTGGCCGGCTGGAGTTCAGCGAAAACCGGGCTCGGGTCGGTTGTGACCGAGGCGGGTGTGGTGAAATCGCCCGGATTTTTGATGACGTTCACCGGCACGCTCGCCGGCTGGTATTTTGGCAGGGCGAAAGCCACCATGAAGGAGGCGTCGGCGGCCGGAACCGAGACGGAGCAGGGGGTTTTGCAGCCCGGACCGAGCGAGGTTGTGGCGTCAGCACCCGGAGGATTGGATTCGAGCCGGACCTGGACCGTCGGCGGGGCCGATTTGAACACGTCCAAGGACATCGAGGAGCAGCCGGCGAGGCTTGTTGCCCCCAGGAGGCTTGCCCCAGTTAACGCAATCGCGATGACACGACGCATGACCATCCACTTCTGCTGCGACGAACCGCCACATCCCCGGCTAAACCTAGGAGCGTCGTTCCAGGCAAGCAACCGGCGGGCCGCGCATAATTAATAGATGGTTAACGCAGGTACAGAAAAATAACCACGTGATTTCAGTGGCTTGATGTGTTCTTACGCCGTCATCAGGCTGTGGGCTGCCGCCGGCAGGTCGCGCATGTGATGGATCAGCCGGTCCGGCTTGAGCTCGGCGATCGGCACGTCCGTATAGCCGAAGCTGACCCCGATCACGGGAACTCCAGCGCGCCGGGCCACGCCGACATCGGGTCCGGCATCGCCGACCATAATGCTGGCTTTGACCTCGCCGCCGGCCCGCGCCACCGTTTCGCGAAAAATGGCCGGATCGGGTTTCTGGACGCCAAAAGTGTCGGCGCCGCAGATCGCCGCGAAGCGCCGGCTCAGGTCCAGCTGGTCCAGCAGCCGCTTCGACAGCCATTCCAGCTTGTTGGTACAGACCGCGAGGCGATGGCCCTGGGCCGCAAAATGGTCGAGCGCGGCTTCCAGCCCCTCGAAGGGCCGGGATTCGACGGCGATATGGTCGGCGTAATAGACGATGAAATCTGCCGTCAGCCGGTCCATGTCGGCGGGCGTGACGCTGCGGCCCTCGGCCTCCAGCCCCCGCTCGATCAGCTTGCGGGCGCCGGCGCCGATCATGTTGCGGGCCGAGGCCATCGGCACGGGCGGCAGCCCTTCGCGGTCGAGCACGTAATTGAGCGCGGTGATCAGGTCGGGCGCCGTATCCACAAGCGTGCCGTCGAGATCGAAGACGATGGTGTGAGGAGAGGTCATGATCCCAGCGCTACCGGCCTGGCCGTATAGGCGCAAGGGGCGGCGCCATAAGATCAGCTTATAGAGCTGTTCCCAGACCCTGTTCTCCGAGGGGAAACGGGGCTACATAGGCCGCCGCAAGCGAGCTTTATCGTCGGCACACTCCCTAATCCAGAGGCGGGCGCATCGTGAACATGGACCAGTTGAAGCGGCAGGCTGCGGCGCGCGCCCTCGAAGATGTCCGTGACGGCATGCAGCTCGGGCTCGGCACCGGCTCGACCGCCAAACATTTCGTCGAGCTGCTCGGCGAGCGGGTCCGCGCCGGGCTGAAGGTGATCGGCGTGCCGACCTCCGAGGCGACGCGGCTCGATGCCGAGCGCTGCGGCGTGCCGCTGACCACGCTGGACGCGATCGACCATCTCGACATCACCGTCGACGGCGCCGACGAGATCGATCCCGCGCTCAACCTGATCAAGGGCGGTGGCGGCGCGCTTTTGCGCGAGAAGATCGTGGCGGCCGCCTCCGATCGCATGATCGTGATTGCCGACGACACCAAGTGGGTGCCGACGCTCGGCCGCTTTCCGCTGCCGGTCGAGGTCATCCCGTTCGGGCTCGGCGCAACGCGGCGTGCGATCGAGAAGGCATTTGCGGAATGCGGCGTTTCCGGGCAAATGGCGGTCCGCAAAGGCAAGGACGGCCACGTTTTCGTCACCGATGGCGGCCACTGGATCGTCGATGCCCAGCTCGGACAGATCGTGGATCCGCCCCGCCTCGCCAAGGCGTTGAGCGCGATCCCCGGCGTGGTCGAGCATGGGTTGTTTATCGGCTTGGCCAGCTCGGCTGTTTTGGCGGGTGGCGAGGGAATCCGCGTGGTTGAACGGCGAAAGCCGAAAGGAGACTAGGAATGAAGAGCGTTTTGAAGTTCTTGCCGGTCCTGACTCTCGCTGTGGGACTGGCCCTCTCGGCCGCCCCGGCGCTCGCCCAGCAGGCGGCCCCGCCGAAATCCTCACCGAGCGCCATCGCGGCCGCCAAGGAGATCCTGGCGATCAAGAACGCCGGCGCGATGTACGCCAACGCGGTGCCCGGCATGGTCGAGAAGACCAAGATCACGCTGATCCAGCAGAACCTCAACTACCAGAAGGACCTCAACGAGGTCGCACAGATCGTCGCCCAGCAGCTCAAGGGCCGCGAGAGCGAAATCGGCGACGGCATGGCGCAGGTCTATGCCAGCGAGTTCACCGAGCAGGAGCTGAAGGATCTCGTCACCTTCTACAAGTCGCCGCTGGGCAAGAAGCTGATCGAGGCCGAGCCGCGCGCAATCGGGTTGAGCATGGCCTTCATGAACTCCTGGGCCCAAAATTTCTCCGAGACCGTGATGGGCAACTTCCGCGCCGAGATGCGCAAGCGTGGCAAGGAGATCTGACAGATACTATCTGATCAGGAGTTGCTGAAAGAGGTCGGAGTGGACAATGGCTGAATTCGACGTCGACCTCTTTGTCATCGGTGGTGGTTCGGGCGGCGTGCGTGCCGCCCGCATCGCGGCCGGCTACGGCGCCCGTGTGACGATCGCGGAAGAGTACCGCATGGGCGGGACCTGCGTGATCCGCGGCTGCGTGCCGAAGAAGCTGTTCGTGATCGGCTCGCATTTCCGTCATGAAATCGAGGATGCCGCGGGTTTCGGCTGGACCGTTCCGCCTGCCAGCTTCGACTGGCCGACACTGATCGCCAACAAGGACAGGGAGATCGCCCGGCTCGAGGCGATCTACACTGCCAACGTCGAGAAGGCGGGTGCGCAGGTCGTGAAGAGCCGTGCGGTGATCGAGGACAAGCACACCGTCCGCCTGCTCGAAAACGACAAGAAGATCACGGCAAAATACATTTTGATCGCCACTGGCGGCGCGCCCAATCACGGCGCCTCGATCCCCGGCATCGAGCACGTGATCTCCTCCAATGAAGCTTTCCACTTGACCAAGCTGCCGAAGCGGATCGTGATCCAGGGCGGCGGCTACATCGCGCTGGAATTCGCCGGCATCTTCGCCGGCTTCGGCTCCGACGTCACCGTGATCTATCGCGGCGACAACATCCTTCGCGGCTTTGACGAGGATGTTCGCACGCACGTCCGGGCCGAGATGGAGAAGCAGGGCATCACCATCCTCACCGGCTGCACGGTAGCGAAGGTCGATCGGCACGGCGAGGAGTTCACCACGCATCTGTCGAACGGATCGAGCCTTGCCTCCGACCAGGTGATGTTCGCGATTGGCCGCCATCCGGCGGTGGCCAATCTCGGCCTGGAGAAGGCCGGCGTCGCCATCAATCCCAGGAATGGCGGCATCGCGGTCGATCATTTCTCGAGGAGCTCGGTCGACAGCATCTATGCGATCGGCGACGTCACCCACCGCTTCAACCTGACGCCGGTCGCGATCCGCGAGGGCCATGCGTTCGCCGATACCGTGTTCGGCAAGCGCGAGGTGCAGGTCGATCACGCCACCATCCCGACCGCCGTGTTCTCGCAGCCGGAGGTCGGCACCGTTGGCCTCACCGAGACCGAGGCGCGGGCGCAATTTGGCCATGTCGACATTTACAAGACGACGTTCCGCCCCATCAAGGCGACGATGTCGGGCCGCGATACCCGCGTGCTGATGAAGCTCGTCGTCGACGGTGCCTCCGATCGCGTGCTCGGCTGTCACATCGTCGGTGATGCCGCGGCCGAGATCACGCAGGCAGTCGCGATTGCGGTGAAGATGAAGGCGACCAAGGCCGATTTCGACGCGACCATTGCGCTGCATCCGACCGCGGCCGAAGAGCTCGTCACGATGCGCACCCCGACCGCGCGGCATGTGCGCCAGGCGGCGGAGTAACCCCCGCGCTCAGCCGTACAGATACCCGACCTGCTTGCCTTCGGTGCGCAGGGGACGGATGTCCTTCTGCGTGATGATCTGGCCGGCGAGGCCGTCGATCTCGTCGCGCTGCGTCGGCGTCCAGCTGCGAAGGTCGTTCATGCCCTTGAGAAGGCCGAGCCGGAGAACTTGCGTGTTGTCACCGATGCCTGTGAGGCTGATCGCGTTGTTGCCGGCGGTCACCACATCGCCAGCCGCGAGCTCAAAGGTCTCGCCGGCCTTGCTCTTGAATTCAGCCGTGCCGCGAATGACGCGATAGATCGCAACCTCGCCCTTGGCCAAACAGCTACCATCGGCTGCAGCCGATGTGCTCTTCGGCAAAAGTGACTGGCCACGCGGGTCGGTCGCGATGATGTGGCCGGTGACGAGATGGCCGCTCGGGGCCTCGATCCCGATATCGCGCACATAGACCGGCATCGCCGATTTGACAGGGCTGTCGGTGAACGGCTTGAACAGCGCATCCAGCGCCAGGGGATCCTGAAGCCAGAAGCCTGCATCGGCCGGGCGATCATGCAGTGAGTGGCTCCAGGCCACACGCGGCGTCTCGGCCTCGTTGATCTGGTCCGGGCCGACGATGCTCGGGTTTGGAAAGGTGGTGGGATCGGTCACGAAGGCTTCGAGGAATTTGCCCGAATAGCCCATGGAAATCGGATCCGGCACCACCGTCTGCGGCGTCTTCAGGTTCTCTTCGGTCGACAGTCCCGACCAGGTGTAGAACAGCTGGCGGTGCACGATCGCGCTCTGCAACATCACCGCGCCAGGGCCGACACTGTGGAAGCGCCCGTCATAGTCGAAGGTGAACGCGCCGGAGGTGACCAGCACGAGCTGAAAGCCGCCCGGCGGAAGATGCAGGTGGAAATCGGTAGGGCCGGTGTCCGGACGGTAGATCGGCAGATTGGTCGCGACTTCGTGCAGCAGGAAGGTTTCGTTGTTGGCGTGAAAGCCTTCGTTGGCGCGATTGTAGAGCGCTTGCGGCCGGTACGTCGCTTCGAACTTCGCATTCCGGTCGCGATCGATCGCCACGAAATCCCGAGCGTTGAGGCGAACGGGCGCGCCGTCCGGGCGGGTCAGCCCGGTGAATTTGAGATCGCCGGCGGCATGCACGTTCATGGCATTCTCCGATTCTGGGCCGCTCACCCGGTCTCTCGGCGCACGCATCTTGCCGCTCCAATCGTGGGAGAGCAGGGAATCAGGCTTGATGCTGCCTTGCGAAATTTGGGCCAGTCGAGGTGACGCGCAGCACGCGGGCTCTTCGGCTCGCCGCCACGCCAAGAAAAATCGAGGTTGCACCTGATGTTAGATGACCCGCTTCACGGGCCTGCATGGCCCTCTTCGCCAAGCCTGCAGATCCAGTGACGAGACGCGTCTTGTCTAATTTGTCGGCACGTCCTGCGCGGACGTGCAGCTGCGCCGATCAGCAAGTGCCAGCGGCCGGGTGTCTGATGCCATTCATTCGAACGACCGACGGACAGTCCGCTCGGGCTTGCCGTACGGACTGTCGGCCCACTTCGCCATGTCCACGGCAGCCTGACGCCAGGATGGCTCCGGTCTGCTACATGCGGATCGAAACGACGCCGCCCTGCAACTATTCAAGCGCGCCTCGGCGCGCCGAACTTCGCTCACATCGGCACCGGAATGAGGGGCGCAACCTCCCGATCAAGCGCGTTCTCGCTCGCCGCAAGTCCTTGCGCGACGCCGACACGGTCGGCCTCGGGACGGTTCTGGCTCATCTTGCGCTTGCCTTCGAACCGCACGACGGGAATGCGCACGCCGACGATTCCGCGCAGCTGCGCAGCGGGTCCCGAAGCAACCGCTCGCCGAAGACCGACGGCCGTACCTTCCGCGCCGACGGCCCCGACGCCACGCGCGTGCGTCCTCGCTCGACGATGGCGCGAGCCACACGCGGCCGCGCGCCATGGCGTGTCTCGATAAAGCCTTCGGCGGCGAGCTGTTCGTAGGCGACGCTGACGGTCGAGCGGGCCACACCCATCTCGCCGGCAAGCGCGCGCGAGGACGGCAGCAACCCGTCGATCCCGTATACCCGCGCCAAAATCTGATCCCTCAGGGCATCGTAGATCTGGCGCGCGCCCATGCGGCCGGCCCGGGGAGCGGGATTGGTCTTCATCTGGATCATCCACATTCCAAGCCGGCATTCGCCCGAGCGGACGATGTCGGAATGTGGTTCCAGTCCGGTTCGCCGAGAGTTTCGACGTAAGCCTTGCCGTAGGGATAAAAATGCTCCTTGCGGCCCTGGTCCCACAGCGCCCTGAGACCGGGCGCCGACTCGCATAATGAGTCTCCACTTTCACAGATCAATCACGACATCACTTCGGGGCCGCGAGCAGCAGATCAGGACGTTGCCCTCCGCTGGCGGGTCGAGTGGATCCGGCGCGTAGCTGACCGCTCCCGCGATCAGTCCGCTCTCGCAGTTGTGGCAGACGCCGGTCCGGCACGACCAGCGCACGGGGACGTCGCAGGCTTCGGCCAGCTCCAGCAGGCTGGCGTAGGCCGGTCCCCAGCACACATTGAGTCCACTTCGGACGAACGAAACCATCGGGCCGGGGCCGGGGGCGCCGGCCGGCGAGTGCGCTCGCTTCTGCGGGGAGGACGCTATGCCGGGCGTCAAGGATGGTCCGGCGCCGAACAATTCGGTGTGGATGCGATCCGGCGCGACGCCCAACGTGGTTAGGCCAGCTTTCAGATCGCTCATGAAAGCGGCCGGTCCGCACAGATAGAAATCGCCGTCACGTGGCACGCTGAGACTCTGGAGCAGGCGTGCGTCCAGATGTCCGGCTGTATCGAACTCCACATTGAGACGATCGCCCGGGTCAGGCGCGCTGTAACAGACGTGGCTATGGTGATGAGCGAGCCCACTTAGCAATTCGCGCGCCTCGGCGGCGAACGCATGTTTGCGGCCGTCGCGAGTGCCGTGAAGCCACCAGACGTCCCGCGTCGTCTCTTCAGCGGCGAGCGCGTGGAGCATTGCGAGCACCGGCGTCACGCCGATTCCGGCGCTCAACAGGACGACGGGGCGCGCATCTTGCCGGAGCGTGAAACTGCCGCGGGGTGCACCGACCTGCACGACGTCGTCAATTCCGAGATCATCGGCGATGTAACGGCTGGCGGCACCGTGCGATTCGCGCTTGATGCTGATCCGATAGGGCGCGGCATCGGAGCCGCTCGAGAGCGAATAGCTGCGCGTCATCGCTTGCGCAGCCAGCGGCCCGAGTCGGACAACGACGAACTGACCGGGCAGGGCGGCGGCCACAGGATGTCCGTCGACGGGTTCGAGGATCAGCGACGTCACGTTGCCGCTTTCTGCGATCTTGCGGGCTACGTGAAACGGCCGGAATCCGCGCCAGGCCGGAGGTGGGCTCGCCGCCGATCCGAGCCCGGCGTTTCCCGCCGCTTTGTTCTCCTTGCGCTGCTCGAGCAGCGCCTCGAAAGAGCGGTGCCAGCCGCGGCTCAGCGCCGGAATCCGCAGCGCCCGCTCCAGGCGTTCGCGCGGATGAGGCGGCAGGTAAAGCAGCGCATTGATCTCGAACACGCTCATGCGCTCGGGCCCCACGGCGATCTGAATGATTTCGTCACCGGCCTCGACGTCGCCTTCCTCGATCACACGAAAATAGAACCCGGGCCGGCCGTGCCTGACCACCAGCGCCGCCATGTCCGGCTCGTCCATGCGAATGCCGAGCCGGTAGCAGGTGACGCGCGGCTGCGTCACTTCGAACAGGGCCGAGCCGATCCTGTAGCGGTCTCCGATGCACACGTTGCTGTCGGCAAGGCCCTCGACCGTAAAGTTCTCACCGAACTCGCCATGAACGAGGTTCGATCGACCCAGATGTTCCTGCCAGTATCGATAAGCATCGTCCTGATAGACGAATACGGCACGATGCTCGCCGCCATGACCGGCCGTATCGCCCTGGCCGTCGCCATCGATGTTGAGCCGGCGCACCTTGCGCGGGCCTTTGACTGGTGCCTTCCAGATACCGGTGTGGACGGTCCTTCCCTGCCAGGCGACGTCGCGCGGCAGGCCGACATTGACCGAAAGCAAACGTGCCATTGCGTGTTCCCAACCGTGACTGCGCGGCTCTGCCGTCATCCTTGCACCCGGACCGGGTTTTTGGCTCGTTAGGCGTTGTTAGACGTTGCGAGCAAGCCTTGCCACCGGCGGCCCTCAGGCCAATTTCAGATGGGCGTCACGAGACAAAGTCCGCAAAGAGGGAGATCGCGATGGATGATCAGGGCAAGCTGGCCGCGCTCCAGCGTCATTGGGACGCGTCGGACGCCAACGATTTCGAGGCCGAGCACGACATCTATCGCGAGGACGCGGTGCTCGACTATCCGCAGTCCGGCGAGCGCATCCGCGGCCGCAGGAACATTCAGGAGAGCCGCTTCGTGCAGCCGAACAAGAAGCGCTTCACAGTTCGGCGCATCGTCGGGGGCGGCGATCTGTGGGTGAGCGAATTCGTGCTGACGTATGATGGGGTGCCGTCTTACGTGGTGAGCATCATGGAATTCCGCGACGGTCTGGTGGCGCAGGAGACGCAGTATTTTGGCGACAAGTTCGAGCGGTCGCCCTCGCGGGCGCATCTTGTCGAGCGGGTGGAGTAACACGGGCTTCGTCGCAATGACGGTGCGTCTGCCAAACAGACCAACACGGAACCCGATGCGGCGGCTGGTCGCAGTGTCGTCGCCTTGATTCCGACAGGCCCATCTTTATGTGTGAAAGGAACAAGAATCCGGGCCCCTCTGGCGAGGAAGTCGACGCTGTCGGCAAAACCTCGTGATGTCGGATGACCTGTCCCGCGCGAATGCGATGGATCGGCCGATCGTCGGGCCTTCTTGAGAGTCTCTCCGACCCAATCGTCCCCATCGCAGCTCCGTGCGGTCATTTCGCAAGATAAGGGAGCAACGATGTCTGACGCCAAGCATTCAAATCCGATCGAAATCGAGATCACCGAGCCGTCCAGCCTGAACGAGCAGGCTGCGGTGGCGCTGGTGATCGTCGGCGCGCTGGTTGCGGTCGCCGACCGGCAAGTTTCACCGGTCGAACGCGACGAGGTCGTCCGTTTCATCCGGGATCGCAAGCTGGCACCGCACATCCCGGACGACCGGCTCTATGCGATGTTCGACGAGCTTGCCGAACGGCTCGAGGAACCGGATTTCGCCAATGTGGTGATCGACAATCTGCGTCCGGTCTCGGACCTGCGGCTGTCGGCTCATTTGGTGGAACTGTCGGAGCGCGTCGCGGCCGCGGACGAGGACGTCCATCCCCATGAACTGCAGGCGATCAAGCTGTTGCGCCTGCTGACGCTGGTGCTGCCGCGCGCAAAGCAGGTGGCGCCGGGTGCAGTGCGTGCCGAACAGCGCATTGCCGCCGAGGAGTAAGCATGAGCGCAGTTTCGGACGAGGATAAGACAGGGGCTGCGGGCGCTACCGGCCAGATGGCCGGCGGCGACCCGCGTCTCGACAAGCTTGTCCGGCGCCTGCCGCCGCGCATGGGCGACACCGTCACCTATCTGCTCAAGCCGTCCAGCCGCTGGGTGAGAATCCCCTCGGGCGCGCTGCTCATTGTCGGCGGCGTGCTCTCCTTCCTGCCGGTGCTCGGCGTCTGGATGCTGCCGCTCGGCCTCGCTTTGCTTGCGGAAGACGTGCCCGCGTTGCGATCCGCGCGCGGCAAGGTTTTGGATTGGGTCGAGCGGAAGAAGCCGCAATGGCTCGATCCGTCCGCACCTAAAAGCGATCAATCATGACTGAATTCATCACCACCGAAGCGCTGACCGCGCTCTTTCAGGTCGTCCTGATCGACCTCGTGCTCGCCGGCGACAACGCCGTCGTCATCGGCCTTGCCGCAGCCGGCCTCCCGGCCGAGCAGCGCCGGCGCGCCATTGTCGTCGGCATCATCGCCGCCACCGCCTTGCGCATCGTCTTTGCCGGCGTCGCGACCCAGCTTCTGCAAGTGATCGGGCTGTTGCTCGCCGGCGGCGTGCTGCTGCTCTGGGTGTGCTGGAAGATGTGGCGGGAGCTGCGCGAGCAGGCCGCGCATGCGAACGAGCTCGCGTTCAGCCATGGCGGAGACGGGAGCGCTGCTGCCGCTCCGCGCAAGACCTTCAGGCAGGCGGCGGTGCAGATCGTCGCCGCCGACGTCTCGATGTCGCTCGACAACGTGCTCGCGGTCGCGGGCGCGGCGCGCGAGCATCCCTACATCCTCGCCTTCGGCCTGCTATTGTCGGTCGCGCTGATGGGCGTCGCTGCCGATTTGCTCGGCCGCGTGCTTCAGAAGCAGCGCTGGATCGGCTATGTCGGTCTCGCTATCATCGTCTACGTCGCCTTCGAGATGATCTATCGCGGCTCGCTCGAGCTCGCGCCTGTCATCGCGAGCCTGTAGGGCAACGCTTCTGTCTATCATCCGGAGTGATCAATGACGTCTGAACCCAAAGCACTTTCGGCCGATCCGGTGCCGGCGCCGCAAATCGGCCCGTTTGCCCAGCTCATCTTCGGCTCGCGCTGGCTGCAGGTCCCGCTCTATGTCGGTCTCATCGTCGCGCAGGCCGTCTATGTGCTGCTGTTCCTGAAGGAGCTCTGGCACCTGGTCGTGCACTCGTTCGACGCCAGCGAGCAACAGATCATGCTGGTCGTGCTCGGGCTGATTGACGTCGTCATGATCTCGAACCTGCTGGTGATGGTGATCGTCGGTGGTTACGAGACCTTCGTCTCGCGCCTGAACCTGAACGGTCATCCGGACGAGCCGGAATGGCTCAGCCACGTCAATGCCAGCGTGCTCAAGATCAAGCTTGCGATGGCGATCATCGGCATCTCCTCGATCTCGCTGCTCAGGACCTTCATCGAGGCGGGTAATCTCGGCACGACGCGCAGCAATTTCACCGAGTCCGGCGTGATGTGGCAGGTGCTGATCCACCTGACCTTCATCATCTCCGCGATCGGCATCGCTTGGGTCGACCGCCTCAGCGAGAGCGGCCACCGCAACAAGGCGGCCCGTCACGGCTGAGCGCGATCGGCCTTCTCAGGCGCCGATTTGGCGCTCGCGCGCGGCATGACGGACTCTCTTGGATCATTGCTGCGGAGATTGGCATTCCTGCCCGTCACGGACAAGGTGAACGCGCCATGATCATCGCACGGCGTGCATCTCCAGAAAGGCCTTCACGCCGGTGACGGTGCCCGTGTCCGACGGCACGTAGCCGGGCAGGGTAGCCACCGCTGCGCGAAAATCAGCGCTGCGGATGATCTCGAGGATGCGCTGCATCGGCCCGGTGTCCAGAAACGCGCGCTTGCAGACGAAGAAATAATCCTCGGTCAGGAGCCGGATGAAATCGAGGCCGAAATGCCGGGCGGCGGCTTCGACGCCAAAGCTCGCATCCGCCATGCCGCTCGCGACATAGGCCGCGACCGCGGCGTGGGTAAATTCGATCTGCTGCGCACCGTTGATGCGACTCTCCTCGATGCCGTTTGCCGCGAGCAGTTGGTCGAACAGAAGCCGCGTGCCGGAATCGTGGTCGCGGTTGACGAAGCGGACTTTTGGTCCGGTCAGATCATCAAGCGAAGCGATGCGCAGCGGGTTGCCGCGCGCGACCATCAGCCCCATCTCGCGCGTGACGAAACTGATGATGCGGTCCTCGCGCGGATCGAGCCATTCGCGGGCAGCCTTGATGCCCTGGGCCCGCAGCGCGCCGTGCGGCAGATGCAGGCCGGAGAGATCGCAGGCGCCCTGCGCCAGCGAGACCAGCGAATGCTGGTTGCTGACATAGCGCAGGTCGACGCCGATGCCCGGCTCGCGGTCGAGGAATTCGCGCAGTTTTGCGACCGCAAAGCCGTGGCTGGCATGCACGCGGATCACCGACGGGCGCTGCTCGAGGAACGGCTTGATCTCGCTCGCCAGCTCCTGCGCCAGATTCTCAAGCTGAGGTCCGAGGCGGGCCTGCATGCGCTCACCCGCCCACACCAGCCGCTCGCCGAACGGCGTGAGTTTCGAGCCTTTGCCGCGCTGGGTCTCGACCAGGGGCGTGCCGAAAAACTCCGACCATTGCTCGATCAGATTCCAGACGTGGCGATAGGAGAGGTGCGCGTCGCGGGCCGCGCTGGTGATCTTCCCGGTCCTCCTGATTTCGTTGAGGACGCCGAGCATGATGATGGCGGTGCGCGGATTGCCCTCGCGGCGAAACCGCCAGACGGCCTCGATCTCGATCTGAAGCATCTCTTATCCTTATGAACTGCGCTTCATATGTGGGGCGCCCATTTGCAAATCATATCATATTTACTCCGGTCAACCGGCGCTTAGTCTGGTATACCAGAACTGGAGGAAATATGATGTCTGTTGCATATGACTTTGCACACTCACCGGCCACCGAGTTCATGTCCCGGCCCCAGCATCTGCTGATCGACGGCCGCCGCGTCCCCGCAAGCTCCGGTCGCACCTTCAAATCGCTCAATCCGGCCACCGGGCAGCTCATCGCCGTCGTCGCCGAAGGCAACGAGGCCGATGTCGAGCATGCGGTTGCCGCCGCGCGCCGGGCTTTCGAAGGCCCATGGCGCACGATGCGGCCATCCGAACGAGGCCAGATCCTGCTGCGCTGGGCAGACCTGCTCAAGCAGCACGCCGACGAGATCATCGAACTCGAGTCGATCGATGCCGGCAAGCCGATCGCCGCGACCTCGCGGCAGGATTTCCCGGCCGCGGTCGACACGCTGATCTACTACGCCGGCTGGGCCGACAAGATCAGCGGCGACGTCGTGCCCGTGCGCGACGACGCCCTGACCTACACCTTGCGCGAGCCGGTCGGCGTGGTCGCCGCCATCGTGCCCTGGAATTTCCCGCTGATGATCGGGATGTGGAAGCTGGCGCCGGCGCTGGCCTGCGGCTGCACCATCGTGATGAAGCCGGCCGAGCTGACCTCGCTGTCGGCGCTGCGCATCGCCGAACTCGCGCTTGAGGCCGGCCTGCCGGCGGGCGTCTTCAACGTCGTCACGGGGCCCGGCCGGGTCGTCGGCGATGCGCTGGTTAATCACCCTGACGTCGACAAGGTCACCTTCACCGGCTCACCCGGCGTGGGTCGTGGAATCATGAAGGGCGCCGCAAGCAACTTCAAGCGTGTCTCGCTCGAGCTCGGCGGCAAGTCGGCCAACGTCATCTTTGACGATGCCGATCTCGAAGCCGCATCCAAAGCAGCGGCCTCCGGCATCTTCTTCAATGCCGGCCAGGTCTGCTCGGCCGGCTCCCGCGTCCTGGTGCAGGAGAAGGTTTATGACGAGGTCGTCGAGCGACTGGTGGCGCGCGCAAAGTCGCTCAGGATCGGTGATCCGCTCGACCGCAAGACGGTGCTCGGGCCCGTGATCTCCGAGAAGCAGATGAAGTCGATCCTCGACTATGTCGACATCGGCCGGAAGGAGGGCGCGACCCTCGTCACCGGGGGCGAACGTGTCGGCGAGCGTGGTTACTTCATCAGCCCCGCAGTGTTCGCAAATGTCGCGCACGAGATGCGGATATCGCAGGAGGAGATCTTCGGCCCCGTCGTCAGTGTCATCAAGTTCAGGGATGAAGCCGACGCGCTGCGGATCGCCAACGGCACGGCCTACAGCCTGGCTGCCGGCGTGTGGAGCCGCGACATCGGTAAGCTCCAGCGCTTCGCCAAGCGGGCGCGCGCGGGCACGGTCTGGATGAACACCTATGGCTACACCGACGTGCGCCTGCCCTGGGGCGGCGAGCGCGACTCCGGCCTCGGCCGCGAGCACGGCAGCGCCGCGCTCGACAACTTCACCGAGCCGAAGGCTGTGTGGATGAACCTGGCCGTCTGATACCTCCCGAGCGGCCAAGCCTGGAGCCCGCCTGATCGCCCGATCCGGCGGGCTCTTTTTTCGAGATCGGTAAAATTGCCTGCATTCCGCTCAGCGGCGGCAAACCCTGCGGACAAGAACCACGCGGCCTTAAACCCCGGCTTTGGAACCGGCGTGCATCCTGCCTGCAACAGTGTGGGGCACCAGCATGTCAGTTCTCAGGGAGGTCGTCGTCGCGGTCGCGGGAGTCTACGCGCTCCTGATCGCGTGCGACGCATTGTTCGGGGTCGGCGAGGCGCGCTTCGACGACGCCTATTACAGCGGCAGCTTCTACGCGCCGCAGCCGAAGGAGTTTCGTTTCGCCGGCGATACGCCGCCGGCGGTCCGCGTCAGCGAGGCGTTTGCGCAATTCGCGCCGGGCGAAGGCAAGCCGAACAAGCGCTACTCGTCGCTGACGACGATCATTCGTTAAGTGTCCGCCTCACTCCCCCTGGATCCATTCCGCCACGCCGCGCCACAGCGTGTCGCGATGCTCGGGGCGGAAGAAGCCGAAATGGCCTATTCCCTTGGCGCTGACCTCTGACGGTTTGACCGTCACCACCTCTGGCTTGATCGCGGTGAACCCGCTCGCAAGCAGTTCGACGGCGGGCCGCGTCGCCCACGGGTCGTCGGAGAAGCAGAGTGTGCGCAGCTCGCCCTTGAATTTTGGCAAAATTCTCCAGCGCCGGCAGCTTTGAATCGAAGAGATAGCGCGGGCTCGAGACCCACTCGGCCCATTGCAGGAAAACGCCCTTGGGCAAATCCTCGCCGATGCCGGCCCAGCCCGGCGCGTAACCGAGCGCGTGGACGAGCGGCACTCCGACAAAATTCATGAAGGCGAAGACCCGGTATTTTTCCGGCGACGTCATCAGCCGCCAGGTGGCCGCCTGCGAGGCCACAAACGCGGCGCGCGAGATGTCCACGCTGTTCGCGATCAGCCCGAGCGCCTGGCCGCCGAAGGAGTGGCCGACATAGGCCAGGGGAAGGGTGCGGTAGCGCGCGCATCCAGTGCACGGCGGCGGTGACGTCGAGCGCGGCCCAGTCCGACATCGAGGCCTTGAAACCGACCAGTGATTTCGGCTGGTTGTAGCCGACCATCGCCGGCAGCCGGGAGTCGCCGATGCCGCGATAGTCGTAAGTCAGGACCGCGCAGCCGCGATGGGCGAGATAGGAGGCAAAGCCGCGATAGATTTTCCGCGGGACGGCGGTGGCGGAGTTGATCAGTACGGCATGGCGTTTGGTGCCGCGCGGCAGGAACAGGGTGCCGCTCAGCGCATACCCGTCGGTCGCCGGGAAGCTGATCTCGTCAACGAAAACGTCGTCCAATGCCGCGTCCATGGGCAGAAGGTATCCTGCCAGTTTCCTCGCCGTTCCCAGCAAATGCGAATTTGGCTTTTCCCGCAAGGGTTTGCAGTGCCAGATGGATTTACAACTGGCGGCCAAGGATTAGCCTGTGTATAAGGCGGCCCTCGCAACCCACAGATCAGGTTGCACTTTTTGCTTCACGGAGAGATTGCGATGTCCGAGCGGTGGACGCCCGAGTCCTGGCGCAGCAAGCCGGTGCTACAGGTGCCCGACTATCCCGACGCCAAGGCCCTGGCCGACGTCGAGGCGCAGCTTGCGACCTTTCCGCCGCTGGTGTTCGCGGGCGAGGCGCGCAACCTGAAGAAGTCGCTGGCGCGAGTCGCTGCCGGTGAGGCCTTCCTGCTGCAGGGCGGCGACTGCGCCGAGAGCTTTGCCGAACACGGCGCCAACAACATTCGCGACTTCTTCCGCGTGCTGCTCCAGATGGCGGTGGTGCTGACTTATGCCGGTGCCGTGCCGGTGGTGAAGGTCGGCCGTGTCGCCGGTCAGTTCGCCAAGCCGCGGTCGTCGCCGACCGAGAAGATCGACGGCGTCGAGCTGCCGAGCTATCGCGGCGACATCGTCAACGACATCGCCTTCACCAAGGCAGCGCGCGTCCCTGATCCGCAGCGCCAGCTGATGGCCTACCGGCAATCGGCGGCGACGCTGAACCTGTTGCGCGCGTTCGCGACCGGCGGCTACGCCAATCTCGGCAGCGTGCATCAGTGGATGCTCGGCTTCCTCAAGGACTCGCCGCAGTCCCGCCGCTACAAGGAATTGGCCGACCGCATCTCGGACGCGCTCAACTTCATGCGCGCCTGCGGCCTCGATCTCGAAGCTCACCCCGAGCTGCGCGCCACCGATTTCTACACCAGCCACGAGGCGCTGCTGCTCGGCTATGAGCAGGCCATGACCCGCGTCGATTCCACCACGGGCGACTGGTACGCGACCTCGGGCCACATGATCTGGATTGGCGACCGCACCCGCCAGCTCGATCACGGCCATATCGAATATTTCCGCGGCATCAAGAACCCGATCGGGCTCAAATGCGGTCCGTCGCTCAAGCCCGACGAACTGCTGAAGCTGATCGACGTGCTCAATCCCGACAACGAGCCGGGCCGGTTGACGCTGATCGGTCGCTTCGGCTCCGACAAGGTCGGCGAGCACCTGCCGAACATGATCCGCGCCGTGAAGCGCGAGGGCAAAGTGGTGGTCTGGTCGTGCGATCCCATGCACGGCAACACCATCACCTCGACGTCGGGTTACAAGACGCGCCCCTTCGACCGCATCCTGTCCGAGGTGAAGTCGTTCTTCACCATCCACGCGGCAGAAGGCACGCACGCCGGCGGCGTGCATCTGGAGATGACCGGCCAGAATGTCACTGAGTGTATCGGCGGCGCCCGCGCGATCACCGACGAGGATCTCAACGATCGCTATCACACGGTCTGCGATCCCCGGCTCAATGCCGAGCAATCCATCGACATGGCTTTCCTGATCGCGGAGCTGCTCAAGCAGGAGCGCGCCGGCAAGGTCATGCCGGTGCCGGCCGCAGCGGGGCTCTGAGACCTTGCTGCGGATCTTGAAGGCCACGGTCAATTCCCGCAACGGTCTGGCCTTTGCGTTCCGGTCGGAGCAGGCCGTCCGCGAGGAGATTGTCGCGCTCCTTTTGTCGCTGCCGCTGGCGTGGTTCGTCGGCGCGACCGCGATGCGCGCGGTCGAGCTGGTGTGTTCAGTCGCGTTCGTGCTGGTGGTCGAGCTGCTCAACACCGCGATCGAGAAGCTTGCCGACCGGCTGACCATGGATCACGACAAACAGATCGGCCGGGTCAAGGACATGGGCTCGGCCGCGGTCGGTGTTGCGCTCCTGATGGCCGGCGCGTTCTGGATCATCGCCATCATCGAGCGGTTGGGGTTCCTCTAAAGCGCTAATCGCGCTTTAGGTTGTTGTTTTGAGCATGATCTTTTCGGAAAACCGCTTCACACTTTTCCGGATCATGCTCTGATCGGAGCGCGGCGGCCATGACCGAACGTCTCAACGAATTCGCGGTCACGCTCGCCCAGCTCAATCCGACCGTGGGCGACATCGACGGCAATGCCGCCAAGGCGCGTGCCGCGCGCGCGCAGGCCAAGTCCGACGGTGCCGATCTCGTGCTGTTTCCGGAATTGTTCATTGCCGGCTACCCGCCGGAAGATCTCGTGCAGAAGCCTTCCTTCCAGGCCGCTTGCCGCGCCGCGATCGAGGCGCTCGCGCGCGAGACCGCTGATGGCGGCCCGGCCATGCTGGTCGGCACGCCCTGGGTGGAGGAGGGCAGACTCTACAATGCCTGCGCGCTGCTCGATGGCGGCCGTATCGCCGCGCTTCGCTTCAAATGCAACCTGCCGAATTACGGCGTGTTCGACGAGAAGCGGCTGTTTTCGCGCGGCCCCGCCGCGGGGCCGGTGACCGTGCGCGGCGTTCGGATCGGTGTGCCGATCTGCGAGGACATCTGGCTGGAAGAGTCCGAGGATTACGAGAACGTGGTCGAGACGCTGGCCGAGACCGGCGTCGAGATCATTCTGGTGCCGAACGGCTCGCCCTACGCCCGCGACAAGGCCGATGTGCGTTTGTCGGTTGCGGTCGCGCGCGTCACCGAGAGCGGCTTGCCGCTGGTCTATCTCAACCAGGTTTGCGGCCAGGACGAGCTGGTGTTTGACGGTGCTTCCTTCGCGCTCAACGGCGATCTTTCGCTCGCGGCGCAATTGCCGGCGTTCGCGGAAAGCATCACCACACTGCGCTTCACCAGAAACGGCGACGATTGGCGCTGCACCGGTCCTGTCGCGGAGCAGCCCGAGGGCGACTATGCCGACTATGCAGCCTGCGTGCTCGGCTTGCGTGATTACGTCGCCAAGAACGGCTTTCCCGGTGTGCTGCTCGGTATCTCCGGCGGCATCGACTCTGCCCTCTGCGCGGCAATCGCGGTCGATGCGCTCGGCGCCGATCAGGTGCACGGTGTGATGCTGCCTTACCGCTACACTGCGGCAAGCTCGATCGCGGACGCCGGCGAGCTCGCCGGCCATCTCGGGATTCGTTATGAGGTGCTGCCGATCGCCGAAGCCGTGACCGGGTTCGAGACCATATTGTCCGGCATCTTCAAGAATTTGCCGCCGGATATCACCGAAGAAAATCTCCAGGCCCGCACCCGCGGCACGCTGCTGATGGCGATCTCGAACAAGACCGGGCTGATGGTGATGACCACCGGCAACAAGTCGGAAATGTCGGTCGGCTACGCCACGCTCTACGGCGATATGAACGGCGGCTTCAATCCGATCAAGGACATCTACAAGACGCAGGTGTTTCGGCTGGCAAGCTTGCGCAATGTCTGGAAGCCCGATGGCGCGCTCGGGCCGGCCGGCGAGGTGATCCCGCCCGATATCATCACACGTCCGCCGACGGCGGAGCTGCGCGAGAACCAGACTGACCAGGATTCGTTGCCGCCTTACGAGGTGCTCGATGCCATTCTCGAGCGTCTCATCGAGCGCGAAGCGCCGCTCGACAAAATCATCGCCGCCGGCTTCGACCGCGAGACGGTGGTGCGCATCGACCATCTCCTCAACGTCGCCGAATACAAGCGCCGCCAGGCGGCACCCGGCGTCAAGGTGACGGCCAAGAATTTCGGCCGCGACCGCCGCTATCCCATCACCAACCGCTTTCGCGACAAAGGCGAGCAGCTAGCCGCCCCGGACGAGACGCTGGTGTCGCGTGGGAGCAAAGCGTCGATCGACGCGTTCGAGGGGTGAATTCCCGGCCTTGCGAGCCCGCGGGTTCTACAACGGCGTCGCGAAAAACACCACTCGAAGCAAGTGCGTGTACTCGGACTCAAGCACCATGATCGACACAAAAACCAACACCGCGACCGGCGGTAGCAGGATGGCATAGGCCAGGGCCAGCCGCTCCCAGGCCATATGCATGAAGACGGCAACGATGAGGCCGGCCTTCAACACCATGAACAGCAGGATCAGCGACCATCTCAGACTGCCGTGCAGGCCAAAATAGTCGACGAGATAGGAGCAGGTGCTGAGCACGAACAACCATGCCCAGACCACGAGGTAGAGTTTGATCGGGTGCTGCTGGCCCTTGGCGTGTGCCGCCGCCGCTGCGACTGCGTCATGCACATGGGCCTGGAGCTGTCCTTCCATGTGTACCGTGGCATTTGTCATGCGCCGACCTCACCAAAGATAGAAAAACGCAAAGATGAACACCCACACGAGATCGACGAAGTGCCAGTACAGGCCGGTGATTTCGACGATCTCGTAATAGCCTCTCCGGCTCGTGAAGAAGCCGCGCCTTTCGACATCGAAGTCGCCCCGCAAGACCTTGCGCGCAATTGCAATCAGGAAGATCACGCCGATCGTGACGTGGGTGCCGTGGAATCCGGTGATCATGAAAAAGCAAGAGCCGAACTGCGCCGCGCCCCACGGGTTGCCCCAGGGGCGAACGCCCTCCATGATCAACTTTGTCCATTCGAAGGCCTGCATGCCAACAAACGTCGCGCCGAATGCTGCCGTGACCAGCATCAGGATTGCGGTCCTGACGCGATCCCTGCGGTAGCCGAAATTGACGGCCATCGCCATCGTCCCACTGCTGCTGATCAAGACGAAGGTCATGATGGCGATCAGGATAAGGGGGACGTCCTTGCCGCCGAGATTAAGCGCGAAGACCTCGCTTGGGTTGGGCCATGGCACGGTCGTCGACATCCGTGCCGTCATGTAGGACAGGAGGAAACAGCTGAAAATGAAGGTGTCGCTGAGGAGGAAGATCCACATCATGGCCTTGCCCCAGGACACGTTTTTGAAGGCGCGCTGATCAGAAGCCCAGTCCGCGGCGATGCCTTGCCAGCCCGGAAGTCGCCCAGCACCTTGCCCCGTGTTCGTCAGCACAGTCTCAGCCATCTGTTTTCACCCTCCCTAGCTCAGCAACTGGCGACAGATGTCGACGAAATCGTTCGTCCAACCCGTCAGGAGACCGAGCAGGACAACCCAGACCAGCAGGAGGAAATGCCAGTAGATGGTGCAGAGCTCCACGCTCAGGCGCATCTCGGCCGTCGCGGCGTTACGGTGCCATACCTTGGCTGTGGTCCTGCCGAGCGCCAGCAAGCCGCCGGTCAGGTGCAGCCCGTGCACCGCGGTGATCATGTAGAAGAAGGCATTGGCCGGATTGGACGCCACGAAATAGCCGGCGGCGTTCAGCTGTTGCCACGCCAGAAGCTGTCCTGCGAGAAACGTGATCGCTGCCCCTCCAGCGGCGAGCAGACCGACGATGGCGCCGTCGATGTCGTTCCGGCGCGTCGCAACGTACGCCCATTGCAATGCGACACTGCTTATGACCAGCACGCCCGTGTTGAACCACAGTACCGTCGGCACGGGCATTGTCCGCCAGTCCGCCATGTTCATGCGCATGGAGTAGGCGCTGATGAAAAGTGTGAACAGCGAGCCGGCGACGGCGAGGAATACGCCAAGTCCGACCTTCGCTGCCGGCCAGGTCATTGCGCCCGTGCCTGGGAAGTCATCGATCGGACCCGCCTCCAGCCACGGCTTGGCAGTCAGCCGTTGCTGCGAGAGCCACCATCCGGCGATGACCGCGATCACGCCCAGGAACAGGATAACGGCGCTCACGGAGCAGCTCCCTGAATGGCCCCCGTCGTGGGCGGCTGGTTCTGTGGAATGAAGTCCTCAGCAGCACCCGGCACGCTGTAGTCATAGGCCCAACGATAGACGACCGGGAGCTCCTTGCCCCAGTTGCCGTGCCCTGGCGGCGTCTCCGGCGTCTGCCATTCCAGCGTCGTCGCTCGCCAAGGATTACCTCCCGACGGCTCGCCCTCGAACAGGCTCCAGGCCAGATTGAACAGGAACACCATCTGGGCGAAGCCAACCGTCAACGCGACCACGGTGATAAACTGGTTGAGCGAGTGGGCGGACGGCGGAATGAACGCCGCCTCGCCGAGCTCGAAGTATCGGCGCGGAACGCCGAGCAGCCCGAGATAGTGCATGGGGAAGAAGATCAGGTAGGCGCCGAGGAACGTGACCCAGAAATGAAACTGGCCCAGAACGTTGTTCAACATTCGCCCCGTGACCTTCGGGTACCAATGATAGATCGCCCCTAGCACAACCATGATCGGCGCGACGCCCATCACCATATGGAAATGCGCGACGACGAACATGGTATCCGAAAGCGGCACATCGACCACGACGTTGCCGAGGAATAGGCCGGTAAGCCCACCGTTCACGAAGGTGACGATGAATCCAAGCGCGAACAGCATCGGTATCGTGAGATGTATGTTGCCACGCCAAAGGGTCAGGACCCAGTTGTAGACCTTGATGGCGGTGGGAATGGCGATGATCAGCGTCGTCGTGGCGAAGAAGAACCCGAAATATGGGTACATCCCGCTCACATACATGTGGTGCGCCCACACGACGAAGCTTAGCGCGCCAATCGCCACGATTGCCCAGACCATCATGCGATAGCCGAAGATGTTTTTTCGCGCATGCGTGCTGATCAGGTCGGAGACGATGCCAAAGGCGGGCAAAGCTACGATGTAGACTTCGGGATGACCGAAGAACCAGAACAGGTGCTGGAAAAGCAGCGGGCTGCCACCGCCATATTTGCTGAGTTGGCCCATCTCGACCAGCGACGGCATGAAGAAGCTGGTTCCCAGCAGACGGTCGAGCAGCAACATCACCGAGCCAACGAACAGCGCAGGGAATGCCAGCAGCGCCATAACGGTGGCGGTGAAGATGCCCCACACCGTCAAGGGCAGACGCATCAAGGTCATGCCGCGGGTGCGTGCCTGCAGCACGGTCACCACGTAATTCAGCCCGCCCATGGTGAAGCCGATGATGAACAGGATCAGGGAGGACAGCATGAGGACGATGCCCCATTCCTGTCCGGGCGTGCCGGAGAGAATCGCCTGCGGCGGGTACAGCGTCCAGCCGGCGCCGGTGGGGCCGCCGGGCACGAAGAAGGTCGAAGCCAGCACCAGGACCGCGAGCAGGTAGACCCAGTAACTCAGCATGTTCACATAGGGGAAGACCATGTCCCGTGCTCCGACCATCAGCGGGATCAGGTAGTTGCCGAAGCCTCCGAGGAACAATGCGGTAAGCAGATAGATCACCATGATCATGCCGTGCATGGTGATGAACTGGAGGTACTGGTTGGCATCGATGAAGGAGAAGGTGCCGGGAAATCCCAGTTGCAGTCGCATCAGCCACGACAGCACCAGGGCCACGAGACCGATGGCCGAGGCTGTCAGCGAGTACTGGATGGCGATGACCTTGGCGTCCTGCGAAAAGACGTACTGCGTCCACCAGCTTTTCGGATGGTAGAGCTCGACTTCAGGCACTTCGGCAGGCGGAATGCCTGTGATCCCATCATATGGAACATCGACCATAGAGCACCTCCTCGGTCGTTTCCTTCGGGGGCGATGAGTTGGTTCACGCGCCCGATCCATGTTCGCAGCGGCATTTCCCTATTTGCCGCCCGATTGGTACGTCGCCCTCACGACGGCCTTTGGGCCGGATAATTCGGCAAACGTCTTCTGCTGATCGAGCCAGGCGTGATAGTCGCTCTCTTCCTCGATGATCACCTTGGCCCGCATTTGATAATGAGCGGCGCCACATAGTTCCGCGCAGAGAACATCAAAGGTCCCGGTTCGGATCGGCCTTATCCAGAAATAGGTGACCATGCCTGGGACCATGTCCATCTTGGCCCGGAACTCCGGCACATAGAAATCGTGCAGGACATCGACGGAGCGGAGCAGAACCTTGACGGGCTTGCCCGTTGGAAGATGCAGGTCGCCGTTCTCGATCACGACGTCGTCCTGGCCATGCGGATCGCTGCGATTGAGGCCCATCGGATTGTCTGGACTGATGTTGCCGACGTCGGACGTGCCCAACCGACCATCCTTCCCCGGCAAGCGGAAGCTCCATTGCCATTGCTGGCCCATGACTTCGATCTCGGTGGCGTCTGCGGGCACCGTCACGAACTGGTGCCAGACGACCAGGCCGGGTGCGAGCATGGCGGCGACGCCGATTCCGGTCCCGATACTGAGCCACCATTCAAGCTTTTTGTTTTCGGGATTGTAGTCTGCCTGTCTTCCCTCCCTATGGTGGAAGCGAAAGACGCAATAGGCCATGAATGCAACGACCGCGGTAAAGACGAATCCGGTGATCCAGAATGTGATGTTGATCGTCTGGTCGATGTAGCTCCAGTTAGTGGCAATGGGCGTCCACCACCACGGGCTGTAAAGGTGAAACAGCACCGAGCCGATCGCGACCAGAAGCAGTATCAGTGCGACAGCCATCCTGATCCATCCTTGCCATCGAAGGCTGCGCCATCGAAGGCTGCGGATACGAATCCAGGGCGAAGCTCACATTGGTCGCGATGGCGGACTCTTCTGTTGTGCTGGCATCTATACTGACATATGCGCCATCGCCGCGCCTCTTGTCTCGCCCATTCAACCGGTCGCGACATTCAAGAGAAAGATCGCGACCGCTCACTGCTGGGGGCGTCTAGGTTTTTAAGATGATCCCCCGCGAACCCGACGTCAATAGCATGTCAACGCGCTTAGCTGGCGCGACGATTCCTGTCGCGGTGCAAGCTGGTCCTGTCGCGGTGCAAGCTGGCGAGCGCCAGTTGCATTCTCGATGTGATGCATCGCACAAAATATGCGAAACACAATTCACCAAGTGGGAGCGCTGGTCATTCCGATGCGCCCGCGCTAAGCTTGCGGCGCAGGTCGCGACGGGTTTCGTCCGGCTAAGCTCCTTCCTCGTTGAGCCTGGAACTGCCGTATTCGGCTCGATCGCGTCTCCCGCACATAAAGGCGGATGCGCGCGGCCGGAAAGCGCGCGGTTCGCGGCGGCGACTTCAGCAGAGGAGGGTGTGTCCATGGCCACTCTTTATTCCAACAACATCGTAAAACGGCACCTGTTCGGCGAGGCGGTCTCTTATCCCATTCGCAAGATCGGCTTGTCCGACCTGAGAGAGGTGCTGCGCCTGGGCTGGGAGGATTTCCAGGCGATGCCGAGTCACGCGGTCGTTGTATGCCTGATTTATCCCGTTCTCGGTCTCGTCCTGTTCAGGATGGTCCTCGGCCATTCGGTCCTGCCGCTGCTGTTTCCGCTGGCGGCCGGATTTGCCTTGATAGGGCCCTTTGCCGCGATCGGTCTCTACGAACTCAGCCGTCGCCGCGAGCGCGGCGAGGAGGTCGAGGCGTGGGACGCGATCAAGGTTTTGCGTGCACCGTCCTTCGGCGCCATGCTCGAGCTCGGCGTGCTCTTGCTCGTCCTTTTCGGGGTCTGGATCGGCGTCGCGAACGCGATCTATGTCGCCATCTTCGGTCACGCGGCGGCCGCAAGCATTCCTGACTTCGCAACCCGCGTGCTGACGACGCCGGAAGGATGGTCGCTCATCATCGTCGGTTGCGGTGTCGGCTTCCTGTTTGCCGTCGCGGCCCTATGCGTCAGCGTCGTATCGTTTCCATTGATGCTCGATCGGCATGCGACGGCGATCGATGCGATCCGGGCCTCCCTGCGGGCGGTGGCGGCCAATCCGGTTGCGATGGCGGGGTGGGGGCTGGTCGTCGCGGCACTGCTCGTGATCGGCTCACTGCCGCTCTTCGTCGGTCTCGCTGTCGTTCTGCCGGTGCTCGGTCATGCCACTTGGCATCTTTACCGGAGGGTGGTCGAGCCGAATCCGAATCCACCTGATGAACCGCCGCCGCCCCCGAAGGGGCGGCGCTATGCGGCGGACTTTCCGGCCAATCTCTTCCCGTGGAGCCGCGAGGGCGAGCCGTAACAGCAAGAGGGCCGCTCCCGGCGGCCCACTTGGCTCGAGATTGGTGCAGAATTATTGCTTCGGTGGGATGAAGGTCGGTCCGACCGAACGGATCGGCTTGTTCTCGGTGGTCGCAGCGGTGCCAGTATCGGCGGGCGGTGCGGCGGCCGGTGTGCCGGCCGTGGCCGGTGCCGGCGCTGCGCCCTTCTTGGCATTTGCAGGCGTGCCCTTGGTGAGCTGCCGCTGCTGCATCTTCTTGGCGCTCTCCTCGGTGACGATGATGTCACCCTGCTGCTCGGCCGACGCCTTGTCGTCAGCCGATTTCAGCGCGTCGGCCCAGGTCTGGCCCGCGGCCTTGCAGGAGCAGGACGGGTTGAACTCGCTGCGGAATTTGAACGCGGTCGGCAGCGCCGTGTAGGGCTGGCCGCTGATGGAGACCGCGGAGTTCATGTCTTCGCCGGGATTGCGATGGGTGTAGAGCACGGCTTCCGCAGCCGGGCACAGCGCCTTGCAGGTCTTCTCGTCGTCGGGGAAGCGCGCCGGCACGGTCGCAAACGAGACCGGGAAGTACGCACCGTCGCAGGTGCGCACGCACACGGTGCGATAGGTGCCTGACTGCGGCCCAAGATCGGTGGGCGGCACGCCTTGTGGACTGTTGGGGTTGTTGCCGCCGAACAGATTGCTCAGGAAGTTGCCGCCTTGCGACTGCGCGGCGTTGGCATATTGCGGGCCGCAATTGTTCTGCGCCAGCGCCGCCAGCACCGAGCGGCGCTGGTTGTCGCGCTCCGGACTGAAGCCGCCGGGACCGCTGCCGCGCAGGCGTTCGAGATTGCCGGTGATCTGGTCCAGATTGGCGCGCATCTGCTGGATCTGGGTGTTGACCGGACCGCATTGCGCCGACTGGCCGCTGAACAGCGAGAAGAAGCCGGAGGAATCGCAGCCCATGCGCTTGGCCTGCATGGTGACGCGGTCGAGCTCGGCCTGCTGCCGGGTCTGGGACTCCTGGTAGCGGCGGATCTGGTCTTCGCGCGCGGGGTCACCGCCGCCACCGCTACGATCGAGCGCGGCGAGCTGGCCCTCCAGTCGCACGCACATCGGATTCGGTCCAAGCCCGTTCTGGCCGGGCTGAGGCGGCGGCGGCCCGGGCGGGCCGGCCTGTGCGAAAGCGCCGGTGACAAGCACGACCGTGCTTAGGAGCACGGTGCAGGCAAGGAGGAAGCGAGCACGGGGGAGAGACAAAAATTCAGGCATATCCGCCATTCTAGCGAGGTCACGGCCACGCGTGATTTGGGGGGCGAAGCGCGCCCTCCCATAGCCGCTTCCTGCGGCATCGTCACGTCGTTTCAGGGGCCAAAGATTGCGCCTAAGATACGCCAGTTCCGAGCGAATTCAGCGCTGGCAGGTGATTGCGACATATTCGTCGCAATGGCCATGGGAGCAGTTTGCGCCGGATTTGGGGACAGAGCCGGTAATTTCGTCGGGATCGACCCGGCGATAGGCCGAAGCCTGGGCAAAATCGCGTGACTGGCAATAGGTACGCGCGACCTGTGCGCCGCATTTCTCGCTTTTGGCGAGGCACTGGTCGACACCGTAGCCGTCCGCCTGATTGGCGATGATGAAGACGCGAGTCTCGGCGAAAGCGCTGGATGCCGCAAGGATGGAGACGCAGGAAATGAGCGCGAGCAATGATCGCATGAAAACACCGGGGGCAAAAAGAAGGAACTGCCAGTTCCAGAATGGGCTCAAATGGTTAAGGATGATGAACCATCAAGGCGGAGCTGCCGCGCAATGCGGAGATAAGACGGCATTTCCGCGGCTCCCTTGACGCGTGGGCCCTTCGTGGCCCATATGTCGCCGCATGAACGGTCTCCTCGCCATTTGCGCCATTTGCCGCGAGATTATTAGCTAGCGATTCGCTGGCTGGAGCCGTCTTTATCTCAAAAACATTGAGAGCACTGGACGCCCGGCCAACAGCCGACGGGTATCCATATGGAATTGCGCCTCTACGATACGCTGAGCCGGGAAAAGCGCAGCTTCGTGCCGCTCGATGCGAAGGACGTCCGCATGTATGTCTGCGGGCCGACCGTCTATGACTTCGCCCATATCGGCAATGCGCGGCCCGTGATCGTGTTCGACGTGCTGTTTCGGCTGCTGCGCCATCTCCATGGCGAGGCCCACGTCAAATATGTCCGCAACATCACCGACGTCGACGACAAGATCAACGACCGCGCCGCGCGCGATTTCCCCGGCCTGCCGCTGAACGAAGCGATCCGGAAAGTCACCGAGCAGACCGGCAGGCAATTTCACGCCGACGTCGATGCGCTCGGCGCGCTGCGGCCGAGCGTCGAGCCGCGCGCGACCGAGCATGTCGCCGAAATGCGCGAGATCATCGAAAGGCTGGTCGCCGGCGGCTTTGCCTATGTCGCCGAGGACCATGTGCTGTTCTCGCCGCAGGCGATGAACGCGGCCAACTCCGTCCTGCCGCGCTATGGCGCGCTGTCCAATCGCTCGCTGGACGAGATGGTCGCCGGCGCCCGCGTCGATGTCGCGCCCTACAAGAAGGGCAATACCGATTTCGTGCTGTGGAAACCCTCCAAGCCGGGCGAGCCGTCATGGCCGTCGCCGGCCGGCATCGCCGCGCAGGGGCGGCCGGGCTGGCACGTCGAGTGCTCGGCGATGGCCTGGAAACATCTCGGTGAACATTTCGACATCCATGGTGGCGGCATCGATCTCGTGTTTCCGCATCACGAGAACGAAATCGCGCAGACTTGCTGCGCCTTCCACCGAGAGCGCATGGCGAACTACTGGATGCACAACGGCTTCCTGCAGGTCGAGAGCGAGAAGATGTCGAAGTCGCTCGGCAATTTCGTCACCATCCACGAGCTGCTTGCGGACTGGCCGGGCGAGGTGCTGCGCCTGAATATGCTCAAGACGCATTACCGCTCGCCGATCGACTGGACCATGAAGTCGCTGGAGGAGAGCGCCAGGACGCTCGACGACTGGTATCGCGTCGCGGCCGACGTCGCGCCCGGCCAGCCGGCCGCATCCGTGGTCGAGCCGCTGCTCGACGACCTCAACACGTCGCTCGCGATCGCGGCATTGCACAGCCTGCGTGGCACCGATGTCAGCGCCCTGGCGGGGTCGCTGCGTCTGCTCGGCTTCCTGTCCGAGAGCGCTGCGCAATGGGAAAGCCGCAAGCAGCAGGCAACTGGCGTCGACGCCGGCGAAATCGACCGCTTGATCGCGGCGCGCGCGGCTGCGCGTGCGCAAAAAGACTTTAGGGAGTCCGACCGCATTCGCGACGAGCTCGTCGCCAAGGGCGTGGTGCTCAAGGATGGCAAGGACGCCGACGGCAAGCCGGTGACGACCTGGGAGCTGGCGTGATGGCACATGCGCTTCCAAAGCCCGGCTTGCGGCCGTTCCTGCCGGAGGACGTGCCGGTTCTCGCCGCGATCTTCATAGCAAGCATCGAGGAGCTGACGGGCGACGACTACAGCGAAGCGCAGCAGCAAGCCTGGATGGCGGCGGCGGAGGACGAAGAATTCGGCAAGCGGCTCGCCTCAGACCTGACGCTGATCGCAACGCTGGAGGGATCGCCGGTGGGCTTCGCGTCGCTGCGCGGCAAGGATCATATCCACATGCTCTATGTGCATCCGGCCGTGGCCGGGCAGGGCCTGGCGACGATGCTCGTCGATGCGCTGGAAAAGCTTGCCGGCGGCCGCGGCGCGGACAAGCTGACGGTCGACGCCAGCGACAACGCGCAGGGCTTTTTTGCCAAGCGCGGCTATGTCGCCATGCAGCGCAACAGCATCACCGTCAACGACGAGTGGCTCGCCAACACCACCATGCAGAAGACGCTCGGCACCGGACCCGCGTCGGGAGCACTGCAATGAGCAAGGAGCGTCTCTATCTTTTCGACACCACGCTGCGCGACGGCGCGCAGACCAACGGCGTCGATTTCACGCTGAAGGACAAGCAAGTCATCGCGGCGATGCTCGATGATCTCGGCATCGACTATGTCGAGGGCGGCTATCCCGGTGCCAATCCGACCGACACCGAGTTTTTCGGCGCCAAGCCCAAGCTCCATCATGCGCGATTCACCGCCTTCGGCATGACGCGCCGGGCAGGGCGCTCGGTCTCCAACGATCCCGGCGTCGCCGGGCTACTGGAGGCGAAGGCGGACGCGATCTGCTTCGTGGCGAAGGCCTCAGGCTATCAGGTGCGTGTCGCGCTGGAGACGACGAAGGAGGAAAATCTCGCCTCGATCCGCGACAGCGTCGGGGCGGCCAAGGCCGCCGGCCGCGAGGTCATGCTCGACTGCGAACACTTTTTCGACGGCTACAAGGAGGACGCCGCCTTCGCGCTCGCCTGCGCCAAGGCTGCCTATGAGGCCGGTGCGCGCTGGGTGGTGCTATGCGACACCAACGGCGGCACCATGCCAAACGAGGTCGAGGCCATCGTCACCGAGGTGGCAAAGCAGATCCCCGGCGATCATCTCGGCATCCACGCCCATAACGACACCGAGCAGGCGGTGGCGAATTCGCTCGCCGCGGTGCGCGCCGGCGCGCGGCAGATCCAGGGCACGCTGAACGGCCTCGGCGAACGCTGCGGCAACGCCAATCTCTGCTCACTGATCCCGACCTTGAAGCTGAAGCATGAATTTGCCGACGCCTTCGAGATCGGCGTCACGTCCGAGAAGCTCGCGACCCTGGTCAAAGTCTCGCGCACGCTCGACGACATGCTCAACCGCGTGCCGAACCGGCATGCGGCCTATGTCGGCGAGAGCGCCTTCGTCACCAAGACCGGCATCCATGCCTCCGCGGTGCTGAAGGATCCGCAGACCTACGAGCACATCTTGCCTGAATTGGTCGGTAACCACCGCAAGGTGCTGGTGTCCGACCAGGCCGGCCGCTCCAATGTCATCGCCGAGCTCGACCGCGCCGGCATCGCTTACGAGAAGAGCGATCCGAAGCTGACGCGGCTGGTCGAGGAACTGAAGGAGCGCGAGGCGCAAGGCTATGCCTATGAATCCGCCAACGCCTCGTTCGAGCTTTTGGCGCGCCGCACGCTCGGCAAGGTGCCGCATTATTTCGAGGTCGAGCAGTTCGACGTCAATGTCGAGCAGCGCTACAATTCGCACGGCGAGCGCGTCACTGTGGCGCTCGCTGTCGTGAAGGTCGACGTCGCCGGCGAGCATTTGATCTCGGCGGCTGAAGGCAACGGCCCCGTCAATGCGCTTGACGTTGCGCTGCGCAAGGATCTCGGCAAGTACCAGAAATACATCGAGGGTTTGACGTTGATCGACTACCGCGTGCGTATCCTCAACGGCGGCACAGGCGCGGTCACGCGCGTGCTGATCGAGAGCGAGGACGAGAACGGCGACAGCTGGACCACGGTCGGCGTGTCCCCGAACATCATCGACGCCTCGTTCCAGGCACTGATGGATTCGGTGATCTACAAGCTGGTGAAGTCGGGGGCGCCGGCGTAGGGGATAGTGAGGTGAGCTATGGCGGCGCCATAAAACGCCGTCATTGCGAGGAGCGAAGCGACGAAGCAATCCAGACTGCTTCCGCAGAGCCGGTCTGGGTTGCTTCGCTTCGCCGCTTCGCTCGCAATGACGAGGAGAGAGGGGAGCGCGACCAATGATCGACCACATCTCCGTCGGCGTGAGCAATCTCGAACGTTCCGCTACATTCTACGAATCGACGCTCGCCGCCCTCGGGCTCACGCGCCTCGTCACGCGACCGCGGACGATCGGCTTCGGCAAGGCCTATCCCGAATTCTGGATCAATCTGCGCGAGGGAATGACGCACGTCACGCCAGAGAGCGGCGTGCATATCTGCCTGCGGGCCAAGACGACCGCCGAGGTCAATGCATTTCACGCTGCAGCACTGTCCGCCGGCGGTGCATCCGACGGTGCGCCGGGTATCCGCCCGCACGACCGCGTGCGCTATTACGCGGCCTTCGTCATCGATCCCGACGGCAATCGGATCGAGGCGGTGACGTTTCCTGCGGACTAGTAGTCTGCTGAAAAACCTTGAAATGGAGAATTTTCATTTTTCCGCCGGTCGTTTTTGGAGCGGCGCGGTAGAGTTGGATGTAATTTCTAGCTTGTTATTGAGTGTGCCCCGGCGCGGGGTGGCTATGCGGCGAGCAGTTTGGGAATTCGGATCAGGTTATAGGCGATCAGATTAAGCAGGAAGTCGGCGGCGACGCGAGCGATGCCCCGATGTTTGGTCTTGCGCATGGTGCCATGCTGCTTGCCCCATCCGAAAATGCACTCGACCATCGCCCGGCGCGATTGCGACATGCCGTATCCCGGATGCCGCGTGGTTCGTTCGTCGATCGCGCTGTTACGGTTCTTGCCGGTTTTGGTGATGGCCTGGTTCTGTGTCACATGCGGCGTCACGCCGATGGCGCGAAGGTTGGCGACATGATCGGCCGTATCGTATGCCTTGTCCTCACCAGCCGTGATGCGGCGACCTGCGGCTTTGCGTCTCGCCTTCAGCATGACCTCCGCAGCCCGGCGTTCGGCGGTGCCATTGGCATGCGTGACCCTGCCGGCCACCGCCAGCCCATGCCGGTTCTCCATGGTGGCGTGGCCCATATAGCAAAGCTTGGCC
>NZ_JADPKY010000119.1 GCF_023074185.1 Bradyrhizobium sp. 132 | reverse complement strand
CGCGAAGCATGGCAAGCTCGGGCCAATGAGTGATTTGCCCGATGAGCTGCCGAGCGATCCCGCCGAATTGCGCGCCTTTGCCGCGGCTCTTCTGGATCGACGGCGACGCGCGGGATCGAGGCTGCCTCGGGTCGGAAGCGGTCGCGCAGCGCGGCAAGATCGGGTAGCCGTCCGGCATCCAGGTCTATCGCGACCGCCTCGGCGAGCTCAGCTTCGCAAGCTCGCTCGTGGGCCAGCGCCAGAAGCTCGACCGTCACCTTGCAGGCACGCCGATCATCACCATGCTCCCGCAAGGTCTCGAACAGGCGCCTGTAGGCAGGCCGCGGGAAGAGCCGGTCGCGATAGACGAGATTGAGGAGCGCCATCGGCTTGCGCCGCAGGGCATGGATGACGTGCCGGTAATCGACGACATGCCCGCCCTGGCTCTCTGACACAGGCCGGCCGCGCCGCAGCGTCACGACCGGTGTGACGCCGAGGAAGCATTCGAGACGGTCGTCGAAGATGCGCACACGCAGGCGATGGCCGATCAGCCTTGAAGGTACGGTGTAGAACACGCGCCGCAGGATGAAGCCGCCCGAGGACGTCACCGGGATCACCTTCTCCTCGAAGTCGGTCGTGCGGCCTTTCGGCAGCGGCGCCAGTGCTTCCTTCTCGAGCGCGATCCGCTTGGCGAGGTTGGCGTTGCGCCGGCCGACAATCTGGTCGACAAAAGCCCGGTACGCATCGAGACTGGCGAAGTCGCGCGTACCTCGCAGCAACAGGGCATCCTCCAGGGCTCGTTTCAGATGACCGTGCGCACTCTCGATCGAGCCGTTCTCGTGTGCGATGCCCGCATTGTTGCGCGTTGGTGCCATGCCGTAGTGGCCCATCAGCGCGGCGTATCGCTGTGTCAGATCCTCACGCGCATCCGCCGCCAGATTGCGGAACGCGGCCGACAGGCTGTCGCTGCGATGCTCCCGCGGCACGCCGCCGAGCGCCCACAGGGCGTTCTGCAACCCCTCGGCCAGGGCGACGAAGCTTTCACCGCCGAGTACGACGTGGGCATGCTCAAAGCCCGAGAACGCCAACCGGAAGTGATAAAGCCGCTGATCGAGAGCTTCTCCTGCAATGGTAATGCCGAGCGTGCTCACGTCCGTGAAGTCAGACAGACCCAGGCGGCCGGGCTCGTGCTCCTGGCGGAAGATCACGTCCTGTTCTGGGCCGTTGAGCGCCCGCCAGGCGTCCAGCGTGCGTCGGATGTTGGAGTTAAGGTCGGGATGCCGTCGGCGCAACTCGTCCAGCACGCCGATCACGCGGATACCGGGTGCAGCCTTCAGGATCGGGATGATCTCGGCGTCCCAATAGGGCGCAAGCGGATCGGATCGTCGCCGACCCCTCGGCGCCTTCTTCTGCGATGGCGGACGCGCATCGCCCTCGATCCGATACGCACTCGCTTTCGAGAACCCCGCCCTGGCCGCGGCGGCCTCGGGGGACAATGTCACTCGGTAGGTCATGTACAGCCTCATCTGGTGGTCGGTGATGTGGAGGCCAGGCAAGGCGTCGATTCCCTCTTGTCGAGACGAATCAACAGCTTGCACCAGCCCCGCCCAGCCGCCAGACGGGTCAAAAAGCGCGACGCCGATGGGGACGGTCCTCCGGTCGGGCTACGCCCTCCCTTCGGTCCGTCCCCATCGGCGCAGTCTCATCCTGATTGTCGCTGGGGTCTCACCCTGATCGCCGCCCCGCAGGCTTACAAGACCATGACCCGAGAGACGCGTGCGGACGCCCTGTCCGGGACGCTCGCCTTCTGCTGGTCGCATCTGCGGCGCCAGTTTGTGAAGATCGAG
>NZ_JADPKY010000068.1 GCF_023074185.1 Bradyrhizobium sp. 132 | reverse complement strand
GCACGACCAGGTCGTCGATTATCGGCACGTGATCCATTCCTTGCGGCGCAAGCCAATGGCGCTGCTCAATCTCGTCTACCGTGATCGGCTGTTCCCGCGCGATGCCTATCGCCGAACCTTCGATTGCTTGCGCGAACGGCTGCCGGACAGGAAAGCCTGCCGGATCATGGTCGATCTGCTCGCACTGGCCCATGAGCGCGGCTGCGAGGCCGAACTCGCCGATCAGCTCGCGACCGAGCTTGATGCCGGCCGACTGCCCGACCTCAACCGGCTGCGCGCTTACTTCTCTCCCGATCCGGCCTGCGTGCCGCACGTCGTGGTGCAGCTCGCACCGCTCGCCACCTATGAGTGCCTCGTCGGTGCCGGCGAGATCGGAGGTGCCGCATGAGCACGGCCAACACCATTGACACCGCGCGCCTCAATCTATTGCTCAACGAGTTGCGGCTGCCAGCCATCAAGGTGCTGTGGCCGCAATTTGCCGAGCAGTCCGACAAGGAAGGCTGGCCGGCGGCCCGCTTCCTCGCCACCATTGCCGAGCACGAGATCGCC
>NZ_JADPKY010000015.1 GCF_023074185.1 Bradyrhizobium sp. 132 | reverse complement strand
CGATGCTCGATCATGACTCCCTTTGGGGTGCCGGTAGATCCCGAGGTGTAGATCACATAGGCGAGATGGCGCGAGGTCAGGCCAAGCGCACGCGGGTCGGGATCCGAGGCCGGCAGCTTCGCCCAGGCCGATGTCGCCGTCTCGAGATCGACCACCGTCAGATCGGCCAGCGCATCGGCGCCCAGCGCGGATCGTCCCGCAGCATCGGCCAGCAACAGTTGCGGCTGCGCATCCTCAAGAACCTGCTTGAGCCGTGCGCACGGATAGGCCGGATCCAACGGCAGATAGGCGCCACCCGCCTTGAGGATTGCAAGCAGCCCCACCACCATCGCCACGCCGCGCTCAAGGCAGATCGCCACAGGCTGGTCCGGCTTCACCCCGAGCCCGATCAGATGATGCGCCAGCCGGTTCGCCCGTGCATTGAGCTCGCCATAGCTCAAGCGCTCGTCCTCATGGACCACCGCCACCGCGTCCGGCGCCTTGGCGACCTGTGCCTCGAACAGCTCATGGATGCACTGCTGCTCGGGATACGGCACCGCCGTCCGGTTCAGCTCCTCCA
>NZ_JADPKY010000137.1 GCF_023074185.1 Bradyrhizobium sp. 132 | reverse complement strand
GGTCAACGCAGCGAGGCCGAGACCCTTGGAGTTGTAGGTCACGCCGGTGATGCTGAGGTTCGACTTGCCGGTCTCGTCGAACACCAGCTTGAGCTGGTCGCCGTTCAACAAATTGACGCCGTTGAACGAGGAGTCCTGCGAGGTCGTGTCGATCTGGTTCAGGATGTTGTTGTACTGAGACACCAGGTTCGAACGCGACGTCTGGGCAACCGTATCCTGGACGGGGCTGGAAGCCGTCGAGAAGGTCAGCGCCGAAGTGAGCGTGCCGCCGATCGAACCACCTGCGGCGCTCGATCCGATGGTCGAGGACGCGTAGTCGTTGGTGGTCGAGACCGTCAGCAGGCCGTTGGCGTCGATCGTCGCGGTCAGGTTGTTGGCCTGAAGCTTCGAGTTGAGCTGGTCGAGCGTCTTGACGGTGCCGTTGGTGCCGTCGCCGAAGGTGGCATTGACCGCCGTGCCGCCGTTGAAGGCGGAGAAGGTCAGGGTCTTGCCCGTGAGGCCGCCGACGCCCGAGGTCCGTGCCGCGGTGAAGGCGCTCGCAGTGCCGGTGTTGCCGGCAAAGCCGAGCCCGTTCAGCGCGTTGCCGGTGCCTGTGATCGAGAGGTCGGCATTGACGCCGGTCGAGATCTTGAGCTGACCAGATGCGTTGATCGACGAGTTGGTCTGGCCGGTTGCAGTCGTAAGCGCAGCAACGCCGCTGGCGTTGATCGTCGCGGTCTGCACGCCGGTGGCAAGGTCGATCGCCTTCAGCACGTCGTTAACCGTGCCGGACTGCAGATAGACGGTCGAGTTGCCGCTGCCGTCGGTGACGACCGCACCGCTCGCACCATACCCGCTCGGAACGCTCGGAGCACCGGTCGTACCCGGGGTCGGCGCGTTCTTGAAGGTGATGACGTGACCGTCGACGTTCAGCGTCGAACCGTCAGCGATCGTCGCACCCAGCGAGCCAGCGCTCGTGGTCCGGTTGACGCTCACGGTGGCGTTGCCGCCGCCCACTGCCGAGCTCAGGCCGAGAGCCTTGAGCAGGTCGGCCTTGCCGGTGACGCTCAGATCCGCGCCCGTCGAGCTCTTCAGCGTGACGGCGCCGCCGCCGACGCTCGAAGCGGTCTGGTTGACGCTGGTGGCGAGCGTCGCGGCACCCGCGGTGATGGACGCCGTCTTCACGCCGCTGGCGAGATCGACCGCGGTCAAGAGATCGTTGACGGTCGCAGTCGGGGTGCCCGCGGTGCCGAGATAGACGGTGGAGTTGCCGCTGCCGTCGGTGACGAGGTTACCGCTGACGCCAGAACCGGAGGCCACCGCAGTCGACGCCGGAGCAGAGCCCGAGCGGAAGGTGATGGTCTTGCCGTTCACGGTCAGCGTGTCGCCGTCGGCGGGCTGGGCGTTGCCGACCAGGCCGGTTGCGGTCGTGCCCGAAGTGGCGATCAGGGTGATGGCGCCGGTCAGGGCCGTGGTGCCGTCGCCGGCCGTTCCCGCGGTACCCGTGAAGGTGCCGAGGGTGGCGCCGAGCGTCGTGGTACCGCCTGCCGCCGTGGTGCCGCCGGCCGTGCCGTTATACACGACGTTGCTGCTCGCGGTCGCGCTGGCGAAGGACGTGGTGCCGCGCAGGTCGGCCGCCGTCGCACCCGAGATCGAGGCGGAGACGTTGGACTTGGTGGAGTAGCCGACCGTGGTCTGCAGCGCCTGGTTGGCGATCGACTTCGCAGAGTCGATCAGCTTCTGCAGCGAGGTGATGCCGGTGTTGGCAGCCTGCAGCACCTGCACACCGTTGGCGATGCCGTCGAGCAGATTGTTGATGTCGCTGGCGCGGTTGTCGAGCGACTGCGCGGTGAAGAAGTTGGTGGGATTGTCCAGGGCCGAGTTGACGCTCTTGCCGGTCGACAGACGG
>NZ_JADPKY010000136.1 GCF_023074185.1 Bradyrhizobium sp. 132 | reverse complement strand
AGCGATCAAGTGCCTTAAGAGCATTCGGTGGATGCCTTGGCGCTGAGAGGCGATGAAGGACGTGGTACGCTGCGATAAGCCTTGGGGAGCTGCGAACGAGCTTTGATCCAGGGATTTCCGAATGGGGAAACCCACCTTCGACCCTTCGTATTGTGGTGTCAGGCTGGCGGAAACGCTGGTTTGGCCCCTCACTACGATTGGTCAGATGAAGGTATCAAATCCTGAATCCATAGGGGTTTGAAGCGAACCCGGGGAACTGAAACATCTCAGTACCCGGAGGAAAGGACATCAACGAGACTCCGTTAGTAGTGGCGAGCGAACGCGGACCAGGCCAGTGCCTGCAGTGAGTTTACCGGAACGGCCTGGAACGGCCGGCGTGAAGGGTGAGAGCCCCGTACGGGACGGACGATCGGCAGGACTCGAGTAGGGCGGGACACGTGAAATCCTGTCTGAACATGGGGGGACCACCCTCCAAGCCTAAGTACTCCTCAGCGACCGATAGTGAACCAGTACCGTGAGGGAAAGGTGAAAAGCACCCCGACGAGGGGAGTGAAACAGCACCTGAAACCGGATGCTTACAAACAGTAGGAGCCCAAGGTTTGTCCTGGGTGACTGCGTACCTTTTGTATAATGGGTCAGCGACTTAAAGTTACGAGCAAGCTTAAGCCGGTAGGTGGAGGCGCAGCGAAAGCGAGTCTGAACAGGGCGTTCAGTTCGTGGCTTTAGACCCGAAACCGAGTGATCTAGCCATGTGCAGGATGAAGGTGGGGTAACACCCACTGGAGGTCCGAACCAGTGCCCGTTGAAAAGGTCTTGGATGACGTGTGGCTAGGGGTGAAAGGCCAATCAAACTCGGAAATAGCTGGTTCTCCGCGAAAGCTATTTAGGTAGCGCCTCGAGTGAATACCGTGCGGGGTAGAGCACTGGATGGGCTAGGGCCGCCCACAGCGGTACCAAACCCAACCAAACTCCGAATACGCACGAGTACTGCTCGGGAGACACACGGCGGGTGCTAACGTCCGTCGTGGAGAGGGAAACAACCCTGACCGACAGCTAAGGCCCCCAATTCGTGGCTAAGTGGGAAAGGATGTGGGACTCCCAAAACAACCAGGAGGTTGGCTTAGAAGCAGCCATCCTTTAAAGAAAGCGTAACAGCTCACTGGTCTAAACAAGGGGTCCTGCGCCGAAAATGTAACGGGGCTCAAGCCACGAGCCGAAGCTTCGGGTGTATCGCAAGATACGCGGTAGCGGAGCGTTCCCTAGGCCGGCGAAGGGAGACCCGTGAGGGCTCCTGGAGGTATGGGAAGTGCGAATGCTGACATGAGTAACGACAAAGAGTGTGAAAGACACTCTCGCCGAAAGTCCAAGGGTTCCTGCGTAAAGTTAATCTTCGCAGGGTTAGCCGGCCCCTAAGGCGAGGCCGAAAGGCGTAGTCGATGGGAACGGGGTGAATAGTCCCCGGCCAGCGGATGGTGACGGATGCCGTGTATCGTCTGAGCTTATCGGATTGCTCGGGCGGTGAAGGGGTCCCAGGAAATAGCCTCCGCGTACGACCGTACCCGAAACCGACACAGGTGGACAGGTAGAGTATACCAAGGCGCTTGAGAGAACGATGCTGAAGGAACTCGGCAATTTACCTCCGTAACTTCGGGATAAGGAGGCCCCGGCTTTGCGCAAGCAGGGTCGGGGGGCACAGACCAGGGGGTGGCGACTGTTTATCTAAAACACAGGGCTCTGCGAAGTCTGTAAGACGACGTATAGGGCCTGACGCCTGCCCGGTGCCGGAAGGTTAAGAGGAGAGGTGAGAGCCTTGAATTGAAGCCCCGGTAAACGGCGGCCGTAACTATAACGGTCCTAAGGTAGCGAAATTCCTTGTCGGGTAAGTTCCGACCTGCACGAATGGCGTAACGA
>NZ_JADPKY010000033.1 GCF_023074185.1 Bradyrhizobium sp. 132 | reverse complement strand
CTCCGCCCTGCGAAACCATTCGCGCCGATGTGATCGGCGTCCACCGCCGCCCGGCCCGCGTTCGTGACGATCGCGATACGCCCCTCTTCCTTGGGCCGGAGTGAGTAATTACTAACAAAAATCCGAATTCTAATAAAGCGAAATATTTTGCCGTCGTTCCGTTGACCCCGCGCTTGGGATGTTTCGCCCGACGCGACGCAAGGGATTGTGGCCGGCAATCAATCCGGGGCGGTCGGCACCCGCGTCGTCCGTGCGAGCGCCTGGACCCGCCCTGTCGTCGAATAGCCGCCGCCATCGGCAGTTCACCCGGTGATCGAAAGTGAGGTGCAACATGAGAACGAGAACGGCACGTCCGTCGTTACCCAGAGCGGTGGTCTGGCGCAGGTCTAGGTCAAGATCGAGAAGGAGACCAGGCGCACGACGGTTTATCGCCGCAGCGGTAGAAACAGTGCCATCGTGACACAGGGCACTGGAAATCCGCAGGACATGCCGGACTGGCTGCGCAAGCAGCAGGGCCGCTGACGCACGAAGGCCCATCGTCCGTCATGGACGATGGGCCACATCGTGAAGGGCGTTACCAGTTGCGATAGACGCCGGTCAGGGTGCCGTTGTTGTTGCCCTCCGGGCCGACATCGCCCTGCGTCGAGCTCGGCGCCGGATGGTTGGTGCCGTTGAGCGAGCCGTACGGTCCGGCCGGATAGTACGCGCGTGGCTGAACCGGTTGGTAAGCGGGGGCGGTGCGGTCCCATCCCACGCGCGGTCCGTTCCAATCATAGCCCTGGGCCGAGGCGGCCGTCGTGCCCGCGACGAGCGAAGCCGTGATCAGGCAGAGGAGTTTTGAGTTGTTCCGCATTCGAGATGCTCCTTGCTTGTGTCGCGAGACAACGGCCGCAGTGCGGGAGCGTTCCGGACGCGATCGGCGGAAGCGATCAACTCCGATCAACTGGTTATGAAGTCCGCGGAACAAGTGCGACATCAGCCGGGAATCCCGCGCGTCTTGCCGCAGCTTGTTCCCCGTTAATCCCATGCCTTAACCAACAATTAATTATACGTTTGCGGGTGGGCGACAGCCCGGCCTAGCGTGCGGTGGGGAGCCGTTTTCGCGAAGCCAAACGAGTTGGTGCGTATCATGATGTCCAGATCACAACACGGGGCCTTGCTTGCCTCGCTCAGCGCAGCCGCGCTGCTCCTTGCCCCCAGCGACAGTTTTGCCAGACCCGGCGGCGCCGTCGCGCACGCCGCCGCGCCGTCCGGCCCGGTGGCGCGTCCGCCGATTGCGCCAGGCGCCCGTTTCCGCGGCCGTAACACACCCTGGGTCTATTGGCCGGGCGGTGGCGGGTTCTTCTATGACAACGCAGGATACGGCCAGCCTTTCGCCGATTCCGGCCAACCGGTCTCCAGCGACGTGCGCTACACCTATACGTACGACGTTCCCTGGGACTGGACGCATCGCTTCCCGCCGAACGTGGTGCCGTCCGACCGGCCCTATGTGCCGAGCTGTCCGACCGAGCAGGTGACTGTGCCGGGTCGCGGCGGCGGCGAGCATACCGTCAACATCATGCGCTGCTACTGAGCGGCGCATTTCCCTCAGCTAGCCCAGCTCAAAACTCGTCACGCCGAAGACGCGGTCGATCCGCAGCGGCGGGATCGGCCCTGTGTACATCCGCGCCGTCTCGAACACCGGCGCGAGGCCGAGCGATTCCGCGAGCGCAATCGCCTCGCGATTGACGGCGGGAACGTCGAGGAAGACTTCGCCGTCACCCGCACTTGCCAGCAAGGCCTGCGCGATCGCTTCCGCCGCCGCGCGGTCGTCGGCAACGAGCGGGCCGATCTTGCGGCCCGTCCGGCACGGCCGGATCACGCCCCATGCCGCGAGCTTGCCGTCGCGCAGAAGCGCGCGACCGATATGTCCCGACGTGTCGATCCAGGCACGCAGGAAGCCGGCGCGCGGGGCCGGGAAGACCGTTGCATCGTCGGCTTCAACGCGCGCGAACGGGATCGTGTCGAGCGCAACGACATCGGCGGGCGGCCTCAGTGGCGCGGCGACGATGCCGCCATAGCGGATATTGGCGTAGGCGAGCTGGAAGCCGGATTTTTTGTAATTATCCTGCTGCGCCACGACGCCATCGAGGCCGATGACGCGGGTGCCCGCATGCGCGATCGCGGCGTTCCAGATGCGCAGCCCGTGGCCTCTGTCGCGAAAATCCGATCGCACGATGTAGAAGCCCAGGAAGGCGAAGCGATCATCGTAGTTGACGCAGGAGACGGTCGCGACCGGCTCGCCGTCGATCTCGCCGACGAAGAAGCCTTTCGCGTCCGGGATCGCGAAACAGGCGGCATCGGAGAGGCCCGGATTCCAGCCTTCGGCCGCGGCCCAGTCGGCGGCGATGGATATCTCCTCCGGGCGCAAATTGCGGATCTGCAAATCGCTCATCTTTCAAATTGCTCGCGACGGTGGACCTGCCGGCAGGTCCGGCGGTAGAAGGCCTCATGATAGGCCGGGCCTGCGGCTCGCCTCAACGATATCACAGAGGATGATCGGTCATGGCAGCAGAGAAGGTCGCACTCGTTACCGCCGGCGGCAGCGGCATGGGGGCAGGGGCTGCGCGTCGGCTCGCAGCCGACGGCTTTCGCGTCGCCATCCTGTCCTCCTCCGGCAAGGGCGAGGCGCTTGCAGCCGAGCTCGGCGGGCTAGGGGTCACCGGTTCCAACAAGTCGAACGACGATCTGAAGCGGCTTGTCGACGGGGCGTTGGCCAAATGGGGACGCATCGACGTGCTCGTCAACAGCGCGGGTCATGGGCCCCGCGCGCCGATCACGGAGATCACCGACGAGCAGTGGCACACCGGCCTCGACACTTACCTGCTCAACGTGATCCGTCCGACACGGCTGGTGACGCCTTTGATGCAGGCACAGAAGGCCGGCGCCATCATCAACATCTCGACCGCCTGGGCGTTCGAGCCGAGCGCAATGTTTCCGACGTCCGCCGTGTTCCGCGCCGGCCTTGCCGCCTTCACGAAGATCTTCACCGACACCCATGCCGCCGACAACATCCGCATGAACAATGTGCTGCCGGGCTGGATCGACAGCTTGCCGCAGACCGATGCTCGCCGCGACAGTGTGCCGATGCAGCGCTACGGCAAGGTCGAGGAGATCGCCGCGACGATCTCGTTCCTGGCGTCCGACGGAGCGGCCTACATCACCGGCCAGAACATCCGCGTCGACGGCGGACTGACGCGTTCGGTCTGAGACGCGGAGAGTCGAATCGCGTTCCGCGCTGTTGTCGTGATGCGACACGGGCGTGCGTCGTGCGTCGCGGAGGAGGGATAACGTGTGGCCCTTGGGTCACACCCGTCGCGCGTTCGCGCGCCGCACGGCTCACATTACGTCACAGTCCCTATGAACTTCGCCGCAGCCCAAGACGGCACGGGACCGGCGGCCTATGCCCGATCTGCGGCGGACGCTTTCCGCCCGCGCGCATTCGAAACGCGAGATCAATCGCGTGGGCAAGGAGACTGCAATGAAGAAGTTTTTGCTGGCGGTTGCCGCGATTGTTGTGGGCTCCGCATCCGTGCAGGCGGCCGACCTCGCGGCGCATTACACCAAGGCGCCCGTGATGGCGCCGGCCTACAGCTGGACGGGCTTTTACGTCGGCGGCAATGTCGGCGGGCAGTGGGGCAGCGCGGACCCGACCACCACCACCCTGTTTCCGGTCGCCGCCTATTTCGCGGACTCGAGCGTCACCGCCATCGGGACCGTCGGCGCCCAGCGCGTCAATAGTTCCAGCGTGACCGGCGGCTTCACGGCCGGCTTCAACTGGCAGGTCAACCAAGCCGTGCTTGGTCTCGAAGGCGACATCAACTATTTCGGCTTCAAGGGCAGTGCGACCGGCTCGGCGCTCTATCCCTGCTGCGCGCCGACTGCTTTCACGGTGTCATCGTCGGTCTCGGCGGACTGGCTCGCGACCATCCGCGGCCGCATCGGCTTCCTCGCGACGCCGAGTTGGCTGCTCTATGCCACCGGCGGCGCGGCCATCGCCGAGGTGAAGGGCAACTTCGCCTTCACCGATACTTTCGCAGCCGCGACCGAGTCCGGAACGATCCGCGACACCCGTGTCGGCTGGACCGCTGGCCTCGGCGGCGAATACGCGGTCGGCGGTGGCTGGTCGCTCAATGCCGAATATCTCTACGTCGATCTTGGTCGCAGCAGCGTGACCAGCAACAATCTCTTCGTCGGTGTGGCGCTGCCGGCGCAGACCTTTACCCACTCGATCGATCTCAAATCGAACATCGTGCGCGTCGGCGTGAACTACAAGTTCGGCGGACCGGTCGTCGCCAGATACTGAGCATCCCGTTCCGACCCTGGCGTGGAAAGCCCCGGCACAGCCGGGGCTTTCTGTTTTCGCGGGGGACGGTTCAGTGCGAAGCCACGAGGCGCGCCAGCGCGGGCAGGATCTTGTAGCGCGCGATCTCGTGCGGATATTCGCCCCGGTTGGCGAGCAGGACGATGCCGATCCGCCGCGCCGGCACGAGGCCGATATAGCCGGAGGCGTTGTTGAGGCCGCCCGGCTTGTCGACGACGGTGACGCCCGGAAGACGCACCGTCTCCCAGGCCATTCCCTGTCCGAACTTCTCGTCGATGCGGAAGATCTCGTGCTGTGTCATCCACAATGCCTCGCGCAAGTGAGGGTCGATCGACCGCCCGTCGACGCAGGCCGCAACGAAGGTCGCGAGATCCCGCGGCGAAGAGAACATCTGGCCCGTGCCGGGAAAATCAAAATAGCTCTGCTGGTCGCCGATCGGGCCGATCGTCATGCCCTGATCCGAATAGCCCTGGACCGCGCGGTGCATCCAGGTCTCGTCCATGACGGCACGGCTATCTTCGCCGCGTTCGGGCACGGAGGTCGCATTCATGCCGATCGGCTTGAGGATGCGCTGTTCGAACAGGGCCGCGATCGGCGTGCCGTAACAACGCTCGAGCACGAGCTGAAGCAGCACGTAGCCGGCGTGGCTGTAGACGCGCTGCTTGCCGGGCATCGCGCCAGCCTGCGGTCTCCAATTGTTGAACATGTCGATGAACTGCGCGCGCGTAAAAGTCCCGTCCGGCCAGGGCGGATGGTCGGTCGGCAGCAGCATGCCTGAGGTGTGCGTGACAAGCTCGCCGACCGTGACGCGGCGGATATAGTCGCCGGTGAGCTCTGGGAGATATTTCGGCAGATGATCATCGAGCCGGAGCTCGCCGCGGAGGGTGCCGAGCGCGACCAACGTCGCCTCGAACGGCTTGCGCAGGGAGCCGAGGTTGAACAGCGTGTCCGGCGTGACCGGCCTCTGCGTGGCGTCGTCCGCAAAGCCGTAATTGAAGAACTCGACATGGCTGCCGGCATAAAGCGCAACGGCAAGGCCGCCCGGCTGGTCGGGCGTTGCGGTCGGCGCCAGCTCATTCGCGACGATGTCGCGCATCTGCGCGATCATGTCGGAATCCGCGGCGGCGCGGCGCGGGCACGCCAGCGCGAGCGGAACGAGCGCCGCCCGGGCGAACGCCCGCCGGGTAAGGTGTGATGATGAGGTGACAACAGACGGCACGGCTCTGACGCATGATGCGATGCGCCCCCGGCTCTCTTTTAGCGGGAAGGGCCGTGCCCCCCAATTCACGATTGCGCGTTGTAGGTTCCGCATGAGTGGTCCGTAGCCCGGATGGAGCGAAAAGCTTCATCCGGGCTACCGGTCGGCAAAATTTAACTTAGCCAATTAGCTAACAAATATTGACGCCGGACAGCAGTGACCCTATAGTTAGCTCCATGGCTAACCAATTGTCCCGGCTCGATCAGGTCTTTTCCGCACTCGCCGATCCCACCCGGCGGGCGATCGTGATGCGGCTCTGCGCCGGCGAGGCGTCGGTCGGCGAACTCGCCGATCCCTTCGAGATGGCGCTGCCGAGCTTCATGAAACACATCCATGTGCTGGAGACGAGCGGGCTCGTTCTGTCGGAGAAGTCCGGCCGCGTGCGCACCTGCCGTCTCAGCCCGGACACGCTCGTCGGAGCGGAGGACTGGTTCCAGCAGCAGCGCGCGATCTGGGAGGCGCGGCTCGACCGCTTCGAGGCCTACGTGATGAAGCTGAAGAAAGACAAGGAGAGGGCGGGCGCCAAACGGCCGTCCAACAAAATCAACAGGACAACCGGCAAGACAACCAAACGGAAAGGTTCCGAGTGATGACGAATTCTGCCAATCCCGCCCTGTCGCAGTGGTCGCTCGACCGCGAGATCGTGATGTCGCGTGTGATCGACGCGCCGCGCGATCTGGTGTTCGAGGCATGGTCCGACCCGAAGCATCTGCCGCAATGGTTCGGGCCGAAGGGTTTCAAGCTCGAGACCTTCGAGATCGACGTGCGCGTCGGCGGCGTCTGGCGCTTCAACATGATCGGCCCCGACGGCACCGTCTATCCGAACCGCATGCGCTTTCGTCGCATCGAGCGGCCGTCTTTGATGGAGATGGACCACGGCACCGACCAGGACGAGGATCCCGGATTGTTCCGCTTCACCGTCACCTTTGCCGAGCAGAGCAACGGCAAGACGGTTCTGATGATGCGGCAGCTGGCGTCGAGCACGGCGCAGCGCGACGGCATGATCAACTTCGGTGCGGTCGAATACGGCTACCAGACGCTGGACAAGCTCGCCGCGTATGTCGGTGGGCTGAAGAGCTGAAGGAGATCGCGCGGCCGCCTGCCGCGCGCTCACTCCTCATGGCCGGGGCTAAACCCGGCCATGAGGAAGATGACAGAATTGGGCCACCCCTTACTGAACAGCCTTACTCCTTCGCCTCATCCGTCACGATGCCGCCGAGCTTCTGCCAGCGCTGGCCATCGAATTGCACCATCTGGAACTGCTTGTTGACGCGATAGTCGGTCGGGCTTGTCGTCACGGAAATCCCAGGCAGCGTCAGGTCGAGCTCGATGTTCCGGAGATTGGCGGCCTGACGCATCACGTTCTCGCGGGTGAGATCGTCGCCGCATTGCTGCAGCACCTGCACCAGGAGCTGGGACGTGATGTAGCCGTAGACGTTCAGGTTCGAATCCTTGTCGCCGTCCGGATAGTACTTCGCCATGAAGGCGAGATAGCGTTTCATGCCGGGATCGTCCTTCCACTCGGGATCGGCGGAATCCTTGACATAGCCGACGCTGACGACGCCCTTGGCGTTGTCGAGTCCGGCGGGTTTCAGCACCGCGCTGACCGAGGAGGCGTTGATGTCGATGATGTGCAGCGGCTTCCAGCCGATCTCGGCGATCTTCTTGATCGCCTGCGCGGCCTGCTTCGGCGTCGTGGCGCTGAACAGCACGTCCGCGCCGGCATCCTTCAACCGCAGGATCTGCGAGTCGATGGTCGGCTCGGTGATCTCGTAGGACGTCTCGGCCACGATCATCTTCGCCTTGTCACCGAGACCTGCTTTGAAGCCGGCGAGGTAATCCTTGCCGAGATCGTCGTTCTGATAGAGCACGCCGATCCTGGCGTTCGGATAGTTCTTCAGAAGATATTGCGCGTAGATGCGGCCCTCGACGAGGTAGGAAGGGTTGAAGCCCATGGTCCAGGGGAAGTTCTTCGGATCGGTGAAGCGCGCCGCGCCCGTTGCCGCGAACAGCTGCGGGACCTTCTTGGCGTTGAGATATTTTTGCACTGCGACATTCGGCGCCGTGCCGATGATCTGGAAGGTCAGCAGCACCTCGTCGCTTTCGACCAGCTTGCGGGTCTGCTCAACCGTCTTCGGAGGCGAATAGGCGTCGTCATACTGAATCAAGTTGACCTTGCGGCCGTTCACGCCGCCCTGGTCGTTGATCATCTTCATGTAGGCTGCCTGGGTCTTGCCGATCACGGCATAGGCCGAGGCCGGACCGCTGAGCGGGACGGTCTGGCCGACCTTGATCTCCGTGTCGGAGGCGCCGGGATCGTATTTCTTTTGCGCCTGTGCGGTCGGGATCGACAGCGCGAGAACGAGCGCGGATGCCGCGGCGCGTTTGATAAGTGCGTTTTTCATTTCCATTCCCTGTTCGTGACCGTCACTCGCCCTTGAGGCCCGCCTCGCGGATCAGCCCGGTCCATTTCTGCGTCTCGTTGTCGATGAACTGGCCGAACTCGGCCGCGGTGCCGGCGCGCACTTCGAGGCCCTGTGCGGTCAGCTTGTTCTTGATCGCCGGCTCGGCGAGCGCGCGCAAAACTTCGGCCTGCAGTTTGTCGACGATGGCGCGCGGCGTCGTCGATGGCGCCATGAAGCCGTACCAGCCGGCGGCAGCCACATTGGGAAAACCCTGCTCACGCAGGGTCGGCGCTTGCGGATAGAGCGCACTGCGTTCGGCCGAGGCGACGCCGAGCACGGTGAACTTGCCGCTCTGGATGTAGGGCAGGGCGGTCGGCAGCGCCGTCAGCGTGGCATCGACGCGGCCGGCGAGCAGCTCGGTGTAGGACGCCGCATCGCCACGGAAGGGAATGTTGAGACCCTTGACGCCGGCATCCCTGAACAGGAGTTCGCCGGCAAGATGCGGCTGCGAGCCGGCGCCGGGTGAGGCGAAGGTCAGTCCGTCCGGTTTCGATTTGCCGTAGGCGATCAATTCGGGAAGCGTCTTGAACGGCGCGTCCGCGCTGATGATCAGGAACAGCGGCGCGATCACCGCCATCGCGACCGGCTGCAGATCCTTGCGGTCGTAGGTCAGCTTGCCGAACAGCGCTTCGGCGGTGGCGTAGGGCGCCGCGACATAGAGCAGGGTGTAGCCGTCGCCCGGCGCATGCGCGACCGTGTCGTTGGCGATGCGCGTGCCGGCGCCCGGCTTGTTTTCGACGATGAATTGCTGGTGCAGGTTGCGGCCGAACTCTTCGGCCAGCAGCCGCAGCGAAATGTCGTTGGAGCCGCCGGGCCCGTAAGGCGAGATCAGCCGCACCATGCGCGACGGCCAGGCGTCCTCAGCGTGCGTGGAGAATGGAAGTGCGGATAGCGAAAGGGCGAGGGTGCCCAGGAATGTTCGCCGTGTGACGGTCATGATGGCCTCCCGGTGGAGCGCCAATTTTCGTGTTCATCGCCTGGCGCTCTTCTTGTTTTGCTTCTGTGTCTCGACCGGTCCGGCCGCGCCCACGATGGCGCGGATGCTGTCGGCAAGAGCGGCAATGCGCGGGCCGATCTCGCTCTCCAGCTGGCCGGGTTGGAGCCGGAACGCGGGAATGCCGCAATTGATCGAAAAAGCCTGCCTCGCCTCGCTCGCATGAAACAGCGGCGCGGCGACGGCATGGATCGAGGCCATGTACTCGCCGAAGCAGGTGCAGAAGCCACGGCTGGCGCATTGTGCGAGGCCAGCGCGGTATGTCCCGCGGAAGGCTGACCACAGCTCGGTGTCTTCGCTCGCGATGCGCTCTTCGAGCAGCGCGGCATCGGCCTGCGGCAAGATCGCCGCCGCGGCACGGCCCATCGCCGTCATCACCACGGAAATGGGCATGCCGATGTCGGGGACGTGCCGGCCGACGTCGCCGGAACGCGCGGTCTCGACATAGATCATGGAGGTCGCATCGAGCAGGCCGATCGAGACCGTGCCGCGCACGCTCTGCGCCAACTCCTGCATCATGGGCCGCGCGACCTGACGGAACTGCATGTCGGCGAGCAGCGGATGCGCCATGCGAAGCGCTCGCGCGCCGACGCGATATTTGGCGCGTTCGGAATCGTAGCGGAGGTAGCCGAGCTCGGCGAGCGTATGCGTCAGCCGCGCCACCGTCGGCCGCGGAATCCCGGTCAGCGTCGACAGCTCCATGTTGCCGAGCTGCGTCGCCCCCGCCTTGAACGCTTCGAGCACCACGAGGCCTTTTGCCAGCGTCGTCGCAAACGCGGCGTCATCGGCGCTCGAAGCCAGCACGGCGGCGGCCGACGAGGAAGCGCGGATCGGTTTGGACGCGGTTCGAGCCATGCAGGTTTAATGAACCCGGTTATGCCTTTTGTCCAATAGATTCAGAAAATGCGTACTTGTGTCCACTATACGGACGATCGGCTATTGCTTCGGCCGGGACAAAATGGACGCGACGATCACTGCAGCAACACCGATTTTTGTCGCGATTCCGTGGCTTGTCGTGACAGGATTATTACCATCAGACGTCATATCGATTACGGCGGAGCGCTTCATGTTGCAGTGGCAGGCACGGTCAAATCCCCTCGCGTGGTGGTGGGGGTCCCTGACGCTGGTCAGTGCTGCCAACATTCTCGTCTGGTTCATGCTGTACCGCGAGTTCTACCCGACGCCTGCCGGCAGCATCAGTGGCGGCTCCGACATCGGGCTGATGTTCCTGCTCTGCGCGGGTTATGTCTTCGGCTGCGCCTTCCGCTCGTTCCTGCCGCGCGCCGACGTGCAGCGCATCTGTCTGTTCGACACCTGGCTCTCCAGCATCTTCGTCGGCCGCACGGTCGCGACCGTGGCCGAACTGTGCTTCGTCGCGCAATGGGCGATCATCCTGCATCAACTCGGGATCATGACGGGCGCCGAGACGGTCGTGAACATCGCGTGGGTGATCGTGCCCATCATCATCATCGCGGAGTGCTTCTCCTGGTACGCGGTGGTGACGACCAACTTCCTCTTCAATGCGATCGAGAATTCATTGTGGGCGGTGACATTCTTCCTCGCGGGCATCGCGCTGTGCCGGCTGATGCCGGAATTCCTGGGGCCGGTGCGTTGGGCGCTGATTGCCGGCATCGTCGGCATCGCCTGCTTCCTGGCCTTCCTCGTCACCTTCGACGTGCCGATGTATCTCAGCCGTTGGCGGGCCGGGCATGAAGAGGGCAACCGATTGCTCGGCTTCCTCGAAGGCCTGCATGACGTCTCGACGCGCTGGGTCGTGACCCACGACATCGCGCACTGGAAGGGCGAGCTGACCTGGATGTTCCTGTATTTCACCGCCGCCGTGTGGTCGAGCCTCGCGCTCTGTGCGCTCTACGCGATGGAAGGCTATCTCACCCGCTTTCTCGCCTGACGGCTTATTTGCCGACCAGGCCGCATTTGCTGCGCTCAAGCGGGCGGAAGGCCTGGTCGGGCGGGATGGTCGCGACCAGCTTGACGAAGTCCCACGGCCCTTTTGATTCCTCCGGCGTCTTGACCTGCACCAAATAGAGATCGTGTATCATGCGCTGGTCCTCGCGGATGCGCCCATTGGGTGTGTAAGCGTCCGAAACGGGCGTCGCCTTCATCCTGGCCATCACCGTCGCGCTGTCGTCCGAGTCGGTATCCTTCACGGCCTGCAGATAGTGGCGCACGGCGGAATAGACCCCGGCCTGGATTTGCGACGGCATTGCCTTGCGGCGGGCGAAGAAGGCATCGGAGAATATCCGGGCTGCCGGCGAGACGTCCTCGAAGAACGAGGTGACGATGAGATCGCCGCGCGTCGCCTTCAACCCGACGGCCTGGATATCGACGTTTTGGAACGACATCGGCACGATTTTCATGCCCTGGTCAGCAAGGCCGAATTCTTCGGCCTGCTTGATCGCGGTGGCGTTGTCGCCGGCGACGTTGATTGCCAGGATTTTTGCGCCCGAGGACTGCGCCTGGAGCAGGAATGAACTGTAGTCGGGCGTGCCGAGCTGCGCCTTGACGCTGCCGGCGACCTTGCCGCCAAGCGAGATGATGCGTTCGCGGGCGGTTGCCTCGATCGAGTGGCCGAAGGCATAGTCGCCGGTGATGAAGAACCACGGCTCCTTACTGGTCTGCATGACGCCGGAGACCACGGCGGTCGCGGTCGAATAGGCGTCCTGGGTCCATTGCACGCTGCTCGGTGCACAGGCTTCATCGGTGAGCTGGTTGGCGCCGGCGCCGGAGACGAGGAAGATTTTCCCGTTGCCGCGCACCAGTTCCTGCACCGCGAGCGCAGCACCGGAGCTGCCGCCGTCCGCGATCGCCTGCACGCCGTCGCTGAACCATTTGCGGGCGAGCGATGCCGCGAGGTCCGGCTTGTTCTGGTGGTCGGCCTGCAAGATCTCGATCGGTTTGCCGTTGATCTTGAAGCCGAACTCCTCCGCCGCCATCCGCGCCGCCTCGGCCGAGCCCGGGCCCATCGCGGTCGCGAATATCCCGTTCATGTCGGTGAGGACGCCGATGCGGACGACATCGCCCTTGATTTCCGCGTGCGCGGTGGCGCCTGCGAGCGCCAGCGCGATCAGCAGGATAGCAGTCGATGTCGTACGAAGCGTGCTCATGGCGTTTCCCGATCCTGTTGTCGTTTTGATTGATTGGTGCCCGCCGTCAGGCCGGTTCGGCGATGACCTTGTTGCGCAAATTTCCGATGCCGGAGATCTCGACCTCGACGGTGTCGCCGGGACGCATCCACAGTGGCGGCGTGCGCTTGGCGCCGACGCCGCCGGGGGTGCCCGTGACAATGACGTCGCCGGGGACGAGCGGGCAGATCGCCGAGATGTAGGCGATCAGCTCGGGTATCGCGGTGATCAGGAGATCCGTGGTGGTGTCCTGCACAACAGCGCCGTTCAGGCGCGTCTGCAACGTCAGCTTCGACGGATCGGGGATCTCGTCCGTCGTCACCAGCCACGGGCCGAAACTGCCGCTCTCCGCAAAGGTCTTGCCGGAGAGGAACTGGCTCGTGTGCCGCTGCCAGTCGCGGACGCTGCCTTCGTTGTAGCACGAATAGCCGGCGATGTGGTCGAGCGCGCGGCTCGCGGGGATGTGACGGCCTTCCTTGCCGATGACGAGCGCGAGTTCGCCTTCGTAGTCGAAATCGTCGCTGACTTTCGGCTTCACGATGGGCTGGAGGTGTCCGACCTGGCTGCAGGGAAAACGTACGAACAGCGCTGGCTTCTCCGTAACGGTGCGCCCCGTTTCGACAACATGGTCGCGATAGTTGAGACCGACACAGATGATCTTTCCGGGATCGGGAATGACGGGGGCGAAGGTGATCTTGTCCAGTGGATGATCGGGCGCCGCGGACACGGCGAGCTTTGCCGCCTCGGCAACGCGATTGGTTTCGAGCAACTGCCGCAAATTGGTGCAGCCTGCCATGCGTGCGCCGAGATCGACGACGCAATTATCCCTGACGGCTCCGAAGGAGGGATGCCCGTTGGCGATGAATGAGAGCAGCTTCATGAGATATCCTTGAGAGAAGTCGGTCAGGCCGCGGACGGCACGTGGGTTGGCGTGATGGCGGCAATGAGCCGGTCGAGCTCGGTGTCGTTCCGGGCGGTGCCACGGACGTAGCGGTCGGGGCGAACGAGTGCGGCAATGATGCCGTGCTCGCGCAGCCATGGCCCGACGCCTTCGGCGTCGTCGCTGATCAGGATGTCGATTCCTGCCTGCGACAGAGCGAGACGTGACGAGAGCGTGGCCGCGCTCTCGACGAGCAGCACGTGGCAGTAGCCGATCCGGTCGTCGCCGCGGCGGCCGTCTTTCAGCTCGAACTGCGGCGCCAGATGTCCGGCGAGAGCCAGATCGCCGAGCGCAAGGCCGGGACCGAGCAGGGGCTTTTTGACGTGCAGCTTGACCGGTGCATTCTCGCGGGCTTCGCCGGCGGCAAGGCCCGCTTCGATCGCCTTGGTGTTGATGACGCCGCCCAGCCGGATAGCGAGCTCGATGAACTCGCGCACGTGCGGCTGGCGCTCGCGCTGATAAGTGTTGAGCAGATTTGCCTCCGCCCGTCCGTGCAGGACCGCGGCAAGCTTCCAGGCAAGGTTAGCGGCATCCCGGATGCCTGCGCACATGCCCTGACCGAGGAAGGGCGGGGTCTGATGTGCGGAGTCGCCGGCGAGCAGCAGACGACCGCTCCGCCATTGCTGCGCAATGACGGAATGAAAGGTGTAGACCGCGGCGCGCTCGAGTTCGGCATCCTCGGGCGTGATCCAGCGCGACAGCAGCTCCCATACATGTGCCGGCTGCGCCACCTCGTGGGAGTCCTCGTCCGGGAGAACCGTGATCTCCCAGCGCCGCCGCGTGCCTGTGCCGCGAACATAGGTCGCCGGCCGGCGCGGATCGCAATGCTGGATGCTGTAGTCGCCGAGATCGTCGCGGTCGCGCTTGAGCAGCACGTCGATCACGAGCCAGCGCTCGTGGAAGCCGAGATCGTCCATGCCTGAGCCGATGAAGCGGCGCACCAGAGATCTGGCACCGTCGCAACCGATGACATAGCCGGCGCGGACTTCGCTCAGCTTCCCGTTGGAAAGGTCTTCGTAACGGACGCGCACGCCGGTCTCGTCCTGATCCAGCGCGAACACCTCGCAGCGGCTGCGCAAGGCGACGTGCGGCCAGCGCGCGAGGCCAGCGATCAGCTCGTCTTCCAGGTCGGGCTGGTGGAAGCGATAGCTGAGATTCCATCCCATCGGCGTCAATGTCTGTGGCCGCGACCAGTCCAGCAGCATCCGGCCGTCGGCGTCGAGAAAGAGCATGCCGGGGCTGAGGATGACATGCGGCAGGATCGCCTCGGCGAGGCCGATGGTCTGGAACACCCGCATGCATTCGTCGTCGAAATGTACTGCGCGCGGCAGATGATAGGTCCGCGCCTCGCGCTCCAGCACCAGCGTCCGTACGCCGCACAAGCCGAGCAGGTTGGCGAGCGTGATCCCGACCGGGCCGCGGCCGACGATCACCACGTCAAACTCTTCAGGAGCGAATTTATCTTGCATGGGGTATCTCTTCCCCAAGCGATGCCGCCGCATCAACGCCGCCGTGCCAAGTGTCCGCCCAGCGGACGGCCTCGCCTAGATCTCGAGCGGAATGGCCGACGCCGTTTCCTGAAGTTGCGCTGCAAACTGGGCGACCGCCTCCTCGATCCCTAGCGCCGAGCGGATCCAGATGATCGAGATGCAGCCGAACACGGCGCCATTGCGCACGATAGGGACCGCCATCGAGGCGGTCTTGGGATTGTATTCGCCCTCGCTGCGGATCGCGTAGCCCCGCGCTTGCGTCTCGGCGACCATTCGGTCGAGGCGGCCTTCGTCGAGGAAAGGGCGATCTTCGGCCTCGTCGATCCGGCGTAAATGATTGACGATCAGCTTGCACTCGCGCGCGGGGCACGCGGCGAGATAGGCGCGGCCCGCCGAGGTCCGCAGCATCGGCAGGCGCTTGCCGATCATGCCGCGGTCGATCGAGAGCGGGCTGCGCGAATGCGTGGTCTCCTGCACCACCATCGCGGCGTTCTCGTAAGTCGAGAGATCGACCGGCCAGACCAGGGTCTTGCTCAGCTCGGCGAGGAAAGGTGCCGCCGCCTGGCAGATCACTACGCCGGGATCGTAGCCGTCGCCAAGGCTGAGCGCCCGCCGGGTTACGCGAAAACGGTCGTCGCTGGCGCTGCGGGCGACATAGCCCAGTTCCTCCAGTGTCGCGAGCAGGCGGTAGACGGTCGGGCGAGGCAGGTCGAGCGCGCGCGCCACGTCGCCGGCGCGGATGCCGCCGGAGCGGTTGACTTCGTGCAGCACGTCCAGCCCGCGCTCGAAAGCGCGGACGCCCTCAGACTGCCGCGGCTGACCGTTCCGCGTCCGCTCCTTGGACACTTGGTATTTCCTCTCTTGTGGCCCGCAGCCTTGCGATTATCGTCTTCGCGAACGCGAAGCGATTGCGGGGCGCCACCGTAGGAGCGCGCGAGGCCGGTATCAAGTTCGCCGCAGTGCGGCGGACGCGATGCCCTCGGGAGGAATTCGATGGAAATCACCGCGCTCGGCTATATCGGGATCAACTCGTCGCAGCTCGACCAGTGGGACCGGATGGCGACCGGGCTGCTCGGCATGCAGCAGGTCGATCGCGGCGGCAAGATGTGCGCCTTCCGCATGGACGATCGCAAGCAGCGGCTGATCGTCGATGGCAGCAGCGATGCCGGCCTTGCGGTGATGGGATGGGAGGTTCTGTCGACCGCCGAATTGAACCATTTGGCCGGCCGGCTGGAAAGCCATGGGGTCAGGGTGACGCGGGGATCGCGCGCGCTGGCCGACGAGCGGCGTGTCGCCGAGCTGATTGTGTTCGGCGATCCCGCCGGAAACCGGCTCGAGGCCTTCTCCAAACCGGAGCTTGCGACCGAGCCGTTCAAGCCGGGACGGCCGATCTCGGGTTTCCGCACCGGTGCGCTCGGCATGGGGCACGTCGTGCTCAATGTCGAGGACGTCGAGCCGCTGGTGCCGTTCTATCGTGACGTGCTCGGCTTCCACGTCTCCGATTTCGGCCTCAAGCCCTACGGACTTTATTTCTTCCACGTCAACGGCCGTCACCACTCCTTTGCAATGGTTGGCTCGGGACGAAAGGCGCTGCACCATTTCATGATCGAGCTCGGCAGCCTCGATGATGTCGGGCAGGGCTACGACCTCGCGCAGCTGGACGACGGCCGCGTCGCCTACACGCTCGGACGGCACACCAACGACCACATGACGTCATTCTACGTGAACACGCCGTCTGGCTTCTTCATCGAATATGGCTGGGGCGGGCGCGTGATCGAGCCTGCGACCTGGCAGCCGCACGAGACCTTTGACGGTCCGTCGCTGTGGGGCCACGAGCGGCTCTACATGCCGGAGGAGCAGCGCAAGCGCCTGCGCGACATGAGACTGGATGCAGCGTCGCGTGGCGTTCGTGTGGCCGACCCCCACATGCCGCCGCTGAACTGCGCGTGGCTGGATTCAGTGGTCGCGCGCGAATGATCCGCGGCCACGATGTGACATCCAAGAAAGGACAATATGTTTGGGACCCTCTCGAGGGCATGCTTCGTGCTGCTCGCATTCGCCTCAGCTGCCTCGGCCGATCCGATCAAGGTCACACTGTTGGGCACCGGCGTGCCGACGCCGCGGCCGACCAGCTTCAGTGCCTCGACGCTGGTGGAGGCGGGCAGCGAAAAACTGCTGTTCTATCTCGGCCGCGGTTCGACGATGCAGCTCTACAAGCTGAAGATTCCTCTTGGCGCGATCACCGCCAACTTCATCACGCATCTGCATTCAGACCATATCGTCGGCCTTCCCGATATGTGGCTGACCAGCTGGCTCGCCACGCCCTGGGCATCGCGCAAGGGGCCGATGAAGCTTTATGGCCCTAAGGGCACCGTCGCCATGACGGAGAACCTGACCAAGGCGTTCACGGATGACATCCGCATTCGTATCGACGACGAGCATCTCGATCCGGTTGCGGCCACTTTCACGGCAAAGGACATCGGGCCTGGGCTGGTCTATGAGAACAATGGCGTCAAGGTCACCGCGATCGAGGTCGATCACGGCGACAAGATCAAGCCGTCTTTCGGCTACGTCGTCGCGTATGGCGGTCACAAGGTCGTGCTCTCGGGCGACACCAGGTACGATGAGCGCATCGCGACGGCGGCTGAAGGCGCCGATTTGCTGATACACGAGGTCGCGGTGATCGAGCCGGAGCTGCTGGTCAGGAATCCCGTCTACAAGGACATTCAGGCACACCACACCTCGCCCGAGGAAGCCGGCCGCATTTTTGCTTCCGCCAGGCCCAAACTCGCCGTGTACTCCCACATCGTGTTCGGCACGGTAAAGCCGGCGCCCGACATTCCGGAGGAGCCGCTGATCCTGCGCACGCGGACGGAATACAAGGGACCGCTCCTCGTCGGGCGAGACATGATGTCGTTCAGGATCGGCGACACGGTCGAGGCGTTTGCACCTGACGGAGCGAAGCTGGCGCCATAGCGCAGGGAGCGATCAGGCCTCGCCGAGATCGACTTCCGTCAATATTCCCTGGCGTAGCGCCAGCCGGACCAGCTCGATGTCGGAGCCGACGCCGAGCTTGTCCTTGATCAGGGAATGCAGGTTCGCCACCGTCTTCGGGCTGACATGGAGCGTCTCGGCGATCTCGTCCGTCGTGTTCTCGGCGAGCAGCAGCCGCAGCACCTCGAACTCGCGCGGTGTGAGGACGTCGGCGGCCGAGCTTTCCCCGGCGAGCCGGCTCAGTGCGAGTTCATGGTCGATGTCGGGGCTGATGGCGATCTTGCCGGCCAGCACGTCCATCACCGCGCGCACCAGCGTCTCCGGCGGACTGGTCTTGGTGACGTACCCCTTGGCGCCGGCGCGGATCGCTTGCACGGCAAAGCCGGCATTCTCATGCATGGTGAAGACGAGAATCCTCGCGCTCTTGTCCCACTGCCTGATGCGCCTGACCGCCTCGATACCGCCGATGCCGGGCATGCTCAGATCCATGATGACGAGATCGGGCGCCTCGGATTTGAACAGACGATAGGCCTCCGCGCCGTCGGCGGCTTCGGCGATGACGCGCAATCCCGGCTGCTTCTCGAGCACGGAGCGATAGCCCTCGCGGACGACGGAATGGTCGTCGACCAGCAAAATGGTCGCGTCGGCCGCGCTCATGCGGCGCGCTCCAGCGGCTGCCGATCGGCGGCTGCGAGCGGAATGACCACGCGCAGTGCAGAGCCGCCGTTCGGCGCGGCCTCGAAGCTCAATTGGCCGCGCAAGGCGGCGACGCGCTCACGCATGCCGAGCAGGCCCATTCCGGATTTCGCGACGGGATCGGTCGCGCGTCCGTCATCGTCGATCGCAAGCGCGATCTCGCTGGCCCCCATCGTCAATTCCAGGCTGACCCGCGTGGCGACGGCATGCTTGGCGGCGTTGGTGAGCGCCTCCTGCACGATGCGGTAAAGGCTGGCGCTGATCGTGGCCGGCAGCGTCTCGAACGCCCCGTCGAACCGGATCGAGAAACGTGTCTCGCCGCGGCTGCGCCCGTTCCAGCCCGCGACCAGGCCTTCGAGGCTGGCGACCAGCCCGAGCTCCTCGACATCGGGTGGCCGCAGCCGGAACAGCGTGCCACGCAGCGTCTCCATCATGCCGGTTGCGGTCCGCGCGATGCCGTCGCATTCGCCAAGCAGGGAAGGGCAGTCCTGCGCGGCGGTCTGGCGGGCGGAGGAGGCGAGCGCGCGGATGGCGGCGAGCGACTGGCCGAACTCGTCATGCAGCTCGCGCGCGAGATGGCGGCGCTCCTCGTCCTGGAGCGCGATCAGCTTTCGCGTCAGCTCGCTGCGTTCGGCAAGCGCATTGTCGAGGCTTTCGGCGAGATGGTTGAATCCGTCGCCGATCGCGGAGAGCTCGGCAAGGTCGAACGGCGGCAGCCGTGTGGTGAGGTCGTTGGCGGCAATCCGCTCGAGGCCGGTGCGGATCATGCGGGTGGGGCGCAGCGCGCGTGCCAGCGCGGCGTAGACCAGCGCGCAGAGCAGCGGCAGCGCGATCGCCAGCGCCAGCATCAAGCGGCCGGCCTCGTGCCAGGCCTCCGCCGTCTGCACGGCCGGCTCGACCGAGACCACGGCCTCGCCGAGCTTCGCTCCGCGCACGATCACAGGCCGTGCGGCTTCGCGGCCGGGGTCGAACAGGCCGCGATAGAAGGCCGCGAAAACTTGCGGCGGCGGGCTCGCCGGGACCGGCGCGCCGCTACAGAAGCGCTGGAGGATGTCGCCGCTCGTGCCGCGGAACGCCAGGCACAGGCCGGGCGTCATCACATAGGCCGAAACGGGGTCGAGGTTGGGAAAGTCCGAGCGCGGACTGGCAACCCACTGGATCTTGCCCTGTTGCAGCTCCAGCGTCTTCGCCACAATGGCGGCGATATCGTCGAGGCGCGCATGCGCGGCGCGGTCGGCCGTAATCAGGAAATAGGCGGAGATCGCGGCGAAGCAGGCGGCCGATATCGCGGCCACGCGCAACGTCAGACGGACTTTGAGATCGAACCTCGGGCGGTTCCACATCGGCGGGCACCTGGTGCGAATGGGTTTGTCGCGCCCGCATTAAACGGCAGAACGCAACCGGCGGAAAGCCGCCAGGCGTGACTACGGTGTACCGTCGTGAAATTTTCCCGGCGATCGCCGGGACCGGCGCTGCTGCATGGCCTGATTCCGCCGTCCAGATTGGCGCGCCGCTCCGTCCCACGAGGCCCTTTCATGCACCTGCGCCGGTTGATCCTCTCTGCTTGTTTGCTTGTCGTCCTTCCGGCGTCTTATGCGCTGGCCGGCGCCGAGACCGCCCTCGGCGTCGCCATGGACGACTTCAGCTATACCGATACGTCGGCTGAACCGGCCAACCAGACCGCCGCCCACGAGCGACGGCTGTCGGCCTTCATGGCCGCGCTGCGGCGAGACATCGGCGGAGACCGGCGCTACCGGCTCGTGCCGTCGGCGCAGGACGGCGCGGCGTTCAAGGTCATCGGCGGCATCCAGAAGACGAGCACGTTGGTGCAATGGGCCAAGGTCGCCGTCATCGACGTTGGCGCCAGGAAGGTCGTGATGGACAAGCTCTACACCTTCCGCGGCGACAATGATGAATCATGGGAGCGCGCCGAGACCTTCGTGTCCCGCGAGGTGATGGCCGCGCTCGGCACGCCCGCGCCGATCGCGCTGACGGTGTTCGAATTCGAGCTCGACGACAACACCGCGGCACCGGCCGCCGGCCTCGCGGCCGCAGATGCATCCTATCTGGCCGAAGTGACCGGCAGCGTCCGCGACGCCCTCGGCCAATCCGGCCGCTACCGCCTCGTCGATGTCGGCAGTGCAAACGAGGAGGCGGTGAAGGCGCGCGCGCTACGCGACTGCGGTGGCTGCGAGGCGGCGATTGCGCAAAGGCTCGGCGCGGATCAGTCGCTGATCGGGGTGGTGCGGCGGGTTAGCCGCACCGAATACACGCTCGGATTCCAGGTGCGCGATGCAAAGACCGGCGCCGTGCTCGCACGCGGCGACAGCGGCCTGCGCCTGGGCGCGGACTATTCGTGGAGAAGGGGCGCCGTGCGGCTGGTCAGCGACCGGCTGATCGAGAGCCAGCCGCGGCAATAGGCTTCAGGCGGCTTCAGAAGGTCAGCTGCACCTTCATCGACTGCGAGCGGTCGCTGGCGAGCTCGAATGCCGCGACCGCGTTCTCGAACGGCATCGCCGCCGTAATCAGCGGTTTCACGTCGATCAGGCCTTCGCCCATCAGCCGCACCGCAAGCTCGAACTCGGGATCGAAGCGGAAGGTGCCGCGCAACTGCAATTCCTTGGCGACGATGGAGTTGATCGGCAGCGTCATCTCGCCGCCGAGGCCGAGCTGCACCAATGTGGCGCCGGGCCTGAGCACGTCGAGCGCGGTGCGCAGCGCGGCCTGGTTGCCCGAGGCTTCGAACAGCGTGTCGAACACACCCTTGCCGGTGCGCCAGGGATCAAGCGCCGTGGCATCGGCCACGACATTGATGGCGTGAGTGGCACCGAGCTTTCTGGCGACCGCAAGCGGGGCCTCCGCGACATCTGTAACCACGATCTCGGCCGCGCCGCCGAAGCGCGAGACCAGGATCATCAGTGCGCCGATCGGGCCGCAGCCGGTGATCAGCACGCGCTTGCCGAGCAGGGGGCCGGCCTGCTTGCCGGCATGCAGGCACACCGCGAGCGGCTCGGCGACCGCGGCTTCCGCCAGCGACAGCTTGTCCGCGATGGGCACGGCCTGCGTCGCATCGACCGTGACGAACTCGCGAAAGCCGCCTTGCACATGGGGAAAGCGCATCGCGCTGCCGAGGAAGCGCATGTCGAGGCACTGGTTGCGCATGCCTTCCTGGCAATGCAGGCACCGGCCGCACGGCTTGCTCGGATTGACCGCGACGCGCGTGCCGGCCTTTACGCCGGTGACGCCGTCACCGACATCGGCGACCACGCCGGCGATCTCGTGCCCCAGTGCCATCGGTTGCTGGATGTGCACGACGCCGAAGCCGCCGTGATGATAGTAGTGCAGATCGGACCCGCAGATGCCGCCGTTCGCGATCTTGACGCGGACTTCACCCGGACCAGGCGCTGCATCTGGATAGAGGTCGATCCGCAAATCTTTCGGTGCGTGAATGACGACGGCGCGCATGGGTTCGTTCCTTGGTTCTTCGCGATCACATCGCGGCGATCATGCCGCCATCGACATAGATGATCTGGCCGTTGACATAGGTGGAGGCGTCGGACGCCAGGAAGATCGCGGCGCCCACCAGCTCGTCCGGTCTGCCCCAGCGCTTCGAGGGGACGCGGCCCATCAGCCAGCTATTGAAGTCGGTGTTGTTGACCAGCGCCTCGTTCATGTCGGTGAGCATGTAGCCGGGGCCGATCGCATTGGCCTGGATGCCGTGCTGGGCCCATTCCACCGCCATCGATCGGGTCAGGTTCTTGATGCCGCCCTTGGCGGCGGTGTAGGGCGCGATCGTCGGACGCGCGAGTTCGCTGCCGAGTGAGCCGATATTGATGATCTTGCCGTGCTTGCGCGGGATCATGCGCTTGGCCGCCTCGCGGCCGATCACGAAGGCGCTGGTGAGGTTGGTCTCGATCACCTTGCGCCACTCGTCGGTGGTGAACTCCACGAGCGGCTTGCGGTGCTGGATCCCGGCATTGTTGACGACGATGTCGATCGCAATGCCTTGTCTGTCGAAGCCGTCGAAGGCTGCGACGATTGCGGGCTCGTCGGTGACATTGAAGGCGGCGCCTTCGGCCTGGTGGCCGGCGGCGCGAAATTCGGCGACGGCTTGCTCCACGCGCTTGGGATCGACGCCGTTGACGATGATCCTGGCACCGGCCTTGGCCATGCCCTCTGCGATGGCGCGGCCGAGGCCGCGGGAGGAGCCGGTCACGAGCGCGGTGCGGCCGGAAAGGTCGAAGAGGGCGGTGCTCATCTCAAATATCCCTAGGCGTTGGAACGGCGCACGGTCAGATCGGAGCGGTCGAATACGGCGGGCAGAAGGTCGACGCCGAGGCCGGGCCCTTCCATCGGATAGACAAAACCGTCCTTGATCGTGGGCATGGTGGTGACGAGCTCATTGTACCAGCCCTTGTAGAAGGCGCGCACCGATTCCTGGATCAGCGTGTTGGGCTGGCTGAACGACATGTGGATGGCGGCGATGAAGCCGATCGGGCCGATGCAGTCGTGCGGTGCGAAGGGCCGGTGATAGGTTTCGGCCATCGCCGCGATCTTGCGGCCCTCGGTGAGGCCGCCGGTCCAGCACAGATCCGCCATCACCACATGCATGGCGTCGCGGTCGAGCATGTCCTTGTAAGGGAAGCGCGAGCCCAGCGTTTCGCTGGCGCAGACCCAGACGTCGGTGCAGCGGGCATATTCGGCCAGCGCCTGCGGCGAGTTCATCCGGATCGGGTCTTCGTACCAGGTCGGCTTGTAGGGCTCGAGAGCGCGCGCGATCTGTTTGGCGGTGGGCAGGTTCCAGAGCGAATGGAGCTCGACCATGATCTCCATCTTGTCGCCGACCGCTTTTCGGATCTTCTCGAACGGCTCGATCGCCTGCTTCATCTGCGCGGCGGTGATGTAGAGACCCTTGTTCTCTTGCGCCGCCGGATCGAACGGCCAGATCTTCATGGCGGAGATGCCGCTCTCCAGCAGGTTTTCCGCGAGCGCATCGGCGCGGTGCATGAAGCCGTCGAGATCCTCGTAAGGACTCTTGGAAGCACCGAGATTCCAGTTGGCGACCGGGCTGATATTGGTCGAGCGGACATATTGGGTGCCGGCGCAGGTGTTGTAGATGCGCTGCTTGTCGCGGCAGAGGCCGCCGAGCATCTGGTGCACCGGCTGATTGCAGACCTTGCCGAACAGATCCCACAGCGCGATGTCGATCGCCGAGGCCGCGCGATATTCGACCCCGGTCGAGGACTGTGCCATCGGCAGGTTCAGCATGTCGCGATGGATCGCCTCGATGTGCAGCGGATTGCGGCCGAGCAGGCGGCCGGCAAAGGTGTCGTGAATCTGCGCTTCGACCGCGCCGGCGCCGTAGAAGGTTTCGCCGAGACCGATCATGCCCGTGTCGGTGTGGACGCGCACCCAGATGACGTTGGAGAATTCCTCGGTGCGCAGCGTCTCGATCCACGTGATCTTCACGGCAATACTCCTCCCATCGCGGGGCGCGCGCAGCGCCGTCTTGTTGTCATTCTGCACCGGAGCAGGGTGCGGGCACGGACGGAATCTTACGCCTGGTTGTAATATATCACAACATGTTTTAAGGATATCACAAGCAAGGCACCGCTCTTCAACGACTGCGCGGGCCGAGGGGAGGGACGACATGGCAACGCGCAAGCGCACGCTCAAGGTGGTGAGGAACGACGACGGCGAGGGCAAGCCCTCCCGGCGCAACCGCCTCAACTTCTTCGAACTGGCCTATCAGAAGATCGAAGAGCTCCTCGTCCATTGCGAGCTCAAGCCCGGCCAGTTCATGACGATGCTGGAATTGCAGCACATCACCGGCTTCGGCCGCACACCGGTGCATCACGCCGTCAATCGTCTCTCCGCCGATACGTTGATCATCATCCGCCCGCGCCACGGTCTGCACATTGCGCCGATCGATCTGGCGCGCGAGCGCATGCTGCTGGCCTTGCGCCGCGACATGGAGCGTTTCGTGATCCGGCTTGCGGCCGATCGCGCCAGCCTCTCGCACCGCAATCAGGCGCTGCACATCGATAGGCTGTTGCGCGAGCGCCGCGCCAGCCTGACCCTTGACGAGTTCAACAGCATCGACCGCCGCATCGACGCGCTGGTCCTGGACGCGGCCGGCGAGCCGTTTCTGGTGCATACGCTGCGGCCGTTGCACACGCTGTATCGGCGCATCGGCTACATCCACCACCGCTTCATGCCGGGGCAGGCGGAGCTGTCAGGAACAATCGATCATCATCTGGCTATTCTCAATGCGGTTGCCAATCGTCGTGTCGAGGACGCCGTGAAGGCGAGCGATGCGCTGATCGACTACATGGGCGAGATGTTCACGGGCATGGAAGCCGGGATCGACCCGCGGCTGCTCGATTGCAGCATCGAGCCGCTGCTCGGCACGTAAAAGTTCAGGAGGACCAAGCATGTCGACGATGGCGATGCCACAACCGATGGCGAGCGAAGCCGCGGTCCGTTACCTCATCACGAACTACAGTCCCAAGGGCAACAAGGTCGGCTGGCTGATGATGGCCTCGATCCTGGTCGAGGCGTGGGATCTCTATTCGATCGCCTTCGTGCTGATCTTCATCAAGGAGCAGTACAATCCCGATCCGCTGATGCTGGGCTTGGCTGCGGCCGGCACGCAGGGCGGCGCCCTGCTCGGCGCGCTGCTCGGCGGTTGGCTGTCCGACAAGATCGGACGCCGCGTGATGTTCCTGATCACGATGGTGATGTTCATCGTGCTGGCGCTGGCGCAGGCCGTCGTGCCCAGTGTCGGCTGGCTCGTGGTGATCCGCTTCCTGCTCGGCATTCCGCTCGGCTCCGACATCTCGACCGGCTACACCTACATCATGGAATCCATGGCCAAGGGTGAGCGCGAGGTGATGGGCAATCGCTGGCAGTTCATGTTCGCCGTCGGTGAAGTCCTCACCATCGGCGTCATCGTGATCTTCCTGCTGCTCGACATCCAGCACGAGATGCTGTGGCGCGTGACGCTGGGCCTCGGAGCGGTGCCGGCGCTGATCATCCTGATCATGCGCCATGACGTGCCGGAGACCGCGGTGTGGCTGGTGCAGAAGGGGCGCTTCCGCGAGGCCAAGAAGGTGGCGCGCGAGATGTTCAATGACGATCTTGCCATGCTGCCGGACCAGGACGCGGTGATGCCGAAGGTCAGCACCAGCGCCTTCATCGCGGACCTCAAGAAGGATCCGATCCGCTGGCGCGCGACGATCTACGGCTGGATCGCCTGTTTCGCCCAGGGTAGCGAGTTCTCGACCTTCGCCTTCTATTTGCCGGTGCTGTTCGTGATGGTGGGCGTGTCGAGCGTGCTCGGCAACAACCTCGTGACGATGGGGCTGTTCTGCTTTGCCGCAATGTCGGGCTGGGTCGGGCCGCTGCTGACGCCGAGGATCGGCCATCGCGGCATCGCGATCGCGGGTTTCTCGATCGTACTGGCCTCGCTGCTGGTCGCCGCTTTCGCGCTCTACACCAACAACACGATCCTGCTGCCGTTCGCGGCCGCCGCCATGTTGTGGGGCCATTATTGGGACGCGTCGAACTGCATGACGATCCCGACCATGGTCGCGAAACCGAAATATCGAGGCACCGCCAGCGGCTTCGCCTACATGTTCGTGAAGCTGCCGTCGTTCCTCGCGATCTTCCTGTTTCCGTCGTTGTTCGCGGCGATTGGGCAGGCCGGCGCCACGCTGTTCGTCGCGATCTTCCCGCTGATCGGGTTGCTCGCCGCAATCTTCATCCTGCCGGAAGTCTACGGCTACGAGAACGACTGACGGCAAGCGCGATGATTTCATCGCGCTTCAGCCTTTTGCTTTAAGCATGATCTTGTCGGAAAACCGCTGCCCACTTTTCCGGATCATGCTCGTTACCTGATCGCGGCGGCCAAGGCCGCGATCAGGGCCGGCGGCGTCACCAGCATGCCGAGCTTGAGGAACGGCCAGGCGCCGACCTCGATCTTCTCACGCCTAAGTGCGACCAGCCAAAGGATCGTGGCGAGCGAACCGGTCACCGACAGATTGGGCCCGAGATCGACGCCGATCAGGATGGCGCTGACGACTGGTGCGGGCAGATGATCGCTTGCCGCGACCGAGCCGGCAACGAGGCCGACCGGCAAATTGTTGGCGATGTTGGTGGCGATTGCGGTTGCGACGCCGACACTCCAGGCGGCTTGTGGCACGGATTGCGCCACCGCTTCGTGCAGCAGCGCGCTGAGCTGCCCGATCACGCCCGTCTTCACCAGCGCCTCGACCATCACGAAGAGGCCGCCGACCAGCGGCAGCACGCTCCAGGAAACGCCCTTCAGCACGGGGAGAGGCGACTGGCGGTTGATGAGCAGCACGGCGGCCGTCGTCGTGCTCCCGCAGAGGAATGTTGGCAGACCCAGTTGCAGATCGAGTGCAGAGGCCCAGATCAGCACGATGCCGATGGCGCCGATGCCGTAGGCGGTCAATCGGCCGCCGCGGCCGAGCTTGGGGTGAGGGACCCGCATTTCGATCGATTCATTCTTGAGCTCGCGATGCAGCGCAAGGCGCAGTGCGACATAGGTGAGACCGATCGAAGCAAGCGACGGCAGGGCAAACTGGCGCAGCCAAGTCCCGAGATGCGGCATGTGCTTGCCGAAGACCACGAGGTTGGCCGGATTGGAGATTGGCAGCACGAAGCTCGCGGCATTGGCAATGAAGGCGCAGACGAAGAGATAGGGTAGCGGCTTGGCGCCCGCTGCGCGCGTCGCGGCGTAAACGGCGGGTGTCAGGACGATCGCGGTGGCGTCGTTCGACAGGAGCACCGTCACGAATGTGCCGACGAGATAGATCAGCAAGAACAGCCGCTGCGGCGAGCCGCGTGCATGTTCAACCGCGAAAGCGGCCAGATAGTCGAACAGTCCTTCGAGCCGGGCGAGCTCGGCGATCAGCATCATGCCGATCAGGAAGAGGTAGACGTCGATGCCTTTCTCGATTCCTGTGAGCGCATCCCGCCACGGCAGGAGGCCGAGCAGCACCAGGGTGCCAGCGCCGATCGCTGCCCAGATCGCCTCGGGCAGGCGAAAGGGCCGGATGATGACGCCTGCCGTCGCAAGCGCAATGATGCTCCAGGCCCAGATGGCGTCATGCGGCTCGGTCGGCACATTCAATCCTTGATGAGAGGTCGATTCATTCGGCAGCGATAACTGATGCCGGCGCCGCTGTCTTCCCCTGCGCCCGCGGGGCGCCATCGGCGAATTGCCGCGTCTCGGGCAAGGCGACAACGCAGATAATGGCACCGATCGCTGCAACAGCTCCGAGGATGAGGAACGCGGCGCTGTAGCCCGCGACGACGACGAGGCCGGCGAGCGTCGTCGACAGTCCCGCGCCAATGCTCTGGGCGGTGATGACCGCACCTTGCGCGATGTTGAAGCGGCCGGTGTTGCGCATGAGGTCGGCGACGATGACGGGAAAGATCGCACCAAAAATACCAGCGCCGACGCCGTCGAGAAGCTGCACGCCGACCAGCCAGAACGGATTGTCGGAGAGCGTATAGAGGGCTCCCCGAAGCGGCAGGATCAGGAGCGCGGCGAGGAAGAAGCGCTTGTGGCCCCAGCGGTCGGCCTTCGCCCCCACCAGCATCGCGAACGGCACCATCACCAATTGCGCCGCGACGATGCAGGCCGACATCAGGCTGGTGCCCATGTTCTTGTCTTGCAAGGCGAGCTTTTGTCCGACCAGCGGCAGCATCGCGGCGTTGGAGAGATGAAAGAGCAGGACGCAGATCCCGAAGATCAGCAGCGGACGACAGGTCAGGAGCACGCTGAGGCCGGAGGCATGTTCGGGCTGCTCGTTCGCGTCGGGGACGTGCAGCCCGCGAGCGAGATCGTGGTCGATTGCGCGGGCGGGGATCGCAAGAATGCTGACGAGGCTCGCGACGGCCATAGCGGCAAGAAGGTGGAACACGACGGTTGGGCCGAACCAATAGGCGCTGAGTCCCGCGAGCCCGGCCGCGACCGCATTGCCGGCGTGATTGAATGTCTCGTTGCGGCCGATCCGCCGGGTGAAGGCGGCATGGCCGAAGATGCCGAGCGAGACGGCGGCGATTGCCGGCGGAAACACCACCGCGGCGGCCTGCGCGATGCCTTGCGAGATGGCGACCGGCAGGAAGTTGGGAAACAACGGCAGCGACAGCGAGGCGACCGTCACCATGATGGTGGCGACGACCATCACCAGCCGCTTGGCTCGCGTTGCATCGACCAGTGCACCGGCCGGCGTCTGCGCCACGATGCCGGCGATCGTCGCAATCGACATGACAAGGCCGATGCGCGCTTCGTCCCAGTGCTGCTCGGTGAGGAGATAGACGGCGAGATACGGGCCGAGCCCGTCGCGGACGTCGGCGAGGAAGAAGTTCGCCGCATCCAGCGCGCGGCCGGCACGTCTTGCCTGATCGGGGATTTGGCTCGACATCGGTCTCTCGATCGAGGCTCAAATCCGCCCCGGCAGCAACCTTGTCGTGCCTGCTTGGTTCCGCGGATCGGACGGCTCCTCAAAACTTGACCGCCAGCAGCACCGCGCCGGCGCCGATCATGGCGATGCCGACCCAGCCTTGGGTCGTTGGACGCACGCCGAGAAAGGCGAATGCGAACAGGGCAACCAGCACGACGCTGAGCTTGTCGATCGGCGCCACCAGCGTGGCGGGACCAAGCTTCAGCGCGCGAAAATAACACAGCCAGGACGCACCGGTCGCAAGCCCCGACAGCACCAGGAACAGCCAGGTTTTCGACGAGACTTCCGACGGCACGGCAAACTGCCCAGTGAAGAACAGCAGCACCGAGAAGGCGAGCAGCACCACGATGGTGCGGATGAATGTCGCGAGATCCGGATTGATGTTCTCGATGCCGACCTTGGCGAAGATCGCAGTCAGCGCCGCAAAGCAGGCGGAGAGCAGCGCCCAAATCTGCCAGGCGGAGAGGAGGGCGGGTTTCATCGGCTACACACTCCGCCTTCGCCGGGACGACGAGAGATCACCGCGTCACCGACAGCTTCTCCGAGATCGCCTTGCGCAGAATGCGCGATAGCGATTCCACCGAATACGGTTTCCGGATCAGCTCGAAACCGCGATGGGCGTTCTCGGCGAGCACGTTGCTGTAGCCAGAGGTGAGCACGACGGGCAGGCCCGAATAACGCTCCCGGATCATGCCGGCGAGCTCGACGCCGTTCATGCCGGGCATGATGACGTCGGAGAAGACGAGGTCGACGGCGAACTCGTTCTCGCCGAGGATGGCGAGCGCCGCATTGGCGTTGGCGGCGCGGCGGACGACATAGCCGAGGTCTTCCAGTAGCTCGGTGGAGAAGCGGCCGACCTCGTCATCGTCTTCCACCACAAGCACGCGATAACCGCGCCCGGTGGCCGCGGTCTCATTGGTCAGCGCCGCGGCTTCCTTGTCTGTCGCGGGGCTTTGCGCCTGCGGCAGATAGATGGTGAAGGTCGTGCCCTTGCCATGCGTGCTCGCGACGGCGATGTCGCCCTCGGACTGCTTTGCGAAGCCGAAGGCCTGGCTCAGGCCGAGGCCGGTGCCCTTGCCGACTTCTTTGGTGGTGAAGAACGGCTCGAAGATGGCCTCGATATTTTCCGGCGCGATGCCGCTGCCGGTGTCTGCGACCGAGATCGCGACATAGTCGCCGCCGCGCGCTGATTGGGCGCGCAGCTGAGGGATGCCCAGAACCTTGCGCACGGCAATGGTGAGGCGGCCCTCGCCGTCCATGGCGTCGCGGGCGTTGATGGCGAGGTTGATCAGCACGGTCTCGAATTGCGCGATGTCGGCGACTGTGAAGCAGTCGGCATCATGAACCTCCACCACGATCTCGATGCGGCCCCCGACCAGCGGCCGGACCAGTTGCGCGACGCCCTCGACCTGGCTTCCGACGTTGAAGATCTGCGGTTTGAGCGGTTGCCGGCGCGCAAACGCCAGCAGCTGTGCGGTCAGCTTGGAGGCACGCTCGACGGTGTCGGAGATGGCGTCGACATAGCGGCGGCGGCGCTCCTCCGGCAGTTCGCGGCGGCGCAGGAAATCGGTGGCCGAGCGGATGATGGTGAGCAGATTGTTGAAGTCGTGCGCGACGCCGCCGGTGAGCTGGCCGATCGCCTCCATCTTCTGCGACTGCCGCAGCGCTTCCTCGCCGCGGCGGCGCTCTGTGATGTCGACAGCCTCGGGCACCGCGCCGGTGATGTTGCCGTGGCGGTCGAGCACCGGGCGCATGCCGAACTCGAAATCGCGCTCGCCGATGGGAAGGCGCAGGCGCATCTCCAGCCGCACAGCTTCGCCTTTGAGCACGGTATCGAAGGCCTCGCGCACAATCGCGCTCATGCCGTGGGTGCCGGTAAACCAGGGCGTCTCCCACAACGGCTTGCCGATCACGTCCGCGGAGCGCGCCTTAATGCCATCGAGGACGGTGTTGTTGGCATAGAGCAATTCGCCCTTGAGATTGACCAGCCCCTGATACTGGTTGCTGGTCTCCAGGATCGCGCGCAGCCGCGCCTCGTTGGATTCGAGCTCGGCGGTCCGCTCGGCGATGCGCTCTTCGAGCGTCTCGTTGAGCTGCCGCAGCTCGATCTCGGCTTGCTTGGCGGCGGTGATGTCGTGGGCGACGCCGATGAAGCCGATATGCTTGCCGGTCGGGTCCCAGCGCGGTTGCGACTCCGAGCGCAGCCAGCGCCATTCACCCGATGAATCCTTGTAGCGCGCTTCCAGCACGAATGGTTTTAGCGAGGTTTCGCCCTGGACCGATTGCTGCAGCACGTGCGGCAGGTCGTCCGGATGCAGCACCTTGCGCCAGTCGAAGGCAATCGCCTGGTCGTAGGGGAGGCCGACGAAATCGACATAGGCCTGGTTGGCGAACGACCGTGTGCGGTCGAGTTTCGTGACCCAGATCGGCACCGGCGCGCTGTCGGCGATCAACCGGAAACGCTCTTCGCTCTCGCGCAGCGTCTCACGCGCGAGCGCCTGGGCGGTGACGTCGATATGGGCGCCTACGAGGCGGATCGCGCGGCCGTCCCGGTCGCGCTCGAACTTGGCGACGACGCGGATCCAACGGGTCGCGCGGTCGCTGGGACGGATGATGCGGTATTCGGCGGTGTAGTCCTCGCTGGTGCCGGCCAGCGTATCGAGGAAGTGCTTCACCGCGGCGTCCCGGTCGTCGGGATGGATGCGATTGACCCATTCCTCGTGTGACTCGTCGGCGGCTTTCGCCGGCAGGCCGTGGAGCAGCAGATATTCCGGCGAACGGCGGTTCTTGAAGCCTTCGCGGAAGTCGACCTCGAGACCGCCGACCTTGCCGATGCGCTGGATGCGCGCGAGCTCCGCCTCGCGCTCCTGGAGCGCGCGATAGGCATTGTCGCGCTCGCGCGCAACATCTTCCAGGTGCTGGCGCAGCCTTTCGGCGGCAATGGTCTCGGGCAAAGGATCGTTCAAGGCGTTGGCCGTTGTGATGCGTGAGCGCACGTGCCGGACCGATATTCACACAGACGAAGCGTGATGGCCATTGCTCAAAAGGGAATATGAAAGGAAAGGCGCCACCGAATGCGAGTGCAGCGGGTATGAATGAACGCCACGTCTGGCTATTTGTTCCGAACATTGGAACGATGAGCCTGCGGGCGCGTATCTGCGAGGCGCCACAACTGTCATTCCCAAAACTCCCTTTCCGAAGAGGCTAAAGCTTGAAGCTCTTTGTCTGCCAGGCCTGCGACAACGTCCTCTATTTCGAGAACCGCGCCTGCGAACGCTGCGGCCATCGCGTCGCGTTCCTGCCGGAGAAGGAGACGATGTCGGCGATCGAGCCCGACGGGGAGGCTCAAGGTGGGACTTCTCAAGGTGGGACTTGGAGTACGCTGGCCAACAAGGGCGAAAGCCGCATGCTGTGCAGCAATGCCGAGTACGATTCCTGTAACTGGCTGACGGATGCAGGTGATACCACCGGCTATTGCCGCGCCTGCCGCCACAACGGCATCGTGCCGGACCTGTCGGATCAGGTGCAACTCGCAGGCTGGCGCGAGCTGGAGGTGGCGAAACACCGGCTGTTCTATTCCCTGATCCGCTGGAAGCTGCCGCTCCAGACCCGGCAGGACAATCCCGAGCACGGCCTGATCTTCAACTTCCTCGCCGACGATCCAAACAGCGGGGAGAAGATCCTGACCGGCCATGACAACGGCCTGATCACGATCGCGCTGACCGAGACTGACGACATCGAGCGCGAGCGGCGCAGGCTCGAGATGGGCGAGCCCTACCGGACGTTGCTTGGGCATTTCCGCCACGAGGTCGGGCACTATTTCTGGGACGTGCTGGTGCGCGACGGCGGCAAGCTCGACGAATGCCGCGCCGTGTTCGGCGACGATTCCGTCGATTACGGCCAGGCCTTGCAGCGCCATTATGCCGAAGGCGCTCCGCCGGACTGGCAGCAGACCTATGTCTCGGCCTATGCGACCACGCATCCCTGGGAGGATTTCGCCGAGACCTGGGCGCACTATCTGCACATCGTCGACAGCCTGGAGATGGCTGGCGAGTTCGGTATGGAGGTGCGTCCCAAGGTCGATCGCGACGGGGAGTTGACGACGCGCATCCGTTTCAACCCCTATGAGGCGAGGGACGTCGAGGCGATCGTCAACGCATGGCTGCCCTTCACCTTCGCCATGAACAGCGTCAACCGCGCCATGGGCGTGCGCGACCTCTATCCCTTCATCCTCTCGCCTGCGGTGGTCGCCAAACTCGGCTTCATCCACAGCCTGGTCCGGAACGTGGCCAAGGACAAAGCCAAGGCCGGAAAGCCGTAGGCCGTCCGGGGCTTGCCAAGCCTGTTTCGGTCTTGCGCTGGTACGCCAGAGGGGCCGGATTTAGACCGTTGCCTCCGGCCGATTTTGATGTACCACGGGAGCCACACGGCCCATCCCGATAGGCTCCAACGGCCAGGGAAGGGTCCCGCCCACGGTCGAGATTCAAGAAAAGCATGTTCAAACGCATTCTGATCGCCAATCGCGGCGAAATCGCCTGCCGGATCATCAAGACCGCTCGCCGCATGGGAATTCAGACGGTCGCGGTCTATTCCGAGGCCGACCGCGACGCCCTCCATGTCGAGATGGCCGACGAGGCCGTGCTGATCGGCCCGCCGGCTGCGGCCGAGAGCTATCTGGTGATCGAGAAGATCGTGGAGGCCTGCCGCAAGACGGGCGCCGAGGCTGTGCATCCCGGTTACGGCTTTCTGTCGGAGCGCGAGGCGTTTCCGCGCGCGCTGGAGGCGGCCGGCATCGTCTTCATCGGCCCCAACCCGGGCGCGATCGCGGCGATGGGCGACAAGATCGAATCCAAGAAGGCGGCGGCGAAGGCAGATGTCTCGACCGTGCCCGGCTATCTCGGCATCATCGAGGACGACAAGCACGCGGTCAAGATCGCCGACGAGATCGGTTATCCCGTGATGATCAAGGCCTCCGCCGGCGGCGGCGGCAAGGGCATGCGCATCGCGCATTCGATCTCCGAGGTCGCAGAGGGTTACAACCTCGCCAAAGCCGAGGCCAAGGCCTCGTTCGGCGACGACCGCGTCTTCATCGAGAAGTTCATCGTTGACCCCCGCCACATCGAGATCCAGCTGCTGGGCGACAAGCACGGCAACGTGATTTATCTCGGCGAGCGCGAATGCTCGATCCAGCGCCGCAACCAGAAGGTCATCGAGGAAGCGCCGTCGCCGCTGCTCGACGAAGCCACCCGCCGCAAGATGGGCGAGCAGGCGGTCGCACTCGCCAAGGCCGTGAACTACGACTCTGCCGGCACCGTCGAATTCGTCGCGGGCCAGGACAAGAGCTTCTACTTCCTTGAGATGAACACACGCCTCCAGGTCGAGCATCCCGTCACCGAGCTCGTCACCGGCGTCGATCTCGTCGAGCAGATGCTCCGCGTCGCCGCCGGCGAGAAGCTCGCCATCACGCAGAAGGACGTCACGCTCACCGGCTGGGCCGTGGAGTCACGTCTCTACGCCGAAGACCCGTTCCGCAACTTCCTGCCCTCGATCGGGCGTCTGGTGAAATACCGTCCGCCGGCAGAAGTGAGCCAGGACGGCATCACCGTGCGCAACGACACCGGCGTGCAGGAGGGCGGCGAGATCTCGATTCACTACGATCCGATGATCGCCAAGCTCGTCACCCACGCGCGGTCGCGCGCGGCCGCGATCGAGGCGCAGGCTACCGCGCTGGATTCGTTCTATGTCGACGGTATCCGTCACAACATCCCGTTCCTGTCGGCGCTGATGCATCATCCGCGCTGGCGCGAGGGCCGGCTCTCGACCGGCTTCATCGCCGAGGAGTTCCCCAAGGGCTTTGCTGTGCGCATGCCGGAAGGCGAGGTCGCGCGTCGCATTGCCGCGGTCGGCGCCGCCATCGATCACGTGCTCGGCGAGCGCAAGCGGCAGATCTCGGGCCAGATGGGCGGCCGCATCGTGCAGCGCGAGCGTCGCCGTGCGGTCTGGCTCGACCGCCAGGAGATAATGCTGGAGGTCGCGCGCGAAGGCGAGGCAGTCGCGGTGCGCTTCGTCGATGCCGACGGCAAGGCCGGCAATTCACATCTGTTGCAGTCGCCGTGGAAGCCGGGCGATCCGGTCTGGCAGGGCACCATCGACGGCCACTTCGTCGCGGTGCAGGTGCGCCCGGTCGCGAACGGCATCCGCCTCGCGCATCAGGGCGTCGAGGTGCCGGTCTATGTCTGGACCGAAGCGGAAGCAGCCTCGGCGCGGCTGATGCCGGTGACCACGGCTGCCGACACCGGCAAGAAGCTGCTCTGTCCGATGCCTGGCCTCGTGGTCTCGATCGCGGTGACCGAAGGGCAGGAGGTCAAGGCCGGCGAGACGCTCGCGGTGGTCGAAGCCATGAAGATGCAGAACGTGCTCCGCGCCGAGCAGGACGGCACCGTGAAGAAGATCCACGCCAGCGCCGGCGCGACGCTCGCCGTGGACGCGCTGATTTTGGAATTTGCGTAGGGCTTCAGAGCACAACATTAGACCCTCACCCTGAGGAGCCGCGCTACGCGGCGTCTCGAAGGGCGAGGCCACCAGCCGGGCCTTCATCCTTCGAGACGCGCGTAAGAGCGCGCTCCTCAGGATGAGGAATTGAGAGTGAGGCAACCATGGCCTTTCGTTCCCGCCGCGAAAAACTGCGATCGATCCTGTCGGGCGGGACTTGCGTCCATCCCGGCTCGGTCTACGACGCCATCTCGATCCGCATCGCCGAGGATCTCGGTTTCCCGCTCGGCATGTTCGGCGGCTCGGTGGCTTCGCTCGCTGTGCTCGGCGACCCCGACATTACGCTGATCACGCTCACCGAGCTTGCCGAGCAGATGCGGCGGATGTCGCGCGCGGCAACTCTTCCGGTACTGGTCGATGCCGATCACGGCTATGGCAATGCGCTCAATGTGCGTCGCACGGTGCAGGAGCTGGAGACGGCGGGCGCCGCCGGCCTCACCATCGAGGACACGCTGCTGCCGGCCGGCTTCGGCGAGGCAAAGACCCAGCTGATCTCGCTGGAGGAGGGCGTCGGCAAGATGAAGGCCGCGCTTGACGCCCGCAGCGATCCTTCACTCGTCATCATGGGTCGCACGGGGGCTGCCTCGGTCAGCTCGATCGAGGATGCGATCCGCCGCGCCAGGGCCTATGAATCCACCGGCGTCGATGCGCTGTTTTTCACCGGCATCAAGTCGCGCGCCGAGCTCGAGGCGGTCGCGTCCGCCACGCACTTGCCGATCGTCCTCGGCGGTGCGCCGGACGAACTGAACGCGATCGATTATCTCAGGAGCCAGCGCGTGCGCATCGCGCTTCAGGGCCACGCGCCGATCGCAGCGGCGACCCAGGCGGTGTACGAGACGCAGAAGGCGCTGCGCGACGGCACCGCGCCGAAGAATCTCAAAGGCCTGCCAGCGTCGGACTTGACCAGCCGCGTCATGCGTGAAGCCGATGCGAAAGCGCGCAGCGCAGACTTTCTCGGACCGAAAAAGTGAGCCGGGCAATCCTCCAGGTCATGATCCGCGGCCGCGTGCAGGGCGTCGGTTATCGGGCCTGGGTCGAGTACCAGGCGACGGCGTGCGGTCTCGAAGGCTGGGTCCGCAATCGCCGCGACGGCAGCGTCGAGGCGCTGTTCGTGGGATCGCCAAAGCACGTCGCCGACATGGTCGCGCTGTGCCGCCACGGCCCGCCGTCCTCGCGCGTGGACAGCGTCACCAGCGAGACGGCCGATGTCGACGAGCTGAACCTGCGCCGGGCAGGCGAGGCGTTTTCGGTGTTGCCGACGGTGTAGGCCGGTACTCCCTCTTCCCGCACGCGGGAAGACGAAGAAGCAACCTCACCGCGGCAGCTTGGCGATCGCTTCGCTCAATTCGTGGATCTCGTAGGGCTTGCGCAGGATCGGGAAATCGCCGCGCACCCCGGCGGCGACGTCGCTGTAGCCGGTGGCAAGCAGGATCGGCAGGCCGGGACGGATCTGGCGAAGGTGATGGGCGAGGCTGAGCCCGTCCATCTTGCCGGGCATGACGATGTCCGAGAATACGAAATCGACGCCGTTCTTCTCGATCTCGCGAAGTGCGGATTCGGCGTCCGCAACCCGGTGCACCTGATAGCCGAGCTGCTCCAGAAGTCCGATGCTGACGGTGGCGACGTCCGGATTGTCCTCGACCAGCAGCACCGTGCCGCTGCCGTGGAACGCAGGTTCTCCCGCCGCCTCGCGCGATGGCGCTTCTTCTCCGCGCGGCAAGAGGATGGTGAAGGTCGTGCCCTTGCAGAGCGTGCTCACGACGCGCACCGTGCCGCCGGCCTGATGGGCAAAGCCGTGCACCTGGGAGAGGCCGAGGCCGGTGCCCTTGCCGATCGGCTTGGTCGTGAAGAACGGCTCGAAGATCTTGTCGAGAACGTCGGAGGGAATGCCGAGCCCGGTATCGGTGACGTCGATCGCGACGAATTCGCCGGCGAGGGGCGCCTCGTCGAGCACCGCATTGCGCGCAGCGATCGTCACCGTGCCCCCGTCGGGCATCGCGTCGCGGGCATTGATGACGAGGTTGAGCAGCGCGGTCTCGAGCTCGGAGACGTCGGTCCTGATCGGCCAGACGTCGCCGCTGACGTCGAAGGCCAGGCGCACGGAGCTACCGACGCCGGCATCGAGCACCTCGCGGATCGCCGTGATGCGGTCGACGAAGTCGATCGCCTGCGGATTGACGCTCTGCCGCCGTGCGAAGGTGAGGAGCTGGTTGGTCAGCGCCGCGCCGCGCTTGGTGGCAGTCTCGATGGCCGAGATCGCGCGCTGAATCTTGGCCTCGTCGTCGGCTCCTCGCTTCAGCATGTGGAGGCTGCCGCTGATGATCATCAGGAGATTGTTGAAGTCGTGAGCGACCCCGCCGGTGAGCTGGCCGAGCGCATCGAACTTCTGGGACTCGGCGAGCTGCTTCTGCATGGCCTCGAGCTTGATCTGGGTATTGCGCCGCTCGGTGATGTCGCGCGTGATCTTGGCGAAGCCGACCAGGTCGCCGTCCTCGTAGATCGGATCGATCACGATGCTCGCCCAGAAGAAGGTGCCGTCCTTGCGGACGCGCCAGCCTTCCTCCTCGTAGCGGCCCTTTTCCCGTGCAGTGCCGAGGGCACGGGCGGGCTTGCCGTTGGCGCGGTCGCTCTCGGTGTAGAAACGGGAGAAGTGCTGGCCGAGGATCTCCCCGGGAGAATAGCCCTTGATGCGCTCGCCTCCGATGTTCCAGCTGGTGATGATCCCGGTGGGATCCAGCATGTAGAGGGCGTAGTCCGCAACTCCCTCAACCAACAGGCGGAAACTGCGTTCGCTCTCGAACAAGTCTCTCTGCTGATTTAACTTTTCGATCATTCCGGACCCCGACTCGACGGGAGCAAACGCCACAGATGGCGGATGGTTCCCCGAGCTTGGAACATTTTTAAGCAATATCGCGGGCCGGTATGCAGGACGCAAGCTGGCAGGCGCTCGCGGCGCATTCGAGGCGTAAAGCCGTGCGGCGTCAGACCGCTACCGCACTCCGGAACGTCGCTGCCACCGCACGCAGCGCCGCCAGTTTCGCTGGATCGCTGACCTTCGAATGCAGCATCACCTTCGAACTGCCGAGTTTCGGCAGCTTGTAGGCGGATCCGACATCGACCAATCCGGGAGGCGCGATCCGCCGCGCCAGTGGTGCGATTGCAAGCCCGGCAAGGGCAGCTGCAACCACCGCCGTGACGCCGCCGCCGACAAAACGCTCACGCCAGACGAGGCCGGCCTTGTCGAGCGCGCGCACCGCGATGGCGCGGACGCCGCAGGGCGGGGCGAGCGTTGCGAGCGGCAGCGCTTCGCCCTTGGGCAAGGTGAAGCGCCTTGACGCGAACCAGCCGAATTCGTCCTCGGCCAGCTTCTCGCCGCCGCGGCGGCTGCCTTCCTGGCGGACGATCACCGCATCGAGCTCGCCCGCGTCATAGGCGTCCTGCATCTCGCGCGAGAAGCCAATGGTGACGGCGAGCGCAAGGTTTGAGGACATCGCATGCAGCCGTTCGAGCAGCGGCACCAGTTCCGGGCCTGCAGCATGATCGGAGATGCCGAGCGAGAGCGACTGCGCCACTGGGGCCTCACCCGACAGCGCGCTGTCATGCGCCGCAATCAGCGCGCGGGCGCGATCGAGGAACGTCGCGCCGTCTGCCGTGAGCCGGACCGCGCGCGGCGAGCGCTCGACGAGGCGCTTTCCGAGCAATGTTTCCAGCCGTTGCAGCTTCAGGCTGACCGCCGCCTGTGTCGTGCCGAGCGCCTCGGCGGTGCGGGTAAAGCTCTGGAGGTCGGCGACCAGCAGGAAGGCCCGGACCGTGGCGATGTCGAGTGTTGCTGTCATTATGATTGGTTATCACTGCTATCAATGGCGATAACATACAAAAATGGCGGCGGGAGGTCTATTTCTTTCATCGACGCCGCGCGAACCGCGCGACATCTTGAGGAGAACAACCATGCCGCTGATCACCGTGTCCTACACCACCTCGCACCAGTCGCCCTCGCTGAAGGCCGACATCGCAAGCGCCGTGTCCGAACTCACCGCAACAATCCTGCACAAGGATCCTGAAGTCACTGCCATCATCGTGAAATCGGTCGATGCGAGCGACTGGTTTGCGGGCGGCAAGTCGCTCGCGGAGCAAAAGCTTGCGAGCTACTGGATTGACATCCACGTCAGCGAAGGCACCAATACCAAGGACGAGAAGGCCGCCTATCTCGCCGCGATGTTCAAGCGCATGGCCGGGATTTTGGGGCCGCTGCATCCCGAGACGTACCTGCACGTCGACGAGGTCAAGGCCGACGCCTACGGCTTTGGCGGCCTGACCCAGGAGCGGCGCTACATCGCCGGCAAGCTCGAGGTTTCGCTGAAGGCGGCGTGAGGCGGCAAGTCGCGGGTGCGCAATCTCACCCGCGGCCTGAACCGGTTGCGAGGGATCGTCAGCTCGCTATTCGAAACTGGACTTCGGAATTGTTCAGGAAACAGGTCTTGTCGAACAGCTTGAGGTCCAGCGGGTTCGGCAGGCTGACATCGCTAAGGTCAGGGCAGGGCTTGACCGAGGGATCATAGGAACGATCGATCTGCGAGACGAAGACGACGATCAATCCCTTGTCGCGCGCGAATGATTTCAACGCGCGCACCTGAACGGTGAGGTCGGGGTTTTCCCGCCGCTGGTCGAGCAGTTGCAGATAGTCGATCACCACGACTGTGCCGCGCGGTGCTGCAGCCATCTGCTTGACGATGTAATCGGCGCTGATGGCATCGGAGCAATCGACCTCGAAGAGTTTTTCGAATTCCGCCGGGTCCACGCCGATCACCCGAAAGCGATCCTGAACGTCTTTCTCGGTGTATTCGAGCGAGAAGAACGCGGCGCGGTGGCCCGAGCGCATCGCTTCCACGGCAAGTTCGAGGCTCATCAGGGTCTTGCCCTGGCCGGGGCGCGCCCCGACCAGCACCAGATCGCCCGGTTGAAATTGCGGGAAAAGCTTGTTGGCCGGCGTCGCCGCGGCAGCTTTCGCCGCGAGCATGCTCCAGGCGGAAAATCCTTCCGCCGCGGCGATGCGGTCAAGCGCATCGTGCAACGGAATGCCTTCCTCGCGCGACATGCGCTTCGCTCGCCGCTTCAGATGATAGATCGGTGCAGACAGCTCCATCGTGAGAACCTCCCATTACGAGCATGATCGCAACCCCTCCTTATGCCTGGCGCTCGAACAGTCGGTCCGACGATCAATTCGCCCGGCATGGTCTCTACTTTCCCGGCGGAGGGGGGAGGCGTGGGCGACACCGGGGTCAAGCGTAGCCGATTCCGTGTCGGCGGAGAACGAGAGAGGCGGGGCGCTCTCCAGAAAACGTCAGACGACTTCCGGCAGCAGCGCCCGGGTCGGCCCGAACAGCTCCTCAAAGGCCTGCCGGAGTGCGACGTCGATATCGGCCATCGTCACGAGCTGGCCGAGATCGACCAGCGAGGTAACGCCGTAGCGGGGATCGGCGACGCCGCAGGGCACGATGCCGGCGAAATGCTCCAGCTCCGGCTCGACATTGATGGCGATGCCGTGGAACGAGACCCAGCGCTTCAGCCGGACGCCGATCGCCGCGATCTTGTCCTCGTGCTCGGGTCCCTTGTCGGGCCGCTTCACCCAGACGCCGACCCGGTCCTCCCGCCGTTCGCCGCGGATGTTGAAGGCGGCGAGCGTGCGCAGAATCAACTCCTCCAGGCTCGCGACATAGGCCCGCACGTCCGGCCGCCGGCGCTTGAGGTCGAGCATGACATACGCCACCCGCTGGCCGGGCCCGTGATAGGTGAGCTGCCCGCCGCGCCCGGTGGCAAAGGTCGGGAATCGCGCATCGAGCAGGTCGGTGGCCTTGCCCGAGGTGCCGGAGGTGTAGAGCGGGGGATGTTCGAGTAGCCAGACCAGCTCCGGGGCGTCACCGGCCGCGATCGCCGCGACGCGCGCCTCCATTTCGGTCACGGCCTCCGGATAGGGCACGGGCGCGTCCGAAATCCGCCACTCCACGGGTTCGCCCTCTACGGCGGAGAACGACGCCAAATCGAGGTCTTGACGTTGATTTTGGCGGTGGTTTTTGGGTGAATTAACCATTGGCTAACCATAACCGGGTGATGATCCCAGGCGCAAATGCCAAGTCCCTAGTCCGAGTCCCAAGTTGCGGTGGTGCTGAAGTGCCTACTCTCGACAAAGTCACCGTGGATCTCATGGTCGTCCTCGGGACGACCACTATGCCGATCCATCAAGTATTACGTCTTTCCCGCGGTGCCATCATCGAGCTGGACGCAACCGAGGCCGACGAGGTCAAGGTTTTGGCCAATAATTTGCCGGTCGCCTCCGGCGTCGTGCTGGTCGATCGCAACCGGATCGCGGTCGAGGTCAAGCAGATGCTGCCGCGCACGCCGGGCACGCGGTAGCGGGCCGGGCCACGCGGTAAAGGGCTCTCCCAGGTCAAGCGACCGGAACTTTCCTGCAAAGCTTGTGGAATTCAGGGCCTTTGGAGGCTTGTACCCCCCTGATGGATTTGTTAGATCGGCGCCGTTGATCCGGTTGGCCTTCAAGCCTCAAGCCGGCATCCCCAAAAGCGCTCGTGGCGGAATTGGTAGACGCGCTGCCTTGAGGTGGCAGTGAGTAAAATCGTGGGGGTTCGAGTCCCTCCGAGCGCACCAAAATCATAAGTCATTGATATAAAAACTATTTTCGCGATTTCTACTCCCGCATTGTTACTCGCAATGTATCTATGCTCTGAACTTTTCCATCAGCGTCTCTCCGACGTGCTTCCAGCGTTCGCTTTTGTGGTGGTCAGCTCTGTTTGAGCCAAAATCTTGCGAAGGAAAACCACCATCTGCTTACGAAAGGACAGTAGCGTAGCCCATCGTAGAGATAGATGGGTTCGTACTTTCATTCACCAAAGCCTGACTTGAACTCTAAGCGACGGCCTTTGGGATTCTGGCCTCAACCAGGGCTTGGAGGTCGGCAAGAGAAATGTCGTCAAATTTTTTAAGCATCAATGGGGTTCATTTCGAACGATAGAATAGCACGCGTCCGGTTGGTATGAGCTGGCATAGAATATCATAGTCGCCGACATTTGCAGTCAGGACAACGACGCCGAGCTTTTGTGCCTGCAGGAAGAGCACGCAGTCCTGAAGCGCGCGCAACTTGCTGTCCTTTTCATATCCCTGGAGGCGGCAGAGGATCCCTGATAGCAGCGCGGCTCGTCCCAGCACCTCTATGTCCGGCGCAAAGATCCGGTGTGGCGGCATCGCTTTGATCTGCTTCCCGATCACATCGACGACAGATGCGGTTCGCACGTCGGACGGATTTAGCACGCCGACCGTGTGCATCAACTCCTGGATCGCGACAGTCGAATGGTTGACTTGTCGCTGCGCGATCAGGTCGTCCAGGACCTGAGGCGAACGATCTTGCATTTGATCGATATAGACACAGGTATCGAGCAGTAGTCCCTGTCCGGCGATCAGGCTGGCGCTGACGAATGGAAGTTCATCGTCGCTGCGCCGTGCCAGCGTGTTTGCTGGATCGAACCGCGCCCAACGTCGCGCCGCGTCAAAGTCGAATTCCGCCACCTTAGAAACCGAGCTTCAACGTTGGATCGGCCGTGCCTCGAGACTCCTTGAACGCGCCCGCGAAATTGTCCTCAAGTGCAACCGTCGCCAACGCAAACTCGATCAAGTCCGTATCCGTCTCGATGCCCGTCTGGCGCTTGGCCTGCCGGACCAAGGCCGGACTCACCCGGCCACCGATACGGCTGCCTTTTTCGCTCAGAAGGCCAGATTGTTCCGCCGCCAGCATGACCGCTTCAAATCGTGCCTTGCTCACGACAAGCCCGCTGGTCGCAAGCTCACGCTTAAAGGTCTTTACCAGCACCGAGCTGCCCTTGGATGCAGCTCTCCTCCGTTTCGCCCGGAGCAGTGTGGGCTTGTTCGCTGATGCCTTTGCCATGGATTTCGCCCGTATGTTAGACAAAAATGAGTTTTGTCTAACATAGCGCTTTGCTGCCCCACCTTCAAGGCGTCTGCCAAGGGGAAGCCTGGAGAGAAGGGTGTCGGACGCAGGAACTGGTCGCATGTTTTCAATTGAAGATAGGATCTGGGACAGCCAGAGGAGTGTCTGCAACACCCACCGTCAATTGGATGCTTGGTGCAAGCTGGGAGCCTCCTCACCAATCTGTTCGCGGGTCACGCCGGGGAATGTCTTGTTCAATTCGGTGATCATTCGCTCCGCCTGCTCTTGCCAAGTCACTAATGCATCGCAGAACGCGTTTTCCAGTTTCCCGACTTCATAAGGAAATTCCGCCATCGCTCCTTCACGAGTAAGCCGTCGCTGTGCCCAACGGCTCAGAGAAGAAATGTCGCACTGACCGACACTCGTGAAGTCAACACAGCAAACTCTGCCTTCGTGACCACGGAAATCGATAACGCGACGGAGCCAGCCGGGGTTGTTGTCCTTCTCATAATAGAAGCCAGCCTCGATCAGTGAGGGGGCAGGTGTTCTGCTTCGGCTTCATTTTGCGCGGCCTTTCTTAGCGGGCGACTTCTTTTTGACCTTCAGCAGCTTGATCACCTTGGCGTCGTCACCATCGGCCTCAGTCTCGTCGTCATCCGTCAGCCCTTCGTCATAACTTTCGATACGATCACCTTCCACCTTGTGCGTCGGAAACGAGACGTAATCCAATGCCTCCGGGTCGAGGAACACCGTTCGGTGATAGCCCTCATATGGCAGACGGATCAGACCGGGCTCCGGATCGCTGTAGGGATGGTGTTCGTCCTCAAACCGCTCCCAGCATTCGAACAGGTTGCAATCGACGTATTCAATCTCCCGGCGCTTGCCGTTCGAAAGCTGGATCGTCACGGTGTGGGCCAAGGCGAGAATTTCGGCGGTGTCCGCCGCTCGCGCGGCCTTCTCGGTCTCGAGTTCCTCCGGCTTGACGCGTCCATCAGCGACCAGCTTGTCCCACTGTTCATCGGTGATCATGACCGCCCCACGGACGCGCTCGACTTGCTCCTTAGGATGATCTGATGTGGAATCACCGGCCCCAATTTCCTCGCCATAGATCGCCTCGATGATATCCCAATCGCGCGTGTCGGGCATCTGGATCGGCGTGCCCAGCTTGTAGCTGTCATGTTCTTCTTCCGGCCCGTACCAGTCATAGGCTTCGCTGGAAAAATAGAACTCGGAAATTGCCTCGCGCCGGATCGCCACGCTGCGGTTGCCTAAGTCCTTGAACGTGATGAACCGACGGTTCTCATGTAGCTGTGAATAGGCCGATGCGCGGACGGCTTCTGAGATCGACAGCACCAAGGGTTCGCTGGCGCTCTTAAAATGCACTGCGATCTCGCCGTAGTACTGCAGCTCAAGCGGCGCACTATCGTTATAGAACGCCGCCTCCACAGGTGGGTGCGTGCCGAGCAGTTCTGCCGGTGTTGCTTTGAAGTATTTTGCCAGCTTTGCCAGCGCGGTTTTCGGCACCTCCGCACGGTCAGTTTCCCAGCGTTGATAGGTTGGCTGAGTCACGCCCGCCGCCTTAGCAGCGTCGGCTTGCGTTTTAGCATTCTGAATCCGGTGAAATTTCAGTCGGTTTACCATTTTGGCTCTCTGTTTGCCCAAAATAAAATTATGCGCATAAATGCGCATAATTCTATTTTGCTTACAAGAGGGACGGCTAACTTGATGGGCGCGTCGCCGAGGGTGTGGTTGGACATTGTGTGCGCCTCTCTGAAATGCACTTTTAGGCCTGAAAGGCACCTTACGTTTCGCTGGACCCGCCAAGCTCTTGATATTAAATGGAACCGAGGCGCCCTCCGAGCGCACCACAAAGCCGCCTCGGCCTTGAAATCCCTCAGTTTAATTGATGTTGCCCGGGAACGTGACTGCTCCGCTGCCGCGCAGGGCCCGAATGCCGCCTTCCTGGCGTGAGCCGGATCCCATGCACAATCCCGATTGAAACCGACGATCGTCCCTCATTCCACGGGCGCCGGGATTGTTCGATTCGGCGGTGCAACTGGATCGCGCCCTCCGGTGATGGGGAACGATGACCGTCGGAATCGCATTGCAGTCGGTGAGGTCGCCGGGCAAATGCCGGCTGCCGGCGCGTGGCTATGGTTCGACGGTGGAGGACGATGAGAGACAGCGCGTCGGAGGTTGCCGACATCAGCGATGCCGTTCATCTCTGCATCGACATGCAGAACATTTTCGCTCCGGGCGGCCTCTGGGCGACGCCCTGGATAGCGAGAGTTTTGCCGACGATCGCCTCGATCGTTTCGCGTCATCAGGCCAGAACGATCTTCACGCGATTCATCACGCCGGAGGATCCGGAAGATCGCCCCGGACAATGGCAGAGCTATTTTCGTCATTGGCGCGAGGCGACCCGCAGGCATTTGCCGCCATCCGGTCTCGAACTGGTGCCTGCTCTGAGCCGCTTCGTTCCGCCCGCTGCTGTCATCGACAAGCCGGCCTATTCCGCGTTCAGCAATCCCGGCCTCACCAGCCTGCTCATCGAGAAGAACGTCGGCACGGTCGTGATCACGGGCGCAGAGACCGACGTCTGCGTGCTCTCGACGGTCCTGAGCGCCGTCGATCTCGGCTTCAGGGTCGTCATCATCGAGGATGCGCTGTGCAGCTCCTCCGATGTCGGCCACGATGCGCTCATGACGATGTACCGCACCCGCTTTCACGGCCAGGTCGATCTGATGACCGCCGAGGAATTGGCGGAGTTCTGGCGGGAGTAGGGGGCGGTCCGCTCAATTGACGTTGTCGCCGAGCATGTTGCGGAAGGCCGTGGCGACGGCGGCGATGCCGCTGGCGCCGTGCATCAGTGCGATCTCGCCCTGCTGTTCGTGGCGGATGGCGTGGGCCATGACGCGCAGGCGCAGATCGCCGCCGCTATGCCACATCTGGTCGGCCATCCTGACCGCGCCGGCGTGATGCTTGCTCATCGTCTCGACGAACACCGTGTCGAATTGGTCCGCCGGCGCGGTCTTGACCTGTCGCATCGCGGCCTGTGTCAGGAAGCCCGGCATCGCGGCACGTTCTTCCGTGTTGCAGTCGGGCATCTCGGTGTCGAACCAGCTCAGCCACCAGGTCTCGAAAATCCGGTTCTCGCCGGACTGGCTCGCGACCATCAGCATCGCCAGCTTGCGCAGATGCGGGTCCTGCGCGCGCTCCGCGCCGATGCGCGCCAGCTCGATGCCCTGGGCGTGATGCGCGGTCATATGACGGATGTAGGTCTGGTCCGCGTCCCTGTCGCGGCCCATCCACGGCGGCTCGTAACCATGGCTGCCGAACAACGCGACCACCCCGAGCAGCATCATCACGGCCAGCGCGCCGGTGGTCCAGGCACTGGTGAAGCGAACATCGCGCTCGGGTGCTGCGCCCCGCGTCCAGCGCAGCCGGGCGAACAGGGGGTACATCACGGCCGAGGAGCTATGGACGAGCAGGCCGATCCAGTAGGGCTGCTGCAGCGTGAACAGCGGCTGCCAGAACGGAAACAGCGGCACCAGCACGAACCATTCCATGCTTGAAGAGAACACGGCCCAGGGCAGCGCGAGCAGCAGGATCGTGAGCGGCCGCAGGTCGGCGGTCCAGCGCCCGAGCACGCCGAAGAAGACCAGCGCCCACGAAAAGTCCGCCCATTGGTGAAAGGCGATCCCGGCAAGGATCGCGCTCCACGACGGCTCTGCGCTGACCGCCCAATCGCGCGCGGGAATGGAGGCGACCGTCATCCAGTCGACGGCGGCATCGCGCCCGATCCGCGCGGCGAAGAGCTGGCTGACGATGGTCGAGAAGGTGCTGCTGATCAGGCCCAGCTCGGCAGCGGCGATCCAGCGCGAACGGCGCCGTCTCTTGGCGGCTCGAGGCACGCTTCCGTCAGTGCGCCACGCTGCATTTGAAAGCGCCAGTCGCGGCTCCGCGTTCACGTCCGCTGCTTGAGCTTTTTCAGTGGATCGGGCTCGCCCGGCTTGTCCTGATCGTCGCGGCCGCGCTGCGCTTGCGCCTTGCCGTCATCGTGGAGGTCCTGGTCCCCGATGATCTCGCCGATTGCCTGCCTTGTCTTGCCGCCGATGCGTTGTTCAAGACCCGTCGTCTTGCCCATGAGCTGCCTCCAATAGATCTGCCTCCAAGCTCACGCCGCTACCCCGGCGCTTGAAAGGGGTGAGCGCCGGGGCCGCGGGTTCGTCTATTCAGTCTCCGGCAGGGGGACGCCGGAAGCGTGAAGAGACTCTCTGAGGCGCGGATGGTTCCTCGGCCGTCATCTTGCCTCGCGTGCGACGATCACGCCTTCATTGCCGCGAAGCAGGATGGAGGCGTCCGGCAACGGCTCGGACGGCCGGTCCAGATGCGTCGACATCAGCAGACGGCCGCAACCTTGCCAGTGCCATTTCCGCGGCTCGGCGGCGATGTTGAGCGCGACCAGAATGCCGCTGCCGCCAACCGTCCGGCGGTAGGCAAGAACGTCGTTCTGTGAGCGTAGCGGCTCGTAATCGCCGTGGCGCAGGCAGGCATGCTCGCGCCGTAGCGTCATCAGTGCGCGAAACAGTGCCAGGATCAAACGCGGGTCGCGCTGCTGCGTGGCCACGTTGGCCGCGCCGTCGGGCGGCTCCAGCGGCAGCCATGGATCGCCGGTTGTAAAGCCGCCGTTGGTGCTGTCGTCCCAACGCATCGGAGCGCGTTCGGGATCGCGGCAAAGGCCATACCCCGGCACGAGCTTCTCGAAGGGATCGCGGACGCGGTCGGGCGGAACGGGAACGCGCTTGCGGCCGATCTCGTCGCCCATGAAGAAGAACGGCGTTCCCCGCAGCGTCATCAGCAGCATCGCCAGAACCCGCATCTGCGCGTCGCCGATTTTGCTCGCGATCCGTTGCTTGTCGTGACCACCGATCACCCAGACCGGCCATGCATGATCCGGGATGGCGTTGAAATACGCGTCGATCGCCGCTTGCAGCGACAACGCATCCCAGGGTGCGTCGAGCAGCGCGAAATTGAGCGGCAGATGCAGGCGCGGCCGATCGTTGCTGTAGAAGTGACCGATGCGGTCGATCTTGCCCTGGACTTCGCCGCACAACATTCGTCCGGATAGCCGTCGATCACCTCGCGGATGAATTCGATGCAACCCATCGTCTCCGGCCGGTCGTCGGTAAACACGGCCGTCTGGCGCTGCGGCGGCGGCTTGCCCTTCGCTTGCGGGTTCTGCGGATTGTCGCGCAGGAGCTCGTCCTTGATCAGAACCGCGCTGGCATCGACGCGAAAGCCGTCCACGCCGCGATCGAGCCAGAAGCGCATGACATCGGCGATCGCGGCGCGCAGCTGCGGGTTGCGCCAGTTCAGATCGGGCTGCTCGACCAGGAAGGAATGATAATAATATTGCCGCCGCGCCTCGCACCATTCCCAGCCGCTGCCACCGAAACGGCTCAGCCAGTTGTTGGGCGGACCGCCATTCTCGGCCGCGTCGGCCCAGATGTACCAATCGGCCTTCGCACTGTTTCGTGAGCTGCTGCTCTCGACAAACCATGCGTGATCGTTCGCAGTGTGATTGGGCACGAGATCGAGGATCAGGCGGATATCCGCCGCGTGCAGGGCCTTGAGCAGGCGGTCGAACACCTCGAGGCCGCCGAAGGCAGGGTCGATGGAGCAGTAGTCGGAGATGTCGTAGCCGAGGTCGCGGAAGGGGCTCTTGTAGATCGGCGTCAGCCAAACCGCGTCGACGCCGAGCCATTTCAGATAATCGATGCGCGATATCAGGCCGGCGAGATCGCCCTTGCCGTCGCCGTCCGAGTCCTGGAACGAGATCAGTGCGATTTCGTAGATGACGGCGGATTCCCACCACGGGCCTTCGTCACGGGACTCGTCGCTCATTGCCCTGTATCACCTTGGCGTGCTTCCTCAGGTCCGTCCCGCGGCGTGCGCTGCGATCTGCTTTGCAGCGGTTCTGACGCTCTCGATGCCTTTGGGAAAGCCGCTGCGGTTCGGATACAGCTTGCGCCGTGCATCGCGCGTTGGCCGCCGCGGCCTGGTGTCCTGAGCGGCGCGATAGTCGAGCATCGCGATGCCGCCGACCATCAGCAGTGCCAGCACGATATTGCCCTTTTTGGGATTGTCCGGGGTCAGCCCCGAGAGCAGCGCGGCGGCATCGAGGCCGTCGCCGCCGACGCGGGCCCACAGGCCGGCGTTCTTTTCGACCGAGAGCGACGTGATTCCCGCCATGATCTCACGCACACCGAAGGCGCGGACCAGCGTCTCATGGCCTTCCATGCCCAGCGTTTCCGTGACCCGCCTCGGCGCGAACAATTCCACGACCCCGAGACCGATGCTGAACCAGCCCAGCGCACGGGCAAGCTGGTCTTCGGGCCGCTTCAGGCTCGGCCCGCCCGCGACGAGTTTCGGGTCGCCCCTGGTACGCACGATGTTGGAGAAATGAAACATTGATCTAGCTCCTCAGGGCCTCAGCACGACCTTGATGCAGGAGTCCCGCTTGTCGCGAAACACCTGGTACATCTCGGGGCCTTGGCTGAGCGGCACGGTGTGGGTGATGACGAAGGACGGATCGATCTGGCCTTCCTCGATGCGGTGGAGCAGGTCGTCGGTCCAGCGGTTGACGTGGGTCTGGCCGGTGCGCATCGTCAGGCCCTTGTTCATGAAGGCGCCCATCGGAAGCATGTCGGAGAATCCGCTGTACACGCCCGGCACCGAAATGATGCCGCCGGGCCGGCAGACATAGATCATCTCGCGCAGCACATGCGGCCGGTCGCTCTCCACCATCACCATCTGCTTGGCGCGGTCGAGCAGCGTGTCGGGCAGCGAGGCCATCACGTGTGACTCCATCCCGACGCAATCGATGCATTTTTCGGGGCCTCTGCCGTCGGTGAGCTCCTTGAGCCGCTCCAGAACGCTCTCGCTCTCGAAGTCGATGGTGGTGGCGCCGCCGGCTTCGGCCATGCTGAGCCGTTCGGGAAGGCAGTCGATCGCGATTACCTGATTGGCGCCGAGCAGGACGGCGCTGCGGATCGCCATCTGCCCCACGGGACCGCAGCCCCAGATCGCGACCGTATCGGTCGGCTCGATGTCGCATTGCACCGCAGCCTGCCAGCCGGTCGGGAAGATGTCGCTGAGAAACAGCAATTGTTCGTCGGGAATGCTGGCGGGCACCTTGATGTGGGTGGCGTCGGCAAACGGCACGCGCAGATATTCGGCCTGGCCCCCGGGGTAGCCGCCGGTCAGATGCGTATAGCCGAACAGGCCGGCGCAGGAATGACCGAACGCTTTTTCGGCGAGGTGACGCTTGCGGTTGGTGGTCTCGCAGACCGAGAAATTACCGCGCTTGCACTGGTCGCATTCGCCGCAAATGATCGTGAAGGGGACGACGATGCGGTCGCCCTTCTTCAGCTTGCCGTCGACGCCCGAGCCGACTTCCACCACTTCGCCCATGGTCTCGTGGCCCATGATGTCCCCGGGCAGCATGCCGGGAATGTAGTTGTGAAAGAGGTGCAGGTCTGAGCCGCAGATGGCGCAGCTCGTGACTTTAATGATGGCATCGCGCGGGTCCTGAATCTCGGGATCGGTGACGGTGTCGCAGCGGATGTCTTCCTTGCCGTGCCAAACCAGCGCCTTCATCTCTGTCCTCCCGCGAGCTACGAGGCATCCAAGTCGAACAACGAACGATGGTTGCTATTGCACTTGGAAAATCGTCGCACCGCACATGCTTTGACTAGAGGTTTGGCTTGGATAGGAACGAGAGGCGGTCGCAGCCATTGGAGCGTCATCAACGCCATCGCAAGGATACGCTCATGTCCGCCAAGCAGTTCGCCGTCGTCACCGGCGCCTCCACCGGTATTGGCCTGGAACTCGCCAGATGCTGTGCCCAAGCCGGTTTCAACCTTGTCATCGCGGCGGACGAGCCCGAGATCGAGAGAGTGGCCGTCGATCTCCGCAAGCTCGGCGTCAGCGTCGAGGCGGTCGAGGCCGATCTCGCCACCACTGAAGGTGTCGACAAGCTCTGCGCCGCGGTCGGCGACCGGCCGATCGGCGCGCTGCTGGCCAATGCCGGTGTCGGCCTTGGCAAGGCGTTCCTCGATCAGGATTTTGCCAGGGTCAAACACCTCGTCGACACCAACATCACCGGCACGCTGTATCTGATCCATCGGGCCGGCAACGAGATGCTTCGCCGCAACTCGGGGCGCATCCTGATCACGGGCTCGATCGCCGGATTCACGCCGGGCAGTTTTCAGGCGGTCTACAACGCCAGCAAGGCCTTCCTCGATTCATTCTCATTTGCACTGCGCGAGGAGCTTCGCGACAGCGGCGTCACCGTCACCTGCCTGATGCCGGGTGCCACGGAAACGGAGTTCTTCCACCGCGCCGACATGATGGACACCAAGGTCGGCACCGAGAAGAAGGACGACGCGGCGGAGGTCGCGAAGGCCGGCTTCGACGCCATGTTGGCCGGCGAGTCCGACATCGTGACCGGACTGAAGAACAAGATCCAGACCACGGTCGCCAACGTCACACCGAATGAGATGTTGGCCAAGCAGCATCGCAAGATGGCCGAGCCGGGCACGGCGAAGTCGTAGAACGATACGGTCGCAATCTGCGCTGAGCGGCGCGGCCAATCCCGCGGACCGACAAAGGAGAACGCCGATTCACATAACCTAATGCGCAAAGCTTCTCGAGCCGTCAGACTGGTTCGGCTGGAAAGAGGGGCTGTGGTGGCGATGGATCGCGTCGAACAGGCTTTTGTCGCAACGGCAATCACGGGTTTCCTCGTGATGTTGGGCGCAATCGTCTGGATGATGATGGGCTGACGGCGGGAAGGGGTCATGTCTTGCGCGTCATGCTGCCTTATGCTGCGGTCCTTCTGTGCCTGGCGGTGAGCGGCTGGCTCGCTTTAGCGCATCTGTTCTGATCGCCGTTCGGCTCAACCGTGCGGATCGGCGATGAGCGCGGCCAGCCTCTGTGCCATCGCCGGCAGATCAATCGGTTTTTCCAGGATCGGCACGTCGTGGAATTCCGGACTGATGGCGACCTTGTCGTATCCGGTCGTGAAGACGAAGGGTACGTTCCTTGCCTTCAGTTCACGGGCCACCGGAAAGATCATCTCACTGCGGATGTTCACGTCGAGCACGGCGGCATCGAGGATGCTGCCATCGTGCAGGATTCTGAGGGCGTCGTCGAGATCACCCACCGGGCCCGCGACATCTGCGCCGAGCGCGCGACATGCCCTGCCAATGTCATCGGCGAGAAAATATTCGTCCTCGACAACGAAGATCCGCCGCCCGCTGAGCGGCGACAGCGGATGTGACCACGTGGGCGAGATCGCCATGGTGCCTCCCATGCCTTCCTTTCCCGTCCTAGGAACATAGGGCGGTGACCCGCCTTGGTACAAACGCTACAGAAGAAAGTGGGTTCCATGAGCAACCGCGACATCATCGTCATAGGTGGCTCGGCCGGCGCGACCGCACCGCTGAAGCAGATCCTGGGCCGTCTGCCGCCCGATCTGCCCGCGGCGGTGTTCATCGTCCTGCACATCCCCGCGCAGGGCATCGGCATTCTCTCGACAGTGGCCAGCAGCGCGGGGCCGCTTCCGGTCCGGCAGGCCGAAAACGGCATGAAGATAGAGCCCAGCCAGGTTTATCTGGCCGCGCCGGACCATCATCTGCTGCTGTCCGAGGATCGCGTGTTCCTCGGGCGCGGTCCGCGCGAGAACATGGTCCGGCCGGCCATCGACGCATTGTTTCGTTCGGCCGCCATCAATTACGGCCCGCGCGTGATCGGCGTGCTCCTCAGCGGGCTGCTGTCCGACGGTGCGGCCGGTCTCAACGCCATCAAGCGTTGCGGAGGGATCTCGGTGGTTCAGGACCCCTCGGACGCCATCGCCGATGAAATGCCAAGGAGCGCCCTGGAGGCGACCATCATCGATCTTTGCGTCCCCGGCGCCGGAATGGGTGATGTCCTGTCCGATCTCGCCAGGGAGACTGCCGGCGCCGCGCTGCCGATCCCGCCGGAGATCCGGCTCGAGGTCGAGATCGCGGCCGGCGAACGGATCGGCAGTGACAATCTCCTCTCCGTGGCTGATCCGGTTGCGCTGACCTGTCCGGCCTGCGGGGGCGTGCTGTCCGAGATCAAGGAAGCGCGTCCGATGCGCTTCCGTTGCCAGGTCGGTCACGCCTTCACCGGCGACATCCTCGCAAAAGAGCAGGAGGGGCGGGTGGATGAAGCCCTGCGGGTCGCGCTGCGCATCATCGAGGAGCGGGCTGAGTTGGTGCAGCGCATGGCGACCGACGGCCGGCGCAGCGGCCGGCCTGCGGTCGCCGAGATGTACGGGACGCGGGCTGCCGAATATCGCGAATATGCCGACATGATCCGGCGCGTTGTGCTAAAATCGCTCGATCCTCCGGTTTCGCAAGCGGAAGGCTTGAGGGTGTCGCCATGACCATCTCCCTCGCCGAATGGACCGAGCAGCTCGATACCGAGCGCCGCCATCTGATCAAGGCCGATCGGGATATCGAGGAGGGTTCGCAGCGCATCCGCGACCAGGAGGATCGGGTCCGTCAACTCAGTGCCGACGGCTGCGACGCGGGCCAGGCGGAACGGTTGGTGGAGGCGCTGAAGCAGACTCTGACGGAATGGCTGCGCCATCGCGTCCTGATCCAGCAGCGGATTGCCTATCTTCGGCAGCAAGTCGGCCCGGAGTGATCCAGGGCGCGCAGGCAGGCCGCCCGAACTCTACGCCGAGCTCGTACATAAAATCGAGTTGCCGCTTGGCGCTGCGGCGCAAACGATCGTTCTCGCGGAGCAGCCGACGGGCGGTCGCGGTGGCGTCCTCGGCCCGCCTGATCAGGGCCGCGAGTTTGTCGGACGTCTGCATCACGGGGCTCCTGCCGCACGCAACTATGGGCCTTTGGCCGGGAATTGACAACGATGCTCGCGGTATGGAACGCAGCGTGACATATCCGCCTTTCACCTGTTGGGATAACATCAATTCTGCTATTTGCGGCGAGCGGGCGACCCGCTGGTTCACGTCACTGAATGAGAGCTACCGAGATCATGCATGAAATCGGCGACCAGCCGGTCGAAAGAGAGCACCAGACCAGGTCCCCGCTGATCATCGGGGTGGGCGCCCCGCCGGCAGCTCTGGATAGCATCGAGCGCTTCTTTGCCAAACTGACCGTAGGCGCCGACCAGGCCGTCGTGCTGGCGCTTCAACATCATGAGGCGTTCGATGAGCCGCGGCTGCGCCGGATCGTGCGAAATTCCAGCGGCGGCAAGATCGCCGACATCAGCGACGGCCAGACCATCGAGGGCGGCACGGTCTATCTGTGCCCGCCGGCGATGATCACGACGATCCATGGCGGTCGCTTCGCGGTCCGCGAGGCCGAGCAGGCGCCCGGCGAGCGAGCCACGATCGACAGCTTCCTGGTGTCGCTGGCGGAAGAACGCGCCGAGCAATCGATCGGCGTGATCCTGTCCGGCATCGGCGGCGATGGCACGCTGGGTACCGCGACGCTGAAGGATCACGGTGGTCTCGCCATCGCCGAAAAGGGCGCGAGTGACGAGGCTGATCATCTGAAGGACGCCAATACGCCGGCAGCCATCGCCGACTACGTGCTGACCGCGGACGAGATCGCCGAGCACATTCAGGTCTATGCTCGTCATCTGCGGCGGTTGGACGAGAAGCAGGGGTTCGATGAGGGACTGGCCGCTGCGGCGAGCTCGCTGTCGCGCATCGCCGACGTCCTGCGCAGCAAGACCGGCAATGATTTCCACGGCTACAAGCAGAACACCTTTCTGCGCCGCGTGCAGCGGCGGATGCAGGTGGTTCAGATCGCCGAGATTTCCGCCTATGTCGATTTCCTGCGCAACGACCAGGACGAGGCGCTGCACCTCTTCAACGATCTCTTGATCGGCGTCACCGAATTCTTCCGCGACAAGCGCGAGTTCGAAGTGCTGGAGAGCCAGATCGTCCCGAAGATCTTCGAAGGCAAGAGCGCGGGCCAGCAGGTTCGCGTCTGGGTGCTCGGCTGCGCCACGGGAGAGGAGGCCTATTCGATCGGTATCCTCCTGCGCGAGCACATGGCCAAAATGGACTCCGCCCCGCAGGTTCAGATCTTCGCTACCGACATCGACGGACGGGCACTGGCGACCGCGCGCGTCGGTCGTTACCGCACCAAGATCGAGGCGGACATGACCAGGGAGCGCCTGGCGCGCTGGTTCGTGCGCGAGGGCGATACCTATTGCGTGGTCAAGGACCTGCGCGAAATGTGCATCTTCTCGCAGCACAACGTGATCAAGGACGCACCGTTCTCCAAGCTTGATCTCGTCTCCTGCCGCAACCTGCTGATCTACCTCAATGCCGAATTGCAGAACCGGGTGATTCCGCTATTCCACTTCGCGCTTCTGCCGGATCGCTTCCTGTTCCTCGGCAATTCCGAGAACGTGACGCGGCATCCGAAACTGTTCGTGCCGATCGACCGCCGCGCCCGCATCTTCAAGAAGCTCGAGACCGGAACGCGGCTGCCGCCGGAATTTCCGATCACGACCGCTGCGGGCAGGGCTCCCGCCGAGGTGCCGCCGCTGCGCTCGTTCCGTCCCGACGTGGGTCTGGAGCGCCGCGCGCAACGGGTCGCGGAGCGCTACGCGCCCGCCTATGTCATCACCGACGGCAACTTTCAGGTCTTACACTTCTCCGGGCGCACCGGCCGCTACATCGAGCCGACGGCAGGCGCCGCCACGCTCGACCTGCTCCAACTCGTCCATCGCGATCTCCGCCTGGAGCTGCGAACGGTGCTCAGCCGCGCGGCGGAGACCAATGAGCCCGCCCATGCCGAGCAGGTGCAGCTCGGCGTCAACGGCCATCGCATTCTCGTCGATATCACGGTGGAGCCGATCCAGGATGGCGACCACCGCAATTTCGTCGTCCTGTTCAAGGACGGCCCGGTGCGCACCATGGATGCCGACGAGGGCTATCCCAATGCGCTGGTGCAGACGGAGCACGTCGAGCGTATCGAAGGCGAGCTGCGGGCGACGCGGGAGCGCCTTCAGGCGACCATCGAAGAGCTCGAAAGCACCAATGAGGAGCTGAAGTCCTCGAACGAGGAATACCAGTCGCTCAACGAAGAGCTTCAGTCCGCGAACGAAGAGCTCGAAACCTCGCGCGAGGAATTGCAGTCGGTGAACGAGGAACTGACCACCGTCAACGGCGAGCTGGCCCACCGGGTCCAGGAATTGACGCGCGCCACCAGCGACCTCGAGAATTTCCTGGAGAGCACGCAGATCGCGACCGTGTTCCTCGACAACGATTTGCGCGTGATGAACTTCACGCCGGCGATCACGCAGGTTCTGCATCTCGTCGAGACCGACACGGGCCGGCCCATCGCGCACATCAAGGCGCGCATCCCGATCGAGGAGCTCTATGACGACATTCGCGGCGTGCTGCGGACGCTTGCCAGCGCCGAGCGCGAGTTGAGGGAGCCGGACAGCGGCACGCGCTACATCGTGCGCATCCTGCCCTATCGCAGCATCGACAATTTCATCGCCGGGGTCGTCATCACCTTCGTCGACATCACCGCCATTACCCGCGCCGAGGAGCGGCAGCGCCTGCTGCTGGCCGAGCTCCAGCATCGGGTCCGCAATACGCTCGGCGTGGTGCGCTCGATCGCCCGTCGCACGGCCGATAGCAGTTCGACAGTCGAGGAGTTTGCTTCCCATCTCGACGGCCGGCTCAACGCATTCGCCCGTACCCAGGCGCTGGTGACCCGCGATCCCGAAGGCGGAGTCGATCTCGAATACCTCGCCGTCGAGGAGCTGCTGGCCTATAATGCCAGGGAAGGCGAGCAGGTGCGTGTCAGCGGTCCCACGGTGCGTTTTCACTCGAAGGCAGCGGAAACCTTCGCGCTTGCCATTCACGAGCTCGCGACCAACGCGCTGAAATACGGCGCCCTGAGCCGACCGATAGGTCGCATCGAGATTTCCTGGCGCATTGAGCAGGGCACCGAGCCGGCGGAGCTGGTGTTCGAGTGGCGGGAGCGCGGCGGGCCGCCGGTTGCGCTGCCGCCGCACAAAGGATTTGGGACCGAGCTTCTGGAGCGCACACTCGCGTTCGAGTTCAAGGGGCAGACCACGATGGCATTCAATCCCAGGGGATTGGCATGCACGATCACCATTCCTCTTAGCAAGCGGGCGTTTCATACACCGGCGGTGGCCAACTGATGCCCTTGTCGACGCTAGATCGCAGCATGGTGGACCCGGTCATTCGCCGGCTGAACGTGCTGAGGCCCTTGTCGACGGAGGCCCGCAGCTCGCTTGAATACGCAATGCTTGAGGGAATCCAGCGCGCAGGGTCGGGCGAGGATCTGATCTCGGAGGGCGATCCGGTCGACAGTGTCCGCCTCGTGCTGTCGGGCTGGCTCTGCCGCTACAAGACGCTCGAGGACGGTCGGCGCCAGATCGTCAACTTTCTGTTTCCCGGCGAGAGTTGCGACGCGCACGCGTTCCTGCTGTCGGTCATGGATCATTCCATCGCGGCGATGACGCCGGTCGTCTACACCGAAATCAAGCGCGCGCGGTTCGAGGGTCTGGTGGCGGGCGACCGCGCGCTGGCGGAAGCGTTCTGGTGTGAGACCCTCGTCAACAACGCCATCCAGCGCGAATGGGCCATCAATCTCGGCCGCCGGGTGGCGTTTGAACGCGTGGCCCACTTGTTCTGCGAGATTATCGAGCGGCTGCGTCCCGTCGGCATGGTCGACGGCAATTCCTGCGTGATGCCGGTGACACAAATGGATCTTGCGGACGCCACCGGGCTGTCGGTGGTCCATCTCAACCGCACGGTACAGGAACTGCGGGCCTCCGGCCTGATCGTGCTGCGCGATCGCACGCTGACCATCACCGATCTCGATGCGCTCAAGGATGCGGCGCTGTTCTCGCCGAGCTATCTGCAACTCTATCGGCGGGGCTAAGCGCTCTTTTGCTTGGGACAGTACGTGGGTCCTCGGTCGCGGGCGGTCGACAGGTGGCGAGATACTTGATCCAGGTTAACGTTCGCGGATGATTTTGAGCGGATGGCTGGTTTTGAGTAAATTACGTAACTTACGTGAAGGCGCTGTGGTTCCGAAGCTTCTATCGTCGCTCCATGAACGACGTCCTGTTTGCCCGCGCTGAGCGCGCGATCGAAGCGAGCCGCGCCCTCCGGGCGCAGCACAGAGCGCTCGCGGATCAGCTTGATGATGCCACGCGCGAGGTGCGCCGAGTGGTGATGGAAAGCGCGATGTTGCGCTCGGAGATCAAGGCCCTTCGCGACCACCGGGAAGAGTAGGCCCTCCGATACTTGCCTGGCATGGAGAAACCGTTCGCGGTCCGGAACGTTGAGGCTCCGATCCGGTCTGGCTATGGAAGCCGTCAGAGAAGGACGCAACGGCGCGCTCTGTCCACGAACAGGGAGAATTCTTCATGTTGACGCGGCATCGTGTCAAGCAAACGGATGCACTGGAAGTGCGCCTGGCCGCGGAAGCCGAGCGGCTTCGCGAACAGGCCAAGTCGCTCCCGCCCGGCGCTGCACGCGACGAGATGTTGCGCAGGGCGCGTCAGGCGGAAACCGGTTCTCAGATGAGCGAGTGGCTACGGTCGCCGGGGCTGCAGCCGCCGGAATAGGGCCGGCGAAGCGAATGCGCAGCGCCGGAATGGTGCCCCATTCAACGCCGCTTCGCGGCGCAGTCGAAGTTGCGCCGGCGCGCGAAGTGATGCGCATCCGCTGCCCGGTCGCGGTGCTTCGCACCAGCAAAATCATGCACCGTTAACTTATTGAAATGCCGGAACCGGCGGTTGCGGCCGAAGCTGCCAACGTTGCCGGGCTGGGCCGCCCCAACCGGCACGGAAACCTGGGCCCTGGCGCCAGACCTCCCGCCGGGGCCAATTTCCTTCCAATCAAAGCGCTTTGTGAAAGTACAATGACCGCCAAACGCAATCGCAGGAAACAGACCCAATCGCTCCAGGAGCGGTTGGCGACATTCGCCGAAACCGCTCGCGAACGCGCGCGCAGCCTGCCGCCCGGCAAGGAGCGCGACATGCTGCTTCGGCGCGCCAAGCAAAACGACGCGACCTCGCACCTGACGGAATGGTTGAGCACGCCCGTCTACCCGAGACGTGGAGGATGACGGTGCGGAGCATCAGGCACTACCGCGCATTCCAGATCGATCCGGACGGGCATGTGTTCGGATGCATCAATCTCGTCTGCGACGATGACGAGCAGGCCAAGCGCGAAGCGGCATCGCTCGTGCTGGGCCACCGCATCGAACTGTGGCGGCTGGACCAGCGGATCGCGCAATTCGACCTGCCGCCGGACGTCGCTCACTGCTAGAGTAACGAGGAACCGCGCGCTGCGTCCCGGGTTGGTCGGGCTGGTCCGACTTCGCCAGGAGCCAGCATGACGGAAGCCGACGTTCGCAAGGGGATGCCGCCCGTCAAGCTGTCGCGCGAGGCGTTCGAACGGCGTTACAAAAACCAGTTCGTCGATCCCGCCTTTGCACCGCTCCAGCGCGAGCTCGATGCCATCGTCGGCGCTGCCTGGGATGCCTACAGCCATTCACGCAAGGTCCCGCTGACGCGAAAGGCGGGCGCCGGATTCTCCGATCCCGACTACGACATCGCCATCGACTGGCTCGACGCGCGCGCGAAAATCCTGGCGGCGCAGCGAATTCATGACGATGCGGACGAGACGCCGCGTATCCTCATCATCAACGGCTCGGCGCGCAGCGAGCACACCTGTCCCGGCGAGATGTCCAAGACCTGGCGTCTGGTCGAGCTCGCTGAACCGGTTTTTGCCGAGCTTGGGTTTGCCGTCGACGTCCTCGATCTGTCGCGCCTGGCTTCGGAGTTCGGCAAGCATATCCATCCCTGCAAGTCTTGCGTCGGAACCGCGATGCCGCTCTGCCACTGGCCCTGCAGCTGCTATCCGAATTATTCGCTGGGGCAGACCGGCGACTGGATGAACGATATCTATCCGCTGTGGGTCGCGGCCCACGGCATCCTGATCGTGACGCCGGTGAACTGGTATCACGTGCCCGCCGGGCTCAAGGCGATGATGGACCGCATGGTCTGCGCCGATGGCGGCAATCCCGATCCGACCTCGACCCACGGCAAGGAGGCCGCCGAGGCGAAGGCGCTGGAGCTGAAGGGGTGGTCTTATCCCCGCCATCTCGCCGGCCGTCATTTCGGCCTCGTTGTTCACGGCGATGCGGTCGGTGCCGAGGGCGTGCGCCGCGCCTTGTCCGACTGGCTGACCGACATGCAGCTGGTCTCTGCGGGCCGCTTCGCCGAGTTCGACGGCTATGTCGGCTACATGGAGCAATACGCCACCTCGCACCGCGCGCTCGATAACGACAGCGGATTCCAGGAGGAGGTGCGGAATGCAGCGCGCGCGCTCGGCAATGCGGTCCGGCTGGCGCGGAGCGGACAGCTTCGCGAGCCCGGTGAGGGCCTGTCCGATCCGATTCCCAAATGAGCGGGGAAAATCAATCGCATGATTGCCTGATCGTCGGCGGCGGCCCGGCCGGGCTGATGGCCGCGATCTACCTCGCGCGATTTCGGCGCCGTGTCTGTGTCGTGGACGCAGGCGCAAGCCGGGCGGCGCTGATCCCGCGCAGTCACAACGTGCCGGGCTTCGTCCACGGCCTGTCCGGCACCGACTTGATGGCACGCATGTCGGCGCAGCTGGACGAGCTCGCGGTCACGCGGGTGACCGCCGAGGTCACCGCCTTGCGGCGGCACGACCACGGTTTTCAGGCGATCTGGAATGGCGACGTGCATGCGGCTGCCACCGTCATCCTTGCCTGCGGTATCGTCGATACCCATCCGCCGTTCGACGAATGGCGCGCCGCGGTCGCGGACGGGCTGTTGCGCTATTGTCCGGTCTGCGACGCCTTCGAGGCGATCGGCCACCGTATCGGAATCGTCGGCCCGCTTCACCGTGCCGCCGGCAAGGCGCTGTTCCTGCGCGGCTACTCCCGCGACGTGACGTTGCTCGCAACGGGCGAGGATGACGGGAAGGCCGCAGTGTCGGAGCTGACTGAAGCAGGTGTCGAGGTCGTGGTTGCGCCCGGCGTGCGCCTGAGGCGGAGAGACGACGGCGTCGAAGCCGTCTTCGAAGGCGGCCGGACGGCGCAATTCGAGATGGTCTACCCGGTGATGGGTGCGGAGGTGCGCTCGCATCTCGCGATGACGCTCGTGGCCGAACATACCGGAGAGGGTTACCTGAAGGTCGACGACCATCAGCGCAGCTCCGTCGACGGGCTCTACGGGATCGGCGACGTCGTCACCGACTTGCACCAGATCTCGGTCGCGTTCGGCCACGCCGCGGTCGCCGCCTGCACGATCCACCGCAGCCTGCCGCGACGGCTGGCATGAGGAACGGGGTATCGGACATTGGCAACAGAATCATCCTCGAGGACCGCGGTCTATGCGGCGCTGCTCGGCAACGTCCTCGTCGCGGTCACGAAGATCGGCGCCGCCGCGTGGACGGGGAGTTCGGCCATGACGAGCGAAGCGGTGCATTCGCTCGTCGACACGACCAACGAGATCCTGCTGCTTTACGGCTACCGGCGCGCGAGCCGTTCGCCCGATGAATCCCATCCGCTCGGTTATGGGCGCGAGCTGTATTTCTGGAGCTTCATCGTTGCGCTGCTCATCTTCGCGCTGGGCGCCGGTGTCTCGCTGTATCAGGGCATTCTGCATGTCGCCGCACCCGAGCCGATCGAAAGTCCGATCGTCAGCTTCGTGGTGCTCGGGCTGTCGTTCCTGTTTGAAGGGGGCTCCTGGCTGATTGCCCTGCGGCGCTTCAGCTCGGACGGCCAGCGGTTGGGATATTATCAGGCTTTCGTTCGCAGCAAGGATCCTCCGGCATTCATGGTGCTGCTCGAGGACAGTGCGGCGCTGGTCGGCATCGCCATTGCTGCGGCGGCCACTGCGGCCGCCGTATTGCTGAGCCAGCCGGTCTGGGATGGGATCGGGTCGATCCTGATCGGGATATTGCTGGCGATCGTGTCGATCGGTCTCGCGCGCGAGAGCAAGAGCCTGCTGATCGGCGAGCCCGCCGATCCGGAGCTTGCGCGATCGGTCCTCGACATCGCAAGGCGTTCGCCCGGCGTGCTCAGGGCCAACGGCCTTCTGACGGTGCAGCTGTCGCCGGTCGAGGTCGTTGCGGCCCTCAGCATCGAATTTGCGGATGACAAGCGCGCCGACGACATCGAGCGATGCGTCGTTTCGATCGAGACCGAGATACGCAAACGCCATCCGAGCGTGGCGGCGCTGTTCATCAAGCCGCAGACCGATGCTCGCTACCGGGCGGTGCGCGCGACGCGTTACGGCTAGCTTTGCGAGGTTCCCCCGATGTCAATCGGCACGACGGCAGGAACGATCACAACATCCCACTGGTTGACCGGTGCAGGGGGCGAGCATTGGAGAAAACGGATGGCTCAATCCGAAGACATGACGCGCTGCATCGCGCTCTGCATGAGCTGCTACCAGACCTGCCTCGGCACGGCGATGAACCATTGCCTCGAGACCGGCGGCAGGCACGTCGAGCCCAAGCATTTCCGCCTGATGATGGCGTGCGCCGAAATGTGCCGGACGGCGGCGCATTTCATGCTGATCAACACGCCGCATCACCGGCATACGTGCGGCGAATGCGCCGAAATCTGCACCGAATGCGCCGAGGATTGCGAGCGGCTCGGCGGCATGGACGAGTGCGTCGCCATGTGCCGCTCCTGCGCACAATCCTGCCGTGCGATGGCAGCCTGAGGACAAAGTCCATGCTGGAGGAGAAGCTCAAGGAAGCCATCATCGGCGAACTGCAGCGGCAGGCGGCGAACCGGCCGCAATCGCTCAAGGTCCAGGACACGGACGCTCTGAAAAGCTCGGAGGAGCTGATCGTCAACGGCAAGATCGACCTTGCCGCGCTGGTCATGGTGATCGCGGGATCGGTCTCCGGCGGCCCCTAGTTGCGCCGGTCAACGGCGCCCTCAGCCGTATTCGTCGCCGATGCCGTATTCCCGGTAGATCTCCAGCGGATCGAGGTCGGGAAACAGCCGGCATTTGGCCTGGGCGAGGTGCAGGCTCACCGCCGCCGGCTCCTTGCCGTTCGAGAGCATCTTGCGGATATCGTCCATATGCGCGTTCGGCTGGTGCTTGGTTTCGAGCTGCTCCAGCGCGACCAGCGCGGTCGCCAGCGCCTCGGTCAGAACCCAGTCGTCGTGGCCGGTGATTCCCTTCTTCGGCATCGGCAGCCCCCACATGTGGTGGCGGTAGTCTATCGCGGCTCTCGCCAAATCTCCATTGAGCCGTTGCAGCAGCAGGCGCGCGGAACGGGCCGACAGCCGTGCTCCGGCTTGCATTATGGCGGCGCGCGAGTGGCTAAAAGGCGGCAATTGCAGGGGCAATAGTATCTTTGTTGAAACAAAATTGGCGTAGACGGCGCCTGCACGGCATCCAGGCCGGCTGTTCCGCTCTGGGCCCCCTGATCCCGTATTCGCAACACGATCCGGTTGCGCCACCCCTTCAAGGCTTGAGCCCGCATGGTCTTTCTAAGCTTCGTCTATCGGTTCGTGACCAACTTCGCATTCATGGCGATGGTCTATTTCAGCCTGAACTTCATGGAGAAGTACCAGAACCGGGCGATCATCGCGATCCTGGTGCTGGTCTATGCCGGTATGCGCGCGGCCTCGACGCTGCGGGCTTTCTTCTTCTACCAGAAGCTCGAGAAACTTGAGGCCGAGACCAAGCGCCTTCAGGCTCCGCTCAATGCCGGCGCGGGCGGAACGAATGTGCGCAAGCAGGTCGTGGCCGACGTTGCGCGGCTGCGGCGCGACGGCGAGCTCAAATCCTATATGGACCTGTTCTTCCTGGCGCTGATCGTGCTGCTCTGCGTCGCCAACATCATGCGGCAGTAGTGCTTTTACTGTGCGCGCTTCTTCAGGCTCGCGACGCGCGTCGGATGCGTCGCAGCGCCCTTCTGAGCAGCGCTCTTGGGGGCCGCGGCATGCTTCGCTCCCGCCGGCGCGGCATGTGCAGTGCGATGTCCGCGCAACTTGCCGGCCTTGCTCCTGGCCGCCCGAGGCGTCTCGGCTGCCATCGCCAGCCGCGTTGCGGCGCGCCGTGACAAGGTCGTCGACAGCAGCACCTCTACCGAGCCTTCAGGGATAGCAAAGAGATCGCGGCCGGGCACGGGCAGGGTGGCCGCGACATTGGCCATTGCCATGGTCCTGCGCGGCAGCAGCGGTTGATGATCGGTCTGCGCGTTGAGGTCGGCCAGCGTGGGCGCCGGCAGCATCTTGGTCTGCGCGAACACGAAGTTCGGCACGGCGGGCCAGCGCGCGATCGGGGTGGTCTCGGTCGGCGGATGCAGCAGCCATTCCACCGGCGTCGTCGGCGTCGCCGGCCGCTCGGCGGTCGCGGGCACCACATGCACGATGCGATAGCCGCGCACCTTGAGGTCGCGGATGATCTTCGGCAGTGCCGCCACCGTGCGGGCCTGGATATCGTGCAGCAACAGGATGCCCTTGCCCTTGGCCTCCAGCCGCTGGATCGCGAGTTGATAGACGCGATCGGACGACACATGGCGCCAGTCGTCGGCCGGGAAATCGGCGCTCCAGACCTGGATGCCGCGCGAGATCAGAAGGTTCTCGACGCCTTCGGCGCGCATCAGGCCTGGAATGCGGAAGAACGGCGCCAGCTTGGACGGATCGGTCATCGCAGCCGAGGTCCATTCGATGCCGCCGTTGATCTGCGCCTCGGCCTTATCGAGCGGCATCCGGTCGAACGTCAGCGGATGGTTCATGCTGTGGGTGCCGACGGTGTGGCCCGCCGCCACCAGTTTGCGCACGCCTTCCGGATTCGCCTTGGCCTGTTCGCCGATGATGAAGAACGTCGCCTTGATGCACTCGTCGGCGAGCATCTGGAGGATCTGGTTCGAATATTTCGGCAGCGGACCGTCGTCGAAGGTCAGGACGACTTCATGGTCCTTCAGCGGCAGCGTCTCGCGGTACTGCATCGTGCCGATGCGCGGATGCTCGTGCGGATCGACCACGAGGGTGCGCGACGTCCCAAGCGCGTCCGGATGGCCGGGGCAGTCGGCCGCAACGGCCGCCGTCGAGCCGATGGTCAGGAAACCAAGGAATCCGCCAAGGCAAAGGACGATCCACGATCGCGTCCGAACAACAACGCTACTTCCGATCATGAATCCCGTCTGCCCTCTTATGCGACTGCTGCCGTAGTAGGTCGGAGACATCAGAAAATGGTTCAGGCGCAAGAACCTTTCCCGTTACAAGCACCCCTTAATACTTGCATGGCGTAGCATGAACAGACTGTTAATAGGGCCCAAATCACCCCATCTTGCGCCGGCGTGACATTCCGGCATCAACGGGCGTCGGCATTCTTCTGTGATGTGCCCGCCGGTACGACGTGAACCACCCGATAGCCGTTCTCCCTCAGATACCGCAGGAAGGCCGGCATGATCGCGGCCGTGCGTGCCTTGGGATCGTGGAACAGGATGATGCCCCTGCCGGCGGCGGCGAGGCGCTCGGTGACAAGCTTCAATTCCTGCTCCGGCGTCATCACGTTCCAGTCGCTGGCCCAGAGGTCAGCCCCGAACACGACGATGCCGCGGGACTGAAGCAGGTCGAGCTCGGCTTGCGTGGCTTCGAAATAGGGAAACCGGAAGATCGGCGTCGAAGGTGTCGTCGTCGACGTCCCGTGTAGCGCCATCTCGTCGGCGGCAATGCCGCGGTCGATCTCGCTCTTCGCCTTGTCGAACGGGATCCGCGCCATGAACGGATGCGAGAAGGTGTGGTGGCCGATGGTGTGGCCCTCGCGGGCGATGCGCTTGACCATGTCAGGGTGTTCGGAGGCGTGCAGGCCGATCAGGAAGAAGGTCGCGCGCACGCATTCCTGCGCCAGCGCCGCCAGCACCTTCGAGGTCGTCGGCGGATGCGGTCCGTCGTCGAAGGTCAGCACGACCTCGTGATCGGCGAGGGCTAACGTCTGCGGAAAGCTCTTCAGGCCCACGCGCGGCGTGGTCCTGGCGTCGACGCTCAGAACGCGGGAGGTGCCGAGCGCGTCCTTGCGCGGGCACTCGGCGGCTTCAGTCGAGGCGATACCGGCGAGGGCGGTCAGCGCTGCGCCTGCCGCCATCGAGCCCCACCTCAGTCGAAGCATCTTTGTCATTGCGCTCAGAGTTGCCTTGTGGGTATTGCCTGAACCATCAGCTCAGACCACTCGTTCCAACCTGTCAAACGGCGAGGCGCGCCATGGACGAACATATGGACGGTGCCGCATCTGCCGCGGAGTCGGTACTCGACCACGTGCCGATGCGCAATGAAGACGGCGAAATTCGTCACGAATTCGTCGAGGAAATTGCCCATGCGATCGAGGCCGGCAACAGCGCCGCGCTGCGCGCCTGCGTTGCCGAGTTGCACGAGGCCGATCTCGGCGATCTGATCGGGGCTCTCGAGCCCGACGACCGCGTCCGCCTGGTCGAGCTGACGGGGCGCGATTTCGACTTCTCCGCGCTGAACGAGCTCGATGAGGGCGTGCGCGAGGAGATCCTCGAGGAACTGCCGCCGGAGACCGTCGCGGAAGGTGTCCGCGAGCTTGAATCCGACGACGCCGTCGAGCTGCTGGAAACCCTCGACCAGGCCGATCAGGAGGAGATCCTCGAGAAGCTGCCGCTCAAGGAACGCGTCGTGCTCGAGCGCAGCCTGCTTTATCCGGAAAATTCCGCCGGCCGCCGGATGCAGACCGAGTTCATCGCAGTGCCCCAGGATTTCACCGTGGGCCAGGCGATCGACTACATGCGCGAGACGCCGGATCTGCCCGAGCGCTTCTACGAGATTTACGTCGTCGACAAGGAGCAGCACTGGCAGGGCGCGGTCTCGCTCGACGTGCTGCTGCGCGCCCGCCGCCCGGTGGCGCTTGTTGAGCTGACCGACGAGGATCGCCGCCGCGTCTCCGTCCTGGAGGACCAGGAGGAGGTGGCGCGCATGTTCGGCAAATACAATCTCGTCGCAGCGCCGGTGCTCGACACCCAGGATCGCCTCGTCGGCGTCATCACCGTCGACGACGTGGTCGACGTGATCGAGGAGGAGGCAGACGAGGACCTCAAGGCGCTCGGCGGCGTCAACAGCGACGAAGAGCTCTCCGACACCGTGTTCACCATTGCGCGCGCACGGTTCAACTGGCTGCTGGTCAATCTCGCCACCGCCTTCCTCGCGTCCTCTGTGCTCGGCCTGTTCGAGGGCCAGCTCGAAAAGATGGTGGCGCTCGCCGTGCTGGCGCCGATCGTCGCGAGCCAGGGCGGCAATGCCGCGACCCAGACCATGACGGTCGCGGTGCGCGCGCTGGCGACGCGCGAGCTCGGCTCCTCCAATGCCTGGCGCGTGGTGATGCGCGAGGGGCTGGTCGGCCTCGTCAACGGCCTCGCCTTCGCCGTGATCACCGGAATCGCGGCGGTGGCCTGGTTCAAGATCCCGGGCCTTGGCATCGTCATCGGGCTCGCCATCATCGTGAACCTCTTCGCCGGCGCGCTCGGCGGCATCCTGATCCCGATGGCGCTCGAACGTGTCAGGGCCGATCCGGCCGTGGCCTCCGGCACGTTCGTGACTACGGTCACCGACGTCGTCGGGTTCTTCTCCTTCCTAGGTATCGCGACGTTGTGGTTCGGGCTGAGGTAGGTCTCTCGTGTCCCGGGCGCGCTGCGGCGCCATAGCGCGTCGAAGACGCACGTAAACGCGCTTATGGCGCTGCTGCGCAGAACCGGGGCACGAGACCGTATACGCCGCCGCTATCTTTAATCCGAACTTAAGCGGCCTGCCGCATCATCGCCCTTGCTTGGGGGAATGAGCATGCGTGTGCGGCTGAAGGCGGACGGACGGATCGTCGAGTTGCGGGACGGGCAAGAGTTTCCTGTTCAGCCGCTTCCAATCCAGCCCTTTCCAATCCAGCCTGCGGCCAGCGCTGCGCCGGCCGAAGCCAGCTCGCTCGCGGTGCGCGATTTGCGCCGTCGCGCCTGCCTGACCCAGATGGAGTTCGCGGCCAAACTCGGCGTTCCCGTCGAAACCATCCGCAATTGGGAGCAGGGCAAGCGCGCCCCGCGGGGACCGGCCCGCGCGCTGCTTGCCGTGATCGCGCATGCGCCCGACACCGTGTTCCAGGCGCTCGCCAAAGCCTGAACTCCAGACCTGACGTAAAACTGGTGCGAACCTCCCGTTAGCATTGCGCCGAATATCCGGCCCGGCAGCCCGGGTCGTCCGTTGGCAGTGTCACCAGCCGGGTTCATAATGACGCCTGGATGATGATTTGGGGCGACCGCGACAGAGAGGATTCCTCATGCTGTTCGTCGAGACCAAGGGCGCAAGGATACCGGCGATTGGGCTGGGGACCTGGGAGCTGAGCGGGCGCATGTGCGCGCGCGTGGTCGAGCAGGCGCTCCGGCTCGGCTATCGCCACATCGACACCGCACAGGTCTACGACAATGAGCGCGAGGTCGGCGACGGCTTGCGCGCCTCCGGCGTGCGCCGCGACGACATCTTCCTGACGACAAAAGTCTGGACTAACCATTTCGCACCCCACGATCTCGAGCGCTCGGTCAAGGAGAGCCTGGCGCGCATGCGGCTTCCCTCCGTCGATCTCCTGCTGTTGCACTGGCCCAATTCGCACGTGCCGCTGGAGGAGACGCTGGGCGCGCTGTCGCATGCCAAGCGCATGGGCCTGACCCGCCACATCGGCGTCTCCAATTTCACGGTGGCGCTGATCGAGCAGGCGGTCGCGCTGTCGCCGGAGCCGCTGGTCTGCAACCAGGTCGAATACCACCCTTATCTGGACCAGGCGAAGGTGAGGGCGGCCTGCGACCAGCACGCGCTAGCGCTGGTCGCCTACAGCCCGATCGCCAAGGGGCGGATCAAGACCGACCAGACGCTCGCGGAGATCGGGCGTCTGCATCGCAAGACGCCGGCGCAGATCTGCCTGCGCTGGCTGGTGCAACAGAATGTCGCTGCAATCCCGCGCACTTCGCGCGTCGAACGTCTGTCGGAAAACATCGATATCTTCGATTTCGAGCTTTCGGACGACGAGATGGCCCAGATCGCCGCACTGGCCAGTCCCAGGGGTCGCCTGACCGATTTCGGCTTCGCGCCAAAATGGGATTGAGAGGGGGCTGCCGTATGCTAGGACCAGCTTGGCAACCCGAAGTCAGGCAATGGAACTGCGGAAGATCATACGGACGGACATTGCAGCGTCGGCGATCGCCCATCTGACGCTGGTCGCGCTGATCATCGCGATCAGCGAAGTCCATCCGTTTCACGCCAGCCCGCCCGAATCGGTTTCCGTCAGCATCGTGACGCCGGAGCAGATGAAGCAGGAGGAGGCCAAAACCGAGGAGAAGGCCAAGGACGAGCTCAAGGACGAGCTCAAGCAGAAGCCGCCGGAGCCGATCCCCGACTTCAAACTGCCGAAGCTGGATTTCACCGACAAGGACAAAGACAAGCCCGCCGCGGCGACGAAGTCTGCGGCCAAGCAACAGGCCGCGCCATCACCATCACCATCGCCGGCGCCGCAGGCCTCGCCCGAGCCGCAACGTCCTGCGCAGCAGCAGCAACAGCCACAGCAGCCGCCCTTGCCAAAGCCGAGCGAGGCCAACGCACAGCCGCAACCGCCGCCGCCGCAAGCGATGCAGCAGCCAGAGGCCGCACCGCCGCCAGCCTATCAGGCGCCGGAGCCTGACGTCACCGTCAAGTACGGCGTCATGCTGGGCCTGCCGCCGGAATTGCCGCTGGAGCTGCCGAAAGACGCCCCCAAGGACGATGGCGGCGACGCCAAGGATTCAATCGCAGCCAAGCTGCCGGCCGAAATCATCGCCGAGCTGCGTCGTCACTTGCGAAGCTGCGCCAAACTGCCGGCCGGGGTCGCGCCGACCGACAACGTCAACATCAAGCTGCGCACGGTGCTCGCCACCGACGGCACGCTGGCGCGCGAGCCGATCCTGATCGAAGCCCCGCCGTCCGCGAAGGGCGTGGCCCTCGTGAAGTCCGCAATGAGCGCACTCCAGGCCTGCCAGCCCTACAAGATGCTGCCGGCCGACAAATACGGGGAATGGAAGGTGATGGACCTTCCGTTCAGCCCGCGGGATTTCGGCGGCTAGCTCTCGCGTAGCCCATCAACGACCGCGCTTCATCTCATCGCCATCCACCACCTCCGGCGCCATCGCCTCCCACGCACTCGAGGCGAATTGCCGCCGCCAGGTCACGATCACCACGGCTGCCGTGGTCACGAACAGCACCCAGGGGCTGACGAACCAGCCGAGATAGCCAAGTGCGAAGAAGAAGGAGCGTTGGCCGCGGTTGAAATGGCGGCCGGCGGATTCAAACAGGCGCGAGGTGCGGATGACATGGGCTTCCGCCTCCGGCGTGCCGCGCTGCGAGACCGGCGGCATGCCGCCGAACAGGATCGCGACATAGTTGAACAGGCGATACGACCACGCGAATTTGAAGAAGGCGTAGACGCAGATCAGGACGAGGCCGACGCATTTCAGCTCCCACAGCGCGGGCGAGGGGCTGAGGTCGATCGGCAGCTTGCCGAGAATCGCAATGGCGTCGTTGGTCGCGTGCAGCAGCGCCAGCGCGCCCCCAAGCGCGATCAGGCTGGTGGAGGCGAAGAAGGCGGTGCCGTTCTGCAGCGAGGCCATGATCTGCATGTCGACCATGCGCGCGTCGCGGTCGAGCAGCCGGCGCACCCAGACCTCGCGGTAGCGGTTCATGCGTGCCGACAGGCTGTCGCGGCCATAGGCCGAATGCTCGAGCGTCAGCGCGTAGACCAGCCATTCGATGATGAAGAAGCCGACGGCGGTGATGTCGACCCAGTGCCTGCTCATGTCTGTCTCCTGGCGAGGATCGCAACGCTTGCCACGCATGGCGAGGTGCAGCAACGATTGATTGGCGGCAGGCGATGGCGTTAAAAGCAGCTCGCTTCAAGACGTCTCGGGAAGGACTGATGACATGGCTGCGCTGAAACTCGCAATCGGCAACAAGAACTACTCGTCATGGTCGATGCGGCCCTGGCTCGCACTTCGCGCCAATGACATCCCGTTCGTCGAGACCGTCATCCCGCTCTACACCGACAATCCCGCGGACAAGGAGCAGATCATCTCGTTCAGCCGCGCCGGCAAGGTGCCGGTGCTGGTCGATGGCGACATCACGGTGTGGGATTCGCTCAGCATCATCGAATACCTCGCAGAGCGCTTCCCGGACGTGAAGCTGTGGCCCGACGACGCCGCCGCCCGCGCCCATGCCCGTTCGGTGTGCGCCGAGATGCATTCCGGCTTCATGGCCCTGCGCAACGAATGCGGCATGAACCTGCACCGCCCGGTGCGGCCCGTGACGTTGTCGGCGGACGCGCAGGCCAATATCGCGCGCGTGCAGGAGATCTGGCGCGAGTGCCGGGCCCGGTATGGCGCCAACGGTCCGTTCCTGTTCGGGCGCTTCGGCGCGGCGGATGCGATGTATGCCCCGGTCGTGCACCGCTTTCGCACCTACGCGATCGCAATCACGCCGGAGACCAAGGCTTACATGGACACGATGCTGGCGCTGCCGGCGTTCCAGGAATGGACCCGGGACGGGCTCGCCGAAACGCTCGTCATCGAAACGTTCGAGAACGTGTAGTCGCGAATGTGATTGAGCGCGGCTTGACGTCACGGCGCATGGCGGCGCTCAATCGCGGCGGAGCTACGGCTTAGGAGAGGGCACAGTCATGGGAATCCTGGACTCGCTGGAGAACAACCCGGCGCTCCGTAGCGCGCTCGGCCAGCTCGGCGCAGCCGTGTTGCCGGCCGTGCTGAACGAGGTGATCGGTAGCAACAATCAGGGCGGCCTCGGCGCGATCGTCGCAAAACTCCAGCAGGCGGGGTTCGGTGACCAGGTCAAATCCTGGCTCGGCAACGGCCAGAACCTGCCGATCTCGGCCGACCAGCTCCGCGCCGTGCTCGGCAGCGACACCGTCCGCCAATTGGCTGCGCGCTACAACATCCCGGTCGACCAGTTGGGCCAGATTCTGGCCCAGGAACTGCCCAAGGCCGTGGATCACGCCAGCCCCGACGGCCATTTGCCCCATACCGCCTGAAGAACCGGTTCCAGCGGTATCAGCGGTCGGGGGCATCACTCTGAAATAACTGCAAAATTGGCAGGTTTGCCATGTCGCATACTGCTGGCCAAAAAGGCCGGCCGCATGCTATATGACAGCCGGGTTTCCGGCCGGCCGACGCAGTGGGACCATGGGCGTGGCAGGCGTTGTTTGAGTGATGGAGAGGGTGTTGAAGCACAAATTCCCTATTGGATCGCGCGTGTTGTTCACGGCCAGCAATGTCGCACGCCCCGCTGCCAGCGGATCGTATGAGATCATCCGCCTGCTGCCGACGGATGGTGACGACTGCCAGTACCGGATCAAGAGCTCGACCGAAGCCTTCGAACGCGTCGCCAAGGAAAGCCAGCTCGCGCTGTCCTGAAGCCGACGCTATCCGCGCGTTGGCGCGTACCGGGGAATTCCATCCTGCCGCCGTCAAAAGGCCCGCTTCACCTTCAAAAGGTGGGCCGGGGGCAGTTGCCGACTCTCGGTGCTCGCTTTGACCATTCGCTCTCTGCTCGCGTGAGGGGACGTCGCGCATGAACTGGGCATGGGCCTCGCCGCTCGACCAAATCTGGCGCTCGCCGGTCTTTCCGATGTGGATGACGCTGGCGGCTGCCGGCTTCTTCGGACTGATCCTCCTGATCACGCTGCTGCGTGCCGAAAGATCGGTTGCCAACGGCGCGCTGACCGTCATCGCACTGCTCGCCATTGCCGTCGCATTGGCTGCCAATGTGCACGTCTCTGGACCGGCGGGGCAGGTCACGCCGACCGAGGCGCGTGCGCAGGCCGCGGTCATCGCGAGCCTGCCGGCGCTGTCCTGTCTCGACGATCTCGCCGGCGATGCCGTGGCCATTGGCTGCGAGAAGTCGCTGTTCGGCGCGCCTGACGCAGCCGCCGCGGCGATCTCCTACACCGCCGCCAGGATCGACCGGCTGATGGCGCTCGGCGATGCCGCGACCGCCGAGAAGAGCCTGACGCTCGACGTGAGGGTGCTGCGCAGATCGCTGGAGCGTGATCGCTACGGCCTGGTCGCGCAGGTGCTGGTTGCGCGCGACGGCTGCACACAGTTCGACTGCGCGGCCTTCCGTTCGCTGACCGATCAGCAGCAGGTCGCCGCCAACATGGATTCCCATCTCTACGACACGCTGGTCGCGCGCTACGCGCCGACCTGGAATGCGCCTGCAACGTCGCAGTTGCCGGCCACTGCCGCGCTTGCCGGACTGCCGCCGTCGATGCCGACGGGCAAGCCGACCAATGCGGAGTTCCCGAGCGCCTCGTCGACGCCGCCGATCAGCATCATGAATCCGGAGCCGCCAACGCGCCAGGCGGCGCCCGCCGCAAACGCTGGGGCCTCGCCGGCTCCGCGCGCGCCGGCAGCGGCTTCGGCACAGGCCGCCGCGCCCGCCGCAAAGAAACCGTCTGCGCCGAAGGCTGCGCGTGCGCCGGTGGCACCGCCGGTTCCGCTGGCGCCGCCGGCCGCGGCGCCCGCGGCTGCGGATAACGAGTAGATCGGCATTCCAAATGCGTGGCTGCCCGGCTAATGCTGGGGCATGCCACTACATCTGATCAAGCTCGCGGTCGGTTGCGACTCCGTCAAGGAATTGAAGGAGTGGACCGCCGAACGGATGCGGACCGCCAAGAAGAAGGGTCTGCCGCAACATCACATCCACATCACCCGCATGGTGCCCAAGCGCGACGCCGAGATCCTGTCGGGCGGGTCGCTCTATTGGGTGATCAAGGGCGAAGTCGCCGCGCGCGAAAAAATCATCGGCATCGAGCCGTTCCGCGACAAGGACGGCATCGGCCGCTGCCGGATCGTGATGCAGCCGAAGGTGATCTCGGTGTCGCCGCGGCCGATGCGCCCGTTCCAGGGCTGGCGCTATCTCGCCGACGATTCCGTGCCGCCTGATCTTGGCAAGTCCGCAGCCGGCTCGATCGCCGCGATGCCGGAGCCGATGCGGCGCGAGCTGCGCAATCTCGGATTGCTCTAGACCGCGATATTGTCGATCAGCCGGGTGCTGCCAAGCTTGGCCGCGACCAGGATCCGCAAAGGGCCGTCCGTGCGCGAGGTGGCCGGCGCCAGCGTGATAGCATGGCGCACCTCAAAATAGTCGAGCGCAAAGCCAGCCGCCGTGATCATGCCGGCACCGCGCGCCATTGCGGAAGCGATCGCTTCGCCGGCGCGGATGCGCCCGGCGCTCTCCTTCATGGCGCGGTACAGCGTGGTTGCGGTCTGCCGCTCCTGTGGCGACAAATAGACGTTGCGGGAGGACATCGCGAGCCCGTCGCGCTCGCGCACGGTGCGGGAGCCGATCACCTTGACGCCGAGGTCGAGGTCGCGCGCCATCTGCGTCACCACCCGCAACTGCTGAAAATCCTTCTCGCCGAAGATCGCGACATCCGGCCGGCACTGCGTGAACAGCTTGCCGACGACGGTCGCGACACCCCCGAAGAAATGCGGGCGGAAGCGGTCCTCGAGGCCGGCCAGCGCCGGTCCCTCCGGCACGATCCGGGTCGCAAAGCCCTCCGGATACATGGCCTCGACGCCGGGGTGCCAGACGATATCGACGTCCTCGGCGGCGAGCTTGGCGATATCGGCCTTCCAGGTTCGCGGATAGGCGCCAAAATCCTCGGTCGGTGCGAACTGGGTCGGGTTGACGAAGATCGACACCACCACGCGGCTCGCGCGCCGCCTGGCGAGGCGCACCAGCGACACATGGCCGTCATGGAGCGCCCCCATGGTCGGGACCAGCGCGATCGTGGCCTTTCGCTTGCGAAGATTGTCGACGGCGCGTCGCAAGGCGGGGACCGTGCGGGCGATCAAGGGGCTGCGTGACATCAGAACTCGACGGAGTTGGGAATCGGCGAGCGCGTCCCGGCGCCCGGCAGACTAACCTTAACAAGCGGCGACCGTGGACGCCATGCGTCCGACTGCGGCACAGCATCCCGCGCAAGGCCGCGCACGATGTCGCGACATTGTGGGTTGGATCACAGACGAGAGAAGACGCCGCGATTCATGATGAAGAACGGCGCAGTGCGAATTGCATTACCTGTCACGCATTTCACTTGACCGCAGGCGCGGCCAACTCGAAGATATTCGTTAGGGGTGTTAGGGATCGCGATGCTTGTGCAAGCTAGCCAAGGCCAGTCCGGCGCGGCGCATGTGGTCGTGCTCGGCAACGAGAAGGGCGGCTCCGGCAAGTCGACCACCGCCCTGCACATCGCGGTCGCGCTTCTGAAAGCCGGCCAGCGCGTCGCCACCATCGACCTCGACTGCCGTCAGCAGAGCTTCACTCATTACATCAACAACCGTTCCGCCTGGGCGCGCCGCACCAAGCTTGACCTCGAACTGCCGCTGCATCGCTGCATCAAGCTCGGCGAGACCATGCAGGTCGCCGAGAACGAGAATTCCGAGTTCCTTCAGTTCATGGAGGCGGTCTCGGCGGTCGAGAGCAGCTTCGACTTCATCGTCATCGATACGCCCGGCACCGACAGCTATCTGATGCGGCTTGCGCACTCGATGGCCGACACGCTGGTGACCCCGATCAATGACAGCTTCCTCGATTTCGACGTGCTCGGCACCGTCGATCCCGCCAACTACGCGGTGACGGGCGAGAGCCACTACGCCGAGATGGTGCGAGACACCCGCCGCAAGCGCCGCCAGCTCGACGGCGCGACCACCGACTGGATCGTCGTGCGCAACCGCCTGTCGATGCTCGGCTCCCGCAACAAGCAGCTCGTCGCCGAGGGGTTGAAAGATTTGTCGCTGCGGCTCGGCTTCCGCTACGTCGACGGCTTCGCCGAACGCGTCGTCTATCGCGAGTTCTTCCCGCGTGGTCTGACCGCGCTGGACGAGATCAACGAGGCCACGCTCGGCATGCGGCCCAATCTCGGCCATCTGACCGCGCGGGAGGAGGTGACGAGCCTGCTCCGCCAGCTCAAGCTTCCGCTCGACGAGCGCGGCCGCCGCCGTGCGGCCAACCGCGCCGAGTGGTTCAACCAGGTCGATAAGCCGCTCGAGGTCCACGACATCCTCGGCGCTTGAGCGGCGGTATATTGCTACTTCCAGTCGATCAAAGCGGCCGGGGTCCCCACGGGAACCGAGCCTTCGCTCGACCGTTTTCACCTCGCGTTTACTGCGAAATTGAACCCAATCGAGACCGGTTGCTCCGGAGGGCGACGTGCACCCTGACGTAGCCGTATGAGAGCAGGGATGCCCAAGAAACGTGTGCGACGCACAATGAAAGGGCTGTCAGTTCACAATATTTGGCCTTCCTGTCACGCCCCTGTGACATATATTAGGGAATAGGCGACCAGGGGCCGAAGAGCTCCGGAAGAACACGATTTTCAACAGGGATTCAGGCCGCACGAGCCTGAGGCTGAGGACGAAAATGAAGCGTGGAATTGCCGTTCTGGTTTCGGTCAGTGCCCTCTGCGGCGTCGCCTATTTCACGGCGAGCAAGTGGGCGATCAAACACGAGACCATCACCTTCTACGACGCCTCGCGCGACAACCGCGCCGTGCCTGTCGATATCGCGATCCGTCGCGACAAGGAAATGCAGGCCAATGCCGGCATGATCACGATGCCGGTCGCCGTGATCAACCACGGCAACACCGTCAAGAACACGGAGTACGGGTTCCTCGCCAACATCTTCGCTGCGCGCGGTTACCTCGTCGTCAGCCCGCAGCATGATCTGCCGACCGATCCTCCGATGGTGACCAAGCCCGGCGAGCTCTATGTCGGCCGGCTGCCGCAGATCCTGCGCGGCGTCGCCAACATCCATCTTGCCATGCAGGAGATGAAGAAGGTTCAGCCCAACGCCGACTACGGCAGGGTGACGATGGTCGGCCACTCCATGGGCGGCGATATCACGATGTATTTCGCCAAGCAGTATCCGGACGAGGTCAAGAAGGTCGTCACGCTCGACAATCTGCGCGTGCCCTTCGTCACCGCCGGCAAGTTCAAGATTTTGTCGTTCCGTTCGCAGGACCCGCAGTTCAAGACCGATGCGGGTGTGATCCCGACCGACGAGGAATGCGAGAAGGCCGGCATCCAGGTCGTGAAGACCGAATTCCAGCACAACGACATGCGCGACACCGGTCCGGACGCAGCCAAGAACTCGATCCAGGGCATGCTCGACAAGTTCCTGAGCGCGACTGACAGCGAGGTCGCGCCGGTCGACACGCAATCGTCCCCGCCCAAGATTCTCGAGCCCGGTCCGGTCGCGTTGATGGCGCCTGCCAAGAGCTGACGTCTTCCTCATCGTCAGTATCGATTTTCAAAGCCCCCGCCGGCTCCTGCCTGCGGGGGCTTTGCACATTGACCGGGCTGCGCGCGCTAACCACATTAGCCGCTCACGCAGGGTCAATAGATGTCGGGCGAACCCATCAAACCGCGCGGCCGCGAGGCCGTCTCGGCGAAACCAGGCGGCGCGGTGCCGCAGGCGGGGGCGTCGACCTCGGAGGACATCGCCGCCTTCGTCGCAAACGCGCGAGCGCTGTCGCCACATGCTCCCGGTGCGAAAGGCCGGCTGATCTTCGCGCTGGATGCGACGATGAGCCGGCAGCCGACCTGGGACATGGCCTGCGCGCTTCAGGCTGACATGTTCCGTGAGACCTCCGCGCTCGGCAGTCTCGACATCCGGCTCGTCTACTATCGCGGATTCAACGAGTGCCGCGCCACGGGATGGATTTCCGACAGCGCCAGGCTTGCGGCGCTGATGAGCAAGATCGATTGCCGCGGCGGCGACACCCAGATCGGCAAGGTGCTGAGCGAGGCGCGGCGCGAGGCGGTCGCATCCGGCGTGCGCGCCGTTGTCTTCGTCGGCGACGCCATGGAAGAGAACGTCGACGAGCTCTGTGCCAAGGCCGGTGAGCTCGGCATGCTCAAGGTGCCTGTGTTCGTTTTTCAGGAAGGCCATGACGCCGTCGCCGAGCAGGCCTTTCGCGAAATTGCGCGCCTGACCGGCGGCGCCTGGTGCCGGTTCGATCCGGGCGCGGCGGCGCAGTTGCGCGAGCTGTTGCGCGCAGCTGCCGCCTACGCCGCCGGCGGACGCGAGGCGCTGTTGCAATTGGCGAAGACCGCCAGCGGCGCGGCCAAGCTGATCGGCCAGATGAAGTAGCGCTGGCGCGGTCTGCGGGGGACAAGACACCATGCATTTTGACGATAGGCCGAGTATATTCCGGCCATGACCCTGATTGCCGGCGCTATCGCTGTTATCACCCTTTATCTGCTGCTCCAGATGTTTCGTTCCGCCAATCCGGCCGTGCTGGCACGCACGATCAGGTTCGGTGGCGGCGTGGTGGCGCTGGCTGTCGCAGCGTTCACGGGCTTGCGGGGCGAACTGGTGGTGGCGATCCCGCTCGGGATCTTCGGCGCCGGGCTCCTGGGCTGGACACCGCTGGCAAACGCCGGCTTGGGCAACGTCGGCGGGCTGTTCGGCGGGGGCGCGACGCGCCCGGCCGGTCAGGCCTCACGCGTGCGCTCGCAATTCCTGGATATGCGGCTCGATCACGAGTCTGGCCAGCTCGGAGGCCGGATCGTCGCGGGGCCTCATGCCGGGCGCGATCTCGACGAGTTCGATCTCGCTGGCCTGCTGGCAATGGTCCCGGCGTTCGACGCCGAGAGCGTGGCCTTACTTGAAAGCTATCTGGACCGCCGGTTTCCCGCCTGGCGTCAGAACGCGCAGAGCAACGCGGCAGGGGGGCAGCGCCGCACGGTGGCGAGCGGCAAAATGACGGCGGAGGAGGCCTATCAGATCCTTGGCTTGCAGCCGGGGGCGGGGCGTGACGATATCAGCCGCGCCCACAAGTCCTTGATGAAGAAATTGCATCCCGACCAGGGGGGCTCGACGTATCTCGCTGCCCGTGTAAACGAGGCCAAGGATACTCTGCTTCGTACGCATAACGGCTAACTCCGGCACCACGCTACAAACGCCCGTCCCGTGTGAGCCCCGCTTGCTCTGTTTGCCGTCGCCCCGATGCCCGCCATTGTCGGCGTGGTCGATCCCTTGCGTAAAATTTTAACCGTAAATCCTTGACGAGAGGTTGTCGTGGAACAGCCTCGGTATCAAACAGCCTGGCATCAGGGCCTTTGGCATCGCAGCCTTGCTATCGAAAGGTCTTGGCACCGAAAGGTCTTGGCATCAAAAGGTCTTGGCATCACCGCATCCCGAAAATGAAAATGCCCGCGCAAGGGGCGGGCATTTTTTGATTGGCGCGATGCGAAAGATCAGTTGCGGACGGTGATGCAGGAGATATCGGCGCGCTTCAGGGTGCGGCAGACGGCTTCGGCCTGGTCGCGCTCGAGCCCGGCGAAGCGGGCGCGGTAGAGCTTGCGATTGTCTTTCGCGACGACCTCGGTGAACGGGTCGGCCTTGCTGAGCAGGCCGCGGGCCGAGCTGCGCGCCGCGTCGATGCGCTGCTGGGCTTCGTTCTCGCTCTCGAGCGCGCCGACCTGGACGATCCAGCCGCTATGGGTGACGGCCGGCCTGGTGGTGGCGCTCATCTGGATCGGCTGCAGCGTCGGCTCGGCTGAAGCGAGCCTCGCGACGGCCGGAGCGGGCGCGGCGGCGGTTGCGGCCGGCAATACGCCGAGGATGCCATTGCCGGTGCCGAAGCCCGCCGGCTGCCGCGGCAGCTCGGTACGGGCGAGCTCGGCCCTCGGAGCTTCCGGTTGGCTGACGACCTCACGCTTGTTGATGAGGTCTGCCCGGGCGACGACGGCGCTCGAGGTTTCGGCGACGTCGGAGCGGGCCGCGATCGTGCTCGTGACCTGCGGTGCGACCTGAGCCGGGGCGGCGGAGGCGACCTTCACGGTGCCGGCCTTGACCTGGACAGTCTTGACCCGGACCGGCTTCATCGGCTCGGACGAACCGGGGATGAGGGAGAGCGGCTGGCTCGAGATCACGCCATTGGTGAGCGGCGCGGGCTCGATCTTGGATTCAGTCGGCCGAACTTCAGGCTTGCTGGATTCAGATCTGGGCTGAGCCGGCGGCATCGCGGCGGTCGCAGCAGCAAGCGCCGACAGGCGCGAGGCGAGACGCTGCGAGGCTGTTTCGGGGGCAGGAGCGGCGGCGGCCTGAACCTGCGGAACGGAGCGGGCCGGGGTATCCGACGCATCGGCGACCTCGACAGCGGCGTCAGATCCATTGCGCTCGGTGACCGCGACGACGGTGTGGGTGGTCGCGCCCTTATCGAGGTTCTCTGCGAGCAGGTTGCGCATGATGGCATCGCGCGAGCCGCCGCTGCGGCCGCCCAGCACCACGCCGATCAGGTGGCGGTTGCCGCGGCGCATCGAGGTCACGAGATTGAAGCCGGAGGCGCGGGTGTAGCCGGTCTTGATGCCGTCCACGCCCTCGACACTACCGAGCAGATGATTGTGGTTCCGGATCGACTGTCCGTGCCAGGTGAACGTCGAGGTCGCAAAATAGCGATAGTAGCGCGGGAAGCGCTCCTGGATGGCGCGGCCGAGCGTGGCCTGGTCGCGCGCGGTCGTGACCTGCTCGTCGTTGGGAAGGCCGTTGGCGTTGCGGTAGACCGTCCTGGACATGCCGAGCGAGCGCGCCTTGCGCGTCATCATCTGGGCGAAGTCGTCCTCGTCGCCGCCGATCGCTTCCGCGATCACCACGGCTGCGTCGTTGGCCGAGCGGGTAACGAGACCCTTGATAGCGTCCTCGACACGAATGGTCTGGCCGGCACGCAGGTTCAGCTTGGTCGGATCCTGATCGGCGGCGTGCTGCGACACCGGCATCTCGGTGTCGAGCTTCATCTTGCCGGACTCGAGACGCTCGAACAGTAGATAGAGCGTCATGATCTTGGTCAGTGAGGCCGGATGGCGGATCCCGTCGGGGCTCGTTGCCTGGAGCACGGAGCCGGAATTGCCGTCGACGATGATCGACGCGAATTTCGGGCTGGAACTCTCGGACACATCGCGCTGCACGCGATGCTGCGCGTAATGGCGCCGATGGCGTCGCGCCTCGGCAGCATCGGTGGTGAAGATGACTGCGGTGGTGACCGTAAGAAGCCCGAAAACGCCAATCCGCGCCAAGCGCGAGGAAGACAAGTTTTTACGAAGCATGAAACCCCGTCCCCGTTTCTGACTTGATCACCGGCTCGTGAGGCGAAATTGTGCCCATGAGATCCGGGATCATTACCTGCTCAGGCTGCTCCTCCACAGGTGTTCGCCGCGGGGGAGGTTGGGCCTGAGCCGCTATTCTGGCTAAGGTGATGTTCTTCAACGGCTTTCGGCCGCTTGCGGAAGTTGAAGACGTCCAGGGAATCAAAGTACGGGGCCGCGGTTTCCAAAAGCTTAAGGAACCATTGCGGGACCCCCCGGGAATCTCCGCGAGTTTGCATGCATTTTTGTGCGTTGCACAAGATTCTTGACTTTTTTGTGCGTTGCACTAATTGTGAGCAGAGTCAGGGAGCCGGGGCTTCCGACGAGAGCTAGGGAAAAGGATTCCGAATGTTCAAGGTTGAAGACTTTCAGGGCTACGGGAAAGAGCACTTCGAGCAGTACGTCGCCTCCGCGACCTCGATGCAGCACGGCCTTCAGGCGATCGCCAGCGCCTATGGCGACTACACCAAGAAGTCGTTCGAAGACACCAAGTCCTTCGTCGAGAAGCTTTCCGGTGTGAAGTCGCTGGACAAGGCCGTCGAAGCGCAGACCGATTTCGCCCGTTCCGCCTACGAGACCTTCGTCGCGGAATCGCAGAAGATCGCCGGCCTCTACAGCGATCTCGCCAAGCAGGCGTTCAAGCCGGTCGAGACCATCGTGTCGAAGTTCACGCCGGCCGCCAACTAACGTTTCCTGGGCATCCTGGAATCAAAAGCCCGGCTGAAGCAGCCGGGCTTTTTTGTGTCGCGGCGGGTCGGTCTTAGCGCGCCACGCGCAGCTTCGACAGCGACGTCCCGATGTCCTTGAACACCGAGACGGTCTGATCTGCCTTCGTTACCAGATAGAACTTGTCGGTGCCGCTCGCGCAATATTGCAGCACGCTGGAGGTCGGGTCGCTGCCGGTGTTCACCTGCACCGTATAGATCGTGATGTTGCTGGGCTGAGCCTTGGCGTTGTCGCACAGCTTCTTCTGCCGCGTGTCGATCTGCGAAGCGCTGCTGTACCAGCGGTTCTGCGTATTCAGACCGTCGGAAAGGATCACGATCGCGTCCTTGTAGGTGTAGTTGGTGTCCTTGGCCGGCGCGTTCATGGGATCGCCGGTCGACAGCGTCATCCAGCCCCAGGCAAGGCCAATGCCCTGGTTGGTGTTACCGGTGGGCTTCATGTCGTCGATGCGGCCCTTGAGCGAACTCCAGTCGTAGCTCAGCGGCATGATCGGCTGCAGATAGGACGAACTGCCTGTGTTGCAGTAGGAGTATTGTTCGGCCGGGAACAGCGTCCCCACATTGCCGCTCGTGGGCGTCGTGTTCTTGATGTCGTAATCCTGGTCGCGGTCGACCACGCACCCTGTCCAGGCATTATGGTTGGCCGGTGTCCACTTCCAATTGTTGCAGTTGTTGTTGCTGCCTGACGTGCAGCTCCAGCTGCCGTTCGCCGCGTCCCAATCGCTGAAATCAATCCAGTACTTGCTGGAATTGCTGTTGCCGACGTTGACGTCCTTGGCAAACGGAACGACCGAGATGTAGACGTCGCCGCTGGTCTTGGCGAGCGCGCTGAGCTGATCGACCAGGCTCTTCGCGGCGGTCTGCATCGCCGCCATCTTGCCGTCCTGCGCCATCGAACCGGTGTTGTCGAGCACCAAGGCCACGCGCATGCGCACCAGGCCCCAGGCGCTGGTGGAATTGGCGCCGACGTCGAGCGTCGGGAAGCCGGCGACCTTCATGAAGGTGGTCGTGTAACTGCCGGTGCCGGTGACCTGGATCGTGGAGCCCATGCTGGTGCTCGCGGTGTAAGTGGCCGCGACGGTGACTGACGGCAGGGTGTTGGTGGCGGTGAACAGGGCCTTGAAATAGTCCTGCGCCTTGGTGCTGATTTGCGACGTCGTGATGGTGCCGGACGACAGATCCTTGGAGACCATCAGTGCAGTGGAATCGAGGGCCGACTGCATCGCGGAACGGGCCTGGACCGCGCGGCTGTAATCGACCGCAGCTCCGACGAAGGTCAAAACCGGGAGCAGCGCGATGGCGAAGATCACGGCGATATTGCCTTGTTCGGCCGCTCCGAACCGGGCGAGCTGTCGACCGATACGGCTGACGAGGGGCAGGCGAGACATGGCGATCCCCGAAAATCTTTGACTTTGCCGGTTTTCGCGCCACGCCATTGAACGCCCGGTAAATTCAACCGTAGAAAACCGGAGTATCCCGCGCGAAACCGTCGCAGCGGCGTCAACGGCCGGGTTCCTGGTCAACATCTTCTAAACGGGCGGGCGGAAGTTTTTGTCAAATCGGTCCGGATTGATTAACCTTGCCGAGGATCGCTCCGACCGGGAATCGGGACCGCCGCGGCCGCATCGGCCGATCCGTCGCATGCTTGCGGCGAGCCGGGGGCAGGCCCATATTCGCTGAAGCCGATCTGGTTTGGACCGGATCGGTTGAAAGCGGCGATCCAACAAGGCGGCGCGCCTGTGCGAAGCTCCGAAGACGGGGCTGCGCGGTGAACCGTCATACGCTTCCGTGGGGAATTTGAACGCCTGAGCCATGCCGCAATTGTCTTCCAGACCAGAATTGTCCGCCGCCGCCCACGCTCCCCGGATGAGCAACGACGAGAACCGTCCCGGCGGTCCCTCCGCGCCAAACACGTCCGTCATCACCAAGGTCAAACCCAAGACCAAGCGGCCGAACCTGTACCGCGTGCTGATCCTGAACGACGATTACACGCCGATGGAATTCGTCGTTCACGTGCTGGAGAAATTCTTCCAGAAGGATGCCGAGGCCGCGACCAAGATCATGCTGCACGTCCATCATCATGGGATCGGGGAGTGCGGCGTGTTCACTTACGAGATCGCCGAGACCAAGGTGACGCAGGTGATGGATTTCGCCCGCAAGCACCAGCATCCGCTGCAATGCGTGATGGAAAAGAAGTAAGACACCTACGGCGCGTTCGAGGCCGGCTCTTGTGCATGTCGCAGTGTGATCGTCGCGTGAGGTCTGCGCGCGATGTTCGTTGCGGGCAAAACTACGGAATTCTGCACCGGCGCCGATCGCGCCCGAACCGGAACGGGTTTTGCATCAAAAAGTACCGCAGCTGTGCAGCCGCCTGAGTCGCGGAACCGGCCTTTCGCCGCGATCTTATATACCTATATGTGACAAAGGTTGTTGTTGCCTGACCGGTCGATGACGATCATGATGGTGGGGGCCATAGAGGACGCGAATGCCGACTTTTTCCCAAAGCCTTGAACAATCCCTGCATCGTGCACTGGCGATCGCAAACGAGCGTCATCACCAATACGCGACGCTCGAGCATCTTTTGCTCTCCCTGATCGACGACTCCGATGCAGCCGCCGTCATGCGCGCCTGTAGCGTCGACCTCGACAAGCTCCGCACGAGCCTCGTCAATTATCTTGAGACCGAATTCGAGAATCTGGTGACGGACGGCGCCGACGACGCCAAGCCGACTGCCGGCTTCCAGCGCGTGATCCAGCGCGCGGTGATCCACGTGCAGTCGTCCGGCCGCGAAGAGGTGACCGGCGCCAACGTGCTGATCGCGATCTTCGCCGAGCGCGAGAGTCATGCCGCGTATTTCCTGCAGGAGCAGGACATGACGCGCTACGACGCCGTCAACTACATCAGCCACGGCATCGCCAAGCGGCCGGGCGTCTCCGAGGCGCGCCCCGTGCGCGGTGTCGACGAGGAGACCGAGACCAAGAGCAGCGACGACGCCAAGAAGAAGGGCGAGGCGCTCGAGACCTATTGCGTCAACCTCAACAAGAAGGCGCGCGACGGCAAGATCGATCCGGTGATCGGACGCAATTCCGAGATCAACCGCGCGATCCAGGTGCTGTGCCGCCGGCAGAAGAACAATCCGCTGTTCGTGGGCGAGGCCGGTGTCGGCAAGACCGCGATCGCGGAAGGCCTTGCCAAGCGCATCGTCGACAGCGAGGTGCCGGAAGTTCTGGCCGCTGCGACCGTGTTCTCGCTCGACATGGGCACGCTGCTTGCCGGCACGCGTTATCGCGGCGACTTCGAAGAGCGCCTGAAGCAGGTGCTGAAGGAGCTCGAGGCGCATCCCAACGCCATCCTGTTCATCGACGAGATCCACACCGTGATTGGTGCGGGCGCGACGTCGGGCGGAGCGATGGACGCCTCGAACCTGCTCAAGCCGGCGCTTGCCTCGGGCACCATCCGCTGCATGGGCTCGACCACCTACAAGGAATATCGCCAGCACTTCGAGAAGGACCGTGCCCTGGTGCGGCGCTTCCAGAAGATCGACATCAACGAGCCGACGGTCGAGGACGCGATCGCGATCCTCAAGGGGCTAAAGCCTTACTTCGAGGACTACCACCGGCTGAAATACACCAATGAGGCGATCGAGGCCGCGGTGCAGCTCTCCTCGCGCTACATCCACGACCGCAAGCTGCCGGACAAGGCGATCGACGTGATCGACGAATCCGGTGCGGCGCAGATGCTGGTCGCCGAGAACAAGCGCAAGAAGACCATCGGCATCAAGGAGATCGAGACCACGATCGCCTCGATGGCGCGGATCCCGCCGAAGAGCGTGTCAAAGGACGACGCCGAGGTGCTCAAGCACCTCGAGCAGACCCTGAAGCGCACCGTGTTCGGTCAGGACAAGGCGATCGAGTCGCTCGCCGCTTCGATCAAGCTGGCGCGTGCCGGCCTGCGCGAGCCGGAGAAGCCGATCGGCTGCTATTTGTTCTCGGGCCCCACCGGCGTCGGCAAGACCGAGGTCGCAAAGCAACTCGCGGCGTCACTCGGCGTCGAGCTGCTGCGCTTCGACATGTCCGAATACATGGAGCGACACACCGTGTCGCGCCTGATCGGCGCGCCTCCCGGCTATGTCGGGTTCGACCAGGGTGGCCTGCTTACCGACGGCGTCGACCAGCATCCGCATTGCGTGGTGCTGCTCGACGAAATCGAGAAGGCGCATCCTGATCTCTACAATGTGCTGCTCCAGATCATGGACCACGGCCGGCTCACGGACCACAACGGCAAGCAGGTCAACTTCCGCAACGTGATCCTGATCATGACCACGAATGCCGGCGCGTCCGATCTCGCCAAGCAGGCGTTCGGCTTCACGCGCTCGAAGCGTGAAGGCGACGACCACGAGGCGATCAACCGGCAGTTCGCACCGGAATTCCGCAACCGTCTCGATGCCGTCGTCTCGTTCAGCCATCTCAGCGTCGAGGTGATCGGCACGGTGGTCGAGAAGTTCGTGCTTCAGCTCGAAGCGCAACTCGGCGATCGCGACGTCACCATCGAGTTGTCCGAACCCGCCAAGACCTGGCTGGTGAAGCATGGTTACGACGAGCAGATGGGCGCACGTCCCATGGCTCGCGTGATCCAGGAGCACATCAAGAAGCCGCTGGCAGACGAGGTGCTGTTCGGCAAGCTGAAGGGCGGCGGCCACGTCCGCGTCGTCCTCGTCAAAGACGAGGCCGACGAGACCAAGGACAAGATCGGCTTCGAGTTCGTCGAGGGTCCGGTTACGCCGAAGCAGGAGAAGCTCCCGGGCGCCCGCAAACGCCCGCCGGGCAAGTCCAAGCCGGGCGGTTCGAAAGGGCCGACCAAGGGTCCGCTGGTCAAAGCTTGATCTGCGCGCAATGAATTGAAAAGGCCGGCTGAAGAGCCGGCCTTTTTATTTGGAGGGCCACACTTCCTTAGGTAGGGGGCGCCGATGCCCTCGTGAGAGACGAAGCTTACTTTACTTCCGCTGGCGGCGCAGCCGCAGCGGTAGGAGCGGGCCCGGCCCTCGGTTTCGCCTTGGGTCTCTTCGAAGGCCCCGCGACCACCTTTTGCGCCTCTCCGGCGACTCCCGCTGCGACGTTTTGAGTCGGAGAGAGGCCCGCTAATCGCCGCGCAGACGCTGATCGTCCTGCACGCGGACATGCTCGGCACCGCGCGCGCCCGCGGGCGACAGCCGCAACATGCTTAGCATGGCTCCGCAGAGCGCGAAGCCGACGCCGGTGAGCAGTGCGATCCTGGTTCCTTCGATCGGATAGCGACCGAGGAACAGCGCGACCAGCGCCGCGCCAGTGGTCTGGCCGAGCAGCCGCGCCGTGCCCAGCATGCCGCTCGCGCCGCCGGCGCGCTCGCGCGGGGCGGCGGCGATCATGGTGCGGTTGTTGGGGGTCTGGAACAGGCCAAAGCCGGCACCGGCGAGCGCCATCCGCCAGATCACGTCGAGCGGTGTAGGCGTCGCCGGCAGGAAGGCGAGCGTGCCGAGGCCGCACGCAAACAGCGTGAGCCCGATGCCGCCGAGCAAGCCCGCCGGATAATGCTCGACCAGGCGGCCGGCCAGCGGCGCCGCGAACGCCACAGCGATCGGCCATGGCGTGATCAGGAGGCCCATATGCACGGCCGAATAGCCGAAGCGGCTCTGGAGGTAGAACGGGATCGCAACGAAGGCCAGCATCTGCCCGCAGAACGAGGCGATCGAGGTCGCAATTGACAGCGCGAACACCGGGATGCGCAACAGGTCGACCGGCAGCAGCGGCGAAGCCACGTGGGTTTCGCGGTAGATCAGCAGCGCGCCGGCGACGATGGCGATGCCAAACTGCACGAGGCAGGTGATGGCGGCCTCGCCATGACCGACGCTGTCGACGGCCGCGATGCCGACGCCGAAGGTGATCGCGGAGAGCCCCGCGCTCTGCCAGTCGAAGGAGTGGCTCGCAGCCTTGGTGTGAGGCAGGCTACGCAGGCCGAAGACGAGTGTCACCAGGCCGAGCGGGACGTTGATGGCGAACAGCCAGGGCCAGCTGCCGAACGCTAGGATGCCGGCGGCGAGCGTCGGGCCGACCGCGGCCGAGAAGGCGACGACGAGGGCGTTGAGCCCGATGCCGCGGCCGAGTTGGCTGCGCGGGTAGGTGAAGCGCACCAGCGCCGCGTTGACGCTCATGATGCCGGCCGCGCCGAACCCCTGCACGATGCGTGCAATCGTGAGGAGCGGCAGCGTGTGCGCCAGCGCGCAGAAGGCCGACGCGAGCGTGAACAGCACCAGCCCCACCAGATAGACGCGGCGATAACCGACGATCTCGCCGAGCGAAGCCAATGGCAGCAGCGAGATCGTGATCGCGAGTTGGTAGCCGTTGACAATCCAGATCGAGAAGGCCGGGCTTGCGTCGAGGTCGGCCGCGATCGTCGGCAGCGCGACGTTGGCGATGGCGCTGTCGACGACCGCCATGATGATGCCGAGCGCAATCGTCAGCACCGCCTGGTTGCGCTGCGGCTGCGGCAGGCCGTCGGCATGCTCGATGGGAGCAGGCGACATGGTGGAGGCGCGCTTGATTCGAGCCGTGGTACTTCTCCGAATAGGAAATAGCGAGATGCATCGCAACCCGGCAGGAGACGGACAGTTCCTGCACCGGGAGCGGGTCTCCCGGCGGCGAGGCATGGGCAGGACGGCTTTCGCAGCCTGCCAGGCGATTTCGCGTTTCCGAAGGTGTCTACACCGGCGGCGGATTGCGGTCGGTGAAGGTCGTGCGCTGGTGCCAGTACGGATAGGGCAGGGTCACCTTGCTCGCGGCATCGAGCTTTGCGATCTGATCCTTGGTCAAGGACCATCCGACCGCGCCGAGATTTTCGCGAAGCTGCGTCTCGTTGCGCGCGCCGATGATCAGCGTCGAGACTGTCGGACGCTGCAGCAGCCAGTTCAACGCGATCTGCGAGACGCTCTTGCCCGTTTCCTTCGCGACCTCGTCGATGGCCTCGACGACACGATAGACGTGCTCGTCCGGCACCGGCGGGCCGAACTCGGCCGTCTTGGGTAGGCGGCTTACGTCAGGCTTTGGCTGGCCGCGGCGGATCTTTCCGGTGAGGCGTCCCCATCCGAGCGGCGACCAGACCACGGCGCCGAGCCCCTGGTCGAGGCCGAGCGGCATCAGCTCCCATTCGTAGTCGCGCCCGATCAGTGAATAGTAGGTCTGGTTGGCGACATAGCGCGGAAAGCCGTGCTTGTCGGCGACGCCAAGCGACTTCATCAGGTGCCAGCCGGAGAAGTTCGAGACGCCGACGTAGCGGATCTTGCCGGCGCGCACGAGCCCATCGAGGGTCGCAAGCACCTCTTCAGGCGGAGTGAAGGCGTCGAAGCCGTGAAGCTGGAACAGGTCGATGTAATCGGTGCCGAGCCGGCTCAGCGAAGCATCGATGGCCGCGAGCAGATGTTGCCGTGACGAGCCGATGTCGTTGGGGCCGTCGCCGAAGCGGAACGTTGCCTTGGTCGAGATCAAAACCTTGTCGCGGCGGCCTTTGATGGCCTCGCCGAGAACGCGCTCGGACTCGCCGAGCGAATAGACGTTCGCGGTGTCGAACATCGACACTCCGGCATCGAGGCAGATATCCAGAAGGCTCCGCGCTTCGGCTGCGTCAGTCGTGCCCCACGCAGCGAGGCGGCCAACGCCGCCGAAGGTGCCGGTCCCAAGACTCAAGGCGGGCACCATGAGGCCTGAGCGGCCCAAGCGTCGGTATTCCATCGATATGCTCCTCGGCTGGCCGCTGGTTGAACGGTGCGGCCTTGGTGCCGAATGGTAGTGCAAGCAGGCGCCGTGTCCTATTCCACGCCCACATACCGGCCTTGCTTGGGAGGGCCCTAGTCGTGCAGACGCATGTCGTCGAAGGCTGCGTCAGTCACGCGCGCGCCGGTCGTCGTCGCCGGATGCCGAGCCTCGCTCCACGTTACAGGTGAGGGAAGGCAGCCGGCGTCGCTCTCGCGCGCCTGCCGCGGCAAGAGCGTCAGGGTCCAGCCCACCACGACCAGCACCGCGAGCCGGATCGCGATGACGCCCAGCAAGACCTCCGATCCGCTTGTGTTGGCGTGAGTCCTCATGTGCGCCAGCCTGATCCCGGCGGCAGCACCTGACAATCTGGAATTCACGAGCATTGCCTTCGCCTGAAGCGAAGGCTCCGGCTAATGGCTACCCGGATGTCAATGCCGCAATTGGCTCTGTCTGAAATCGCGCGGCGACATCCCGAAATGCTCACGGAAGACGCGACCGAAATGGGAGAGGTCGTTGAAGCCCCAGGCAAAGGCGATCTCGCTGATGTGGCGGTGGGCGAGCACGGGCGAGGCGAGGTCGCGCCTGCACTGAGCGAGGCGCTCACCGAGGACGTAGCGCTGGAACGAGGTGTCCTCGTCGGCGAGGAGATCGTTGACGTAGCGGGAGGAGATGCCGAGCGCCGCTGCGGTCTCGGATAGCGAGAGGTCGGGATCGGCGAGATGAGCCCTGATATGCGCCTTCAGCCGGTAGAGCAGGGCGGAGCGATGCGTCGAGGACGGCAGCGGCGCCTTGCCTAGCCGCTCGCCTAGTGCCATCGCCAGGACGTCGACGGCTTGTTCCGACAGAGCGGCGGCGTGGAGCGGATCGATCTGATCCGCGCTTTGGCAAAGCCGGTAGATGAAATCGTAGGCAATCCTCTGCAGAGGCGAGTCCGGTCCGAACGAGCAGGCGGTGAGGGCTTCGGTCGCGCCGAGCCGGCGCTGCAGCATCTCGCGCGGCACCTTGAAGATGGTCTGCGTGAAGGTGCCGTCGAATTTCAGCTCATAGGGACGGGTGGTGTCGTAGAGCGCAAACTCTCCCGGATGCACCACGGCCTCGCGGCCGTCCTGCACCACGCCGCCGGTGCCGCGATTGCCGAGCGCGATCAGGATGAAATCCTGATCCGAGCGCGCGATGCGCGAGGGCGTGCGCAGCACGTGCTGACGGTCGGAGCAGACCTCGGAGCATTCCGCCTTGCCCAGCGGCGCCCGGGTGACCGAGCCGCGAAAGGCGCTGCCGAGGTCGGACTTGCAGTCGAGCCCGACGAAGACGTCGCAGACGATATCCTGCCAGAGCGCAAGCCGGCGGTGGCCGGGGCTGTCGTCCGTGGTGAACTGGATTGGCATCTGCAGAGCCTCCCTTTCACATCCCGCAAAATCGCATGTTGGCGCGGATCGCGCCTGACCGGAGGCAAATCCCGTACCGCCGTTCCAGTCGAGTTTTCGTGCCGGGGCGGTCGAGCGGTCCTGGTCCGGCTCTGGCCCAATAGACTGCATCGGACGTAGCTTCCGATCAACCGGCAAGGGAGGCGGGAATGGGCATCCAACATCCGAAATACAAGGTCGCGGTGGTGCAGGCGGCGCCCGCCTGGCTCGACCTCGATGCCTCGATCGACAAATCGATCGCCCTGATCAGGGACGCCGCCGAGAAAGGCGCCAAGCTGATCGCCTTTCCGGAGGCCTTCATCCCCGGCTACCCCTGGCACATCTGGATGGATTCGCCGGCTTGGGCGATCGGTCGCGGCTTCGTGCAGCGCTATTTCGACAATTCGCTGTCCTACGACAGCCCGCAGTCCGAGCGGCTGCGCGACGCCGTGCGCAAGGCCAAGCTCACCGCGGTGTTCGGCCTGTCCGAGCGTGACGGCGGCAGTCTTTACCTGGCGCAATGGCTGATCGGGCCAGATGGCGAGACCATCGCAAAGCGCCGCAAGCTGCGGCCGACCCATGCCGAGCGCACGGTCTATGGCGAGGGCGACGGCAGCGATCTCGCCGTGCATGCGCGGCCCGACATCGGCCGTGTCGGCGCGCTGTGCTGCTGGGAGCATCTCCAGCCGCTGTCGAAATATGCGATGTATGCCCAGAACGAGCAGGTGCATGTCGCGGCCTGGCCGAGTTTTTCGCTCTACGATCCTTTCGCGCCAGCGCTCGGCGCCGAGGTCAACAACGCCGCTTCGCGCGTCTACGCGGTGGAAGGATCCTGCTTCGTGCTGGCGCCTTGCGCGACGGTCTCGCAGGCGATGATCGACGAGCTCTGCGATCGGCCGGACAAGCACGCGCTGCTGCATGCCGGCGGTGGCTTTGCTGCGATCTACGGCCCTGACGGGAGCCAGATCGGCGACAAGCTCGCGCCGGACCAGGAAGGGCTGTTGATCGCCGAAATCGATCTCGGCGCCATCGGTGTCGCCAAGAACGCCGCTGATCCCGCCGGGCACTATTCGCGGCCCGACGTGACGCGGCTCCTGCTCAACAAGAAGCGATACCAGCGCGTCGAGCAGTTTGCGCTGCCGGTCGACAGCGTCGAGCCCACCGACATTGCCGCGGCGGCGAGTTGATCGTCGGGATCGAGGGAGGGACACGATCATGGAATCCGCAATTCCTCTGCATCTCGAGACCCCGCGCACGCGCCACAAGCGTGTGCCGGACGATTACCAGCCGCCATATCCGTCCTTCGTGGCGCGCTACAAGCCCGCCGTGAGCCGCGTGTTGATGGCCTATTTCGGTGTTCAATATCGTGGCGCGGCGCCGGCGGTCGCGACGGATGCGCTCGCCGAAATCGCGGAGCGCTTTGCGGCGGAAGACGGGCCCTCGCATTGGGACCGCGCGCAATATGTCGATGAGGCCGGCTACGAGAACGTCGTTTCAGTGGTCTATTGGGACGACATCGCGCGCTTCGACGCCTGGTTCGGACCGGCGCGCGAGGCCTGGACCGGGAAGCAGTTCGAGGGCGTCGGCACCTTCATCGAGGTGCTGCGCCCCACGGTGGCGCGGCACGAGACGCTGTTCTCCTCGCTCGACCGGCCCGAGGGCGTTGCGGTGATTGCGCAGGGCATGAGCGGCGAGGTGCAGGAGCACGCCTATTGGGGCGGCATGCGCGACCGCATCCCGCTGTCGCAGACCGATCCGATGTCGCCGGGCGGCAATCCCGAGCTGATCCGCGACGGCGCGCGGCTGCGCGTGAAGGCGCACGACAATCTCTGCCTGATCCGGTCAGGACAGGATTGGAGCGATACCGAGACCTCGGAGCGAAAGCTCTATCTCGACGACGTCGAGCCGGTGTTGCGCGAGGGGATGGATTTCTTGCGCGATGACGGTCTTGGCATCGGCTGCTACGCCAACCGCTACATGCGCGTGCTTGCAGCCGACGGGAACGCGAGCGAAAAGTCCTACGGCCAAAGCTGGTGGAAGAGCCTGGCTGCGCTGGAGCGGTGGGCGGAGTCGCATCCGACCCACGTCAGGATATTCGGCGCGGCGATGAAGTACCTGTCGACGCTCGGCCCCTCAGCAAAACTGCGGCTCTATCACGAGGTCACTGTGGCGGCGGCCGACGAGCAGTTCTTCGAATATCTGAACTGCCACGCCAAGACCGGCATGCTGGCGGCGGTGGAGACCGTCAGTGCCTAGAACTTAGGCCACGCAGTGAGTGAGCAGCTCGGGATGCGCGGCGCAGATGTGATGCGCGCCGGCGTCCCGCTGCTCGGCCTCGCTGCCATAGCCATACAGCACGCCGATCGCCGTCATGCCATTGGTGAGGGCGCCGACCACGTCATGGCTGCGGTCGCCGATCATGATCGCGCTGGCGGAATCGACCCTGGCTTCGTCGAGCGCGTAGCGCAGCAGGTCGCGCTTGTCGACGCGGGTGCCGTCGAGCTCGGAGCCGAACACGCGCTCGAAATACGGCTTTAGTCCAAAATGCTCGACGATGCGGGTGGCGTAGACCGCGGGCTTGCTGGTCGCCACGAACATGCGCGGTGTCGTCGCGGCAAGCGTTGTCAGGGTGTCCATGATGCCGGCATAGACCTCGTTCTCGAACAGGCCGACATCGCTGAAGCGCTCGCGATAGAGCAGCAGCGCCCGGTCGGCGAGTTCCGCGCTGCCGGTGAGCTTTTCCAGGCTGGCGTGCAGCGGCGGGCCGATGCACCAGGTCAACTCGTCCTCGCTCGGCACCGCCACGTTCAGCCGCTCCAGGGCGTACTGGATCGAGCGCGTGATCCCGGGTTTCGGGTTGGTCAGCGTGCCGTCGAGATCGAAATAGATTGTAATCATGTTGCCGCGCCTGGGTTGATGCCGCCATCTATTGCTTGACCTAAACGAGGCCGCGGACCAAGGCAACGCGCAACAATTGCCACGCCGAAATCCGCCTTCTTGATATTGCGTATCCCTTAAAGCTCGCTATTCGCGGGAGGGACGCGTAGAGTCGCGCCATCACCGCCCTTCCATCGGCATCAACCGGTGACTGAGGGTCACCAGTGCTCCCGCCGACTGAGCAGGAGCGTGTATGGCTGGATTTCGTCTGGTCGACTGGATCCGCCGGAGAGCGCTTCTTGTCGCATTGATGCTGGGCACACTGTCGCAAGGCGCTGTCGCGGCAGGACCGGACTGCCGCGCGATCGAAAGCACGAGCGAACGTCTCGCCTGCTACGATACTGCATTTCCTCCAAAGGAGAAAAAGCCCGCTGCTGCGGAGAACGATGCGTCCCGTAGTGCCTACAAGGACCCGTTCGTTGCGGAAGAGGCCAAAACCGCAGCGAAGCTGAAGAACATCTGCCGCGGCTGTTGAGGGTTGCTTGTTCGCCGTGTTCTCGTCGACCGGCGAGTCCGGACTAGGATCGAGACAATTTTTTGGGAGAGGCCGGATGAGCGAGCGACTTGAAACTCTGCAGAAGGCCCGTGATCGCATGATCGAGGACAGGGACGCGCATGCGAAAGTGCTGGCCGCTCCCTTTGTGCGCGACACGGCCGAGCGAGCGCGCAACAAGTTTATCGAGATCCAGGCGCTGATCGATGCCCTCGACCGCGCCATCCGGGGCGAAATCCCGGTTCCGGTCAAAACCTAGGGCGATAAGCAGCGACACCAGCGGAGCGTTCATCGCAGATGCCGCTACAGCTTCCTCATTGCTGTCTCGCCCATTCGACGATTGCGGTCGCCTCCGCGCCCGCCTGGGTTTCCCAGGCGGCGATCGCGTCCTTTGCTGCCTTCCGCAGCTCCGTGAGAAGGAACGCAGGCGCCGGTTCGGCGATATGGACGCCATTGTCCCGCATGCGCGCATAATTGTCGGATGTGCGATGGGCGAGCAGCGCAAACTGGCTTTGCTCTGTCTCGGCCGCAGCAGCCAGCACCTCGCGCTGCATCGGCTCGGACAGTTCGGCAAATGCGTCGCTGCGGACGAAGGCGATCGAGATCGGCATCGCGTAGTTGATGGCCGTGAAATGCGGCAGGAAGTCCCACAGTTTGCGTCCCGCGCCGCCGTCGCCGGAGGTGAGGAAGGCATTCAGCCGGTGCTCCCTCAGTCCGGCAAGTGCTGCGTCCATCGGCAGGAATTGTGCGTTCGCGCCGGCCGCGCGCATGACCTCGCTGGAATTGGCATCGTAGGCCCGCAAGTTCAGTTTCGGCAGATCGTCGGCGCTGTCGAGCGACCGTTCCGACCAGAGGCCCGTGGCCGGCCAGATCGTCAGATAGAGCAGCTTGAGGCCGCGCGCAGCGAGCGCCTTCTCATAGAGCGGGCGCGCCCGCAAATTGCTGGCGCGGGCGATTTCGACCGATTGCACGAGAAAGGGCAGGGTGGACAATCCGAGCACAGGGTCGAGGCCCGAGAGCGCGCCCGCGAAGGCATCGCCGCCCGCGATCCGGCCGTCCAGCGCCGCGCGCGGCATCTCGCCCGAATTGATCTTGAGCTCGTTGTCGAAAGCGTTGGTCACGGTCACGAAACCGTGGGTGCGCTCGGAGATGCGGCTGGCGAAGGTCGTCAGCCCGATCCCGGAGATGTTATTCTCAGGATATTCCGTGGTCATCCGCCATTTCACCTGCGCGGCGGCTGGCGCGACGCTCAGGATGAGTGCGGCGAGGGCAAGGATCGCGCGGATCCGTTTGGCGGGATATCGCATTGAGAAAAGCAGGTCAGGCAGCATATATTGGCAACTCGTCGAACCATGGCACGATGCCACAACATGGCAGATCATCTTGTTGCACGCCGCGCCGGCGCGCGCCATCACCATGCCTGCACGAGATGGGTGCAGATTGCGTTGTGCATCATCACCGCACTGCTTGTCTCGGCGACACGGGTCGCAGCATGGGACAGCTCGCCTGCAAAGACTGACGTCGCCGTCCCCAGCGTCGAGGAACTCGCGACGCCGCCGGCTAAGTCCGGCGATGCGCGCGAGAGTGACACGCGGGAGTCGATCTGCCTGATTATCGAGGCCGCTGCGCGCGATGCCAATCTGCCGCTGGAGTTCTTTGCCCGCGTGATCTGGCAGGAGAGCCGCTTCCAGGCTGATGCGGTGGGGCCGATGACGCGCAGCGGCGAGCACGCGCAGGGGATCGCGCAATTCATGCCGGGCACCGCGAGCGAGCGAGGACTGCTCAATCCCTTCAATCCGGTGCAGGCGCTGCCGAAGTCGGCGGAATTTCTGAACGAGCTGCGCAATCAGTTCGGCAATCTCGGCTTGGCGGCCGCCGCCTACAATGCCGGCCCGCGCCGGGTCCAGGAATGGCTCGTCGGCACCGGTCCGATGCCGGACCAGACGCGCAACTACGTCTTCGCCATTACCGGCACGAGCGTCGATGCATGGGCCAAGGCCGGCAGCACCGGCAAGGGCCCGCCGAGCTCGCCGCCGACGAGCTGCCGCGATCTGATGGTGCTCCTGAAGCGCGCGCCAAATGCCTTCGTCGCCGAGCTCGAGCAGCATGTGGAGCTCGCGGCCGCAAAGATCTGGGGCGTGCAGCTCGCCGCCGGCTTCGACCGCAACCGGGCGCTGGCGATGTATTCCCGCGCGGTCACGCGGCTAAGCGACGTGATCGGCGAACGTGATCCGAGCCTGCTGAGCTCGGTGATGCGCAGCCGCGGCACGCGCGCGTTCTACCAGGTGCGCATCGGCGCCGATACGCGGAGCGAGGCGGATGAACTCTGCGGTCGCATCCGCAAGGCCGGCGGGGCGTGCTTCGTGCTGAAGAACCGCGGCGTGAGCGGGTAGGGGCATCTGTCCCAGCGTGCATGCCAGCCCCGCCGCGCGCTTTCTTGACGCGAGGCGCCGCATTGCCCGTTATGCAGGCACGATTCCTCATCCGTCCAAGACTCCCGTGGCGCTTCCTCCGCTCGATTCACCTCAATGGCAAAGTCCCTGGCGCGCCTTTGCGTGGGGACTGCGCTCGATCACGCAGACGATCCTCACCTTCGTCCTGTTCGCGACCTATCTCGGCATTGGTGCGCTCGCCCACGATAGCCATTTCAGCCTGCTATGGGCGCTTTGCTCGACGCTGTTCGTCTGGGCGGGACCGGCGCAGATCATCCTGATCACACGCTCGGCTCTGGCGCGACCGTCATCCAGTCGGCGATCGCAGTCACGGTCAGCGCCGTCCGCCTGTTTCCGATGGTGGTCTCGGTGCTGCCGCTGATGCGCACGCCGACGACAAAACGGCGCGAGCTGTTTTTCGCGGCGCATCTCACCGCGGTGACACTGTGGGTCGAATGCCATCGCTTCCTGCCGCAGGTGCCGCGTGAGCGCCGGATCGCCTTTGTCAACGGACTTGGCTTCGGTCTCGTCTCGGTGTGTCTCACCGCCAACACGGTCGGCTATTTCCTCGCTGCAAATCTGACGCAGACGCTGGGCGCCGCGATCCTGCTGCTGACGCCGCTGTCCTTCCTGTTCTCGACCGCACGCAACAGCCGCGAGGTCGCCGACGGCGTCGCGCTGGCGCTCGGGGTTCTGCTCTATCCGCTGGCCGCGAAGATGAACTCCGGCCTCGACATCCTCGTCAGCGGCCTCGTGGCCGGCACGATTGCCTATGGCGTGCATTGGTGGCGCGAGGTGCGCGCATGAGCTTTGCACAGCTCATCGGCGACTGGCACGCGCTCGCCGTGCTGTTCGTCGCTGGCGTTGTTCCCAACCAGATATGGCGCATGCTCGGCCTGTGGTTCGGCGGCGGCATCGACGAGGGCTCCGAGCTTCTGGTCTGGGTACGGGCGGTCGCCACCGCGATCCTGGCCGGCGTCATCGCCCAGATCGTGGTCGAGCCGCCCGGGGCGCTTGCGAGCGTGCCGGATGCCTTGCGCTACGGTGCGGTCGGCGCCGGCCTCATCGTCTTCCTGCTGACCCGCCGCTCGATCTTCGCCGGCGTGGTCGCGGGCGAAGTCTTCATGCTGGCCGGTACGTGGTGGTTGGGCTAAAACCGCCGGCGAACAGCAGGGAATAGGAAATATGGTTCGCGAAAACGAGCTCCGCGAAGGCGAAGTCTCCATCGAGCTGCCGTCGACGCAGGATGCAGGCCTCGTCTTCATCGGCCGCATCCGCACGCCCTGGACCTCGCGGCTGGAGACCCCGCGGCAAGGCCGGCATGACGGCCCTATATGCCGGCTCGAGATCTTCGAACCGTTCGTGCCGGCGATCAAGGGCGTCGATTTTTACAGCAATCTCGAAGTGCTCTACTGGCTCGACCAGTCGCGCCGCGACATCGTCCTGCAAAGCCCTAAGAACAACGAGAAGACCCGGGGCACCTTCTCGCTGCGCTCGCCGGTCCGGCCCAATCCGATCGGCACGTCGATCGTGAAGCTCGTCGGCATCGAGGGCAATGCGATTCTGGTGCGTGGACTCGATTGCATCGACAACACGCCGCTGATCGACATCAAGCCCGATCGTTGCGAGTTCACCCCGCTGGCCGCGCCGCAGCCGCGGGATTTTCAGACGGAGTGAAGGCGCTTCGCTCCATCCGCGTCATTGCGAGGAGCTCTTGCGACGAAGCAATCCAGACTGCCACCGCGGACACAGTCTGGATTGCTTCGCTTCGCTCGCAATGACGAGCCGAGAAACTCAAACCTCCTTCAACGCCGCGATCAGCTTGGTCGCGTTCTCTTCCAGCACCTTGACGTCTTCCTTGCGGCTGGCGGGCGGCAGTAGGGCCACGCCGTCGTGGCGCGGCATCACGTGCATGTGGAGATGAAATACCACCTGTCCGCCGGCCGCCTCGTTGAACTGCTGCACGGTGATGCCGTCAGCCCTAAACGCTGTCATCGCAGCGGCTGCGATTTTGTGGGCGCCGCGGGCGACATGGGCGTAGTCATCAGGCTTGATGTCGAGGATGTTGCGGGCAGGGGCTTTTGGAATCACCAGCGTGTGGCCTGGTGCCCGCGGCATGATGTCGAGGAAGGCAAGCACGTGCTCATCCTCGTAGACCTTGTGGCAGGGGAATTCGCCGCGCAGAATTTTTGCAAAGATGTTGTTGGTGTCGTAGGCGGTCATGGCGGCGGCTCCCTGGAATTTCGCGCTACTGTCACCAGCAGCAGTGAACCGTCAAGGCGCCTCGTCGGCGCCTTTGCGGAACGGGCCGAGCTCGGCCAGCTGCCGTCCGGCTTCCGCGACATAGGCGCGCTCGCGCTTGAGGTAATCGTCGATGGCGCGGCGCAAGCCGGGATCGGCGATGAAGTGGGCGGAGTGGGTGGTCCGCGGCAGGTAGCCGCGCGCGATCTTGTGCTCGCCCTGCGCGCCGGCCTCGACATTCCCCAGGCCGTGTTTGATGGCGAAGTCGATCGCCTGATAATAGCAGACCTCGAAATGCAGGAAGGGATGATGCTCGACCGCACCCCAGTTGCGGCCGAACAGCGTGTCCGAGCCGATGAAGTTGATCGCGCCAGCGATCCAGCGATCGTTACGGCGTGCCATGATCAGCAGCACGTCCTGGCTCATGGTCTCGCCGATCAGCGAGAAGAATTCCCGCGTCAGATACGGCCGGCCCCATTTGCGCGAGCCGGTCTCCATGTAGAACATGAAAAACGCATCCCACGCGTCTTCGGTGATGTCTTTGCCCGTGAGCCAGTGGATGGTGACCCCGGCGGCCAGTGCATCGCGCCGCTCGCGCTTGATCGACTTGCGGTGGCGTGAGTTCAGCGTCGCCAGGAAATCGTCGAACGTCGCAAAGCCCGGGTTGTGCCAGTGGAACTGCTGGTCGGTGCGTTGGAGGAAGCCGTGCTTCCCGAGCAGCTTCCACTCCGCCTCGCGCGCGAAGGTAACGTGCACCGAGGAGGCCTTGCTGACGCCGCACAGCGCCACCAGCCCGCTCGCCAGCGCCTCCGTGATGCGCTCGTGGTCAACGCCGTCGCGAACTAGCAGCCGCGGCCCCGTCGCCGGCGTGAAGGGAACCGAGACCTGAAGCTTCGGATAATAGCGCCCGCCAGCGCGCTCATAGGCATCCGCCCAGCCGCGGTCGAAGACGTATTCGCCTTGCGAATGCGATTTCAAATAGCAGGGCGCCACCCCCGCAACGCGGCCATCGATCCTGGCCACGAGATGCCGAGGCTCCCAGCCGGTGCGGATTGTTGCCGAACCCGATTTCTCGATCGCGGAAAGAAATGCGTGGGAGACAAAGGGGTTATAGGCGGGCCTTGAGAGGCCGTGGGAATCGCCTGGAAGCCCGGATGAGGTTCCCTTGCCATGCCCGTTACAAATCTTGCCGGGATTGGCGCAGGCGTCCCAATCGTCCGGTGACACTTCGCCAATGGAAGGTACTGCTTCGAGGGTGATTTCGGATGGTGCCATCGTGCCCAAGATCGTGCATTGCAGCAGCGACTTCAAGAGTGGGAACATCAAGCCTACGGCACGAAGCCCTCGAAGATCATCTGGTCTGCATATTGCCCGACCCGCGTCCGCTGCTCGGTCGTGCGCACGGTCCAGCCTAGCAGGGCGCAGCCGAGCACATTGCGGGCGATCCAGGGCGCCGGGGCCGGGAGGTGGTCGACCTTGAAGGCGACGAAATGCGGCTGGGTCTGGAAGCCGTGGCGCAGGTACAGCATGCTGTCGCGCTGCTCCTGGTTCAGGTAAGCCCAATATTCGTCCTCATAGCTCCGCTGCGCGACGATGCCGCGCAGGAGGGAGGGCAACAGGTCGCGCAGCGCCAGCACCTGGTCGGGATCGAACGACATGCCGACCGCGGGCCCCTGATAGGACGCCAGCACCTCGGCCATCCGCTTCACCAGATTGCGGTCGCCGTCAAAATGGCTTTTGACCTCGATCACCAGCGGCACGCGGCCGGCGACCATGCTGCAGAGGTCGCTGAGCGACATCATCCGCTCGGCCGTGTCCTTGAACGCGACGGCCTTCAGCTCGGCGGCGGTCTTCTCGACCAGCGCGCCGGCGGCTTCGGTCAGGCGGCCCAGCTCATGGTCGTGATGCACCATGGCCTCGCCGTCGGACGACAGCTGGATGTCGACTTCGATCGAGAAATTGCCCGCGATCGCAGCCTGAACCGCGCCCGGCATGTTCTCGACGATGCCGCGGGAAATGTCGTGCAGGCCGCGATGGGCGACCGGCCGGGCTGTCAGCCAATCGGGAGCGCGCATTCCGCTCAGGCGACCTCGAACACGCCGTCGACCTCGACCGCCGCATCCGCGGGCAGCGAGGCGACGCCGACGGTGGTGCGGGCATGGCGGCCCTTGTCGCCGAAGGCGGCGACCATCAGGTCGGAGGCGCCGTTGAGGACCTTGGGCCCGTCCAGGAAGTCCGGCGCCGAGTTGATGAAGCCGCCGAGGCGCACCACGCGAACGACCTTGTCGAGGTCGCCCAGCGCCGCCTTGACCTGGGCCAGCAGGTTGACGGCGCAGCCGCGGGCGGCAGCCGCGCCGTCTTCGATGGTCACGCCGGCGCCGAGCTTGCCCTTGGCGATCAGCTTGCCGTCGGGGGCGAAGCAGACCTGACCGGAGACGAACAGCAAATTACCGGTACGCACGAACGGCACGTAATTGGCCACGGGGGTGGGGGCCTCGTGCAGCTTGATGCCCTGTTCCGCCAGCTTCTGTTCGACCGTGCCCGCCATGTTCGACCTCGTTGTCCAAAATCCATCCGCCCGGGCGCCTCCGTTGCAGGCCGAGCGCGCCCTGTTTCGCCCATCGTGCCGCCACATGCAAGCAAGCCCAAGGGCCTGCAAGCGGCTGCATTTTGTCGAGGCGGGGCAGGTGGTTCAACTGTAGCCGCAACTTTACGTGAAACGGCCTCAGTTGCGACGCAATGGAACGTTCATTAAAATGTCGGATTTGCGCTTTCCCCAAGGGACCAGACATGCTGCACCTTTTCCGGACTTCGCTCGGTGTGACGGCGCTCGCGGCGGCCGCTTTCGGTCCCGGAGGCGTCGCGCAGGCGGCCAACGGTCCATTCCTCGCGCATCAGGCACTCTACGATTTGAGCCTAGTGAAATCGCGCTCCAATTCGGTCAACAGCGCGCGCGGTCGCATCCTCTACAATTTCGCCGGCAGTTCGTGCGAGGGCTACACCTCCGAATTCCGCCAGGTCTCCGAGCTCGACAGCGGCGAGGGCAAGGTCACGCTCAGCGACCTCCGCTCCAATTCCTGGGAGGACGCCGCCGGCAAAAGCTACCGCTTCAAGATCGAGACGCGGATGAACGAGGCGGATGCCGGCCGGGTCGACGGCTCGGCCGAGCGCGACGGCGACCACATCAACGTCAAGCTGAAGCTGCCGGCGCCGAAGAGCTTTACGCTCGATGGCAAGATCGTATTCCCGACCGAACAGATCCAGCGCATCATTGCCGCCGCCAAGGACGGCAAGTCGCTGCTCGAGCTCTCCGTCTATGACGGCTCCGACGATGGCCAGAAGGTCTACAACACGCTGACCGTGATCGGCCAGCCGATCCCGGCCGAGCGCGAGGGCTCGCCCGATCCGTCGACGTCCGACGAGCACATGAAGTCGCTCAAGCGTTGGCCCGTGACCGTCAGCTATTTCGACCGCGAAGCCCAGCAGAAGGAAGGCGAGCAGACGCCGGTCTACGCGATGGCGTTCGAGCTCTACGAAAACGGCGTCTCGCGCCAGCTCGTGCTCGATTACAACGATTTTGTGATTTCGGGCGCGATGGGCAAGTTCGACGCGAAGGACAGCAAGCCCTGCAATTGAGGGTTTTTTCGTCATTGCGAGCGAAGCGAAGCAATCCAGAATCCCTCCGCGGAAAGATTCTGGATTGCTTCGTCGCAAGAGCTCCTCGCAATGACGGGGCTGGCTCTCCGCTCCCTCTCCAGCTACGCTTCCTCCCAACCACAAACATCCGGGAGGCCAACCATGCCCAAGCTCGATCATCTCCGGCCCAGCGGCCTGCATCACAATCCGGCCTATTCGCACGTCGTCACCGCCACGGGGGCGCGGACCATCTACATCTCCGGCCAGGTGTCGGTGGACGAGGAGGGACGGATCGTAGGCGAGGGCGATCTCGCCGCGCAGACCACGCAGGTGATGCAGAATCTCGGCCACGCGCTGAAAGCGGCCGGCGCGAGCTACGCCAACATCGTCAAGATCACGACCTTCGTCGTGAACTACAAGCCGGAGCTGCGCCCGATCATCGGCAAGGCCCGCTCGGCCTTCTTCGATGGCATGGAACCGCCGGCCTCTACCCTCGTCGGTGTCTCCGCGCTCGCCGCGCCGGAGTGGATGATCGAGATCGAGGCGATCGCGGTGGCGGATTGATTTCGGGCTACGCTCCAGACGCCTCTTGCAAAACAGCCATCGCTTCGTCGGCCCGGTCAGCAGGCACGAAGAGATGGTCGTGATAAAAGGCCGACACGGCGTTCACGCTGATGCCGGCTGCGGCGAGAGGCGCTGTGATTGCGGCCAAGAACCCCACCGCCTCCAGCGAGGAATGAACCGTCAGGGTGATCAGGCGCGAGGCGAACCCGTAGCGTATGCCTGCCGCTGCGGCCTCTTCGCGCAGGAGCACGAGCGTGATGCCCTCCTGTTCGCGAAACGTCAGCAGCGGACTGAGCGCTGCGGGAATCGGCTGGTCTGTCGGGATCGCGCAGAACACGAAGATGCCCGGCCGCATCTCCGGCTTCATGTGTCTCAGCAGCGCGTCGAGATCGCGTTCGCCTGTCATCACTCCTGCGTCTTTTCCGGGCCCTCATAGGCGATGCCCCGGATCACCGCGGCGCTGCCGAACTTTTTACGCAAGCTGTCCACCGCGCGCTCGGCGTGGGCGGCGCGGCGGTCGAGCATGTCGGTGTCGTCGGCGATCGAGCCCTCGCGCAGTGCGCTGACGCCGGCGCCCATCAGGCGGAAGGCGGTGCCGTCGATCTCCTTGGCCAGCATCTCGCGGCAGATCGAGAAGATCTTTGCGGCAAGCTGCGTCGGGGCTGCGATCGACTGCGAGCGCGTACGCTGGCGGAAGTCGGCGGTCTTCAATTTCAACGTGACGGTGGAGCCGGCAAGCTCGCTGCTCTTCAGCCGCGACGACGTCTTCTCGCACAGCCGCCACAGGATCCGCTCCAGCGCCGCGAAATCGCGGATGTCGGTCTCGAACGTCGTCTCGCTCGAGATCGTCTTGGCGCCCCGATCAGGCTCGACGCGGCGGTCGTCGATGCCGCGCGCGAGCCGCCACAGCCTGCGGCCCTCGCTCGGAAACTGCCGGATCATCTCGATCTCGTCGGCCTTTTGCAGATCGGCGATGATGCGGAAGCCGCGTTGCACAAGGCGCTCCTGCGTGGCCGGTCCGACGCCGAAGATGAAGCCGACCGGCCTCGAAGCCAGCATCTCGCGGGCATCCTCCTGGTCGAGCGCGGCAAAGCCGCGCGGCTTGTCGAGGTCGGAGGCGATCTTGGCCAGAAACTTGTTGCAGGAGAGGCCAACCGAGACGCTGATGCCGATGTCGCGCTCGATGTTGCGCGCTAACTGCGCCAGCACCTTCGCCGGGATCATGCCGTGCACCCGCTCGGTGCCGGAGAGATCGAGGAAGGCCTCGTCGATCGAGAGCGGCTCGACCAGCGGCGTCAGCGCCTGCATGGCCTGACGAACCTCGCGCCCGACCCGGACATATTTGGCCATGTCGGACCCGATCACCGTCGCGTGCGGGCAGGCTTCCAACGCCTTGTACATCGGCATGGCCGAGCGCACGCCATACGTGCGTGCGATGTAGCAGGCGGCCGACACCACGCCGCGTTTTCCCCCGCCGATGATGACGGGCTTGTCGGCGATCTCAGGATTGTCGCGCTTCTCGACCGTCGCGTAGAAGGCGTCGCAGTCGATATGGGCGATGGTCAGATTTGCGAGCGCGCGGTGGCGGACGAGGCGAGGGGAACCGCAGGCGGAACAGCGCCGCACGCCCAGGCTTTGGATGGCCATGTCCAGATCGGCCGAACAATCCCGGCAAAAGCAGAGGGGCCCGGCCGCCTCCGGGGCGGTCACGGCACGTCGCGCTCCCAATGGGGGTCGCCGAGCGCGTCGCCCAAGACCTGCCGCGCTGCGGCAACGTTGGTCGGATGCAGCTCCGCAGTGTCCGCAAAGGCCTTCACGGTGGCGTCATCGCGCATCACGAAATCGAGCACGCTGAGGAGGAAATTCGGGTCCGAGGCGGCATTGCGCAACATCTCCGGGCCGACCCCTGTCTCCGCCAGGAACAGGCCCAGCCGCTCAGGCTCGCCGGCGACGAAGGACAGCGCCTGAAGCGCAACGATTTCAGCGACTTCGCGGGGGTTGTGAACAGGCTTTTTCACGTGGCCGGTTTGCCTTTCCGTTAACTTTCAGTGTCTACTTTGGAGTCATCATGCCCGAGTCTCGTGCCCAAGTCTTGCGACCCCGGACAAGCAACTGGAAACCACATCGCAGAAAGTTGGCCCCCGGGTTTAACGAAACTCAAGCGAATCTGAGGCTAGTTTGAATCCAGTTTTCGAAGCGCCGGTGAGCGGCGCCTGAGGCGGCACATGTATCGGTCTGTGGACCAAACAGGAGGGCGGGATGGCTAAGACCGTCCTGATCGTGGAAGACAACGAGCTCAACATGAAGCTCTTCCGCGACCTGTTGGAAGCGCACGGCTACCAGACCTCGGGTACCAGCAACGGCTACGAGGCGCTCGACCTCGTGCGCAAGACGCGGCCCGACCTCGTGCTGATGGATATCCAATTGCCGCAGGTCTCGGGCCTGGAGGTGACGCGCTGGATCAAGGACGATCCGGAGTTGCGCAGCATTCCCGTCGTCGCCGTCACGGCGTTCGCGATGAAGGGCGACGAAGAGCGCATCCGCGAGGGCGGCTGCGAAGCCTATTTGTCCAAGCCGATCTCGGTCGGCAAATTTATCGAGACGGTCCGGCGTTTCATCGGATAGGAAGTGAGTTCACAGTGTCCGCGCGTATCCTCGTCGTCGATGACGTCCCTGCCAACGTCAAGCTGCTCGAAGCCCGCCTGTCCGCCGAATATTTCGACGTGATGACCGCCTCGAACGGCACCGAGGCGCTGGAGATATCGCGCCGGTCCGAATGCGACATCATCCTGCTCGACGTCATGATGCCGGACATGGACGGTTTCGAAGTCTGCCGCCGCCTCAAGACCGATCCGGCCACGCATCACATCCCTGTCGTGATGGTCACCGCGCTCGACAGCCCGTCCGACCGCAACCGCGGGCTGGAGGCCGGCGCCGACGATTTCCTCACCAAACCGGTCTCCGACGTCGTGCTAATCGCGCGCGTGCGCTCGCTGACGCGGCTGAAGATGATGACCGATGAGCTGCGCATGCGCGCCATCACCTCGCTCGAGATCGGCATGCAGGCGCCCGAGCGCACCGCCGTGGCCGACACCGGCAAGGGCGGCCGCATCCTCCTGGTCGACGACCGCCAGTCCTCCTACGAGCGGCTGGCGACGATCCTCGCCGCCGAGCACACTATCGACGTCGAGCCGAACCCGACGGAAGCGCTGTTCCACGCCGCCGAGAGCAATTACGACCTCCTGATCGTCTCGCTCGACCTCAACAATTTCGACGGGCTGCGGCTATGCAGCCAGGCGCGCTCGCTGGAGCGTACGCGCCATGTGCCGATCCTGGCGATCGCCGACCCCGAGAACTCGACGCGGCTGCTGCGTGGCCTCGAGATCGGCGTCAACGACTATCTGCTGCGTCCCATCGACAAGATCGAGCTGCTGGCGCGCGCCCGCACCCAGATCCGCCGCCGCCGCTACACCGATCATCTGCGCGACAACGTGCAGAACTCGATCGAGATGGCGATCACCGACGCGCTCACCGGGCTGCACAATCGCCGCTACATGGAGAGCCATCTCGCGACGCTGGCCGAGCAGGCCGCGACCCGCGGCAAGCCGCTCGCGCTGATGATTTTGGACATCGACTACTTCAAGTCGATCAACGACAATTACGGCCACGACGCCGGCGACGACGTGCTACGCGAATTCGCCGTGCGGGTGCGTAAGTCGATCCGCGGCATCGATCTCGCCTGCCGCTACGGCGGCGAGGAATTCGTCATCGTGATGCCGGAGACCGATCTCCACGTCGCCGGCATGGTCGCCGAGCGGCTGCGCCGCTCGATCGCGGGCGAGCCGTTCGCGATCCACAAGGGCACCAAGCGCATCGAAGTCACGATCTCGATCGGGCTGACCACGCTGGAGCAGAAGGGCGAGGCGGTTGGCGACGTCCTCAAGCGCGCCGACACCGCGATGTATCGCGCCAAGCACGACGGCCGCAACCGCGTGGTGTCGCAGGCCGCGTGAGGCCGCTCGCACAGGGCCGCACGAAAAAAAACGCGAAAACAACCCAATGCACAGTAGCCGGTGATAGTGGAATCAACGGCTTACGTCGGCCGCAAAACGGCTGATGCAGACAGCAACGCCGTTTGACTCGTCGGGCAAAACAGGGACATGCTGCTAGCATCCCGAACGTCAACAAACTGCGCCGTCATTCCCCGCGACCCGGCTACGCCAAGGCTTCGCCGAGGTGAGGTCCAGTGGCGCCGAAGCTTTTAGCGTGGGCGGCAGGCGGGGAATCCAGTCCGCCGCAGCGTCTACACATCGTGGTTGGACTCCACAGGTTATTCGACGGGCGGAGTCGCGGGCAGAACCGGAGCTGGGTTGTTTCCTCAGATCAGCAGCATCTTGCTGGTGACGGCATGGACTGGTTCACGCATCTCGCAACGGTGCAGGTAGCGAACGCACTGATGGCCACAGCGGCCTGATCCGCTCCCCGGCACTCCCTCAGGGAAGTGCCAAGCGCTTATGAGCCAGACGCGGAATAATCGAGGGGAAGCCGCCGCGCAGCCCGCCGGCGTCGCTCCGCTTGTTCGATCTGAAGTCGAAGATTTTCCAGCTCTGAGAGTTGTGAAGAGAGGTCGTTCAACCGTTGGGCCAAAAGGATCGTGCGAAATTCCTGCATTTATCGCCCCAGCACCAAAGCCATTCCAAGACTTCAGAGTATTCATCGGGCGGGCGCAACTTCATTAAAGCATGTGAATCTGGAACAAAAGGACCCCAGCTTCAGGGCGGTGAAGCTGGGGCTGTCTTGAGGCTGCCCTTTGGGGAAGGCAGTCGCCCTTGGCAAAGGGCAACGGGAAAACTTTGCCATCGGCAGGTCGTTCCAAAGCCATTCGTCGGCCGCAGAATTCCCGGATTTGTTGAGGCAAGCCGCTCCCTCAGGGGTATCGGCTCGCTCTCTCCAAAGGACCGCTCTTGGACTTTCCGAGAGCGGCTGTTTCGAATGGCTTGTCAGGCAGCCTTTTCCTTGAGTTCGAAGTCCATGGTCCAAGTAGAATTTCCCGGCTGCCTTCGGAATATCCATATCGTCACGGTCGAACCGGGTGGGATGACGATGCTGTCCCCTTCGTGCATCGTGAATTGACGGATGTTGCTTTCGGTCGCCCAAATCGAATGGGAATAAACGTCCTTGTCGCTGGTCTTTGTGCAGCTCAGAACTCCTCCCTTCAAAACGGCGCGGGTGGCGGTCTGGCTGAGGGACGAGTCCATGTGGATGGTGGTCATCGGCAATCTCCAAAGGGCATGAAAAACGCCAGATGCTTCCTTGGGTTGTTGTCGCGTGTCAAGCGTCACCTGAGACCTTCCACTCCCTTCAAGCCGCTTGATATGTATCGACAAATCGAAACCGCCGCCGCCCTGGGAGGCGACGGCGGTTCTAGCCAAAGGTCCTAATAAAAGGGGGGCGGCCACCCAATACTACGCTCCGGTGGCGCATGAGCTTGTTTAATATCGAGGCGGAGCGCAAGCCGTTCCTCTCAGGGACGAAGCCTCAGGCGACGTTCGGCAGGTGGGACGGTTACGAGTGTCAGGACAGATATCGATTTTCGAGACTTCGGAGTTTTTGGCGTCGATCGTAGTGTAGGTGCACCGCAGGCGCGTCGCTCCGCTTCTTTGATCCGAGTTCGAAGTTCTTCCAATTCTGAGAGCTGAGAATTGAGTTCGTTCAACCGTTGGGCAAAAAGGAGACCGGGAGAGTTCTTCATCAATGCCTCCAACACAAAGCCGCTGAAAACTCTTAGCAAAAGAAAGGGCAGGCAGCCGCACTAGGGGGTGAACCGAAGGAAGGTATCGGATTTTAGCCCTGCTTTCTGTGCACTTTTATGAAACTGCTCACATTTTCCGCTGCATTCGAACTTCGGCCCGATTGTAGGTGCCTGTCCGCTCCCTTCAGGGATATCGGCTCGCTCTCTTCAGGGGAGCGTCTCTCGGGCATTGGATCGATCTCTTCGTCCCAGCGCTTGGAGAGGTTTAGGGGGAAGCCCACCATCCGTCGGGGAATGGCTCCAGCAAGGTCCAATCGACTTGGTTGTCGTTGTCAGGGAGGTTGATAGCTCCTGCATTCCTGTTTGGTGGCGCGTGGCGACGGAGGCGGACAGACAGGGCGCCCGGTTCACGCCTTCGAAGGCGGCGCGAAGCAGGATGTGTCAAGCGTAATGGAGGCACACCGCGGGCGCTTCGCTCTGCTTCTTCGACCAGACCTCGAAGATATTCCAATTCTGAGAGCTGAGAAGTGAGTTCGCTAAGTCGTTGGGCATATAGGATTGCGCGAGAGCTTCGCATAAATGTCCTCCGCAGCACAAAAAACAACATCGGGAAAAAGTAGAAAGCTACCATGGGCAGATATCGGATTTCAATACGTCAGGCTCACTGCCTGAGGGGCGCTGGTTCCGCTAGCGCGGTCCATGACGCGCTCAGGAAGATGTCGGCTGGCGCGGAGGCGATTGAGTGCTCGGAGGCGACTGCAATGGAGGCACAATGCAAGCGCGTCGCTCCGCCTCTTCGACTTTAAGCCGGAGATCTTTCAGATCTGAAAGTTGAGAAGAGAGGTCGTTAAACCGTTCAGCAAGAAGGGTCGCGTGATCGGCTTGCATCAACGCCTCCTGAGGTCTGCAGACCAAATTGTCGAGACAGCAAAAGGACCCCAGCTTCAGGGCGGTGAAGCTGGGGCTGTTGAGGCTGCCCTTTGGGGAAGGCAGTCACCCCTTGGCAAAGGGCAACGGGAAAACTTTGCAATCGGCAAGTCGTTCCAAGCCCATTCATCGGCCCCAGAATTCCCGGATTGTTGACGCAAGCCGCTCCCTCAGGGATATCGGCTCGCTCTCTTCAAGAGATCGAAGGTGAAGCACGGTGAACTGGGTTGGACGTTCGGGGGCGTGCTCGCCTATCCGGGCTTCTTGCGGCGAGCGGATCGCGCTCTGATCTTTCAGCGGCTTCAGGGATACCGGGCCGCCCGCTTGCCTGGCTTCGCTGCAGCCTTATCTCCCACATCCACCCCCGCATTCCGTAGCAGCACCTTCGCCGCTTCCTTCGCCGCGCGCGCCATCGCGGGGTCGTCACGCACCAGGTCCTGCGCGATCGAGCCGTCGACCAGCAGCACGAGCTGCGTTGCAAGTGCCTCCGCGTCCGTAACGCCGAGCTCGTTCAGCCGGTCGCGAAACCAGACGCGGCGGCTTTCCTTGAAGGCGATTGCGATCTTCTTCACGGCGCGATCCGCCGGGCCAAGCTCGGCGACCGCGTTCACGAACGGGCAGCCGCGAAAATCCTTGGCAGCAAAACGCCGCTCCAGCGAATCGAAGGTGGCGAGGATCTGCTCGGCCGGGGCCTTGTCCGAGGCGCGGGGCTGCACGAAGCGGCGTTCGAGATACGCCGCGATCAGCGCGTCCTTGGAGGGGAAGTGGTTGTAGAGCGTGCGCTTGGAGATGCCGATCTCGGCCGCGATGGTATCGACGCCGATGGCGCGAATGCCTTGCAGATAGAACAGCTTGTCGGCGGTCTCGAGGATCCGCTCTTTCATCGTCTGTGGGGCGGGCGGGGGAGCCATGCGGCGGTAAATGTCCTGTTCGCTTGACAGCGCACGCTATCCATAGCCTAAGTACACAGGTCTGTGTAACCAAAATCAACGAGCAATGCAGACGATGGCGCGCGCGCCGCGCCGATGAGGGAGAAGAAAATGCCCCTGCTGCAGGTCCTGCGTCCGACATTGCCTATCCTGATCGGCGCCTCGATCATGCTGACGCTGAGCATGGGGCTGCGGCAGAGCCTCGGCATCTTCATGCAGCCGCTGACGCACGACATTCATCTGTCGATCTCCGACTTCACGCTGGCGCTGGCGGTGCAGAATCTCGCCTGGGGCTTTCTCCAGCCGCCTATCGGCGCGCTGACCGTGCGCTACGGCTTTCGTCCGATCATGATCGCCGGATCGTTCATGTACATCGCGGGCCTGGTGCTGATGGCGACCGCCAACGGGCTCGTCAGCATCATGATCGGCGCCGGCGTCCTGATCGGGACGTCGCTGGCCTGCACCGCGGCTGCGATCGCGATGTCGGTGGCGGCGCGCGCGGTGCCGGCGACGGTGCGCTCCACCGTGCTCGGCATCGTCTCCGGAGCGGGCTCGCTCGGCGCACTGCTGTCGGCGCCGATCGGGCAGATGCTCAACGAGGGATTCGGCTGGCGCGCCGGCCTCGCCGGCTTCGTCGTGATGTCGGTGCTGATGATCCCTGCGGCCTGGTATGCCGGGCGTGTCGACGCGATCCCGCTGCCGAAGCCTTCCGCCGATGACATCGGCGATGCAACGGCCGCGACCGCGGCGAAGACCGCGTTCGGCAACGCGTCCTTCGTGGTGATGACCTGCGCCTATCTCGTCTGCGGCATGCAGCTCGTGTTCCTCACCACGCACCTGCCGTCTTATCTCGCGATCTGCGGCCTCGATCCGATGCTGAGCGCGCAGACGCTGGGCATGATCGGCGGCTTCAACGTGCTGGGATCGCTGTTTTTCGGCTGGGCCGGCCAGCGCTGGAACAAGCTGGCGCTACTCGGCGGCATCTACATCCTGCGCTCGATCGCGCTCGCCTGGTACTTCATGCTGCCTGCGACGCCGGCCTCGACGCTATTGTTCGGCGCGATCATGGGCTTCCTCTGGATGGGCGTCGGCCCGCTGGTCGCGGGCGCGGTCGCCGAGATGTTCGGCTTGCGCTGGCAGGCGATGATCCAGGGCCTCGCCTTCATGAGCCACCAGATCGGCAGCTTCCTCGGCGCCTATGGAGGAGGGGTGATCTACGACGCGCTCGGCTCCTACACCATGGCCTGGCGCATCGGCGTGGCGCTCGGCCTCGCCGGTGGCATCATCCAGGTCGCGTTCGCGCTGATCCGGCCGTCGCAGCCCCCGGCGCCGGTGTTACGGACGGCGTAGGCTGTCGTCAGTTTGCGAGCTTTGAACGGACGCCACGCTGCTTGGTCGTGATGGGCCGCTTGTGACCCAAGCCGGCATGAGGGCCCTGATGAGGGTCCGCACAAAAATCCATTCAGTGCCGGAAATGCATAGTCTCAAAAATGGCTATGCGCCAATCTTCGACCAGTGAATATCCCCTCAACGCGGCCGCTGCAAAAGACCGCTCGCCGGCCGAGCATCAAGTCGAAGTGACGTGCTTACGGCCGATTGATTTAGGTCCGTGCGCGACGCGAACGACAAACGAAGACCAGGGAGACGACTCATGAAGCTGGCTCGACAAATCTGGATCTGTATTCTTGCGCTTGGCGCTGCGATCGCGGTCGCGGGTGCACCGGCGTCCGCTCAGCAGCCACTCGACGGTCGGGTTCTCTTGGCGGGAGAGCCGATTGGCGGGGCGACAGTCACTCTTTGGAGGGCGGGTCCAGACGCGCCCGCCCAGCTCGCGCAGGCGCAAACCGGCGCAGATGGCCGTTTTGCGCTCAGCGCTCCACCTGCGGTCGGAAATAACGCGACGGTTTATCTGGTCGCCAAAGGCGGCACGCCCAGAGCAGTCACGAGCCAAGGCGCCACCAATGCCATCGCACTGATGGTATTGCTCGGGAATCCCGTACCCAGAACCGTCACCGTCAACGAGCTCACCACTGTGGCCTCGGCGTTCGTTGCCGCGCAATTCATCAAGGGAGAAGCGATCTCGGGTAATCCGCTCGGACTGCGGATTGCTGCCGGGAACGTCTCGAATTTGGTTGATCCCGCGACCGGTGGGTGGGGCAAAGTGCTTTTGGACCCGCTCAATAGCACCCAGACGACGACGCTCGCGAACTTGGACACCCTCGGATCGCTCGTCACGGCCTTCGCCACGGTAGCCAACGACGATTGGCGAGCCCGCTTTCTTAAGGCTGCAACCCTCCCCGACGGAACGACGCCCAAGAACACCATTGATGCAATGGCTAGTATCGCCCGCCAGCCATGGGCTCAGCCTAAGGAAATCTTTGCGTTGTTCGACGAGGCGTATCCGCAACCCAAGGATGGGTCTCGACGAAAGGCTCCATTCGTGCCGTATCTGGCCTACGTTCCGGATGATTTCGTCCTGTCGCTTTGCTTCGCTGGAGGCGGCGTTTATTCGGCCGGCCGGCTGATGTTTGACGCCGAGGGCAATCTCTGGAGCGGACAAAACTGGATGGCCGGGTCGCAGTCGGGCGTCAACCAGAGTATCGGCGGCGGTGTGGTCAAACTTTCTCCCAACGGAACCGCTCTTTCGCCCCCGATCACCGGCTTCACCGGGATGGGGATTGACGGAGTCGGCTGGGGCACCGCCGTGACGAAAGACAAGGTGTGGGCCACAAGCTTCGACGGGAAGATCCTCGTACTGGATTTCGACGGTCGTCCCATCGGTACAGAGAACGACTTCCCGTTCAAAGAAAAATTTCTCGGCCTGATGGGCATCGGGGTCGCCGCGAATGGAGACGTCTGGATAGCCGACGGGTCGGACAATCAGTTGCTGTACTTTCCTGGCGGACGAGTGAAGGACGGCCGGATCGTAAAAGTCGCCGGACTGAAGTCTCCCTTCGACATCGTTATCGATGCCCAAAATCGCGTTTGGGTCAGCAACTCCCAGTCGGACAAGGTCGTGCGGTTCCCCGCGGACGATCCCTCCAAAGCGGAGTCATTCCGCGCCGGGATCGGTGTTCGCGCGCTCGCGCTCGACTCGAAGGGCAACGTGTGGGTCGCGAGTAATATGTCGCTCGACTTTCCGCCGCCCGTCATTCCGGATGGCGCGTCGATCATGGAGCAGTTCAAGATTGCCGCCGGACATATGCTCAAGGTCCTCGAAAGCAATCCCACTATGGTCACCGGCGTAGTCAATATGATCCGCCCCGATGGCTCACAGCCTGCTTCGACCGGTTTCACCGGTGACAAGGCAGTCAGCGTGCCCTGGGGCTTGAATATCGACGGCAATGACGACGTATGGATCGGCAACTTCTGGGGCCGTGGGTTGGTGCTGATGGCTGGAGACAACACGAAGGGCCATCCGGCAGGCACAAAGACGGGTGATGTCATCCACGTTTTCAAAGGCGGCAGCATCCAGATGCTGACCGACGCGTCGATCGACGCGGCCGGCAATGTTTGGGCGGCAAACAACTGGAACGACCTCAACGGCGCTGCCTCACCCAATCCCGTTCGCTCGACTTCGACGTGGGGTGGAGGTTTGGGCATCACGGTTATCTACGGAGTGGCAGCTCCCGTGCAACCGCCACGCATGGGAATGATGCGTAAGCCATAACTGTCGTGATTGCTTGCAGCGCAAGAGTCAGGTCGCTGAGGTCGCCCTATCGTCAAGGAGTGTGAAGGTGAGTAGAAAACTTTGGCTTGGACTGCTGGCATCAGTTGCCGGAGTTACGATTGCCGCCGCGCCGGCGTTTGCACAGAAGAAGCCCAATATCGTTGTGCTGATGACCGACGACACCGGTTGGAACGATTTCGGCGCCTACACTGGCGGCGGGGCGGCTCTTGGTCACCCGACGCCGAATATAGACCGTGTCGCAAAGGAGGGCGCTCTGTTTACGTGCTGGTACGGCCAAGCCAGTTGCACAGCCGGCCGCTCTTCGTTCATGACAGGGCGCATTCCGATTCGCTCGGCATTGTCGGTGGTCGTTGTTCCCAGCGACCGCAATGGCCTGAAGAAAGAGACACCGACGATCGGCGAGTTTTACCAGAAGAACGGTTACTCGACCTTCTACTCGGGCAAATGGCATCTTGGTGACGCGCCCGAGTTCTATCCGACCGAGCACGGCTTCGACGAGATGCAACACTTTGCTGCCTATTATCCGGGTGTTTACGCCTACAGCGACACCTCACCTGACGCGCACCCGTGGTTTCCGAAATACAACCCACAATATTGGGCGATGTATCGGAAAGCCGTGAATCTTTACGAGTGGTCCGGCACAGCTGGCAAGCCCGCGGTGAAGGGCGACGAGATCACGCTGAGCAACCTTTCCGAATTTGATGTTCGCCAGACCGAGACGGCGATTGACTATATCAAGCAGCACGCCAAGGACAGCAAGCCGTTCTTCATGGACATCAACTTCATGAAAATGCATCAGCCCAACAGGCCGAGCAAGGCATTCGTCGGCAAGTCTCACCTCGGCAACTATTCGGACGCGATGATGGAGCTCGACTCAGATGTCGGCCGGATTATGGACACGATCCGGGCCGAGGCGCCGGATACGATCGTCATCATCACAGCTGACAACGGCGCCTGGCAGGACGCCTGGCCCGACGCCGGGACCCATCCGTTCCGCGGCGAAAAAGGATCACCATTCGAGGCCGGGTGGCGCGTTCCCGGTATCATGTGGTCGCCGGGCAAGATTCCGGCAGGGATCGTTTTGACTGAAATGATGTCGCATATGGACGTGTGGCCCACAACCGCGGCGATGGTCGGGCTAAAGTCTCCGACAAAGGGCGAGACGACAGATAACAACGGAAAGCCGATCTATTTCGACGGTATTGACAACAGCGCCTATGTGACGGGCAAAGCGGAACATTCGGCGCGCGATTCTTGGATCTATATCGACGGCGAGAACTTCAACGGCGTTCGCGCGGACATCGGCGGCGACCCGGATGCTCCTTGGCTGAGGATCGCGTGGAAGATGGTCTATACCTCCAAGGATACTTGGATGGGCCCGGAATTGAACATGGGCGCGGTTCCTTCGATCTACAATTTGACCATGGACCCGTTCGAGAAATACGACATGACCTTCAATGGCGCGACGCCAACGCGCAACCCGACGTCCTCTCCGGGTCGTTACGCAGGCATGGATAATGGTTGGGCCGCATCGCTGTTGGACTTGCCGCTCCAGGAATTCAACAGGTCCATCGTAAAATATCCGAACATCAAGCGCTTCCCGGGAGGAGCCTCGACTGATCTCCTGCCGAACTTGCAAAATCCGGAAAATCCTGTGCCAGCGCTTGATGGGAACAACCCGACAAGACAGCTCAAGATGCAAGGGGATTAGAAGCCGTGGTTCGGACCAGGCGGTTGCTTCCATCTGGTCCTTCCATTGGTGACGCAATCAGAATCGGCGTGCGTCAGGATCATCTGATCCCGGCAAGGATAGCGTGGTTCGGCTTCCGAAGGCGGAGAGCTATTCGGGCGGAGCACAACCGGCAGGTATTCCCATGAAGGGTTTGGATATCTTCATCATCAACACGATCAAACCATTTCTCATCGTGTTCGGCATTGCTACCGGCCTGTCATTGCCGTTCGCCATCGACATCCACCTTCTGACGCCGATGTTTGGCGGCCTCGTCGACTATACGCCTTCCAGCGTGCCAGCCCTGCGGCACTGGGGCATCATGGTCTTCGGGATCGGAGTGCTGATGGTGGTCGCTGCCTTTCGCCCATGGCTGCGCTTCGAGACCATGGTATTCAGCGCCATCGAGAAAGCTTTCATGGTCTTCTTGTGCATCAGCAATTTTGGGCAGCAGCCATGGGCTAAGGGCTACCTGCTTCCCTTTCTGCTCGACTCGACCATCGTCGCGTACAGCATATTGTTTTTCATCAGCAGCCAAGGGCGTCCGGAGTCGTGGTCGAGAAGCAAGATGATTGATCGATAGTCATGGCTGAGATCAACATGACCGAATCGATCATCTTGTCCTGATCACCTCGACTGGACCTTGGCGCGACGACGGGCGATCAGGAAAATCTTTGTAGTCAACTGGCGGACTTCTCAAGGTCTCCGAAGGCATTTCACCAAACAACGTTCGATAGGCGACCGAGAAGCGACCCAGCTCCCAAAAGCCGTGATCGGTGGCAATTCGGGTTACCGTTGTCGTCGAAGGAATCCCTTGCACCAGCGCGCGACGGGCAAGGTGCATTCTCCGCAAATTGAGGTAGCGGACAGGGCCCATTCCGACGTGCTCTTCACAGGCGAATCGCAGAGTTCTTTCTGCTACGCCGACGGCCGCGCATACGTCGGTCAGATACAGGGGCTTGTTTGGGTTCGCTTCCAGGAACTCTTCGAAGCGCGCGACGACGGTTTCATAGCGAAGATTGCGGCTGTTGGGCGTTGATATAATGCTGTCGGTCAAACATCTGATCAACACGTGAACAGATTGCTGTTCAAATGCCCGAACAAGTTCCGGAAGTTCGAAAAAGTTTGGCGTGGTCTTGGCAATGTGTTCTGCCGTCTCATGGAGCGCCAGCAATCGCCTCACGAGGTCTGGCCTTGGCCGAATGACGTGTTTGGTGCGCTCAATATCAAATTCGCGACCTGCTATCGCCTTGCTCGCCCTTACTAGTTCTTCTGGCGCAAGAGAAATACATCCGAGGTGGAAATCTCCCGTGGTCCTCATGTGCTGTACTTCGTAGTCTTCCGAGATCAATTCACCTTGCGACAACAATCGGCCGCAGTGATACACCTCTGGCTGAGCTTCCGAGAGAAAGGTGAATACCTTGCGGCCGGGCCGCACCGTCCCTTTGTGGACACGTGGCAATTGTTCATGAAATCGCTGCATCCACAATTCGTTCATCACGATTTGCGTCACCTGGCCTCGAAATTCTCCCTTGGCGGTGGGAAATATTCGCATGTCGGAGGCACGAACGTTCGTCTGATACGGGAACGGATCGGTAAAGCTGAGAACTTTGCTCCAAGCCATTTTCCAATCTCCACTCAGCAATTACTAGGTGCGACGGTCGGATCGAGCGCCTGTCCTGGGAAACAAAAATCGACGAGAACTATGCAACGGTAGCAAAATAGAAGTTAGAAGAATCTGCCGCATTTGCATAGCTCCCGGTTGCGTCAGTGTGACAAGCTAATCCAGCGGGACACAAACAATGATCCGGGAACGCCTCGGGCCGGCATCGGTTGGGAACGACCAACTCGAATGCTTTGAGGGCCGCTATGCAAGAGGAACACCTGACCATCGACCAGTGCGACGAACTCGCGAAAGCCCTGCGTGAAGATGCCGCTCGCTTACCGCATGGACCGGAAAGGGAAAACCTTTTGCAATTGGCGAAGGGTTACCACGCCCTTGCAAACATGAAAAAAATGGTTCTTGCTGCGATGAATTGACTGTGTCCAATGGCCGATGATGGCGGTTATCGGCCCGTTGTCGACATCGAGCGACTCGGCTTCAGCGTAGTCTTCTGCGCGCATAGCGGACGCGACATTTCCAGAAGCACGCGTCCTCGCGCTCTCGCGCCCCGGACGCAGCGCAGCGCTTCTTCAGCGGTGCGCTGCAGAGCCGGGGCCCACGTCTCCTGCATCGTGTTGTGTTGCTTTCTGGATCCCGGCTCGGCGCAGCAGCGTTTCACGCTGCAGCGCGTCCGGGACACGAGAGAGAACGTGCGGGGCGCAGTCGCAGCCCTCGCGCCAACGCCGGGCGTCTGGTTGCCGGCCGCCTTTCCGGAAGCTTTCCGAAATGTGAAAGCGCTTGCATCAGCGCAGACACGGAGAGAGGCACAAATAAAAACGGGGCCCGAAAGGGCCCCGCAAAACTCAGCAGCGTTTAGCCGATCTTACTTGATCTTGGCTTCGCGGAATTCGACGTGCTTGCGCGCGACGGGATCGTACTTCTTCTTGACGATCTTGTCGGTCATGGTGCGCGAATTCTTCTTGGCGACGTAGTAGAAGCCGGTGTCGGCCGAGGACACGAGCTTGACCTTGATGGTGACCGCTTTGGCCATGTTCTGAACCTCAACAATAAGGGAATCTGGAGCCGGCCAGACGGCCCGCGTTGGGCGGCAACCTAGCCAGAAACCGCCTGATGTCAAGATTTTAGGGGTCGAAAAGCACTCAAATCGGCCCGATCACCCCTCGAAGAACCGGTTTTTCGGCCGCGGCAGGCCCAGATTCTCCCTCAAGGTGGGCCCTTCATACTCTTTGCGGAAAATCCCGCGCCGCTGCAGCTCCGGCACGACCTTGTCGACGAAGTCGTCGAGGCCGGCGGGCAGGAACGGGAACATGATGTTGAAGCCGTCCGAGCCGCGCCCGACCAGCCATTCCTCCATCTGGTCGGCGATGGTCTTGGCGGTGCCGACGAAGGACAGCCCGCCATAGCCGCCGACGCGCTGGGCGAGCTGGCGCACCGTGAGCTTGTCGCGCGCGGCGAGGTCGACCATGCGCTGCCGGCCGCTCTTGCTGGCATTGGTCTCGGGGATTTCGGGCAGTGGTCCATCGGGATCGAAGCCGGAGGCATCGGTGCCGAGGATGACGGACAGCGAGGCGATGGCGCTGTCGTAGTGCACGCGGCTGTCGAGCAACGCACGCTTCTCCTTGGCCTCGTCGACGCTGTCGCCGACCACCACGAAGGCGCCGGGCAGGATTTTCAGATGCTCGGGGTCGCGGCCGATCTTCTCCATGCGGCCCTTGATGTCGGCATAGAGCTTTTGGCTGTCGGCGAGGCTGCCGCCGCCGGTGAACACGGCCTCTGCTGTCTCGGCCGCAAGCTGCCTGCCGTCTTCCGATGCGCCGGCCTGCACGATCAGCGGCCAGCCCTGCACAGGGCGGGCGATGTTGAGCGGCCCGCGCACCTTCAGATATTTGCCGTTGTGATCGAGCACATGCATCTTCGCGGGATCGACGAACACGCCGCTTTCGACGTCGCGCACGAAGGCGTCGTCGGCGAAGGAATCCCAGAGGCCGGTGACGACGTCGTAGAACTCGCGGGCGCGCTTGTAGCGCTCGGCGTGCTCCATGTGGTCGTCGAGGCCGAAATTCAGCGCGGCATCCGGATTCGAGGTGGTGACGATATTCCAGCCCGCACGTCCGCCGCTGAGATGGTCGAGCGAGGCGAAACGCCGTGCCACGTGATAGGGCTCGTCAAAGGTGGTCGAGCCGGTCGCGATCAGGCCGATGCGCTCGGTGACGGCGGAGAGCGCCGACAGCAGCGTGAACGGCTCGAACGAGGTCACGGTGTGGCTGCGCTTGAGCGCGTTGACCGGCATGTTCAGCACGGCGAGGTGATCGGCCATGAAGAAGGCGTCGAACTTGCCGGCCTCGAGCTTCCTGATCAGCGTCTTGATGTGGCCGAAATTGAAATTGGCGTCCGGCCAGGCCCCGGGATAGCGCCAGGCGCCAGTGTGGATGCTGATCGGGCGCATGAACGCGCCAAGCTTGAGTTGCCGTTGTGCCATCGCCCCGTATCCGTTCCTTGTGTGGTTGAAGAAGACATAGGCACGCCGGGGAACTCCGCCATTGGTAAGGGCGGGAAGATTCTTTTGTTTTTCGCGACGCACTCAGCACAATTCCGTCATTCCGGGGCGCGAGTCTGGAACGACGGCGAGGGGCCATCGAACCGATCCGCCGCTCGCTCCGACCAAGCCATGACTTCGGCTCGTCAGGAGACCCTCGATGCCAGACGCGATGACCGTGGACGGCAATATCGTCCGCATCGACCGGCCCATGCCCTGGGTCGGGCGGCTGCTGTCATTGCCGCTGCTGGCGGCGAGTGGCTATCTGCTGTGGAATGTCGCGCTCGGCCTGCGCCAGGATTTTGCCGGCTTCGGAAGGCTCGCCGATGATCTCGTGCCGGTGCTGGTGTTCACGGGGCTCGGGCTGCTCGTCGGGATTCCCGGAATCATTCTGTTGACGTTCCGCTATTTCGTCGTGCTGAACGAGACGCTGCGCCAGATCGTCATCACCAGGCAGTTCGGCCCGCTGAACATTCGCAAGCATCGCGATCTCGCCGACTATCATTTCATTGGCATCACCGACGACTACGATCCGCAAGCGACGACGTACGACGTCAATCTCTGCGGCAACAAGGGCACCGAGCCGATCGCGCTGATGAGCTTCACCAAGCGCGAGGAAGCCAGCCAACTCGCCAACGAGCTCGGGCGAGCGCTGAACCTTCCCGCGCGCGACTATGTCGGCACCGAGCCGGATGCGGACGAGTAGTCAGCTCAAAATATCCTTCTGCATCTTGCCGCCGTAGAAATGGAAGAACGGCACCGGCGCATCGTGACGGAGCGGGCCGGTAGCAAGGCGCGTGTGGAGTTCGTTGAGTACATTGCGGGTCATCGGATGCAGATCGGCGAGCGGCTTTGAGCCGAGCTCGACCCAGACCAGCTCGACAAGTTCGGCATCCGCATGGATCACGCCTTCGACGTGATGGGTGATCGCGGAGGCGTCCGCCGTGAAGAAGCGCGTGTCGAACCGCTTGACGCGGCCGGGCGGGGTGATCGCGCGCGCGATCAGGAACAGGCTGGAGGGATCGGGCAACAGGCCAGCATCCGCGAACGGCTTCCAGGCACCTTCGAGTTTGGCTTTGCCCTCGAACTTGTCTTGAATCTTGCGCCCGAGGCAGAGGCCGGTCTCCTCACAGGCTTCGCGGATCGCGGCAATGGCGAGCGACTTCGCACGCGAGGCCGGGGTCTTCGGGCTGCCCTTGGCGAGATTGGCTTCGAGCTCGGCGGTGATCGGCGCCGCGCACGGCACGCGATAATCGTCCTTGTCGACGCGGCCGCCGGGGAAGACGAACTTTCCGGGCATGAACACCACCTTGTCGTGGCGTTTGCCGACCAGGACTTTTGGAACGGCGCCGCTGCGATCGACCAGGATCAGTGTGGCCGCATCCCGGGGACGGAAATAGGGATGGTGGTCGGCTTCCTTGCCCTCGTGGATCTTTGCCCTCTCGGCTGTCTGCGACGTATCCGTCATGTCCTCACCCAAACCGCTTCTTGTTTATTTTGCTTACACCGGCGGAATACCATCCGGCGGGGTCTCGTCAAACCCGTGCATACGCAGAGCCCATTGCAATCCGACCACGGCGCCCTTGACCGGCTGCAGCAGTGCGAGCGAGGCGACGAAGGTGAAGGGCAGATAGGCCGCGAAGCTGATCCAGACCGGCGTGGTGTAGTTGGTCTCGATCCACAAAATAGTCGGCACCACGATGTGGCCGACGATAACGATGACGAGATAGGCGGGCAGATCGTCGGCGCGGTGCGGCGTGAAATCGAGGCCGCATCTGGTGCAATTGTCCGCGGTCTTCAGGAAGGCGCGGAACAGCTTTCCTTCGCCGCAGCGCGGGCAGCGGCCGCGAAAGCCGCGTTTCATGGCAGTCCAGACGTCGCGCTTCTCGACGAGGCCGGTCTCGCGGGTCCAGATTTTTGGGGCTGTGCTCGTCGTCACCACGCCTTGCCCTTCTGTCCTTTGCCTTTTCCCTTGGCTTTTTTGCCCTTGCCGGGCTTCTTCTGCTGCTCCGGCTTGCCTTTCTTGGCTGGACTACGCCCGGGATGCGCCTTGAACGAGGGGCGGCGTTGCGGACCAGATGACCTGCGGTGCCGTGGCGCGGTTTCACCCGTGGAGGACAGCAGCTCGAAGCGTAACGCGCCTGCGATGGGTGCTGCTTCGATCAGGCGGACGTCGACGACGTCACCGAGCTGATGCATGGTGCCGCTGCGCGTGCCGACCAGCGCGTGACGGCCTTCGTCATAGTTGAAATATTCCGCGCCGAGGGATCGGATCGGGATCAGGCCGTCGGCGCCGGTCTCGGCCAGCTTGACGAACAGGCCGGCGCGCGTGACGCCGGAGACGCGGCCCTGAAAATTCGAGCCGATGCGGTCGGCGAGGTGATGGGCAATCAGGCGGTCGACGGTCTCGCGCTCCGCCTTCATCGCGCGGCGCTCGGTCACCGAGATGTGGGCGGCGACCTCGCCGAGAGTTTCCGGCGTCTCGCTGTCGGGCAACGCGCCGTCGCCGAGGCCGAGCGCGCGGACCAGGGCGCGGTGCACGACGAGGTCGGCATAGCGGCGGATCGGCGAGGTGAAATGCGCGTAGCGGCGCAGGTTCAACCCGAAATGACCGTAATTCTCCGAGGAATATTCCGCCTGCGCCTGGGCGCGCAGCACGACCTCGCTCACCAGCGGAAAGTGGTCGTGGCCTTCGAGCTGCGCCAGCACGCGGTTGAACAGAGCGGGGCGCAGCGCGCCACCTTTCGTGAAGGGAACGTCGAGCGTCTGCAAAAACTCCGCGAGCGCGTGGACCTTCTCCAGCGTCGGCTCGTCATGCACGCGATAGATCAGCGGCAGCGACTTCTTCTCGAGCATCTCCGCCGCCGCGACGTTGGCGAGGATCATGAACTCCTCGATCAGCCTGTGCGCGTCGAGCCGGTCAGGCACGACGACGCGGTCGACCGTGCCATCGCTGTTCAGCAGGATCTTGCGCTCGGGCAGATCGAGATTGAGCGGATCGCGTTCGTCGCGCGCGCGCTTGACGCAGGCATAGGCGGCATAGAGCGGTTTCAGGATCGGATCGAGCAGGGGGCCTGTGGTGTCGTCGGGCCGGCCGTCGATCGCGGCCTGCGTCTGCGCGTAACTCAGCTTCGCTGCCGAACGCATCAGGATGCGGTGGAACGTATGCGAGCGCTTGCGGCCGTCGGGGCCGATCACCATCCGCACCGCGAGCGCGCCGCGCGGCTCGCCCGGCACCAGCGAGCAGAGATTGTTCGAGATGCGCTCAGGCAGCATCGGCACGACGCGGTCGGGGAAATAGACCGAGTTGCCGCGGTCGAGCGCGTCGCGATCGAGCGCGGTGCCCGGCTGGACGTAGAAGCTCACATCGGCGATGGCGACGTTGACGATGAAGCCGCCTCTGTTGTGGGGATCGTCATCCGGCTGCGCATGCACCGCGTCGTCGTGATCTTTCGCGTCCGGCGGATCGATGGTGACGAGCGGGACGTCGCGCCAGTCCTCGCGCCCTTTCAGGTTGGCCGGCTCCGCCGCTTCCGCTTCGCGCTCTGCCGCGGGGCGGAATTGCAGCGGGATGTCGTGCGCGTAGATCGCGATCAGGCTGATCGCCTTCTCCGACTTGACCGAGCCGAGCTTCTCCTTGACGCGGCCTGATGCCAGGCCGAAGCCGCGCGAGCGGATGATGTCGACGCTGACGAGATCGCCGTCCTGCGCGCCGTGCATCTCGGTCGGGGCGATGTTCAGCTCGCGGTCGGCGGACTTCTTGTCGACGGGGATGATCCGTCCGCCACCTTCGGGCAGGCTGCGGAAGACGCCGAGGATGCGGCTCTTGGTCTTGTCGAAGACCTTGATGATGTGGCCGCGATAGGCCGGGCCTTCGGTCTCATCGGAGCGCTCGACGCGCAGCAGCGCGCGATCGCCAACGCCGGCCGCGGTGCCAGGCCTTGGCCGGCGCGGCATTGTGATGAGGATCTTTGGCGGTTCGCCGCTTTCGACCTCGTCCCATTCGGTGGGGGACGCGACCAGCTCGCCGTCAGCGTCGCGGCCGGTGATGTCGGCGACCAGCGTCGACGGCAGGCTGTCGGGCTCTGAGATCGTGTGGCGTTTTTTCTTGACGAGACCGTCGTCGGCGAGCTCGCGGAGCATGCGCTTGAGCTCGACGCGATCGGCGTTCTTCAGGCCGAACTCGCGCGCAATTTCGCGGGTTCCGACCTTTCCGGGATTTGCCTTGATGAAGGCGACGATGGCGTTCCGGTCGGGAAAGCCACGGTCATTGTTACGTTTCACTTAGCCTCTAATTGGTGCCGGCACTCTTCTTGGCCGGAGCTTTGGCGCCAGCTGCCTTGGTCGGCGACGTCTTGATGGCCGAAGTCTTGGCCGACGACGACACGGCGGCGCGCGCCTTGCTGGTGGATTCGGATTTAGGTTTGGCCGCCTTCTTCGCGGCCGGCTTTTTGGTTTTTGGCGCGGCGTCATCGCCGCCCGCGGCCTTCTTGGCCTTGGTCTTGGCCTTGGCCGGCTTCGCCGTCTTCTTCGGTTTCTTGCCGCCACCCTTGGCCGCGCGTTCGTCGATCAGCGCGATCGCCTGCGGCAGCGTGATGGCATCTTTCTCGATGTCGCTCGGGATCGTCGCGTTGATGCCGCCGGCCGTGACATAGGCGCCGTAGCGGCCGCCCTTCACCGTGACGGTGCCAAGGGTGGGATGATCGCCGATCGCCTTGCCGGGATCGGCGCCGAAGCGGCGGCTCGGGCCTTTGGCGATCTTCTCCGCGATCAGCGTGACCGCGCGGTTGATGCCGATGTCGAACACCTCGTCGCCGGCCTCCAGGCTAGCATAGGTCTTCTCGTGCTTCACGAACGGCCCGAAGCGGCCGAGACCGGCCGTGATCGGCTCACCGGTCTCCGGATGCTTGCCGATCTCGCGCGGCAGCGACAGCAATTTGAGCGCAAGCTCAAGCTCGACATCGCCGGGCGAGGTGCCGTTCGGAATGCCTGCGCGCTTGGGCTTCTCGCCTTCGGCATAATCCTTGGCCTCGCCGAGCTGAATGTAGGGTCCGAACCGGCCGGCCTTGACCCAGACATCACGGCCCGAATCAGGATCCTGGCCGAGCGAACGGTCCGCGGTTGCCTCGCCGTCGGCGGCAAGCTGACGGGTGTAGCGGCATTCCGGATAGTTCGAGCAGCCGACGAAGGCGCCGAACTTGCCGGCCTTGAGATTGAGCCGGCCGTTGCCGCAGCTCGGACACTGCCTGATGTCGCCGCCATCGGTGCGGGGCGGATAGATGTGCTGTCCCAGCACCTCGTCGAGCACGTCGAGCACCTGCGCGACGCGCAGATCCTTGATCTCGTCGACGGCGCCGATAAAGCCGGTCCAGAAATCCTTCAGCACCTGCTGCCAGGAGATCTCGTTGTTGGAGACGCGGTCGAGCTGCTCTTCCAGATTGGCAGTGAAGTCGTATTCGACATAGCGGGCGAAGAAGCTTTCGAGGAATGCGACCACGACGCGGCCCTTGTCCTCGCCGTGCAGGCGCTTCTTCTCCAGCTTGACGTAACCGCGGTCCTTCAGGACCTGGAGGATTGAGGCATAGGTCGAGGGTCGGCCGATGCCGAGCTCTTCCATGCGCTTGACCAGCGAGGCCTCGGAGAAGCGCGGCGGCGGCTCGGTGAAGTGCTGGGTGACGGCGAGCGACTGCCGCTTCAGTGCGTCGTTCGGGCTCATCGCGGGCAGGCGGCGGGAGTCCTCGTCCTCCTCGTCGTCGCGGCCTTCCTGATAGAGTGCGAGGAAACCGTCGAACTTCACCACCTGGCCGGTCGCGCGCAGATCCAGCGTGCGGCCGCCGGCTTTCGCCGTGATGTCGACCGTGGTGCGCTCGAGTTCCGCCGATTCCATCTGGCTCGCAATGGTGCGCTTCCAGATCAGCTCGTAGAGTCTCGCCTGATCGGCATCGAGCCTGCGGCTCATGCTGTCGGGGCGGCGGGACATGTCGGTCGGTCGGATTGCTTCGTGGGCTTCCTGGGCGTTCTTGGCTTTGGCCTGGTACTGGCGCGGCGCGTCGGGCACGTAGGCGTTGCCGTAATCCTCGCCGATCACCTTGCGCGCCTGGGTGATCGCGGACGGATCGATCTGCACGCCGTCGGTACGCATATAAGTAATGAGTCCGGTGGTCTCGCCGCCGATGTCGATGCCCTCATAAAGCCGCTGCGCGATGCGCATCGTGTGCGCCGGCGCAAAGCCGTATTTGCGGCTGGCTTCCTGCTGCAGCGTCGAGGTGGTGAAGGGCGCCTGCGGATTGCGCCGGGCCGGCTTGGCGTCGACGGAGGTGACGGCAAAGGCCGCCGTTTCCAGCGCCTTCTTGAAGTCTTCCGCTTCCGCGCCGGTGCCGATGTCGAGACGCTGGATCTTCTTGCCGTCGGCGCCGATGAGACGCGCCTCGAAGGCATCGCCGCGCGGCGTCAGCAGGGTCGCGATCAGCGACCAGTATTCGCGCGCGACGAACTTCTCGATCTCCAGCTCGCGGTCGCAGACCAGCCGCAGCGCCACTGACTGCACGCGGCCGGCCGAGCGGGCGCCCGGCAGCTTGCGCCACAGCACGGGGGAGAGGGTGAATCCGACCAGATAGTCGAGCGCGCGGCGCGCCATATAGGCGTCGACCAGCGCACCGTCGATCTGGCGCGGATTCTTCATCGCGTCCGTGACCGCCTGCTTGGTGATGGCGTTGAACACCACGCGCTCGATCTTGTGGTCTTTCAGCGCGCGTTTCTCTTTCAGCACCTCCAGCACGTGCCAGGAGATGGCCTCGCCCTCGCGATCAGGGTCGGTCGCGAGAATCAGGCGGTCAGCGCCCTTCAGGGATTTTGCGATGTCGTTGAGCCGGCCGGCCGCCTTGGGGTCGATCTCCCAGATCATCTTGAAATTGGCATCGGGATCGACGGAGCCGTTCTTCGCAGGCAAGTCCCGGACATGGCCGAACGAGGCCAAAACCTCGTAGGACGAGCCCAGATATTTGTTGATCGTCTTGGCTTTCGCCGGCGACTCCACAATAACGATATTCATGTAGTTCCAGTAACTTACGGGGAAATTTGGGGCCGAATTCGATGAGATTCGGGTCGGCCGTTTCGTCCCGAACATGGGTGGTGCGACCCTCGCTGTCAAATCGAGGGCTGTTGAAAGCCGTCCCGATGGGAAAAGTTTCATATCGAGAAAGTTGCAAAATACCACCTTTGAGTTGTCGGCGTAATGTTTCTGCGGGGATATGGATTCGGGTGGGGTCTGGTGACTAGGCCAGGAAAGAAGCGGGCGCGCGCCGTATCAGGCGTGTCGGGAGGCTCGCGTCACGAGGAACCGGGCGAGGGCGGCGTCGAGGAGGCGGTAGCCTTCATCACCGAGCAGGTCGGCGCATTGCGCAAGCTCGCCGAGCGGCACAAGCTCGACGTGCTGCATTATCTCCTGGGGATGACCAAGCTGGAAGCCGACGAGCATCTGCGGCTGCGGAGCAAGCGCAAGCTGTCGTGAGGGCGCCGGCCAGTATCAGACCCGTCATCCTGAGGTGTGAGCGGCGCGATGCATGGCATCGCGCCGGGAGCCTCGAAGGATGAGCGGCTGGGATGCAGCCGGGCTGTCATCCTTCGAGGCTCGCCCTGCTTTGCAGGACGAGCACCTCAGCATGACGGTCAACGATCTGAGCGCGCTGCAGCCGACCGCCGCCGCGGCGCCGGCCGCGGCTTCAGCATCGTATCCGCGGGACTGAGCAGCCGCCCGTCCTCGGCGCGCATTTCGAGCTTCTTCACCGGGCGGCCCTTCTCGCGATCGACCAGAATCGTCGCGATCTCCTCCGGGTGATCGTCGAATTCCTCGCTCCATTGCCGCAGCGCCACCAGGATCGGGAAGGTGCCGCGGCCCTTCTCCGTCAGCACATACTCCTGATACGCGCTGCCGTCGGAAGCGGGGGCGGTTGCCAGAATGCCGTGGTCGACCAGCACACGCAGGCGCGCGGACAAAATGTTCTTGGCCATGCCGAGCTTGTTTTGAAACTGGCCGAAGCGGCGCAGGCCGAACCGCGCCTCGCGGATGATCAGCAGCGACCACCAGTCGCCGATTGCGTCCAGTGATCGCGCAATCGGGCAGGCATCGCCCTCGAAGCTCGTTCGTTTCACCATCGTCTTCGTTCCGTCGTGCCGTGCGTTTTGACATCAGTCACGCGCTTGTGTGGTTGCATCATAAAACCATAGGCCCTAGATGGCAATCTAGTTTTATGATGCAACCACTGGAGGCGAGCGTGAGACTGAAGAACAAGACGGCCCTGATCACCGGCGGCAACAGCGGCATTGGATTGGCAACGGCGAAACTTTTCGTGGCCGAGGGCGCCAAGGTGGTGATCACCGGGCGCAACAAGGAGACGCTGGAGGCGGCGGCGAAAGAGCTTGGCCCGAACGCGCTCGCGCTCGCTGCCGACGCCACTGACATCGCCGCGACGGAAGCTGCAATCAAGAAGGGCGCCGAAAAATTCGGCAAGTTCGACATCGTGTTCGCCAATGCCGGGATCGCCGGCGGCACGCCGCTCGGTTCGTCGACGCTGGAGGTCTTCGAGAAGGTCATCCGCACGAACCTCACCGGCGTGTTCTTCGCCGTTCAGTCGGCGCTGCCCTATCTCAACGATAATGCCTCGATTGTCCTCAACGGCTCGGTGATCTCCGTGCTCGGCATTCCCGGCTACTCGGCTTACGGAGCTGCGAAGGCGGGCGTGCGCGCGATGGCGCGGATCATGGCATCAGAACTGTCGCCGCGCGGCATCCGCGTTAACGTGGTCGCGCCCGGCGCGACCCGTACGCCAATCTGGGGACCTGCGACCGCGACACCCGAAGCCGAGAAGGCGTTCGAGAAGCGGATCTCGCTGTCGACGCCGCTCGGCCGCATTGGTGAAACAGATCACGTTGCGAAGACGGTGCTGTTCCTCGCCTCCGATGATTCCGCGCATGTGCAGGGCCAGGAGATCTTCGTCGACGGTGGCGCGGTCGCTTCTCCGAGCGGCGCGCCGATCTATCGCGGCTGATCAATCTTTGCGAAAATTGAATCGGTCGGCGCCGCGGCAAGCGGTTGCGCCGGCCGGTTCCCTCGTCCTGCGAGACCTTTTTCTGAACCTTGCGTGAGGCGTTGAACCTTCGCTTGCGCTGCAAAGACCCTTTTACGGGCAGAGGGTCACAAGACTCATTTTCAAGGGAGCCCGATATGCCGAAGGCAGCTCGCATTTCTTCGTCGATTTCAGCACCGCGTATTTACGCCGAACGTTCCGCCATTCCCGCCAAGCGGTCCGACACCTCCGAGTTCATCGGGGTGGCTCTTTTCTCAGGCATCGGTCTGTTCGTTTCGCTCGTCGCCGTCATTCTCGGCGTTCAGGGCGCCTGGTTTTAGTTTCGTCGAACTCTCAGCCGCCGCCGGAGTCCGGCAGCGGCTGGTGTCGGCGTAAGCTTTACGCCGCGCGCAAGCTGGTGGCCGCCTCAAGTGCGCCAGCCACCGCTTTCTCGCGGTGATCCGGACCAACCTGAATACCGTCGGCGAAAATGAACTCGGGGCTGGTGATGCCGATGAAGCCGAACACCCAGCGCAGATAGGTTTCGAGATGCTCCCCGAGCGCGGCTGGGCCGTAATAGCCGCCGCGCGAGATAGCCACGATCACGCGCTTGCCGCCGGCAAGACCCTGCGGTCCGTTCGCCCCGTAGCTGAACGTCTTTCCCGCCACCAGGACCCGGTCGATCCAGGCCTTGAGCTGGCTGGGAATGGTGAAATTGTACATGGGTGCGCCGATCACGATGATGTCGGCGGCCAGGAACTCGTCCACCACCGCCGCGCTCGCGGCAAGATCGGGTCCGAGCTCCGCCGGCGCAGGTGCGCCTTGTGCGGCGGCGAGGTGCGAGCCGGAGAGGTGGGCGAGGGGGGTCTGGGTCAGATCGCGATAGACGATGTCGAGCGACGGCGTCGCCTGTCGGAGCCGGTCGACGATAGCGGCGGAGACCTGCCGGGAGACGGAGTGGGGGCCGAGCACGCTGGAGTCGAGATGGAGGAGTTTCATTTGGGGTCACCCTGGTATATGTTTGTAACCAGAGCTACATGAGTGACTATCGAAATCCCCGCAAGAACGCACTTTTTTGAGCCATGGGCACATCCCTGAAACCTGCACACATCGATTTGCCTGCCTCACCGAGGCCGGATCCCAACCATGCGGACTGCCGCGGGGTCGGCTCCGTGCTGTCCCGCGTCGGCGACAAATGGAGCGTGTTCGTGATCATGATGCTTGGGGGCGGGCCGAGGCGCTTCAACGAGCTCAAGCGCATGATCAACGGCATCTCGCAGCGGATGCTGACCTTGACGCTGCGCGGGCTGGAGCGCGACGGCCTCGTCACGCGCACGATCTTTCCGACCATTCCGCCGCGCGTAGACTACGAGCTGACCGATCTCGGCCGCGGGCTGTCGCAGCCCGTCGAAGCTCTCGGCAAATGGGCGATGGACCATCTGGCGCAAATCGAGGCTGCAAGGACGCGTTTCGATCAGCGCAACGAAACCTAAAGCAGCGACACCAGACCACCGCCGTGGCGCTCGAGCCGGCCGGCGAGTTCCAGCTCCAGGAGCACGATGCGCACGATCGCGGGCGAGGCGCCCGACATCCGTACGAGATCGTCGATCGTGACAGGCGTGGGGCCGAGCAGGCCGGTGATCTGGTCGCGGTCGTGCCCTTGCGGATCGCTCTCGAACGGCTCGCTGTCGGGTTCTCTCGCCGGATGCATCAGCGGCCGCTCCATGATCGGCTGGATCGCGTTGACGACGTCGGCGGCTTCGGTGACGAGCGTCGCGCCCTGCTTGATCAGATCATTGGTGCCGGCGGCGCGCGGATCGAGCGGCGAGCCGGGGACCGCGAACACTTCGCGGCCCTGTTCGGCCGCCATGCGTGCGGTGATCAGCGAGCCCGAGCGGTGCGCCGCCTCCACCACGACCACGCCGAGCGCTGCGCCCGAGATCAGCCGGTTGCGGCGGGGAAAGTCGCGGGCGCGCGGCTCGTGGCCGAGCGGCATCTCGGAAATCGCCGCGCCTTCGTGGTCGAGGATCGAGGCCAGCAAATCGCCGTGCTCGGGCGGATAGATGCAATCATGTCCGCCGGCGAGCACCGCGATCGTGCCGCTTTCGACGCTGGCGCGATGCGCGGCCTGGTCGACGCCGCGGGCGAGCCCCGAGATGATGATAAAGCCGGCCTCGCCAAGCTCGCGGGCAAGCTGACCGGCGAATTTCAGTCCAGCGCCCGAGGCGTTGCGCGAGCCGACGATGGCGATGATCGGCCGCATCAACGTTGCACTGTCGCCGCGCACGGCGAGCAGCGGCGGTGCATCGTCGAGCGTTGCGAGCCGGGCCGGATAACCATCCTCGCCGGGCGCGAGCCAGGCGATGCCGAACCTGCGGCTTGCGGCAAGCTCGGCCTTCGCCTCGTCGGCGCTACAGATGCGCGCCGAACGCTGCGCGCCACCGCGGCGTGCGAGATCAGGCAGCCGCTCCAGCGCCGCGCGGGCCGTGCCGAAATGATTGACCAGCGAACGGAAGGTGCGCGGCCCGACATTGTCGGAGCGGATCAGCCGCAGGCGGTCGAGCCTGTCGGCCTCGGTCAGCTCCACGCTCGGATTGATGGCGTCCACGGCGGCTCCTTGCAGGCACAGCATGGAACAACCTGAGGGCGTTGCGCAACAGCGGCGTGCGCTTGCGCGGCTTGGTTGCGATGCTAAAAGCGATGCCAATAAGAAGGGTATTGCCATGATCTCACTCGCCGATCTCCAGCGCCGCATCGAAGCCGGCGAGCTTTCGCCCGAGGCCGCCATCGCGCAATCGCATGCGGCGATCGAGGCGCGGGAGAAGGACGTCCGCGCCTTCGTCCGTCACGACAAGTCCGCGAAAGCGCAAGCTTCCGGGCCGCTGCGCGGCATCGCGGTCGGGATCAAGGACATCATCGACACCGCCGATTTTCCGACCGAGATGGGCTCGGAGATTTATCGCGGCTGGCAGCCGCGCAGCGACGCGCCTGTGGTGATGATGCTGAAGCGGGCGGGCGCCACCATCATCGGCAAGACCACGACCACGGCATTCGCCTCGCGCGATCCGACCCCGACGCTCAATCCGCACAATCTCGGCCATACGCCGGGCGGCTCGTCCTCGGGTTCGGCGGCGGCCGTCGGTGCCGGCATGATCCCGCTGGCGCTGGGCACGCAGACCGGCGGCTCGGTGATCCGGCCCGCGGCCTATTGCGGGGCTGCTGCGATCAAGCCGTCGTTCCGGATGCTGCCGACGGTCGGCGTCAAATGCTATTCGTGGGCGCTCGACACCGTCGGCCTGTTCGGGGCGCGCGCGGAAGATCTCGCGCGCGGACTGCTGGGGATGACCGGTCGCACCGAATTCTCCGGCATCGTCGCGGCGAAGGCGCCGCGCATCGGCGTGGTCAGGCAGGAGTTTGCCGGCGCTGTGGAGCCGGCTGCCGAAGAGGGGCTGCAAGCCGCGATCAAGGCCGCCGAGAAGGCCGGCGCCAGCGTGAAGACCATCGATCTGCCGGAGGCGGTGCAGGAGGCCTGGCGCATCCATCCGATCATCCAGGATTTTGAGGCGCATCGCGCGCTCGCCTGGGAATTTTCGGAGCATCACGACGAGATCGCGCCGATGCTGCGCGCCAGCCTCGATGCGACCGTCGGCCTGACGCCGAAGGACTACGACGACGCACGCCGGATCAGCCGCCGCGGCCGCCGCGAGGTCAGTGAATTGTTCGAGGGCGTCGACGTGCTGCTCACCTATTCGGCGCCGGGCACGCCGCCGGCCAAGGACCTCGCCTCCACCGGCGACCCCCGCTACAACAGGCTCTGGACGCTGATGGGCAATCCTTGCGTCAACGTGCCGGTGCACAAGGTCGGGGGCTTGCCGATCGGCGTGCAGGTGATCGCGCGATTCGGCAACGATCCCGGCGCGCTTGCTGCCGCGTGGTTCCTGGAGAACGCGTTGGCGAAGTCAGGCTAGCGCCGGTTCAGGTGCGGGAAGAGCGCGTTTGGCCTCCGCGCCTGTCGCGCCTTGCCCGAGCCAGCGCTCCGCGGCCCCGCGTCCACTCCGGTGCAGCGCGCGAATGAAGCCGCGGCCGAGATCGGTGGATGAGCGCTGCGCCAGCCCGTCGACGAAATCTTCCGCGGCGATCCTGGAGAGCCGCAGCGAAGACGCCGCGTGCGATTGCGTCCATTCGATTGCCGCGATCTCGGCATTGAGGGCGGCATTGGCCGCGATCTGGTCGAGCCGGCGGTCGATCGCGGCGAGCGTGATCGGCACGTAGCTGTCGCGCGCCGGCGTGACCTGGACGAGCAGGATTTCGGAGCTTGTCGTGTCCTGCACCAGCCGCAGCAGCGGCGGATTGCCGCCGAGGCCGCCGTCCCAATAGGCCTCGCCGTCGATCTCCACGGCGCAGTGAACCAGCGGCGGACAGGTCGAGGCCAGTGCGACGTCGGCGGTGATCGCGTCGTTGCGGAAGATCTGCTGCTGCCCGTCGCAGATCCGCGTCGCCGCGATCAGAAGCTTCGGGCAGCGCGCGTCGCGCAAGGCGGAAAAGTTGATGTCGCGCGACAGCGCCTGCCGCAGCGGATCGAGATCGAACGGATCGAACTGGCCGGAGCGCAGCGTCGGACCGAACGCGACCGAGCTTCCCGCCGGCGAGAAGCCGCCGATCAGCATCAGCGATCGGAACGAGGCCTCGTGCATCAGCCGGATCCAGAACCGGTTCAGCCGCGCGCGCGCGCCTTCACGGCCGCCTTCCGCGAAACCGGAGGCGAGCAGCAGCGCGTTGATGGCGCCGGCACTGGCGCCGCTGATGGTGTCGATCGCGATGGATGGCTCTTCCAGCAGTCGCTCCAGCACGCCCCAGGTGAAGGCGGCGAAGGTGCCGCCGCCCTGGAGTGCCAGCGACAATTTCTGCGGCGGCCATGGGTTGGCGCTGGGCCGCGCCGGCGCAACTGGTGCGGCCGCGATCACGGCCTCAACTGTCAGAGGAGCTTGCGCGATGCGAGCAGGCTGCGGCGCTGGGGGCGAAACGGGCACAGGCTTGGGAGCAGGAAACGGCGAGGGCGCACTGGACCAGATGTCCGTCATCGAGAGCAGCCGGCTTGCCGCCGTGCCCTGCAAGGCACCTTCAACGTGCGCGCCGACAATTTTCTCGCTCATTCTGAGCAACCGCGTAGAGCCATGCCCATGATCAGGGCCAGGCCAGGAACCCGTTCCACCATACAGCCGTGATTCGGCGGCAAGTTGCGAACAGCATTTGGGACATAATGCAGAAGGGGGCCGCTTCGGTATCCGTAGATGCCCGGCTCAGGCCTTCTCGCCGATGCGGCTTTCCTTGCCCGATTGTAGCCGCTTGATGTTCTCGCGATGCGCGTAGAACAGCAGCAGCGTCAGCACGGCTGATAGCGCAGACAATGCAGGCTGGCCGAACCACCACAGGAACATCGGCGTGATGAAAGCCGCCACCAGCGCCGAGAGCGATGAGTAGCGGGTCGTGGCTGCGGTGGCGAGCCAGAGCAGGCAGAACACCACCGCTGCCGGCCAGATCAGGCCGAGCAGGATGCCGATATAGACGGCGACGCCCTTGCCTCCCTTGAACTTGAGCCAGACCGGGAAGAGATGGCCGAGGAAGGCGCCGAAGCCGGCCAGCATCGCGGCATTGGGACCCGCGATGTAGCCGGCGATCACCACGGCCACGGTGCCCTTGAGCGCGTCGAACAGCAGGGTTGCCGCGGCAAGACCCTTGCGCCCCGTGCGCAGCACGTTGGTCGCGCCGATGCTGCCGGAGCCGATCGAGCGCAGATCCTGTGTACCGCCGAGCCTGGTCAGAATCAGCCCGAACGGAATCGAGCCGAGCAGGTAGCCGATGACGAAAGCCACCGGCAGGAAGGCTTCAAGCCCCATGTCTGAAAATCCCATGTCTGAAGATCCCATGGCTGCAGCTCCGCACGTCAGACATGCTCGTACACCGTCCGTCCGCCGACAATGGTGCGCACCACGCGGCCTGTAAAGCGGGCCTCGTCGAACGGCGTGTTCTTGCAGGGCGATTTGAGGTCGGCGGGATCGACCACCCAGGGGACATCGGGGTCGATCACGATGACGTCGGCCGGGGCACCTGTGCGCAGGGTTCCGCCAGGCAAGCCTAGGATCTCGGCCGGTCGGGTCGACATCGCCCGGATCAGCGTCTTCAATTCCAGCTCGCCATTATGCACGAGCCGCAAGCCCGCTGGCAGCATGGTCTCGAGCCCAACGGCACCGGGAGCGGCTTCCGCGAACGGCAGGCGCTTGCCCTCGACGTCTTGCGGATTGTGGTCGGACATGATGACGTCGAGGAGGCCGGAGGCGACGGCTGCGACCAGCGCGCGGCGGTCGTCCTCCGTGCGCAGCGGGGGCGACAGCTTCAGGAATGTCCGGTAGGGCCCGATGTCGTTCTCGTTCAGCGCGAGGTGGTTGATCGAGACCGACGCGGTGACGGGGAGCCCGGCATCGCGGGCGCGTTTCAGGACGTCGAGCGAATCCGTGCAAGACAGCGAAGCCGCGTGATAGCGACCGCCGGTAAGCGCGACGAGGCGCATGTCGCGTTCCAGCATCACGGCCTCCGCCGCGTTTGGGATGCCCATCAGGCCGAGTCTCGTGGCGAACTCGCCCTCGTTCATCACGCCTTCGCCGACCAGCTTGGGATCTTCGGTATAATGCACGATCAGCGCGTCGAAATCGCGCGCGTAGGTCAGCGCCCAGCGCATCACCTGCGCGTTGGTGACGCTCCTGTCACCGTCGCTGAAGGCGACCGCTCCTGCGGCCTTCAGGAGACCGAACTCGGTCATCTCCTCGCCGTGCATGCCCTTGGTGAGCGCCGCCATCGGCAGGATGTTGACGATTGCGGTGTCGCGGGCGCGGCGCATCACGAAGTCGACGGTCGCTGAATTGTCGATGACAGGCTCGGTCTCGGGCTGGCAGATGATGGTGGTGACGCCCCCGGTCGCCGCCGCCTGGCTCGCCGAAGCAAACGTCTCGCGATGGCTGAAGCCGGGTTCGCCGACAAAGGCGCGCATGTCGATCAGGCCGGGTGCCACGATCTTGCCGGAGCAGTTGACGATGTCGGTGCCTTCCGGGACGCCGGCAGCTCCAATGCCGCGGCGGGTCTCGCGGATGGTGCCGTCGGCGATCAGGACGTCGCCGATGCCGTCAAAATCCCTGGAGGGATCGACGACGCGGGCATTGGCAAGCAGAATGGGTCGTCGATCGATCAACATGGCCATCACGCGTTCGGAAGGTTACGGGCGAGCGCTTCCAGCACGGCCATGCGCACGGCGACCCCCATCTCCACCTGTTCGCGGATCAGGGACTGTGCGCCGTCGGCAACCGCCGTGTCGATCTCGACGCCGCGGTTCATGGGGCCGGGATGCATCACCAGCGCATCAGGTTTTGCGTAGGCCAGCTTCTTCTGGTCCAGCCCGAAATAATGGAAGTATTCGGAGGAGGAAGGCACGAAGGAGCCGTTCATGCGCTCACGCTGCAGCCGCAGCATCATGACGATGTCCGCGCCGTTGAGTCCCTCGCGCATGTCGCGCGCAACCTCAACCCCCATCCGTTCGAGCCCCGGCGGCAGCAGCGTCGAGGGGCCGACGACACGGACGCGCGCGCCCATGGTGTTGAGCAGGATGATGTTGGAGCGGGCGACGCGCGAATGCAGCACGTCGCCGCAGATCGCGACGACGAGGCCCTCGATGCGGCCCTTGTTGCGGCGGATGGTGAGGCCATCCAGCAGCGCTTGCGTCGGATGCTCATGGGCGCCGTCGCCGGCATTGACCACGGAACCGTCGACCTTGCGGGCCAGCAGTTCCACCGCGCCGGAGGCGTGATGCCGGACCACCAGGATATCCGGGTGCATGGCGTTCAGCGTCACCGCGGTGTCGATCAGCGTCTCGCCCTTTTTCATGGACGAAGAGGACACCGACATATTCATGACGTCGGCGCCCAGCCGTTTGCCGGCGAGCTCGAACGAGGATTGGGTCCGGGTGGAAGCCTCGAAGAAGAGGTTCACCTGCGTCCGTCCACGCAGGACGGTGCGCTTCTTGTCAACCTGGCGGTTGACCTCGACATATTCTTCGGACAGGTCGAGGAGGCCGGTGATGTCGGCCGCGGAAAGGCCCTCGATGCCCAGCAAATGCCGGTGGCCGAGGACGAAGGTCGATTTCGATGTCATTAAAACGAGAGCTATAGGCGGGGATGGCTGAGGGGGCAAGGGCCAAAGCCGAACCGGTGAGTTATCCCCTGATCTGTCTTGCTGGCATTCCGGGGCGATGCGAAGCATCGAACCCGGAACGAGGGAAGTTTCAATGCGCTCCGCTAGCCTGATTTTGATTGTACTTTTAACGGTCGCCTCAATCTCATCCGCCCACGCCCAATCGCTTTCCGGCGGTTTCGCCTATTTGCGCGACATCGACCCCAGCATCGTCCAGGACATCCGTTACGCCACCTCGAACAATTTCGTCGGCCGTCCGCTGGCCGGCTATGGCGCCGGTGAATGCGTCGTGAAGCGTGAGGTGGGGCTGCGGCTGAAGGCCGTTCAGCAGGAACTGGCGGGGCAAAATCTCTCGCTGAAGATGTTCGACTGCTACCGGCCGGCGCGGGCCTCGCTCGACATGGTCAGGTGGTCGCAGAACGGCCACGAGACCGCCGCCGAGCGGCGCTACAATCCCAAAATTCCCAAGACGGAGCTGTTCCGCCTCGGCTACATCGCGAGCCGCTCGCAGCATTCCACCGGCGCGGCGCTCGATCTCACCCTGGTCGATCTCAAAGCCGACAATTCGGGCAGATACGACCCGTCAAGAAGCTACGCCGATTGCACGGCGCCGGTCGAGGCGCGGCTGCCGGAAGGCAGCGTCGACATGGGCACGGGCTATGACTGCACCGACGTGAAAGGGCATACCGCCGCACCGTCGATTAATCCGGACCAGCGCGCCTGGCGCAGGCGGCTGGTGGCTGCGATGGCGAAGCAAGGCTTTGTGAACTATTCGAAGGAGTGGTGGCATTTTTCCCTGCCGAGAGCGGGCGGGGCGGCCTATGATTTCCCGATTCCGCCGCGGCGGAACTGATCCCGCGCCGAGAAACAAGATGACCCAGCCCAGCTTCGCGACTCACGAGGTCTTCAACCAGTCGCCGCCGCTCGAGGACGTCGACCTGTTCGCCATGGATCGGCCGCTAGTCGAGGCGGTGAAGGCCAATGGCGGCGCGGCGGCGGAACGGGCGCTGTCGGAGTTCGGGAGGCGTTGGGGCTCGGCCGCGATGGCGGACCGCGGGCGCGTCGCGAACGAGAACACGCCGAAGCTGCGGACCTTCGATTCCAAGGGCAACCGCCGCGACCAGGTCGAGTTTCATCCCGCCTATCACGAGCTGATGGCGCACAGCGCGCATGCCGGCCTGCACAATTCGACGTGGACGACGGATGGAAAGCCTATGGGCGATGCCGCCGAGGTCATTCGTGCGGCAAAATTCTACATCGCCGCGCAAGTCGAGACAGGGCATCTTTGTCCGATCACGATGACGCGCGCCTCCGTCGCGGCGCTGGTGATGCAGCCGGATCTGCTCGGCAAGGTGATGCCGGTGCTGTCGACGAAGAGCTATGATCCCGCCTTCGCGCCGTGGTGGGACAAGCGCGGCATCACGCTCGGCATGGGAATGACCGAGAAGCAGGGCGGCACCGATGTGCGCGCCAACATGACGCGGGCGGTGCGCGATGGGGATGCCTATCGCATCACCGGCCACAAATGGTTCATGTCGGCGCCGATGTGCGATGCGTTCTTGGTGCTGGCGCAGGCGGAGCAGGGGCTGACCTGCTTCTTCATGCCCCGGTTTGCACCTGATGGCTCGGTCAACGCGATCCAGTTCCAGCGTCTGAAGGACAAGCTCGGCAACCGCTCCAATGCCTCGTCCGAGGTCGAGTTCGTCGGCGCTTATGCGGAAGCCGTCGGCGAGGAGGGCAAGGGCATCCGCACCATCATCCAGATGGTGCAGCTCACGCGCCAGGATTGCGCAATCGCCTCCGTCGGCCTGATGCGCTCGGGGCTCGCGCACGCGCTGCATCACACCCGTCACCGCAGTGTGTTCCAGAAGCATCTTGCCGATCAGCCCTTGATGCAGGCGGTGCTGTCGGACATGGCGCTGCATGTCGAGGCGAGCGTCGCGCTGATTATGCGGCTCTGCCGCGCCTTCGACCGCACGCCGCACGATGCGGCGGACGCCGCCTATATGCGGCTGCTCACGCCCGCGATCAAATACTGGACCTGCAAGAGCGCGCCGGCGTTTCTCTACGAGGCGATGGAGTGCCTCGGCGGCAATGGCTATGTCGAGGACGGCATTCTGGCACGTCACTACCGGGAGGCGCCGGTCAACGCGATCTGGGAAGGCTCGGGCAATGTGATGTGCCTCGACGTGCTGCGCGCGCTCTCGCGCGAGGCGGATGCGGCGATGGCGGTGCTGCAAGGACTTGCGGCTGAGACGAAGGGCTTGTCCGGAGCAGGCGAGGCGATCACTTTCATCGGCGAGAGCTTCCGCCGGGCGGACGGCGAGCGCGTCGCGCGGCTTGCCGTCGAGAAGCTGGCGCTACTTGCCGCAGCCGCCGCGCTCAACGCTGTGTCGCCCCGCCATGCCGAGCTGTTCGCCGTCACTCGGCTCGCGGCCAACCACGCCAGCATGTATGGCGCGGTGGAGCTGGAGAGCGGTGAGGTGCGTGCACTGCTGGAGCGGGCGCTGCCGTGAACGGGGCATGCTGGAACCACATCGTCATGGCCGGCACATCCGTCCGAAGGACGGCGTCGCTTCCGTTCACCTACATCCCGGGCATGACGGTCGCTCGATAGACTGCTTCTAACGAAAGCCCCTAATGGACTCCCTCAATCCCGACCATCCGCCGCTTACCGTGACCCTTGCGACGCCGCGCGTCTGGAAGTTCCTGGGCACGGCGCTGTGGGGCCTGCTCATCTTCGTCGCGATGTTCGTCGGGCAGATCGGCGCCATCGTTCTGCTGGTGGTGCAGCGTGGCCTGCCGATGGACCTCGCCTCGCTTCAGCTCGTCGGCCGCGAGCCGCAGGCGCTTGCGCTGTCGGTGACCATGGGCCTGCCGGCGACGCTGGCCGCGGTGTGGCTCGCCATCCGCATCAAGAAGGCCGCTTTCGCCGATTATCTCGCGCTACATTGGCCGTCCTGGAAGCAACTCCTGTTCGGCGCCGTCGGGCTTGTCCTGATCGTGGTGGCCTGGGAGACGATGTCGCGGAGCCTCGGCCGCGAGGCGACGCCGGGCTTCATGACCGATCTGCTGAAATCCGGCCGCGACAAGGGCGCAGCCTTCTTCCTGCTATTCGCCTTCAGCGTGGCAGCGCCGATGTCCGAGGAGGTTTTGGCGCGCGGATTCCTTTACCGCGGCTGGTCGGCGAGCTTCCTGCGCGTGCCCGGCGCGATCGTCCTGTCGTCGCTGGTGTGGACGGCGGTGCATCTGCAATACGACATGTACTTCCTCGCCGAGGTCTTCTCCATCGGCCTGTGGTTCGGCTACATGCGCTACCGCAGCAGCTCGCTCTGGCTCACGATCGTGCTGCATGCGCTGAACAATTTGACGGCGGTGGTGCTGACGATGTGGCTGGGGAGCTAGGCCACCAGCGCGATCGCGATCGCGATCGGCATGGTGATTGCCGCCAGGATCGTTTGCAGCGTGATGATCTGCGCCAGCAATGGCGCGTCGCCGCCCATTTGGCGGGCCAGCACGTAGGCGCTGGGCGAGGTCGGCACCGCCGCGCAGATCGCGATGATCGCGAGGTTGGTGCCTGCTAGCCCGAACCAGACGGCAAGCGCCAGCGCGAGCACGGGCATCAGCACCAGCTTGAACGTTACGCCGATCGTCGCGCCCACGCTCGGGCGGAGCAGGCCTTTGAGCTGCAGGCCGGCACCGGTGACGAGCAGGCCGATGGCGAGCGAGGAGCGGCCGAGCGCATCCGCGACCTCGTGCCAGATTTTTGGCAGCGGCAGATGGCCGACGTTGATGACGAGGCCGATCACGCAGGCCCAGATCAGGGGATTGCGGACCAGCGTCATTACGATCGCGCGGGCAGACTGCTTTTCCGGCGCGGCGTAATGGGCCAGCACCGCGACGCTGAACACGTTGACCAGCGGGATGATCGCGACCATAGCGACCGAGGCGAGGGCCAGCCCGACATCGCCGAACATGTTGGCGGAGACGGAGAGTGCGACATAAGTCTGCCAGCGGGTAGCGCCCTGGAAGATCGAGGTGAAGGCGGGACCGTCGATGTCGAGCCGCGCGAGAGCCGGGCGGAGCGCGAGGCAGAGCAGCGACATCGCGAGCGCCGACAGCAGCAACGCGCCGCCGACGCCGGCGACCGGGACCCTGGACAGGTCGGCCTTCACCAGAGTCTGGATCAGCAGCATCGGAAACAGCACGAAATAAGTCAGCCGCTCCAGCCCGTGCCATTGCGTGTCGAGCCGCATCAGGGTGCGCTTCAGCACGACGCCGAGCACGATGAGGATAAAGACCGGGAGGAGCGCCGCGATCACGACGGCCATGGATCAGTCAGGCCCCGGCGCTGCGCGCAGATTGGCGAGCCGGTCGAGCGCGCCTTGCAGGATGAAGATCGCGGCGTGCTCGTCGATCACCTCGGCGCGCTTGGCGCGGCTGACGTCCATGCCGATCAGTTCGCGTTCGACCGCGGCGGTCGACAGACGCTCGTCCCAGAGGCCGATGGGCAGCGCGGTCAGGCCGGCGAGGTTGCGGGCAAATGCCCGGGTCGATTGCGCGCGCGGGCCCTCGCTGCCATCCATGTTGATGGGCAGGCCGAGCACGAAGCCGACGGCCTTGCGTTCACCCGCAATCGCGAGCAGCCGGGCGGCATCCTGTTTGAAGGCCTTGCGCTGGATGGTCTCGACGCCGGTAGCTAACCGGCGGTCCGGATTGGAGACGGCAACGCCGATGGTCTTGGTACCCAGATCGAGCCCGACCAACCCGCCGCGTTCGGGCCAGTGGGTTGCAGCATCGACGAGAGGCAGGATAAGAGCCGGCATGGGATTAGCGCATATCACGCGTCGCGCTACGGAGTGAACCCGAAACAATGGATGCGCTGACACTATTTGGCCTGTTCGCCGTGACGGCGATGCTGGTCACTTACGCCCTGGAAGACCGCAGCCACTGGTTCGTGCTGCTGTTCGCGATGTCCTGCGTGCTCGGTTCGGCTTACGGCTTCCTGCAAGGGGCCTGGCCGTTCGGCGTCGTCGAGGCGATCTGGGCCGTCGTGGCGCTGCGGCGATGGCGTCTCAGGCCGCGATGACGTCGTCGTTTTTCTTCAGGCAGGCGGCGGAAAACCCGCTGAGCGCGCTGGTTTGATGCCCGGCGCGGCGCTGGATGAAGAGGGTCTCGACGCGCGCATGCGAGGCGCCGAGCGCGTGGATCGTCACGCTGCCGTTGATCGCGCTGCGTTCGACGACGGCACGCGGCAGCAGCGTCACGCCCATGTCGGCGGCGACACAGCCGATCATGCCGTCGAGCGTGCCGAGCTCGAAGCGTGCGGCTGACGGCCAGCCGAACTCGACAAAAATCTGTTCGAGCCGCTGCCGGTAGGTGCAGCCGGTGCGGAACACCAGCGCAGTCGGGCCGGACTCCGGCGTGCCGGCGCGTAGCTCGGCGAGCGTAGCCCAGCGTCGCGCACTGACCAACACCAGCTCTTCGCGGAACGCGCTTGTCGCGGTGAGATCGGCATGCGCAATCGGACCCGCGACGAAGGCGCCGTCGAGCGTGCCTTCGAGCACGCTCGCGACGAGGTCGGCGGTGGGCGCGGTACGCAGGCTCAGCCGGACGGCAGGAAAGCGGCGATGAAAGTCCGCGAGCAATGGCGGCAGCCGCACCGCCGCGGTGGTTTCCATCGAGCCGATCGCAAGCGGTCCCTTCGGCTCGCCGTCGTCGCGGGCGGCAAGCACAGCTTCGCGTGATAATGCGGCCATCCGCTGTGCGTAAGGCAAAAGGCGCTTGCCCGCGCTCGTCAGCGTCATGCCGCGGCTGTGCCGTTCGAATAGCGGTGTGCCGATCTCGGCTTCCAGCGCCTTCACACGCTGGGTGACGTTGGACTGCACGGTGTTGAGCTCTTCCGCGGCGCGGGTGATGCCGCCGGTGCGGGCAACCGCCGCAAAGGTCTGGATGTCGCTGAGTTCCATCGCATCGTTTCGCTTTTGAGATGACAGCGTTCATTGGAAATCATTTTTCCAGAATGTTATTCAAGCCTAGTGTCCGTGTCCAGCCGGGAGGGAGACCATGCCGATCGTGGCATCGCTGACCCAGCTGCTGGGAATCACGCATCCGATCCTGTTGGCGCCGATGGATACGATCGCGGGCAGCCGGCTGACGCGGGCCGTCAGCGAAGCCGGCGGTTTCGGGATTTTGGGTGGCGGCTATGGCGACCGGGCCCGGCTCGAGGCCGAGGCAAAGAGATTGAGCGGGTTTGCGCCATTCGGCATCGGCTTCATCACCTGGAGCCTCGCAAAACAGCCTGAACTTCTCGACATTGCGCTGGATGCCAAACCGCAGGCGATCATGCTATCGTTCGGCGACCCCGCGCCATTTGCGGCGCGCATCAAGGCGTGCGGGGCGCGCTTGATCTGCCAGGTGCAGAGCGAGGACATGGCGAAGCAGGCGCTCGACGCCGGTGCGGACATCCTGATCGCGCAGGGCACCGAAGCCGGCGGCCATGGCGCATCGCGCGCCACCGTCGACATCGTGCCTGTTATCGTCGATCTCGCGGCCGGGCGCGTGCCGGTCGTTGCCGCCGGCGGAATTGCCGATGGCCGCGGGCTCGCGGCGATGATGATGCTGGGCGCCTCCGGCGTGCTGATCGGAACGCGCTTCTATGCGAGCGTGGAGGCCGACGGCGCGGAGGAAGCGAAGCAGCGCATTCGCGACGCTGATCCCAATGACACGGTGCGCGGTGTCATTGTCGACTGGTCGCGCAGCCTGTTCTGGCCGGCTCCGTTCACCGCGCGAACGCTGGTCAACGATCATATCAGGCGCTGGACCGGCCGCGAGATCGAGCTCATGCAGCGCGCGGCCGAGGTGACCGTTGAGTATGCTGCGGCCAGGGCCGCGGGCAATTTTGAGGTCGCCGCGGTCTTTGCCGGCGAGGCTGTCGGCCTGATCCATGATATTCCGCCCGCCGCCGAGATCGTCGAACGTATCGCGACCGAGGCCGAGCAACTGCTAACCGGCCGGCGTAATTCCATGGCACCGCTTGCCTGAACCACGAGAGAGCAAAACCATGTGGCCTGACCGTCGATTGATCGACCTCTTCAAGACCGAATTTCCGATCGTGCTGGCGCCGATGGCTGGTGTGATGGATGCGGAACTGGTGATCGCCGTCGCGCAAGGCGGCGGGCTCGGCTCGCTGCCGAGCGCGATGCTGTCGCCGGATAAGGCGCGCGAGCAGGTCAATATCATCCGACAACGCGTCTCCGCGCCGGTGAACATGAACTTCTTCTGCCATACACCGGTCGAGCTCACGGCCGAGGCGGAGGCGCGCTGGAAGCATCGCCTCGCGGGCTACTACAGCGAGCATGGCCTCGATCCCGCCGCACCCATCAATGCCGCAAACCGCGCACCGTTCGACGCCGGCTTCTGCGAGGTCGTGGAGGAGTTGAAGCCGGAGATCGTCAGCTTCCATTTCGGCCTGCCCGAGGACGCGCTGCTCAAGCGGGTCAAGGCGGCAGGATGTCTCGTCATCGCCTCGGCGACCACGGTGAGGGAGGCGGTCTGGCTCGAGCAGCACGGCGCTGACGCGGTGATCGCACAAGGTGCGGAGGCTGGCGGCCATCGCGGCATGTTCCTGACCGACAAGATCTCGGAACAGCCCGGCACCTTTGCACTGGTGCCGCAGGTGGTCGACGCGGTGAAGGTGCCAGTGATTGCGGCCGGCGGCATTGCGGATGGCCGCGGTATCGCGGCGGCGTTTGCGCTCGGCGCGGCCGGCGTGCAGATCGGGAGCGCCTATCTGCGTTGTCCGGAATCCAAGGTCAGTGCGGCGGCCCGCGCGGCGCTCGCCGAAGGACGGGACGATTCCACCGTCATCACCAATGTCATGACCGGGCGGCCGGCGCGCGGCGTCCAGAACCGTCTGATGCGCGAGGCCGGCCCGATTTCGCCGGATGCGCCGCCATTTCCCCATGCCGCAACGGCGCTCGGACCGCTGAAGGCGGCTGCCGAGAAGCAGGGCAGGGTGGATTTCACCAATCTCTGGGCCGGCCAGGCCATTGCCTTGGGCCGCGAGGTCCCGGCGGCCGAATTGACCCGGGATCTCGCCAGATCGGCACTTGCCCGGATGAAGGCGCTGGCCGGCTAGTCCCCAGCGCCGGTTGCGGCGCAAAAGCGGCCTCTGCTATACGGCACATAGGTTTTGCCGTGAGAGGCCTTATATTATGTCCGTTGACGCCGCTACCGTCCGCCGCATCGCGCATCTGGCGCGCATTGCTGTTTCCGAAGGCGAGGTTCCGCATCTGCAGGGCGAGCTGAACGCCATGCTCGCCTTTGTCGAGCAGCTCTCGGAGGTCAATGTCGAGGGCGTGGAGCCCATGACTTCGGTCACCCCGATGCAGATGAAGAAGCGGCAAGACGTGGTCAACGACGGCGAGATCGCCGACGATATCGTTGCCAATGCGCCGGCGACCGAAGGTCATTTCTTTCTTGTGCCCAAAGTGGTCGAGTAATTCTCAGGACGCTGTCCGATGTGCATGCTTTGCGACGACGAAAAGGCCTATCAGGCCTACATGAACTATCTCGACAAGATGGAGAGGCAGGGCACGGCTGCCGACCCCAACGTCGCCGTCAATGCCGTGCTCGACGAGATCGAGGCGGCTGCGAAAGCGGCTGCCAAGAAAGACGACCCGGCCAACGACAAGTCCCTGTCTCCGTTCTTCTGCAGCCCGATCAATAAATGACCGATTTGACATCGCTGACGCTTGCCGAAGCCCGCAAGGGCCTCGCGGCCAAGACTTTCACGTCACTCGAGCTGACCGATGCGCATCTGAACGCGATCGAAGCCGCGCGCGTGCTCAATGCTTTCGTCATGGAGACGCCGGATCAGGCGCGGACCATGGCGCGCGAGGCGGATGCCAGGATCGGGAAAGGCGATGCGGGGCCGCTCGCCGGCATTCCGCTCGGCATCAAGGACCTGTTCGCGACCAAGGGCGTGCGCACCACGGCGTGTTCAAAAATCCTCGGCAATTTCGTGCCGACCTACGAGTCCACCATCACCTCGCAGCTCTGGCGCGACGGCGCGGTGATGCTGGGCAAGCTCAACAATGACGAGTTCGCGATGGGCTCGTCGAACGAGACCTCGTGCTTCGGCTCGGTCGGCAATCCCTGGCGGCGCGACGGAAGCAACACGACGCTGGTGCCGGGCGGCTCGTCCGGCGGCTCGGCCTCTGCGGTGGCCGCGCTGCTCTGCATGGGCGCGACCGCGACCGATACCGGCGGCTCGATCCGTCAGCCGGCGGCGTTCACCGCGACCGTCGGCATCAAGCCGACCTATGGCCGCTGCTCGCGCTGGGGCATCGTCGCCTTTGCCTCCTCGCTCGACCAGGCAGGTCCGATCGCGCGCAGCACGCGCGATGCCGCGATGCTGCTGCGCTCGATGGCCGGCCACGATCCGAAGGACACGACCTCGGTCGATATCCCCGTGCCGGACTATGAGGCCGCGATCGGCAAGTCCGTGAAGGGTATGAAGATCGGCATTCCCAAGGAATACCGTCTCGACGGCATGCCGGCCGAGATCGAAAAACTTTGGGAAGCGGGCGCGGCCTGGCTCAAGGCGGCCGGCGCCGAACTGGTCGAGATATCGCTCCCGCATACGAAGTACGCGCTGCCGGCCTATTACATCGTGGCGCCGGCGGAGGCGTCCTCCAACCTCGCGCGCTACGACGGCGTGCGCTACGGTTTGCGCGAGCAGGGCAGGAATATCAACGAACTCTACGAGAACACCCGTGCTGAAGGTTTTGGCGCGGAGGTGAAGCGCCGCGTCATGATCGGCACCTACGTGCTCTCGGCCGGCTATTACGACGCCTACTATTTGCGCGCCCAGAAGGTGCGTACGCTGATCAAGAAGGATTTCGAGGACTGCTTCGCCAAGGGCGTCGACGCGATCCTGACGCCGGCGACGCCGTCGGCGGCCTTTGGCATCGGCGAGAAGGGTGGGGCCGACCCCGTCGAGATGTATCTCAACGATATCTTCACGGTGACCGTGAACATGGCGGGGTTGCCCGGCATCGCGGTGCCCGCCGGCAAGGACGCGCAGGGCCTGCCGCTCGGCCTTCAGCTGATCGGCCGGCCCTTCGACGAGGAGACGCTGTTCTCGCTCGGCGAGGTGATCGAGCAGGCGGCCGGCCGCTTCACGCCGGCGAAATGGTGGTGAATATGGCGGCGTATATCGCCAGCCTCGACGGCGCCGCGCCGGCGCCGGATCTCAGCGCGCCGCTCGCCGGCCTGTGGTGGGCCGCCAAGGGCGACTGGGACCAGGCGCACAAGATCGTCCAAGACGAGGGCAGCCGCGAAGCCGCCTGGGTGCACGCCTATCTGCACCGGGTCGAGGGCGACCTCGGCAATGCCGGCTATTGGTATCGCCAGGCCGGCCAGCCGGTGGCGAAGGATTCATTGCAGGCGGAGTGGGAGCGGATCGCTGCCACGCTGCTCGGGAGCAAGACATGAGCACGGCCACGCACAAGCTTCTCAAAGGCGCCACCGGCGACTGGGAGATGGTCATCGGCCTGGAGATCCATGCCCAGGTGACGTCGAACTCAAAACTGTTCTCGGGCGCCTCGACCGCGTTCGGCGGCGAGCCGAACAGTCACGTATCGCTGGTCGACGCCGCGATGCCGGGCATGCTGCCCGTCATCAACGAGGAATGCGTCAGGCAGGCTGTCATCACCGGGCTCGGCCTCAATGCGCAGATCAATCTGCGCTCGGTGTTCGACCGCAAGAACTATTTCTATCCGGACTCGCCGCAGGGCTACCAGATCAGCCAGTACAAAACGCCGATCGTCGGCGAAGGCGAGGTCGTGGTCGAACTGGACGGCGGCAAGACCGCAACCATCGGCATCGAGCGACTGCATCTGGAGCAGGACGCCGGCAAGTCGCTGCACGACCAGTCGCCAACCCTGTCCTATGTCGACCTCAACCGTTCCGGCGTTGCGCTGATGGAGATCGTATCAAAACCGGACATCCGCGATGCCGAGCAGGCCAAGGCCTATGTGACCAAGCTGCGCTCGATCCTGCGCTATCTCGGCACCTGCGACGGCGACATGGAGAAGGGAAGCTTGCGCGCCGACGTCAACGTCTCCGTGCGCAAGCCGGGCGCGCCGCTCGGCACCCGCTGCGAGATCAAGAACATGAACTCGATCACCTTCATCGGCCAGGCGATCGAGTACGAGGCGCGGCGCCAGATCGAAATCCTCGAGGACGGCGGCGCGATCGACCAGGAGACCCGGCTCTACGACCCCAACAAGGGCGAGACGCGGTCGATGCGGTCCAAGGAAGAGGCGCACGACTATCGCTACTTCCCCGATCCCGACCTGTTGCCGCTGGAGTTCTCGCAAAGCTTCGTCGACGAGCTGAAGGCGAAGTTGCCCGAGCTGCCGGACCAGAAGAAGACGCGCTTCGTCGCGGATCTCGGCCTGTCGGCCTACGACGCCAGCGTGCTGGTCGCCGAGCGCGAGAGCGCGGTGTTCTACGAGACCGTGCTGGACAAGCTCGCCAACCGCGCGCGTGACGGCAAGGTCGCCGCGAACTGGGTCATCAACGAGCTGTTCGGCCGTCTCAACAAGGAAGGCCGGGATATTACGGGCACTCCGGTTGGCGCCGAGCAGTTGGCTGCGATCATCGACCTGATCGGCGAGGGCACCATCTCCGGCAAGATCGCCAAGGATCTGTTCGAGATCGTCTGGCAGGAGGGCGGCGATCCCCGCGCGCTGGTCGAAAGCCGCGGCATGAAGCAGGTGACCGATCTTTCGGCGATCGAAAAGGTGGTCGACGACATCATCGCGGCCAATCCCGACAAAGCCGCGCAGGTCAAGGACAAGCCGCAGTCGCTCGGCTGGTTCGTCGGTCAGGTGATGAAGGCGTCCGGCGGCAAAGCCAACCCGCAGAGCGTCAACGACCTGCTCAAGTCCAAGCTCGGCATCTGACTTCGCGCGTTCGAACAAGGTGACGGACACGCGTCGTCACCTCGCTTTCGGTTCGCGATGCGATGCTCGCGCGCATCCTCGGCGGCAAACTTCATCCTGATCGACCGCGATACGCCGACCGAATCGCCGCACGCGATTCGCGCAAAACGGCGGCTTGCACACGCTCTGACGAGCGCTCGCGGCGTTAATCATGAAAATATTTTCGTTGCCAAAAGTCGCGACTCAGAGTCCGCGAAGCGCCTTCGCGAGGCCGTTGCGGGATTGGAGATGCGCGTCGTCGCGACGATCGCGCGCGATGTGTGCGTGCAGAAAAATACTTGCTGCATAGTGTTTCCTGCAATTGCATCTCTCGCGGAAGCTGATGCTGCGGGCACTCTCCGCGATCGCAAGCACGCGTCATGCAGTGCGCTTGCATCGCGCTCGCCAAGCGCACGCGTCTTTGCTCGTCAACACTTCTTTAAGCGAGACGCTGTTTTTTTCGTTGTGTTGGTGTATTCGGGATGAGTGTGCACTCGATCCCCGACTGCATGCAGCGATTAAGCCATCTCACACATCGGAGGGCAACATGGCCAAGAAAGCTAAGAAGGCGAAGAAGGCGAAGAAGGCGAAGTCCGCAGTGAAGAAGACTGCGAAGAAGACCCGCAAGGTCGCGAAGAAGAAGTAACTTCGCTTTTTGAAGTTGCCGGCTCCTAGAGAGCCGGCACGTCATCAGCGCCTCTCAAAAGGTTCTGGTCGACGATAGAGGGTGTCGGCGAGACATCAGGTCAACGGTCGGATCGTTCTCTTCGCGGGTTCGCTCGCTAAGCCCGGTCCGGCAGAAGAAACAAGTTTTCTTCGTTCGGTGCGGCTCTCCGTAAGGAGCTCCGCAATTTCACAGGCGGCCTTCGGGCCAACGTGAAATCTGGTCCTGACGTGTTCGCCGACGCCCTCGTTCTCTTGAGGCCGGGGTATTGCCGGCATTCCCATATCCCGACATTGCTGATCTGACCGCGACGTGGCTGCGCTGACGTGGCTGCTCTGCCTTGGGGCGAGGGCTGCGGCGCAAGTGCACGCTGTTCCCGCGCCGCTTCTCCATTCGCGGTGTCTTCGCCGGGCCCCGCCCGGGCGATCCGGTACGCCGCGGCTTCCCGTGGGACAATTGCTGTCTCTGGAATGCAGGTGACGACAGCGCGCGGGGACGCCACAGGACCCGCGTCACCGTGCGCGATGGTTATCGTTCTCCCAAGATCCCAAGGTAAACCGAATCTGACGAATTGCAGAAGTGCCTGCAAAACAGGGACTTCTTGTATTTTAGCGCGCGCCCCGGGCGGGCGCGTTTACGTCTGCTTCATCGCGATACTTAAACTGCCATTCAAATTTGCCCGCCATCATTACCTCCAACAAGCCGGCAAACGGCTTGGGCAAAAAGACGCTGGGATGAGTTGAACAGTCGATCGGACGGGAGCCGCGCTCGGGGGACGAGACGGCATAAAAAAGAGGATGCGTTATGTTTCAGGGTACTTTCGATCTGGAGACCGCGACACCTATCGACGCAGGCGCGCTGTCGGACGTGCTGTTCGAGCGCGGGATTTATTGGGCGAGCGGACGCTCCGGTCTCGTCGATCTCGTCGCCGCGCATAAATGGTTCAATCTTGCCGCCCTGAAGGGCCGCAAGGACGCCGTGACGCTGCGCCAGGAAATCGCCGGGCAGATGTCGGATGCCGAGATCTCGGCCGCGCAGCGCGATGCGAGGGCGTGGGTCTCCGCCCACTGAGCCCGGCATCACATCCGGGGCGGTGTTTTCATAGCTGAGCCTGATTACGCTGAGTCAAATGTGTTCGTCATGCCGCCATCTGAACCGGCGCGGCGTGAGCGACCCCGACGGGAATGACCCGGCGTTGGTCCGAGACTTACTCAATGGCTGCCTCAATGGCTGCCGATTCAGATCGCGAGCGACGACGGCGATCTGGAACTCGGACGGCCGCGGTGCCGATTGGCCCTCGCATGGGCCGATCTGGCGATCCATCCGCCGGATGCGGACACACCTATATCAGGAGAGCGCGAATCGAGCTGAGCTCGTGGCGCCGATCCTTGCGCCAGGCTTGCGCACCGTCTCAACGATCGCTTTCAGATGATGGAACGCACGGATCTTTGATTGAGCGGCCCGAGACATAGGTGGCATAGCGCACCGGCCGCCTCGAGCGATCGCTCAAGGCCGCCACCCATGTCTTAGGTACAACCTGTTACCGATGTCTCCGGGCTGGACAGGCGCTGGGTGGCGGAGAGGGAGGGATTCGAACCCTCGATACAGCTTGAGACCGTATGACGCTTTAGCAAAGCGTTGCCTTCAGCCACTCGGCCACCTCTCCGGTGCGAGCCTTATGCATCTAATTACTTGGGCCGGTCAATTTGGAAGCGCGTGTTTTCGCTCGAATATTCCCAGCGATTTTCGAAACGAAGCGGTTTGCTCCCGGAGCGAGAACATAACGCCGCGACAACGGACACAGCGCTGGACCTTTTGCGGATGTAGCAAGGAGGGTTTCGGTCTCGTTGAACCCGGCTAAATAGTTGAATTTGCTTACAAATTAGGGGAGGCGGCTTGCTCGAGAGAAGCCTGTCAATGATTCGAATCCGTCCCGCCGATGCTGTTAAGCCCTTGATTTTATTATTTCTTCCTGCCGTTGCATGTTCGCGCCCGTCTCTCGTAAATCGGCTGACAGAGGTTCGATCTTAGTTAGGCTGCAGGAAGTTCCTTCGCCATTAGTTCGACAACCCGTTCGCCAAACCGAGGAGCCGCCCTGCCGCACCGGGCCGTCGTCCTCAATGGGCTTTCCCGGCAGCGAGTCGAAGAGGGTGGCCTCTATTCCACGCTGCCGGCGCCGCGGCGCAAATCGGCCTCGATCTGCAAGCGCGTGCCGCCGCCGAAGCGAGCGCGGTAGACCTGAAGGTTCTCCATGATCCGCTGCACGTAGTTGCGCGTCTCGGAGAACGGGATCAGCTCGACCCAGTCGACCGCGTCGACCTTCGGGTCGCGCGGATCGCCGTAGCGATTGATCCACTTCTTCACACTGCCGCGGCCGGCATTGTAGGCGGCAAAGGTCATGATATAGGAGCCGCGATAATCCTCGAGCAGGCCGCCGAGCTCGGCCGAGCCGAGTGTGGCGTTGTAGACCGAATCGTTCTTCAGCCGCCCCAGATCGTAGGTCCCGCCGTGCCGTTTGCAGACATAGCGCGCGGCGTCCGGTGTCACCTGCATCAGCCCATAGGCCTGCGCCGGCGAGACGACTGAGGGGTTGAAGGCGCTCTCCTGCCGCGCGATGGCGTAGACGATGCTGCGCTCGACCTCGGGGCCGATCGGCGTGAACTGCGGAATGCCATTGACGGGATAGGCATAGAAATCGAACGGCAGCCCGCGATTGAGCGCGGCCTTGCCGAGCAGCAGCATGCCGCGCGCGTCGCTGTAGCGCTGGGCGAGCTCGCCGAGGCCGGCAAGCGCTTCGGGATCGCCGTTCTCGCCCATATCGGCGAGAACAGGCACCGCCATCTCGCGCTCGTCGAGTTCGTAGAGCAGTTGCGCGGCGCGCACGATCTCCAGCCGTTCGGCGCCGCGGCCGCGTGGCTGGCTGTTGAGCTCGATCTGCGGCAGGCCGAGCTTGGCGCGTGCGAGCTGGCCGTAATAGCTGGTGGATTGCTCCGCTGCCCGCGCGTAGGCGTTGCGCGCCTCCTGCTGGCGGCCTGCCGCTTCGGCGGCGCGGCCCTGCCAATAGCCGGCGCGCGCCAGCGTGGTCGGATTGACGCTGCCGATCCCGATGCGAGCAAAATGCTGGGTGGCCGCCGCGGGATCGTTGAGGAAACGCAGCGCGATCCAGCCGGCGGTGAATTCCTGCTCGGTCTTGTAGATGTCGCGCGAGGGCAGGGCCGCATCGCGCGCGATCAGATAGGCGGTGCGGAATTCCTCGGTGTCGATCATCTTGCGCGCCAGCAGGCGCCGCTCGATCCACCATTCGTCGAGATTGTAGAGCCGGCCCGGATCCTTCGGTGCCGACAGCATGAGCTGGGCGGCTTCCGCGAATTTCTCCTCTCGGCGCAGCAGCTGGATTTTGCTGAAGATGAAGCCGGGATCGCCATGCAGCTCGCGCGGCACGGCCTCGAGCAGCGCGCGTGCGTTCGGCGCTTTCCTGAGGGAGGCGATGCGGGCCTTGGCGAGGGCGACATAGCCGGCACCGAGGCGCTTTGCAGCACGCAGCGCGGCCTCGTTCTCGCTGCCGTAGAGCAGCGTGTCCATCCGCGCCTTCTGATCGCCGGGCGTCAGCAGCGCGCCGAACTGGTCGAGCGCGTTGTTCTCGGTGTCTTCCGACATCGCATCGCTGCGCCAGGCCTCGCGCACCAGACGTTCGGCGTTGGCGCGGTCGCCGCGCGCCAGCATCGCCTTGGCGAGCGTGAAGCGGCCCTTGGCGGACACGGGGGATTCATTCTCGAACCACGACCACGCGACTGAATCGTCGCGCCTGTCGTCCCACATCGCGGCCTCCAGACGCCGGCGCAGGAATGTCTGCGACGGCCAGCTCGGATTGGCGGACAGGAAGGCGCGGTAGCGCTCCACGGTCGCGCCATTATCCTCGCCGCGCAGGATGATCCATTCCGCGAGTTTTCGCGCCACGGGATCCGACATCGTGGCTGCGGCATTGGTGGCGTCGCCCGACTTGCGCTTGCGCACGAGCTCGATAACGGTCTCCAGCGTGTCCTTGTCGGCTTGTGACGTCGAGGAGGTCGCAGCAACCGCTGCCGGCGTGACCGGCTTGCGCGGCGCGGCATGCTGGCGGGTCGCCGGAGCCAGGACCGGAGCCGCGACGGGCTTGGCGGGGGCGGTCGGTCTGACGGTGGCCGTCACGGACGGCGGGGATGCTGGTTTGGGGGGCGAACCGTTGGCGGTCGGCGTTGATTTTGGCGCGGCGGCCGCCGCAGGCCTGGGCTTGTCCTTCACGGGTTGTTTGCCGGCGTTCTTGCCAGCGTCCTTGCCAGCATTCGTGGCAGGCTTCTTCGCGGCATCCTTGGCGGGGGCGCTGGTCGCACCCTTGCTCGCGCCCTTGGCGGCGTCCTTGGCGGCGTCCTTCGAAGTTTCCTTGCCGGTTCCCTTGGACGACCCCTTTGCAGTGGTCTTGGCGGCTGGTTTCGCGGTGTCCTTCGCCGTGTCCTTGGCCCCTTCCGCGGTCGTCTCATTGGACTTGGCCCAGGCGGCGCAGCCGACCGACAGCCCTGCCATCAGGCACACGGCCAGACCGGTCAATCGCCATGTGGCACGCGGAAAGGAGGTCATGGCGTTTCGTCGCCCCGAATCAGTCAATTGGCTCAGACCCAGTTGTACAAGATTTGGCTGTATTTGATTGAATATGCGGACAAAATACCAACAGCCGCTTACCTTTGCCGGGTTTGCACCACCACAGCGGCAAAATCGCGGCCTAAACGGTGCGTCACACGGAGGCGGGTCTTTTACCGGCGGGATAGACCCGATATGAATGCGGCTTGCTCTCGAGATCGCCGTACGGAGGAGGAAGTCCATGGCAGCCAAGACGAAATTCCGGGGTTCGTTCACCGCCTTGGTCACGCCGTTCAAGAACGGCTCGCTGGACGAGTCGGCGTTCCGCTCCCTGGTCAACTGGCAGATTTCAGAGGGCACCAACGGCCTGGTCCCCGTCGGCACCACCGGCGAGAGCCCGACGCTGAGCCATGACGAGCACAAGAAGGTCGTCGAATGGTGCATCGAGGAAGCGAAGGGCCGCGTGCCCGTCGTCGCCGGGGCCGGCTCCAACTCGACCAAGGAGGCGATCGAGCTCGCCCAGCACGCCGAGAAGGCGGGCGCGAACGCGGTGCTGGTCGTAACGCCTTACTACAACAAGCCGACCCAGGAAGGCATGTACCAGCACTTCAAGGCGATCAACGACGCGATCGGGATTCCGATCATCATCTACAACATTCCGCCGCGCTCGGTGATCGACATGTCGGTCGACACCATGAAGCGGCTGTGGGAGCTGAAGAACATCGCCGGCGTCAAGGACGCCACTGCCAGCATGGTCCGCGTCTCGCAGCAACGCGCGGCGATGGGCGAGGAATTCAACCAGCTCTCCGGCGAGGATGCGACCATCCTCGGTTACATGGCCCATGGCGGCCATGGCTGCATTTCGGTGACTTCGAACGTCGCGCCGCGCCTGTGCTCGGAGTTCCAGGCCGCCTGGGCCAAGGGCGATCATGCCACTGCGCTGAAGCTGCACGACAAGCTGATGCCGCTGCACAACAACCTGTTCATCGAGAGCAACCCGGCGCCGATCAAGTACGCGCTGTCGTTGCTCGGCAAGCTGGACGAGACGCTGCGGCTGCCGATGGTTCCGGTCACCGAACCGACGCGCGTTGCCGTGCGCAGCGCTATGGTGCACGCTGGCCTGATCAACTGAGATCTGGGAATCCGCACTGGCTGGTCCCGCGCGTGACATCGAAGGAAGGGGACGGATATGCTGAAGGAATTCCGCGAATTCGCAATGAAGGGCAACGTCGTCGATCTCGCCGTTGCCGTCATCATCGGCGCCGCCTTCGGTGCCATCGTGACGTCGATGGTCAACGACATCATCATGCCGATCATCGGTGCAGCCACCGGCGGCCTGGATTTCTCCAACTACTTCGTTGGACTCTCCAAGCAGGTCACGCAGACCAATCTTGTCGAAGCCAAGAAGCAGGGTGCGGTACTGGCCTATGGCAACTTCCTCACCTTGGTCGTGAACTTTGTCATCATCGCTTTCGTGCTGTTCATGGTCATCCGCACCATGAACCAGTTCAAGCGCAAGGACGAGGCCAAGCCCGCGGAGCCGCCGAAGCCGTCAGCGGAAGTCGCGCTCTTGACCGAGATCCGCGATCTCCTCAAGAAGTGACGCGCGCGCTTCATCCAAACTGTTAGCTTACGCGCGCATCTCGACCGGATCTGTCTGTCATGGCCGATAAGAACGAACGTCCTATCAAGGTCATGGCGGAGAATCGCAAGGCCCGCTTCAACTATGCGATCGAGGATACGGTCGAGGCGGGCATTGCGCTGACCGGCACCGAGGTCAAGTCGATCCGCAGCGGCAAGAGCACGATCGCGGAGTCCTACGCCGATTCCAGGGACGGCGAGATCTGGCTGATCAACGCCACCATTCCGGAATATCTCCAGGGCAATCGCTTCAATCACGAGCCGAAGCGGCCGCGCAAACTGCTGCTGCATCGCAAGCAAATCAACAAGCTGATGGGCGCGGTCGATCGTGAAGGCATGACGCTGATCCCGCTCAAGCTTTACTTCAACGAGCGCGGTCGCGCCAAACTGCAACTCGCGGTTGCAAAGGGCAAGAAGCTGCACGACAAGCGCGAAACCGAGAAGAAGCGCGATTGGAGCCGGGAGAAGGGCCGCCTGCTGCGGGCTAGGGGCTAGCGAGATGACTCAGAAAAACCTGCTTGAGGTCGACTGGAGCCGGATTCCCGCACCCGCAGATGACGGCGGCGCGGCGCATCTGAAAGGCATGACGCTGCCCGCGATCAGCCTGCTCGCGACCGACGACACTTCGGTGACGCTGTCGGCGCTCTCCGGTCGCACCGTGGTGTTCGCCTATCCACGCACTGGCGAGCCCGGCAAAATCTCGCTCGTCGACGATTGGGACATGATTCCCGGCGCCCGCGGTTGCACGCCGCAGACCTGCGCGTTTCGCGATCTGTTCGCCGAACTGAAGGCCGCCGGCGCCGCGCAGGTGTTCGGCCTCTCGACCCAGAGCAACGCGTACCAGACCGAGATGGCCTCGCGGCTGCATCTGCCGTTCCCGGTGCTGTCGGACGAGAAGCTGGCGCTCACGCGCACCCTGAATTTGCCGACCATGGAGGTCGCAGGCCTCACGCTGATCAAGCGCCTGGCGTTGATCGTCGACGACGCAGAGATCACGCATGTGTTCTATCCGGTGTTCCCGCCCGACCGGAACGCCGGCGATGTCCTGGACTGGCTCCAGGCCAATCCGGCGAAGACCTAGTCGAGATCCGCCTTCACCTTCGCGAACACGGAGCGGAACATGTCCGGCGTCAGCACGCGGGTGTTCGTGTTGTAGCGCGAGCAGTGATAGCTGTCGTAGAGCCTGAACGCGCCGGCCTGGTGCACCGCGCCGTGGCCGAAGGGGGCTTGCGATGCCTTCAGGTTCAGCGGCTTGAGCACAGTGTCGTGCGCAATGCGTCCGAGGGCGATGATCGCGCGCAGGTTCGGCATCGTTGCGAGATTCGCCAAGAGAAACTGGCGGCAGGTGTGGATCTCGACCGGCAGCGGCTTGTTCTGCGGCGGCACGCAATGCACCGCATTGGCGATCCGGCAGTCGACCAGCTTCAGGCCGTCGTCGGGACGCGCCTGATATTTGCCCTTGGCGAAACCGTATTCGAGCAGCGTGGCGTAGAGCAGGTCGCCGGCATAATCGCCGGTGAAGGGACGGCCGGTGCGGTTGGCCCCCTGCATCCCCGGCGCGAGGCCGACGATCAGCAGGCGCGCCTTGATGTCGCCGAAAGGCGCAACCGGCGCATTGTGCCACAATGGCTCGCGCGCACGGTTGGCCTCGCGAAAGGCAACCAGGCGCGGACAGAGCGGACAGTCACGGTCGGGGACGACTGTGAGGGGCGGGCGGCTTGGCCGCGCCGCCTCACTCGTCGAGGTCGTCATCGCCCCTCGGCGCCATCGTCGTCGCGCGCTGGAGGAATTGCGGGGCATGATGGCGCGGCTCGCGCTCACCGCGGTCACGCGGGGCGGGGCGTTCGGACGGGTCACGGCCGAGCTTGGCCTGCAGCTCGACGAGGTCGGTGAAGACGTCGGCCTGGCGGCGCAGCTCGTCGGCGATCATCGGCGGCTGGCTGGCGATCGTGGAA
>NZ_JADPKY010000023.1 GCF_023074185.1 Bradyrhizobium sp. 132 | reverse complement strand
TATGCACATGGTCAGCGCCATTAAGCGGCTCGGTATGGAAACTTGCGCTACGCTAGGCATGCTGACGCCGATTCAAGCCGTGCGGCTGGCCGACGCTGATGCTGGCTACCAAAAACCCGCAACGCGCCCGTGATGCGAATCTGCTCGGTCGGCTCGGCATCAGATCTGCGCTTTCCTGAGCGAAAAGGCTCGGCGAGCACCCTATACAAGCTCCAACTTAGGTGATCAATGCAACTTACCGTGATGAAAGGCAAATCCGCCGCGCTTCTGTGACCGAAGCCGATGTGCACTACGAAGGCTCGATTTCGATTGACCGTGCGCTTATGGACGCGGCCGGATTTTTGGCTAACGAGCGCGTCGAAATTTACAATGTTAAACCGGAGCGCGCTTCGCCACCTAAGTCATCGAGGCACGCCTGGGGTCTGGCACAATAAGCCTGAACGGAGCGGCCGCGCGCCTCGCGATGCCTGGCGATAAGGTCATTGCAGTTGCATATGCCTCATTTGGCCGGGAGGAAGCGGCAATGTTTACGCCGCGCGTCGTGAGGGTCGACCGAGACAATCGCATCGCGCGCAGATGAATGCTTGAGGTGGACGCGAACGCATTTCCTTGCGAACCAATAGCATGCCTTGCGCGATTGGCGGCGACCTTGCGAGTGAAGAGTGAACTTGCTCCTAAAGTTCGACCTATGCATCGGCTCTGCATGCACTGAAGAAAGACAGCCGGGTGGGTGGCCTTAAGCCGCGCGCAACATCGATTTTTCATCGAACGATTACCTGGCCCTCGCAAACTGCGCCGCGCAGGCTCTGCGCGCGATCGATCCTGGCGCACCTATCGGAGCCGGCTGCGCGCGTCTTCTTCGCGGCAACTGCGACGAGCATGAAAGCCTCGAAGCAGACGCTGCCAAGTTCTTCGGATCGGAAACGGCGTTTTTTTGGCCGAGATATGCAGCCAATTTTGCTGTCTTGACGTGGGCCGCGTCTGGATCGTGGTCGAAAGTCTCTACAGTATGGTTTGCGATTTTGCCCCGCTTGAGGACCTGTTCACGATCGCGAGCCACCATGACGAGTTCCTGATGGTGGATGAGGCTCACGCCACGGGTGTCTACGGCGAGCTGGGACGAGGGCTCACGGCGCCCTACGACGCAGACGAAAATCCGATCGTCGTGCATACCGGTGGCAAAGCGCTGGGCGTCGAGGGGGTTCGCGAGTGCCTCCACCGTGGTGCGCGATTTCATCATCAACCGTTGCCGCCCGTTCATCTTCGCTACCGCTCCCTCACCGCTGATAGTCCGGAGGCACTCTTGATCTCCCAGCACGAGCCTGAGCGTCAGAAGCGTCTGGCAGAATTTGTCGCATTCACCCATCGGGAGATGGAGCTCTGCTGTTTTTCACGTGCGCCTGCCGCATGAGAAGTGGAACGACACCGCCATAGGCGCGTACGGCGCGTAGTCGATACCGTCCTAGGGTGGAAGAACAAAGTTCTTGCGATGGCGGGCATCACGATGTGGCAGTTTCGGCCTAGGCTCTTTGGCATTTGAATCCTCTTGGTCGTTGTGATGCGCGAGCAACCCCTCCCGCCGCTTGCGAAAGCCGTAAATTGGCCGTGCTCGAAAGACTACAAGTTTTCGCACGCTGGGGCAGTCTGCTTCTGATTTCGATGAATCCTGTGACCTCGATGGTCCTCACTTCGACGATGAAGTCCTGCATTTAAAGAATGAAATTAGCCGGATTAATGCACGAGAGAGCCTGAGAGGTGGCCGACTCGCTTCTCGATTTGGCGTAAGTGTTATTTGAAGACTGCGTTCGGGGCGAGCCCGTTGAAGGAATCGAGCCCAAATGATGAAGGAATCGAGCCCAAATGAGGGCAGTGAGCAACAGCTCATCGTCGGATTCCGCGCACGATCAGATGAATGAGCGGGCCAAGCCGGGCGTCGGAAGC
>NZ_JADPKY010000080.1 GCF_023074185.1 Bradyrhizobium sp. 132 | reverse complement strand
CTGCCGGTGTCGACGGTGAGGGTCTCGGTCACTGTCGGACCGGTGGTGCTGAGCGTGTAGACCACCGCGCTGCTGGTGGCGGTGTTGCCGGCGGCATCGCTCACCCGTGCGGTCAGCGAGTTGCTGCCGTTGTTGAGGCTGACCGTGGTGCTCCAGCTGCCGTTGCCCTGCACGATGGCGGTGCCGATCGGCGTGGTGCCGTCGAGGATGGTGACGCTGGCGCCGGCATCGGCCACGTCGACCGTGCCGGTGATGGTCTGGCTGGCCTGGTTGACCGGTCCGCCGGTGCTGGTGATCGCGGCCGTCGGCGCCGCCGTGTCCAGGGTGAAGCTGAGCGAGGCCGAACCGGTGTTGCCGAAGCTGTCGGTCTGGCTTGCCACGATGGTGTGCGATCCATCGGCCAGCCCGCTCGGGAGGAACGACCACGCCCCTTGCGCATCGGTGGTCGCCGTGGCCGCGACCGGAGTGCCGTCGATGGTGAAGTGCACCACGGTGTTGGCAAGGCCGGTGCCGCTCAGCGCCGGGTTGGCGGTGACGTGGTCGGTGGCCGAGCTGCCGGTGTCGACGGTGAGG
>NZ_JADPKY010000071.1 GCF_023074185.1 Bradyrhizobium sp. 132 | reverse complement strand
GCGCCAAGCTCGATCTTCTTCAGGCGCGCTTGATCGGCGCTACATGATCACCAATGCACCAAAATTGCGTCAGAGCCAAAGTTGCAAGCCGATTGACACGCAGGGACACCAGGTGTTCGTCCTGGTGCATTCCGTGAAGACCTTGACTGCCACGCTCTTCTTGATCTCGGCCTGAGAGGCACTTCGGTGCGCATATCTCAGCATCGAGGGGAACGACCGTCGAACCTCTTGGCAAGGGAGCGATCAAGCCTTCTTCGACTTCTGCGCCTTGATCGCCCGCTCCACGAAATGCCAGGCGTCCTGATCCCTGAGCGCCTTGATGATCGCCTGTTCCACGAACTGCCAAGCCTTCTGATCGTTCGCGGCCGCGGCGCGCCTCGGGCCGGTACGGCAGAAGCAGATTAGTGCCGAGCGTGCCGTTCCAGAAGCGCTTCGTTCGTTCGATCTCCTCGAGCGAACGCCTCCACTGCGGCGGGGCGCCCGGCTCTTCCGCATGCGCCGCGACCATCTCGGAGTTGAACTCCCCGGCGAGCGCCACGATCTGCCGGTTCGTCAGCTCGTCCGGCGGCGCGCCGACGAGATGGGCGCGCCATTCCCTCTCGAGCCTCAGATTGTGCTCCTAGCAGAGCAGAAGCGCTTCGTCCCGGTCCGTCGTCTCGAGCGAGAACTTGATCTCGGCCGGCATGCCGAATTTTGCGGTACTTCGCGGGGACGCGCCGGCGAAACCAGTAGAAGCGACTGCGGGGATTTTCCCAAGGCTCGATCATGCGAAAACGGCTCACGGTGACCACCTGCGTGTACCACCGGACTTTTTCGGAAAGCCCTATTTTGTAGGTTAAGCTGGAGTTTCAGCGGCTTGGGAGGGTTCATGACGGAGAGGGAGGGATTCCAACCCCCGATAGGCTTGCACCTATGCCGCGCTTCCAATGCGATGCACTCAAATCCTCTGCCATCTCGCAGCCGACGAAATCAGCGCCGATCGCGTCCTGGAGCCGTCTGGTACAAACTCCTAACGCCGGCGGGAAATCACTTACTCAGTAGCTCGGTCGGCTTCGTCGAATTCCGGCGACGTCGGCTCATCGATTAGCGCCGTAAGCCGCTTCTCGACAATGCCGGCGCTGTTCTTTCTTGCGATAGCAGCCGATGGTCCGCCCCGAAGGCGTGGGTCGAAAAACGACGCTCGCTTGTACGGATTTTGTACAGCCCGCTTTGGGAACAAAAGAGCGTTCGGCAAAAAGTCGCTCAAGTTCTTGATATTATGCAAAAATCGTTGGTAGCGGGAGAGGGACTCGAACCCCCGACCCCAGGATTATGATTCCCGTGCTCTAACCAGCTGAGCTACCCCGCCACAGGGTCGCGAGGGCCTGATACGGCCGATCTCGCGAACGCGCGGCATATAAGGGAGGGGGCGGCGGGCTGTCAATCCGCGTTTGCGTAAGCTTCCGCCTTTGCTGAAGCTACGGCGGAACAAGTCCGCTTCGGGGAGCGAATTGGACCTATTTCGGGACCAGATTTCCAGCCACACCCGTGATGGCCGGACTGGTCCGGACAAGCCCGGTCATGACGAGATCGGGAGACAGAATTGGCCTATTTCGGCCTTACCGTCGGGTCACCGCCGGGGCTGCCGGGGGGCGGGATGACAGGCATGGCGCCGTTCGTGCTGGGCGCCGGCGCGTGCATCTCGGGATCGACGCCGGAGGGCGGGCAGAGCACGCCGTCCGATTTGGCGAGCTTGTCGCCGAGCGGTTCCCGGGACTGGCCCGTGGTGGTGCCGTCGGCCTGGCGGTTGGGGCGATCCTGCGGCGTGCAACTGGTGGCGTGCTGCGGGGATGGCGGCGCGGTCGCTTGCGGCGGCGTCGCCGGGGCGGGCGGGGCCTGCGCGATCGCGCTGCCGGAGGCGGCGATCAGGAGGCTGGCCAGAATGATGTTTGATGTCGTGCGCATGGGCGGAAAACGCGCGGGATGTGCGCCCTGTTCCCACCCCGAACATTACGATTTGAGGTAGCGGATCAGCGAAAAGTGTCCCATCGGCGGCATCGGGCGGCGCTCGGCCAGCGTAACGCCGCCGTGTTTTGCGGCCCAGTCGACCAGTCGCTGCCACGGAAATTCCGGACGCCAGCCGAGACGGCGGGCGAGCGGGGCAAACGCGAGTTCGGAGAGTTTGCGAAAACCCGTTTCCGCCCCGATGTGGTTGACGAGGATCAGCTCGCCGCCGGGCTTCAAGACGCGCACGAACTCGTCGAGCGTGCCTTCGGGATCGGGCACGGCGGTAATGACATATTGCGCGACCACCGCGTCGAAGAAGTTTTCGGGGAAGGCGAGATTCTTCGCATCCATCACCGAGAGCACCTCGACATTGCTCAAGCGCAGCGCACGCACGCGCGATTGCGCCTTGCGCAGCATCGGCTCGGAAATGTCGACTCCGCAGATCTTTGTGGTGCGCGCATAGTCCGACAGCGAAAGCCCGGTGCCGACGCCGACGTCGAGGATGCGGCCGCCGATGCGGTCGGCCTCGATGATGGTCGACTGCCGGCCAGCGTCAAAGACCTTGCCGAACACGAGATCGTAGACCGGCGCCCAGCGGCCATAGGCCTTCTCGACCCCGGCCCGCGAGATGTCTGCTGCCATGCCCCTGCCCTTACGCCAAACTCTATCGAGAATTGATTATTGGTGAGATCGAAGTCAGCCCCGCGCGCGGTCTGGCACCTCTCCCGCTTGCGGGAGAAGTCGGCGCGTAGCGCCGGGTGAGGGCTTTATCCGCTCGCGATATATCGCGGGTGGAGAGAGCCCACTCCCCAACCCTCTCCCGCAGGCGGGAGAGGGGGCGCACTTCCGGTGTCGCGAGAGTGCCGCCCGATTTCATGGATTAGCCGCGCACGGCTTCGGCGAGCGGACGTGCCGTGCCGGTCGCAGCCTTCGCGGCGGCGCTTTGAATAAAGCCGCCGCCGAGCACACGCGCCTGGCCCGAGGGCGCGTCGTAAAACACGCAGGCCTGGCCCGGCGAGACACCCTCTTCGCCTGCGACGAGCTCGACCTCGTAATGGCCGTTCGTGCCACGCAGCCATGCCGGCTGGGGGCTGCGGGTCGAGCGCACGCGCACGAACATTTCGAGGCCGGCGCCGATCGCGCGGTCGATGTCGCCGTCGCCGATCCAGTTGACGTCGCGCAGCACGATGCGGTGCATCTTCAGCGCCTCGCGCGGGCCGACGACGACGCGGCGGTTGGCGGCCTCCAGCCGCACCACGAACAGCGGCGCGGCGGCGGCGATGCCGAGGCCGCGGCGCTGGCCGATGGTGAAATTGGCAATGCCGTTATGCCGGCCGAGCACGCGGCCGTCGAGATCGACGATCTCGCCGGGGTCCATCGCGTTCGGCCGCAGTCGGGTGATGATGTCGGTGTAGCGCCCTGTGGGCACGAAGCAGATGTCCTGGCTGTCGTGCTTGTCGGCGACCGCGAGACCGAAGCGCCGCGCCAGTTCGCGCGTCTCAGGCTTGGTCATGTCGCCGAGCGGAAAGCGCAAGTAATCGAGCTGCTCCTGCGTGGTCGCGAACAGGAAGTAGCTCTGGTCGCGATCGGCATCGGCGGCACACACCAGAGCGCGCGAGCCGTCCGCGCGGCGGCGCGAGGCGACGTAATGGCCGGTGGCGAGCGCGGTCGCCCCTAACTCGCGCGCGGTCTTGAGCAGGTCGCGGAACTTGACCGAGCGGTTGCACTCGATGCACGGCACCGGCGTCTCGCCGAGCGCGTAGCTGTCGGCGAAATTGTCGATGACGGACTCGCGAAAGCGGTCCTCGTAGTCGAGCACGTAATGGGGAATGCCGAGCTTGGCCGCGACGTCGCGGGCGTCGTGGATGTCCTGGCCGGCGCAGCAGGCGCCCTTGCGGTGGGTCGCGGCACCATGGTCGTAGAGCTGCAGCGTGATGCCGATGACGTCATAGCCTTCCGCCTTCAAAAGCGCAGCCGTCGTCGATGAATCGACGCCGCCCGACATGGCAACGACGACCCTGGTATCCTCAGGACGGCCTTCGAGATCCAGACTGTTGAGCATGGGCCTTAAAGCGTTGTGACGGCGGCGTTGGGCGATCCGCTGGATGCTTCCGGCGGGACATAAGCGATCCCCGGGAACTTTGGTTCCCGAAGGGCGGCTTGCCCGGTCGAAAGCGGCTGAGAGCTGTCTCTTTAATATAGGCGGCCTTCCGGTGAAGCAATCATGGGGGCGGCCAGTTAGGGCAATTCTTGCCGGGGAGGCAGAAATGACGGGGCTTTGAAAGGCCTTGCAGCAGCGGGGACGATTCTTCAAATCATTGATTTATCTTGATAAAACACCGAGGCGCGGGGCTGGCCCGCTCCTTGCTATCTCTTATGCCGAAGATGTTTCCGAGGGGTCGCCTGTGGTCGGTCGTACGTCAGATGTAGCGGCAAGCGCGCAAGTCCAGAGCGCGCAGCAAAAGCCTGCCCGGTCGCAGGCGTCGAAAGACACGTCCAACGACTCCTTCGGTTCGCTGGTCGACAGCAACACTCAAGCTATCAGCGACAGCGCGTCGTCCCCGGACACCGCACCGCGCCGGACCGATTCCTCGTCGTCCTCGGACAAGAGCCCGCGCGATCATTCGGCGACCGACCCGTCCTCGCAGAGCAAGGCCAGTGACGACACCGACAATTCCGCGCCGGCCAAGAACGATACCAAGAACGACACAACGGCCGATCCGGCCAGGGCGGATAGCAAGACCAAGGACAAGTCCGAGACATCCGACGCCAAATCGGCGGACAAGTCCGACGACACCAAGGATAAGAAGACCGACGGCACCGATGGCCTTGCCGCTGTCGATGCCGCCGCAACCGCGCAGATTGACCCGACGCAGGCCGCCGTGCCCGACCCCAGCATCGTGGTGGCCGCGCCGGTCGTGCCGCTCGATCCGAACGCGGCCGCGAACCAGGCCGCCAGCACCGCCTCCTCGCCGCTGACGATCGCCGCCGCCGGCATCGCCGCCAGCGCATCCACCGCGGCGCAGATTGCCGGCGCCAAGACCGATACCGCGACGCCGGGCGACAAGAGCGCCAAGACCGCGGGCGCCAAGGTCGATGCCGCTACCTCGGCGACGCTGGCCGATGCCACGACCGACGCGACCGCGACCGATGCGAAGCCCAATGGCGGCCTGATCGCCGCCGTCGACCAGGGCACGCCAAAAACTTCGTTCAAGGCCGTCGCGACCGCGCAAGGTGGGAGCGACGTCTCCAATATCGGCCAGGACACCGGCAAGGCGAACGCCGCGCAGACTCCGGCGACGGCAGCGTCCGCCAACGCGGTGCATCCGCAAGCCGACAAGCCGCCAATCGATGCGAACGCGGCCGACGCCAAGGCTGGGACTTCCGACCGCACGGCCGATGCGACACCGGCGACGGCAGCACCGCATGCCCATGCGGGCACGCAGGCCGCTGTCCCCACGACCGACACCAGCGCGCTGGCAGCCTCTGCCGTGCAGGCGCCGCTGACCAATACCACTTCGGCCACGACCGCGACGCTCACCGCGACCGCGGCGAATGCCAACGCCATTCCGATCAGTGGCGTGCCGATCGAGATCGCGGCGGCCGCACGCGCGGGCAAGACCCGGTTCGACATCAGCCTCGATCCGCTCGACCTCGGCCGCATCGATGTCCGCATCAATGTCGACCGCAACGGCCAGATCACCTCGCATCTCACCGTCGAGAAGCCGGAGACGCTGCAGATGCTGCGGCAGGACGCGCCGCAATTGCAGCGCGCGCTCGACGATGCCGGCCTCAAGACCGGCAGCAATGGGCTGTCCTTCAGCCTGCGCGACCAGAATTCGTCGGGCCAGAACTCCGGCCAGAACAACGACAATGGCGGTAATGCCCGCCGGCTGATCATCAGCGACGAGGAAGCAGTTCCCACAGCCCCGGTCGGGCGCAGCTACGGCCGCATGCTCGGATCGAGCAGCGGCGTCGACATCAGAGTGTGAGGAGTATCGAGACATGACCACCACGACTGGCGCCACCGCTCCTTCGGTCGTCTCCGGCACGACCGATCTGACGAAATCCTCCACGTCGAGCTCGAGCCTGGGCTCGACCACCGGCGCGACGCTGGCGGGCAACTTCCAGACCTTCCTGACGCTGCTGACGACGCAGCTGCAGAACCAGAACCCGCTCGATCCGCTCGACACCAACCAGTTCACCCAGCAGCTGGTGCAGTTCGCCGGCGTCGAGCAGCAGCTCAAGACCAACGACTCGCTCTCCCAGCTGGTCACCCTGCAACAGACCACGCAGGCGACCCAGGCGCTCGGCTTCGTCGGCAAAACCGCCCTGGTTGACGGCACTACGGCGTCCATGACGAATTCGTCGGCGACCTGGCATCTCAACGTGCCCAGCGACGCGACGGTCGACATCACCGTCGCCAATGCCAGCGGCCAGACCGTGTTCACCGGCAAATATACCGCCGGCGCCGGCGCCGACGTTCCGTTCACCTGGAGCGGCATGGGCAACGACGGCACGCAATGGCCCGACGGCAAGTACACGATCTCGGCCACGGGCAAGGATGTCGCCAACAACAATGTCGGTATCGCCGCGCAGGTGCAGGGCACGGTGTCGTCCGTCGACCTGACCCAGTCGCCGCCGCTGCTCACCATCGACGGCGCCAGCTACACCCTGAGCCAGGTGAAGAGCATCATCGCCACGGCCAGCAATTAAGGCCTGGGTGCACGGTTGAGAGGCCTTGCGACACCCCGCGCAGGCCTCGTTCGTTAGTAAAGTATTTAAAATACCCCCTCGGCCTGCCTGGATGCACCCTTCCCGCCGGTCGAGACGGCTGCGTTCCAGCCATTTTCAACGAGAATTGTATTGAAGCCTTAGGCTTAGCGGATTTTTAAGCCGCGATGCCTATGGTTGTGGCGTGAGTTCAGTGGTTGAGAGTTTGTGAGTACGCCATGACAGAACCCCATCGCCCGAGGGTAAAATACGTCATCGGGCCGGACGGCAGTCCGCTGACGATTGCAGATCTGCCCGCACCCGGCACCAAACGCTGGGTTATCCGCCGCAAGGCCGAAGTCGTTGCCGCTGTGCGTGGCGGGCTTCTCTCCCTTGAGGAGGCTTGCAGCCGTTATACCCTGACGGTAGACGAATTCCTTTCCTGGCAGTTTTCCATCGACCAGCACGGTCTGGCGGGGCTTCGCACCACCCGCATCCAGCAATACCGCCAGTAGGCAATCCGGAAATCTGCGGCTTTTGACGAAAATCGGGCTCGCCTCGCGAGGCCGATTTTTTTCATGGCGCTACTTTTGTCGCAGCTCTTAACCTTCGTTAACCATATCGAAACCATCACCTAGGCAATAATTGCCCAGTCGGCCTTTCCTGTGAAAGCAGCCGAATCTATCGGGGCGGTTGCTTGCAAGGTCTTGCGGACTTTCTGAAGGGTATCGGAGCCGCCCGGTTCGGGGCGATGATCGCGGTTACCGCCGCGCTTGTCGGCTTTTTCGCGTTCGTCATCATGCGCGTCACCACGCCGCAGATGACGACCCTGTTCACCGACCTCAGCGTCGAGGACTCCTCGGGCATTATCAAGGACCTGGAGCGCCAGGGCATCCAGTTCGAGCTGCGCAACGAGGGCACCATCATCATGGTGCCCAAGGACAAGGTCACCCGCCTGCGGATGAAGCTCGCCGAGGGCGGCCTGCCCAAGGGCGGCGGGGTCGGCTACGAGGTGTTCGACAAGTCGGACGCGCTCGGCACCACCTCTTTCGTCCAGAACATCAACCATCTCCGCGCGCTGGAAGGTGAGCTCGCCCGCACCATCCGCGCCATCGACCGCATCCAGGCCGCCCGCGTCCATCTGGTGCTGCCCGAGCGTCCGCTATTCTCGCGCGAGGCGCCGGAGCCGTCGGCCTCGATCGTGGTCCGGGTCCGCGGCGCGCTCGAAGCCCAGCAGATCCGCGCCATCCGCCACCTGGTCGCCTCGGCCGTGAACGGCCTGAAGCCGCAGCGGGTCTCGATCGTCGACGAGACCGGGCAGCTGCTCGCCGACGGCGCCCAGACCGATCCGGACCAGCAGATCGGCGACGAGCGCCGCACTGCCTTCGAGAAGCGGATGCGCAAGCAGGTCGAGGACATCGTCTCCTCCGTGGTGGGGACGGGGCGCGCCCGGGTCCAGCTCTCCGCCGATTTCGACTTCAACAAGATCACCCAGACCTCGGACAAGTTCGATCCCGAAGGCCGCGTGCTGCGCTCGAGCCAGACCCGCGAAGAGCAGAGCATGACCGCCGACAACAACGGCCAGGTCACCGTCAACAACGAGTTGCCGGGCAACCAGCAGAACAGCGGCGTCGCGGCCAAGGACCAGAGCAAGAAGAGCGAAGAGACCAACAATTACGAGATCTCCCGCACCACCAAGACCGAAGTGACCGAGGCCGGCCGGGTCAACCGGATCTCGGTCGCGGTGCTGGTCGACGGCATCTACTCCAAGAACGACAAGGGCGATCTGGCCTACCAGGACCGCACCAAGGATCAGCTCGACCGCATCGCCACGCTGGTGCGTTCGGCGATCGGCTTCGACCAGAAGCGCGGCGACCAGGTCGAGGTCGTCAATTTGCGCTTTGCCGACGCCCCCTCGACCACCCCGATCGCCGAACCCTCCGGCCTGCTCGGCATGCTCCAGTTCACCAAGGACGACGTCATGTACTTCGTCGAGCTCGGCGTGATGATGCTGCTCGGCCTGATCGTGCTGTTCCTGGTGATCCGGCCGCTGGTCAAGCGCATCCTGGCATCCGACGAAGTCGCAGCCGCCATCTCCGGCGTTCTGACCGGCCCCGCCGCGAGCGACGATGCAGCGCCCAGCAGCCAGCCGCTTCTGCCGGGCGCCGCCGCAAGCGCGATCGACGTCGCTACCATCCAGGGCCAGGTCCATGCCCAGTCCGTCCATCGCGTCGGCGAGCTCGCCGAGCGCAACCCCAACGAAACCGTCGCCATCATCCGCCAGTGGCTGACCGAACCAGCCAAATAATCCGCGTCAAGTGAATCAAGAAGTGATCTGACATGGCCGCTGCCCTGCAAAATGCCAACTCCAACGACATCACCAGCGTGATCTCCACGCTTGGTCAGCGTGCCGGCAGCCGTGGAGGTGCGAAGGTCGAAGCCGTGGTGGGGCCGAAGCGTGCCGCAATCCTGATGCTGGCGTTGGGCGAGCAATATGGCGGCAAGATCTGGTCGCTGCTCGACGACGACGAAGTGCGCCAGCTCTCGCTGGAGATGTCGACGCTCGGAACCGTCGAGGTCGACACTGTTGAGGACATGCTGCTCGAATTCGTCTCGCGGATGTCGGCCTCCGGCGCGCTGATGGGCAATTTCGACGCCACCGAGCGGCTGCTCCAGCAATATCTTGCACCCGAGCGCGTCAACGGCATCATGGACGAAATCCGCGGTCCGGCCGGCCGTAACATGTGGGAGAAGCTCTCCAACGTGCAGGAAGAGGTGCTCGCCAACTATCTCAAGAACGAATATCCGCAGACCATCGCGGTCGTGCTGTCGAAGCTGAAGCCGGAACACGCCGCGCGCGTGCTCGGCATCTTCCCCGAGGATCTGGCGCTCGACGTCGTCAACCGCATGCTGAAGATGGAGGCGGTCCAGAAGGAGGTGATCGAGAGCGTGGAGAAGACGCTGCGCACCGAATTCATGTCCAACCTGTCACAGACCCGCCGCCGTGACGCCCACGAAGTGATGGCGGAAATCTTCAACAATTTCGACCGCCAGACCGAAACCCGCTTCATCACCTCGCTGGAAGAGGACAATCGCGAATCGGCCGAGCGCATCAAGGCGCTGATGTTCACCTTCGACGACCTCGTGAAGCTGGATTCCGGCTCGGCCCAGACCTTGATGCGCAACGTCGACAAGGACAAGCTCGGCGTCGCGCTCAAGAGCGCCAACGAGGACGTCCGCAATTTCTTCTTCGGCAACATGTCCTCGCGTGCGGCCAAAATGCTCCAGGACGACATGGCGGCGATGGGTCCGGTCCGCCTGCGCGACGTCGACGAGGCCCAGGCGCTGCTGGTCAACCTCGCCAAGGACCTCGCCGCCAAGGGCGAGATCATGCTGACCAAGAACCGCGCCGACGACGAGCTGGTGTATTGATGGGCGCTCCGGCAAAATTCCTGTTCGACAACGACTTCGCCGCGCCCGACCGGACGCGCGAGAAGGCCGCAACTGCGGCCGAGATCGCCCAGAAGGTCGCGGAAGCCGAGGCGCGCGCCTATCAGGACGGCTTTGCCGCCGGCCAGCGCGAGGCCAAGGCCGAGAGCGACCGCCGCGTCGCGCTCGCGATGGAAGAGATCAACATCGGAATCCGGGGCATTGCCTCGGGCATCGGCAACATCGAAACCAAGATGGAGACCGAGGCGGTCGACGTGGCGGTGGCGGTGGCGCGTAAGCTGTGCGCCGATCTGGTCGCCGCCGAGCCGCTCGGCGAGATCGTCGCGCTGATCAAGGACTGCTTCTCGCATCTGGTCGCGACGCCGCATCTCGTCATCCGCATCAACGACGCGCTCTACGACGCGGCCCGCGAGAACATGGAGCGGCTGGCCAAGCAGAGCGGCTTCGAAGGCCGGCTGGTGATTCTGGCCGAGCCCGAGATTGCTACCGGTGATTGCCGGATCGAATGGGCCGATGGCGGCGTCGTGCTGGAGCGCGGCGCCATCACAGCCAAGATCGACGAAATGGTGGGACGCTATGTTGCGTCCCGCAGGGGGAGCTAAGCCATGAGCGACACTGACGGACAGGTCCCGCTGCCCGATCTCAACGGCCCGATGCCGCCTGCCGGCACCGACGTCGGCTACAACGAGGACGAATATGCGATGCGCGCCGCCGCCGACCTCGAGGCCGTGTTCGACGTACCGGTGCAGGTCTCGGCCGTGCTCGGCCGCTCCAAGATGGACGTCAGCGAGCTGTTGAAGCTCGGGCCCGGGACCGTACTCGAGCTCGACCGGCGCGTCGGCGAAGCCATCGACATCTACGTCAACAACAAGCTGGTCGCCCGCGGCGAAGTGGTCCTGGTGGAGGACAAGCTCGGCGTGACCATGACCGAAATCATCAAGGCTGAACGCGCTTAAAGCGATGACGCGCGGCAGCGCGACCAGACGGACAGGAGACTGATATGCGGCTTCTCATCGTTGGCACATTGAAGGGCCAGCTCACCACCGCCACCAAGATCGCGATGGCGAACGGTGCCACCGTGACCCACGCCGAGGATCACGAGCAGGCGATGCGCGTGCTGCGTGGCGGCAAAGGCGCCGACCTGCTGCTGGTCGACGTCGCCCTCGACATCCGCGACCTCGTGATGCGGCTCGAAGCCGAGCACATCCACGCTCCGATCGTCGCCTGCGGCATCACCAACGACGCCCGCGCCGCGGTTGCCGCGATCCACGCCGGCGCCAAGGAATACATCCCGCTGCCGCCGGACCCGGAGCTGATCGCAGCCGTGCTGGCCGCGGTCGCCAACGATTCCCGCGAGCTGGTCTACCGCGACGAGGCGATGGCCAAGGTGATCAAGCTCGCCCAGCAGATCGCGGGCTCGGACGCTTCCGTGATGGTCACCGGCGAATCCGGCACCGGCAAGGAAGTGCTGGCCCGCTACGTCCATACCCGCTCGGCCCGCGCCAAGCGCCCGTTCATCTCGATCAACTGCGCCGCGATCCCCGAGCATCTGCTGGAGTCCGAACTGTTCGGCCACGAAAAGGGCGCCTTCACCGGCGCGATCGCCCGCCGCATCGGCAAGTTCGAGGAGGCAACCGGCGGCACGCTGCTGCTCGACGAAATCTCGGAGATGGACGTCCGCCTGCAATCGAAACTGCTCCGCGCCATCCAGGAGCGCGTGATCGACCGCGTCGGCGGCACCAAGCCTGTCCCGGTGGACATTCGCATCATCGCGACCTCGAACCGCAATCTGGTTGAGGCCGTACGCGAAGGTACGTTCCGCGAGGACCTCCTGTTCCGGCTCAACGTCGTGAATCTGAAGATCCCGCCACTGCGCGAGCGTCCCGCCGACATTCTCGAGCTCGCCCAGCACTTCGTCAAGAAATACGCCGAAGCCAACGGCGTGCCGATGCGCCCGATCTCGGCGGAAGCGCGACGCGTGCTTTCCGCCAACCGCTGGCAGGGCAACGTCCGCGAACTCGAAAACACCATGCACCGTTCGGTCCTGATGGCGCAGGGCGACGAGATCGGCGCCGACGCCATCCTCACGCCGGACGGCGACCGCCTCGACCTCGCCAAGACCGCGCCGGCCGTGGCGCATGCCACCATGGCCGCCGAGCAGGTAACGCGGGCCCTGGTCGGCCGCACCGTCGCCGATGTCGAACGCGACCTGATCCTGGAGACGCTGAAGCACTGCCTCGGCAACCGGACCCATGCCGCCAACATCCTCGGCATCTCGATCCGCACGCTGCGCAACAAGCTCAACGAATATTCCGACGGCGGCATCCCGATTACGCCCGCCGGCACGCCGGGTGAATATCCGCGCATGCCGATGGTGGGGGCGTAGGCGCTCTACGCTGATCGAGAGAATGCGAATGCCCGGGCCAAGTCCCGGGCATTTTTGTTTGAATGCAGGCTACCGCCCTCGTCATTGCGAGCGCAGTAAAGCAATCCAGGATCTTTCCGCGGTGACAGACTGGATTGCTTCGCGTCGCTCGCAATGACGGCGTTGAGGGCGGTTCTCGCATAACGGGACCGCGCTACGTGACTAGGCCATCCGCAGGCAACGCCCTATAACCCCGCATGAAAACCACGCGAGGGTAAACATGTCTGAAGCTCAAATCACGGACTGGCTGGCGACGCAGCGGCAGGCGATGATCGACCTGCTGCGCGATGTCGTGAACATCGATTCCGGGTCCTATGACAAGGAAGGCGTCGATGCGGTCGGGGCGCGGTTCGAGCGGCATTTTGCCGAGCACGGCATCCCGTTCCGGCGTGAAAACAACGCCACCTTCGGCGATGCGATCCATGCCGACGTCGCAAAGCCCGGCAGCAACGAGAAGCCGGTGCTGTTGATGGGACATCGCGACACCGTGTTCGGCAAGGGCGAGGCCGGGCGGCGTCCGTTCACGATCCAAGACAAGCGCGCCTATGGTCCGGGCGTTGCCGACATGAAGTCGGGCGTCGTCATGAACATATTCGTGGCGACCGCCTTCCATAAATTCGGCGGCAGCCCGCACCCGATCAAGGTGCTGATCACCTCGGACGAGGAGATCGGCTCGCCCTCCTCCCGGCCGGTGATCGAGCGCGAAGGACGCGCGGCGCGCGCCGTGTTCAATTCCGAGCCGGGCCGCCCGACCGGCAATATCGTCACGGGGCGCAAGGGCGGCATCTTCATGCATGTCGCCATCACTGGCAAAGCCGCGCATTCCGGCGCCAATTTCGTCGCCGGCGTCAGCGCGATCGGCGAGCTCGCGCACAAGATCGTGCAGATCCACGCGCTGACCGATCTCGACAAGGGCATCACGCTGAACGTCGGTCTCGTCTCGGGCGGGCAGTCCGTCAACACGACGGCGCCTTATGCGGAGGGGCAGATCGACATGCGCTACGTCGATCCCGCGGATCGTGCGAGGGTGATGGCCGCGATCGAGACGATCATCGCGACGTCTTTCGTGCCGGGCACCAGCGCGACGCTGACGGTCAAGGGCGAGTTCGTCCCGGTGGTGCAGAGCGCCGATTCAAAAGCGCTGTTCGAAACTTATCAGTCCGCCGCAAAGCAGGCCGGCCTCACCACGCTCCAGGGCGAGTTCTCCGGCGGCTGCGCCGATTCCGGCTTCACCGCCGCGGTCGGCACGCCGACCATCTGCGGCCTCGGCCCCGTCGGCGGGCTCGCGCACACGGCGGAGGAATATCTCGAGCTCGACAGCATCGTGCCTCGCGCACAGGCGCTGGCGCTGGCGATTTTGCGAGGCTAGTCGCACACACTCCGCCGTCATGGCCGGGCTTGTCCCACGCATCCACGTCTCTCCGGGAATCGCGGCTACGCGTGGATGGACCAAGCCCGGCCATGACGAGGAGAGAGCCGTCACGAATAACTCGGCGCGTCCGGCTTGCGGAAGATGTGGATGGGGTCGCCCGGCACGATCGGTTGGCCGCTGAACATGGCATAGGCGTAGAGCGCGAGATAGGCGATCGCGAGCGCGCCGATGGCGTAGAAGGCCCAGGTCGCGACGCGTTTCATCATTGCGCTCCATTGCCGTCCCGGCGGGAGGCCGAGGTGCTTCTAGAGCGATGAAAGCGAAAAGGCCAGCCTGTGCGTCCCTCGTCCGGCGGCGATCAAATGCCGCGCCGGAGGTGGGTGGGAACGCTGACGTCCGCAAGCCTGGCCGCGTCTTCGTCCTGATCGACCGCCACGTACTGGCCGTGCCAATAGGCCAGCGCAGCGTTGCGGGTGGAATTCCTGACATCCCGGACACGGCCGATGACGATGCCATGCGAATGGCGCTCGACGATCTCCTCGACCTCGCAATCGACGGCGGACAATGCGCCGACCAGCAGCGGAACGCCCGAAACCGCCGTTACCCACCGGGCGCCCGCGAAACGATCGACACCCTTGAGCCCTCCCTTGCCGGCAAAGCGCTCGGCGACGTCGAGCTGATCGGCCGCGAGGATGTTCACGCCGAAAGCGCCGTGGCGCCGGATCAGCGGGAAGGACGAGGCATCGCGATTGATGCTGACGATCAGCGTCGGCGGCTCGACCGACAGCGAGGCGACGGAAGTGACCGTCATGCCGGTAATGTCCTTGCCTCGCCCGGCGGTGATGACGCTGACGCCGCCGGTGAGGTGGCGCATGGCGCCGCGGAAATCGGCGGACGTGACGGCAATTTCGGTCATGAGATCGCGGGGCACTACATTCATGGCATCGCCCCCAAACGGGGTCCCTCGCTATTTAGGTACGATCGTCCGCCGACAAAAGGTGGCTCAGGATCGAGCCTTCGAGACCCGCGAGCTCGGCCGAGCCGCGTTCGCGGGGCCGGGCCGTGTTAACCACGACGTCATGGGCGATCCGTCCCTCCTCGATCACCAGCACCCGGTCGGCCAGCGCGACCGCCTCGGCGACGTCGTGGGTCACCAGGATCGCGGTAAAGCCCTGGTCGCGCCAGACGCGCTCCAGCAACCGCTGCATCGAGATCCGGGTCAGCGCGTCCAGCGCGCCGAGCGGCTCGTCGAAGGCGAGCACCCGCGGACGCGAGACCAGCGCGCGGGCAAGGGCAACGCGCTGCTTCTGGCCACCCGACAGCACCGAGGGCCACTGGTCGCGCTTGTCGGTCAGCCCGACCTCGGTCAGCGCCTTCTCGGCGCGCGTGTGCGCGTCACTGGATGAACGATCGCGACCGAGACCGACCTCGACATTGGAGAGAACGCGAGCCCAGGGCAACAGCCGGGGCTCCTGGAACATCACGCGGATATCCTCGGGTTTCACCGCGTCGCCGAGCGAGATGCTGCCGGCGTCAAACTTTTCCAGGCCGGCGATCAGGCGAAGCAACGTGCTCTTGCCGCAGCCGCTCTTGCCCACGATCGCAACGAACTGGCCGGCCGGGATGTGCAAATCAATGCCGCGCAGCACCTCATTGTCGCCGTAGGATTTGCGCAAAGCCCGGATGCTGAGCGGCAAGCCGCTGGTCTGCGCCGGCCGTTCCTCGCGCAGCACACGGGCGTGAGGCGCGAAATTGGCGCGGCTGGCGAGTTCGGTTTCCGGAAGGGAGGTACGAAGGGCTGTCTGCATGTCACTCTCAACGTTTCTGGAAGGCGGGGTGCCAGGAGAGCATCAGGCGCTCCAGCACGCGGGAGGCGCTGTCGGCGAGCTTGCCGAGCAGCGCGTAGATCAGGATCGAGAGCACGACGACGTCGATCAGCATGAACTCGCGCGCCTGCATCGCCATGTAGCCGAGGCCCGAAGACGCCGCGATGGTCTCGGCGACGATCAGGGTCAGCCACATGATGCCGAGCGCGAAGCGGATGCCGACGAAGATCGAGGGCAGCGCGCCCGGGAAGATCACGCGTCGGAACAGCTCGCCATCGCTCATGCCGTAGATGCGGCCCATCTCGATCAACTGGGGATCGACAGTGCGGATGCCGTGCAGCGTGTTGAGGTAGATCGGGAAGAACACGCCGAGCGCCACCAGGAACAACTTCGCGCTCTCGTCGATGCCGAACCACAAAATGACCAACGGGATCAGTGCCAGATGCGGCACGTTGCGCACCATCTGGAGCGTGGTGTCGGTGAGCTTTGAGGAGAGCTGCGACAGGCCGTTGGCGAGACCGAACGCGAAGCCGATACTGCCGCCGATCAGGAAGCCGATCGAGGCGCGCCAGAACGAGACCCAGATGTTGCGCACGAGCTCGCCGGAGAGCAGCAGCTTCCAGCCTGCGAGCATGACGTCGCTCGGCGCCGGCAGCACCCGCGTCGGCACAAAACCGGTGACGCTGGCAACCTGCCAGATCGCGATGATGGCGAGCGGCACGATCCACTGGATCAGGCCGTCGAGGCGCGGCAGGCGAAAACTGCGCGGGAACGAAACGCTGTCGATCAGGCTCATGACTGCGACACCTTGTGCTGCGGACGGAAGTCGCTGCCGACCGTTTCACCAAAGGGGCCGCCGTTGAAGTGAAGCTTGGTCACGTTGCTGGGCTGCTCCAGCGAAAGCAGCGGGAACACCAGCTCGGCGAAGCGATAGGCTTCCTCCAGATGCGGGTAGCCCGACATGATGAAGGTATCGATGCCGATGTCCTGATACTCCTTGATACGGGCCGCGACGGTCTGGGCGTCGCCGACCAGTGCCGTGCCGGCGCCGCCGCGCACGAGGCCGACACCGGCCCACAGGTTCGGAGCGATCTCGAGCTTGTCGCGCTTGCCGCCATGCAGCTGTGCCATGCGCTGCTGGCCGACGGAATCCATCCGCTCAAAGTTCTTCTGCGCCGTGGCGATGGTCTCGTCGCTGACATGCTTGATCAGCTCGTTGGCAGCCTGCCAGGCCGCTTCATTGGTCTCGCGGACAATCACGTGGAGCCGGATACCGAAGGACAATTTTCGGCCACGTGCTGCGGCGACCTCCCTCACCTTGGCGATCTTCTCCGCGACCAGCGCCGGCGGCTCACCCCAGGTGAGATATTTGTCGACGGCGTCGACGGCGACGTCGATGCCGGCATCCGACGAGCCGCCGAAATAGAGCGGCGGCCGCGGCGACTGCACCGGCGGAAACAGCAGCTTGCCGCCTTCGACATGGATGTGCTTGCCCTCGACATTGACGGTCTTGCCGGCGAGCAGGTCGCTATAGACGTTGAGAAACTCGCGGGTGACCTCGTAGCGCTCGTCATGGCCGAGGAAGATGCCGTCGCCCTTGTTCTCGACGGGATCGCCACCGGTGACGACGTTGACGAGAAGACGGCCGTTTGTGATGCGATCGAGCGTCGCGGTCATGCGCGCGGCCACGCTCGGCGATTGCAGGCCGGGCCTGACGGCCACGAGATAGCGCAGCCGCTCGGTGAACGGCGCGACCGAGGAGGCGACGATCCAGGAATCCTCGCAAGATCGCCCGGTCGGCAGCAGCACGCCGAAATAGCCGAGCTGGTCGGCGGCCTGCGCGATCTGGCGTAGATAGTTGAAATTGACCTCGCGGCCGCCGACGCCGGTGCCGAGATAGCGGCCGTCACCGTGGGTCGGCAGGAACCAGAGGATGTTGGCGTTTGCTTGCTTGCTCATGTGCTTGCTCATGATCCTGGCTTCCGCGCCACGTCGGAAATCTTGATGGATTTGGGAATCAGGTTGAGCGCGAAGAACGCGTCGGCAACCTGCTGCTGATCGGCGACGACGGCGTCGGTGATCGGCTTGATGCCGTAGGCCTGCCGCTTCAGCGCCACCTCGACCACGGGGACCGGCAGGCCGATCGCGGGCGCCAGCTGCTCGGCAACCGCGTGGATGTCGCCCTCGGCCCAATCGTCGACCGCGCTCAGCTCGGCCAGCACGGCGTCGACGATCTCAGGATTGGCTTCGAGGAATTTCTTCGAGGAGAAATAGAACTGGTAGTTCGCCACGATGTCGGTGCCGTCGGCGAGCGTACGTGCGCCGGTCGCCGCTTCCGCGGCGGCCTGGAACGGATCCCAGATCACCCAGGCATCGACCGCGCCGCGCTCGAAGGCGGCGCGCGCATCGGCTGGCGCCAGAAATACCGGCTCGATCTCGGAATATTTGACGCCGGCCTTCTCGAGTGCCTTGACCAGGAGATAGTGGACGTTGGAGCCCTTGTTGAGCGCGACCTTCTTGCCCTTGAGATCGGTGACAGACTTCAGCGGGCTGTCTTTCGGCACCAGGATCGCCTCGCCCTTCGGGGCCGGCGGCTCGTAGGCGACATACTGGATCGGGGCGCCGGCGGCTTGCGCGAAGATCGGCGGGGCTTCGCCGGTGTTGCCGAAATCGATCGCGCCGACATTGAGCGCCTCGAGCAGCGGCGGGCCGGAGGGGAATTCGGTCCACACCACCTTGTAGCCGTTGGCCGCGAGCTTCGGCTCCAGCGTGCCCTTGCTCTTGAGCAGCACCAGCTTGCCGTATTTCTGATAACCGATGCGAACCACCTTGTCTTGACCGTAGGAGGTGCCGACCGCGGCGGCGACGATGCCGATCGACAGCACGATGGCCGCGATCAGACGCTGAATGATACGTCTCATGTTCAAACCCTTCTGGATGGGAAGATCGGTCGGCACGATCAGGCTGCCGGGTTGCGCCAGACGATGTCGCGAACGACGATCGGCTTGGGGATCAGGCCGAGCTTGTAGAAGCGGTCGGCAACGCCCTGCTGGGTGACGACGATGTCGTCGGTGACGGGGCCGACCACGAAGTTCGCGCGATTGGCTGCGACGGTCTGGATATCCAGCGGGACGCCGGTGATCGCGGCGAGCGATCTCGCGACCTCGTCGCGGTTCTGTTCGGCCCATTTGCCGGCCGCCGTTGTCACGTCGACGATCTGTTGCAGGATCGCACCGTGGTTCTTCGCGAAATCGCGGTTGGCGATGTAGAAGGAATTGGTCTTGGTGACCTCGCGTGCATTGATCAGGATGCGGCCGCCCTGCTTGGTCTCGCCGATCGCAAAATACGGATCCCAGATCGCCCAGGCCTCGATGCTGCCATTGGCAAAGGCAGGCCCGGCATCCGGCGGCGTCAAATAGACCGGCGTGATGTCGGCGTAGGTGAGACCGGCCCTTTCCAGCGTCTGCACCACGATGTTGTGGGCACTGGAGCCCTTGGTGAAGCCGATGCGCTTGCCCTTCAAGTCAGCGATGGTGCGTATCGGCGAGCCCTTCGGCACCAAAATGCCCTGGCCGTTGGTGATGGGCTGGCCGGCGGCATAGACGATTGCCGCGCCCGCGGCCTGGGCGAACACCGGCGGGGAATCGCCGACCGAGCCGAAATCGACGCTGCCGACATTCATCGCCTCCATCATCGGAGGCCCCGAGGAAAACTCGACCCATTTCACCTCGATGCCTTGCGGATTGAAATGTTTTTCCAAGGACGCCTGCTGGCGCGTGATGACGAGCACGCCGGTCTTCTGGTAGCCGACCCGAATTTCCTTCACCGCGCTTTGTGACGTTCCTTGCGCTTTGGCGCGCGAGGCGAATGCAGCGACTGCCGCAGTTCCAACGGATAATTTGAGAAAGTCGCGACGCTGCATTCCGCACTCCCGGCCGCACGTGGCCGTCATCATTCGTCTTGCACAAATGATGGTGCGACTTATCGGAGGTGTCGAGACGCGCGAGAAAATAGCGATGCGAGCACTGCGCCCGGTGCCGCGCGCACGATTAATCTTTCAAGCGGTGGAGCGAATGAAGATGGAATTTTTCTGCACGCGGATGTGAGTCCCGAGCGCGTTGGGTCTCACGACGCGTGACCGGACCAAAAACCGCGAAAACAACCCCATGCACAGTAGCCGGGGCGTGCGAAAACAATGACTTACGTATATCCGAAATTCGTTTGACTCGCCGGGCAAAACGGGGGCAAGATGAGACCGTGGCGGCGTTCGGGATGGACCCGCCTCTGGCGGGCTAATGCAGCCACCTCACCGGCAAATTCTGCAGCCCGCGGAACGCCCAGCCGCCGACCCGCACCGGCTCGTCGTCGGCCAGCTCGAGCTTTTGGGCACGCGCGAACAATGTCGGCAACGCGACATCGGCGATCATGGCGCGCGAGGCCCAGGCGCCGGCGCAAAAATGCGGACCGGCGCCGAACGCGACGCTCTTGGCGGTATCACGCCGCACGTCGAACTGGTCGGCGCGCTCAAAATGCTGCTCGTCACGGTTGGCCGAGCCGAACATCAGGAACACACGCTCATCAAGTTCGAACGAGACGTCGCGGATGCTCCACGGCTTTGCGATGCGCCGCGGCGACATGCCGATCGGCGAGATCCAGCGGGCATATTCCTCGAAGGCCTGGAGCCAGGTCACCTCGCCTTTGCGCACCAGATCGAGCTGCTCGGGATGGGACAGCAGCGCCCACACCGTGCCGGCGATCGCCTTGCGCGGTTCGTTCTGGCCGCCTGATATCGCGAGTTTGACGTTGGCGCGCACGCTCTCCATCGACATGCCCGAAGCAAGCAGCACGCCAAGGATGCTCCGGTCAGGATGCTTGCGCATCACCGGCAGGATGTCGTCGATCGCCGCATCGATGCCTGATGTCGCCGCATGGCAGCGCGCCTCGACGGCCGTATCGCCGCTGTAGTTGGCGATGCCCTCGATCATGCCCTGCGACCATGCATCCATGTCCCCAAAGCCGATATTGGTGAGGCCGGTAATGGACTTCAGGCATTCGCCGGAGAACGGCAGCGCGAAGTCGCGCATGAAGTCGATCCGGCTGCCCGGAACGATTGCATCGATGATGCGGTCAGCATGCGCCTGGAATTGCGCGGTCCAGTGCGCCTTCACTGTCTTCGGCGACACCGTCGGAAACATCGCGCGGCGCTCGACCTGGTGCGCCTCGCCGTCCTTGCGCATCATGTTGTGGCCCATCAGCCGATTCATCAGGCCTGCGGGCTGGTGCGAGGAGAACACGTCGATCTGCTTCTCGGAGATCGAGATGTCGTCGCGGCGCGTCAGCAGCGTCGAGCCGAGCTGCGGTACGAAGGCGATCGGCGCCTCTTTACGCATTGTCGCGAGCATCGGGTAGGGGTCGGCCCAGAACGCGACAGGGTCGATGTCGATGCGCGGCGCGGTGCTCAAGACGGCCTCCCCTGAATTCTCCTGTGCTTCAGGACAGACTAGCGAACTCCGCGGCCCGGGTCTGTCCCTAGCGATAGGGACGTACGGAATTGGAGTTACTGGGCCTCGGCAATCTTCGGTCCAGATGACTGCATCTGCGCGTTAGTTGCCGAGGGTCGGTTCGACAGCGATGCCGGGTCCGGCGATCGGGAAGCGGCGTCGGGCGGTGCTCCCTCGGATGGTCGACGGGCAGCGGTAGTTGGAAGCACGATCACTTTCGCTCCGATCTTCACCCGCTCAAAAAGGTCCACGACGTCTTCATTGGTCAGGCGGATGCAGCCGGACGAAACCCGCTTCCCGATCGTATCGGGCTTGTTGGTGCCGTGAATTCTATACTCGGTTTCGCCTAGATACATCGCCCGAGCGCCGAGCGGGTTGCCGGGGCCGCCCGCCATAAACCGCGGCAGATAAGGCTGACGCACAACCATCTCCGCAGGCGGACGCCAATCCGGCCATTCTGTTTTACGGGCCACAGTCTGCTCACCGGACCACGTGAAACCTTCGCGGCCAACACCGATGCCGTAGCGCATCGCTTGCCTGTCGTTCAGAACGAAATAAAGGAACGTGTTTCCGGTATCGATGATCACGGTGCCCGGCGCCTGGTGGCTGGTGTAGTCAATGACCTGCCGAACAAATGCTCCGGGACCGTCAGCAGCTTTTGGTGGTTCGACTTGAGGCGCCCGGGCCGGAATCGGAGCCGGCGCTGATGCATGAACTGGAGTTGACACGTAAACCGGAGTTGACGACGCCATGGCTTGGTTCGCAGACGGTTTTCGGATCGGTTGTACGCTCGCCGGGCGAGACAGCAAACTGTACCCCAATGCTGCGATGGCCACGGCGCCAATCGCAACTCTCCCGGCCATTGGAAGTGCGAGCGTCTCCGCCTTTCCACGTTTGGCCCGCTTACTCATGTCTCTCCCCAGGTCACCATGCCCAAGAGAGTTACCCAGCAAAATTTAAGAAACTTCGAAGCGATCTCGCTCAGACTGGAACCGTGAAGATGGTTAACGCCGAACTTTTGTCGGGCCATGAACGGACAATATGCGGTCCGTCACCCAGGTTTTGCTAGACGGGGTAGCGCCACCGCAGAGCGCGGCGGACGACAACCAGCGCCAATATATTTGCTGGGAAGCTAAACCACAGGATCGTCGGGACCGCCAACGCGATGCATGCATGGATCAGGTAAATAACCTGCCCGATAAAACCGGCAAGCAGCCCGACTCTGGTCCAGCCCAATAGTGTTCGCGGTACCCAATCATCGGACTCGCCGATTAGATAGGCTGCGATCCATTCCGACAAGAATTCCATGCTCTGCTTTGACACCCGGCCCTTCGCGGGCATTTAAGAACTCGCTTCAATATCGATCAAGTCCACTTCGGGTCAACAGTCGACGATCCCGGCGGGCGAACTGCGCGCCGCTTTGCTCGGAAGCAGATACCGCGGACTTAGCGTCTCCCTCAATTCAGGCTGCGGGGGCCAGCCAGCAGGCGGAGCACGATGGCAAACAGCTCGCTCTGCGAGGAGATGCCGAGCCGCTCATAGGCGCGTTTGCGGTAGGTCAGCGTCGAATGCAGGCTGATGCCGAGGGCTTGCGATATCGCCTCGGAGCTGAAGCCTGCGAGGATGCGACGGCAAACGTCCTGCTCGCGCGGGGTGAGGCTGGCGAGCGGCGTGCACGTCGCAAACAGCGTGGCGAGAGTCTGGTCGGTGGTCGCCGCGCCTTGCTGGAAATGGCGCGCCACGCTCGCGCCGATGGCCGGTGCAATGGCTCGGAGCCGCTCATGCTGCGCGGCGCTGAAACGGCCCTGGGCGGCGATGCGATAGAAATTGACGTAGAAGCAGGTGTCGTCGACCCAGATCGCGGTCGCGCATTTGTCCACGATGCCGGAATCCACAAAGAACATTTTTCGGTAGCGCGCGCCGTACATGCGGGGCGCGAAGGCCGGCAGTACGATCGGCGCGCGCCCCTTCCCTTCGAACAGCGCATCGCGGTTGGGGTCGGATTCGTGGAACTGCCCGGCATAGGCCGCGCCCAGATCGCCGCCGATCGGGATGTTGCCGGCATCGAGCAGGCAGTGTGCGGCGCCGGCACGGCTCAACGCGAACACCATGCAATGCCCGACATCGGCCTGCCGACGCAGCGTGTCGATCAGGACATTTGGAAAGTCGGGGCGGCCGATCGCGAGCACCGCGGGCGCGATGTCGCCGGCCGCCAAGCTTGAGCCTGAGCCTGTCCCGCGGGACCGCATCGTTCTCTCCCTGCCGCGTTTTGCCGAAGCCTATCAGCAAAGATCGCGGGCCGGAAGACGCCCTACCCCGCCGCCGCCTTCGCTGGCGCGACGGTGACGGCGAGCTTGCCGTAGCGGTCGGTGAAGGCCTCCGTGTCGATCTCTTCCAGCTTGATCTCACCGCTCATCACGCCCTGCTTCCAGGTTTCCTGCGCGGGATCGTTCTGGAACTCCGGCATCACCTCGCGGCCGAACAGCTCGAGCGATTCGCAGATATGCTCGTGACTGTTCTTGCCCGCTTGATTAAGCAGGATCACCTGGTCGATATGCGAGCTCTGGAAGCGCTTCAGCTTCCTGCGGATGGTCTCGGGCGAGCCGATCAGGCCGCCGCGCAGCGCGGCCTCCTGCGCCTCGGGATTGTCGCGCTTCCACTTGTTGTACTCGTCCCACATGTTGACGATGTAGGGCGCGGGACGCTGGCGGTTCTGCGAGGCGCCGTAGAAGCGCAGCGCGAACTGGAAGAAGGTGGCGCCGTCGGCGCGGGCGCGGGCCTCCTCGTCCGTCTTGGCGCACATGAAGAACGACACCAACGCCATGTTCGGGTTGATCTCATAGTCGGCGAGCTTTGCCAGACGCTTGGTCATGGCGTTGTAATAGGCGTGCACCCAGGCATGCGCGGCGTCCGCGCTGACGAACTGGAAGCCGAGCGCGCCAAAGCCGTGACGGCCGGCACGTTCGATAGTCGGCAGCTGCGAGCAGGCCATCCACAACGGCGGATGCGGCTTCTGCACCGGTTTCGGCACGACATTGCGCAATGGGATGTCGAAGTACTTGCCGTGATGCTCGGAGCCCGCGTCCTTGAACATCGGGAAGATCGCACTGACCGCTTCCTCGAAAACTTCTTTCTTCGTTTCCATGTCGCGTCCGAACGGCGTGAGTTCGGTAATGGACGCGCTCTCGCCCATGCCGAACTCGCAGCGGCCGTTGGAGAGCAGGTCGAGCACGGCGACGCGCTCGGCAACGCGGGCGGGATGGTTGGTGGTGAGCTGAAGGATGCCGTGGCCAAGCCTGATGTTCCTGGTGCGCTGGCTGGCCGCCGCGAGGAAGGATTCCGGCGAGGGCGAATGCGAGTATTCTTCGAGGAAGTGATGCTCGACAACCCACGCATGGTCGTAGCCGAGCCGGTCGGCGAGTTCCATCTGCGACAGCGCATTCTGGTAGAGCCTGAGCTCGTCGCCGGCCACCCAGGGCCTTGGCAGTTGCAGCTCATAGAAGATGCCGAACTTCATGACGCCGTCTCTCCCAAGTTTTCTTGCCCACTTATTGTTCTTGCGCTCATCTTAATGCGCGAGGCGGCGCTGTCTACGGAGCAGCAATTCCGTCGTGCGGGAGAACGATTCCTCGGCCGCAAGTAGCAGTGTGCGCCATAAGTGCATGTTTGGGCCGCTTGGCCTGAGCGAGCGCCTCGTCCTTCGAGACGACCACTTTGCGGTCTCCTCAGGACGAGGCTGAGCGGCATCTTTGCCTGTCGAAAGCGCTGCCACGCACTCCGTCCTCATCCTGAGGGCCCGCCAAAGGCGGGCGTCTCGAAGGATGGGCGGCAGGGAAACGGCAGTTAAATGCGATTGTCCTGCGCTTGAACCGGCGGTGCGAATGGTTAGTTTTGGGGATTGCGAATCGCTCCGTTTCGCCCCTCCTCAAGACAGACATGGCCACATTCACCCCGCATCAGGATGCCGCGCTCAAAGCCGTTGGCGATTGGCTGAAGGCAAAACCCGGCCGCAACGGCACGCCGCCGGTATTCCGCCTGTTCGGCTTTGCCGGCACCGGCAAAACCACGCTGGCGCGGCACATTGCCGACGGCGTCGACGGCGAGGTGAAGTTCGCTGCGTTCACCGGCAAGGCGGCGCTGGTCATGCGCAACAAGGGTTGCGACGAGGCCTCCACCATCCATTCGCTGATCTACCGCACCCGCGAATCCGGCGAGGAACAGCCGAGCTTCGAGCTGTGGGACGACGCCCCGGCCTCGAAGGCCAAGCTGATCGTGATCGACGAATGCTCGATGGTCGATGCCGAATTGGGCCGCGACCTGATGTCGTTCGACTGCCCGCTGCTTGTGCTGGGCGATCCCGCGCAGCTGCCGCCGATCCAGGGCGCCGGCTTCTTCACCAATACCGAACCCGACGCGATGCTGACCGAGGTGCACCGCCAGGCCCAGGACGACCCGATCGTGCGAATGTCGATGGACGTCCGCGAGGGACGTGAGCTCGACATCGGCCGCTATGGCGAGAGCGAGGTGGTGTCGCGCAAAGAACTCGATCCCGATCGCGTGATGGCCGCCGACCAGGTCCTGGTCGGCCGTAACAACACGCGGCGCGCGTACAATATGCGGGTGCGTCAGCGCCAGAATATCGAGGACACCTTTCCGGTCGCCGGCGACAAGCTGGTGTGCCTGCGCAACAACCGCAAGAAGGGCCTGTTCAACGGCGGCCTGTGGCGCGTGAAATCGCGCAACACCACGCGCTCGAAATCGCGCATTCTCAGCATGCGGCTGTCGCCGGACGAGGATCTTGGCCACAAGGTGACGAAGGTCTCGGTGCGCGCCGACTGCTTCGAAGGCGGCGTCGAGGCGATCGCCTGGGAGCAACGCAAGCCCTATGACGAGTTCGACTACGGCTATGTGCTGACCGTGCACAAGTCGCAGGGCTCGCAATGGGACGACGTCGTGCTATTCGACGAGAGCTTTGCGTTTCAGGAGAGCCGAGCACGGTGGCTGTACACGGGGATCACGCGGGCGGCGAAGCGGCTGAGCATTGTGGTGTGAGACCGTGGGGTGGGTTAGCCGAAGTCGTAACCCACCATGCTTCAGCGAATGCGGAACGAAGTTCGCGGTTACGCTTCGCTAACCCGCTACGCACGTACGATCTCTCACTTCCCAGCAACGAAATAAAAATCCTCGCGCCCCGGCGGCGAGCCGTACGAAAACGGCTGCTGCTCGTGCTTGGTCACAACCCAGACGTCGTCGCGGACGATGTCGAACAGTTTTCGGATCTCGACGCGCGGCACCTTGATCTCGCGGGCGAGCGCGGTGGCGAAGGGGCTGTCGGCGCCGCCATCGCCGTCCATCGCGGTCTCGCCGTGCTTGGCGGCGTAGACCACCATGAAGCCGGCGCCGGGCTCGATGTTAGAAAAGCCCTTGTCGACCAACTTGAGCGACAGCGTGCGCTGCATGGTCGGCGCGAACGGATTGTCACGGCAGGCATCCAGCATCACCAGACGCACCTTTCGCGCGGCGCCGACGGCGGCAATCACCTGCTCCAGCGCAACCGCCTGGGTCTCGGCGTCCCTGTCCGCGGCGAGCTTGGCGTCGACAGGAACGAGATAGTTGACGCCGCCGATCTCGAAACCGTGGCCGGCGTAATAGACCACCGCCCAATCCGCCTTCTCCGCCTCGGCGGCAAACGTCTGCAACGCTTCGAAGAATTTGTCGCGGGTCAGGTCGCTGACGGATATCACGGTCTGGAAGCCGACATCGCGCAGCACGCTTGCGATCATTTTCGAGTCGCGGGGCGGGTTGGGCAAGGCGTGGACGTTCTTGTAGGCGCCGTTGCCGATCACAAGCGCCACACGGCGCCCCGTTGATCCGGCCGGCGCCTGCGGTGTCAGCGCGGCGAGCCGTTCCCGCGCGATCGCGCGGGCGCGCGCGACGTCGAGCTCGTCGAACTTCGTCAGCGAATAGGCTGCCGCGCGATAGTCGGCGCGGGCCTGGGCGAGATCCTTCTTGCGCTCGTAGATCTGGCCGCGGCCTGAATGTGCCCGGACATTGTTCGGGTTGATCTGGATTGCCGTGTTGTAGTCCTTCAGCGCGGCGTCGAAATCGCCCTTCAACATGTTGACGTCGGCGCGATTGTTGATCGCGTAGGTGTTCTTCGGCTGCTTCTCGATCAATCCGTTGCAGTCGGCGAAGGCCTGGTCGTACTTGCCCATCATGCCGTAGGTGATGCAGCGGTTGCCGGTGATCTGCTGCGCGGCCGGGTCGATCTTCTCGGCCTCCGCGAAATCGGCGATCGCGCCGTCAAAATCCTGCATCAGCGTGCGCACGCGGGCGCGGTTGGTGTAGCCGAGCAGGAACTTGGGCGCGTATTTGATCGACAGGTTGAAATCGTCGAGCGCGCTTTGCAGCGCACCCCGGCGCAGCTGGATGATGCCGCGGTTGTTGTAGGGCACACCGTAGGTCGGGCGCTTTTGGAGCGCGAGGTTGTAGTCCGCCATCGCAAGGTCGTCCTGGCCCGTCCGCTCATGGGCGAGGCCGCGCAAATTGAGCGTGACGACGTTGTCGGGATCGAGATCGACGGCCATGGACAAGGTCTCGATCGCGTGGATGTAGTCGCGCTTGTTGATCAGCGTATTGCCGCGCACGGAGAGCGCGATGCCCTTGTCCTTGCCGGTGACACGGTCGGCGTTGAGCAGATTGTCGCAGGCCTGCGCCCTGGCCTGCGCATCCGCCTGGCGGTCGCGGCAAATGGCGAGGTCGTCGCCGGATTGCGGACCGGCCGCCGCGATCGAGCTCCAGGCGGCCAAGCCGGCGAGCACGACGACGAGGGTCAGGGATATGACGCGCAACATGTTGTCAGGTCAGCTCCAGCCATCACTCTTTAGGTCGATCACCGATCGCGCGGGTTCATCTAGCGCGGAGTTCCGGTCCTCGCCAAGCCGGTCTGTCCCAAGGCACGTTTTTCACAGACTCGTGTCAGTCCGGCCGTAACAATCGCCCGGCCGGCCCGTATCTCGAATGTCTGTAAATGCCGGGCAGGCTGTTCGCCCGGCTCCAACCGCCCTAGACTGTCAGACCTTCCGAAAGAGGATCGCCATGCGCCGACCTGCCATCCTGTCCCTGCTCGCCGCAACCACCGCCCTGACGCTGGCTTTTGCCGCGCCGACCCGGGCCGCCGAGGATGCGGTCGTGATCCCAACTCCCGCAGTGGATGCGGCCCCCGCAAGCGGGACCCAAACCGCCGTGATCGCCGGAGGCTGCTTCTGGGGCGTGCAGGGCGTGTTCCAACACACCGCAGGCGTCCTCAACGCGGTTTCCGGCTATGCGGGCGGCACCAAGGCGACGGCCGACTACCAGACTGTCTCGAGCGGCCGGACCGGCCATGCGGAATCGGTCGAGATCAAATACGACCCGAAGAAGATCTCCTACGGCAAGATCCTGCAGATCTACTTCTCGGTGGCGCACGACCCGACCCAGCTCAACCGGCAGGGTCCCGACAGCGGCACGCAATATCGCTCGGCGATCTTCACCACCTCCGACGAGCAGAAGAAGGTGGCCGAGGCCTATATCGCCCAGCTCAACGGCGCCAAGGTCTTCAGCAAGCCGATCGCGACCAAGGTCGGCGCGCTGGAGGCGTTCTATCCGGCGGAGGCCTATCATCAGGACTATCTGACGCTGCACCCGAACCAGCCCTATATCGCCTACAACGATCTCCCGAAGGTCGAGAACCTGAAAAAGCTGTTCGCGGATAACTACATCGAGAAGCCGACGCTGGTGAGTGCCAGCAAGGCTACCAACTGATCGCGAGATCACCAAAAAAGACGGGAGACCCATGCCCGACACCAAGACGAAAACCACAGACGACAAGGTCATCAAGAGCGAAGAGCAATGGCGCAGCGAGTTGTCGCCGATGCAGTATGCGGTACTGCGCGAGAAGGCGACCGAGCGTCCCTTCTCCGGCGAATATGAGCACGACCACCGCGCCGGCACCTATACCTGCGCCGGCTGCGGCAACGAGCTGTTCGAATCCGATGCGAAGTTCGATTCCGGCTGCGGCTGGCCGAGCTTCACCCAGCCCGCGGTCGAAAGCCATGTCGACGAGGAGCGGGACGTCACCCACGGCATGATCCGCACCGAGGTGCTGTGCTCCAAGTGCAGCGGCCATCTCGGCCATGTCTTCCCTGACGGCCCCGGGCCGACCGGCCTGCGCTACTGCATCAACTCGGCGGCGCTGAAGCTCGAGCCGAAATAATCGTTGCGTGTCCTCCGGTTCCGTCATGGAACCGGGGGACGCGATGTGCTTTTCTTCTTTGGCGGTGCGGCCAACCATCGTGTTTCAGCGGCCGCCAGGGAGGATGCCATGACGCTTGGGACCATCCTGATCATCCTGGTGATCATTTATCTGCTCGGCGGCCTGTCGGGCCGCTTCGGTGGCTACGGCTACGGGATGGGCCATTCCGGCATGGGGATCGGCGGCCTCGTGCTGGTGGTGCTGCTCGTGCTGCTGCTCCTCGGTAAGCTATAAACCAATCAAGCCATTGATATTATTTCGACTTTCCAAGTCGCGGACCTGCCATGCGTGGATTCATCATCTCTCATCGCAGGGGTCGCAATTTTGTCAAAACGGCCTATATTAGAGAACGAAAATGACATGTGCGGCGGGCCCACCTGATCGTGGCCTCCGCCCGTCCAAATCCCACGCGCTTAAAGCCCCAGAGCGATCACGAGGTCTTTGACCATGCGTCCACTGCGTCCGTTCAACTTCAACACCTCCGCCGAACTCTTTCCCGCCGCGATCCGCAAGAAGAAGCGCGCGGGCTTCACCTATCGGCGGTTTGGTACCGCGGCCGAAGCCGTGCAGTTCGCAATGGAGCAGCTGCCGACGGATTCGCTGAACGGCGCCTATCTCCAGGTCGAGGAAGCGCGCTTCGACCAGAACGGGATCCGCTCGCTTTACGAGAGCGAAGCCTTCCCGCTGCCCCGTCACCGCAAGCCTGAGCCCGTCGAGAACGCCGACGCCGACGCGGCGTAAGCTTTCTTTATTGCAAGCCTGCTTTATCGCAAGTCTCCGATGTGCGCTGAAGGCGCGATGGCCGAAAGGTCGTCGCGCTTTTTGCGTTTTGGGGAGTGTCAGGTGCGCGGCTGCTTGTCGAGCCAGCGGCGCAACAGGCGCACGTTGCGCATATTGGCGCGGAACATGACGTCGAAGGCGTCGCCCGCGAACGGGACGATGCCGACGACGCCGTCGACGGCGACATTTCCGAGCATGCGCGCGGTGAGGTACCAGGGCGCGCCGAGCGCGCGGGCCTCACGCACCAGCCACAGCGAGATCGCGGTCGTGATGATGTCGCCGACGATGGGGATCAGTCCGATCAGCCCGTCGATGCCGTAGCGGATATTGGTGCCGGGCAGGACGAAAGCGACGTCGAGCAGCTTTGCGATCGCCTCGATCCGCGCGATCCGCTGCTCGCGCGTCAGATTGCCGAACGGGCTGCCAGCAAATGGATTATCTTTGCCGAATTCGAAGCGAAATTCGCGAAAGCCTTGCTCCAGCGTTTCGGGCCGGATCTCGCGACCGTCCTGGTCGATGATCGGCCCACGCCCCTCGGCGCCCGAAGAAGCCGCGCCCGAGCGGCTTCCCGAACGGGATCGGCGTGGAGCAAGAATATCGTCATCGGACATGGTCATGATCTCAAGGCAACGCGCCAGCGCGGCTGAGGTTGCTGCGGCCTGATCAAGGGGTCGTGCGCTCAGCTCCGCGCCGCCGCCGGCAGCGGCTCCTCGACATATTTATGCACGAGCCAGGATGAAATCACCGCCGGCACGAACCCGACGAGGCCGTACAGGATCAACTGCACCGCGCCCGAATCCGGCCCACGCGAACTGTAAGTCAGGGAGGCCAGGATGAAAGCGAACACGCCGACCAGCAGCATCCGCAGCACCGGGCCGATCCGGCGGACGTGGACCAGAATATCGTCGACCGCGCCGAGCATCAGCGAGGGCAGGAAGCCGAACAGATAACTGTATTGCAGCGATTTGAAGAACACTGCGAACAGCTTGCCGACCTCGCCGAGGTTGGTCTGGGCCCAATAGCCGGACTGATAAGTCGTCGTCAGCAGCAGCAGGAACCCGCCCACGAACGGGCCAACCAGCGCAAACACCAGATAGCGTTTCATCAACCACCCCCATCCTTCGCCCTGTTATAGCAGTGCCGCGGGAACCTTGAATAGCGGGATGCGGGCTCTGCCCTTGGGAACAAGCGGCATAGCGACGAGTTCAGACAGGACTTGAAAGTCACCTGTCAGATTTGGAGCCGCAGATGTCCCGCGAACTGTTCTTTCTGACGACGATCGCGCTGACGGTCCTGACCGGCCTGTCGAGCCTGCCTGCGCGCGCGCAAGGTCATGGCGGCACCCCGCAGGAACAGCAGGCCTGCTCGCGCGATGCTTCGCGGCTGTGCCGAAAAGAGCTCGGCAACGACACGGCGGTACAAGGCTGCTTGCAGGCCAACAGAGCCAAGCTGTCGCGCTCTTGCAAAAAGGTGTTTCAGAGCCACGGCATGTAAGGACCGGAACCATTCCGCTCGAACGGAGAGTGAAGCCATGTTGCGCGACGAACAGCTCTCGATCCTCAGGGACATCAGTCAGTCCGTTGCCTTCGCCGACGATCGGCAAGGCAAGGTGGGACAGCTGATCGCCGACGGTTACGTGATGAAAGATGGCGATTTGTTCGAACTCACAGCAAGAGGTGTCACCGCCGTCGAGGAACACGCCGCAGGGCTTGGCGCGGGCGACGCGGAACAAGCGCGCGTATCCTCCGATCGGTTGATCTGATCGCGCGCGCCGTTTTTGTGCGTGACGTGCACGCAACAATTGCGAATTCCTTTTTGCGTCCCATTGCGGCCGCGTGACAATGGCGCATACTTGGCTCGGGCGGCGCAGCACTTTTCGATTCGCACATCACGAGAGATCGAGCGACCACATGCGGGATTGAGGTCCCGGCGTGAAGGCTGTGACATGCGGCAGATCAAGCCGCGTGCGGCGCCCCAAAAACCAAGTGGCTCAAGCCCACGGAACTCGGGGACGCATTCTGCATGACACGCTATCAGACCATCGCAACTCTCTTCGCCATCGCCACCACCGCCGTCGCATTCCAGACATCGCCCGGCCTCGCCTTCTCGTCCGAAGCGCAACAGATGTGCTCCGGCGATGCCATGCGGCTCTGCTCGAGTGAAATCCCCGACATCCCCAGGATCAGGGCCTGCATGGTTCACAAAAAGGCGCAGGTCAGCCCCGGCTGTCGTGCCGTGATGGACCGCGAGCACGCAGCCGCGACAGGATCGCGCAAACGAGAAGCTGCTGCTCAATAGCGCCGGTTCAATTTCGGTTGGATCGTTGAATGCCCGGTTCACCTCTCCGGAGGGAAAGGTGAACGACAGTCAGGCGCGACCTCAGTCGCCCCACTGCGCGAAGGCGTCGTTGAAGGCGCGCTCGCCGGGAGCACCCTTCTCGATGGCGATGATTGCGCGGCGCTGGTTGGCGTAGACCAGGGGCACGTCGAACCAGGAGCGCTCCTTCAGGAGCTGGACGTTGCGGCTGCGGTCGGCATCGACGTTGGAGAGGCCGACCAGGAAGAAGCCGTCGGTGACCTTGACCGCGAGACCTGCGAGCGGCGTGCCGCGGGCTTGCTCGTTCGACTTCATCAAAATGCCGGGCACGTTGGAGACGCTGCCGCCCGGGAAATCTGGCGGCAGGATGAAGGTCAATTCCGCGGTGTGACTCGCCGGCAGCGACGAGTCGGTGTTGCGGCGGAACGACATCGTCATCTTGAACTTGCGATCGGGGATCTCGATGTCGGCGCGCACGGCGACGTCGGCCTTCTGGTTGCCGGACGCCTTGATCGGCTCGAGCCGCCACACCACCGAGCCGACATATTGCTTGCCCTTGGGATCGGACGGATCCTCGTCATAGAGCACGACCTTCTGCGCCACCGGCGCGACCGGCTGGTCGCTGGCTGAAGGCTGGCCGACGCGATCCGGAATCTTCGGCTTGCTCTGCGGCTGCGACGAATCCCTCGGCGCCTCCACCACCTGCGTCGGCGAAGACTTGAACAGGCCGCTCGCGGTCTGGACCAGCTGCTTGCCCCAGAGGATGCCGGCACCGACCAGGATCAGCACGATGCCGACGGCGATTGCGCTCTTGAACGGAAAAACGGAGCCGGTGCGGGCGCGCTTCTTCTTGGTATTGCGGTCGAGAACCGGGATGTGCGGACGCTGCGATGGCGACTGCGACTGCGGCGCGTAGCGCTCCGCTTCCTCGATCGATTCGTCGTAGGAATAAGGCGCCTCCCCGGCGGCGCGATTTTCCAGGCTCGGCTCGAGTCGGTCGAATTCCGGAGAGGGCGAAGGCACGTTGGCGTAGGTGCGGCGCGCGGCACGGTTGGCCTGCGCGGCGGCGCCGCCGAGATCATTGGCGTCGGCCGTGATGTCACGGAAGCCGCGTACGCCCGGTGCAGGCGGCAACGGCGGCCCGACGTCCGGCTGACGGCGCCCACTGGCGCGATCACGTCCGGCCGGCGGAGGCGGCTCCGGCATCGGCGGCGGTGCCGACGGACCCGACTGGCGCGGCGCGTCGAAACGCGGAGCCCGCGGCGCACGCGGGGCGTCGCCCTGGTCATCGACGTTGAAGGACGGCCGGTCGGCGCGCGGCGGCGGCGGAGCCGGACGGGTGCGCGGCGGGGCAGCGGCTTGGGGCGCGGGCGAGTTGCCCTCGGTGGCGCGGGTGCTGGCGCGGCGGAAGGCATCGCCGCTGCCGCTGCTGCGGGCACCGCCACCGGGGCGCGAGGCCTCGCGGGCACGCTGGGCAGCTTCCGATTCGACCTTGCGGACGGCCTCTTCCAGGGACAGCCGTTCGCGGGTGATCTCGGATTCGGAGAGCGGCGGCTGCACGCTGCGGAGCTGCGCGATCAGCGCCGTGCGCGCCCGCTCGTAGAGCGCGCGACGGCTCTCGCCGGGAGCGTTGGGGTCCAGGGCTGCAATAGCGCGGGCGATCAGCGGATAGTAATCAGCCATTTCAACTCAACTAGCGCACGTCCCGGTAAGATATCGTTAAGCCTCAAACGGATTTTGCACCAGAATAGTATCCTCGCGTTCGGGGCTGGTGGAAAGCAGCGCGACGGGGCACCCCACCAATTCCTCGATCCGGCGGACATATTTGATGGCCTGGGCCGGCAGGTCGGCCCAGGAACGGCCGTTTGCGGTCGGCTCCTTCCAGCCTTCGATGGTCTCGTAGATCGGCTCGACCCGGGCCTGGGCGCCTTCGCCCGCCGGCAGATGGTCGATTTCCTTGCCGTCCAGCATGTAGCCGGTGCAGACGTCGATCGAATCGAAGCCGTCGAGAATGTCGAGTTTCGTCAGCGCCAGACCGGTGATGCCGCAGGTGCGGACAGTCTGCCGGACCAAGACGGCATCGAACCAGCCGCAGCGGCGCTTGCGGCCGGTGTTGACGCCGAATTCCTTGCCGCGGCGACCGATCTCCTCGCCGATCTCGTTGTTGAGTTCGGTCGGGAACGGACCCTGGCCGACGCGCGTCGTGTAGGCTTTGCAGATGCCGAGCACATAGCCGACCGCGCCCGGGCCCATGCCGGTGCCGGTCGCCGCTTGCGCCGCCACCGTGTTGGACGACGTCACATAGGGATAGGTGCCGTGGTCGACGTCGAGCAGCGCGCCCTGCGCACCCTCGAACAGGATGCGTTTGCCCTCGCGCCGCTTGATGTCGAGCAGCCGCCACACCGTCTCGGCATAGGGCAGCAGCTGCGGCGCGAACGCGGTCAATTCGTCCTGGATGGCCTTGCCATCGAACTCCGGCAGATTGAGGCCGCGGCGTAATGCATTGTGGTGAGCAAGCAGCCGGTCGATCTTGTGCGGGAGCGTGTCGAGATCGGCGAGGTCCATCAAGCGGATGGCACGGCGGCCGACCTTGTCTTCGTAAGCCGGCCCGATGCCGCGACGGGTGGTGCCGATCGCGGTCGCGGCGTTGGAGGATTCGCGCAGGGCGTCGAGCTCGCGATGCAACGGCAGGATCAGTGTGACGTTCTCCGCGATGCGCAGGTTGTCCGGGCTGATGGCGACGCCCTGTCCCTTCAGTTTTGCAACTTCGTCGAGGAAAGCCTGCGGATCGAACACCACGCCATTGCCGATGACGGCGAGTTTCGACGGCCGCAGCACGCCGGACGGCAGCAGCGCCAGCTTGTAGGTCTCGCCGTTGATTACCAGCGTATGGCCGGCGTTATGGCCGCCCTGGAAGCGGACCACGATGTCCGCCTGCTCCGACAACCAGTCGACGATCTTGCCCTTTCCCTCGTCGCCCCATTGGGCGCCGACGACGACTACATTGGCCATTCGCGGGTAATCCTTCGAAGATTTCTCTGTAAGCGGCATGATCCAAACGGAAAACCGGTACCCACTTTTCCGGGACCATGCCTGCGCCCAGCCTGATTCCCGACCAGAGGCCGTTCGCACGCGAGGCAGCCCAACCGGATAAAGGAAGCAGCCTCTCTAGGCAAGCAAGAACGGGGCTTTTTCGAGGCCCGAGGCCCATCCCAAGCCTTTGATATCCCCTGAAAATCCAGAAATATTCCGAGGCCGTGCGATAGCTTCGACCAAAGCGTAAGGCGCCGCATCTGCCGCTGCATGGTCGCGATGCATCCGCCCCCCGTTGATGCAGCCTCGATTTCCGTGTCTTTGAGAGGAGCCGGGCCACGCGCCGGCCCGGACAACGCCGGGCCGGAAGGCTTCGGCGCATGACGCGGGGCCATAACAATCACAATGTCCGCCACCGGCCAGACCACAAGCGCGGAAACATCCGGTCACGGCTGGATCGCCAACCAGCCTTACCTGCTGCTCAGCATCACCGCGCTGTGCTGGGCCGGCAATGCCATCGTCGGGCGGCTCGCCGCCGGCCACATCCCGCCGGTCACGCTGTCCTTCCTGCGCTGGTTCTTCGCCTTCCTGCTGGTGCTGCCGTTCGCCTGGAAACATCTGGCGCAGGACTGGCCCGCGATCCGCGGCAAGCTCGGCCTGATGGTCACGCTCTCGATCACGGGCATCGGCGCCTTCAACACTCTGCAATATTGGGCGCTGGAGCATACGCAGGCGCTCAATACTCTCCTGTTGCAATCGGCCGCACCGCTGGTCGTGGCGCTGTGGTCGCTGGCCATCCTCGGTATCAGGCTCACCGCGGCGCAGGCTTTTGGCGTGCTGCTCTCGATGTGCGGCGTGCTGATCATCCTGCTGCATGGCGATTTCACCACGCTGTCGAACATCGATTTCAACAAGGGCGACCTCATCTTCATCGTCGCGCTAATCATCTTCGCGCTGTATTCGGTGCTGACACTGAAGCGGCCGCCGATGCACGGCCTGTCGTTCCTCGCCTTCACTTTCGGCTGCGGTGCGGCCTGTCTCATTCCGCTGGAGATCTGGGAGCTGTCCGCACGTCCCGTGATGAAGCTCGACGGACCAAACCTCCTGACCCTGTTCTATGTCGCGGTGTTCCCCTCGACGCTCGCCTATCTCTGCTTCAACCGTGGTGTCCGCCTGATCGGCGCCAACCGCGCCGCACCGTTCTTCCATGTCGTGCCGGTGTTCGGCTCGATCATGGCGATGGCGTTCCTCGGCGAAAACCCGCGGGCGTTCCACTTCATCGGTTTTGCGCTGGTCCTGGCCGGCGTGTTCGTGGCGTCGCGGAAGCAGACGACATAACTGACGCCCAACGTCAGCCGATCTTGAACTTGCTGTACGCCTCGCTCGTCGCAATGATGACGTGCTCCGCGCAGCCGTTGACGCGATGCGGGTCGGCCTCCGTCTCATAGGCTTCTGACGTCATCATGGCGAGGAAAGCCGCGACGGTGGGATAATAGACCAGCGCCGCGAAATCCCAATCGTTGCCCCGCTGCGCGCCGAGCGCGACCGCCTTGGCGTCGCCGGTCCAGAGCAGCGTGCCGCCGCACGCCTTGATCATGGGCACTGTGACGGCGCTGTAGCGCAAGTAGGCGTCCCAGCCGGATCCGTCGCCGTCGCGCGAACGCTCGTGGAAGCGCATCAGATTCAGCATCACCACCGGGGCATCCTGATCGAGCCGCCCCAGGCCGTCGATGTTCAACATATTAACCGCCAATGCCGCCTCCTCTGGTCATGCCTGCATTGTAGCATTGCGGCGACGTGACTTGTGTCACGACGCAAATCCGGCGCAAGCTTGTATCCAACACCAATGACGATCGCTTCGCCCGCGCCAAAGCCCCCCAATCCGGCCAGTTGGCTCAACAACCAGCCTTATCTGCTGCTCAGCCTGAGCTCACTGTTCTGGGCCGGCAACATCGTGCTCGCGCGCCATGTCGGCGCGCATGTGCCGCCGCTGACGGTGACCACGATCCGCTGGTTCGGCGTGTTCCTGATCCTGTTGCCGTTCGCCTGGCCGCATCTGAAGCGCGATTGGCCGAATTTGCGCAAAAGCCTGCCGCTGATGCTGTTCCTGTCGCTGGTGGGCTTTGCCTTCAACAACGCGATTTCGTACTGGGCGATGCAATACACGGAAGCGCTGAACGCGCTGCTGATCCAGTCGGCCGGACCGCTGTTCGTGGCGCTATGGTCGCTGGTGCTGTTCGGCGTCCGGCTGACGGGTGCGCAGCTCGCCGGCATCGCGATCTCGCTGCTCGGCGTGCTCGTCATCATCCTGCACGGCGATTTCGCGGCGCTCGCAAGCATCAGCTTCAACCGGGGTGACATCATGTTCGCCTCCTCGCTGGTAGCGTTCGGGATCTACTCCGCCTTCATTCCGCGGCGACCGAAGATCCACCAGCTCTCGTTTCTCTCCTTCACCACCTGCTGCGGCGCGACGATGCTGCTGCCGACCGCGATCTGGGAGGCCTGGAGCGGCCATGTCATGCAATTCGACACGGTGACGCTGGCGACGCTGGGTTACATCCTGATCTTTCCCTCGACGCTGGCCTATCTCTTCTTCAACCGCGGCGTGGCGCTGATCGGCCCGAATCGCGCCGCGCCGTTCTTCCATCTGGTGCCGGTGTTCGGCTCAGCGATGGCGATCCTGCTGCTCGGCGAAAAACTCCAGCCTTTCCATTTGATCGGCTACCTGCTGGTGCTCGCCGGCGTCGTGATCGCCTCGCGCCAGGGCTCTGCGGTGAAGTAATTCCGCGGTGCGGAGACAAGGCGACAAACTCGCGCCTTCCGATTTCAACGAGGAGACGCTAGGTTCCCCGCCAACGAAAAAAGAGGGAACGACCAGACATGCTTTCAGCGTTGATCCGAAACCTGCGTGCCGTCGGCATCGCCGCTCTTTGTCTCGCCGCCGCAGCCGCTGCGCAGGCCGACAATTATCCGAGCCGCAACATCACGCTGGTGCTGCCGTTTGCGGCCGGCAGCGGCACCGACACCACGACGCGGCTGATCTCGCAGCATTTGTCGCAGGCGCTCGGCGTCGGCATCGTCATCGAGAACAAGGCGGGCGCCAACGGCATGATCGCCGCGACCTATGTCGCGCGCGCCGCCCCCGACGGCTACACGCTGCTGGTGACCACCAACACCACGCATTCGGCCAATCCCTATCTGCTCAAAAGCCTGACCTACGATCCGGTCAAGGACTTCACCCCGATCGCGCGCACCGGCGACCTGCCCTTCATGCTGGTGATCCACCCGGAGGTGCCGGCCAAGACCGTCGGCGAGCTGGTCGCCTACGGCAAGGCCAATCCCGGCAAGCTGAGCTACGCCTCGGGCTCGTCCTCGGCGATCGTGTCAGGCGCGACCTTTGCGCACAATGCCGGGCTCGACCTCCTGCACGTGCCCTACAAGAGCTCGCCGCCGGCGCTCAACGACGTCATGGGCGGCCGCGTCTCGATGATGTTCGTGGATATCCTGACTGGCCTGCCCCACGTCCAGGGCAACGCGCTACGAGCGCTCGCTGTCACGACCAAGGACCGCTCATCGCTGGTGCCGACCCTGCCCTCGATGCAGGAGGCCGGCGTGCCGGACTTCGACATCTCGTCGTGGCAGGGCTATTTCGGTCCCGCCGGTCTGCCCAAGGACATCGTGACGCGGCTCAACGCCGAGATCCGGAAGATCGTCGAGAAGCCGGAGATCAAGGCCCAGCTCGCCACCCTCGGCATGGACGCATTTTCGGGCACGCCGGAGCAGCTTGGCACGTTCGTGAACGAACAGCTGGTGTTGTGGGAGAAGCTGATCCGGGAAGCGGGGATCGAGAAGCAGTAGGACGGTCTCGTGTCCCGGACACGGCGCTGCGCGAAGCGGTGCGACGCAGAGCCGGGACCCAGAATGCGACAGGCATGGGCCCCGGCTCTGCAACGCACCGCTGAAGAAGCGCTGCGCTGCGTCCGGGGCACGAGAATCTGTCTTACGCTGCGCGCACCTTGGCCAGGAAGCCGTCGACGGCGCTGCGCAGTGCGCCGGACTGGTTATCCAGCTCGCGGGCATTGGTGAGCACGTCGGTGGCTGCCGTACCGGTCGCTTCCGCGGCTGAGGTGACGCCGCCAATATGGGTGTTGATCTCGCTCGAGCCGGCCGCGACCGACTGGATGTTGCGGGCGATCTCGCGGGTGGCCTCGCCCTGCTGCTCGATCGACGCGGAAATGCCCGCGGTGATCTCGCTCATCTCGGCGATGGTCTGAGTGATACCGCCGATGGCTGCGACCGCATCGCTGGTCGAGGTCTGCATCGCCGCGACCTGGGCGGAGATTTCCTCGGTCGCCTTGGCGGTCTGGTTGGCAAGCGCCTTAACCTCGGAGGCGACGACGGCGAAGCCGCGACCGGATTCACCGGCACGGGCCGCCTCGATGGTGGCGTTGAGAGCGAGCAAATTGGTCTGCGCGGCGATCGAGTGGATCAGCTTGACCACCTCGCCGATCTTCTCGGCGCCGGTGGAGAGCCCCTGCACCGTGGCGTTGGTGCGCTCGGCGTCGTTGACGGCGCGGCTCGCCACCTCGGTCGAGCGCGTCACCTGGCGGGAGATTTCCGCAACCGAGCTCGACAGCTCTTCCGCGGCCGCAGCAACCGTGCCGACATTGCCCGACGCTCTCTGTGAGGCCGCGCCGACAGTCGCCGCACGCGTAGAGGCGTCGCTGGCGGTCGCGGTCATCGACTGCGCCGTGGCTTGCATGCCTGTCGCGGCCGAGGAGACCGAGCGGACGATGCCGTTGACGCTGCGTTCGAAGTCGCTGGCAATGCCCTCCATCGTACTGCGACGTTCCGCCGCGGAGCGATCCTTGGCATCCGCTTCGGTCCTTTCCAGACCGCGAATGCGAACGGCGTTGTCCTTGAATATCTGGACGGTCGAAGCCATCGCGCCGACCTCATCGCTGCGGCCGACACCGGGGATGTCGCCCTCGAGCTTGCCGTCGGCGAGATCCTTCATGCGGGTACCGAGCAGCGCGAGCGGACGGCTGATGCTGCGGCCGATCAGCCAGGCAACGCTGCCGGCGACGATCATGATGCCGAGCATGGCGAAGCCAAGCAGCCAGTAGACCGGGCCCATCTTGGCGTCGATATCGTCGAGATAGGCGCCCGTGCCGATGAACATGTCGAGACCGGGGACTGCCATCGCATAGCCGATCTTGCGGATCAGCGTGTCCTGACCGGGCTTCACATATTCATAATACAGCATCGTGTCGCCGTTGGCCTTCACGCCTGCCATCAATTCGCGGTTCAGCTTGCGGCCGTTGGTTTCGACGTCCATGCGATCGATACCGATCTGCTTGGGATCGGGCGCGAGCTGCGTGATGCCATCATAGGAGGTGCCGAACAGATAACCGGCGCCCTTGTCGTAGGTCATCGCGTTGCCATAGCGCCGAAGCTCCGTCATCGCGGCGTCCTTCGTCAGCTCGCCGGCGTCGATGCGCTTCTTCAGCGTAATCGCATAGTTGCGACCCATCTCGACGATGGCCTTGGCCTGGTCGATGCGCGCATTCACCATCTCGCGCTTCATCAGATAGCCGGCAAGAACCCCGGAAATACACAGGCCAAACAAGGTGACGCCGACAAGAATGCCGAGCTTGGGGGCGATCTTCAGATTGCTCAATTTCACGGGAGGCTCCGGCAACAAAGGGATAAGGACGCGCGAGTGAGTCGGTCGAAATTAAATCAAGTTTTAGTGGGGACCCCTTAGCAACCTGTTACGGGACGCCCCGTAGAAGCCCGGAGAAGGCGTCGAACCGGTCGTATAAATCACCTCAACGACAACTGGGAATTGTACGCGACCTGCCCGATTTCGCGTAAAAGGCGCGAAGGCCCGCGCGAAGGCCGGGTCCCAACAAGAAACCAAATCGGGAGCAGGACATGCCGAAATACAGGGTGGTGACGCCGAAGGGCGCGAGCTTCACCGTCGCGAGCAGCGATTATTCCTACGAGCGCGAGGCGCTCGATCCGATCGATGCCGAGATCGTCGAAGCTCCTGCCGACGAGGCCGGGTTCATCGCCGCCGCGAAGACCGCCGACGCCATCTACGCCAAGGGCATCCCGATCACCAAGACCATCATCGACGCGCTGGAGACCTGCAAGGTCATCACGCTCGGCTCCGTCGGCGTCGACAGCGTCGACATCAAGGCCGCGACGGCGCGCGGCATTCCCGTCACCAACATCCCCGACACCTTCATCGAGGAGGTCGCCGACCATGCCATGATGCTGCTGCTCGCCGGCTTCCGCCGGCTGGTCGAGCAGGACCGGATGGTGCGCAGCGGCCGCTGGGCCGAGGGCCGGCCGGCGCTGTCGAAGATTCCGCGGCTGATGGGCCAGACGCTCGGCTTCGTCTCGTTCGGCCGCGTCGCGCGTACGGTTGCGAAGCGCGCGGCGCCGTTCGGCCTGCGTATGATAGCCTACGATCCGTTCATCCAGGAAACGCTGATGTCCGACCACGGCGTGATCCCGGCAACGCTGAACGAGGTGTTGTCACAATCCGATTTCGTCTCGATGCACGCCCCCGCCCGGCCGGAGGTGCACCACATGCTCACCGAGAAGCACTTCCGGCAGATGAAGAAGGGCTCGATCTTCATCAACACCGGCCGCGGCGCCACCGTGGACGAGGAGAGCCTGATCAAGGCGCTCCAGGAGGGCTGGATCGCCCATGCCGGCCTCGACGTGCTGGAGAAGGAACCGCCCTCGCACAACAATCCGCTGCTCGGCATGGAGAACGTGACCCTGACCGCCCATGTCGCCTCGGCCTCGGCACGGTTCGACGAGGCGCGCAAGCGCCGGGTGGGCTACGAATTGTCACTGGTGCTTCAGGGCATGTGGCCGGTAAGCTGCGTCAATCCGTCGGTGCTGCAAGACACCGCGCTCCGCCGCTGGCAGCCTGTCAGCATGGACCGCGGTCCGAACAGCTAGGCGGCCGGCCGCCAGGCGCGCCGGAAACCGAAAAGACCCTTCACCGGCGATCAACGCCGGGAAGGGAAACATATAGGGAGAAATCGATGAGGAACGACATCACACGTCGTGATGCCTTGGCGCTGGGCCTGTCCGCTGCCGCGATCGCCGCAACCGGTGCTCCGGCGAACGCCCAATCCGCGATCAAGGCCGCCGACGTCCCCGCACCGAAACTGCCGATCGAGAAAGGCGCAACCCTGCGCATGCTGCGACCGGTACGCTTCGTCCAGGCCGACGAAGACGTGTTCCGCGCCAATGCGGCAAAATTCACCAAGGAGACGGGTGTCGAGGTCAAGGTCGATTTCGTCGGCTGGGAAGACATCAACCAGCAGACTGCGGTGACCTCGAATTCCGGCGCCGGTCCCGACATCATCATCGGCTTCTCCGACGCACCGCACATCTATGTCGACAAGCTGGTCGAGCTGACCGACGTCGCCGACTATCTCGGCAAGCGCTACGGCGGCTGGCTGCCGCTAGCGCAGCGCTACGGCAAGAAGAACAAGAGCCCCACCTGGATCGGGCTGCCGTTTGGCGCCACCGCGGGGCCCCTGATCTACCGCAAATCGATCCTGCAATCGGTGGGCTTCGACAAGGTGCCGGAAGACCATGCCGGGATCCTCGACCTGTGCCGGAAGCTCCAGAAGGCCGGCAAGCCGGCAGGCTTCGCGCTCGGCAATGCCAAGGGCGACGGCAACGGCTTCGCGAGCTGGGCGCTGTGGTCGCACAACGCGGCCCTGCTCGACGAAGAGGGCAACGTGGTCATCAACAGCAAGGAGACGATCGCCGCACTGAACTGGGTCAAGCAGCTCTACCCGACCTTCATCGCCGGCACGACGTCATGGAACGACGTCAGCAACAACCGCGCCTACGCCGCGCAGGAGATCGCGCTGACCGCCAACGGCGTCTCGCTGTATTTCTCGCTGAAGAACGATCCCGCGACCAAGGCGATCGCCGACGACAGCGAGCATCAGTTGCTGCCAAAGGGCTTGGCCAAGGTCTCTCCGATGGCGGGCCTGACCCTGAACGCCATGGTGTTCAAGCACAGCCAGTACCCCAACGCCGCAAAGGCCTTCCTGCAATACATGCTGGAAAAGGACCAGTACGAGCCTTGGCTCAACGCCAACTCCGGCTACTGGTCCCAGCCGCTCGCCGCCTATGGCGAGGCCAGCGTGTGGGCGCAGGATCCCAAGGTGAAGCTGTTCAAGGACACAATGAACAGCACCTATTATGACGGCTACGCGGGCCCGATCTCGACGGCGACCGGTGCCGTCAGCGCCGACTACGTGCTGATTCAGATGTTCGCGTCCGTTGCGACCGGCGCTGCCACGCCGGAAGCCGCGGCCGCGGAAGCCGAGCAGCGCAGCAAGCGGTACTTCCGCCGCCAGAAATAACGCCCGACGATAAAGCGACCGTCATTGCGAGAGCGAAGCGACTAAGCAATCCAGACTGTAACTGCGCAGACAGACTGGATTGCTTCGCTTCGCTCGCAATGACGGATGTGGTGACAGCCTAGAACAGGACGCCTGACCGATGTCCGTGACCACCCTCTCCTCCCCCGTACTCGCACAGCGGCAGCCATCCTGGCTGGTACGCCTGTTCGACTACAAGCCGTTCCTGATCGTGATGTGCCTCGCACCCGCGATCGGGCTGCTCGCGGTGTTCCTGACATATCCGCTGGGCCTCGGCATCTGGCTCGCCTTCACCGACACAACGATCGGCAGAAAAGGCGTCTACGTCGGCCTGGAGAACTTCCAGTATCTGCTCACCGATTCCCTGTGGTGGAACGCGGTGTTCTACAGCGTGGTGTACACGGCGATCGCGACGTTCGGGAAGTTCGCGCTCGGCTTCTGGCTCGCGCTGCTGCTCAACAACCATTTTCCGCTCAAGAGCCTGTTGCGTGCGATCATCCTGATGCCCTGGATCGTGCCGACGGTGCTCTCGGCGCTGGCGTTCTGGTGGATCTACGATCCGCAGTTCTCGATCATCTCCTACCTCCTGGTCGACGTGCTGCATTGGCGCACGACCAATATCGACTTCCTCGGCTCGCCCTGGCCGGCGCGATTCTCGTTGATCGCCGCCAACATCTGGCGCGGCATCCCCTTCGTCGCGATCTCGCTGCTGGCGGGCCTGCAGACCATCTCGCCCTCGCTCTACGAAGCGGCGATGCTCGATGGCGCCACCGCCTGGCAGCGCTTCCGCTATATCACCTTCCCGATGATGATGCCGATCCTCGCCATCGTCATGACTTTCTCCATCATCTTCACCTTCACCGACTTCCAGCTCGTCTATGCCATCACCCGTGGCGGCCCCGGCAACTCGACCCATTTGCTGGCAACGCTGGCCTTCCAGCGCGGCATTGCCGGCGGCGAACTCGGTGAAGGTGCGGCGATCGCGGTGTCGATGATCCCGTTCCTGGTGTTCGCGACGCTGTTCTCATATTTCGGCCTGGCGCGCCGCAAATGGCAGCAGGGAGAGAACAATGACTGATATTGTCGCTCAACCGGCCACCGCCGACGCGAAGGCCGCGCCCGACACCATGGCCTGGGATTCCGGGCTGCGGCGGCTGATGATGATCTACCTGCCGCTCGGCTGCTTCGTGCTGATCCTGCTGTTTCCGTTCTACTGGATGGCGATCACGTCGTTCAAGCCGAACGCCGAACTGATGAACTACAAGGAGCACAATCCGTTCTGGATCTCCTCGCCGACGCTTGCCCATATCAAGCATCTCTTGTTCGACACCGCCTATCCACGCTGGCTGTGGACGACAATGCTGGTCGCGATCGGCTCGACCACGCTGTCGCTGATCGCGAGCACGCTTGCCGCCTATGCAATCGAACGCCTGCGCTTCCGCGGCAGCGCCTATGTCGGTCTCGGCATCTATCTCGCCTATCTCGTGCCGCCGTCGATCCTGTTCATTCCTCTCGCAACCGTGGTCGTGCAGTTCGGCCTGTTCGACAGCCCGCTTGCCCTGATCCTGGTCTATCCGACCTTTCTGGTGCCGTTCTGCACCTGGCTGCTGATCGGCTATTTCAAGTCGATCCCCTACGAGCTCGAGGAATGCGCGCTGGTGGACGGCGCCACGCGGCTGCAGATCCTGCGCCGGATCACGCTGCCACTGGCGGTACCCGGCCTGATCTCGGCCGGCATCTTCTCCTTCACGCTGTCCTGGAACGAGTTCATCTACGCGCTCGCCTTCATCCAGAGCGGCGCCAACAAGACCGTGCCGGTCGCGATCCTGACCGAACTCGTCACCGGCGACGTCTACCAGTGGGGGGCGTTGATGGCGGGATCGCTGCTCGGCTCGCTGCCGGTCGCGATCTTCTACTCGCTGTTCGTGGATTATTACATGTCGTCACTGACCGGCGCGGTGAAGGAGTAACCGCGGCGGCGGCGTTGGGCCCGGTTTCACAAAACTGCAACACGCGATCTGCATAAGACGGCATCCGCTAACAGGAGACGCATAACAATCTGCCGTTCTCGTCCAGCCGCGATCCCAACAAGGCCGACGACGACGAGTTCATGCTGCTCGACGTCGCGGATTTCCTGAAGGCGAAGCAGGGCTCGGCTCTCTCGAAACCGAACCGGCTGGACGTGACCTGTCGATGCGCGCGGCGCCGCCAGTGGCCGGACTCTAGCCAGCCGGCACGATCACCATGCTCTTGTCCTTTGGCCAGCGGATGCGCCAGACGAAGTTGATGTCCTTGACCTCGGCGGGTTTGGCGTCGAACGACCATTCCAGCACGCCGCGGCGGTCGCGGATATTGCTTGCGGTCGGCGGCGTGGTCGCCGGCAGCATCTCCACCACGATGTCCTCGTTCTCGCTGACCGGCAGCTGATCCTCGATCGCAACCCTGATCGGGAAGTCGTGGCCGTTGCGGACGGTGGTTTTGAATGCGCGCTCGTCGGTCTTCGACGTTGTCACCAGGAGACCGGCCGAACCTTCGTTGCGCTTGAGCACGGCGCGCTCGACCTTGATCTTGTCGTCGGCGCCGAAGCCGAGCCGCACGATGTCGTCTTTGGCGGAGGCCGAGAGCTTGCCGCGGCCGACGAAGACGCCGTCGCGATAGATCGCGACCTTGCCCGGCAGCAGTGTCGCGTCATCAGTCTGCTTGAAGCTCGCTTCGAGGAAGGCGGTCGGGTCCATCACCGGTGCCGCGCGCACCATGAGATCGGCGGGCACGTTCATCGAAGCGACGCGCAGGCTCTTGGCGCCCTCGGCGGCGCCGAGGCTGACGCGGCCGGGAATCCTGAAGGTGGCCTGGAAATCGCCGATTTCGGCAACGGCCTGCTGTTCTTCGGCGCGTTCCGCAAGATCTTCCCTGGATCTGCCAGCGTAGGCGGGGGCTTCCACCTTTCGCTGCATCGGTGCCGCCGCAGGCATTGCCGTATCGGAGACTGAACCCAACGCGCGCGGCTTCGGCACTTGCAAATACTGCGCGACCAGCGAGTTCAGCTCCGGCGCGCTGCCGCCACGACCGAGGCGAACCGTGGAGACGCCAAGCGTCACGTTCGACCAATCCTCGCCGGTCGATTGCGTGACCTCGGCGCGGCGGACCAGTTCGAGTTGCGGCTTGCGGTCCTTGGCGCCGGTATCGAGCCGGGCGTCGTAGAGCGGCAGCCAGCGCGCGTTGCGCACGGCATAGGTCACACGCAGCGTTGCCTTGGTCGCGGCCGCCGAGGCGACGTCAATGCGCACCTCGAGCTTGCTCGGCGGTTTGGCCGAGCGCTCGGCTTCGAGTTGCGCGATCTGGCGATCGATCTCGCGCTGTTTCCGCGTGGCATCTCGGATCGCGGTGTCGGCGGTCGCGATCTCCTCACCGACCGCGCCAAACGCCGCCCGCCATTCGGTGATCGGGCGCGCTTCGCCCTTTTCACCGAGCCCGGCGGGGGACGCTTCGGCAAACCGCTGCGCGAATTTGCGCCGCGCAACCGCCGCATCGATTGCTCCTTGCAAATCGGAGCGCTCGTCCTTGAGCGTTTCGATGCGCTTGTCGAGTTCGGACAGGTTGACCGGCGGCGCCGCACGCGGCGGCCGCGCATCGATCGTGCCGATGGTGAGTTTTGCGCCCGCCTCGCCTTCGACGCGGAGGGAGGACGGATCGAGCGAGAGCGGAAAATCCTTGGCGACCAGCGTGCTGTCGCCGGAGGCAACGTCCAGCGCGATGATACGGGTGACGGTGGCGCCATCGGGATAGACGGTGACGGTGTCGATCGCCGATGTGGCGTCGACGTCTGCGGCCCATGACGGCAACGCGGCCGCACTGGTCACCAGCACCAGACTCGTCGTCGCCAGATATTTTGCGATGATGCGCATAAATTTCCTCCCTGCCGATATCGCCGCGCCGCAGCCGGACGCGCGAAAAGATGCCGCGCCATGTGATGAGACGCGGCAGGGAAGGAACTGGTTCGATTGGGGTTTCCGTGGGGCGCGGCCGCGGCGGCACCAAGGCCGCGGAACGTGCCGTCCCGCGGCGAAGCTTTTGACTTGAGACTTTAGACTTGGGTGGGCGAACCCTGGCCGAAGATGCGGCGGAGCAGATCGGTGACGTTCTTGGCTCCGGCCTTTTTCAGGATGCCGGCGCGATAGCCCTCGACCGTCCGTGCGCTCAAATGCATGCGTCGGGCGATCTCCTTGTTGGTGAGGCCGGCGGCGAGATGTTCGAGCACGTCGCCTTCACGGCCGGCCAGGGGTTCGCAGCCGGGCAGCCAGCGCTGTCGGTGAGAGCCGGGCTGTGCGAATTCGTCGATGGCGGCATCGATCCGGTCGACGATATCGTGGGTGCGGAACGGTTTTTCGATAAAATCGGCCGCGCCGCTCTTGATGGCGTCAACCGCCATGGCGATGCTGCCATTAGCCGCAGTCACCAGCACCGGCGCCATGCAGTTTTCCTCACGCAGGCGCTTGAGCACGTCCAGGCCGGAGCGATCGGGTGGCATTTCCAGCAGCACGCAAGCCGGCATCCGCGCCTTGGCTTCCGACAGCAGAGACGCACCGTCGGCGAAGCAGATCACGTCATAGGCGCTGTGTTGGAGCGCGGTGGAAAGTTGTTCTCGGGAGGCGGCGTCGGTGTCGATGACGAATACCTCACCCTTGGAAAGCATGTTTCCCGGCATGATCCCGATCCAATAATGTCTTGCTCAAATGATCCGAGACGACCGAGGGCCTCATAGCGCCCCGCGTCGTGAGCACGGCATCCGCGCCAGTGCTTCGGTTTCACTTATGTATGTTCCACCCTGTTTCCGGATTTGACGGATCGGGACAGAAACTTTACATTTCGGGACATCTGCGGGAATGGCTGACTGGAACGGGTCGCATGACCGACCTCATTCGCAGCGCAGGCTTGAGCTATTACCCGGAGGTCGCCCGGTCGGTCGGGCTCGACCCCAAACAGATGATGCGCAAGGTCAGGCTGCCGCTGGCCTGCCTCGAAAAGCCCGACACGCCCATTGCCGTCACCGGTCTCCGCCGCCTGCTCGAATTGTCGGCAGAAGCTTCCGGGGCCGAAGATTTCGGCTTGCGGCTCGCCGAGCGCGGCGGGCTGACCAATTTCGGCGCGGTCGGCCTGATCGTGCGCGAACAGGCGACCGTCGGCGAGGCCATCGAAGCCTTCTCCCGCTTCATCCCCATCCATCACGACGGCATGAAGCTCGACGTCACCCGCAACAAGCAGACCGTGACCGTCACGCTGCATCTGCGCGGCCGGCAACCGACCGCGCCGCGCCAGTCGATCGACATGGCGCTCGGCAGCGTTCACCGCATCGTCCAGTCATTGTTCGGAAGCGATTGGCGGCCGCAGGAAGTGCACCTGCATTATCCGCCACCGCGCGACCGCAAACGCTACCGCGAGTTCTACGGCTGCCGTGTGACTTTCAATGCAGAGGACGATTCGATCCTGTTGTCGGCACACGATATGGAGCGCCGGATCCCGAGCGCGCATCCGCTGATCGCGAGCTATCTGCGCAAGCGGATCGAGGCGATCGAAACGCGGCCGGCAAGCTGGGAGGAAAAGGTCGACGAGGTCGTGCGTCTCCTGCTCGCCAGCGGCGACTGCACGGTCGAGCGCGTGGCCGAGCACCTCGCCTGCACCCGCCGCACCATCCACCGCCACCTTGCCGAAGCCGGCACCAGTTTCTCGGCCATTCACGACGCGCAGCGCGCCGATCTCGCGGTCCAGCTGATCGACGACCCCGGCCGGCCGCTGGCTGACATCGCCGCGCAACTCGGCTTCTCCGCGCAAAGCGCGATGGCGCGCTGGTTCCGCGACCACTTCGGCTGCACCATCACCGCGTGGCGCAAGGGCGTGCGGCCACCGGCGGCGGCCGCAGCCTGAATTTCAAGGCCGATCACATCGTCCGCACGAACATGCGAAAGCCCGGCGCGCCGATGATCGCCTCGAAGGCGGGATCGCGCTTCTCTTCCGCAAAGACAAATCCGGCCTTGGCGTAGGCGCGCTCGGCGGCCTCGTTGCCGATCAGGAACGAAATTGTCGCCCGGGCAAATCCAGCCGCACGGCCCTTCTCCAGCGCATGCGCGATCAACGCCTGCACCAGGCCGCGGCCGCGATAGGCGGGATCGGTCGCGACATACTCGATCATCCAATCGCCCTCGCCGCCCTGAACCCAGCAGGCGTGCGTGTAGGCGCCGCGTTGGCGGATGGCGTCCAGGTCCGAAGCGGGGAGCCCGGTCGCAGCACCGACCTCCTCGATCGCACGCCACGCCGCGGGTCCCGTGCCTGCCGCAGGCACGGCGCAGAGCGCGGCGCCCGGCCGCCCGTCGATCTCGGCGACCAGAAATTGCGACACGTGCCACATCGACACCGCGCGGGCGGTTGCGACGCGGGCGATGAAATCGCGGCACTGTGTTTCAGGCCAGCCGAGCGCAACGTCGAACCAGCCGCGCGGCCGGTAGCCGCGCTGCGATGACAGGATGGTTTGTGCGATAAAATCGGCGTCTTCAGGACGCGCAGACCTTATCGTCATGCGCGCCCCCTTTTGCCAAGATCTTACGTGTTCTTCAGCGCGACGCGGAATTCGGCTTCGGTCTTGGCCTTGACCTCGTCGAGCGAGACGCCGTCGGCGAGCTCGATCAACGCCATGCCGCCGTTGCCATGCTTGTCGATGGTGAAGACGGCCAGGTCAGTCACCACCATGTCGACCACGCGCTCGCCGGTCAGCGGCAGATTACACTGCTTCAGAAGCTTCGAGCCGTCCTTGGCCGAATGCTCCATCACCACGACGACGCGCTTGACGCCGGCGACGAGATCCATCGCGCCGCCCATGCCCTTGACCATCTTGCCGGGGATCATCCAGTTGGCGAGATCGCCGTTCTGGGCCACCTGCATTGCGCCGAGGATCGACAGGTCCATGTGGCCGCCGCGGATCATGCCGAAAGAGTCAGCGCTCGAGAAATACGAGGTCGAGGGCAGCTCGCTCACGGTCTGCTTGCCGGCGTTGATGAGATCGGCGTCCTCTTCGCCCTCGTACGGGAACGGTCCCATGCCGAGCATGCCGTTCTCGCTCTGCAGGCTGACATCGACGCCATCAGGGATGTAGTTCGAGACCAGCGTCGGGATGCCGATGCCGAGATTGACGTAATAGCCGTCACGCAATTCCTTCGCGGCGCGCGCAGCCATCTGTTCACGGGTCCAGGCCATGTGTATCTCCTGATACGCTTAAGCGGCGGTGCGCGGGCGGGTGTTGCGGAATTCGATGCGCTTCTTGGCCGTTCCGACCTCGACGATGCGCTTTACGAAAAGACCGGGCGTGTGGATGTGGTCGGGATTGAGTTCGCCGGCCGGAACCAGATGCTCGACCTCGGCCACCGTGACTTTGGCGGCGGTTGCCATCATCGGGTTAAAGTTGCGCGCGGTTTTGCGGTAGATGAGGTTGCCGGCGGTGTCGCCCTTCCAGGCGTGGACGATGGCGAGGTCGGCGAACAAGCCGCGCTCCATCAGGTACTTCTGTCCGTCGAATTCCTTCACTTCCTTGCCCTCGGCGATCAGCGTGCCGACGCCGGTTTTGGTGTAGAAGGCCGGAATGCCGGCGCCGCCCGCGCGGATGCGCTCGGCCAGCGTGCCCTGCGGGTTGAATTCGAGTTCCAGCTCACCAGCGAGGAATTGCTGGGCGAACAGCTTGTTCTCGCCGACATAGGACGAGATCATCTTCTTGATCTGCCTGGTTTCGAGCAGGCGGCTAAGCCCGATGCCGTCGACGCCAGCATTGTTGGAGACGACCGTCAGGTCCTTGACGCCGGACTCGCGGATCGCGTCCGACAGCGTCTCGGCAATGCCGCAGAGGCCGAAGCCGCCCGACATGATCATCATGCCGTCTTTCAGAACGCCCTCGAGAGCCGACCTGGCGTCGGGATAGACCTTGTTCATGCAAATAACCTTCGAGTGAACCTTCGGCTTGCAGGCGTCGCGCCTTATTGGCGGCGATTATTAGGCGAAATCGTCCGAAGCCGTCAATGATACGGGGTTCTCCGCCCGGTAGCCTGGTGGTAGAAGCTGCCCACGCCGTGGGCAAAACCGTCCGTGGCCTTGAAAGCGACAAGAAAACCCATCAAGTTGCGGGGGTCGGGTGTGGGCACGCAGGTTTACCGGCCCGCCCTTCTGGCTCCAACGACCAACCCGATCAGGACATGCCATTGACCATGGCCCAAGGAATAAAGCGCCTCGGGACGCCGATCGCGGCGCTGCTCGGCGGCGCGCTGATCGCCCTGATCGCGACTTCCTGGCTCATCAACCGCGACGCGCTGCGCAAGGCGGTGGAAGCGCAGATCCGCGTTGTCACCGGGCTCGAGCTCAGCGTCAACGGCGCGATCGACATTTCGGTGCTGCCGGCGAGCTACATCTCCTTCCATGACGTCGGCCTGAAGGGCGGCGGCACCAGCGATCCCGCGCTCCATGTCGACGTGCTCACCGCGAACCTGCGGCTGCTGCCGCTGCTGCTGCAACGGTTCGAGATCGCCGACCTGACGCTGCTGCGGCCGCGCATCCATGTCAGCCTGAAGCCGGACGGCGAAAGCAACTGGACGCCCTTCATCCAGACCATCGCGCGCACCATGAAGCCCGGCGCCGAGAATCAGGTGTCGTTCTCCGAAATCCGGATCCAGGACGGCGTGCTCAATTACGAGAACGCTGCCACGCACGGCACCGAGAAGTTCGAGGACATCGACCTGTCGCTGGCGTGGCCCTCGATCTCGCGCTCCTTCGCCGCGACCGGACAATTCGACTGGCGCGGCGAGCGCGTCGACGGCTCGATCAGCTTCGCCGATTTCGTCGCCGCCCTTTCCGGCGACCGTTCGGGGTTGAAGGCGCGGATCGCGAGCGCCCCGCTCAAGCTCGCCTTCGACGGCAGCGTCGCCAACCGCACCAGCCCGATGATGGAGGGCACGCTCACCATCGACAGCCCGTCCTTGCGCAACGCGCTGCGCTGGAGCGGCCAGCCGCAGCCTGCCAGCGGCGGCTTCGGCCGCTTCGCGCTGAAGGCGCGCGCCAATGTCGTCGGCGCCTCGATCGCGCTCACCAACGTCAATATCGAGCTCGACGGCAACAGCGCCGAGGGCGTAATGACCTACGCCAATAACGGCCGGCAGACGCTGCAGGCGACGCTCGCCGCCGACGCGCTCGACTTCACACCTTATATCTCGACCTTCCGCCTGCTCGCGAGCGGCGCGCGCGACTGGAACAGGCAGCTGTTCGATCTCAACGCCCTGTCGACCACCGACCTCGACATGCGCCTGTCGGCAGCCAAGCTGACGGTCGGCGCGTCGAAACTCGGCCGCACCGCGATCGGCGCGAATTTGCGCAATGGCACGCTGGCGCTCTCGGTCGGCGAGGCCCAGGTCTATGGCGGTATCGCCAAGGGCTCGTTCGGCATCGCGCGCTCCGACACCGTCGCCGACATCAAGGCGCAATTCCAGTTCACCGACGTCGACCTCCAGGCCTGCGCCTCCGAGCTGTTCGGTCTCAACAAGCTGTCCGGCCGCGGCAACATCAACGTCTCGCTCCTCGCTTCCGGCTCGAGCCCGTTCGGCCTCGTGCAGTCGCTCGACGGCAGCGCCACCGTGATCGGACATGACGGCGCGATCTCGGGCTTCAATGCCGAGCAGCTCCTGAAGCGGCTGGAGCGGCGGCCGCTGTCCGGCGGCGGCAATTTCCGCAACGGCACTACCCCTTACGACAATCTCACCATCGCGGTGAAGTTCTCCGACGGCGTCGCCACCGCCGAGGACATCCGCGTCGAAGGACCTGCGGCGAAGATCACGATGACCGGCACCGCCTCGGTGCCGACGCGTGAATATGACATGAAGGGCGTGGCCAGCCTCAACAGCGCGTCGGGCTTCGAATTGCCCTTCGTGGTGCAGGGCCCCTGGGACGATCCCCTGATCTTCCCCGATCCGGAAAGCCTGATCCGTCGCTCGCCGGCTTCAGCGCCGCTGCTCGACATGCTCAAGGACCGCAAGCCGGGCGACGCGGTGCGCTCCGCGATCGAGCGCATCACCGGCAGCGGAAAACGTCCCGCACCGGCCGAATCGCCGACGGCGGAGAACGCCAAGCAAGGCGCGAAGTCCAACTAGGAACAGCGATCAAGCGGCACCAGCCGATCGGCGCGAATTGATCAGGGCGAATTGATGCGGCGATTGGATTGATGCGCACATTAAGCATCTTCTCTCGCCCGACACCCACGACCTATGTCTGACAAGATGCCGCTAGATCGGCTGACGGCCATGGGCTAGTGTTTTATACGACCGGTTAAAAACACCGGCCGTTTGAGGGAGATAAACGTGAAATCCAAGGTTATTGGCGCAGTATCATTGGCGGTCGCTGCGGCCGGGCTGCTTGCAGCCGCTGCACCCGCATTTGCGCAGCAGAAGACGATTACGGTCTGGTGGGGCAAGGGCTTCTACCGTTCCGAAGACGACGCGCTGCTCGAAACGATCAAGAAGTTCGAAGCCAAGACTGGCATCAAGGTCGAATTGTCGCAGTACGCGATCCAGGACATGATTCCGAAGACGGTCGCCGCGCTCGATGCCGGCACCGTGCCCGATGTCGCCTATTCCGATTCCTATGACGTGCAGGCGCAGGGCAAGTGGGCCTATGAGGGCAAGCTCGAGGACCTCACGGACGTGATGGAGCCGATCAAGGGCCGGTTCGTGCAGAACACGCTGGATGCGTCGATCCTCTATAACGACGTCACCAAGAAGAAAGCCTATTACGGCTTCCCGCTGAAGCAGCAGAGCATGCATGTCGAGATCTGGAACGACATGCTGGAGAAGGCCGGCTTCAAGCTCGCCGACATCCCGACCGACTGGGCAGGTTACTGGACGTTCTGGTGCGACAAGGTGCAACCGGGGATCCGTAAAGCCACCGGCCAGCGCATCTATGGCGTCGGCCAGCCGATGGGCGTGGAATCCACCGATGCCTTTCAGTCGTTCTACACCTTCATGGACGCCTACCACGTCAAGCTGGTCGACGACGACGGCAAGCTCACGGTCGACGATCCCAAGGTTCGCGAGAACCTGATCAAGGCGCTTAAGGACTACACCGACACCTACATCAAAGGTTGCACGCCGCCGTCCTCCACGACCTGGAAGGATCCGGACAACAACGTCGCCTTCCACAACAAGACCATCGTGATGACCCACAACTTCACGATCTCGATCGCGGCGAAATGGTACGAAGATTCCCAGAACCAGGCTCTCACGCAGGACCAGCGCGACGCCGGCAAGAAGGCTTACGAGCAGGACATCGTGACGGCGTCCTTCCCCAAGGCACCGGATGGTTCAACCATTCGCTACCGCTCCGACGTCAAGACCGGGCTGGTCTTCACCGCGGCCAAGAACAAGGCCGAGGCCAAGCAGTTCATCAGCTTCCTGCTCCAGGAAGAGAACGTTCGCCCCTATATCGAGGGCGCGCTCGGCCGCTGGTTCCCGGTGACGAAGGAAAGCCAGGCCAGCCCGTTCTGGCAGGCCGACAAGCACCGCAAGGCGGTCTATGCCCAGTTCACGGGCGGCACCGCGCCGTTCGACTTCACCAAGAACTGGAAGTTCACGATTCTGAACAACGAGAACGTCTGGGCCAAGGCTATGAACCGGGTGGTCAGCGAGAAGGTGCCGGTCGACAAGGCCGTCGACGAGCTGATCGTCCGCATCAAGCAGGTCGCGGGTTAATTCATCCCACCCCTCTCCCCGCTCTGCGTGGGAAGGTATAAGAATAACACCGGCCGCGTTTCGCGGCCGGCAACTCTTTGAAGAGTCGGAAAAGAATGGCGATTACGCTCTCTGGCGATCAGTCGATCCCTGCACCGCCCTTGTCGTCGCGGCTGACCCCGCCGCAAATCTGGGGCATCGTGCTGCTCGCACCCTATTTGCTCGTTTTCCTCGCCTTCGTCGTCTACCCCGTCGGTTACGGGCTATGGCTGGCGCGGGCCCCGTCCAATTATGTCGCGCTCTACAACGACCCGATCTTCGCGCGCGCAGCCGTCAACACGCTGATCTTCCTGCTCATCGGCATCAACATCAAGATGCTGATCGCGCTGTTCCTGTCCGGCTTCTTCGCCCAGCAGCGCACCTGGATCAAATGGCTCTCGGTGATCTTCATCCTGCCCTGGGCAGTGCCGTCGATCCCGACCATTCTGTCGGTGCGCTTCATGTTCAACCCCGAATGGGGCATGGTGAACCACTTCATCTTCTCCTTGACTGGCGATGACGGCCCGAATTGGCTGAACGACCCGACCGTGGCGCTGACCATGGCGATCGGCGTCCACATCTGGAAGTCGCTGCCGTTCTGGACGCTGATTCTGATGACCGGACGCCTTGCGATCGCGCAAGATCTGTTCGAGGCCGCAGAGGTCGACGGCGCGAGCTGGTGGCAGAAATTCCGTTACATTACCTGGCCGTCGCTGCAGACGCTCTACATCACCTGCACACTGCTCTCGATGATCTGGACGCTCGGCGACTTCAACAGCGTCTATCTGCTCACCGGCGGCGGCCCGGCCGACCTCACGCACGTGTTGTCGACGCTCGGCATCCGCTATCTCCGGCTCGACCAGCTCTCGCTCGCGATGGCCTCAATCGTCTGCGCGGTACCGTTCGTCCTCCCGCTGATGTATTTCATGATGAAACGGTTGTCGCGATGAAGCTTCCCTCTCTACGCGATGTCGCGACCGAATCGCGGCTGCTCCTGATCGGCATTCCCGTCTTCCTGTGGACGATGATACCGATCTATCACATGTTCCTGTTCGCGATCTCGCCGAAGGAGGACGCGTTCTCGGGCAAACTGTGGCCGGATCATCCGACGCTGCACAACTTCGAAATCGTGTTCAAGCAGCAGCATTATTTCCTGCGCGACTTCTACGTGCAGTTCTGGAATTCGCTGGTGATCGCGGCGGCCGTCGGCGTGCTGACACTGGTCATCGCGACCGCGGCGGCGTTCTCGATCTCGCGCCTGCGCGTGCCCGGCGGGCGCATCGTGATGAACCTCGCGCTGTTCACCTACTTCATCCCGGCGGCCTTCCTCGCGGTGCCGATGTACCGCACCATGGGCAATTACGGCCTGCTCAACAATCATTGGTCGCTGATCCTGGCCATGGTGACGATCGCCAGCCCTTACGCGATCTGGGTGCTCAAGCAGGCCTCCGACAAGCTGCCGGTCGAGTTGGACGAGGCCGCCGTAATGGACGGCGCGACCACCCTCCAGATCTTCCGCCTGGTCTATTTGCCGTTGATGATGCCCTCGCTGGTCGCGATCGGCACCTATGCGGTGCTGCTCGCCTGGAACGAATACCTCTACGCGTTCCTGCTGCTCTCGAACGACCGCGAGATCACCCTCCCCGTCGCGCTCGGCAACTTCCTCGCCGCCGACGACTCGCCGTGGGAGCTGTTGATGACGACCGGCTTCATCTACGCGCTGCCACCGGCCGCGATCTACTACGCCTTCCGCCGCTACATGGTGGGCGGGCTCACGGCGGGCGCGGTGAAGTCGTAATCTCGATCTCGCGCGATCATCGACCCGAATACCTGTCGTGGGCAGCGGCTACGACAGGTCGATATTCATCGCTGCCGTCAATCGTTGAATTTCAAGTTGCTGGCCCGAAGAGGGCCGAAGATCATTTCCTATGATTGACGAGTGCAGCCATTCCAGCGCGACGCCAAATTCTCGATTCTCGATAAACTCAGTCAGTAGCTCACGGTCTCGGCGAGAGAGTTGAGATGATATCGACCCAACCAGATTTGTCAGAGCCTCCTCAAGTTGACGACATTTTTCCGCGCGGTTCATCGTCACTCTCCTATGAGACTACAATGGCGCCGCGCTCTCGCCCTGCGAGCTCGACAGTTTCGAGGCGAGCGAGGCGATGACGATGACCACCGCGATCAGGCCTATCACCAGCGTGCAGATGGCATTGATCTCGGGCTTCACCCCCAGCCTCACCTCCGAGTAGATCCGGATCGGCAGGGTCGCCGAACCGGGCCCTGTGGTGAAGCTCGCGATCACGAGATCGTCCAGCGATAGCGTAAAGGCCAGCATCCAGCCGGCGACGATCGCGGGGACGATCAGCGGCAACGTCACTGCCAGAAAGGCGCGGACGGGATCGCAGCCGAGATCCATGGCGGCCTCTTCCAGCGAGCGATCAAGTGAGCCGAGCCGGGACTGCACGACGACGGCGACGAAGCACATCGTCAGCGTGGTGTGCGCGATCGTCACGGTCCAGAAGCCGCGCTCGGCGTTCAGCGCCACGAACAGCAGCAGCAGCGACAACCCGGCGATCACCTCCGGCATCACCAGCGGCGCATAGAGCATGCCGGAAAACAGCGTGCGGCCGCGAAAACGCTCGCCGCGTGACAGCGCCACAGCCGCGAGCGTGCCGAGCAGGGTCGCAATGGTCGCCGAGGAGATCGCGACCCGCAGGCTCATCCAGGCCGCCTCGATCATGGCGCGGTCGCTGAAGAGCTCCTGATACCAGCGCAGCGACCAGCCGCCCCAGACCGTCACCAGCCGCGAGGCGTTGAAGGAATAGATGACGAGGATGAGAATCGGCAGATAAAGGAACGCCAGACCCAGTGTGAGCGAGGCGATGTTGAAACGGGATAGGCGGGAGATCTTGCGCATCGACTCACCTCCCCTGTTCCAGCTGCCGCTTCTGGAGCCGTTCGTACAGCAGCAGCGGCGCCAGCAGCACCACCAGCAGCACGATGGCTGCGGCGGAGGCGACCGGCCAGTCCTTGTTGGTAAAGAATTCGAGCCACAACGTCTGGCCGATCATCAGCGAATTGGAGCCGGCCAAGAGATCAGGGATGACGAACTCGCCGACGATGGGGATGAAGCACAGCAGCACGCCGGCACCGACGCCAGGGAGCGACAGCGGGAAGGTGACGAGCCAGAACACCTGCCAGGGCGGCGCGCCGAGATCGGAGGCGGCCTCCTCCAGCACCGGCTCCATCTTGGCGAGCGTGGCGTAGAGCGGCAGGATCATGAAGGGCAGGTAGGAATAGACGATGCCGATATACATCGCGCTGTCGGTGGAGAGCCATACCACCGGCTGGCTGACCAGATGCAGCGCCAGCAGGATCTGGTTGAGCAGGCCGTCATGCTGGAGGATGTTGATCCAGGCATAGATCCGGATCAGGAACGAGGTCCAGAACGGCACGATCACCAGCACCATCGCCACCGCCTGCCAGCGCGTCGGCAACCGCGCCATCCCGTAGGCGATGGGATAGCCGATCAGGAGCAACAGCGCGGTCGCGGTGACGGCGACGGTGAGGCTACGCACATAGGCGAACATGTAGATGTCGTCGGAGGCGAGCAGCCTGAAATTGTCGACAGACAGCGCGGCAAAGGCGGCCTTCAGCGCCTCCCATCCTTGCGTCAGGTCGAACACCGGCTCGTAAGGCGGCTGCGCGATCGCCGTCTGCGACAGGCTGATCTTCAGCACGAAGCCGAACGGCACCAGGAAGAACAGCACCATCCAGACATAGGGCATGATGGCGGCAAGGCGAGCCGGTCGCGCAAAAATGCGGCGCGCGCTCATGACGGCAGCACCACACAGTCGTCGGGCGTGAACCAGGCGACGACATGCTGGTTCAGGCTGTAGGCATCGATGTCCAGGCGCGCGCTGTTGGCGACTGCAGCCTGCATCATCCCACCGGCGTCCAGCTTCACCTTGTAAGTGGTGGTGCCGCCGAGATAGCAGATGTCGGCGATCACGCCGTCCAGACTGTTGATCGCCACCGCATGGCCGATCTCGCCCACCGGGCCGCGGCGGGACAGCTTCACCTTCTCGGGGCGAATAGCCACCGACAAATGGCTCTCGCCCACCCGTTCCCGCGGCTCGGCGACCACCAGCGTGCCCGCACCTTGCGTGGCGATCACCAGTTGATGACCGTCGCGCAGCTTGAACTCACCGTCGAACAGATTGACGTCGCCGACGAACTCCGCGATCCAGCGCGAATGCGGAGCCTCGTAGAGCTCGCGGGGACTCGCGACCTGCGCGAGCTTGCCGTCCCTCATCACGCCGATCCGGCTCGCCATCGTCATCGCCTCCTCCTGATCGTGGGTGACGATGATGAAGGTCATGCCGAGCCGACGCTGAAGCTCCATCAGCTCGCCTTGCGTGTTTTCGCGCAGCTTCTTGTCGAGCGCCGCGAGCGGCTCGTCGAGCAGGAGGAGCTGCGGGCGTCGCGCCAGTGCACGCGCCAACGCCACGCGCTGGCGCTGGCCGCCCGAGAGCTGATCGGGCTTGCGCTTCTCCAGCCCTTCGAGCTTCACCAGCGCGACCATTTCCGCCACACGCGTGGCGATCTCGCCGCGCGCCATGCCGGCGCGCTTCAGGCCGAAGGCGATGTTGTCGCGCACCGCGAGATGCGGAAACAGCGCGTAGTTCTGGAACATCATGTTGATCGGCCGCTCATGCGGCAGCGCCTGTGCGATGTCCTTGCCGCCGAGCAGGATGCGCCCTTCGTCCGGGGCCTCGAAGCCGGCGAGCATGCGCAGCAGCGTGGTCTTGCCGCAGCCGCTGGGTCCGAGCAGCGCGAAAAACTCGCCGGCCTTGATGTCGAGCGACACGCCGTCCACGGCGCGGAACGTCCCGAATGTCTTGGCAACGCCCTCGATGCGCAGCAGCGGCTCGCCGGCCGCCGGGTGCGCGTCCCCGCGGGCCGCCTTGGCCGTGGCATTCGTTCTGGGCAACTTGTCAGTCATGGTCCCCGCCAACCCCGATTCCGCCGCACGCTAGCGGCCGATCACCCCTACCTCAACCGGGTCGGGGCGGATCGGCCCGAATTGGTCTTCATGCTAGCCCCCAAATGGCGTAAGGTTACAGAGATGACAAAGCTGCTGGATCAAGCCCTGAAAATCGCACGCAGTCTGCCGGCGGACGCGCAGGATAACATCGCCCGAATTGTGATGCAGCTCGCCGGCGCGGAAGGGGCCGCCCCCGTCATCCTCTCGGATGACGAGCGGTCGGCGATTGCCGCGTCCAAGGAGGCTGCAAAGCGAGGCGAATTCGCAACCGAGGCTCAAGTCCGCGCGACCTGGGCCAAACACGGCCTGTGAATATCCGCTATACGCTTCCGGCGCTGGCCGATCTCGATTCGATTCTAACCTACATCTCAGCGACGTCACCGCGGGGAGCAGCACGTGTCCAAAAGCGCATTCAGGACGTGGTCGGCCTGCTGCTGGCGCATCCTGAGATCGGCCTGCGAACAGACGATCCGGATATCCGGAGGCTAACCACAACGCCCCACCCGTTTCTCGTTTTCTACGAGATTCGGAGCCAGGAGATCATCATCCACGCCATCCGCCATGGTGCTCGCGATCCCGGCAGGATGCCCGGCACGCGCGGCTCTGATTAGTTCAGGTTCGCCATGAACGCCGCCAGCGCATCGCGGTCCGCCGCGGGCATCGTCAGGCCGAGCTTGGAGCGGCGCCACAGGATGTCCTCGGGAAAGCGCGCCCATTCGTGGGTCATGAGATAGCGTACCTCGGCGCCGGTCAGCTCAGGGCCGAAAGCCGGGCCGAGATCGTCACGGCTGTTCGCTTCGCCGAGCACCGCTGATAGGCGCGAACCATAAGCCGCCACCAGGCGCTGGGTCTGCGGCTCCGAGAGAAAGCGCCAGCGGTCACGCGCGAGATCGACCTCGGTATCGAAACGATCCCAGGCGAAATCTCCGCCCGGCAGCGCCTCGCCTGCGGTCCAGGGCGGCGACATCGGATAGAACGGCGTCAACTTCGTCACTGCCCGCTCCGCGCGCAGGCGCGAGGTGGTGACGTCGCCGCCGAACATCGTGATCAGCGGCGCCTTGCGCCGCCGCGCGTGGAACAGCGTCGTGCCGTCACGCCGGCGCGCGGACGCCAGCGTCAGGTTGACGCCGGAGACCACGCGCACCACGTCGGTCGGGGCGACCTGCTCGCGGAAATAGCGACTGGCCGCTTCGCAGAGATAGCCGACGTCGGCCCCCGGCATCGCGACGATCGCGGGATCGCCGGTGAAATCGTGCGTGATCGTGCCGATCAGCGTGAAGTCGCGCTCGAAGGGGCTCGCGAAGATCAGCCGGTCATCGCTGTTCTGGAAAACGTAGACGTTATCGGAATCAAACAGCCGCGGGACGACGATCTGGCTCATCTGCATCGCCGCCATGGCGGGTTGCGGCTGCCGCAGCACGGTCTCCGCGACCATCGAGGTCCAGCCGCCGGTGGCGTTGGCCAGCGCCCGGGCCGTGATCGTGCGGCGATGGCCGCGATCGACCACCGCGAGCCGCCATGTGTCGGTTCGATCGGCGCGCACGCAGCGTGCCCCGGTCCGGATCGCAGCGCCACGCTCGGCCGCATCCAGGGCCGTGAGCACCACCAGGCGGGAATCGTCGACGACGCAGTCCGAATATTCGAAGGCCGTGCCGAACGGTCGTTTCAGCGCGTTGCCGACCGGATGATGCGTGATGTCGAGCGTGGTCGCCGCCGGCAGGCCGCTCCGGCTCGTGAGGCTGTCGTAGAGGAACAGGCCGGCGCGCAGCAGCCATGGCGGACGCTCATCGGAATGCGCCGGTATTACGAAGCGCATCGGCCGGACCAGATGCGGCGCGATCCGGAGCCAGGTCCGGCGCTCGGCGAGCGCCCGGCGCACCCGCCGGAAGCCGCGCCGTTCCAGGACCGACAGATCGCCGTGGATCAGCCGCGGCGTTGCCGACGATGCCGCGCCGCCCAGATCGCCCTGCTCCAACAGGATGACCCGCAGGCCGCGGCCGGCGGCATCGCGCGCGAGGCTGACACCGTTCAGGCCGCCACCGATGATCGCAAGGTCGTAATCCGCCATGAAGCCGTCGAGAAGGAGCGAAACGCTCGCCATCTCTAGCCGGTCTTGAGCGCAAGCTCCATGACTTCGGCGCGGCCGACGAGGCCGGCATATTTCCCGATCGGCAGGGGCTTGCCGAGCAGATAGCCCTGCACGCCGTCACATCCTTCCTCGGCGAGAAAGGCGAGCTGTTCGAGCGTCTCGACGCCCTCGGCGACGATCGACATTTCCAGGCCATGGCCGAGATCGATCACCGCGCGCACGATCGCCGCCGATTGCGGGTTGCGGCCGAGATTGATGATGAAGGCGCGATCGATCTTGATCTTGTCGAACGGGAACGCCTGGAGATAGCTCAGCGAGGAATAACCGCTGCCGAAATCGTCCATCGAGATGCGTACGCCAAGCGCTTTCAGCCGGCGCAGCAGCGCAAGTCCGCGATCAAAGTCCTCGATCAGCACGCCCTCGGTGATTTCGAGCTCGAGCCGGCCGGGTGCGAGACCCGTCTCGATCAGGATCGAATGGACCAGCCCGACCACGTCGCCGTGCATGAACTGCGCCGGAGACAGATTGACCGCGACCTGGAGCGGCTTCGGCCAGGACGCCGCCTCGCGGCAGGCCTCGCGCAGGATCCACTCGCCCATCTCGACGATGAGGCCGCTTTCCTCCGCGATCGGGATGAATTCGGCCGGGGAGACCTGGCCGCGCACCGGATGCTGCCAGCGCGCCAATGCCTCGAAGCCGATGATCTCGCTCTCGACGACGCTGTGGCCCGTGGCGCCCTGCGGCTGGAAGGCGAGCGAAAGCTCGCCGTTCTTGATCGCCATCGAGAGGTCCTGATGCAGCACGCGGCGATCGCGGATCTGCTGGTCCATCTCCGGCTGGAAGAGGCTGATCGTGCCGCGCGACTTCTGCTTGGCGCGGAACAGCGCCGCGCCGGCATTGGCGAGCAGCGAGGCGCCGTCGGCGCCGTTGTGCGGGAAGATCGACATGCCCGTGGTGACACCGGCGCGGACCGGGCGGCCGTCGATCTGGAATTCCTTGGCGACGGCATCACCGATCTGCTGCGCCAGCGCGAGACCTGCCTCAGGTTGTTTGCCATCGATGATCAGGCCGAACTCGTCGCCAGACAGGCGCGCCACCACGCCGCCGCGCGCGGAGTCCTGGAGCCGCTGGGCCACCTCGACCAGAAGCTTGTCGCCGTGCGCATGACCGAAGACGTCGTTGACCTCCTTGAGACCGTCGAGGTCGACGCACAGAACCGCGAACTCCTCGCCGGTGCCTTCGCAGGCCTCGATCATCTGGGTCAGCGCCTGCAAGAAAGCGGCACGGCTCGGCAAATCGGTGAGGCCGTCATGATAGGCCATGTGCGCCATGCGCGACTCGGTCTGCCGGCGATCGGTGACGTCCTCGTGAGTCTTGATCAGATATTGCGGCTCGCCGGCGTCGCTCAGCACGGTGGCGCGACGGGTGAGGAACAGTCGCAGGCCGTCCTTGGTCGAGATCGGATGCTCTTCGGTGATCATCCCGCGCTTCTTGATCGCGGCTTCGTCGCGCGCGATGATCAGCTTGGCTTCCTTGGGATTGAAGATGTCGGACGCGGTCAGGCCCGTGGCGTCCTCGCGTCTGCGGTTCAGGATCGTCTCCGCGCTGCGGTTGGCGAGCAGATAGCGGCCGTCCTTGACCTGCTCGACGATCAGCGCCACCGGGATGTTGTCGACCACGAGTTCCAAAAACTTCTTCGTGCTCTCCAGCTCCTGCGACAGCGAGCGGCGGTCGGTGATGTCCTCGAACACCACCAGCAGGAATTCAGGCTTGTTGCTCTCGTTGCGGACCACGATCCGGATCGAGGCCACCATGCGCTGGGTCGCGCCGCGCTCGACCTCGAATTCGTTGCGGTACTGGCCGGCGGGCGCGATGAGCGCCGCCCGATCGGTCGCCTCGATGCTGGCCGCCGAATTCGGCCCGAACAGCTCGCGCGCGTTCTTGCCGACAACCTGGTCCCGCGAAAATCCCCAGAAGCGCTCATAGGCGCTGTTGGCGAAGATGTAGCGGCCATCCTCGATGCTCTTCGCGGCCACGCAGGCCGGCACGTTGTCCAGCACCGTTTCCAGGAACTGCTTGGTGGAGGCGAGCTGCCGCGACAGCCTACGCTGCTCGCTAACGTCCAGATGCGTCGCCACCGAGCCGCCGTTGGGCAGCACGAAATATTTTACCAGGATGGCCCGCCCGTCCGGCAGTTCGGTGATCAAGCCGTTGGTGCTTGCCGCCTTTTCGTAGAATTCGTCGTCGGAGGCGACTCCGAGGACGCCACGCTTGCGCCGCAAGGCGAGGATGTCGGGTCCCGTCATGCCCGACCAGAGCTCTGAGCGGCCGAGGCCGTAAATCTCGAGATAGCGGTCGTTGCAGAAGATGACGCGCCGCTGCGCATCCGTCATCACCACGCCCTGGTTGAGATTGTTCATGGCGGAGGAGATGAAGGCATTGCGCCGCAGCTGCAGACGCCTGGTCCGGCGCAGCGAGGAATGGATCCACAGCACGATCGCGGCGAGGAACGAGCAGATGACGACACCCGCGATCAAGGCTTCCCAGATCACGTTGGGATTGAGCTCGCCGAGATAGCTCGGCGGGGCGAAGCTGTCGGAGAGGGCAAAGGCGCGCGCAGGCGCGACCGCTGCGGCCAGGCACACGACGGCCTGCACCGCAATCGGAAGCGTGCTGCCCACGTGCCAGTTCTTCTCAGCCATCAGCCACCCGCGATTTCAACGTCGGATTGTCTGGTCTCGCCGGTTTGGATCGGGTAAACGCCTGTACGTGCAACGGAAAAATGTGACGCCAAATACGGCAATTGCCCTGACATGATAAATGCCTCCTTAACGGAAAACGCCCCCGCGCCGTCCTCCCCAGGCCTGAGGCCTCCTTCGCTTCGAGCGGACGTCCTGCACAGCCATGGATAGGGTCGACTGCGTCGTCATCGGAGCCGGCGTGGTCGGGCTCGCGGTGGCTCGAAAGCTGGCGCAAGCCGGGCGCGAGGTGATCGTGCTCGAGGAAGCCGAGGCCATCGGCACCATCACCTCCTCGCGCAACAGCGAGGTGATCCATGCCGGCATCTACTACCGCGCCGGGAGCTGGATGGCGCGCATGTGCGTCGACGGCAAGCACGCGCTCTACCGCTACTGCTCCGAGCGCGGCATCCCGCACAGAAATTGCGGCAAGCTGATCGTCGCGACCAATCCGAAAGAGACCGAGAAGCTGCAATCGATCAAGGCGCATGCCGAAGCCAATGGCGTGCTCGACATGCAGCTGCTCACGGGCGAGGCGGCATGCGCGCTGGAGCCGGCGCTTGCCTGCGATGCCGCGCTGCTGTCCCCGTCGACCGGCATCATCGACAGCCACGCCTACATGCTCTCGCTACGCGGTGAAGCCGAGGACGCGGGTGCGGCCTTCGCGTTTCACACCCCGCTGATCCGCGCCAAGGCGACCGCCGGCGTCATCGAGATCGAAGCGGGCGGCGAAGCGCCGATGACGCTGCAATGCAGCCTCCTCGTCAACGCCGCGGGGCTCTCGGCGACCACGGTAGCGCGCAACATCGACGGCATGCCGCTGGACCGGATTCCGCGGGCCTATCTCGCCAAGGGAAACTACTTCAGCTGCAATGCGATGGCGCCGTTCTCGCGCCTGATCTATCCGGTGCCCGAGCCCGGCGGGCTAGGGGTGCACCTGACGCTGGACATGGCAGGGCAGGCACGCTTCGGCCCTGACGTCGAATGGATCGAGACGATCGACTACGAGGTCGACCCGTCACGCGCCGAGCGCTTCTACCCGGCGATCCGCAAATACTGGCCGACGCTGCCTGACGACGCGCTCATGCCGAGCTATTCGGGCATCCGCCCGAAGATCGTGCCGCCGGCGGTGGCCACGCAGGATTTCTTGATGCAGGGCCCGCGCGATCACGGCGTCGAAGGCCTGGTCAATCTGTTCGGCATCGAGTCGCCCGGATTGACGTCATCGCTCGCGATCGCGGATCACGTCGCCGAACTCGCAGGGCTCGGTCTCGCGCAATGATTGCGCGGCGCGCACCTTGCCGCAAGGATGAGCGCACAGGCTCTCACCCCTGCGTGAAAGGGTACGATCAATTTTACGCTATTACGGGGTTACTAGTGGAGCGTGTCGCCGTGCCTGAGACGCTCGATCTGGTCCTTGACCATCAACTTCCGGCGCTTCAACTCAACAATTTGCAGGTCGTCTGTTGAAAGGTGCACGAGAGCTTCGTGCAGTTCGTTTTCGAGAACTTTGTGCTTCCGCTCCAATTCAACGAGATGTGCCTGAATTGTCATTCGAAACCTCCTCGGTAGTTTGAACCTTTAGGATTCGATCCGGACAAGGAAGTCTACATCACCGATTCGTTCTGTCGATGGGTATCCGTCGTCGCACCGTCATTTTTGAAAATTCATATGTAACGAAGCGTGAGCAAGGGAACCACGCGGGAAAAATCCATGATATCAACGTGCTTGCGCAGCGCCGTCGCAAGCCGCAGAAATATGTCGCGGGAGATCGGCGAGCGACGGTCGCAGATCGCTTGCGATCACGCCGCGCAAGGACGATAATTTCCACAGGGCATCCACAGCCTTAATCTCTCTCACGCCTATCGGTTTTTCGGCCACCGCAAACATGACCAATGAAGACGAGCGCGAACTCGAATCCGAGCTCGCCCGGTTGCACCAGGAACACCGAGATCTCGATGCGGCGATCGATGCACTGCATCAATCGCCCGCCCCCGACCTGTTGCGGTTACAGCGGCTGAAGAAACGCAAGCTGTTGTTGCGCGACCGTATCGCGTTCATCGAAGATCAGATCACGCCGGACATCATCGCCTGATCCACAGGGAATGGCTTTGCGGCGGCCCGCCGCACGTGAATCCGCTTGACTCCAAAGGAACAAAATAAGAACATTTTGGCACCGAGCGCCCCAGGAAAATGCCAAGGAAAACGCAGATGACGGCAACCGCCCTTCTCGACAACAGCCATTATGAACAAGCCTGCGATCAGGCGATCGCCATGTGCGACGGCAATCTGCGCAGCACCATCAAGGCGCTGATCATGGCCAATGAATATCTGGAGGCCGAGCTCGAAGAATTGCGGGCGGCGATTTCCGCCGGCTGCATTCCGGAGTCCTCACGCAGCACGATGCGGAGCAAGAGCAGCGCCGCCTGAGCTGTCAGCTATCGGAGCCGACCATGTCCGATGTCACCTATTACGTAGCATTACCCTTCCTGACCGACGACGACGGATCGCCGGTCGCAGGTGCGGCCGAAGAATGCCAGACCTCGGCGGCCGCGTTACGGCGCGCCGAAATTATGTCGCACAGCGCCGGCCACATCGGCGCGGTCGCGTTCAGCCGCAGCGGCAATCCCATGACCGGCGAATTCGGTGACGCCAAACTGCTCCGCCGCTTCGGCAATGTACCGGAAGACCTCGGCACGCTCTGAAATCAGCTGCTGACGAGCCTGATGCCCGGTTCATGCCGCCGGTGCGCCTTGCGCACATACATGGCGGCATCGGCCTCCTCCAGCGCGCGCGCGGCGTCGGACTGCATGCCAAGCAGGGCGACGCCGGCAGAGGCGCCCGCGCTCACGTGCTGACCGTGGAACACAAAGGACAATTCGTCGATGGCCTCCTCGAAGGCCGCGGCCTTCGCCTTGGCGTCGGTCTCGCTGAGATTCCAGAGCAGCAGCGCGAACTCGTCGCCGCCGAGCCGGCCGACCACGTCCGAGGCGCGGATCTGCCGCGCCAGCGTTGTGGCAATCGCCTTCAGCACCTCGTCGCCGGCGGCATGGCCGAAGGAATCGTTGATCGGCTTCAACCGATCGACGTCGAGCACGATCAGCGCGCCGCTGGCGCGGTAACGCTTCATGTAGGCGACGGCGCGCGCGAGCTCGCGCTCGAAGCCGCGCCGGTTCGGAATCTCGAGCAGGAAGTCGGTGTCGGCGGCGGCTTCGAGTTCCGCGACCCGCCGCAGCGCCCCCTTGAGCTTGCTCCGGAGGTTGCGGATGGCCGTCTTGATGGCCGTCTTGGCACCGTCATCGGCCGACGCTTCGCGCCGCAACGGTTTGATCGAACGCCCGGCCGGGCGCTTGGCCGGGCTTTTGGAGGCAGCTTTGGAGCGGCTGGCGCTGGTCTTCAGGCCCTTTTTGGCCTTCGCAGCGCTCGCCGTTTTTGGTTTCTTCATGGGCATCCTGCTCAATGAAGGCTTGCGGGGATTCACCAAGACAGGATAGTGCATTCGCTTCTCCTTGCCACCGCCTTGCGAGCCGCCGGCCGGAACCGTTAATCTGGCCTATCTTTCTGTTTTTCGAGCACAATTGACGTCATGACCGCGCCGATCGCCGTTATCATGGGAAGCCAGTCGGACTGGGACACGATGCGGCATGCCGCCGACACGCTTGCAGCGCTCGGCGTTGCCGCCGATACCCGCATCGTTTCGGCCCACCGCACCCCCGACCGGCTGTTTGCGTTCGCCAAGGGCGCCAAGGTGGCCGGTTACAAGGTCATCATCGCCGGCGCGGGTGGCGCTGCGCACCTGCCCGGCATGGCGGCGGCGCTGACGGAACTGCCCGTGTTCGGCGTTCCCGTCGAATCCAGGACGCTCAGGGGCATTGATTCGCTCTATTCGATCGTCCAGATGCCTGCGGGCATCCCGGTCGGGACCCTCGCCATCGGCAAGGCCGGCGCCATCAATGCGGCGCTGCTGGCGGCTGCCGTGCTGGCCTTGTCCGACCCGGCCTTGGCCGATCGCTTGGCCGCCTGGCGCAAGGCGCAGACCGAGGCGGTTGCCGAGCGTCCGGAGGACAAGGCGTGACTGACGCAAAGCAGGTGAAGCTGAAGCCCGGCGACACCATCGGCATCCTCGGCGGCGGACAATTGGGGCGGATGCTGGCCATGGCGGCGGCCCGGCTCGGCCTGCGCTGCCAGGTGTTCTCGCCCGATCCGGACTCGCCGGCCTTCGACGTCGTCCTGAACGCGACCTGCGCCGAATATGCCGACGTCGAAGCGCTCGAGCTGTTCGCCAACGACGTCGATGTCATCACCTATGAATTCGAGAACGTGCCGTCCGCGGCCGCGATGGTGCTGGATGCGCGGCGCCCCGTGCTGCCCAACCGCAAGATCCTCGAGACCACCCAGGACCGGCTCGCCGAGAAGGATTTCGTGACGCGGCTCGGCATCGGCACCGCAGCCTATGCCGACGTCACCTCGGTCTCGTCGTTGCGCGAGGCGATCGTCAGGATCGGCCTTCCGGCGGTGCTGAAGACCCGCCGCTTCGGCTATGACGGCAAGGGCCAAGCCATCATCCGCGAGGGCGACGACATCGCGAAAGTGTGGACCAGTCTCGCCACCAAATCGGCGATCCTGGAAGCCTTCGTGCCGTACGAGCGCGAGATTTCCGTGATCACCGCCCGTTCGGCCACAGGTCAGGTCGAGTGTTTTGACGTCACTGAAAACGAGCACCGCGATCACATCCTGAAGATTTCCCGTGCGCCCGCCCGGATCCCGGACGCGCTCGCCGAGGAAGCGCGCAGCATCGCCGGCAAGATCGCGAGCGCGCTCGATTATGTCGGCGTGCTCGCCGTCGAGATGTTCGTGCTCGCCAACGGCACCGGACCGAAGGTGCTGGTCAACGAGATCGCTCCGCGCGTGCACAATTCCGGACACTGGACGCTCGACGGTGCGTCAATTTCGCAGTTCGAGCAGCATATCCGCGCCATTGCCGGCTGGCCCCTAGGCAAGCCCGTGCGCCACGGCGAGGTCGTCACCATGACCAATCTGATCGGCGACGAGATCAAAGACTACGACAAGTGGCTGAGCGTGCCAGGCGCGACCGTGCACATCTACGGCAAGGGCGCGCCGCGCGCCGGCCGCAAGATGGGCCACGTCACCGAAGTGCGACCCACGACCGGCAAGTAACGGGACCGCGGCGCATGCCGCGATCCCGCTTTGCAATTACGCCGTCTTCGCGCCCGCGACGACGCCGGTGGGCTCGTCGCTGAGCCAGCGATAGATCACCCCGCCCAGCGCGCCGCCGATCAGTGGCGCAACCCAGAACAACCAGAGCTGCGCGGTCGCCCAGCCGCCGACGAACAATGCGGGACCCGTGCTGCGCGCCGGGTTCACCGAGGTGTTGGTGACGGGGATGCTGACGAGATGGATCATCACCAGCGCGAGCCCGATCGCCAGCGGCGCAAAGCCCACGGGCGCACGGCCATGGGTGGCGCCCATGATGATGAACAGGAACATCATGGTCATCACCACTTCGGTGAGGAAGCACACGATCATGCTGTACTGGCCGGGCGAATGGGCGTCGTAACCGTTGGACGCGAATCCTTTGCTGACGTCGAAGCCGGGAGCTCCACTTGCGATGACGTAGAGGAGCCACGCGGCCACGATCGCGCCGGCCACCTGCGCGATCACATAGGGCAGGATCTGTCCGGCCGGAAAACGCCCGCCGGCAGCAAGACCGACCGTGACAGCCGGGTTGAGATGGCAGCCGGAGATGTGGCCGATCGCATAGGCCATGGTGACCACGCTCAGCCCGAATGCGAGGGAAACACCGACCAGACCGATACCAACCTGCGGAAAGCCGGCTGCGATCACCGCGCTCCCGCAACCTGCGAATGTGAGCCAAAAGGTGCCGATAGCCTCGGCCGCGTATTTTTTCATATCCATGTGTCGTCCCCTGCTTTCAAGGATTCCGGAACAAGCTCCGGAACGGCCCCGCCCTTGGCGTCAAATCTCCCAAATCAGGGCCGCACAGTGGTATTTTGCCTCATTTGATGGCTGAACTTGGCCCGAAAACGCGGTTGGTCGGTGGACATCCCCAGTTTTGTCTGATACATCCGCGCCCTCAAGGTTAAGGGCTTGCGCGTCTTCGCCATCCCCTTTGACTTACCAGAATTCAAATCCGATCCACTGAAGAGGATGCCGCGTGCAGGTTCTCGTCCGCGATAACAATGTCGATCAAGCCCTCAAGGCGCTGAAGAAGAAGATGCAGCGCGAGGGTATTTTCCGCGAGATGAAGCTCCGCGGTCACTACGAGAAGCCCTCCGAGAAGAAGGCCCGCGAAAAGGCCGAAGCCGTGCGCCGCGCGCGCAAGCTGGCCCGCAAGAAGCTGCAGCGCGAAGGCCTGCTGCCGATGAAGCCGAAGCCGGTGTTCGGCGCTGGCCCCGGCGGTGATCGTGGCGGTCGTGGCGGCCCGGGTGCTGGCGCTGGTGCAAGTGCTGGTCCGCGCGGACCGCGCTGATTTACCTGACCTGAAAAGACTACAGTTTTCGATGACGCGGGCCCCTGGTCCGCGTTATTGTTTTGTGAGCGGTGCCTTTCTGGGACGGGCACTACCGATGCGGCACCGGCGCGAGCGAACCGTAGATGGCCTCTCCTTTCCCCAAGCGCCGCTTGGCGCGGTTCCGCCAGATCTGGCAGCAGCCGCTCGCGCTGGCCTTGACGGGGATTGCACTCTGCGGCTGCTCCTTCGATCTGGGATCGCTGATGCCGGAGAAGGAGAAGCCGCAGGAGGCGCCCAAGACTGCCACGTCGGCTGAGAACGTGGTCAGCGCCAACAACGTCAGCGAAGCCCAGGCCCATACGGCAAAGGCTCAGGGCCTGGCAAAGTCCGGCGAGACGGCGGCCGCGCTCGATGAATTCAATCTCGCGGTCGGGCTCGACCCCTACAATGCGCAGGCGCTCTATGGCCGCGCCCTGATCTACCAAAGCAAAAACCAGCACGACTTCGCGATCGCCGATTTCAGCTCCGCGAGCGGACTCAACCCGCAGAAGGTCGAGCCGCTGCTCGGCCGCGCCATCAGCTATCTCGCCCTCGGCAAGGTCAAGGAAGCTGCGGCCGATCTGGACGAGGCCTCCGAGGCCGACCCGCACAATGCCCAGGTCTGGAGCACACGCGGACAAGCCTATGAACGGCTGGGCGACAGGACCAAGGCGGCGGCGTCCTACACCAAGGCGGTCTCGCTTCGTCCACGCGACGATGCCGCCCGCAGCGGCCTCGCCCGCGTCGGCGGCTGACGATTCTGGCGCAGCGCAGGCCCCGTCTTAATCCGGGGTGTCGCTCTTCGGTAGAACGGAATGGAACATGGACTTGACGCCCGACAGCATGTCGTCGGCGACATTGGTCTTCGGCCGCGGCATGGACGCGCCGGCATCGGCGCGCAGGTCGAGCGGGGGCGCGATCATCGGGACCGGAATATCAGCCGGCGGCGTCAACCGATTTGGGTTCTCGTTGCCGACCGAGGCCGTGTAGGGCGGGCTCGCCTGCGACGAGCCACCATTGCCATAGGCCTCGGGTGCGGGCGTCGTCGAGACCGTGATCGGGGGCGGCAACGGCCGTACCATCGACGGGTCCATGGGGATAATACGCGGGGCTTCCGGGGTGCGGGCGGCTTCCCGCACGGCAGGCTCCTGGGTCCTCTCGACCGACTTGGTTTCGGAAGACTTGGTCTCGGAAGACTTGGTCTCGGAAGATTTAGTTTCGGAAGGCTTGGTCTCGAAGGACTTGGCCTCAATCGCTTTGCCCTCAGGCGACTTGCGCAGGCGCTCGATCGCAGCGCGCACAAGATCGTTGGCATCGGCGGTTGCAGCCGGAGCGGCAGCAGCCGGCGCCGAATTGGCCTCCACCACCGGGGCGGAGGGAGCGGGTGCCGTGACAGCCGGGTTGGACTTGGCGACCGCCTTCTCGCGCGCGGACGTCTTACCGCGCGGGGCGGGCTCGGCCGGCGCTACGTCCGCAGTCGCCTTCTCAGTGGTCTTCTCAGTCGTCTTGGGCTCAGCGCCCGGCTGCTCGGCAGTCTTCTCGGCCGCCGGCTTGTCCGTCACGCCCTTCTCGGAGATGCCCTTGGCTTTGACGCCGTGCGCCGGGAGGTTGGCCACATCGGCGGGCTTGCCGTTCTTGCCGGCCTCGGCAGGCGCCATCACGGCCGCAGGGGCATCCGCCGCCGGCTTGGCGTTGATGTAGTGATTAACGATGTATGCCCCGATGATCGTTGCGAGCACCGAGGGGAAGATGTCCATCGAGATTTTAGCGACGTATTTCAGCATTCCGGCCACTCCCCGCGCGATCTGATGCGGGAACTTTGAGGCATAGTGAGGGATCAACTGCGACGGATCAATGGCAAAGAAGTACGCCGGACTTACGGCTTCAGCTCGATCTCAAGGAACACGATCTCGGTTGCAGTTTCGTTAAGCACGTCGTGTTGGACGCCCGCCTTGCGAAAGTAGGATTTTCCAGCCGCAAGCTGCGCCTTGGACCGCTCGTCATTTGGCGCCACGATGGTCATTTCCCCCGCGACGATGGGAACAATGACGTAGTCCATGCCGTGGGTGTGATGCCCGGTGGCGCTGTTTGGAGCGAGCCGCCACTCCGTCACCCGAACCTGCTCATTGTCGACCTGAACCTCGGACTTGGCGGCAAGCATCGGAACTCTCCTGGGGCATGATCCCGAAAACCGGTTCAGGGCACGAAAACCATGAACACGTAGACGGCAAATACCACCATATGGACCAGCCCGAACAGAACATTGGTCCTACCCGTACCGAAGGTCAGCATACTCAGGAAGAAGGTCAGGAGCAAAAGGACGCTGCCCTGGGCGCTGAGACCGAGCTTGAGTTCCTTGTCGAGCGCATAGGTAGCGACACCGACGGCCGGGAAGGTCAGCCCGATGGTGGCCAGCGACGAGCCCAGCGCGAGGTTGATGCTCTTCTGGAGGTCGTTCTTGCGGGCCGCCGAGACGGCCGCGACGCCTTCCGGCAGCAGGATCAAAAGCGCGACCAGAAGTCCGGCAAAGGCAGGCGGCGCACCGATCCTGGCCGCAACGGCGTCGACCACCAGCGAGAATTTCTTGGACAGCAGCACGACCGCCAGCAGCGCAATCAGCAGCAGCACGACGCTGAGCACCAAGGTCCGGACCGACAGATGCGCCTCGCCGATCCTGCCATCCTCCCGTTCGTGAACGAAGTAATCCTTGTGCAGCACGGTCTGGGTGTAGAGAAACACCCCATACAGCGCGAGCGTAACCACGTCGACGAAGCCGAGTTGAATCGCCGAATAGACCGGGCCCGGCGTGGTGGTCGTGTAGTTCGGCATGATCAGGGTGATGGTCGCGAGCGCGAACAGCACGCTGAGATAGACGTTGGCGCCGGAGAGCTGAAAGCCCTGCTCACGATAGCGCAGGCCGCCGATGAAGATGCAGAGCCCGACAAGGCCGTTGCAGACGATCATGACCACGGCGAACACGGTGTCGCGCGCCAGTTCGGGGGCAGGCTTGTCGCCCAGCATGATCGTGGTGATCAGCGCCACCTCGATGATGGTCACCGAGAGAGTCAGCACCAGCGTGCCATAGGGTTCGCCGACCCGTTCGGCGATCACTTCGGCATGATGAACCGCGGCAAAGACGGTGCCGAACAGGATGACGAGGAGCACGATGGCGAAGAAGAGCCCGCCAACCGACAGCGTGAACACATAGCCCGTCGCGCTGACGGCTGCATACAACAGCACGGCCAGGGCCGGAAAGATCCAGGCCGACCGGGGCATCGGACTATGCGCGCTCATCTATCGGCTCCAACTGCTTCGCGCACGATCCGGAAAAATGTATCGCGGCTTTCCGAAAGGATCATGCTCAAACGAAAAGCCCAGGGTGCGACGATATTCATCGCACCTTGGGCGAGCAGTGGCAAATCGGTCGGCAGATTCAAAGCAAGTGCAGGATCGGCGCGAGCGGCAGCAGCGTCAGCAGCAGGAACAGCGGGATCAGCACCGCGCTGGCACGCACGAAATAACCGAAGAAGCTCGGCATCGCGATGCCGTTCTCGCTGGCGATGCTGCTCACCATGAAGTTCGGCGCATTGCCGATATAGGTGAGCGCGCCCATGTAGACCGCGCCCATGGAGATGGACGCAAGCGTGCCCGACAGCTCATGCATCAGCACCTGCGGCTCGCCGCCGGCGAGTTCAAAGAACAACAGATAGGTCGGCGCATTATCGAGGAACGCCGACATCAGGCCGGTGAACCAGAAATAGGCAACCTCGCGCGGCGTGCCGTCCGGCGCCGTCACGGCCGACAACAGCCAGGCGAAGGCACCGTGATGGCCGGCATTGAGCATGGCGATGACCGGGATGATCGCGACAAAAATGCCGGCGAACAGTTTTGCGACTTCGCGAATCGGCTCCCAAGTGAAGCCGTTGGCTTGCCTGTGCTCGTCCGGCGTCAACCACACCGACAGGGCCGCTATCGCCAGCAGCGCCGCGTTGCGGGCGATGTCTTCCAGCTCCAGCCTGGTTCCGAGAATGTCGAAGGCAATGCCGGGCTTCCACATTGCCGAGGCCAGCAGGCTCGCGACGATGGCTGCGATCAGCACCAGGTTGACGAGACCGCGGATGCGGACCGGCTTCGCGGCGCCGGCGTCGCCGGGCAAGGGTTCGCTGCGGAAGCGCCAGACGTCGATGGCAACGAAGATCGCGAGCAGCAGTCCGGCAACGATCGCCGTCTGTAGCCAAATGGTCCGCGTGGTCCAGAAGAAGTCGACGCCATGCAGGAAGCCGACGAACAGCGGGGGATCGCCGAGCGGGCTCAGCGCGCCGCCGACATTGGCAACCAGGATGATGAAAAAGATGACGACATGGACGTTGTGGCGCCGCGGCCGGTTGGCGCGGATCAAAGGCCGGATCAGGATCATGGCTGCCCCCGTGGTGCCGACGACGCTCGCCATCAGCGTGCCGAGCGCGAGGATGCCGGCATTCGCCGCCGGCGTCGCCTTGATGTCGCCCCTGACGAGAACGCCCCCGGCCACGACATAGAGCGAGAACAGCAGCACGATGAAACCGAGATATTCGGCGAGCATGGCGTGGACGAGTGCCGCCAGCGCCGCCATGCTCCCGCCCAAGATGACGAGCGAGGCGAGTGCCAGCAGCGACCAGGCCGCGGCGATCTTGCCGTAATGATGGTGCCAAAACCGTGCAAACAGCAGCGGGCCGAGCGCGATCGACAGCAGGAGGCCGCAAAAGGGCAGCGCATAGGGCCAGCGCATCGCCGCGCCGTCGAGCCCGGTCGCCGCCCATGCGTGCTGCGGCAACAACACGACCAGGATCGCGGCGATGAACCCGCTCCCGCACCGAACAACAAGCCGTCTAGGAAGCAATGAAGCGCCTCGCCGTTTCGATCGCACCGAAAGCATCGAGATTATCGTGTCCGCCGCCCGCAAAGCGAACGAACTGCTTCGGTTCATGCGCGAGCGCGAACAGACGCTCTCCGAACACGATCGAAATGGCAAGGTCATTGGTGCCATGCATCACCAATAGCGGCACAGTGACGCGCGGGATGCGCTCATCGGAATGAAATGGATCTCGCATCAGCAGGCGCACCGGAACGAACCAGAATGATGAAGCAGCAATGTCGACCGTCGACGTATAGGGAGCTTCCAGGATGAGTTTTCCAACCCGATGCTGCGAGGCGATCGCGACCGCCACGCCGGTCCCGAGCGAAAAGCCCCAGCCGACGATTCGTTCCGCCGCATAGCGTGCAGTGGTGAAGGCGTAGGCGGCCGCTGCATCCTGCAGCAGGCCCTCCTCGCTCGGCGCACCGCTCGAGCCGGCATAGCCGCGATAGGACAGCGCGACGAGACCGGTGCCGTCCGCCGTCATGGCCTTGAAGCGGCTGACGCGACCGGCGAGATAATCGCCGTTGCCCGGGAAATACAGGATCACGGGGCGGCCGGGCCTCGCCGGCACGTGCCAGACGATGACCTTCTCGCCATCGGAGGTGGTCAGGACGTGCTCTTCAGCCTCGGGCAAGCCTGCGGCATCCGGCGCGGTGCGACCGACGGGCGGGATCGGAAACAGCATCTCGCGCTGCCTGACATACAGCACGAGGACACAGCCGAGATAAACGGCCGCGAACAGGATGGCGATCCACTTGACGATGGTCATGATGACGCGGCCCCGTCCCCGTTCAGGACTTTGCGACAGCTCCGCAGCAATTTCATGACATCGGGCTGGAGGCTCGCCGGAACGTCGCGGCAACCACAACGTCGCCTTGTGAGCGGCGTGCCAAGCGACGCGCTGCCCGCGCGTCGCTTGGCCACGGCCCGTTTCCTTCCGCGCTACATCGACTTGACGATGCTTTCGGTGACCTTCTTGGCGTCGCCGAGCAGCATCATGGTGTTGTCCCGGTAGAACAGCGGATTGTCGATGCCGGCATAGCCCGAAGCAAGCGAGCGCTTGATGAACATCACGGTGCCGGCCTTCCAGACCTGGAGCACCGGCATGCCGTAGATTGGCGAGGTCTTGTCGTCTTCGGCGGCCGGATTGGTAACGTCGTTGGCGCCGATCACGAAGGCGATGTCGGCCTGCGCGAACTCGGAGTTGATGTCCTCGAGCTCGAACACCTCGTCATAGGGCACGTTGGCTTCGGCAAGCAGCACGTTCATGTGGCCGGGCATGCGGCCGGCGACCGGGTGAATGGCGTATTTCACCTCGACGCCTTCCTTCTTCAGGATGTCGCCCATTTCGCGCAGCGCATGCTGGGCCTGCGCCACCGCCATGCCGTAGCCGGGCACGATGATGACCTTCTGAGCGTTCTTCATGATGAAGGCCGCGTCGTCGGCCGAGCCGAGCTTGACCGGCTTCTGCTCGCCGCCGCCGCCACCGCCGGCCGCAGCGGTCTCGCCGCCGAAGCCGCCGAGGATGACCGAGATGAAGGACCGGTTCATCGCGTGGCACATGATGTAGGACAGGATCGCGCCCGACGATCCGACCAGCGCGCCGGTGATGATCAGTGCGGAATTGCCGAGAGTGAAGCCGATGCCGGCAGCCGCCCAGCCGGAGTAGGAGTTCAGCATCGAGATCACGACCGGCATGTCGGCGCCGCCGATCGGGATGATCATGAGCACACCGAGCGCCAGCGCGATAATGACGATCAGCCAGAAGTCGAGCGCGCTGCCCGACATCACCAGGCCGACGACGAAGACGACGAGCGCGATCGCGAGCGCGATGTTGATGATGTGGCGGAACGGCAGGATGATCGGCGCACCGCTCATCCGCGCGGACAGCTTCAGGAACGCGATCACCGAACCGGTGAAGGTCAGCGCGCCGATGGCGACGCCGAGCGACATCTCGACCAGGCTCTGTGGATGGATGTTGCCGGGGGTGCCGATGTCGAAGGCTTCGGGCGCGTAGAATGCGCCGGCAGCGACGAGCACCGCGGCCATGCCGACCAGAGAGTGGAAGGCGGCGACCAGTTCCGGCATCGAGGTCATCGGCACGCGGCGGGCGATCACCGCGCCGATCGCGCCGCCAAGGGCGATACCTGATATCACGAGGATCCAGGCGACGCCGTCCGCCGGCGGATGGCTGGCGAGCGTGGTTGCGACCGCGATCCCCATGCCGATCATGCCGAACAGATTGCCCTGGCGCGACGACGCCGGGCTCGACAGCCCGCGCAGCGACAGGATGAACAGCACCCCCGCCACGAGATACAAGAATGCAGAGAGATTGGCGTTCATCTCAGGTCCCCATTGATCCCTTCAGCCCGAGGTGGCCGCTTACTTCGACTTCTTCTTGTACATCCCCAGCATGCGCTGGGTGACAAGGAAGCCGCCAAAGATGTTCACGCAGGCAAAGATGAGCGCGACGAAACCGAAGCCGCGCGCCCAGCCGGAGCCGATCGAGATCATGCCGACGCCGACCGCCAGCAGCGCGCCGACCACGATCACCGAGGAGATCGCGTTGGTCACGCTCATCAGCGGCGTATGCAGCGCCGGGGTCACCGACCACACCACGAAATAGCCGACGAAGACGGCGAGAACGAAAATCGACAGCCGGAAGACGAAGGGGTCAACGACCTGTGCAACATGCTCCATGGCGGCTCTCCTTACGCTTTCGGCTGGAAATTCGGATGAATCACGGCGCCGTCCCTGGTCAGCGCGGTCGCCTTCACGAGTTCGTCGTCCCAATTCACGGCCAGCGCCTTGTTGGTCTTGTCGAACATCGTTTCGATGAAATTGAACAAATTGCGCGCGTAGAGGCTGGAGGCCGACGCCGCGACGCGGCCGGCGACATTGGTGTAGCCGACGATCTTGATGCCATCGACGTCGGCGACTTCGCCCGGCCTTGCACCCTCGACATTGCCGCCGCGCTCGACGGCGAGATCGACCAGCACCGAACCCGGCTTCATCGACTTGACCATGTCGGCCGTGACCAGCTTCGGCGCCGGCCGGCCCGGAATCAGTGCCGTCGTGATCACGATGTCCTGCTTCTTGATGTGCTCGGCGGTCAGCGCGGCCTGCTTGGCCTGATACTCTTTCGACATTTCCTTGGCGTAGCCGCCGGCGGTCTGCGCGTTCTTGAATTCCTCGTCCTCGACGGCGAGGAATTTCGCGCCGAGCGATTCCACCTGCTCCTTGGTCGCCGGCCGCACGTCGGTCGCGGTGACGATGGCGCCGAGCCGGCGCGCGGTCGCGATCGCCTGGAGGCCGGCGACGCCGACGCCCATCACGAACACCTTGGCGGCAGGCACGGTGCCGGCCGCGGTCATCATCATCGGGAAGGCGCGGCCGAAGGCTTCGGCGCCCTCGATCACGGCACGGTAGCCGGCAAGATTAGCCTGCGAGGACAACACGTCCATTACCTGCGCGCGCGTGATGCGCGGCATCAATTCCATCGCGAAGGCAGAGACGCCGGCATCGGCGATCGTCTTCAGCGCGGCCTCATTGCCGTAGGGGTCCATGATGGCGATGACGAGCGCGCCGCGCTTGTACTGCGCCAACTCGGAGGCTTCAGGGCGCCTCACCTTAATGATGATGTCGGCGTCCTTCAGCGCGTCGGCGCTGACGATGGCCCCCACGGCGGTGAATTCGGAATCCGGCAGGCCCGACTTGAGGCCGGCGCCCGGCTCAACGGCGATCTCGGCACCCAACGCCTTGAACTTCTTCACCGTATCCGGCGAAGCGGCAACGCGCGGCTCCGACGGATCGATTTCCTTGGCAACGGCGATCTTCATAGGCCCTCCGGCGACGCGGGAAAAGCGCGCACGCGAACTTAGCGTTACTCCCGCAACGTTGGATACCGGTTTTGGAACCGGATTGTGTGCAAATTTTATGAGCAGCCGCCGGCGCTGGCGGATGCAGCCGGCGATAGTCAGGTCAGGAAGATCGCCATCAGGATCACGATGAGCGCGACCGAGATCGTGCCGTACTTCACCAGCTTGATGAAGCCCTCGTAGGTCTGCTCGTGGGCAACGTAGTCGTTGCCGTCGGCGGTGCTGTACGCCACTTCGCTATGATCAGCCATCAATTGTCCCCAGTCGAAAGTCGAATTCATCGTTGGGATACCGCAAACTTTCGGGCAGGGCAACGGCAGGCAGGCGCGGTTTTCCGGCAAATCAGGTCATTTGGAATCCAGATTATCGCGGATCCAGCGGACGAGGCTCTGCTGGCTGACTTCACCGGCGGCGAGCGCAAGGATGATGGTTGTCGCTTCCGCGGGATCGGGACTGAAGGTCACTCCGTTCTTGTGAAGAAAGACCATCATCGCCAGGAACGCGATGCGCTTGTTTCCGTCGACAAATGCGTGATTTTTCGCGAGACCGAATGCATAGGCCGCAGCGAGTTCATCGAGCGACGCCTGTTCGTAGCGCCACTTGTTGATCGGCCGATCGAGTGCCGATCGCAGCATACCTTCATCGCGCAATCCCGGCGCGCCGCCGAAGCGGCGGAGTTGCCGGCCGTGAATTGCGACAGCCTGCTCGTAGGTGATCCAGAGCGGCTCTTCGGGCTCGCTCATTTGCCCCCCTACTTTGCTAGTGCGGCAAGGGTGTCCCGGTACTTGTCCATGAGGTCGTCGGCGATTTCCATCGTCCGCCCGAAATCGGGATCATAGGGCAGCAGTTGGAAACCACCGCCCGGCAATTCCACGATGTGCAGTTGCTGTCCGCGCTTGAGGTCAAGTCGCTGCATCAGCTCGCGCGGAAGCAGCAGTCCATCTGAATTACCGATCTTCTTGATCTCGATCTTCATGGTCGTCCCACCGTACTGCGTTATACAATTGTATAACGCAGTACGGGTCGCGGTTCAACAAATGTTTTACATCGACCCTAGAGGCTCCTTACGCCTCAGCCCATTGCTTCCAGCTCGTCGATCATGCCGGCGATGACCGAGAGGCCGCTGTCCCAGAACTTCGGGTCCTTGGCATCGAGCCCGAACGGCCGCAGCAGCTCGGAATAATGCTTGGTGCCGCCGGCGGCGAGCATGTCGAGATAGCGCTCGGCAAAGCCCTCGGCCGCGTTCTCGTAGACGGCGTAGAGCGAGTTCACGAGGCAATCGCCGAACGCATAGGCGTAGACGTAGAACGGCGAATGGATGAAGTGCAGGATGTACATCCAGTAGTTCTCGTAGCCCGCCTTGATCTCGATTGCCGGCCCCAGGCTCTCGCCTTGCACCGACAGCCAGATCTCGCCGAGCCGCGTCGCGGTGAGCTCGCCGTTCTTGCGCTCGGTGTGGACCGCGCGCTCGAACGAATAGAACGCGATCTGCCGCACCACGGTGTTGATCATGTCCTCGACCTTGCCGGCGAGCAGCGCCTGGCGCTGCTTTGGGTTCCTGGTCTGCGCCAGCAGCCGCCGGAAGGTCAGCATCTCGCCGAACACGCTTGCGGTCTCCGCCAGCGTCAGCGGCGTCGGTGCCATCAGCGCGCCGTTCCTGGCCGCCAGCACCTGATGCACGCCGTGGCCGAGCTCATGGGCGAGCGTCATCACGTCGCGCGGCTTGCCCTGGTAGTTCATCAGTACGTAAGGGTGCGCCGACGGCGTGGTCGGATGCGAGAACGCGCCCGGTGCCTTGCCCGGGCGTACCGGCGCGTCGATCCAGCGATCGGTGAAGAAGCGCTCGGCGATATCAGCCATTTCAGGCGAGAAGCCACGATAGGCCGTCAGCACCATGTTCCGCGCGTCGGGCCAGCCGATGACGCCGGTCGCCGCGAAAGGCAGCGGCGCATTGCGGTCCCAGGAAGCCAGGCGCTTCTTGCCGAACCAGCGTGCCTTCAGCGCGTAATAGCGATGCGACAATTTTGGATAGGCCGCGCGCACCGAGGCGACCAGCGCATCCACCACCTCGCGTTCGACGCGGTTGTTCAAATGGCGGGAATCCGCGACGTCCTTGAAGCCGCGCCAGCTGTCTGAGATGTCCTTGTCCTTGGCCAGCGTGTTGGTGATCAGCGCAAAGATGCGCTCATTGGCCTTGAAGGTCTTTGCGAGCGCCTCGGCCGCGGCCTTGCGCTTGGCGCCGTCGCGGTCCTGCAGCAGATTGAGCGTCGGCTCGATTGCGAGCTCCTTGGTCCCGACCTTGAAACGCAGGCCCGAGATGGTCTGATCGAACAGCCGGTTGAAGGCGGAATAGCCGGTCTGCGACTTCTCCAGAAAGAGCTGCTCGAGCTTGTCGTCGAGCTGGTACGGCTTCTCCTTGCGCAGATCCTCGATCCAGGGACGGTAGTGCGCGAGCTCGGCGGCCTGCATCGCGCGGTTCAATATATCGTCATCGACACGATTGAGCTCGAGCGCGAAGAACAGCAAATGCGTCGATGCAGCCGTCAGCCGCTCGGAAACGTCGCCGTAAAACTTTGAAATCGCAGGGTCCACGCTGTCGCCGGCATGGACGAGACCGGCGTAGGAGCCGAGACGGCCGGCGAGGTCGTCGATCGCCTCATAGCGTCGCACGGCTTCAGTGAGCCATTTTCCGCCATCTTCCTTTGCTGTTCCTGTTGCGAGCTTGCCCTTGTAGTCCGTCTCGAACGCGACGCAATCGGCATCCATCTTTGCGAGATCGCGCGCCACTTCCGGCGCATCGATCCCGGTATAGAGATCGGCGAGGTTCCACTCCGGAAGCTTGCCGGTCTTGCTCGCAGGCTTGGCGGGTGAAGACTTGGCGAGCGAGGGCTTGGCAAGCGACGGTTTGGAGGACTTGACCTTGGCTGCGGATTTCCTGGTGTTCGGCTTGCGGAGAGCGGGCTTGCTAGCGGCGGATTTCTTAACTGCAAACTTGGAGCGCGAATTCATTGTGTGGGAAACCTGTGTTCAACAATCGCGACAGCGGGCGGGGGCATCAAGGTTTAAGAGTGCGTTAATCGGCTTCGGCCAGAGTGCCCCGATTCGAGACAGATAGTAGTAGCGTGCGGGGAACACCATGGCTGCCAGTATTTTGATCGCCGACGACGACGCTGTAGCCCGCCGGCTGGTCGAAAACATGGTGCAGAAATGCGGCTATGAGACGATCGTCGTGGATTCCGGCGACGCCGCGATCGCCGTCCTCACCGCCCCCGATGCGCCCGTTATCGACGGCGTCATCCTCGATCTCGTGATGCCCGGCCTCGACGGCATGGGCGTGCTGGCGAAAATCCGCGAAGCGGGCCTCAGCATCCCCGTCATCGTGCAGACCGCCCATGGCGGCATCGACAATGTGATCTCGGCAATGCGCGCGGGGGCGGCTGATTTCGTGGTCAAGCCGGTCGGCCTGGAGCGGCTCCAGGTCTCTCTTCGCAACGCGCTCAATTCGTCCGCGCTCAAGGGCGAATTGCAGCGCATCCGTCACAGCCGCGAGGGCCGGCTGACCTTCTCCGACATCATCACCCGCGCCGAGGCGATGGCGGACGTGATGCGCGCAGCGCAGAAAGCAACAAACTCCTCGATCCCCGTGCTGATCGAAGGCGAGTCCGGCGTCGGCAAGGAGATGTTCGCGCGCGCCATCCATGGCAGCGGCGAGCGCAAGGCAAAACCGTTCGTCGCAGTCAATTGCGGCGCGATCCCCGACAACCTCGTTGAGTCCATCCTGTTCGGTCACGAGAAGGGTGCCTTCACCGGCGCCACCGAGCGTCACACCGGCAAGTTCGTCGAAGCCCACGGCGGCACGCTGTTTCTGGACGAGGTCAGCGAGCTGCCGCTGACCGCGCAGGTCAAGCTGCTCCGCGCGCTGCAGGAAGGCGCGGTCGAGGCGGTCGGCGGCCGCAAACCCGTGAAGGTCGACGTCCGCATCATCTCGGCGACCAACCGCAGGCTGCTGGAGCGGGTCAAGCAGGGACACTTCCGGGAAGATTTGTTCTATCGCCTTCACGTCCTGCCGCTGACGATCCCCTCGCTGCGCTCCCGGCGCGAGGACATCCCGCATCTGCTCAGGCATTTCCTGGCGCGCTTTGCCGCCGAGGAAAACCGCTCCATCACCGGCATCAGCGGCGAGGCCGTTGCGCACCTCGCCCAGCTCGATTGGCCCGGCAACATCCGCCAGCTCGAAAACGCGGTTTACCGCGCCGTGGTGATGAGCGAGGGCGACCAGCTTGGCCTTGACGACTTCCCCCTGCTCGGCTCGCAGCCGCATCCGGGAACCGACATTCCGACCGCGCCGCTGATGCTGGAGCCGATGGCGGTCCCCTCCGTCGTGTCGGGTAATGAAATACCGATCGCGCCGCTGCCCCTGGCGGGTGCCCTCTCTATGCTGACCGCGACCGGCGAGGTCCGACCGCTGGAGGACATCGAGAACGAGATCATCCGCTTCGCGATCTCCCATTACCGCGGGCAGATGTCCGAGGTCGCCCGCCGCCTCAAAATCGGCCGGTCCACCCTCTACCGCAAACTCGACGAAGCCGGGGTTCCCGGCCATGGCGGCAAAAGCGGTGAGGAGACGCACTGAGCCTGACGCGAAGGGGGGTTCGTGCGGGCGGCGCGAGACTACTGTAAGCCGTTCGCATGACGATGGAATTCGACTGCGCGGTGAACCGTGACTTGGAAGTGACAGACACAGGGAAAAGCGCGTGGCCGAAGCGCACAATACGTTGCCAAAGGGCTTCCTTGAAGTCAGTTTGTCGTGAGTTGTCCCGGGTAGCGCTGGCTGCGAAATCGGGGCCTGTATATCGTCTGCGTAAGAATCGTTGCGTGCAGGCGTGCAACTTTCGAGAGGCCGGCGCGGTTTAGCCGAAGCTCATTAGGCGATAACAAAGCTGTTCCACGAGGGACAGTTCACCCGAGGGGTGCGACACAATGCGTGACTGTTTGAACCACCGTGCAGGCTTTGACCGTGTCTTGATGACGGTCGCTGCGACCTTCCTCACGGTATCGGCCAGCTCAGCCTTGGCGCAGGATCAGGCGCGCAGCAGCGCTGCCGAGCTTGCGATCGAAGCTGCGATCCCGCGCCCCGAACCCGCAAACGTCCCGCCCCCGACCGCATCCGACATCAAGCTCGACACCACCGCCGCTATTCAGGAACCGGCCAAGGAGGCCGTGAAGGCCGAAGCTGCACCGGCCCCCGATAAGGTTGAGAGCAAGCCTTCCGATGTCGCCACCACGCCCCCGACAGAGGCGCCGAAGAGCGAGGCGGCCAAGTCTGAACCCGCGACGTCTGAACCCGCGAAGACTGAACCCGCCAAGGCCGACACCGCAACCACAACGCCGACCGCTCCCTCTGCACCTGCCGTCGCAGCAACCCCGGCCTCAGAGCCGGTGAAGGCCGCGAGCAACGTTCCCGCCGCCGATCAGCCGGTCGCCGACAAGCTCAAAGACATCATCGGCGCCAAGACCTCGCGCCATTTCGACCGCAAGAACGAGCGCGCGGCGATCGAGAAGTTTTACGGTGCACGCGACTTCGCGCCGGTCTGGACCCAGGGCGGCAGCCTGACCCCTGCAGCCAAGGGCGTGATCGCACGGCTGAAGGATGCGGCGTCCGACGGTCTCAATCCCGCCGATTACCAGCTGCCGGATTTTGCCGCCGCCACGACGCCCGATGCACTCGCCGATGCCGAGCTCAAGCTCACCGCCAGCATGTTCGACTATGCGCGCCAGGCCCAGAGCGGCCGCATGCACTGGTCGCAGGTCAGCGGCGACATCCTCTATCCGGAACACCCGACCGATCCGAGCGACGTGCTCGCCAAGGTCACGACCGCGACCGATGCCTCCGCGGCCCTCGACAGCTATAACCCGCCGCAGAAGCTCTACAAGGAGCTGAAGGCGAAGCTCGCGGAGCTCCGCGACCAGGGCAACGGCCCGGTGATCGAGATCGCCGACGGTCCGGCGCTGAAGTACACCCCGGCCGGCAAGAAGCGGGCTGAAATCGTCGTTGAAGATCCGCGCGTGCCGCAGCTGCGCGCCAAGCTCGGCCTCGCCGAGAACGCCAGCGACACGCGCTATGACGCTGCGGTCGCCGAAGCCGTGCGCAAATTCCAGAACGGCGCCGAGATCAAGGCGACCGGCATCCTCGATGACAAGACGGTCAAGGCGATCAACACACCGAAGCGCGACAAGCAGATCGACGTGGTGCTGGTGAATATGGAGCGCTGGCGCTGGCTGCCGCGCGACCTCGGCGTTCCCGCGCTGGGCGACGCCTATGTCATCCTTAACATCCCCGACTACACGCTGAAGGTGATGCAGCGCGGGCAGCAGGTCTGGACCACCCGCGTCGTCACCGGCAAGCCGGGCACGCATGCGACCCCGCTGCTCACCGAGACGATGAAGTACATCACGGTCAATCCGACCTGGAACGTGCCGCCGTCGATCGTCTACAACGAATATTTGCCGGCGCTTCAGCAGGACCCGACCGTGCTCCAGCGCATGGGCCTCAAGCTCGAACAGAACCGCGACGGCTCGGTGCACATCTCGCAGCCGCCGGGTGAAGCCAACGCGCTCGGCCGCATCCGCTTCAACTTCCCGAACAAGTTCTTGGTCTATCAGCACGACACGCCAGACAAGAACCTGTTCGCCAGGGACGAGCGCGCCTTCAGCCATGGCTGCATGCGCGTGCAGAACCCGGATCAGTACGCCTCCATCCTGCTCAACATCGCGCTGCCGAACGAGAAGTACACGCCGGAGCGCGTGCGCAGCATGTACGGTAAGAGCGAAATCGACCTGAAATTCCCGACCCCGATCCCGGTCAACATCACCTACCAGACCGCATTCGTGGACGATGGCGGCAAGCTGCAATTCCGCAAGGACGTCTATGGCCGCGACGCGACCATGATCAACATCCTGAAGAACGGCCGCGGCAAGGATCTCGAGAACGTCGTCGCGCATTCCCAGCCGAGCTATTCACGCCCGGCAACGACGCTGCCGAACGGCGTGTTGGCAGCCAACAATGGCGGCTCGTCCGGCCTGAATTTCTTCGAGCGGCTGTTCGGAGCCCCGACCCCGCCGCCGGCTCCGGTCGGTCGCCGACCGCAGCAGCAGCGGGTATTCACCCGCTGAGACCGGCGCCGAGCGGGCCTGATTCCTGAAATTCTGCAACAACATCAGCGGCCTCATCCTCTGGATGGGGTCGCTTAACGTTAACCATTCTCCACCCGACCTCAGGCAGCGGGCGTTTTTTTGCCACACTCACCCGGTTAGGATTGTAGTCTGACTTGGTTTGGGGGCAGGAAGGTCAACCTCAAGTTAACCTTCTCGCTTTAAGAAAGCGTTCACCCTCTTTCGCGCGCTAACGGGGTTAGCGGGAGAGTCCATTTTGAACGCTGGTCGACTGGGTGGGCTCTAACGTGCTGACTGGTATCGCACGCCAATTCGCTGCGCTGTCGTTGTCCCATGCGGGAGTGAAGGCCGGCTCTCGGATCGGCCTCGCTGCCGTATTGCTGCTTGCTGCCGCAGGTTCAGTTCACAATGCGGCCGCGCTGAACGAGACCAAGACGCTCTCCTTCCACCACACCCATTCCGGCGAAGACCTTACCGTCACCTTCAAGCGCGACGGGCGTTACGACGAAGCGGCGCTGAAGCAGCTCAACCACTTCCTGCGCGACTGGCGCACCCAGGACGAGACGGTCATGGACCGTCACCTCTTCGACATCCTCTGGGAAGTGTATCGCGACGTCGATGCCAAGCAGCCGATCCAGATCATCTCCTCCTACCGCTCGCCCGCCACCAACGCCATGCTCCGCCGCCGCTCCTCCGGGGTGGCGCGCTTCAGCCAGCACATGCTGGGACATGCGATGGACTTCCACATTCCGGGCGTGCCGCTGGAGCAAATCCGCTTTGCCGGCCTGCGCCTTCAGCGCGGCGGCGTCGGCTTCTATCCGACCTCCGGTTCGCCCTTCGTGCATCTGGACACCGGCAGCATCCGGCACTGGCCGCGCATGACGCATGACCAGCTCGCCCGCGTCTTCCCGGACGGCCGCACCGTCCATGTCCCGACCGATGGCACGCCGCTGAAGGGTTATGAGCTTGCCAAGGCCGACATCGAGCGCCGCGGAAGCGGCGACGACGCCGGCAGCAAGCCGAATTTCTTTGTCGCATTGTTCAAGGGCAAGCCGGCCCCGGCCGCCACGAGCAGCGACGAGGATGACGAGGGCGCGCCCGCCCCGGCCGCGAAGCCCGCCGCGCCGACCGTGGTCGCCTCCGCAGTCAAGCCGGCCGATCCGGTGCCGACGCCGCGCGCCAAGCCGTCGATCGCAGCGACGTTCCAGCTCGCTTCGGCCGATGCGCAGCTCCTGGCGCCGCCCAAGCCGAAGCCCGCGCCCGTGGTTGAAAAGCCGGCCACCGGCAAATCTGCCGACGCAAAGCTCGAGACCCCGGCCGACATCATCAACGCCCGCGGCTTCTGGGACGCCCCGGCCACGCCGCAACAGGCCACGCCGGCCCAAGTGGCTGCGCTGAAAGCCCGCCAGGCACTTGCAGCTGCCACCGATCCGCAGCCGACCGCGAGCGTCTCCAACGCCGCCTATCAGGCGCTGGCCTATGCGCCGGCGTCCGCGGCGCCGGTCGACCGCGCCAACGTCGTCGCCGCCTCCGCACCGATCCCGCGCTCCGCCCGTCCCGCCTCCGCGGCGCGCAACCTAGCGCCCGCGACCGAGATCAACACGGTTGTCGGCAAGCGCATCGATGGCATGGTCGCGACCGCGACCCGGCTCTCCGCCGCCAAGGGCGAAAGCATCTGGCTCAAGATCGTGATGCTGTCGCCGAGCGCCAGCCGTGCGATGTCGGTCACGCTGATGGGCGAGCTCGACATGGCCGCAATGCGCGCCTACTTCGTCAAGCCGCAGGCCGTGATCGCCATGGGTTTTGCCGACGATCCGATGCAAGGCCTGTCCTGCGACAGCTTTACGGGCAGTGCGACCGCGAAACTCGAGACGACATCATTCGTGGTCCGCACCGCCGCGCTGCGCTGAGCTCTTTCCCCTCACACAGTTCTGATTTTCCAAATCTTGGTGCGCATCTGCTAAGGAGGATTCCTCCACTTCCAGCGGGTAATCACCCGGTATCGCTGCGCATTCCAACCGCGCATTGTGGCCTTCGCGCTTGCCTTGTGCGACCGCAGACAACTCCAACTTCGCATGACGGCATGCGGTCCATCCCAAGCCGTCACCGGATCAAGAAACTTCCACCGGAAACAATCGGAAGAGTCTCGCAGGCCAACAAGCGGGCGCAGGCCCGACGACACTCCCAACGCAGGCGCGGCAATTGAGACGGAGACCGACAATCCTGCGGATTGAGGCTGCGTGCCAGCAGCAACCGCGTTGCCCCAGCGCAATCCGGGAATGCAACGCTCGCTGCGAGATCCCGGATTTCGCGGAGCTTGTCATCGGGCGCCGCGTCGCGCCGACCCGTTGGGTCCATCCGGACTACAAGTCCGCGGTTTCTATCTGGCTTTCCTGGCCCGGCGATCCAGATGATACGTCAACGCCAGCGACAGGCAGACGGATAGCGGCTGCTTCGGCAGCGCGCCCGATGCCGGCAACAGCAAAGCCCTGGTTTGCCGATACTCGAACTGATCGGCAAAGCGCTCGCGGAACGTATCGATCAGCGTCGTCTTGCAGTTGAACAAGATGGCGGCGTGCTCGGACTCTTTAATGCGCCCGAGCCGGATCGTGCTGCCGCTGCCGGTCTCGTCGGTCAGATAAGCAGGCTCCCCCCATTTGAGGGTTTCGCTGAGCCGACCGACCTCCTCTTGCGCCGCGGCGGTCGCGAAGATCAGCGCACGCACCTGGAGCAGCCGCTTGCTGATCGGCGCCGGGAAGGCGTCGAAGGCACGGCTCACCTCGCGCGGCAGCGTCGGAGCAGTCACAGTTTCACCCTCGATGGATCACCAATCGGTCTCCGCTGTGCCCCAGATCAAGCCGGCAGGCCTGCCCGGAGAAGGCCCGCCTGATAGCGCTGACGATCAACGTCTCGCTTATAATGCTGGGTAGAGAGATGATTGGCCACCGAAAATGCCGGTTCACGCTTGAGAACTTCGACCGCGTGCGCGCCAGCAGCAATCGCGTTGCCCATTTGCGCGAAGATCCCCGCAAGGAACGCGTGATGGGTGTGATCGGGGCGTGTGATCCGTGAGAAGGCCTCGGCGGCTTCGGCGTATTTCTCGGCACAATAATAGGCGCGCCCGAGATGGCTCCAGAAGCGTTCCGGGTGATACGGGTTGAGCCGCATCGCTTTCTTGATCCAGTCGATGCCCTCTTCAGGCCGGCCCAGCCAGGTCAGCAGTTCGCCCTGTTGCACCACCACAAGATCGTAGTTCGGGTTGAGCGCGAGCGCCCGCTCCTGATGGTAGGTGGCCCTGTCATGGTCGTCGCGGTTCAGATTGAGCGCCGCGAGGATGCGGTGGACGTCGCTGTCATTGTCGTCGAGGCCCAGCGCGGTCTCCAGCTCTGAAGCCACCTGTTGGAAGGTGGCGTCGCGATCCGCGCACCAGCTATAGACCCAAGTCTGGCCCAGGACGCACGCCTTCCACGCGTGTGCGTGAGCATAGTTTGCATCGAGTTCGAGCGCCCGGTCGAGCAGAAGTTGCGCCCGCGCATTGTCTTCGCGATTGGAGCGATGGTGTAAGACCTTGGCGGCCAGCACGCATTCATAAGCCGCCATGTTGTCCGTGGGCTTGCGATTCGCCCGATCGTGCGTCGCCGCCTCGACGCGGCCGGGCAACGTGGCGGCGATCGCCCGGGTCATCTCGTCCTGGATGGCGAAGATGTCCATGAGCTCGCCGTCGTAGCGTTCGGCCCAAATGTGCCGGTCGGTTTCCGCATCGATCAGCTGCACGGTGACGCGGACGCGACCTCCGGCCTTTCGCACACTGCCCTCGATGACATAATCGACGCCGAATTCGCGGCCGACGTCCTGCACCTTGACCGCCTTGCCCTTGTACACGAAGGTCGAGTTGCGGGAGATCACCAACAGGTCGTGGAAGCGTGAAAGCTCGGTGATGATGTCTTCGGTCAGACCATCCGCAAAGAACTCCTGCTCCGGGTCGCCACTCATGTTGGCGAAGGGCAGCACGGCAATGGACGGCTTCTTCGACTTGTCCGTCGCCTTTGCAGTGCCCTTCGTGCCGTCTGATGCGCTTGCCGGACTCTCCAGTCGAATCCGGTAGACGCGGATTGGACGGACGATGTTCTTGACGTTCTGCTCGCCGATATCCTCGAATGCAACACCATCAAGGCGCAGGCCGAGCTGGTCGCGCACCGCGCTCGAGATGCAGATACCTCCGGGCTCGGCCAGTGCCTCCAACCGTGCCGCGACGTTGACGCCGTCGCCGAAAATGTCGTTCTGGTCGACGATCACGTCGCCCAGATTGATACCGATGCGGAATTGCATCCATCGCGGCGGCGGGACGTCGGCATTGCGTCGCCCCATCCGGCTCTGAATCTCAGCAGCGCACAGCACGGCGTCGACGACGCTATGGAATTCGACGAGCATGCCGTCGCCCGTCGTTTTGATGATGCGGCCGTGATTTTTGGCAATGGCCGGATCGATGAGCTCGATCCGGTGGGTCTTGAGGCGTGCGAGCGTACCAGCCTCGTCCACCTCCATGAGCCGACTAAAGCCGACCATGTCAGCCGCGAGGACCGCTGCGAGTCTGCGCTCAGGTCCAGGCACATCCATTGCTCGGTCCCTTCGCCGAGCACTCTAGCAGACGAGCGGATTTTGCCCAAGCTGGGTGCGCTGCAAATTGGGGCGGGACGAGGTACCCCGACTGGTGGCGCCGCGGCCTCATCGGCTCAGATCATCCCCAGCGCCTGCATGTAGGTCTCAAGGATCGTCTCGGCCTCGGCGCGCTCGTTCGGGTCCTGCTTGCGCATCCGCACGATGGCGCGCAGTGCCTTGACGTCGTAGCCATTGCCCTTGCTCTCGGCATAGACGTCGCGGATGTCGTCGGAGATCGCCTTCTTCTCTTCCTCCAGCCGCTCGATGCGCTCGATGATGGATTTGAGCTGGTCCTTGGCAAATTTCGTCGCGGGTTCGTCGTCGCGGACGGCGGCGGTGGTGGCCATCTTGGTACTCCAAATGGAACTGGCAAAACGAGGTGACGCCGGCATCCTCACCGCGCGTGCTGGTTAGACCCTTAGGGTCCGTACCTCTCGCGTTCAAGGCAGCATCGCGCTCGTCCACAGCGCGCCCACACCTTCCTGCGGCGTATCGAAGAAAGCTGTTGTGTGATGCGACTCAGGCGCGACGTGTCGGCCCGGCCGAGGACGCGGCCGTTCAGTGCCCGGGATGAACCTTCTTCATGGCCTCGAGTTGCTCGGGCGTGGCCCCGCCCTGGTATTTCGACTTCCAGGTCTCGTAGGGCATGCCGTAGACGGCTTCCCGGCTCTCGTCCTTGCTCAAGGCGACGCCTTGGGCGTCGGCGGCGTCCTTGAGCCAGTTGGACAGGCAGTTGCGGCAGAAGCCCGCGAGGTTCATCAAGTCGATGTTCTGGACGTCCGTCCGCGTCTTCAAATGATCGACCAGGCGCCGGAAAGCGGCGGCCTCGAGCTCCGTTCTGGTTTTGTCGTCGATTGCCATGGCTGGATCCCCTCGGCTTGCGAATTGGCTCTGACCCGGATGGGGTCACCCTTACGAGATCAGATGGGCCCTGTCACAGATTTTGCCATATCGCGGCGCAAACGGGCGCCAAGCTGGCTTCGGGCCGTTCCCGGGGCCCTACGCCAAATCGTCAATGATCTGATATAGCTTCCGCGACAATGATCGCCGAATCTCCCCGCTCCCCCCTTCACCTGCTCGCCCGGTTGGTCCCGGTGCTGGTGGTTGCCCTGCTGTGCCTCTGCGCCAGCCCGGCTTCCGCCGATTTCCGGCTCTGCAACAACACGTCGAGCCGGGTCGGCATCGCGCTGGGCTACAAGGATGCCGAGGGCTGGACCACCGAAGGCTGGTGGAACATCTCGTCCCGCTCCTGCGAGACCCTGCTGCGGGGAACGCTGGTCGCCCGTTTCTATTACATCTACGCCATCGACTATGACCGCGGCGGCGAATGGTCGGGCCAAGCCTTCATGTGCTCGCGCGACAAGGAATTCACCATCCGCGGCACCGACGATTGCCTCGCGCGCGGCTATGACCGGACCGGCTATTTCGAGGTCGATACCGGCGAGCAGCGCGCCTGGACGGTGCAGCTCACCGACACCAACGAGCAGCCGTCAAAACAGCAGCGTGTGCCCGGCCTGCCCGGGCCGGTCGGCCCGGGGGTTCCGGGTTTGCCCAATGGGCCGCCCGGTGGTACGCCCCCCGCCGCGCCTGGCCTCCCGCCAGCTCTCTCGCCCCCGTCTGGAAATAAGCCATGAGGCGTCTTCGCCGTATCAAGATACTCGCGACCCTGGGACCCGCGTCTTCGGACCTCGCGATGATCCGCCGCCTGTTCGAGGCCGGCGCCGACCTTTTCCGCATCAACATGAGCCACACCCCGCATGACAAGATGCGGGAGCTGGTGGCGACGATCCGCAACGTCGAGAGCAGCTATGGCCGGCCGATCGGCATCCTGGTCGACCTCCAGGGGCCGAAGCTTCGGCTCGGCGCCTTCGCCGAAGGCGCGGTCCAGCTCCAGAACGGCCAGGCCTTCACGCTGGATTCCGACAAGACACCGGGCGACGCCACCCGGGTCCAGCTTCCGCATCCGGAGATTCTGGCCGCGCTGCGGCCGGGCCATTCGCTGCTGCTTGACGACGGCAAGGTGCGGCTGATCGCCGAGGAGACCTCGAAGGAGCACGCGGTGACCCGCGTCGTGGTCGGCGGCCGGATGTCCGACCGCAAGGGCGTCAGCCTGCCCGACACCGACCTGCCGGTCTCGGCGATGACGCCGAAGGACCGCGCCGACCTCGAGGCGGCGCTGGTCACCGGCGTCGACTGGATCGCGCTGTCCTTCGTGCAGCGCGCCGACGACGTGATCGAGGCCAAGAAAATGATCCGCGGCCGCGCCGCGGTGATGGCCAAGATCGAGAAGCCGCAGGCGATCGATCGCCTCGCCGACATCATCGACGCCTCCGACGCGCTGATGGTGGCGCGCGGCGACCTCGGTGTCGAGCTGCCGCTGGAGCGCGTGCCGGGCCTGCAGAAGCAGATGACGCGCATGGCGCGGCGCGCCGGCAAGCCGGTGGTGATCGCGACCCAGATGCTGGAATCAATGATCCAGTCGCCGGTGCCGACCCGCGCTGAAGTCTCCGACGTCGCCACTGCCGTCTACGAAGGCGCGGACGCCATCATGCTGTCGGCGGAGTCGGCGGCCGGCAAATTCCCGGTCGAGGCCGTCTCGACCATGAACCGCATCGGCGAGGAGGTCGAGCGCGACCCGATCTATCGCTCCGTCATCACCGCACAGCGCCCCGCTCCGGAATCCACCGCCGGCGATGCCATCGCGGACGCCGCGCGGCAGATCGCCGAGACGCTCGACCTGCCGGCGCTGATCTGCTGGACCAGCTCAGGCTCGACTGCTTCGCGCGTGGCGCGAGAGCGGCCGAAGCCGCCGATCGTGGCGATCACGCCCAACATTTCCGCCGGACGCCGGCTCGCCGTGGTCTGGGGCGTGCATTGCGTGGTGGCGGAAGACGCGCGCGACCAGGACGACATGGTGAACCGCGCCGGCCAGATCGCGTTTCGGGACGGCTTCGTCCGCGCCGGCCAGCGCGTGCTCATCGTCGCCGGCGTGCCGCTCGGCATCCCCGGCACCACCAACATGGTGCGCATCGCCTCGGTCGGCCCCGAGGGCGAAGCGGATATCTAGGTCCGCCAGCACAGGGCCAACAAAAAAGTCGAAAACAACCCCATGCACAGTAAGCCGGCCGGTCCGGCGGATATGCTGGGGATCCGCGAAAAAACGTGCCGGGACAAAGGCTTGAGCGCGATCAGGTCCCCACGGCGATCAGGCGGACGTTTTACGCCCCAACCAGCGCTTTCGCCGTCGGTAGCAGCGTCTGCTGCACCACGAGACCCCTGGCGCGGGCGTCCATGACGCCGACCGCGCGCAGCGCCAGCAGCGTCACCGTCTGCACGGCATCGCGCATCCTGGCGGGATCTTCGAGATTATCCGGCGCGAGCGGTCCGACCAGAGCCTCGTGCAGCGCGCCGAGCAGCGCAGTAGCGGCGAGGCCTGTATCCTGCGCCGGCAGGTGGCCCGCACGCACGGCGGCGTCGATCCGCGAGGCCATCTCGCCCGCAATCTCCCGCCGGCTGGCGAGGCGCGAGGCGCTGACATCGACATCCACCGGTTCGGCCAGGATGCCCCAGGCCAGCCTGCGCTGCGACAGGGTATGGACCGCCACGGTGGTCACCGCCGCGGCCAGCGCCGAGGACGGCCCCGGCGCGGCATCGGCCGCCCGGCGGATCGCCGCGAGCTCGTCGCGCGAGACCTCGGCGATCAATTCGGAGATCAGCTCGGCCTTGGAGGGGAAGTAGCGGTAGACCGTACCCGCAGCGACGCTGGCGCGAATCGCGACCGGCGCAATCTGCACCGCCGCCATCCCGCCTTCCGCCGCCGCCTCCCGCGCCGCCGCCAGTATCGCACTGCGCCTTGCCGCAAGGCGCTTCACTACTTGATGCGTCCGCCGATAAACCATGGCGCGCTTCCTGTCCCACACGCCAGCCGCACGCCCTGCGGCCGAACGCTTCGTCACTGATGCCGCAAATCGCCCCGCAAGGACTGAACAACTATTCAAACTGCATGACAAGGTGCAAATGCATGAAGCATCGCGCGAAAAAAGCGAAAACCTCAAAACAGCTAAAAACGTCGCCAACTGGTTTGGCGAAGGGGTAACCACGAAAGTTACCGCCATCTTAAACCTGCTCCGCGACTGTGCTGCGGTACTGCGATCCCACCTCGGTGCAGCATGGTCGACACGGACGCCCGGACCGCCTGGCAGCTCTTCCACCTGAACTGGCTTCCCATCGTAGCCATGGGCAGCCTGCTGGCATTCGGCCTCCCCTTGACTGGCCTGAGCCTCGAGCCTGTCGCCTACGGCGTGACGCTGGCGGTCGCTGCGGTCCTGCTCGCGCTGGCCTATGGCCACCGCATCGTCAAAGGCGAGCTTGCCGACCCGAAGCTGCTGTTTTCGCTCGGCACGATCGGACAGATCATTCTCACCTGCGCCATCGTCGGACCGCTCAGCTACGTCGCGGGCAAGCTGAACTGGCCGCTGCAGGACCAGGCGCTGCTTGCGATCGACCGTGCGCTCGGCCTCGATCCCGAACCGATCGCGCGATACGTCAACGACCATCCCTGGCTCGCGGACGTGCTCGCTCGCGGATACGGGCTGATCAAACTGCCGCTGCTCGGCGTCCCCGTCGTGCTGGCGCTGACGGCGCGCTATGTGCGGCTGCAGTTGTTCATGCTGGCGATGAGCCTCGCGCTCGCGGTCACCATCGCGATCTCCGCCATCGTGCCCGCGATCGGTACCTATTGGGGACTGCAACTGTCCGCTGCGCATTTCCCCGAGATCAGCACGGTGGTCTATGCCGGACAGTTGCGCGACATCCTCGCACTTCGCGACGACAGCCTGCACGAACTCCGGCTGTTCTTCCTCTCCGGCATCGTCTCGTTTCCGAGCTTCCACGCCGCGTCGGCCGTGCTCTACATGTGGGCGCTGTGGCCGGTGCGTGGCCTCGGCGGCATCGCGGCCGCGCTCAATCTCCTGATGATCGCAGCGACGCCGGTGATCGGCGCGCATTACATCATCGACGTCGCCGGCGGCATCGCGGTCGCCGCAGCGTCGATCTGGGCGGCGAAGTTCTATCTGCAATGGCACGGCCGGGCGTCGCGAACGTCTGTCGCGCCTGCTCCGTCGCCGGTCTGGCAGACCAGCCTCGCGGAATGACAGGCGGCAAATTGCGGCAGGATTTCGCAAAGGCGCGTAGCGCCGTGCCACCAGCAACCCTCAGTATCCGATATTCTCGACGGCGGACACGCTTCCGTCTTTGCATTCTTCGAACTGCGGCAGATGCCTTGCCAGCCTATAACTGCACGGACTGCAAGAGACGAAAATCATCGTCCAAATGAAAAGAGCCCCGTCGAGGACGGGGCTCTCTAAGATTCCCGGTACGTCCGGCCTTACTTGAGGCTGGTCGAGATCGAGGTGAATTTGGTGTTCAGCGTGCTGCCGAGGTTGTTGACGACGGTGATGATCGCAAGCGCGATGCCGGCGGCGATCAGGCCGTATTCAATAGCGGTGGCGCCGGATTCATCGTTCAGGAAACGCGCAACGAGGTTCTTCATGACTGCTCCAAAAAAGGTACACGAGGCTACAACTGATCTGGTCTTTTCGGCTTCCCAGCGCCGCCCGACCATGGAACCGAACGTAGTGGCAAAAAATTGCGCCGCAGTTAATTCGACTGCGGAAACACCGAGCGGTTTGCGTGGATTCGCCGATGGTAAACCGAAATCCAAAAAAATCCGTTAAATTATCGAGACATGAAACCGGCTTGGCACCGCCGGTTTACCCGAAGTTATGACCACCGTGGTCCAATGCCTGCCCGGGCATGATCCGGAAAAGTGCGAAGCGGTTTTCCGGATCATGCTGAAACAACAACCTTAAGCGCGACGGTTCATCCTCATTTCCTCGCGCAACTCGACAAGAACAACAGGACGACGAGGCGGCATGTCGCTTTCCTTTGCCAACAGCATCGCGACGCAGAGTCGTGCGCGGGCCCTGGTGCCGCTGTGCGTCGGCGCGGGCACCTATCTGTTCTTCGTATATTTCGGCGACACGCTGCTTCAGGATTCCGACTCGTTCTGGCAGATCAAGATCGGGCAATGGATCCTCGATCACCACGCGCTTCCCTACACGGATTTCTATTCCTTCACCCGGCCGGGGACGCCCTGGGTTTCGACCTCATGGCTGTCGCAGGTGCTGTTCGCCCTCTCCTATGCGCAATGGGGCTGGGCCGGCCCGGTGATCCTCACCGCGCTTGCGGTCGCATTGTCGGCGGCAATCCTGGTCGATCTGCTCGAGGCCCATCTGGAAATTCCGCGCGCGGTCCTGTTCGCGATGTTCGCGGTCGTGGTGTCGCTACATCACATCCTGGCGCGGCCGCACATGCTGGCGCTGCCCGTAATGATCGCGTGGGTCGGCATATTGATGACCGCGGCCGACCGCAAGGACGTGCCGTCATGGTACTGGCTGCCGCTGATGTCGCTGTGGTCGAACCTGCATGGCGGCTTCGTGCTGGGCCTGGCGCTGATCGGCCCGATGTCCTTCGTGGCGCTCTGGGGCATGGACTCCGGCAAGCAGGTCAGGCTGCTGTCGCGCTGGTTCCTGTTCGGCGTTGCGGCACTCGCTGCAAGCTGCGTCACCCCCTACGGCTGGCGTACATTGCTCGGCGCGACCAACATCCTCAATCTCGGCGAGCTGCTGACGCTCATCTCGGAATGGTCGCCCGCGAGCTTCGCATCCTTCAACGCATTCGAAGGCGCGCTGTTCGGCCTGATCGCGATCGGGCTGTATCGCGGCCTGACGCTCTCGCCGCCGCGCATTGTTCTGATCCTGCTCCTGACCTGGATGGCGCTCACCCATGCCAGGAGCATCGAGGCCTTTGCCTTCCTGGTGCCGCTGGTGCTGGCCAAGCCGCTCGGCGAACGATCCGCGCTGCCGCGGCCTGGCACGCAAGGCAGCGAGAGCTGGGCCTCCCGCTATGTCACCGCAACGGCCGCGCTGATGATCGTGGCCGCCGGCTGGACCTCGACGTCGCTCTACATGTCGCATCACCGCTTCACCTTCACGATGGACCAGACACCGGTTGCCGCCGTTGACCTGCTCGAGCAACGAAAAGCCCAGCGCATCTTCAACGCCAACCAGTTCGGCGGCTATCTGATCTCCCGCGACATCCCGGTCTTCATCGACGGCCGCGCCGAGCTCTACGGCGAAACCTTCGTCATGGATGTCCTCAAGGCCGTGGAGCTCAAGAAGCTCGACAATCTGACGCGGCTGCTCGAGGACCACCGGATCGACGCCATCCTGCTGACCGCGGACTCGCCCGCAGCGCAAGTGCTCGATCACATCAAGGGCTGGAAGCGGCTCTATGCGGACAATATCGCGGTGATTCACGTGCGGGATGATGCGAAAGATGCAATGGCGACGCCGTCGAGGTGAGGACGGGACGGTAGGCCATGTACGTATTACAATGAGATGTCAGCTTCCAAGCGTGAAGCGGCCTTGCGAGCCAATTGACACCGCTGCGCTTCGATTCATGCGCCCGTCGCCTCGTGGAGTTGACCGTCTGGCAAAATTCGACGAATTGTTTGATCAAACAAATAACCTTAACCGGCGCTTCCGATGATGGCTGGAATGTACCGCGCGAAATGCGCGATGCCCCGCGTTGGGCGCGCCGAAATTGCAACGTCCGCCGTTTACACGGCCTTAGTTCACTATTCGATAGTTTCGGGAGACGTAGGTGTCTCTGGGAAACGCAATCATGTTCAGCCTCGCTGATCAGCTGGCTCTTTCGCGCAATCGGCCCGCAGGTTTCGACTACATGCGGATTGCGCTGGCGGCGGCCGTTATCTGCCTGCACAGCGCGAACGTCACTCTTGGGCTCGGTCGGGCGATGGAGATAGTGGGCCATTTTCGCACGGTAAACGCAATGATCCTTGCGCTCTTCTTCACCTTGAGCGGGTTTTTGGTGACGGCCAGCTTGTTGAGGTGCAAGAGCCTGCTTTCGTTTATCGGCCTGCGCGTGCTTCGCATTGCGCCCGCACTCGTGGTCGAGACGACGCTCTCGGCCGTCATCATCGGCCCGATATTCACCGCGATACCCTTGGCCCAATACTTTGCGGACTCGAGATTCCATGTCTATTTTCTCAACGTCGTCGGCGACATGCACTTTGAACTCCCGGGCGTATTTCTTCACAATCCAGCCCCCGATCTGGTGAATGCTCAGCTTTGGACGGTGCCGTATGAGCTGTGGTGCTACGCCATCCTAGCGCTTCTTGCCGCGACCACGATTTGCTTCAATAGGGTGCTATACCTCGGGTTCCTGGTGTTCGCCCAGATCGGGCTCGTCTGCTACGATATCTACCATTCGGACGAACTGTTCATTCACCTTCGCCCGCACCTTCTTGTGTTCTCTTTCCTTTTAGGTGTTGGCTTCTACCTCTGGCGCGACAAGGTACCGTTCAACCGGGCGGCGTGCCTGTTTGCGCTTGTGCTTTGCGCCGCCGGAATGGCCGGCGGACGCGGCGACGCGATTTTTGTCGTGCCCGCTGCCTATGTCGCGTGTTATCTGGGACTCATGAATCCGCGGCGAAGCTGGATCGTGTCGTCCGGCGATTACTCTTACGGAATGTATCTCTACGGATTTGTCATCCAGCAGTGCGTTGCAACGGTTGGCCCATCGGTTCAGTACTGGTATCTGAACGTCCTGATCAGCCTGCCGATTGCCTTTGGCGTCGCAGTCGCTTCCTGGCACCTCGTCGAGAAACATGCACTTCGGCTCAGAGACCAGCTCGAACGATTTGAGGCGGCGGTTCTTTCGCGGATTTCAATTGTTGGGTTTTGGCGCAGGTTACCCCGGCCGGTCTAATTGGCCGCCACGCCCGGCGGTAGCGCATCAGGTTGACAGCGCTGCCTAGTCTAGAACTCGAATTGTTTCGCTCATGGCCGGGCATACATGCATTGCCCGCTGCTGATCGAGGACAAGGCAGTCTGACAATGTTTGGCGCCCTCGCTCGCAATGACGGAGTGTGGTGACGATACGCGTCCCTCTCGTGTCCGGACGCGCTGCGGCAGGCACACGAGAGCTGAGTTTCAAGCGCAGCTGGACAACATCGCCATTGCGAGCGCCCGCAAGCGTGCCGTCGCAGAACAAAAAACGCGGCGTCGCCGCCGCGTTTTTCAATTCATTCTGCCGTTCGCGCTTATGCCTGCGGCTGCGGCTCCAGGCCGGGATCCGGATCGGGCCGCGGGCGGGGCTTGCCGGCAGGCGGCACGGCGGAGGCGCGCGGCGTGGTCGGCTCGAGCACGGATTCGCGGTTCGGCTTTTTGCCCTTGAGCAGGTCGATGATCTCATCGCCGGAGAGCGTCTCGAACTCGAGCAGGCCCTTGGCGAGAGCTTCGAGATCGGCGCGCTTCTCGGTGAGAATACGCGTCGCTTCGTTGTAGCCCTCTTCGACGAAACGCCGGATCTCGTTATCGATCTTCTGAACCGTCGCTTCCGATGCGTTCTGGGTGCGCGACACCGACATGCCCAGGAAAACCTCGTCCTGGTTCTCGCCATAGGACACGGTGCCGAGCGCCTCGGACAGGCCCCAGCGCGTCACCATCATGCGCGCCAGACGCGTCGCCTGCTCGATGTCGGACGACGCACCCGAAGTCACCTTCTCGCGGCCGAAGATCAGCTCTTCGGCGACGCGGCCACCCATCATGATGGCAAGGCGCGAGGTCATCTGCTCCAGCGACATCGACAGCTTGTCGCGCTCGGGCAGCTGCATGACCATGCCCAGCGCACGACCGCGCGGAATGATGGTCGCCTTGTGGATCGGGTCGGTCGCGACGACGTTGAGGCCGACGATGGCGTGGCCGCCTTCGTGATAGGCCGTCAGCAGCTTCTCTTCCTCGGTCATGACGAGCGACTTGCGCTCGGCGCCCATCATCACCTTGTCCTTGGCTTCCTCGAACTCGGACTGCGTCACCATCCGCTTGTTGCGGCGGGCTGCGGTGAGCGCGGCTTCGTTGACGAGGTTCATCAGGTCGGCGCCGGAGAAACCCGGGGTGCCGCGCGCGATGGTCTTGAGGTTGATATCCGGCGCCAGGGGCACCTTGCGGACGTGAACCTTGAGGATCTGCTCGCGGCCGACGACGTCGGGATTGGGCACCACGACCTGACGGTCGAAGCGGCCGGGACGCAGCAGCGCGGGATCGAGCACGTCGGGACGGTTGGTTGCGGCGATCAGGATCACGCCCTCGTTCGCCTCGAAACCGTCCATCTCGACCAGCAATTGGTTCAGCGTCTGCTCGCGCTCGTCATTGCCGCCGCCGAGGCCGGCGCCACGGTGACGACCGACGGCGTCGATTTCGTCGATGAAGATGATGCAGGGCGCGTTCTTCTTCGCCTGCTCGAACATATCGCGGACGCGGCTTGCGCCGACGCCGACGAACATCTCGACGAAGTCAGAACCCGAAATGGTGAAGAACGGCACGTTGGCTTCGCCCGCGACCGCACGTGCGATCAGGGTCTTGCCGGTGCCGGGAGGGCCGACCAGCAGCACGCCGCGCGGAATGCGGCCGCCGAGGCGCTGGAATTTGCCGGGGTCGCGCAGGAATTCGACGATCTCCTGCAGGTCCTGCTTGGCTTCGTCGACGCCGGCGACGTCCTCGAAGGTGACGCGGCCATGCGCTTCAGTCAGCATTTTTGCGCGCGACTTGCCGAAGCCCATCGCCTTGCCGGCGCCGCCCTGCATCTGCCGCGACAGGAAGATCCACACGCCGATCAGCGCAATGAAGGGCAACCAGGAGACCAGCAACGAGACGAACCACGGCACGTTGTCACCGGGCGGCTTCGCGGTGATCTGCACCTTGCTGTCATAGAGGCGCTTCACCAGCGTCGGATCGCTCGGCGCATAGGTCTGGAAGCTCGAGCCGTTGGTGAAGGTGCCGTGAATGTCCGGCCCCTGGATCACGACGTCGCGCACATTGCCGCGGTCAACCTCGCTCAAGAGCTGGGAGAAGGCGATGTCCTGCGAGGAGGCGCGCTGACCCGGATTTTGGAAGAGCGTGAACAACGCCAACAGCAGCAAGACAATGATGACCCAGAGGGCGAAATTGCGCAGATTGGCGTTCATCGATCTTCCTTCGTGGTCGCGCGGATCGCGGCCTGATCCTTGGGCGGTATCTTGGGGTAGCTATTTGGGCAGTGCGAGGAAATCCCCAAGGAATCCTCTTCGTTTGATGCATACAATTTAGGTGCCGCCCCGGTCGCTGCCAAGGGAACGAGATGGGACTATTTATCCCATCTTAGAGCGATTCCCGCTGAAATAATGGCGGCCGGACAGGGGTTTTTCCCGCCTGGTTAAGGTGACCTGACGCCGCGCTGCCGAAACGCCCGGTGTCATGGGCCGCGGCTTAACTCCCTTTGCGCCGCCGGGCCGGCGCCGGCGCGATGTGGATACGCCCCCCGGCAAGGCTGATCAAGGCTCCCGCAAGGGTCTGCTTCAGCACCGGCCGGCCATTTGCAGCCGCGCGCCCTGCCGCCATACGCCCTGCAGCCACACCCCCTGCAGCGATGGCCTGATCGAGCGCGGCCATCAGGGTTTCGACCTTGCCGAGTTCCGCCGGCCCTTCATGACCGAAGGCATTGACCGCCCGCAGCAGTAGTCGCAGCCGGACCTCCTCCGGCAGGAGGGCAAAGCGCGATGCTTCGAAGCTTCGACCGACCGCCTGCGGCGCATCGCCGCGCGCCCGGAGTTGAAGGAAGCGCTCGGCACCGTCGACCATCACCTCGACCGCCGCATTGGCCCGCGCCAGCCTGCCTGCAAGCCGAACCAGAGTGCGGGCATCGCCGCCCTCGACGGCAAGCTGCGGCAGCAGCGCGCGCAGCCGCGGCCGGGTGAAGTCGGTGTCGCGGTTGGTGGGATCGTCGGCAAAGCCGATCTTTGCCCGCTTCAAGGTCGCGATCAGCTGCGACTTCGGGACATCGAGCAGCGGGCGCGCAAGGACGACGCCATCGCGTACCGTGAGGCGGGCCATCGCCGACAGCCCCGCAAGTCCGCTGCCGCGGACAAGACGCATCAACAGCGTCTCGGCCTGGTCGTCGCGGGTGTGGGCGGTCAGCACATGGCTCGCACCGACGGCACGCGCGGCCTGCGCAAGCAGGCGGTAGCGGGCTTCGCGCGCAGCGGCCGGCAGTCCCGTTTTCGGCTTTGCGCCGCGCCAGCGCAGGGTGCGGTGCGACAAGCCAAGCCCGGCGGCCAGCCGCTTGACGTCACGCGCCTCGCGCGCCGCTTCGGGACGCAAGCCGTGGTCGATGGTGACGGCGGTGAGACGTGGGCCGCGCGCAAGGCTGCGCTGCCAGCGCGCCGCAAGCCACATCAGCGCGACCGAGTCGGGCCCGCCGGAGACCGCGAGCACCAGCGCGGGCGCGCTTTTCAGGTCGGCGAAGAACCGCTTCGCCTCGGGCGCCGAGATCGGAGAATTGTCGTCGTCTGACATGGCGCTGCAACCGTCCGCGGATGGACCGACTGTTTAGCGCAGCACCATCCGTCTTGTCAGGATCGATCGCCGCGCCTCAGCACTTCACCCGCTTCTGCTCGCGGTCCACCGTGGCTTTGACGCCGGCGGAGGCGCGCGGATATTTGCGGCCGATCTCGCCGAAGGCGGCGCAGGCAGCCTCCTTCTCCTTCAGCGCGGCCAGCGACTGGCCGAGCCGCAGCAGCGCATCCGGCGCCTTGGCGGACTTGTCGTATTTGGTGGTGACGGCGAGAAAGGCTTCCGCGGAGTCGCGATATTGCTGGCGCTGGAAATAGCTCTCGCCGAGCCAATATTGCGCGTCGCCGAGCAGCGGGTCGCTCGGATATTTCTGCGAGAAGTTCTTCATGGTCTGCTCGGCAAGCGCATAGTCCTTGCGCTGCATGTAGCCGATGCCGAGGTCGAACTCGTCGCGCGGCGTTGCCGAAGGCGGCAGGGTCGTGAGTCCAACGCCGCCTGATGGCGCGGCATTCCCTTGCTGGGCCGGCGGATAGCCGGGCTGCGCCGCCGGGGGCGCGGCTTGCTGCTGATAACGAGGGCCGGTGTTGGCAAGATCGAGCGGTTCGCCTGCACCACGACCGCCAGGCGCGCCTGCCGGCATCGGCTGCTGCCCGCCGCCGAGCGCGCGCGGCGCACCCGGCGCATTCGGGCTCTGGTTGGGGTCGAAGGCATCGCCGCGGCGGCGCGTGCCCGGCGCGCCGGGCGCAGGCTGCTCCTGAACGATCGGCGCGGGAGAGGCAATCTGCGGCTGCTCGTAATTCGGCTGGGCCGGCTGCTGTTGCGGCTGCTGCTGGCGATAGGCCGGCGCGGCCTGCGCGGGCGGCATGGCCGCGACATTGGGCTGGACCGGTGCATGGCCGGGCGCACCTTGCGCGGCGCCCTCGAGCGCCCGCAGCCGGTCCTCAAGCTGGCGGTTGCGATATTGCAACTCTTCGTTCTGGCCGGTGAGCTGGCGCAGCTGGTTCTCCAGCCGCTCGATCCGCATCTCGGGATCTGCATCGTCCGACTGCGCGAGGGCGGGCGAGCACAAAGAGAGCAGCGCGGCGATCGCCACGGTGCCGGTAAAGACCTTAAATCTGGATGACATCTTGCCCTGACGACGAAAGCGAAATGGCCTGCGACCGAACACTCGACGCGCCACACATTGAAGGGGAGTACGCCAAAACTGTGGCTGGAACAAACGGGTTTCGGTCACAGATCGCTGAAACGAAGCCGGCGCCCGAGAGGGCGCCGGCATAATCGGTTTCTGAAGATGAACGGCGCCTGACTGATAGTCAGGAGCTCGCGTTCAGCACGGTGACGGCGCGGCGGTTCTGCGACCAGCACGAGATGTCGTTACAGACGGCGACCGGCCGCTCCTTGCCGTAGGAGATCGTGCGCATGCGGTTCGGATCGATGCCGCGCGAGGCGAGGAACGAGCGCACCGACTGGGCGCGGCGGGCACCGAGCGCGATGTTGTATTCGCGGGTGCCGCGTTCGTCGGCATGACCTTCGACGGTGAAGCTGTAGCGCGGATAGCTCTGCAGCCACTGCGCCTGCTTCTCCAGGGTCACGATCGCCTGCGGGGTCAGATCGGTCTGGTCGCTTTCGAAGAACACGCGGTCGCCGACGTTGACGACGAAGTCTTGCTGGCTGCCCGGCGTCGCCGCGTTGGCCATCGCATCAGTTGCAGAGTTCTTGTTGGCGCAGGCGCCCATCGACAACGCGACGGCGAGCACCGCGACCAGCTTCAATCCCTGGAGGATACGCATAGGATGTTTCATTCCGGAGCCTCCACGCTCACGTTTCGTCCACTGCTGTCCGGTCTACAGGGGGTTGGTTAAGCGAACGTTCCGTCAACCTTGATGGAACCTTGCCACAGCCGGTCAAATGCCCCCAACCAGCGAAAAGCAAACGTCATGGTTAATGGGTTGTAAATGTGGCGCGAGGGTGAAGGCAAGCCGTGCCGAGAAGCAAACGGCGGCCTTTTGCCGGAATTTTTGACCTGCCAGGCGGACAAGCGAGGGATCGAGAGGACAAACGCCGCTAACGGGGCGTCCCGACCGTCGAGGCCACCGCATCCAGATTCCGCGGAGTGGCCAGCAACACCGGCCGCGGGGCAGCCTGGCGCGGGCTGCTGCGTTCGAACAACATGCGCCGCTCAAAGGCGCTGGAGCGCATGATCGGAAAGCGGGTCAGAACCTTGTCGCGCTGGTTCCGGAAGTCGGATGCCATCAACACCGCCTTCTTGGTGGGCCAGCCCGGAAATCCACGCGGTTCCGGTGAAATGGTCTCGTGCAGAAATACGCGGCGATAAAATGCCTGATGGTCAGTCCGGATCATGGCAAGCCCGGTGTCGGCATTGAAATGGTCGCAAGCCAGAAAAGCGAGCCGCACCGTCAGATAGGGCAGCTCCGGAAAACGCTGATGCTTTTCGGGATCAGCAACAAACCGACATGGATCGACAAGGACCTCGCCACGATCGAGGCGCGGATGCAGGACATCGCCAAACACTTCGGTCGTATAGGACATTCGCCAGTCCGACGTCAGGACGTGAATACGGACGGAGCTGCACAGATCTCCATCGACATAGATCCCGAAATTCCAGGTGTTGGGCGCATCATCGAAGCGATCGGTCACGCGCATCGACTCTGACGGCACGATCAGTCCGGCTTGCAGATAAGCCCGGTACCGCATCAAGTAGAGGTTGTCTCTATCCTCTGGAGTTTCAATGAGGCGGTAATCGATTCGGTCAAACAGCGCGGCTCCGCGCGGAAGGAGCACCGTGTGCGGCTCGGCTCCGGACTTCATCTAGTACCCCTAAACTCCAAGCAACTTCTGCGAGTGGGGCGAGATTAATGGTTCATTAACGGAATTGCAAAGCCTTAGAATCGTTAGGGTTAACCATTGGGCCCGAGAAAATACGGGCAAAAACCGAGCTTAGCTTGCTGAAAGAGAAGGCGAAGAAGGATCAAGCGATGGATCGCGACGACACCATGACGATCTGATCCTCCGTCCCGCGACGGCCGTGCGAAGCATTGAGCAACTGGCGAATTCGGATGGCCGGAACCGGCCGGCTGAACAGGTAGCCCTGCCCTTCGGTCACGGTGCCGTCGGCGCTGATCAGCTCGAGCTGATCATTGGTCTCGATGCCCTCGACCACGACCGCCATGCCGAGATCGGCGGACAGCCGGGCCACGCCGCGCAGCAGCGTCAGCGGCCGGTCGGTGTCGATGCCTTCGAGGAAGGAGCGATCGATCTTCACCTTCTGCATCGGGAAATTGTGCAGATAGCTGAGGCTCGAATAGCCGGTGCCGAAATCGTCGAGCGAGATGCGCACACCGAGCGCATGCAATTGCGACAGAATGTCGTGCGTGAGCTGGGTGTTCCGCAGCAGCGATGATTCCGTGATCTCGATCTCGAGCCGGTGGGCCGGGAGCCCTGAGACCTCCAGCGCGTAGCGGATTTCGCTCAAGACGTCGCGCTGGTGGAATTGCTGCGGCGAGAAGTTGACGGCGACGCTGACGCCGTCCGGCCACTTCATGCATTCCATGCAGGCGCGGCGCAGGATCCAGCGGCCGAGATCGACGATCAGCCCCATATCCTCGGCGACCGGGATGATGTCGATCGGCGAGACCGTGCCGCGCACCGGATGATTCCAGCGCAGCAGCGCCTCGCAGGTGCTGATCTTGCCGGACTTCAGATTGACCAGCGGCTGGTAGAACAGCTCGAACTCCTCGTTGGCGAGCGCCTTACGCAGATCGAGCTCGAGGATGCGGCGCGCGTCGACGGTCGCCGCCATTTCGTCGCGGAAGAAGCAGAAGGTGCCGCGACCGTCGGCCTTGGCGCGGTACAGCGCCATGTCGGCGTTCTTGAGCAGCGTATCGGCGCTGACACCATCCGGCGAGGTCAGCGCGATGCCGACGCTGGCGCCGATCTCGACCAGATGACTGTCGATGCGGTAACGCTCGCTCAGCCGCTCGACGATGCGGCGCGCAAGCGCAGCGGCGTCCTCGGGCGAAGAGATGTTCTGCTGGAACACGACGAATTCGTCACCGCCGAAGCGGGCGACGAAATCCTCGGGACGCAGCATCTCGCGCATGCGGTTGGCGACCGCGCACAGGAGCTGGTCGCCACAGGGATGGCCGAGCGTGTCGTTGACCTGCTTGAACTGGTCGAGATCGACGAACAGCAGCGCCGAAAGGCGCTCCGCATGATGCGAGGTCGCCAGCAGGTGTTCGATCTCGTCCCGGAAATGTACGCGGTTGGGTAGCGCCGTGAGATCGTCGTAGCGCGCCAGATGCGCGATCTTCGCCTCGGCGCTGCGTCGCTCGGTGATGTCCTCGAGCAGCACCACCGCGCCACCGTCCGCCATCGGCTGGACGGTCCAGGACAGCGAGCGGTTTCGCTGCGCGTCGGGATCGGCGGTGATGATCTCTTTTGCCTGCGAACTTTCGATGTCCGCGACGATCCATTCGCCGCTCGCGGTCGAGATGGATCCGGCGCGGACGCACGCCGCGACAATGTCGCGCGCGGTGGTGCCGCTCTGCGCGATATCCGCAGGCAGGTTCATCATCGCGCCGAAGCGGTGGTTCATGACCGCCAGCTGTCCGTCGACGCGGAACATGCAAAGCCCGTGCGGCATGTTGTTGAGTGCCGTATCGAACTGGCCCGCGAGCGCGGCCTCGCGCTCCCGGGCCACGACCGCCCCCATGAAGATTCGGTGCAGGTTCACCGAGAGCTGCATGATAGCCATCAGGAACGCCCCGCTGACCACCGCCATCGCGATGTAGTAGGGCGTCCCACGCAGCGCCAACGCGAGCACGGCCGGGCCGAAAATCAGCACGGCCTGGAGGTGGAAGATCGCTGGCCGGCCATACGCCCTGCCGGCGCCGCCCGCCGCGATTCCGGTGGTGACCGACAAGGCTATCATGTGAGCCACGGCGTCGTCCGTGGCCAACAGCGCGGTGGCGCACCAGATGCCGATCGCAGCCGCCTGGATCTTTGCTCCGATCTGATAACGCTTCTGCCAGCGTTCGGCCGCCTTGACGGTCATGACCGCCTTACGTGCCTGATAGAGGCGCAGGTCGATCGCCCGCGCGGTGCCGGCCAGGATAAGAAGCGCCACGCACGCCCAGATCAGCGGCTCGCCCGTCCTCAGCGCGGTGAGGGCAGCGCCGATCGACACGAAAATGAGACCGGCCAGCAGCGGACCGGGCGCTTCGAACAGCGAATCGATTTGCGCCGCCGACGTTTTCGGCGGCCGCTGTTCCGACTCTCCGCTCTGGCTTGGGAACTGCATCGGGTTGTACGCGGGTCCTGTTTGACGCGCAGTTTTACCCAACCCAGGTGAAGCCTTTCTGAGCGAACATCCTTAAAGTTGAGTTGTTTTTCGGCAATAGCGAACCTGTTTTCGCTGAAATATCAAGCAACTAGGCAAGCGTTGCCGAGCACAAGGTGAAGGAAACCTTGCCTTCCCCACCGAACACGAAAAAAATCGGCGCGTTTTTTCTGAAACATCGCGCGCCTCAACACGCGATGTTAGCCGCACGATCTTTAGCCGCCCGATGTCGAGGACAATAGCGGCGACCATGCCGGGTCGGAGGCGAAACCCGGCGTCGGCACCTTCAGCTCGTTGCGGCCCGAGATGTCGACGGAGAACAGCGACGGCCCGCCGCTGCCGCCGGGATCGCGGAAGAACATCAACACGCGGCCGTTCGGCGAGAAGGTCGGGCCTTCGTTGTGATAGCCGGAGGTGAGCAGCCGCTCGCCGGAGCCGTCCGGCTTCATGACGCCGATCGAGAACTGCCCGCCGCCTTGCCTGGTGAAGGCGATGTAGTCGCCGCGCGGCGACCACACCGGCGTCGAATAGGTGGCGTTGGTGTCGTCCTTGGAGAAGGAGATGCGTTGCGCCGCTCCGCCGCCCGCCGCCATGACATAGATCTGCGACCTGCCGCCGCGATCGGACTCGAAGCAGATGCGGGTGCCATCCGGCGAGTAAGAAGGAGACGTGTCGATCGCCGGCGTGTCGGTGAGGCGCGTGGTCGAGCGCGAGCGCAGATCCATCACGAACAGGTTGGAATTGCCGCCCTGCTGCAAGCTCATGATGACGCGCTGGCCGTCCGGCGAGAACCTGGGCGCAAAAGTCATGCCGGGGAAGTTGCCGACGGTCTCGCGCTGCCCGGTCTCGATGTTGAAGAGATAGACCTTCGGGTCGCCCTGCCCGAACTCCATATAGGTGATCTCTTGCGAGTTCGGCGAGAAGCGCGGCGTTAGGACGAGGTCGGAGCCGCGGGTCAGATAGCGCACATTGGCACCGTCCTGGTCCATCATCGCGAGCCGCTTGACGCGGCGCTCCTTCGGCCCGGACTCGTCGACGAACACCACGCGGCTGTCGAAATAGCCTTTCTCGCCGGTCATCCGCTCGTAGATCTGGTCGGAGATGATGTGGGCGATGCGGCGCCAATATTCCGGCGAGGTGAAATATTGCTGGCCCGCGAGCTGCTGGCCGGAGACCACGTCCCAGAGACGGAATTCGGCCTTGAGCCTTCCGTCCGGCTGCCGCGTCATGCGGCCGGTGACCACCGCCTGTGCGTTGATGGTCTTCCAGTTCTGGAATTGCGGCGCGACGTCGATATTGTTGATGCGCTCGATGAAGGCGGCCTGGTCGATCGGGGCGAACAGGCCCGAGCGCTTCAGATTGTTGGTGATGACCTGCGTGACGCCGTTGCCGACGTCGGCGTCGGCCGGCGAGCCTGGCAGGAAATTGGTGATCGCGATCGGGACCGGCTGGAATTCGGTCGGATCGATGCGGATGCGCGGTTGGCCCTGGGCGAAAGCGTGTCCGCCTCCGAGCATCGCCACCGCCGAGCCGGTGACGGTCATGAAGCGGCGGCGGGTGATCGAGCGAGCGTCATTCATCGGAAAATTCTTTTGTTCGGATGTCACAACATATCTTTCAGACCGAAAGTCATCGGAATGAGCTTCCAGCTCTCGTACTGCGGCTTCGGCATGAACGAATAGACCTGACACTGCACGATGGCGCGCTTGGCGCTTTCGGCAATTGCCTGAGCAATCGACCGGGACGGTCCCCTCACCCCAACGATGACCGGCTCAGACGCCAGCGATCCATCGATTTTCATGGAGATGTCGATGTCGGCTTCGTACTGGTCGGCGTCCTGCCCGTTATAGGTCGGCGTGAAGCAGCGCTTGACTGCGCCCTGGAACGCACCTCGCCAGGTCGCGACGTTGTTGGCGGCAGTTCCAGTCGTCGAACCCAGCGAGGCCGACGCATTCAGCGCCGCGCCGGCGAGCTCGTGCCGGGTCGCAGCGCGCTTGTCGAGATCGCGCTGGATCTGCGCGGGATCGAAGCTGCGCTCCTTGGGCTTCGGCTGCTGTTGCGGCTGTACCGCCGCGACCTTGGGCTCGGGAGGCTTGGGCGGCGGCTTCTTGGTCTCGAGCTTTTTCTGGAGTTCGGCGATCGGATCTTCCTTGGCCGGATCAGGTTTCTTTTCCTGCGGCTTCGGTTCCTCTTTGGGCTTGGCCTCGGCCACGGGCTTGGGCGGCTCGGGCTTCTTCTCGACCGGCTTCTCGACGGGTTTCGGCGGCGGCTCGGGCGTCGAGTTGGTCTTGATCAGCTCTTTTTTCTCGGTGACCTTGCCGACGGCGTCTTCATCTGGCTTGGCCTCGGCGATCTTCTCGACCTTGGGCTTCGGCTCTTTTTTGTCGCCGGTCTTCTGCCCGTTGGTCATCTGCGCGAGCTGGTCGGTGGAGATGATGTCGATCGGCAGCGACTCTTCCGGCACGACGAAGGCCCTGCTGCTAAAGGTGACCAGCCCCCATCCAAGCACGAGGACATGGAGGGCAATCGACGCAACGAGTGTCTTGTCGACCTTCACCTTCACGGCTTACCCCTGATCCGCTTCCGTGACGAGGGCCAGCTTCTTGAAGCCTGCACCGGACAACTGGCCCATGACCCTGGCCACCGTGCCGTAATCAGCCTTCTTGTCGGCGCGCAGATAGATGCGCTCCTCGAGCCCGCCGCGCGCGTCCGTGATCGCCTTCAGCTTCGGCACCAGTTCGTTGATCGCGATCTCGGCGTCGTTGATGAATACCTTGCCGTTGATGTCGACCGACATCTGGATCGGCTTCTGGTCGCTGGTCTCGAGGCTCTTGGCCTGGGTCTGCGGCAGGTCGAGCGGCACGCCAACGGTCAGCAGCGGCGCCGATACCATGAAGATGATGAGCAGCACCAGCATCACGTCGACCATCGGCGTGACGTTGATCTCGGCCATGACCGGCTTGCGCCGGCTGCGACGGCCGCCGCCTCCGGACGAACTGGCTGCGTTCATGCCCATGATCTGGTGCCCAAATTGCCCTTCACACTATACATGCCGTCCGTCAGCCCCGCTCGTCGATCTGGCGCGACAGGATGGCTGAAAACTCGTCGGCGAAGCCCTCGAGCCGCTGGGCCTGCCGGTTCACCTCGGAAGTGAACTTATTGTAGAAAATAGTGGCAGGAATGGCGGCGATAAGGCCGACGGCGGTCGCAAACAGCGCCTCCGCGATACCGGGAGCCACCACCGCCAGGGAGGTATTTTTCGACGCCGCGATCGACTGGAAGCTCGACATGATGCCCCAGACCGTGCCGAACAGGCCGACGAAGGGGCCGGCCGAGCCGACGGTCGCGAGCACCAGCAACCGGCGCTCCAGCCGCTCGATCTCGCGCGAGATCGAGACGTTCATGACCTTGTCGATGCGCATCTGAAGCCCCGCGACCGAGCGCGCCTGGCTCTCGAACGAACGCTTCCACTCGCGCATCGCCGCGACGAAGCAGGCCGCCATGGAATGGGTCGGCTTGGCCGAGAGCGTGCGATAGAGGTCCTCGATCGACTCGCCGGACCAGAAGGCCTGCTCGAAACGGTCCATCGAGCGGCGCGTGCGGGCAAACAGGAAGATCTTGTCGATGGCGATTGCCCAGACCCAGACCGAGCAGGACAGAAGTCCCAGCATGACCCCTTTCACGATCCAGTGAGCCTGCCAGAACAGCGCGATCAGCGACACGTCCGCGGAAGCGGCAACCGGAAGGGCTGACTGAGCCACGTCGGCCGGATTCATAAGCAGTATCCTCTCAAGGCGATCATTACCTAATGTCCCGGCCAGCAAATGGCCGCCGGTTCCCCAATAGCCGCGCTAGATCGGCGCGGCCGGCAAGCCCGCTCAAAGCCATATCTTTCTGGGGTGCAGGGCTCGTCCAAAGCCGGCCGCCTGCATTCCCTGCCAAGATGTCAAAACTATGGGCCTTGGCCCAAGGTCCTGACCAAGGTCCTGACGCCGGGCCTCGGGCGCGATTGTCCGCAATTACCAGAGCCCGGCGTTGGTTAATGCGAGGTTACCGCAGGCGAATTTGGCTGCGGGAAAGGGAGGTAGCGCAGAAGGTTGGGCGGCGCCGGGAAAGTTCCGTGTCGCTACGCACCGCAACGCCCATACGGCGTCGAGATGCCCGTGAAGAGCGGAGCCTGCTCTGCGTCGGAGGAACCAGCCCTCGCCCGCAAAATTGTCCCGAGCATCACTTCTCGCGAGGTTTTGCCATGAGCATCAACCCAAAGACGACCGCCGCCATCGGCGATCATCCGCTCCACCCTATGATCATCCCGTTCCCCGTCGCCTTCCTGGTCGGCGCGCCTATCGCCGATCTCGCCTTCATCGGAACCGGTGACGGCTTCTGGGCCAGGGCCGCGATCTGGCTACTCGGCGCCGGCATCGTCATGGCGCTCGTTGCCGCCGTGGCGGGCTTTATCGACTTCCTCAGCGAGCCTCGTATCCGCCGCCTCAACGATGCCTGGTATCACATGGCCGGCAATCCCGCGGCGGTCGTGCTGGCCGTGATCAATTTCTGCCTCCGCTACGCGCAAGGCGCGGAGGCCGCGATCAAGCCGTGGGGCGTGGCGCTCTCTCTGATCGTGGTCGGCATCCTCCTGTTCACGGGATGGAAGGGCTGGGAAATGGTCTACCGGCATCATGTCGCGGTGCTGGACGCGCCGGGCCAGATCAGTTCGGAGCCGGTCACCCCGCATCATGGCGGCGAGAGCCACCGCCGTGCGGCCTGAACGACGGGCACGTCGCCTGATGACGTGAGGGCGAGTCAGGCCGCCGACGCTGGTTCGGGACAATTGGTCAACCGCGCGGGATTGCCGATTGCGGTGCAGCCGCCGGGCACGTCCGATGTCACGACCGTGCCGGCACCGATCTTTGCAAAATCGCCGATCCTGACGTCGCCGAGAATTGTCGCGCCGGAGCCGATGAACACGCCGCGACCAATGCGCGGCGAGCGCGTCGGCAGTTCACCGTTGCGGCCGATGCTGACGTTCTGAAGGATGGTGGTCCCGTCGCCGATCACCACGTTGGCACCGATCACGATGCCGGTGGCGTGGTCGAGATACACCGACGGTCCGACGCTCGCTGTCGGATGAATGCTGACCTGCAGGACGTTCGAGGCCTCGTTCTGAAACAGCAGCGCCGCGTCTCGATGGTCATGATGCCAGAGCCAGTTCGAGACGCGCCAGGCTTGCAGCGCGACGTAGCCCTTGAAATGCAGCAGCGGCGGCAGCAAGCCGGCGATGGCGGGATCGCTGCGCACGATGGCCTGCAAGTCGCGGCCAGCCGCCTCGATCAGATCCGGGTGCCTGCGAAAGGCGTCGCGGGAAAATGTCGCGAAGCGCTCACGTTCGATAGCGCGACCGCCAAGCCGGCGCCCGATCAGGTCGGCCAAGGCGGCGGTAAAATCGTCATGTGCGAGGATGAGGCCGACAAGAGCCCTGCCGAACACGGGGTCCGCGGCTGCTGCGCGCTGCGCCTCGCCGCGGATCTCCTGCCAAAGGTTCTCGCTCGTCATGATCGCCGCTTCCGCCATCGTTACCGCCTGCGGTGTTTTGACGCGTCTTGCTTGCTGCCGGATATAGGCCATCCGCAGCCCGCGCACCACGCTCCCCCGTGCGGCTACGAGCTTGCATGCCAGACAACCGCACTCATATAGTCGGTTGAGTTCGCGGCCGAAGTCTTGGCCTCAGGTGGGCCTTGCCGCGTACTGCCGCCTTGGGCAGGGTTGCCCGAGCATCTCGTTCAAGACCCCGCGGTGGTCCGCCATCCCCGGGTTTGTGGTACGCGGCGGCTTTCAGTGCTGCCGAAGCGAATCCCGAAATCCCGTTATCCAAGGTCACGCTAATACATGTCGCCCAACGCCCCCGCCGACGACCATCACGACGACATCATGTATCCGTCCGCCCTGCCGTTCCTGCTGGTCCATCTCGGCTGCTTTGCGGCCATCTGGTCAGGCGTCACCTGGCAGGCCCTCGCGATCTGCGCGTCACTGTATGTCGTGCGCATGTTTGCCATCGGAGCAGGCTATCACCGCTATTTCTCCCATCGGGCTTTTGCGACCGGCCGGGTGTTTCAGTTCGTCCTGGCCTGGCTCGCCCAAAGCACCGCGCAGAAAAGCGTTTTGTGGTGGGCGGCCAAGCATCGACACCATCATCTCCATTCCGACACCGAAGACGACGTGCATTCGCCGCGTCACCGGGGCTTCCTCTACAGTCATCTCGGCTGGATTTTTTACCGGGAGCACGACGGGACCGACCTCGTGAAGGTCGGCGATTTCGCCGCCTATCCGGAGCTGATGTGGCTGCATCGGCTGGAACTCCTGCCGGCCGTTACGCTGGCGGGGCTCTGCTTCCTGGTTGGCGGATGGTCCGGCCTCGTCGTCGGCTTCCTGTGGAGCACCGTGCTGGTCTATCACGCGACGTTCTGCATCAACTCCCTCGCCCATGTGCATGGACGCAAGCGGTACGTGACCGGCGATGATTCCCGCAACAACTGGCTGCTGGCGCTGTTCACCCTCGGTGAGGGCTGGCACAACAATCACCACGCCTACCAGAGCAGCGTGCGACAAGGTTTTCGCTGGTGGGAAATCGACGTGACCTATTACATCCTGAAGGTGCTGTCCTGGTTCGGCGTCGTCTGGAACATGAAGACGCCGCCCGAACAGGTGCTGCGCAACGAGCAGCCGCTCGGCGCGCGGGTCATCCATCGGGCGGCCCGCGAGCTTGCCGGACGGTTCGATGCGCAGACTCTGGCGCACGCGATCTCGTCGGCGCTACGCCGGCCCGATTTTGCCCAGTTGCAGCTGCCAACGCTGCACGACATCCTGAATCGCGCCCATGAAGGCGTCGATGCGCTGACGCATCTGCATTTGCCGAAGATTCCGACCCGCGACGAGTTTCTCGCCGAGGCGAGGGCGATGTTCGCGCGAACGCGATCACTCAACGAGATCGTGGACTCCGCCTACGAACACTTCCTGGAGTCGCTGCGCGCGCAACTCGCCACGGCGCGCTGAACCCTCCGGACCAAGGCTCTTCAGACCAAGGCTCTCCACGTCGCGGCTGCCAGCCGCGCATTCCCAAAAACCAAACCGCCCGCCTGCGGGTTGCGCAAGCGGGCGGCTCGGGGCCATCAGGACTTTGGGGGCATGCGCCTGAAGGCTTTGAGAGGCGTCAGTCCAAGATCAACCCTGCCCGAGATCAACCTTGCCCGAGATCAGCCTTGCTGCTGGTCGGTCGGCGGCGGGGTCGGGCGCGTCTTGTGCTGGGACATGAACTGGTCGAACTCTTCCTTGTCCTTGGCGTGACGCAGACGGTCGAGGAAGTTCTTGAACTCGACCTGCTCCTCCTCGAGCCGCTGCAGTGTCTCGGTGCGGTACTCGTCGAAGGCGCGGTTGCCGCTCGAGGGCGGGCCGAAGCCGAAGCCGAAACCGCGGCGCTCCATGCGGCCGCGCATGCGGTCCATCTTGTACTGCATCCGCTCCATCTTGTTCTGCCAGCGGTCCTGATTGCTCCAGCACGACATTCTTCTGCTCCCGAGTGTGAAAAAGAGAAGGGCAAGTCCGATCGGCCACCAGATGATGAAGCCGAGGATCGTCACGGCGATCCAGCCGGGATGCCAGGGCGTCTCAAGCATGCGAGGACGCTCGTATTGTTGCTGTTGGTCCGACGGGCCGCGCCATCGATTGACATCAGCTGTGTAGGCCATTTCCATCTCCGTCACGGCATCAGCGCCGTTGTGAATGTAAATAACATTTACATAGCTAAATCATCCCGCGATTTTGTCAAGCCGACCGCCAGACAGGGCGGCCAAATTATTTGCGCAACTTTATTTCGGCTTGCCCCAGGGACCGCCGGGCGGCACTCCGGAACCGGAGGATGCCTCCGGCGGCACCGGCGGCGGCTCGGCGCTTTTCGCCGGGGATCGGCGGTCGGTCGGGAAGCCGAGACCGCGCAGATAGATCAACACCTCGGCTTCGAGCAGCTCATCCGGCGACATCGGCAGTTTGCGCCGCGCAGCGTCGCCGCGGGAGAACAGCGAGGCCACGCCGTGCGCCATCGACCAGATGTGCAGCGCCATCATCATCGCCGGCGGACGGGGCGTGCCAGGCGGTGCGAGCGCGGCAAGCCGCTCGGCCGCGGCACGAATGACGTTGAAAGCGCGCTCGCTGGCGGCCTGCAGCGCCGGATTGACATCCACCGGCACGCCGGATTCGAACATCGCGTTGTAGAACGCGGGCTCCTCGCGGGCGAAGGCGAGATAGGCCCTGCCGACGCGCTCGAACGCCGTGACCGTATCGGGCCGTCCGTCGTCCCAGGCCGCGGTCAGGCGCGCCTCGAACTGCTCGAAGCCGCGCTGCGCGATCGAGGACAGTAGTTCCTCGCGGTCGCGGAAATGCCGGTAGGGCGCCGCCGCGCTGACGCCGGCCATGCGTGCTGCATCGGCGAAAGTGAAGCCGGCCGCGCCCTTCTCGGCGATCAACCCGAGGGCGGCCTGTAACAGGGCTTCCTTCAGATTGCCGTGGTGATAGCCGCGCTCGGCGCGGCGCGTCTCCTTGCGCCAGCTCATGTGAACGAGCTTTACATGAGCCCGGCGTGAAGGTCACTAGCAGGAAGCCGGTCGTGATTAACCCCGTACTCTCACGGTCGTCCGTGACCTAGCGGCCGGGGATCGGCAGCACCGGCATGACCTCGATGGCCTCGCCCGGGAAGATCGCAAAGTGCGGGTGGTTCTCGAACAGTTTTGCCGCGTCCTCTTGCGAGGCGGCGCGCACCACCGTGAAGCCGGTCAGCGCATTGCTCACCTCGGTGATTCCGTTGGCATCGATCTTCCGGGTCTTGCCGAGCGGGCCACCCATCTCGACGATGACGGCCTTGTGCTTCTCGACCCAGCCGTGCCAGGCGGCCATGCCCTCCTGCTCCTTCGCCTTCCGTTCGGCCTCGGGTAGCGCTTGCCAGGCCGTCATTTTTGGGCTGGTCTTGCTGCCGAGATAGACGGCGAGGAATTTATGTTCGGTGCTCATGGGTATCTCCTCAGGTTGATGGGTTAGAAAGTTCAGTGCATTGCCCGCGGGCGAGGCCCCTATCGCTTCTTCAGATCGCTGAAACCGGCGGCGGCCTCCTGCACGTCGGGCGGAAAGTCGCTCATCTCCTGCACCTGCCGGATCTCGATGATTTCGTCGGCCGAGGCCGGGCACTTCTTGGCCCAGGCGATCGCCTCGGCACGCGAGGCGACTTCGATCATCCAGTAGCCGCCCAGAACTTCCTTGGCCTCGGTGAAAGGCCCGTCGGTCACAACAGGCTCACCGGTCGCAAAGGAGACGCGCGCGCCCATCGACGGCGGATGCAGGCCGTCGAGCGTGATCAGTACGCCGGCGTCCTTTAGCGCCTCGTTGTAGCGCATCATCGCGGTAACGCGTTCGGGATCGAGTTGGACATCGGGCGGAGCAGTCTCGTAGCCGAGCGGGATCATCAGCATCATGAATCGCATGGAGGTTCCTTGCTTTGCGCTCACTTCCAAGACGAACGAGCTTTTATCGAACCGACAGGGTGACGAAAATTATTCCGGAGGTAATTGCGCTGGCCGCTAGCGCGGCTGCGGCAGGAAACGACCATCCTGCCGGGCGGCGCCGAAATAGACTTCGATGCGGCGGACCTTGCCACCGGCGAAGGTGAAGAACTCCGTGTTCCGAAAGCTCCTGCCATCTGTCGCCAGGCAGAGATAGGTGACGAAGGCCTCGTCGCCCCGGACGAAAATCCGCTCGATGTCGTGCCGCGCGATCCAGCCGGTGTCCTTCCAGCAGCGATCGAAATAGGCAGCCTTGTCGAGGTCGTCGTCGAACGGGCTGGTGAAGCGGAACTCGTCGGCTAGCACGGCGCTGACTTGTTGCCGGTCGTTGGCGAGATAGGCGGCGAACAGGCTTCGAATCAGGTGCTCGTGATGGCCGGGCATGGTCGCTCCTCCTTCAAATCATTTGAAGCTCCGATGGAAGACGAACCGCGCGCAGGCCTGCCGACATCGCACGCCTAGTCCGCGGTCCATCGCCGCGTCGCCTCGCTCGCTCCCTCCGGCAGCGCCTCGAAGACCGGCGAGGCCAGCACGGCATGGACGTGCAGCGCGGTCGTGCCCGAATTACGAAAACCGTGCTTGCGGCCGGCGGGAACCAGCAGCGATTGGCCGGCCGTCACCGTGACGCGCTCGGCCTCGATCCACATATCGGCCTCGCCCGCGCGCACGGCCAGCACCTCCTCGACCGGATGACTGTGCGTCGGCGCCCCGGCGCCGGGCGCGACCCATTGCTCGAAGATGCAGAGCGCAGTGGCGCCGTTGCGCGCGGATGTCAGCATCCGAGTCGTCACACCTGGCCGCCATTCCTCGAGCGGGATCGCACTGGGATCGATGGGCATGAACAGAGGCCCTTTCTTGCCGGGACGAAAGCGAAGTAAAAGGAGCGGGCGCTCGCGCGCGACCGAACTTTCGGACACAGGACAGATTGGCAAATGCCGCAAACTCCGCAAAAACTCGCCCTCGTCACCGGAGCCGCGCGCGGCATCGGGCTTGCGACCGCGAAGAAGTTCCTGGCTGAGGGCTGGCGCGTGGCGCTGCTCGACATCGAGGGCGAGTTGCTCGGCCGCGCGGTCGCCGAGATCGGCCAGGACGAGGCCACGCTGGCGCTGACCTGCGATGTCTCTGACGCAGTCTCGGTTGCCGCAGCGATGACGACGATCGAACGGCGGTTCGGCCGGCTCGACGCGCTCGTCAACAATGCCGGCATTGCCGTGTTCGCACCGCTGATGGAGACGTCGGAGACCGATTGGCGGCGGGTGCTCGAGGTCAACCTCACCGGTCCGTTTCTCTGCACCAAGGCGGCGGTACCACTGATGCGCGATGGTAATGGCGGGACCATCGTCAACATCACCTCGATCTCGGCGGTGCGCGCCTCGACGCTGCGCTCGGCCTACGGCACCAGCAAGGCGGGCCTCGCGCATCTCACCAAGCAGCTCGCGGTCGAACTCGCCTCGCTCGGCATCCGCGTCAACGCGGTCGCGCCGGGGCCGGTCGACACCGCGATGGCGAAGCAGGTGCACACCAGGGAGATCCGCGCCGACTATCACGACGCCATCCCGCTCAACCGCTACGGCCTGGAAGAGGAACTCGCCGAAGCGGTCTACTTTCTGTGCTCGGAACGATCGAGCTACATCACCGGCCAAATTTTGGCCGTCGATGGCGGCTTCGATGCGGCGGGTATCGGCCTGCCGACGCTGCGCGGCGAGCGGAGGAACGGGTAGGCACGGGAAGAGTTCGGAGAGTGCCATGCGACACGTCATCTCCCTCAAGGCCTTGATGCTCGCATCCGCGCTGCTCGCGTCCGCGCCCGCCGTGGCTGAAATCCGCATCATTCAGTCGCCAGGCGGACAGGTCGGGCCGTTCCTCGATTTGTTCGAGAAGGTGCGCGAGAGCGGCGAGCGCGTGGTGATCGACGGTCCCTGCCTGTCTGCATGCACGCTGGTGCTGAGCATCGTTCCGGGCGAGCGCATTTGCGTCACCCGACGCGCCGTGCTCGGCTTCCATGCGGCGCGCTCGGCCGACCGGCGCGGGCGCTTCTATGCCGAGCCGGAAGCATCCGACGTGGTGCTTGCCGCCTATCCCGGCCCGGTGCGCGACTGGATCAGCCGCCGCGGCGGTCTCTCGTCCAGATTGCTTTTGTTGAAGGGCCGCGACCTCGCCGCGATCTATCCGCGCTGCCGGTGAGGATGCGGCCGCGAAGGGTGTGACCAGGTTAAATCCGCCGCTGTCCTGCTGATCGCGGGCGTCAGCTTCACGCTCATCGCCTTGCTCGTGAACTGGCGGACAACCGCGTCGGCAAAATTCCGCCGGTCAGGCGCTTCGTGAGGTCTAGTAAAACCTCTGGATCATCTGCGTCAGTTCCATGGTCGCGCAGATGAGCATACCCCAGAGTGCAAAGTTGATCTGTAGCGCCGTCGCCATCGGTCGCTCCCCTTCCAAGTCCGCCCGCCCCAATTTGTAGCTTTTTATGAAGCAATAATTAGCGATTCTGTCACGGAGTTACAGCCTAATATTGCGCCAGTTGTTGTGCGATGCAGTCCGCGTCATTTCACGAAGTGGCCTCACTGCCCTCGCAATGTGGTGCGAGAGCAAAAATCCATATTCGGCCATGCGGGCTACACGTTTCCCTTAGGTTCCATTTTAGCGGCGTGACGCGAGTTTCCGCATGCGGGGCTAGCGTGTCGCGTATGACACCGAGGGTCCGGCATGATGCGACACGGCTTTGTCTTGCTCACTTTTTGCGTAACGCTCATGGGATGCGCTGTCGCGCCTGCGCAGGAACGCCGCCCGATCGCATGGGACGGCCTCGGTCAGGATCCGAACCGCCCCTCTGCTACAAGGCGTCGTGTGGCGAACCAAGCTCCCGCACAGAGCGATCCGAATCAGGAGCGGGAAAGAGTGCTCGGTACCTTGCACCCGTACTCCGCGGCGTGGTGGGCCGTCCGTGACGAAATCGAAGCGGAGAATGACAGGCAGCTCGGCACCAAGCTCGTGATCTGCCCTCGCTGCGTTCCGTCGTCCTCACCACCGGGCAACGACGTGACCGGATCGATCCGCTGAGAGAGACGCGGCCGATCGGCATATGACATAACGTCCTTGTGCGTGTCCCCTCTCCCGCATCGGCAGGAAGAGGGGATCGCCGCTTGGCGCATCAGGCTGTCGCGCCTGTCACATTCCATCGGCCGGGCAGTTCACCATCCAGGGAATGCCGAACTTGTCGACGCACATGCCAAAGCCCTTGGCCCAGAACGTCTTGCCGTAGGACATGGTAACGCTGCCGCCATCGGCGAGCGCGTTGAACTTGCGCTCACCGTCCGCAGGGTCCGCGACCGTGAGCGAGATCGAAAAGCCCTGCGGCTTGTGAAATTGCTCGCCCGGTGCATCGGAGGCCATCAACACGCTGCCGTCGGGCAGCGACATCCGCGCATGCATGATCGTCTTCTCCCGGCCGGGCGCGGCGGCCATGTCCGCCGGCGCATCCGATGCACGCATCATGGCGTCGACCTTGCCGCCGAGGACCTCGGCGTAATAGTTGAACGCCGCTTCGCAGGTGTCCTGATAGAACAGATACGCATTGAGCATGCTTCTCTCCTCTTCGTTTGCTTGAGCCGTTGCTTGACCGTTCCTTCGACGAGGACGGCGTTATTTCTCCGTGAGCTTCTTGAGGCTGGCAAGGCCGGCCTCGAAATCCTTGCCGATCATGCTGTCCATGTTCATGAACACCTGCATCAGCTTGGACATGAAGGGGGCCGGACCAGACATCGCCCATGTGACCATTGTGGCATCGCCTTGCGGCACAAACGTGAACTCGGCGGCGTTGTGGCCTTCGAAGGGGCGCTCGAAATCCAGCTTGATGCGAAGTTTTGACGACGCATCCGCCTCGAGGATCTCCATATGGCCGGCGCCGACATTATTGTCGCCGTCCCAGGCATAGGTCGCGCCCTTGCCTTGGGCGGTGCCGCCAAACGTCCGCTTCATGGCAGGATCGCGGTTCTCGTAGGGTGACCAGGCCGTCCAGCGATGGAAATCGGCGACCTGCGGATAGATCGCATTGGCCGGCGCTTTCACGGCGAGGCTGCGCTCGACGCGGAACGTGTCGGGCTTCGTCAGGGCGAAGACGAGAACGCCAACGATTCCGGCCGCGAGCAGGACGGCGATGACGGCAATGGCTTTCAGCATAAAGAACTCCTTGGATGCTCGCTAAGGACGAAGGGGGATGGCCGGGGCCGACAATTCGGAATCAATAATTTGGACGACCGTCATGGCCGGGCATAGCAGTCCAAAGGACGGCGTCGCTTCCGCTTGCCTATGTCTCGACCATCCACGTTCTCGGCGCCGATCAGAAGGACGTGGATGCCTGGGACAAGCCCGGCATGACGGCGAGAGATGGGGGGTGCTCCCTACGTGACCTTCGCACCCTGCCTGGCGCCGCCATTGGCGCCCTTCGGCTGGCTGTCCCGGATCAGGCGATCGAGATGCATGCGGATGTGGGCGGCTTCTGCGGACGTGTTGGCGAGGGCGATGGCGCGGTCGAAGGCGATGCGGGCTTCGTCATTGCGGCCGAGCTGCATCAGGAAGGCGCCGCGCACGCCGAAGAAATGGAAATAATTGGCGAGCTTTGGCGCCAGCGGCTCCATCAGGTCGAGCGCGGCTTGCGGTCCGCGCACCTTGGAAACCGCGACCGCGCGATTGAGTGTCACCACCGGTGAGGGTTGCACCACCTCCAGCGCACCATAGAGCAGGTCGATCTGGGCCCAGTCAGTCTCCTCCGGCGCTGATGCGCGGGCATGCAGCGCGGCGATCGCGGCCTGGATCTGGTAGGGCCCGCTGCGACGATGGCGCATCGCCTTATCGATCAGCGCGAGGCCTTCCGCGATCAAGGTGCGGTTCCACAGCGAACGGTCCTGGTCGTCCAGCAGGATCAGCGAGCCGTCCGCGGCAAAGCGCGAAGCACTGCGCGCATGCTGCAACAGGATAAGTGCCGTGAGCCCCATGATCTCCGGCTCGCTCTGGAACAGCCGCAGCAGCAGCCGCGCCAGCCGGATCGCCTCCTCGCACAGCGGCTTTCTGATTTCGGCGGTGTCGCCGCTCGCCGAATAGCCCTCGTTGAAGATCAAATAGATCATCGCAGCGACACCGGCGAGCCGCTCGGAGCGCTCGACCGCGCCCGGCGTTTCGAACGGCGTCCCGGCCTCGGCGACCTTCGCCTTGGCGCGCGTGATGCGCTGCTCCATCGCCGCGTCTGACACCAGGAAGGCGCGTGCGATCTGCTTCACCGTGAGACCGGAGACGATACGGAGCGCCAGCGCGATCTGCTGCGTCGCCGGCAGCCCTGGATGGCAGCAGATGAACATCAGCCGCAAAATGTCGTCGCGATAGTGCGAGCCGTCGAGCCGCTCGGCGAGCGCGCCCTCGGCGTCGTCGAGATCGGAGATCGCCTGGTCGTCCTCCGGCAGCGGCTGCTGCTTCCGGGTGCGGCGCACCTCGTCGATGGCAACGTTGCGGCCAACCATGATCAGCCAGGCCGAGGGATCGCGCGGCGGTCCGTTCTGCGGCCAGGTCTTGAGCGCGCGCAGGCAGGCGTTCTGGAAGGCCTCCTCGGCGGTGTCGAGATCGCGGAAATAGCGCAGCAGCGCGCCGACCGCCTGGGGGCGCGCCGAGGTCAGCGCGGTCTCGATCCAGGCGGTATCGGCCTCGCTCACGTCAGATTCCCTCCGGGCCTGAACACGCCGACCGGACGCACCTCATAAGCGCCGCCGGGATTGGCCGATCCGAGGTCGCGCGCAACGTCGAGAGCCTCGTCGAGGTTCTTGCAATCGACGATGTAGAAGCCGAGCAACTGCTCCTTGGTCTCCGCATAGGGGCCGTCGAGCACCAACGGCGGATCTTCCTTGCGCAATGTCGCTGCCGCAGTGGTCGGCAGCAGCCGCGCCACGGGGCCGAGCCTGCCCTGCTTCGCGAGATCTTCCTGCACCACGGCGAGCTTCTTCATCACGGCCTCGTCCTGGTCCTTGCTCCAGGAGCCGACGAAGTCCTCGTCGTGATAGCAAAGGATCGCATAAAGCATGGGCAGCACCTTCTCTGAACGCTTGTTTTGAAGACGATCCACTATGCCCCGCTCCGACATGGCTGCGGAAAAAAACTGCAAGAAAAATCCGGCAGATCGTGCCAAGGAGAGGCACCAAAAGCGGAACCTTGTGAGGCACTTCGAATGACCGTGGGCATACTGGCCGTCCTGATCAAGAGCACGCAGCAGAACTGGCTGCCGGAGCGCTGGAAGGCCCGGTTCGACGCGGTCTGCGGCGGGCGCCGCGTGGTGCTGCTGCCCGATGCCGGGCTCGATCCGGCCGAGGTGCACTATGCCGCGGTGTGGAAGCCGGTGCCGGGCGATCTCGGCTCATTCCCCAATCTGCGGGCGATCTTCAATCTCGGCGCCGGCGTCGATGCATTGATGGCGGACAAGAGCCTGCCGAACGTGCCGCTGGTGCGCGTTGCCGTGCCTGATCTGACCGGCCGCATGACCGAATACGTCGTGCAGCACGTGCTGATGCACCACCGCCAGGAGCTTTATCTGCGCGAGTCGCAGCGCGAAAAGCGCTGGGAGCCGACATATCAATGGCCGGCCAGCGCCGTCACAGTCGGTGTCATGGGACTGGGCACGCTCGGCACTGACGCGGCCGACGTGCTGCGGCGGCTTGGCTTCCGCGTCGCCGGCTGGAGCCGCAGCCCGCGCAGGATCGAGGGCGTTGAATGCTTCCATGGCGCCGAGCAGATCGAACCGTTCCTGCGTACGACCGATATCCTCGTCAGCCTGTTGCCGCTAACGCCTGAAACAAACGGCATCCTCAACCGCGACGTCTTCACCAAGCTCAACCGCAAAAGTCCGCTCGGCGCGCCCGTGCTGATCAATGCCGGCCGCGGCGGCCTGCAGAACGAGGCCGATATCCTGGCCTGCCTCGATGACGGCACACTGGGCGCCGCCTCGCTCGACGTCTTCGTGCAGGAGCCGCAGCCAAAGGACAGCAGGTTCTGGACCCATCCCAAGGTGCTGCTGACGCCGCACAACGCCGCCGACACCGACGCAGACGCGATCTCGGCCTATGTCGCCGAGCAGATCGCGCGGTTCGAGGCGGGTGGTGTGCTGGAGAACGTGGTGGACCGGGCGCGGGGGTATTAAGACCTCACGTGCCACCCGCGCCGTAAGATCCCTGATCGTCCGCCGATATCCCGTTCACCCTCTCTTAGCGGGAAGTTGATAGGCGTTGTTAATCAGCGCTCAACGAACGAGTCGGACATGCGGGCGAGTCTCGGCCTCAGGATGCGGATCACGGTTGCGCTGCGGTGACCGCGGCGGCGACCGCCCTGTTCGCCGTGCTCGGAGCGATGTGGATCATTTCCGGCATCATCGACCGGGCCGACCAGCGCGAGCTTCGCAGTCACTACGACGCGCTCCAGTCGCGAATTGCCGAGGAATCCCAGCGCGCCGCCGCCATGAGCGCCGTCGTGGCCGCGATGCCAGCGACGCAGGACGCCATGGCCAGACAGGATCGCAACGCTTTAATCGGCCTGTTCGGGCCGGTGTTTGCCGCGACCAAGTCGGAGTACGGCGTCGAGCAGTTCCAGTTCCACGTGGCGCCCGCGACCTCGTTCCTGCGCGTGCACCAGCCCGCCAAATTCGGCGACGACCTCTCGGGCTTCCGCAAAACCGTCGTCGTCGCCAACCAGGAGCGCAAGGTCGTGGTCGGCCTCGAGGGTGGCGTGGCCGGGCTCAGCATCCGCGGCGTCGTGCCGATCGCGCAAGGCGACAAGCATCTCGGTTCCGTGGAGTTCGGCCTGACCTTCGGCCAGTCCTTCCTGGACGACTTCAAGAGCAACCGCCATGTCGACATCGCCTTCCATCTCGCGGACGGCGGCGGCTTCAAGTTGTTCGGCGGCACGCTGAAGGGCAAGAGCTTCTTCGACGCGGCGGATTACGGCCGCGCTGCGGGCGGCGACTTCACGGTACGGCAGGCGAAGCCCGACACCATGCCGGTAGCGGCGCTGCTCGGACCGATCAGGGATTTTTCCGGCAAGCCGCTCGGCGCGGTCGAGCTGGTGATGGACAATGCCGACTATGTGGCCTCCGCCGACCGTGCCCGGCTGCTGGCATTCGGCATCGCCGCGCTCGGGCTCGTGCTCGCCGCGATCGTCGGCTATCTCATCGCCCGTAGCATCTCGCGTCCGATCATCTCCATCACGAGCGTGATGCGCGAGCTGGCAGACGGACACCTGGACGTCGCCGTCCCCGTCAGCAAAGCGAATGACGAGGTCGGCGCGATGGTGAAGGCGGTCGCAGTGTTCCGCGACAATGCGATGAGCTTCAACAAGCTCCAGACGGATCAGATCGAGGCCAAGGCGCAATCCGAAGCGGAGAAACGGCGCACCTTCGCCGCGCTCGCCGACAATTTCGAAGCCAGCATTCGCGACGTCGTCACCACGGTCTCCTCGTCCGCGGTCGAGATGGAGCACACGGCGCGCTCGATGTCGGCCATCGTCGACCAATCGCGGCAGCAGACCGGCACGGTGTCGTCGGCCTCGGCGCTCGCCTCCGAGAATGTGCAGACAGTTGCTGCCGCCGCGGAAGAGCTGTCGTCGTCGATGACCGAGATCAGCCGACGCCTTGCGCACGCGACCGAAGTCGTCGGCAAGGCCGCCAGCGATGGACAGAGGTCCAACGCACGCGTGCAGAGCCTGGCAGACGCCGCTCAAAAAATCGGCGACGTCGTCTCCTTCATCAGCGACATTGCCGAGCAAACCAATCTGCTGGCGCTGAACGCCACGATCGAGGCGGCACGCGCGGGCGAAGCCGGCCGCGGCTTTGCGGTGGTCGCCTCCGAGGTGAAGGCGCTGGCAACCCAGACCGCCAAGGCGACCGAGGAGATCGGCGCGCAGGTGACGGCGGTACAAGGAGAGACCACCGGCGCAGTGGACGGCATCCAGTCGATCTGCGCGACGATCCAGGAGGTCGACGAGATCTCCGCGGCGATTGCCGCGGCCGTCGGCCAGCAGGGCACGGCGACGCAGGAGATCGCGCAGAACGTCCAGCAGGCAGCGGCCCGCACCGGCGAGGTGTCGCAAAACATCGCAGGCGTCACCGCCGGCATCGCCGCGACGGGAACTGCGGCGGAGGAAGTGCTGGGCTCGGCGATCGAGCTGTCAAAACAATCGCAGCGGCTGCGGGACGAAGTGGATCGTTTTCTCGCGCATATTCGCGCGGCGTAGACGCAATATCTCACTGTCGTCCCGGCGGCGGCTTAACTTTTAGCTCCGATCATCACGTCGATCGCCCCGTTCACGATCGCCTCCAGCTCTTTCCGCGATACCCGCGCGCGGGAGCGGATCGCGATTGAGTGTACGGTTGCGGATGCGATCTGTGCCAGCACGACGGGATTGGCGCTCTCGGGCAGTTCGCCCTTCTCCTTGGCGCGGCGAAAGCAACTCGCAAATGCCTTGTCGAGCTCGTTAAGCCCGTCGAGCACCATGGCGCGGATATCAGGGTCGCCGACCGCTTCGGAGGCCGCCGTGACCACGGTGAAGCAGCCACGCGGGCCGGTTTCGCCGGAAAGATAGATGTTCAGCGCGGAGGCGAAGATGCGCTCCAGCCGCAGGCGCACGGGCATCTCCTGGCGAAAGATCTCCACCATCGATGCGCGCGCCTCCTCGCGGTAACGCTGGTAGCTCTTGATGTAGAGCTCGCGCTTGTCGCCGAAGGCACCGTAGAGGCTCGGGCGATTCATGCCGGTGGCTTCGCTGAGATCGTCGAGCGAGGTGGCGGCGAAACCCTGCGTGCGGAACAGGTCGAGCGCTTTGCCAAGCGCGACGTCGGGTTCATAGGCGCGCGGACGACCCCGGCGTTTGGGTTCACTGGCGGCAGCTGGCGGTTTCGATTTTTGTACCATTTCGCAAATTAATCCTTGACCGCGAATATAATATGCAAGATGGTACAAAAATCAATCTGGCCAGGTTGAGCAAACACCACAGGGAATTGCCCAAGGAGGCTCAAGATGGATCTTTATTTCTCGCCGCTCGCCTGTTCGATGGCGAGCCGCGTCGCGCTGTATGAAGCCGGCGCCGAGGCGAATTATCTCGAAGTCGATCCGCCGACCAAGAAAGTGCTGAGCGACGGCACTGACTTCCGTACCGTGAACCCGATCGGCCTGGTGCCGACGCTGCGTACCGACGAGGGTGTGGTGCTGACCGAGAACGCGGCGATCCTGCAATATATCGCCGACCGCTTCCCGCAATCGGGCCTCGGCGCCGCAGCGGGCATCGATCGCACGCGGCTGCATCAATGGCTCTGCTTCATCGGCACCGAACTGCACAAGGGCCTGTTCATCCCGGTGCTCGACCGCAAGGCGCCGCAGGAGATGAAAGCCTATGCGCTGGAGAAGAACCTATCGCGGCTGGACTATCTCGACAATTACCTGAAGGGGCGCGACTTCCTGCTCGACCATTTCAGCGTCGCCGACGCCTATCTGGTCACGGTCATCAACTGGACCATGGCGACGCCGCCGATCGAGCTCGCCAAATGGCCGAACGTGAAGGCCTATTACGAGCGCCTGCGCCAGCGGCCGTCGGTCGCACGCGCGATCGCGGAGGAGTTCGAGCTGTACAAGGCCGAGCAGGCGCGGAAGAAGGCGGCGGCGTAGTAGCACTCGGAATGAACCAGTGAGAGATCGCCCCGGCTACCTCGGCCGGGGCGGCACCCGCCGCGATGCTTGCGAATATATCGCGTCTGCTCCCGACCTGGCACCCGTAGCTATCTCGGCGCTTGCAGTACGACCCCGTAGCGGCCGTATATCCGATCGATCGTTCCGTCGTTTCGCAACCGTTCAAGCGCTCCATCGATGGCTTCGCGCAACGCATCATCCGGACGGACCATACCGACGGCAACGTTCCAGTTGAGATCGGCCACGCTCTCGTCGCGATCCAGAATGCGGAGTGCCTTGCCTGGATGCGTCAGATTGAAATAGCTCGCCGCTGTGGGTGTAACCGCAGCGGCATCGATCTCATGGTTCAACAGAGCGTCGAGGCTGTCGCTCTCGAAGCCGAAGGTCGACGTAGGCACGTGCCGTTGACCGATGATCATGGCTGCGACGGATCCGACCTGTACCCCCACCTTGGTATGCTCATTGAGGCCCTGGAACGAAGCGAGCGCGCTGGATGACGGCACGGCGAGTGCGACTCCCGTGCGATAATACGGTTTTGAGATCCTCAAGCGGGTTTCGCCTTGCGCCGAGTGGTCGGCGATCACATCCAGAAGAATGTCGCAGCCGGCGCTCCGCAGCTGGTACTGGGTGATGATCCAGTCGAGCCGGAGCGAGACGCCGAGTTCGCGTGCCAGCGCCTGGCCCAATTCAACCTGAAAGCCGGGAGGATCGACGGCCTTGCTCGCGAAGGGAAGCGAGTTGGGATGGGCGCATAACCCGAGCGCGCCGGACGAGCGGATCGCGTCCAGGGTTCGCGCCTGCGCCGGACCCAACAGTCCGATGATGGCGCCGACCATAAGCGGGAGAATTGACTTCATTCCGCGTTCTCGTATCGATGGATCGGGCCTCGGCGATTCAACCCTCGCGCGGCTTCAGGGCGCGGATATATTTGACGATCTGGTCGATCTGCGCATCGGTGAAAGCCCCGCCGAATGCCGGCATCGCGCCAGACTTGCCGCTCTTGATGCGGCTGTGCAGAAAATCGTCATCGCGTGGCGAATTCATCAACTGCGGTCCCTTGCCGGCGGCCCGGCCGCCGTCGGAGTGACAAAAGCCACAAGTCCCCGCGAACAACTGCTCGACGTCGAACGTCCCGTTGTCCGGTGCAGGGGTGGCAGACTGCGCGTGAACCGGTGCGGCACAGAGCGACGAGGCGCCCAGCACCGCCGATAGCAGCGCGGTGATCTTCTTCAAATGCAATTTCAAGGTAACCAGCTCCATGTCCTGAAGCGCGCCCGCAACTTCAATGCACGGGAAGCAAGCTTGCGCCTGCTCCCCGGCAATTTGCGATGACCTATTTCAGGCTGAAGACGACGAGCGCCCCGTCGTCACGCGGCATGCTCTTGTAGACGCCGCCGAAGTTTGGCGCGTACTCGTCTGCCAGCATGCCGCCAAAGCCTGCGGCCACGGCAATGTATTGCTTGCCGTTGACGGAATAGCTGACGATGCCGCCCTGATGGCCGGTGCCGTTGTTGTGATTCCACAGCTCGGTCCCGGTTTCAGCATCGTAGGCATGAATGATGCCGCGGGAGTCGGGCACGAACACGAGATTGCCCGCGGTCGACAGCACGCTCCCAAGCGGCGGCTCGGGATAACGAACCTCCCACTTCTTGGCCCCGGTGATGGGATCGCGCGCGTCGAGATGTCCATAAATCTCGCCGCCCGGAGGAGGTGCCATCTTGAAATCGGCGCCGATGTTGAGCTGGACCTGTGGCGCCGTGACCGGCGTCGTCTTCTGGACGTCGAGCGTCATGCACCATTCCTGGCCGATTTTGTAGTAGAGCCCCGTCTTGGGGTTGTATGAGCCGGCGTTCCAGCTGATCCCGCCACCAATGAATGGGCACAGCGGCGGTTCGGTGACTTTCCCCGCGGAGAAGTCGCGACGGCCGATCAGAGCACCCGTCTTCGGATCGATATCCTTGACGAAATTGATGTTCTCAACGAGCCGCCAGACATTCTTCACGGCGAGATTGCGGTCGTAGACGAAGACGAAACCGCCTTTGTTCGGATGCACCACGTACTTCTGGCCATCGCGTTCGAGCATCACAAACTCGCCGACTGCGCTGTCGAAGTCCCAAGCGTCGTGCGGCAATTCCTGATGATAGAATTTCAGCTTACCGGTATCGATGTCGAGACCGATCACTGAACTCGTATGGAGATTGTCGCCGGGCCGCGCACCTTGCGTCTTGTAATCGGCGCCCGACCAATCGTAGAGCGGCGCCGGGTTTGCGGTGCCCCACAGGATGGTGTTGGTCTCGGAGTCGTAAGTGCCCGGCATCCAGCCGCCGCCCCCGCCCGTTCGCCAGGACTCGTTGCCCCACGTCTTCATGGCCTCGTCGGTGCCGGCGACCGTCAGGAACTCCCACTTCTTCTTCCCGGTGGTGGCATCCAGGGCGAAGATCGGGCCGCGGCCCGGCCATTCACCGCCTTGCGCTCCGATGATCACCGTACCCTTCGCGTACAGCGGAGCACCGGTGAAACCGACTGTGAGCTTCTGCGAGTCGATCAGCCGAGTTTCCCAGAGGACTTTCCCCGACTTCATATCCAGGCCAAGCGCCCTGCCATCCATGGTACCGACGAAGACCTTGCCCTCGCCGAGCGCGACGCCGCGATTGTAGGGAGAATGGGTCTGGCGGGCGATCAGCGTCTCGTCCAGTTCCGGAAAATGCGACCAGATCACCTCGCCCGTCGCGCCGTTAAGCGCGAAAACCCGGCTGTAAGAACCTGTGTAGTAGAGTATGCCATCAGCCACGAGCGGCATTGATTGCAGGCCACGGGTCGAGCGTCCGGGAATATGGAGCCAGGCAACGCTCAAATTGCCGACGTTGCTTGCATTGATCTGCGCCAGAGGGCTGTAGTGATAAGATTTGTACGAACCGTGATAGGTCAGCCAATCGTTCTGACCGGCGCTCTCGATCCGCCCAGTATCCACGCTTTGGGCCAACGCCGACGACACGATCAGCGTCGCGCCGGCAACAAGAGGTAGAGCAGACTTACACCAACGCTTCTTCATCCGTTCCTCCCGCTTTTGTGTTTGTTGAACTTGCGTCTTACAGACGGCGCCGCGAGGGATGTTTGCAGCTCGCTATGTGTCGGTTCTCTCCATCGCATATGAGTTGCCAACAGCTCTTGCTCTCTCGGCGGACATCGCCAAAAGAGCTACGTTCACTGGACTGGTTGCTGTTGCACTCCTGCTCGCTCTCATAGAGTACGCCGGATGATAGGGAGCGCAAAGATGGAATGCGCGCGCGGCGCGAATTTGACGCGCAGCGCGCGCGCTTGAAGCGTCAGCTGCGCTGACCGTTTCGTCCCCCAACTCTCAGACTGAAGCGGTTATCCGGACAGCGCGAAGCTGTCGCCGGAGGGCGTCGTCGCGGACAAGCACGACCGGGATGACGCAGACCGCTGCGCGCCGGCGCCAGGGCCCGAGGATGGACTTATCCGTACAGCACCCTCGGCAGGATCGTGACGATGCCGGGCCAGAGCGTCAGCAGCAGCACGAAGCCCACCATGATGAGGAGATAGGGCATCGTGACGCGCGCGATGTAGCCGAGGCCGTCCTCGGTCAAGCCCTGGATGACGAAGAGGTTGAAGCCCACCGGCGGGGTGATTTGCGCCATCTCGACCGCGAGCACGAGGAAGATGCCGAACCAGATCTCGTCGAAGCCGGCGCCCTTCACGATCGGCAGCACGATCGGCAGCGTCATCACGATCATCGAGAAGCCGTCGAGGAAGCAGCCGAGGATCAGGTAGAAGACGATCAGTGCGACGATCAGCATGAAGGGCGACAGCCCGAGCCCCTTCACGAAGGCGGCGACCGCCTGCGGAATGCCGAGGAAGGCGGCCGCATTGCCGAGGATCGAGGCGCCGAGCACGATCAGCGCGATCATCGAGCAGGTCACGACCGAGCCGATCAGCACGTCGCGGATCACCTGCTGCGACATCGAGCCCTGCGCCCATGCGACCAGCGCGGCGCCAAGCACGCCGACCGCAGCGGCCTCCGACGGCGTCGCGAGTCCGCCGTACATCGAGCCGAGCACGCAGGCGATCAGGAACAGCGCCGGCGCGAGATCCTTCAGCGCAGCAAAACGCTCGCGCCACGACACCTGCGAGAGTTTGGTTTCCGTTTCCGGCACCATGCCGGGGTTGAGGGTCGTGTGCAGCATGACCCACCCCATGAAGGTGGCTGCCAGCAGCAGGCCGGGCAGCACGCCCGCCGTGAACAGTTTCAGGATCGAAACGTCGCCGAGCACGCCATAGATGATCATGATGTTGGACGGCGGAATCAAAAAGCCAAGCGTGCCGGCGCCGGCGAGCGAGCCGATCGCGATGTCGCGCGAATAGCCGCGGCGCAGCAGCTCGTTGAGCGACATGCGACCGATCACCTGAGTCGTCGCCGCCGACGAGCCGGAGATCGCAGCGAAAATGGTGCAGCCGATCACATTCACATGCAGCAGCCGGCCGGGCAGAAGCCCCGCCCACGGCGCCAGCCCCTGGAACAGCGAACGTGACAAGCGGGTGCGAAACAGCAGCTCGCCCATCAGAATGAACAGCGGCAGCGCCAGCAGTTCCTGCGTCGTCAAAATGTTCCAGGCGTATTGCGGCAGCAGCTTGTCGAGCGGAATCGAGCGGAACATCGCAAGCAGCAGCGTCGCGGTGAGCGCAAGCGTCAGGCCGATCCATACGCCGCACGCCAGAAGCGCAAACAGGATCACGAACAGGCTGACAACTTCGATAGTCATGCGAACTTGAATCCGAGTGCGAGCAAGGCGATCATTCGACGGGCGAGGCCTTCATGCGGTGATCCTCCAGCGGCAGGCCGAGCACGGCCTGGATCGCGCGCGCCAGGAACTGGAGCGTTAGCAGCAGCATGCCGAAGGTGACGACGGCCTGCGGAAACCACAGCGGGGTGTCGCTCGAGGTCGAAACCTGGCCGCGCACATAGGCGCCGAAGGCGAACTTCGCCATCGACGATGTCAGGAAGGCCATGAAGCCGAAGCCGGCGGCGGCCGACAAGATTTCGATCGCGCGCTGAAAGAGGGCCGGGACGTTCTTCAGGAGCAGCACGACACGGATATGGCCGCCGACGCGCAGGGTCATGGCGGCGCCGAAGGTGAAGGACGCCGCCATCAGATAGGAGGAATACTCCCACGCGATCGAGATCGTGGGCGGAAAGAACGGCAGGAAGTTCGAGAGGAAGCGCGTTGCGACCTCGCACAGCATCAGCAGCGTCAGCATCAAGAGGCAGCCGCCACCGATCCAGCCGTCCAGCCGGCCGAGACGGTCGATGCCGTCGAGCAGGATGCGCAGCGGCGCCGGCGCCGCTGCATTGAGACTATGCGGAGCCGCGGGCGAAACGCCGACCATGACCTGGCCTCAGCGCTTCATTTCAGCGAGATAGGCCCGCACCGGCTTGTCGGCTGTCGGCACGCGCTTGAGGAAAGCGTCAAGCTGCGGCGCGGTCTTGGCGCGAATGTCCGTGATCATGGCCCCCGAGACCGGCACCACCTCCATGCCGCCTTCCTTGAGCCGGTTGAGGCTGTCAACGTCCGCCTTGAGCGAGTTCGCCCAGAAGCCCGGCTCCATCTTCTCGGCAATTGCGGTGACCTGTTGCTGCTGGTCGCTCGATAGCGCCTTCCAGGAATCGAGATTGACGGTGAGCATCTGCGACGACCAGACGTGGTTGGTCGGATAGATGTACTTCAAGAATTCCCAGAATTTTCCGTCGACGCCCGATACGGCCGAAGTGGAGACGCCCGAGACCGCGCCGGAAGCCAGCGCGGGGATCGTCTCGCCCCAGGGGATCATCACCGGCGCCATACCGACAACAGCCAGCATATCGACGGCGTTCTTGTCGGGCACGCGGATCTTGATGTTCTTCAACCCGTAGACATCGGTGACCTTGACCTTGAGGTGCAGATACTGCGTCGGCCACGGCACGATGTAGAGGATCTTCTGGTTGTTGCGCGCGGCGACCTTCACGTATTCGGGCCGCACATATTTGTGCAGCACCTTCAATTCGTCCATGGAGCCGCAGAGGAAGGGAATGCTCTCGACGCCCATGAACGGCTCATCGCCGACTTGCTGGATGTTGAGGACGTCGGCGAGCGGCACCAGACCGTCACGCACGGCGCGCAGATGCTCGGGGCCCTTGAAGCCGAGCTGGCCACCGGCCTTCACGGTGATCGCGACCGAACCGCCGGTCTGCTTCTTCACTTCTTCCGCGAAGGCAGACGCGTTCTGGGTGTGGAAATTGCCGTCGGGCCATACCGTCGACATGTCCCAGCTCACCGTCGCCGCCCGCGCGCGGGTCGAGATGTGGCCGGCTGCGACCAGAGTCGCCGCGCCCGCAGTAAAATTCCGTCGCGTGATCATTGAGCCCCTCCGTTCGCTACGCGCACGACGCCCGAGGCGTCATCGCGTATACCCATAAACTGCAACCGCGTTGTCGGCAGACACGAGGCCGCTTTCGATGTCGTCGCTGACGGCTGTCGGCGCGCGCTCCCGGGGATCGCCGATGCCGGCGCCGCCCGGCGTCAGCACCACCAGCCGGTCGTCCGGCGGCACCTGCTGAAAACCTTTTCCACGCAGCTTCTTGCCGGACTTCAGGCCGACATAGCCGGCCTCGCCGTTCTTGCCGCCATCGCGGCCGCGCGGCGGATGATCGATGCGGTCGAACGCCGCCAGGATGTCGAACGGCGCGTCGACGCCGCTGCCGACCTCGATGATCTGGCCGAGCCCGCCGCGGGTGCGCCCTGCCCCGCCGGAATCCGGGCGCAGCTCCTTGCGCCAGAAGATCAGCGGCGTCTGTGTCTCGGCGATCTCGACCGGCGTGCCGCGCACGCCGCTGGGATAGGCGGTCGCCGACAGTCCGTCCTTCGCGAAGCGCGCGCCGGTGCCGCCATTGGAGGTGACGGCCATCGAGAATCCGTAATTGCCGCCGGCGCCCGAGCGGGTCTGTCCGCGCACGTTGAGATTCCACAGGCACGAGGTGCCTTCCGCAGGCACGCGCTCGGGAATGATCTGGCGCAGGCAGCCGAACACGACGTCGGGCAGCATCTGGCCGATGATGTGGCGCGAGGCGACCGGCGCCGGCTTCGGCGCATTGAGGATCGCGCCTGGGGGAGCCGACACCGTCAGCGGCGAGAGCGAGCCGGCATTGTTCGGGATCTGCGAGGCGACGACGCAGCCGAGACCGAACACGGTGTAGGCGATGGTGTAGGACAAGGGCACGTTGATGCCGAACCTGGACGCGGCCGAGGTGCCGTCGAAATCGACGTGGATGCCTTCGTCCGAGATCGTCAGCGTGGCGGCCAGCGTGACCGGCGCGTCATAGCCGTCGACCACCATGGTGTTGCGCCAGGTGCCCTTCGGCAGTTTGGCGATCTCGGCCAGCACGGCCTCGCGCGAGCGGTCGCAAATGTAGTCGCCGAGCTCGTCGAGCGTGTCGATGTCGAACTCGGTCATCATCTCGACCAGGCGCTCGCAGCCGACGTCGTTGCAGCCGGCGAGCGAATAGGTGTCGCCCTCGGTGTCGATCGGCAGCCGCGTGTTGGTGCGGATCATCGCCATCAGCGTCTCGTTGACGACGCCCTGGTCGATCAGCTTCAGCATGGGAATGTAGAGCCCCTCCATGAACACGTCGGTGGCATCAGGGCCAAAGCCGATGCCGCCGATGTCCATGAGATGGCTGGTGCAGGAGAACAGCGCCACCGGCTTGCCGTCCTTGAAGCAGGGCGTGGTGACGACAAAATCGTTGAGATGGCCGGTGCCCATCCAGGGATCGTTGGTGATGTAGGCATCACCCTCCTTCATCGTCTCGATCGGGAACTGGGCGATGAAGTGCTTGACCGATTCCGCCATCGAATTGACGTGGCCGGGTGTGCCGGTCACCGCCTGCGCCAGCATTCGCCCCTTGAGGTCGAACACGCCGGCCGAGAGGTCGCCGCATTCGCGCACGATCGGGCTGAAGGCGGTGCGGAGCAGCACCTGCGCCTGCTCCTCGACCACGGCGATCAGCCGGTGCCACATGATCTGAAGGTCGATCAGGCTCGCGCCGCTTGCCTTGCTCATGATCAGGCTGCCTTCCGTTCCATGACAATGCTGCCGGCACCGTCGATATGGGCGTCGAAACTGGTGGAGACGAAGGTGGACGTTTCGTCCTCGGCGATCACGGCGGGTCCCGCAATGGTCGCGCCGGGCGCCATGTCTTCGCGGCGATAGAGCGGAATCTCGATCAGCTCCCCGGCCCGGCCGTCGAAGAATTTGCGCATGCCCGACGCCTTGCCGGCGGGCATGCGCGCCACATCGGCGACGCGCGGCGGATTGCGCGCCTCGGTGGTTGCAAGCACCGACCAGCTCAAGACCTCGATCGCAGCGCCCGGGATCGGCCGTTCGAACATCGCCGCATAATCCGCCTCGAACTTCTGGCGCAGGCCGGCCAGATCGGTCGTCGCCAACCGCCGGTTCGGCAACTCGATCGAGATCTCATGGCCCTGGCCGACGTAGCGCATGAAGGCGGCGCGGCGCTCGCGGACCGGCGCGCCTGCTGCACCCGTCTCGACCAGCGCACGCGCTTCGGTCACCATCTCCTGGAGCAGGTCGGAAACACCATCGGTGTCGAAATCATCGAGCCGGACATGACGGCTGCGCACCAGCTCATAGGCGATCGGAGCCGCAAGGAAGCCAACGGCCGAGCCGACACCGGCATTGGAAGGGACGATCACGCGGGAGACGCCGATCTTCTCGGCGACGCGCGCTGCATGCAGCGGTGCCGCGCCACCGAAGGCGATCAGCGTGTGCTGACCGACAATCTCGCCGCGCTCGACCGCATGCACGCGCGCCGCACTCGCCATGTTCTCGCACACGACCTCGTGCACGGCATAGGCCGCAGTCTCCGCGGACAGACCCAGCGGCTCGCCCACGGCGCGCAGCAGCGCCTGTTTCGACAGCTCCGGATCGAGCTTGATCGTTCCACCCGCGAAGTCGTCGGGATCGATCATGCCGAGTGCGACGTCGGCATCCGTCACGGCCGGGCGCAGGCCGCCGCGACCGTAGCAGGCGGGCCCCGGCTCCGACGAGGCGCTCTCGGGGCCGACGGTGACGCGCTTCATCGCGTCGACATGGGCGATCGAGCCGCCGCCGGCGCCGATCTCCACCATCTCGATCACGGGAATCCGCACCGGCAGCCCCGAACCTTTCAGGAAGCGCGCGGCGCGATCGACCTCGAACACGCGCGAGGTCTCGGGCTGGTATTTTTCGATCAGGCAGATCTTTGCCGTGGTGCCGCCCATGTCGAAGGACAGCACCTTGCTCTCGCCGAGACGCGCCGCGATCTGCGCCGCGAAAATGGCGCCGCCGGCAGGACCGGATTCGACGAGACGCACCGGAAAGCGCCGCGCCGTCTCGATCGAGGTGACACCGCCGCCGGAGGTGACAAGATAGATCGCGCCGCGGTACTGCTCGACCTGCAAGGCGTCGGACATGCGGGCAAGATAGCCGTCGATCAGCGGTTGCACATAGGCATTGGCCACCGCAGTCGATGTGCGCTCATATTCGCGGATCTCCGGACACACCGCGGACGATACGGTCACGGAAATACCGGGCATCTCCTCGCTGATGATCGCAGCCGTGCGGCGCTCGTGCTCGGGGTTGGCGTAGGAGTGCAGGAACGCGATCGCGACACTCTCGACCTTCAGCGCGCGCAATCTTGGCGCGAGCGCGCGCACTGCAGCTTCGTCCAGCGGGAGGCGGACGGCGCCATGGGCGTCGATACGCTCGGGCACGGTGAAGCGCAGGGATCGCGGCGCGAGCGGCTTCGGCTTGTCGATGGAGAGGTCATACTGGTCGTAGCGGCTCTCGGTGCCGATATCGAGTACGTCGCGAAAGCCGTCGGTCGCGATCAGTGCCGTCTTGGCGCCGCGGCGCTCGATGATGGCGTTGGTCGCGAGCGTCGTGCCGTGAATGAAGACGTCGATGTCGCTGATATGCGCGCGCGCATCAGCGAGAATGAGCCGCATGCCATCGAGCACCGCCTGTTCGGGCCGCTGCGGCGTCGTCAGCAGCTTGCGCGTCTTGCGATCCTGCCCCACGTCCAGCACGATGTCGGTGAACGTGCCACCGATATCGACGGCAAGCCGCACCTCGGCTCCCTCAAGCATTCCAAATTCTCCGTGCTGATCGTCAAGACTGAGGACAAAAGCGCAGCAATTTCCATGCCATCGATGGCGCGGACATGCGGCGTTCGGCTATTCTGCTTGGCACCTATGCAATAGGCAAGGCGTGTTCGCAGCCTGCGCGATCAGAGCAGGAATGCAAGCGCCGCTTCGCAGCGCTCCTCGACCTTCAGCGTCAGGAGATCATCGGCGCGGGTGCGTCCGAGATTGACCGCAGCGATTGGGATTTGCCGATGCGCGGCAGCCTGCACGAAGCGGAAGCCGGAATAGACCATCAGCGAGGAGCCGACGATCAGCATGGCGTCGGCCTGCGCCAGATGATCCTGCGCGGATGCGACGACGTCGCGCGGGACGTTCTCGCCGAAGAACACGACGTCGGGCTTGAGAATTCCGCCGCAGGCCTCGCAGGCCGGGACCTTGAACGACGAAAAATCCGCATGCTCCAGGTCGGCGTCGCCATCGGGTGCATCGGCGGCATCGAGCGTCAGCCATTCCGCATTGGCGCGGCCGAGCGTCTCCTGAAATTCGCTCCGCGGCGCCTTTTGGCCGCAGCCCATGCAGCGGACCAGATCGAGCCTTCCGTGCAGGTCGATCACCTGGCGCTGGCCGGCGGATTGATGCAGCCGGTCGACGTTCTGGGTCAGCAGCATCCCGCAACGCCCGCTGGCCTCGAGCCGGGCGAGTGCGTGATGCGCATCGTTCGGCCTCGCCTGGCCGAACCTGCGCCAGCCGATCAGGCTGCGCGCCCAATAGCGCCGGCGCGTATGCTCTTCCGACATGAAGGCCTGGAAGTTCACCGGCTGGGTCCGCTTCCAGTTGCCGTGGCTGTCGCGGTAGTCGGGAATGCCGGAGTTCGTGCTGCACCCGGCGCCGGTCAGCACGAACAGTTTTTCGTGCCGGCCGACGAAATCCTGGAGCGGAGGGTTTGCCATGGCGCAGATGTAGGGCGCTCCGCCGGCTTTTGCCAGATCACCGCCGATCGGACAGGTCGAATCGCGATCAGCTCCACGTGCTCGACCTGATCGACCAGCCCGCCTCCGGTTGATCCGCACCCGAAACTTGGAGGCGCACGCCTAGCTCGCCCAGTTCTCGCGAAACTCGGGAAACAGGGTCAGGCCTCCACAAGCATAGATGGTCTGGCCGGTGATGTAACTGGCATCATCCGACGCGAGGAACGCAAACACGGCGGCGATCTCTTCCGGCGTGCCCACGCGACCGAGCGGAATGTGGCTGGAGACGAGGCCGCGCTTTTCTGCGTCGCCGGTCCATGCCGCATTGATCGGCGTATCGATCGCGCCGGGCCCGACCGCATTGACGCGAATGCCACGGCCGGCAAATTCGAGCGCCAGCGTACGCGTCAGATTGGCCATGCCGCCCTTGCTGATCGAATAAGCGAGATAGCCGGGTTTCGGGATGATCTGGTGCACGCTGGAGCAGTTGATGATGCTGCCGCCTGCGCCGCGCGCGACGAAATGGGCGAGCGCCTTCTGCGCGCAAAGCACGGCGCCGTTGAGATTGACTTCGATGATGCGGCGATAGGTTTCGACGTCGAGCGCCTCGCTCGGGGATTCCCGCTGGAAGCCGGCATTGTTGACGAGGCAATCGAGCCGTTTCCAGCGCGCCAAAATCGTCTCGAACATCGCGGCGATGTCCGGCTCATTGCCGACATCTGCCTTGACGATGACGTGGTCGAGCTTGCCATGGCCGCGGTCACCCGATGCCGTCCGCGCGAGCGCAAGCGTCTCCTCGGCCCCCTCAGGGTGACCGAAATAGTTGATGGCGACGGTCGCGCCTTCCTGGGCGAGCCGGATGGCGACCGCGCGGCCGATGCCTTGCGAGGCGCCTGTTATCAGCGCGTATTGGCCGACGAGGCGCGAGTGAAACGAGGTCGAACGATCGGTTTGTGGCATGGGTTCTCTCCGGGACGCCTGATCATCGACGGAACCGGCTTTTTGTTCCATCCCTCAGCGCATCGCTGCGATTCATTTAGCGCGCTGGGCCAGTGGCGAGCTTAGGATCTGGTAGAGGATGATGGCACCGAAGGTTGCGGTGCCGATCCCGCCGATCGTGAACGCGCCGAATTTGAGCGTCAGATCGCCCGCGCCTGCGGTGAGCGCGACCGCGACGGTGATCAGGTTTGCCGGACTTGAGAAGTCGACCTTGTTCTCGACCCAGATCCGGCCCGCCATCGCGGCGATCAATCCGAACAGCACGATCGAGAGCCCACCGATGACGGGACCGGGGATCGAGAGGATCAGCGCGCCGAATTTCGGCGAGAAGCCGAGCACGATCGACACAATGGCCGCGAAGGCAAACAGCAAGGTCGAATAGACCTTCGTCGCCGCCATGACGCCGATGTTTTCGGCATAGGTGGTGACGCCGGTGCCGCCGCCACAGGCCGCCACGATGGTCGCGAGGCTGTCGGCGAGCAAGGCGCGGCCGAGATAGTCATCGAGGCTCCGGCCTGTCATGGCGCCGACGGCCTTGATGTGACCGAGGTTCTCGGCGACTAGGATGATCGCAACCGGCGCGATCAGGGCGATCGCATCGACCTGGAAGGTCGGCGTGGTGAAGCTCGGCAGGCCGATCCACGGCGCAGCCGCAAGCTGGGTGAAGTCAATCGGCTTGCCGAAACCGAGGCCGTTCGCGAACAGCAAGTACAAAAGATATCCACCGATCGCGCCGAGGATGACCGGCAGGCGGCGCCACAGGCCCGAAGCGGCAACGGCAACCACGCCGATCATCAGAACGGTCGCGAGCCCGATCCAGGTGTCGAACGCGCCCGCGCTCACCGCCTTGACCGCCACGGGCGCGAGGTTGAGGCCGATCGCGGCGACCACAGCACCGGTGACGGCCGGCGGCAGCAACCTCTCGACCCAGCCAACCCCCGACCACATCACAATCAGCGCAATCGCGCCGTAGAGGACGCCGGCCCCGACGATGCCGCCAAGCGCAATCGACAGGTTCGGGTTCGGCCCGTGCCCGGCATAGCCGGTGGCAGCGATGACGACCGCGATGAAGGCGAAGCTCGATCCGAGATAGCTCGGCACGCGCCCCGCGACAATGACGAAGAAGATCAGCGTGCCGACGCCGGAGAACAGGACCGCAACATTGGGGTCGAACCCCATCAGCAGCGGCGCGATGATCGTCGAGCCCGACATTGCGACGCAATGCTGGAGACCGGAGACGACGGTCTGGCCGAGCGGCAATCGCTCCTCGGGCATGATCACGCCGGAGGACTTCAGCGTCCATCGCGGAAAATAGCCTTGCGCTCGCTCTTCGGAGCCCGTTGCAGTCGACATGTTCCCCCCGAGTTGCGGTGCAGCCATCAATCTTCGTGCGAACAGACAAAAATGTGATTGTCGCTTCTGCGGCGGCCATCACATGATGCAAATCAAACAAGATCAATACGTTCCGGGGCCTACTCTATGACACAAGTCGCGATCCAGCCAGCCATCCACCGCCGGCACCAGCCCTGGTACAAGGTCCTCTACGTCCAGGTTCTGATCGCGATCGTGCTCGGGGTGCTCATCGGCTATTTCTACCCCGATCTCGGCAAGGCCCTGAAGCCGCTCGGCGACGGCTTCATATCACTGATCAAGATGATGATCGCGCCTGTGATCTTCTGCACCGTGGTGCACGGCATCTCCTCGATGGGCGACCTCAAGCGCGTCGGCCGGGTCGGACTGAAGTCACTGATCTATTTCGAGACGGTCTCGACTGTCGCGCTCGCGATAGGCCTACTTGTCGGCGAGGTGCTGCAGCCCGGCAGCGGCTTTAACATCGATCCCGCCACGATCGATCCGAAGTCGGTGGCGACCTACGTCACCAAGGCCAAGGAGGAAGGCATAGTCGCCCATTTGATGGCGATCATCCCCGACAGCTATCTTGGCGCCATCGCACGCGGCGATCTCTTGCAGGTGCTGCTGATCTCGATCCTGTCGGGCTTCGCCATTGCCTTTCTCGGCAAAGCCGGCGAGCCCATTGCGGAAGCGATCGACAAGGCCGCGAAGATGTTCTTCGGCATCATCCGCATCATCGTGCGTGTCGCCCCTATCGGTGCATTCGGCGCGATGGCGTTCACCGTCGGCGCCTACGGCCTCGGCTCACTACTCAATCTCGCCGCCCTGATCGGCACGTTCTATCTCACCAGCATCCTGTTCGTGTTGATCGTGCTCGGCGCAATCGCACGGCTTGCCGGCTTCTCGATCCTGCGCTTCATCGCCTACATCAAGGACGAACTGCTGATCGTGCTCGGTACCTCGTCGTCGGAGACGGTGCTGCCGCAGATGATCCAGAAGATGGAGCATCTCGGCGCGTCGCGCTCGGTGGTCGGCCTCGTGATTCCGACCGGCTACAGCTTCAACCTCGACGGCACCAACATTTACATGACGCTGGCGACGCTGTTTTTGGCGCAGGCGACCAACACCCATCTGACCATCTGGCAGGAACTCGGCATTCTCGGCATCGCCATGATCACCTCGAAGGGGGCCTCGGGCGTGACCGGGGCGGGCTTCATCACGCTCGCGGCGACGCTCTCGATCGTGCCTGACATTCCGATCCAGTCGATCGCGATCCTGGTCGGCATCGACAAGTTCATGAGCGAGTGCCGCGCGCTGACCAATCTGATCGGCAATGGCGTTGCCTGCGTCGTCATCAGCCTCTCGGAAGGCGAACTCGACCGCGACGCCTTGCACGAGACCATGGCCCATCCGCTGGAGATGGGCGAAGCGCTGGAGCCCGGTGGAGGTGCGTAAGACCGCGCCCGGTTCCGACGCGGTAGTTTCCCGGAGTGGAAAATTGATGCGGCACGCCTCACAATACCGGTGTTGGGATCACGGATTGATACTCATTTTTTCCACCCGACGCGCTGGGGGCAGAGCGTCGGGTTTTTGTTGTTAGGACGACAGGCCTTGGCGAGCCGAATTATCCGGCCAGCTCGACCCTGCGCGTGATCCCTATCGCCTGCAAGAACGCCTCGTCATGGCTGACGACGAGAAGCGCGCCGTCATAGGCCCTCAAACCTGCCTCGACGGCTTCGATGGAATCGATGTCCAGATGATTGGTCGGCTCGTCGAGGATCAGCAGGGACGGCGGCGTCGCTCCGCCCAGCACACAGGCGAGGCCCGCGCGAAACATTTGCCCGCCGCTCAGGTGTCCGACGATTTGCAAGGCCGCATCGGCGCGAAACATGAAACGCGCCAGCGCGGCATGGCACTCATTCGGACCCGCCTTCGGATTGAGACGCCCAAAATTGTCCAGGATGGAGATCGCGGGATCGAGCAGGCTGACCTTCTGGTCGAACAGCGCAAAGTCCGGCCTGACCCGCACTATGCCGGAGAGCGGATGCAGCTCGCCGGCGATGAGTTTCAGCAGCGTCGTCTTGCCGGAACCGTTGGGCCCGACAATGGCCACGCGCTCCGGTCCGGCGATCGTGAGCGATAGATCGTGCAGGATTATCCGGTCCGGCTGATAGCCAGCACTTGCCCGATCCAGCCAAACCACCTCCCTCCCCGCCGGCAGGTGGGTCGAAGTTAGTTTCACCGACATTGGCTGAAGAATCTCGATGCGCCGGCGTGCGGTATCGACGGCCTCAAGCGCTTCCGCGCGACGCCGCTCAGCGATCTGCACGTTCTTGCCGCCGCTGTCCTCGCTACGATCCTTGCGCGCGCCGGCGAGGATGCGCGGCATGTCGCCTTTGGCGCGCTTCTTCTTACCCCCGCTGTCCTTGCGCGCTTTCTTCTCCGCAGCTTCCTGCGCCTTCCCGTCAATCCCGGACAGGCGCCTCTCGGCATGTGCGAGATCGTGCCTGACAGCCGCAAGCGCGACGGCCTTCTGCTCGCGGTAACTGCTCCAATTACCGCCGTATCGCGTGGCTCCGAGCGACGTCAGCTCGACAATCGCATCCATCGTTTCGAGCAGGCTCCGATCATGGCTGACGACAATCGCCCCACCGCGCCAGGACGCAAGGAAATTGATCACGGACGCGCGCCCCTTCCGATCGAGATTGTTGGTGGGCTCGTCGAGCAGCAGGAAGTCCGGCTCCGCGAAAATCAGCGCGGCGAGACAAACCCGCGTGATTTGCCCGCCCGACAAGCGCCCGAGCTCGATCTCCGGAGCGACGCCGAACCCGACAAGCGCAAGGGCAGATGCAAGCCGTGTCTCAAGGGTCCAATCGACCTCGATGACCTCCTCGGCCGAGGCTTCCCCGCGTTCAGCGCGACGAAGCAACTCCAGCCCTGGTCGCGCACCGAACAGGTCGATCACCTTCGCGCCCGCAAGGAGCTGGACGTCCTGGCGCAGCAGTCCGACGGTGCCGTTGACGACAACGCGCCCCGATTGGGGGACGTGCTCGCGAGAGATCGACGCAAGCAGCGTCGTCTTCCCGACGCCGTTGCGGCCGACAAGGCCGGTCCGCTCGGCGCCGAACGTCAGATCGATATTGGAAAAAAGAGGGCGGCCGTCAGGCGTGGACAGCGACAGATTCGACAGGATGATTGAAGCAGGCATGGAATTCCCCGTGAGCAAGGCAGGTCGGCTTTGCGGTCGGGGTAAAATCCATGGCTGCGAATATCCTGATTGGAGACTGTCTAAGTAGTCCCATTGAAGGGCGAGATCAAGGCGAGGCTCGCAGGGGCGACAGCGCGGGGAACGCTGACGTTCCCCGCCGGCCTGCGCGATCAGCCCTTGAGCGCGGTCACCACGACTTCGATCAGCGCGCTGCCGCCGAGATCGGCGACGCCGACGGTGGCCCGGGTCGGCAGATTGTCGCCGAAGAACTCGGTCCAGGCCGCGTCCATCTCCTTCTTCTTGGAAAGGTCCGTGACGAAGATCGAGGTGCTCACGACGCGCGACTTGTCGGTGCCCGCTTCCTTCAGATAGGCGGCGATCTTGCCGAGGATGTTACGGGTCTGCTCGCCCATCGAGAGCGAGGTGTCGTCGGCGATGGTGCCGCCAAGGAAGACGAAGCCGTTGGCCTCGACGGCGCGGTGCATGATCGGCGTGCGGATGCTGCGGGTAATGCTCATGATGTCCTCTTGTTGCTAGAGCGTGGGGGAATAGAAACGGTCGATGCCGAGATCGCCGATGCGGGTCTGGGTGCCGCCATTGACAATCAGCTCCGCCATCACGGCGCCGGCGCCGGGGCCGAGCTGGAAGCCGTGCAGCGAAAATCCGAACTGGTGATAGAGGCCCTTGTGGCGGCTGCTCGGTCCGAACACTGGGATGTCGTCCTTCATCTTCGCCTCGATGCCGGCCCAGGCCCGGACGATCGTCGCGTCGCGCATCACCGGAAACAACTCGAACACGGTGCGGGCGCTGGTCGCAAGGCTCTTCCAGTCCAGCACCGTCTCGTTGCGATCCTGATAGGGCGTGGCTAGATGGCCGCCGCCGATCAGCACGGTGCCGTTCTTGAATTGCTTGAAGGAGAGCTTTCGGCCGCGCAGGATCACGACGGGATCGATGAAGTGAGGCACGCGTGAGGTGATCATCAGCATCGGCGCCACAGTCTCGACCGGAACGGGCTCACCGAGCGTGGCTGCGATGGTCCCGGCCCAGGCGCCGGCGGCATTGACCAGCACCGGCGCGGCAAAGCTCTCGGCGCCGACATCGACATGCCAGAGGCCCTCGCTCTGCCGGATGTTGCTGGCGGCGACGCCCTCGCGCACTATCGCGCCGAGCTGCTCCGCCTTGCGCCGGAACGCCGTCGTGGTCTGCGCCGGATTGGCGGCGCCGTCGCGGCGCGAGACCACGCCGCCGGGACAGGTCTCGGCCACCGCCGGCACGAGGCGGCGCAATTCAGTCGCGTCGATCAGCTCCTCGTGGGTGAAACCGAGCGTGTTCAGTTCGGCGACGCGCGCGCGGCACACCGCGAGCTCTTCCTCGTTCTCGGCGACCAGCACCTGGCCGTAGTTTTCAAAACTGCAATCGTCGTCGACGAGGTCCGAAATCTTCTCCCAGATTCCCATCGAGCGGATCGAGAGGGGGATTTCCGGGATGTGCCGCGCGAGCTGGCGCACACCGCCGGCATTGACGCCGGAGGCGTGGCGGCCCGCATAGTCCTTCTCGATCAGCACCGGCTTCAGGCCGGCGAGGCACAGATGCAGCGCGGTCGAGCATCCGTGGATGCCGCCGCCGACGACGATCGCATCCACGTTTTTGGTCATCCGCGCACCACCGCCTTGATGTCGTCTTCGCTCTTCGGAACCGCGGCAAGCTCGGCGAGCGTGATCGGCTTGACCGGCGCGCGCAGCCGGTAATAGCCGATCTCCTGCGGGGTTTTGGCCCGCGCCTGCGCCATCAGCTCGGTGACGGTGAGGCCGCAGAGCCGGCCCTGGCACGGACCCATGCCGGTGCGGCGATAGGCCTTGAGTTGATTGGGCCCGGTCGCGCCGATCGCGACGGCATCGAGAATGTCCTTCGCGGTCACCTCCTCGCAGCGACAGACGATGGTGTCGCCTGCGGGAATGCGAAACTGCGGCGCTGGGCGGAACAGCGTGTCGAGGAAGGTGCGACCACGCTCGGCCTTGGCGAGATCGGAACGGAGCGTCGCCAACGCGGGAAGCTTCGCGGCAGCCGCAGGCGCCAATGCTTCCGCCGCTGCCCGCGCCGCGATGCGGCCACGTACCACGGCTGCACTCGCACCGCCGATGCCGGCACCGTCGCCGGCGATCGCAATGCCGGCGACCGACGAATTGCCGCTCGCGTCGAGCACCGGCGACCAGCACAATTGCAGATCGTCCCAGCGATGATCGACGCCGGCCGCCATCGCCAGATTGACATTGGGCACGACGCCCTGATGCAGCAGCAGCAAATCCGCCGGAATGGTCTCGCGCTTGCCACCGGCCACATAGCTCACGCCCGCGAGCTGGCCGTCGCCGGATGCCGCAAGCTCGGTGACGCCGGAGACGACCTGAACCTTCGCCTTCACTTCGCGCATCATCGACAGGCCCTTGCGGAAATAGGGCGAGGCCAGAAAGGCGAAAGCGTGAGGCAGAGCGGCGAAGTAGTTGCCACGCTCGGTGGTGTCGAGAATGCGATCGATGCGGCCACCGAGCCGCAAAATCTGCGCGGCGAGCAGCCAGAGCAGAGGCCCCTGCCCCGCGATCACCGTGCGTCTGTCCGGCACCAACGCTGACGACTTCAACATCGTCTGCGCCGCGCCCGCGGTCATCACACCCGGCAGCGTCCAGCCGGGAATCGGAAACGGCCGCTCCAGCGCACCGGTCGCAAGGATCACGCGTTTCGCCTTGACAAAGGCGGAGGCGCCCCCGACCGAGACGGCGATCTCCAGGTTGCGGTCGAGGCTCCAGACCGTGGCGCGATGGATGACTTCGGCGTTGCTCGCGCGCAATGCTTGCACGAGATCGGCACCCACCCAATAGTCCGCGCCGAGCTGATTGCGCTCGGTCACCGGCGTCGAGGCGATGGCGCGAAACACCTGGCCGCCGGGACCGATGTTCTCGTCGAGTAGTAGGGTCGACAGACCGGCTTCGGCCGAGGTCGCAGCGGCCGCGAGGCCCGCAGGCCCGGCGCCGATCACCACGACATCATAGTCTTCGCGCTTGGGAGCCACAGTCATTTTCCGATCTCCCGCTTGCCCTTCTGGATCTCGATCTGCATGCCCTCAGTGACCGGCACGAGGCAGCCCTGGCGGTTGCCGACGCCGTCGATGGTGACGAGGCAATCGAAGCACACGCCCATCATGCAATAGGGAAGACGCAGTGCACCGCTCACCGCGGTCGACCGGCGCACGTCGCAGCTCGAGGCCAGCAGCGCGGCCGAGACGGTGTCGCCCTGCCGCGCCGCGACGGCAATGCCGTCGACGAAGATCTGCACCGGCGGCCGTTTGTCCTGTTCGAATCGTTTGAACATCTTGGCTCCTTCAATATCTCTAATAGCCGCTGTTGTTCGCAGCGCCAGCGGCGCCAAAACGGCTGGCCGAGAACGCGCCGACCAGCTCCGGCTCGAGCGAACCCTGCGCGACCATCCGCGCGATCTCGAAAGCGTGGTTGGAGGCGAGCGTGACGCCGGAATGGCAGCAGGCGACGAAGGCGCCGGGATGGGTCTCCGACTGGTCGTAAATCGGAAAGCCGTCCTGCGGCATGACGCGGATGCCGGCCCAGCTCCTGACCACGTTGAGCCGCGACAGATGCGGAAACGTCCGCTGCGCGCGATCGGTCATCACAGCGCTGATCGAGTGCTTCAGCGCGCGATCGTCGAGCTCGTCTTCCTTGCTGTCGCCGATCATCACCGTACCCTCGTCGGTCTGGCGGATCGTAGTCAGCGGATGCGGCAGGAACGGCATGGTCCGCTCGGTCACCACGATCTGGCCGCGGGTCGGGCCCATCGGGGCGTAAAGACCGACCATCGGCGCGAGCGTCTGGTTGGCGTTGCCGGCGGCCAGCACGATCTTGGGGGCGCGAAGCTCGCCCTTCGGCGTGGCCAACTTGAATTCACCACCGCTTTTGCTGATAGCCGAAACCGGGCGCTCCGGGAAATAGTCGATGCCGTACGCCTTGAAGCCGGTGTGGAACGCTCGGAACGTGCGCAGCGAATTGACGTGGCCGTCGAGCGGGCAATAGCTGCCGCCGGACACCTCGGGGCCGATCAGCGGCAGCGACTTCTTCACGTCGGATGCGGAGAGCATCTCCATCTTGTAGTCGGCAGCACCGGTCTGGTTGTGCATGCGCGTGACCAGTTCGGCGCGCTGGCCGAACTCGTCTTCGCCGAGCGTCAGATGGAAGCCGCCATTTTGCTGAAGCGAAACATCGAGACCGGTCTGCTGCTTCAACTCCGAAGCAAGCCTTCCCCATGCTTGTGACGCCTGCACAGTCCACACCGTATACGCCGGCATGCCCAAGCCCTTGCTCTGAACCCAGACCAGGGCAAAGTTGGAGCGCGAGGCGCGCTTGGTGATGTCGCCCTCGTCAAGCACGGCGACGCTCTTGCCGAGCCTGCCGAGACCCCAGGCAATGGCGGAGCCGAGCAATCCGCCGCCGACAACGGCGACGTCGTAATCCCCTGACATGAGTTCTCCTATCGTCCCGTATCGCCCTTGCCGGCGAGCACACGATCGAGCCCGTAGAAGCGGTCGAGCAGAATGAGGGCGGTCATGGTGATCGCGATCACGCAGGCCGAGACCGACGTCACCAGCGGATCGATGTTGTCCTGGATGTACAGAAACATGCGCACCGGCAGCGTCTCGGTGCCGGGTGCCGCAAGGAAGACGGTCATGGTGAGATCGTCGAAGGACTGGATGAAGGCGAGCGCCCAGCCGCTGATGACACCTGGCAGGATCAGCGGCAAGGTGACTCGGCGGAACAGCGTCCAGCCGCCGGCGCCGAGCGAGACCGCGGCCATCTCGACCGAGAGATCCATGCCGGTTGCAGCCGCAAGCGTCAGCCGCAGCGCGAACGGAAACACGATGATGACATGCGCGATGATCAGCGCCGCGAAGCTGCCGCCGAGGCCCGCCGAGGTGAAGAAGCGCAGGAAGGCGATGCCGAGCACGACATGCGGGATCATCAGCGGCGACAGGAACAGCGCGGCCAGCGCATCGCGACCGCGGAAGCGATAGCGCGCGATCGCCAGCGCCGCCGGCACCGCGAACAACATCGCCACAAAAGAAGACAGCGCGCCGAGGCCAAGACTGATCCAGAAGGCGTGAATGAATTCGGGATAGTTGGCGATCGCCCTGAACCAGCGCAGCGAAAAACCGTTGGTCGGCAACGACAGGAAGCCTTCGGGCGTGAACGCGACGAGGCAGACCACGAGGATCGGCGACACCATGACGATGACGAAGATGGTGTGGAAGATCAGCGCGAGCGGGCCGTTCCGGCTCATCGGAATACCTCCGCGTAACGGCGCTCGATCAGCGCGTTGCTGCCAACGACGATCAAGACCAGCGCGGCGAGCAGTAGCGTGGCAACCGCTGCGCCCAGCGGCCAGTTCAGCGTGTTGAGGAACTCGTCATAGGCGAGCGTCGCCGCGACCTTGAGCCGGCGCCCCCCGATGATCGCGGGAGTCGCAAACGCGCTGGCTGAGAGCGAGAACACAATGATTGCGCCCGACAGCACGCCCGGCATGATTTGCGGCATAATGATGCGGCGGATGATCGTTACAGGGCCGGCGCCGAGCGACAGCGCGGCATTCTCGATCTGCGGATCGAGCCGCTGCAGCGCGGCCCACACCGAGAGCACCATGAACGGCATCATCACATGCGCGAGCGCAACCACCATGCCGGTTTCGGTGAACATGAAGGGAATGGGTGCGCGGATCAACCCGGCCGACATCAGCAGCTTGTTGACGAGGCCGTTGTTACCGCCGAACAGCAGCGCCCAGCCGAGCGTTCGCGCCACCACGGAAATCAACAGCGGCCCGAGGATCACGAGGAGGAAGACACTCTTCCAGCGTCCGCTCATGCGGTTGAGGATGTAGGCTTCGGGCGCGCCGAGCACGGCGGTGAGCAGCGTGGTCAGGATCGCGATGCGAAACGTCCGCCAGAACATCTCGGCGTAATAGGGGTCGGTTACGATCTCGTGCCAGTTCTTGAGGATGAAGACCGGCTCAATGCCCTTGTACTGACCCCAGTCGTGGAACGACAGCATCACGGTCATTGCCAGCGGGATCAGCAACACGCCGACGAACAGCATCAGGGCTGGCGCGCTCAGCGCCCAGGGCGCGCGTGCGTTCCGCTCCTCAGCAGCCACGCTCATGCGGAGGCTCCTCCGCGCACACCCATATCCTCCGGACGCCAGACGAGACGAACGGCCTCACCCTCGACCGGCTGCCTCTCGCCGTCATTCTGGCGGATCACGGTCGCCGGGCCGCATTCGCTGTCGCACTGGAACAGCCAGTGATTGCCCTGGAAGATGCGGGTAATGATTTTAGCGCCGAGTCCCGTATCGCCAAAGCCAATCCGCTCAGGACGGATGCTGACGGTCACGGGTCCGCTGAGCCCGGCAGGCGCGGGCGCGCTCCACGAGCCGGCGATCAATCGCGCAGGCGCACTCGTCCGATCAATCGTCGCGGCAAAGTCGTTGGTCTTGCCTAAAAACTGCGAGACGAAGGCCGAGGCCGGCTTCTCATAGGTCTCCTGCGGCGTGCCGATCTGCTCGATGCGACCCTGGCTCATCACCACGATGCGGTCGGACAGCGACATCGCCTCGTTCTGGTCGTGGGTGACCAGGATCGTGGTAGTGTCGATGGTGCGCTGGATCTGGCGCAGCTCGATCTGCATCTCCTCGCGCAGCTTGGCGTCGAGATTGGACAGCGGCTCGTCGAGCAGCAGCACGCTCGGCTTGATCACCAGCGCGCGGGCCAGCGCCACGCGCTGCTGCTGGCCGCCGGACATGCGGCGCGGATGGCGGTCCTCGTAGCCGGCGAGACCGACCATCGCGAGCGCGGCGCGGACGCGCTCGGCCCGCTCTGAGCGCGCCACCTTACGCATCTCGAGGCCGAAGGCGACATTCTCCGCCGCGGTCATGTGCGGAAACAGCGCGTAGCTCTGGAACACGATGCCGAGCCCGCGTTTGGCCGGATGGATCGCGGTCAGGTCCTTGCCCTCCAGCCGGATCGCGCCGCGGGTGGGATCGAGGAAGCCGGCGATCATTTGCAGGGTCGTTGTCTTGCCGCAGCCGGAGGGGCCGAGGAAGGAGATGAACTCCCCCTTCCCCACCGCGAGACTGAAGTCGTCGACGACAGTCTGCGCTCCGAATTGCTTGGCGATCCCTTCGAGTTCGAGATAGGCCATGGCACTGTCTCCGGTATGACCGATCAGCGCTCGACTTCGCGATTCCAGCGCTTGGTCCACTCCTCGCGCTTGTCGTTGATGACCGTCCAGTCCGGATTGTAGAGCTTTGCCGCGCGCTCGCCGATCGGCGCCATCTTGCCGAGCTCCGGCGGGACCACCAGCGATTTCAGCACCGGGCCGTAGCCGTAGTCCTTCAGCAACACGAGCTGGATTTTTGGGTCGAGCAGCTTCTTGATGAAGCTCGAGGCGAGCGGCGAGACGTTCGGCTTGGTGATTGGACATGCCGTCGTCAGCAGCGTCGCAGCGCCCTCCTTCGGGTAGACGAAGTCGACGGGGAAGCCGGTATTGGCAAAGCTCTGCACGCGTCCCGTGCCCCATACCGCGATCACGGCCTGACCGGACTGAAACAGCTCGGTCATTTTGCCCGGCGACGGCTCATAGGCGAGCACGTTCGGATTGATCTGCTCCTTGAAGATCTTGAAGCCGGAATCGACATTGGACTCGCCGCCGCCGTTCATCTTCGACAGCATCACCAGCGCTTCGAGGCCATAGGTGTTGTTGATCGGCGGGATCACGAGCTGTTTTGCGTATTTCGTGTCCTTCAAATCGTTCCAGGAAGTCGGCGGCGCCCAGCCCTTCTCCGCAAACACCTTGGTGTTGTACATCAGGCCGGTGGCAACGATGCCGATCGCGACAGCGCGGTCGTCCTTGAAGCGGGCGGTGTCGTAGAGATCGGCCGGCAGGCCATCAAGCTTGCCGCAGAAGCCGAGCTGGATCGCCTGGTACATCGGGCCGTCGTCGACGATGGCGACGTCGATCTGCTGGTTGCCCTTCTGCGCCTGAAGCTTTGCCAGCGTGTCGGTGGAGTTGCCAGCGACGTATTCGACCTTGACGCCGTTCTCCTTCTCGAAGGTCGGGATCACCTCGTCACGGATGGTTTTCTCGAACGAGCCGCCATAGCCGGCGACATAGAGCGTCTTTTGCTGGGCCGAGGCGACCGAGGGGGCGGCCATGAGAGCCGCGATGCCGACCGCTGTCAGAAGGCGAAAAGTCTTCATGTGGTCCGATCTCCATACCGGGGTGAGGTGACGTGCCGACGAGTCTCATGAGCCGAAGCGCCTTCCGCATTCCCTTCCGCGCCGGCCCGACACCAATCAGGACTCCGGCCCCTGCTCGGCGGATTTTGGCGCGATCCGGAGGTTTGAACCCCTCCAATCTGCCGAAAAAGCGGGCTCTCTCCAGCTCTGATGAAAAAGATCGCAAACCTAGCCTTCCATCGTCCAATGAATAATGGCACCCCTTGCATGCCGAAATGTTATGAATGGAATCGGGATGGCGCGGATCAATTCGCGGCAGGTGGAGGCCTTCCGGGCGACGATGCTGACGGGCAGCGTGACAGAGGCGGCGGCGCTGATGACCGTGACGCAGCCGGCGGTCAGCCGGTTGCTGCGCGACCTTCAGGCGCTGCTCAAGATGGAGCTGTTCGAGCGGCGCGGCACCGGCCTCGTGCCGACCGCCGCAGCGATGGCGCTTTATACCGAGGTCGAGCGCTCGTTCGTCGGCCTCGAACGCATCACGGCGGCAGCCGAGGAAATCCGTGGCCGCCGCACCGGCTCGCTGCGGATCGCTGCACTTCCAGCGCTGTCGAATGGCTATCTGCCGCGGCTTGCCGGACATTTTCTGAAAGAGCGGCCGAACCTCAACCTCGCCTTCTTCGGTGTGATCTCGCCGATCGTGGTCGACTGGGTGCTGAACAATCAATGCGACATCGGCTTTGCCGAGGTGCCGATCGCGCATTCCGGCCTGCCGAGCCAGCGGCTACCGTCACTGGCGCGTGTCGCGGTGCTGCCGACCGGACACCGGCTTGCAGAAAAGGAAGTGCTGGAGCCGGGCGATTTCGAGGGCGAGACGTTCATCTCGCTATCGGCGGGATCGTCGAGCCGGCACCTCGTCGATCAGGTCTTCCACCGCAGCGACGTCCGCCGCGTGCTCAGGGTCGAGACCACACTGTCGGAGATCATGTGCGGCATGGTGTCATCAGGCCTCGGGGTCGCGATCTGCGATCCCTTCACCGCGCAGGAATTTTCAACCCGCGGCGTCATCGCGCGCCGCTTCCTGCCGCGCATCGACTTCGAGTTCTCAGCCGTTTTCCCCGCACAGCGCAGCCCGTCGCCGGTGGCACTGGATCTCGTCGAGACCATGCGCAAGTCGCTCGCCGAATTCGAGGACGAAACGATGCTCAGCCGTTGAATGCGGCCTGCGCCTCCGGCAGGTCCCAGATCTTGCCGATCGCAGCGGTGCCGGCGGCCATGATCGCCGCCTCGTCGGCGCCGAGATAACGGCCGGCATCGATCAGCATGCGGCCGTCGACCATGACCTGATCGATATTGGCGCGGTTGGCGAGCGCGATCAGCGCGCGGCGCGGATCGAACAGCGGCTGAAGATCCGGATGGATCAGATCGACGACGGTGAGATCGGCGGTCGCCCCCGGCTCGATGCGGCCGAGGTCAGGCCGCTTGATGACGTCAGCGGCGACCGCCGTGTTCGCCTCGATCAGTTCGGGCGAGTTCGCGACGGCGCGCGCTGAGGTGATCTTGGAGATCAGCGAAGCTGCATTGAGTTCGCCGAGCGGTTTCTGGTGCGCAAGTCCAACCCCTCATCCTGAGGAGCGCGCCCGTTGCGCGCGTCTCGAAGGATAGAGGCCGAGGTGCAGCAACAGGGCCTGCATGGTTCGAGACGCCGCTTCGCGGCTCCTCACCATGGGGGTTGAAATCTCAGAACGGATCGGTCCCTAACCCCGGCACATCCGCCGGCCTCGGCCCCGGCGCCGGCCAGTGAAACCGCCGGTCGTTCTCCGCAATGGCGATGTCGTTGATCGAGGCCTCGCGCCGCCTCATCAACCCGTGCTCGTCGAACTCCCACTGTTCGTTGCCGTAGGAGCGATACCATTGGCGGCTCGCGTCGTGCCATTCGTACTGGAAGCGCACCGCGATACGGTTGCCGTCGAAGCCCCAGAGGTCCTTGATCAGACGGTACTCCTGCTCCTTCTCCCATTTGCGGGTGAGGAATGCGACGATGGCCTCGCGGCCCTGAAACACGTCCGAACGATTGCGCCAGCGACTGTCCTCGGTATAGGCGAGCGAGACGCGCACCGGGTCGCGCGAATTCCAGGCGTCCTCGGCCATGCGGGCCTTCTGCGCGGCGGTCTCACGGGTGAAGGGCGGAAGCGGCGGGCGCGACATGATGGCCTCATCGGTTGACGGGAGCGCAATCTACGCCTGCATGCCGCGGAGTCGAGAGGCCGTCCGCTATCGCCCGATCACGAAATCAGATCAGCCTTCATCATGGCGCGGATCGACTTCGGGATCGGCTGGGCGCGGCCGCCGCTGATGAAGGCGACGCGCACCTCGGCTTTCACCAGCACGTCCTCCCCGCGCCGCACCTCCTGCGCCAGCATGATCGAGGCGCCCTTCACCGCGACCGGCCAGGTCACGACGTCGAGCACGTCGTCCATCCGCGCGGGCTTGAGGAAATCCAGATGCATCGAGCGAACGACGAAGGCGAAGCCAGCATCCTCTGTCGCGGGCTGCTCGAACAATGCCTGTTGCTCGGCGCCCATCAGCCGTAGATGATTGGTCCGTCCGCGCTCCATGAAGCGCAAATAATTGGCGTGATAGACGATGCCGGAAAACACTGGTTTGACGATGTCGCAACAGAAGCCCAGCGGGTTGGTTTCAATGGGTCGCTGGACGCTAAGGCGTGAATGAGCAGCAGATTATTTATCTATGCCCTTCCATCGCAAGCCGCAGCGCCTTCGGGATGCGCTGCGCTTTCTGTTGGACCGCCGGGCCGCCGACCGGCAGACATAATTTCAGAATGTTGATCTCGAGGGCCGGACGAAGATGTCCGTCTCGCTATTCCAGATACGGCGTCAGCACATCTTCGATCCATTTCATGAATGCGCGGACTCGACGCGACAGATCGCTCCGATGTGCTACGACGAGGGACACGGCGAGCGCCCGGCGACGAAAATCGGGTATGATCTCCACAAGCGCTCCACTCTCTAAGTATCGGCCAATCCCCAAGAGTGGCGCCTGAATCAGGCCAAGGCCGGCGAGGGCAGCGGCTTCGTAGGTCTGCGCGCTGTTGACGTGTAGCGCACCTGGCAACTGAAGCGTCGCGTAGCTGTCGCCGTCCGGATATTCCCATCCATAGGGTCTTGCGCCCAGCATCGTCGAAAAATGAATAGTCCGATGTTCCTGATGCCGGAGATCATCCAGCGATCGAGGGACGCCGTAGCGCGCCAGATAGGGGGGACTGGCAGCGTTGACCACCGCAACAGGCCCAGTGGACGGGCAATCAGCGTCTCGTCCCCTATTGGTCCAAGCCGCAATACACAGTCGAACCCTTCTTGAACAAGATCGACTTGCCGATCCGTACTCGACACCTCCAGCTCCAACTCGGGGTGAGCCGCCATGAAATCCGGCAAGGCCGGCACGATCGTTGTGCGCGCCACCTCGGTCGGAAGATCGACCCGCAAACGCCCGCGAAGTGCCACGCGATCGCCTGCGAACATGGAGTGCAGGTCATCGACTTCAGCAAGCAGATCGCGGGCACGCGCATGAAATGCGCGTCCGTCTTCCGTCAACTGAACGCTGCGCGTCGTCCGGTGCAGGAGCCTCACACCAACATCTTCTTCCAGCTTCCGGACCGCCGTTGAAGCCCTTCCCTTCTGAATGCCCAGGCTATCGGCTGCGCGGGTGAAGCTCCCCATTTCCGCTACCGTTATGAAAATGAGGATCGGTTCGAGATTCTGCATTTTCATGCCTCGGTATTGTTCACCGCAGGGAGAACAGTGAGTTCATTTCCTGGGTGTTTATCATACCTAAGAGACACAGTAAGTGAGCTCCGAATATGGGATCCCCCCATCGGAGAACGACAAGTGTCCCAAACTATGAACCTGCATCACGTGCCTGAAGCTATGATCTTGCATCGCAGCCTATGGGCCGGCCGGATAGTGAGCGCGTTTTATCGCTCTGGTGGCAGACGGCACTATTCAGCTTTTCGCGCCGTCACAGATCGCGAGCATGTTGCACGAAACCGGGTTCGCGATGGACCTGACCTGTGTCGTGGGTCCGATCATACTCGCCTGCGCCATCCTACGCCATCCCGGCCACCGCCGTCCTCGGCGCGATCCTAGTGACGGGCTTTTTGGGAGGTGCCATCTGCGCCCATGTCCGCATTGGTGAGTTGGGATCGCCGCCGGAAATCATTTCCCTGCTTCTGGGCGCGATGACATGGGGCGGCCTCTACGCGCGCGATCCCCGAATCCGGGCCATTCTGCCGCTCATCCGTTGAACCAACAGGGGCAGTGCTCTGTCCCTCAAGATCAGGAGAAAACGCATGTTCTTAGTAATGGGAATCACGGGAAAAGTGGGCGGCGCAACGGCAGAACATCTCTTGGCGCACGGCAAGGAGGTACGCGCGCTAGTCCGCAATCGCGAGAAGGGGTCAAGCTGGGCGAACCAGGGCGTGGAACTGGTTGACGGTGATTGGAATGATTCGGCAGCCATCGAGCGGGCGCTCAAAGGCGTCGAAGGCGCGTTTGTCATGTTGCCGGCTGTCTGGGCCCCTCGCCCGATTACAAAGAAGCCAAGGGCGTGATTGCGAACTATGTCGAGGCGCTCACCCGCTTGCCGCGGAGAAATATCTCGACGGTCTTTTGGGTGATGCGGGCCTCACCCGTGAGCCCGTCAACCACCTCCATCGTGTGGCCAGAATAGTCGACGAACAGCTTCTCGCCGGCGACATGGACCTGGCGCAGGGTCGGCTTGAGGCGGCCGGCCCACTCCTTGTAGCGTTCGCAGAACCATGAGTAGCTGAAGCTGTCGGAGCTTGCGTCGCAATACTCCTCCCACAACAGCATCAGCGTGACGTTCGGGCGCCGCAGCTCGCGATGCACGAGCGCCCAATCCGGCTGCGGACGTTCCTCGCTGGGCCGATCAGAGGGTGGCGGATACAGGCGGTTCTCGAGCCGGACATCGTCATCCAGCTCTGGCCGCAACGGCCAGGTCAGGCCGGCGCGGCGGGCGCGGTTGAGGTACTTGCTGACCGTGCCTTGGGCCAAGCCGAGGCTGCGGGCAACGGCGCGTTGCGACATGCCGACGCTGTAGTGCAGGCGTAGAGCTTCACGAATGTGGCGCATGGACAGTCTCTCTGGTCTCTCTGTCGGCATCTCGATCCTCTGCGGTTGGGCAAAAGACCAAGGTAGCCGGGTTGCAGACTGTCAGCGGTGCGCGCCTCCCCGTTGCCCCCGATCATGATCGCTGGAAATAGCGATCACGATCGGCTGGAAACGACGATCACGATGCTCTGGAATGGGTGATCACGATGGCCTGGAATCGGTGATCACGATCGGCTGGAACACGCAGTCAGGGGGCCGTTTTGATGATCCCCCCGGAAAAGGCGGTGCGATTCGAGATCATTCGGACGGCCGCCTAAGTCCACTTAAATCCCGTCGCGCGTCATCTTTGGCCGTCCGCCGCTAGCTTGCGCAGGTTTCCTCCATCGGACGCTCAGACCTGTCCCGGCCGGCCCTACCCGGCCGCTCCCCCCGTCAAAGTACGGGCGCAGATCGAGTTAGACGTGGAAAACGGCGCCGGGAGCATGCCCGGTCGGCGGCGGCGCGTGCAACATCGAGCGGAATCAGCAGCTCAGGTCGGTTACAGGCGAAATTCGTGCGAAGAGTGATCTTGCCCGCGACCTCGAAAGCCGGATCTCCTCCGGCACAGGGCCCAGGACCCGATCCGGCTCGTGACTGAGTCCGCCACGGCTTTTATTCAATGGCGGACGAATGGAGAACAGCGTCGGCGAACAGGCGATTTGAGAGGTCGTCCGCGAGGACAACTACGTTTGGATGCTTCAGAAGCGAGCGATGGTCGCCAGGAAGAGGCGGCGCTTCAATGACGCTATCGAAGACAGCGCGCCATGAAGTTGCTGTGTTGGCGGAGTTCTGATTGTAAGAGACGCCGAGCGCCGAAACCTTCTTGGGTACGTAGAGTCTGCCCGCGCGAATATGGCGAACGAACACTTGGAAGATTTCCTCAAGCGCGGGTGCACCAATTTTCCATGCACCCGAGAGGGCGAGAGCAAGCGCTGCGAAGTCAGCTGGCCGAATTTCGGTCGTTGCACCGTGTTGAGGCGACAATCCACCCTCCTCCGCAAGGAATATAAGGAATTCAGACCATTCCTGGTCCATGGAGAGACTGAGAGGCGCTTCTAGGACCGACGGATAGGCACTATCGATCATAGCCACAAAATCGACCCTCACGTGTGCGGAAATAAGTACCCCAGCGATGGCGTGGGCGAGCACACCACCAAAAGACCATCCGGCGAGCGTACAAGCCATGTCCGGTAGCACTGGAAGAATGGCCCGAGCATAGACTCCAGCTATCTCGTCAATCGAACGCACCCTCGCGAGTTCGTGACCGAAGTTTAGGGCATGAATACCATAGATGTTTTGCGTAGGTGGCAACGCCCGCACGAGGTCATCATAGATGCTCAGGCCTCCGCCACGCGCGTGACAGAGGATAAGCGGCCGACTCTTGGCGACTCGAAGAGAAATGAGTTGGCCCGCAGATTTTCGACCGTCCTTTGATCGCGAGCGCACTTTCTCGGCGCACTGGTCGAGGCGGGGACTCGCGATATGCGCGGAAAGTTCGAGGGTAAGACCCCGCCGCCGGAGTTGCTCAAGCACTTGCAGTGCCAGCAGTGAGTGCCCGCCCAGCTCGAAGAAGTTGTCGTGCCGGCCGACACGTTCCAGGCCCAGAAGCTCGGCCCAGATCTGCGCCAGCGCGATCTCGATCTCGCCCCGCGGCGCCTCATAG
>NZ_JADPKY010000062.1 GCF_023074185.1 Bradyrhizobium sp. 132 | reverse complement strand
AGGAGCTTCCGGAAAGCGCGCCGCGCGCGTCAGCGACCACTCGAAGGCGATGGGTAGCGCTCAGAGAGCAACTTCAGGAATTCGTGCAGCGCCGGGTTTTCGTTATCACCGCGCCAATATGCGGAGAATTCCAGCCGGCTGGGACCCGTGCCGTCGCGCAGCTCACGGTAGACGAGGCCGGCAAAATTCGCCCCCATGTCGGATTCGAGCACGAAGCTTATTCCCGCCTTCATGCTGATCAGGCTCTTGATGATGCCGCGGCTCACATCGTGGCGCTCGATTTTAGGTCGATCGTGAGGGGACACGAGTTTCGACGTCAGAAGGATTTCGAATTCTGTTCCAAGGTCGTAGTGGCTGAGCAGCACCGTCTCGCCCCCCAGGTCGGTCCAGTAGACGGCTTCGCGGACGGCGAGAGGATGGTTCTGAGGCAAGACGATGAGAACGCGCTCGCTCCAGAGCGACATCACTTCGGTCTCAAACAAGGGCAGGCTCCCTGTGACAATCAGGATGTCGAGCGCGCCATTGCGCAGCCCCGTGGCAAGGCGCGTCCGCGACCGCTCGGACGTCGCAACTTCTATGAGGGGAACACGTTGGTTAAACTCTAGTAACGACGCCTGCAGATTGCCTGCCGAGAGCGATGTGCAGAAGCCAATCGCCAGGCGGCCAGTTTCGCAGTTCTGAACGTAGCTGGCGCTTGCAATCAGGGCATCAAATTCCTCCAAAATCGATCGAGCTTGGCGGAGCACGCCTAGCCCGGCCCGGGTTGGGCGCACACCTCCGCTATGGCGTACGAAAACAGCAATGCCCAAATGCTGCTCGAGCTCATCAATTCTACGGCTGAGGCTCGATTGTTGCGACTTCAGCAAAATCGCGGCCTGGCGGAGGCTACCGCAATCGGCCGCAGCAACGGCGAGCCTCAGGTGTTTCAGTTCGATTGCCTTACTGGCATGAATGGAGGTTCTTGATCGAGGTGGTTTGTGCATCATAAGTCTTAAACCAGATAGGTTTCCGCTCCAAATGTGCTGCGATGCCCTAATTGTACTTACTTCCAGATCAGGCGGGCGCTCCGATGACTGGAGCCCAGAGCACTGGACCTGAGATGTGTCCCGCTTTGCGGATACGATTGAGGGCATTGGGCGAGACTTCTAGGTATCCAGCAATGGCCTTGGTGTTTCCGAGAGGACGAGCTTTCCCGATCGGGCGGAGGGGCCACCCGGCGCGCCGAAGGATGCGCTCCATCCGGGCATCGGTGACAGTGACGATTTCGGTCAATTGATTGGAAAGGCCGAACTCAAGCATGCCGGCAAACAGCTCGTAAGTTGCCGTAGCAAGTCCGCCGCTCGCCTTCGGCGCATCGGACGGAACATCGAGCGCAAAGCGGCTGCTCTCCCATATCCGATCGGTTCGTGGCGCCGGCTGCCCGTCCAAGAGGATCGAGAACGTGCCTCTTAGCATGGTTGGGCCGACCGAAGGCAGCAGCCGGACGCACCCCTGAACACGCCCATCGATTGAGCGGTTCAGGAGATGAACTGGCCGAAGGACATCAAACTCGTCGACCTCCATGTCGCCGCTGCTCTCGACGTCCCAGGCCAAGCGCTGCCTGAAAACACGATACCTCAGTCGATGCATCTCCGAGAGATCATCGAGGAACTCGCCATAGTACTCAGGGGTAATGAGCTGCATCATGCTTACCTCTCCGGCTTGTTTTATTGAGCTGCACCCGGTTCTGTTGACACCGGCTTAAGCTAATCCGACCTTCCGTTCGAACTCCATAGGGCTCAGATATCCGATCGTCGAATGCCTTCGCTTCGGATTGTAGAAGCGCTCGATGTAGTCGAACACGTCGGCCTTGGCCTCGTTGCGTGACCGGTACACTTTGCGCGCTGTTCGCTCGGTCTTCAAGGACGAGAAGAAGCTCTCCATTGCAGCGTTGTCCCAGACATTGCCTGACCGGCTCATCGAGCAGACCACGCCGTGATCGGCCATCAGCCTCTGGAACTGTTCGCTGGTGTATTGGGCGGATTCAAACGGTCGTCGCAACACCAATTGTTTTCACTCATGACAGTAATTCGTCAAGCGCTTCTGCCGGCGTTTTCCAGCCCAGTGTCTTTCTCG
>NZ_JADPKY010000172.1 GCF_023074185.1 Bradyrhizobium sp. 132 | reverse complement strand
CGGCGTTCGGCGGTGCCATTGGCATGCGTGACCCTGCCGGCCACCGCCAGCCCATGCCGGTTCTCCATGGTGGCGTGGCCCATATAGCAAAGCTTGGCCTCCCGTCCGGCCGCCTTGCGATAAAGCCTGCTGTCCGGGTCACTGGTGCTCGCATGGGTGTCGTTCTTGCGTTTCTGGCCATGGAAGTTGGCGCCGTCATCATCGTCGCCGCTGCCGTCCTTGGGGCGAAAACTCTTCTGCGAAGCCCAGGCTTCGATCAGCGTTCCGTCCACCGAAAAATGCTCGTCCGACAATAGCGGCTTGACCTGAGAATGGTTCAGAAGCCTGGTCATGAACTTCGTGAACACATCGCCGTTCTGCAGCCGCTCCCGGTTCTTGGTAAAGGTGGTCGGGTCCCAGACCGGATCGTCCGGCGACAGTCCCACGAACCAGCGATACAAAAGATTGTAGTCCAGTTGCTCCATCAGCTGGCGTTCCGAGCGGATGCCGTAGAACACCTGCAGCAGCAAGGCGCTCAGCAATTGCTCCGGAGGGATCGAAGGACGTCCCTCGCTGGCGTATAGCTTTCCAAGGCTGCGGTTCAAATCA
>NZ_JADPKY010000192.1 GCF_023074185.1 Bradyrhizobium sp. 132 | reverse complement strand
CCGGAGGTAATGCGTCGCCTTGTCGTACCCGTCACCCTGCGCCTTGATCGGTTGCATCTGACCCTTCAGGAGGCATTCGGCTGGACGAACAGTCACCTCTTCGAGTTCTTCGCTGGTGAGGTCCGTTGGGGGATTCCTGATCCCCACAACGATTACGGCCACCAGCCCATGGATGCCCGCAAAGCGCGGCTTTGCGATATCGTTCGCGAGACCGGCGCCAACACGATCCACTATCTCTATGACTTCGGCGACAGCTGGGACCATGTGATCAAGCTCGAAAAATGGTTCGAGAACACCACGACGGAGGGGCTTCCCTTCCTGCTCGAGGCCGCCGGTCGTTGTCCTCCGGAAGACGTCGGCGGTGCGCCCGGCTATGCCGAATACCTCGCCGCCATCAGCGACCCCAGCCATCCCGAGCACGAACACATGCGCCTCTGGAGCCCGGAGCGCTTCGATCCCAACGTCGTCGACCGCAAGGCGCTCGAAGCCGCCGTCAACGCGTTGTCCGACACATGGATACCGCGGCGACGCGCCACGCGAACAAAATAGGCGTCAAGCGTCATTCAAAAGGGCTGCAGAGCTACGCTTAC
>NZ_JADPKY010000162.1 GCF_023074185.1 Bradyrhizobium sp. 132 | reverse complement strand
CGCTGGCCAACCAGTCGCAGCAGAGCGTGCTCCAGCTGCTCCGCTAACAAGCGGAAGACATCGCAAGCAAGATCCGGCGGCGGGGCTTCGGCTCCGCCGCTTTCTTTTTGCGACGGCATCAGAGTGCCGCTCGGCGAAGCGGAGACGATGCATCTGGATGCAGCCGATCGCTCACTCTGAGTTATGGTTGACAAGTCGCAAACGCTGGCTCGTTGCACGAAAAAGCGTCATCCTATCATGGCGATATGGGAGAGCCCGATCCGGCTCCGATCGTGCATATGGTGAATCCGCGCAGGGATTGGAGCGACACGCTTCATGCTTTGTTAGCCGTCTGTGTTCACGGTTCCGGCATCGATTAATCCTAATCGAAGTTTGTTGCGTTGCGTACCAGAAGGGTAACACTCAATGTCCGGTATCGTTCTCTCCTCGTCAGTTCGTCAGAACCTGCTCTCCCTCCAGTCCACCGCTGATCTTCTCGCCACCACGCAGAGCCGTCTGTCGACCGGCAAGAGCGTCAACTCGGCCCTGGACAATCCCACCAACTTCTTCACCGCGCAGTCGCTCGACAACCGCGCCAGCGACATCAACAA
>NZ_JADPKY010000149.1 GCF_023074185.1 Bradyrhizobium sp. 132 | reverse complement strand
CCAGAAGGCCGCGCACTCGCTGCTGCATGGGCCCCGGCTCTGCAGCGCACCGCCAAGAGGCGCTGCGCTGCGTCCGGGGCACGAGATCGTTGTTGAATGCCTGACATGGGCTCGCATCCTCGCGGCGTGTTTCGCCCGAGCTTTGCTTCGTCGCTTCACCCTCAATTGAAAGAGGGTGCAGGGAAGACCGGGAGCCGGCTGGCTCCTATTGATCCGCTATGCCAGGAGCAGATTGCGCTACATTGCACAGCGGGAAACAGGGCAACCGGAGCATCCCGGCCTTCCCTGCGCAATGGTTGGAACGGCTTATGTCGTGCTCTCCCCGGGGAGCGATGCACTATTGCCCCCGTCGCCCTGCGGATGGCTGATGCGCGCGGTCCGGTCGGACAGCACACATCACCGCAAGACTTGGCGCACAGACCCCGGGCGCCAGGACGACACGATTTGGCCGTACGCCGATCACACCGGTCGTGCGCGCGACGCCTTCGCTCACGGCTCTCCGCCCTGCGAAACCATTCGCGCCGATGTGATCGGCGTCCACCGCCGCCCGGCCCGCGTTCGTGACGATCGCGATACGCCCCTCTTCCTTGGGCCGG
>NZ_JADPKY010000012.1 GCF_023074185.1 Bradyrhizobium sp. 132 | reverse complement strand
TCGACAAACAGTCGGTTGTCCTTGCCGCTGCGGCCCGGATCTCCCGGCTTGCCAAGACAATGCGGCTCCATCTTCGCCCATTGGGCGTCAGTCAAAACGAATCGGTCCATCCCAAGCTTGAATCACAACCAAGCCCCGATGAGAATCCTGAATCCCAACAGACCCTACCTCAGCTCCTGCTCCTCGCTGGTGCGAAAGCTTAGACGTCGACTTGTGGCATCCGATCTGATGATAGAAAGCGGTGAGGATCTCGCCGCGTCCGAGCCGCACATTCATGTCGCGCGTATCACGGCCCGAGAGTTCGAGACTGCCAAGTTGGCCGGCGCCCTCGAACAGGCCAGCCTGGGCGATCTCGTGCTCGCGATGAATCGTCGATTTGTCTGGGGTGCGCCGCCATCCGGCGCAGAGCTTGAAGCGTTCTTTGCTCCGCATACGACACAGCTACCCGGCCTTCATTGGCTGGATGACACGCCGGCTTGGCGCCTCGATAAGCCGGGAGTGAAGGGGCGGGGATTGATCGAGCTGTTGTTCGAATGCGAATCGGCCGAACTGTGGATAGAGCCAAACCCAAACGCACAATTGCTTCTGCTCTGGCTCCTCGACCATTGTGGCGGCGAGAGAGTGGCGGTTTCCAGATTCGTGATACGTCAGCTGGACGTTGCCGCTGGTGATGTTGATCCGGAGCGACTTGCGGAGCAAAATCCGCGGACTATTAATCCTTCGCAAGGTCACGTTGAACTGGCCGGCCGTGCATGGCGGGCTTATCGTTCCCCGACGCCGCGGGCTTGGGTCGACCTCCTCAAAACGGATCTAAGCCTGCTTCCGCAGCTGGAGCAGTCCGCAATTGGCCTGCTGGAAGAGCTTCCGAGCGTCACAACTGGTCTTGGAGCTACGGAAATGCGGATTCTAGAGTTAATCGCACCGGGCGAGGTACAGCCGTTTGAAGTTTTTCCGGGTGATCAGAAGCGCAACGAGCGGCGCGTTTTCGATTACTGGGAGGTCGGCACGCTGCTTGATGGTCTCGCACGTTGTCCGGTGCCGGCCATATCGGGGTTGGAGGAGGGACCGTTCTCGCTGGACATGCATGTCGATCCCTCCCGTCACGCGCGGTACAAGCAATCCCGCTTGTCGCTCACTGACCTCGGGAAAGCGGTGCTGGCGGGAGAAGAGGATTTCTGCCGCCATAACCCGATCAGTCGCTGGTGGGGCGGCACCCACCTGACCAGCGATCGGCTCTGGCGTTGGGATCGCGACAGCCGGGCATTGCTTTCTCCTGTCTGATGCGTGCGTGCTGCTCGAGGTGTTTTGGTATTGCTTGTTAATCGCGAGGCCACTGTGTCACATTTGATTCTGACCACGAACCATCTTGCGGCAGCTACGCTTCGGCAGACCAAATTGGCGAATATCGCGCTCGGCTTCTGCATGCGCTTCGTCTTCGGCCAATTGCCCTCCGCAGAGCAGCTTTTGATGGGGCTGGAGCGGCGGTCGGCAAAGCACTGCAATCCAGGCGATCACTGGCTCGACGAGGTTTGTCGAGACTGGCTGGAAGGTTTCGGCACGCGCGATATCGGTTTCTTAGAGCTCTGTGCGAAGTTCGACTCGATCGAAGTGTGGATCGATCCTCAGCCCAACGATCAGCTCGTGCTTGTCTGGTTGCTCGACCTGCTTCGCCCTTACAAGGAGATCACGACGAAGCTGAGCCTGGTGCACACGGATGACAGTGTTGCGGACTATGCTGCGGAGTCCGTCGCAGAATGGAAGTTGCCGGCCTTCGAGGTCGCCGACGATCATTTGGTGATGGCAAGCCGCGCCTGGCGCGCCTATCGGGCTGAAACGCCAAAATCCTGTTTCGATCTGCTGATGACGGATCTGATGATCTTTCCGAGACTTCGATCGGCGCTCATTGCGCTGCTTGAAGAGCTTCCGGACAAGGTGACGGGGCTTGGTGCCAGCGAGATGGATATGCTGGGCTGTGTGAATGAAGGGCACACCGACCCAAAATACATCTCCGAAGCGAGGTGGTATCGCGATGTGTTCGAAGAGGGTGAGGCGAGCGATGCCTTGATCGCATTGGCGGAACATTCGGCGCCGCCCGTTCTGTTGGGCGATCCGGCGTTCGACAATGAGGATCGCTACTTCGGCAGGAGCGAGTGGAGGGTCACGCTAACTGAACTCGGACGTTCCCTTGTCGCCCGAGAAGATGACTTGTGGCGCCACAACCCGATCAAGCGTTGGTGGGGCGGGACTGAATTGACCAACGAACGGCTCTGGCGGTGGGATCGCGAAACCCGATTGCTGATTGCGCCGTAAATCATTGCTGTAGGGTGGATTAGCCGAAGGCGTAATCCACCATCTTTGTCGCCGCGGAAGCTAAAGCGGTGGGTTACGCCGGCGGTCTGCGCCTTCGCGCAGCCGCCCGCTAACCCACCCTACGAAACCTCCGTCGGGGTCCTACTCCGCCGCTTCCGCGTAATCGCTCACCGGCGGGCACGAGCACACCAGGTTGCGGTCGCCATAGACGTTGTCGACGCGCCCGACCGGGCTCCAATATTTGTCGGTGCGCGAGGTGCCCGCGGGGAAGCAGCCCTCGGCACGGGTGTAGGCGCGATTCCAATCGTCGTCGGCGATGTCGTGCACGGTGTGCGGGGCGTGACGGAGCGGCGATGCCTCGATCTTGAAGCGGCCGGCCTCGACCTCGGCGATTTCCTTCCGGATCGCGATCATCGCGTCGCAGAAGCGGTCCAGCTCGGCCTTGGATTCCGATTCGGTCGGTTCGATCATCAGCGTGCCCGGCACCGGGAAGCTCATGGTGGGCGCGTGGAAGCCATAGTCGATCAGGCGTTTTGCGATGTCGTCGACGGTGACGCCGGACGTCGTCTTCAGCGCGCGGGGATCGACGATGCACTCATGCGCGACGCGGCCCTTCTCGTTCTTGTAGAGCACCGGGAAATGCGCATCGAGGCGCGCGGCGACATAGTTGGCGTTGAGGATCGCGATCTCGGTGGCGCGCTTGAGGCCTTCGCCGCCCATCATCAGGATGTAGATGTAGGAGATGGTGAGGATCGAAGCCGAGCCGAACGGCGCGGCCGAGACCGGGCCGACCGGCGCATCCCCATTCGCCGCCGGATGACCTGGCAGGAACGGCGCGAGATGCGCCTTCACGCCGATCGGGCCCATGCCCGGGCCGCCGCCGCCATGCGGGATGCAGAAGGTCTTGTGCAGGTTGAGATGGCTGACATCGGCGCCGTAATCGCCGGGCCGGGACAAGCCGACCTGCGCGTTGAGGTTGGCGCCGTCGAGATAGACCTGGCCGCCATGGCCATGCACGATGTCGCAAATCTCGCGAATGTGCTCCTCGAACACACCATGCGTCGAGGGATAGGTAATCATGACCGCAGCGAGGTCGTTGGAGTGCTTCTCCGCCTTGGCCCTGAGATCATTGACGTCGACGTCGCCATTCTTTTCGCAGGCGACCACCACCACGTCCATGCCAACCATCGCAGCGGAAGCCGGGTTGGTGCCGTGGGCGGAGGAGGGGATCAGGCAGATCTTGCGGTGCGTCTCGCCGCGCGCGGCGTGATAGCCGCGGATCGCGAGCAGCCCGGCATATTCTCCTTGCGCGCCCGAATTCGGCTGCAGCGAGATCGCGTCATAGCCGGTGATGTCGCACAGCCACTTCTCCAGGCGCGCGAATAGCGCGTGATAGCCGCGTGCCTGCTCGCGCGGGGCGAAGGGATGCAACGAGCCGAATTCCGGCCAGGTCAGCGGCATCATCTCGGTGGTCGCGTTCAGCTTCATGGTGCACGATCCCAGCGGAATCATCGCGCGGTCGAGCGCGAGGTCGCGGTCGCTGAGCTTGCGCATGTAGCGCAGCATCTCGGTCTCCGAGCGATGCGCGTGGAACACCGGATGGGTGAGGAAAGAGGTCGCGCGCTTGAGCGTCTCCGGTAGCGCCTCGCGCGTGGTGGCGTCGATCTCGGCGTAAGCAAGCGTGCCGCCGAAGGCGCGCCAGACCGCTTCCACCGTCGCAGGCGTGGTGGCCTCGTCGAGCGCGATACGCAAAGCGCCATCACCGATGCCGAGATTGATCTTCTCGGCGACCGCGCGAGCGACGATCTCGGCACGCTTCGCACCCGCATCGATGCTGAGCGTGTCGAAGAAGTTTTCGCTACTCGGCGCAAAGCCGAGCTTGCGCAGGCCGGCGGCAAGCACCGCCGTGCGGCGGTGCACGTTACGGGCGATCTGCGTCAAGCCTTCGGGGCCGTGATAGACCGCGTACATCGAGGCGATCACGGCGAGCAGCACCTGCGCGGTGCAGATGTTGGAGGTCGCCTTCTCGCGGCGGATGTGCTGCTCGCGGGTCTGGAGCGCGAGGCGATAGGCGGGCGCGCCGCGGGAATCGACGGAGAGGCCGACGATGCGGCCGGGCAGCGAGCGCTTCAGCGCATCGCGCACCGCCATATAGGCCGCGTGCGGCCCGCCATAACCCATCGGCACGCCAAAACGCTGCGCCGAGCCGATCGCGATGTCGGCGCCGAGTTCGCCTGGCGAGGCGAGCAGGGTCAGTGCCAGCAGATCGGCGGCAACGATCGCGAGTGCGCCCTTCGCCTTCAGTGCTGCGATCGCGGGCCTGAAGTCGCGCACGGCGCCCGACGTTCCCGGATATTGCAGCAGCGCACCAAGCACGTCGGTCTTGTCGAGATCGGTGAAGGGATCGCCGACGACCAGGGTCCAGCCCAGGGGCTCTGCGCGGGTGCGCATCACCGCGAGCGTCTGCGGATGCACGTCCTTGTCGACGAAGAAGGCCTTTGCTTCGACCCGCGAGTGCCGCTCCGCGAGCGCCATCGCCTCGGCGGCAGCCGTCGCCTCGTCGAGCAGCGAGGCGTTGGCGACATCGAGCCCGGTGAGATCGCAGATCATGGTCTGGAAGTTGAGCAGCGCCTCAAGCCGGCCCTGGCTGATCTCCGGCTGATAGGGCGTGTACGCCGTGTACCAGGCCGGGTTCTCCAAAATGTTGCGCTGGATCACCGCAGGCAGAATCGTGCCGGAATAGCCTTGGCCGATCAGCGAGGCGAAGACCTGGTTCTGCGCGGCGAGCTCGCCCATATGCGCGATCGCCTCGGTCTCGCTCAAGGGCTTGCCGAGATCGAGCGGGGCGGCCTGCCGGATCGAGGCCGGCAACGTCTCCGCCATCAGCGCCTCGACGCTTTTCGCGCCGACGGCCTCGAGCATTGCAGTGACGTCGCGTGCCGAGGGGCCGATGTGGCGGCGAACGAAAGCGGCGGTATCGCCGTTGGATTTGCGGTGCGCGGTCATCGCTTGCTCCATCGTCTTTAAGCCGTGTGGGCCTTGTAGGCGGCGTCATCCATGAGGCCGCCTAGCTCGCTCTTGTCGGCAATCTTGATCTTGAAAAACCACGCCTTGCCTTGCGCATCCGAATTCACCAGCGCCGGCTCGGCGGCGAGGGCGTCGTTGATTTCGGTGACCTCGCCCGTAACAGGCGCGTAGATGTCCGAGGCGGCCTTCACGGATTCCACGACGGCTGCGGCTTCCGTCTTCTTCAGGGCGCGGCCGAGCTTGGGCAGTTCGACGAACACGACGTCGCCGAGCTGGGACTGCGCGTAGTCGGTGATGCCGACGGTGGCGACGTCGCCGTCGATGGCGAGCCATTCGTGGTCGGATGTGTACAGCGTCGTGGTCATTTTCTTGTCCTCAGCGTTTGTAGGTGTTTTTCACGAAGGGCATGGTGGCGATTTGCACGGCCAGGCGTTGGCCGCGCACCTCGGCGAAGAGTTTTGTGTCGATCGCGCTCGATGCGGTGGGCACATAGCCCATCGCGACCGGCGCATTCAGGCTCGGGCCGAAGCCGCCGGAGGTAACCTTTCCGATCGGTTCGCTGGATGTCGCGTCCGCAAACAGCAGCGCGCCCTCGCGCACCGGCGCGCGGCCCTCGGTGCGCAGGCCGACGCGGCGACGGGCCGCGCCGTGGTCGAAATGAGCGAGAATCTTCTCGGCGCCGGGAAAGCCGCCGGCGCGCGCGCCGCCGGTGCGGCGGCTCTTCTGCACCGACCATTCCAGTCCGGCCTCGACCGGCGTGGTCGTGGTGTCGATGTCGTGGCCGTAAAGACAAAGCCCGCCCTCGAGCCTCAGGCTGTCGCGGGCGCCAAGCCCGATCGGCAGCACGTCGGGATTGTCCAGGAGTGTCTTGGCGAGGCGCTCGGCTTCGCCAGCAGGAACCGAAATTTCAAAGCCGTCCTCGCCGGTGTAGCCGGAGCGCGAGACGAAGCAGTCGATGCCGGCGACCTTGTGCGGGCCGGCATCCATGAACTTCATGGCGGGTGCTTCTGCACACAATTTCGCCAGCGCCGATTCCGCCTTCGGGCCCTGCAACGCGATCAGCGCGCGGTCGGCAAGCGAATCGATGATGCAGTCGTCCGACAGCTTCGCGCGCAGATGCGCCTCGTCCTCGGCCTTGCAGGCGGCGTTGACGACCAGGAACAGATGGTCGCCGAAATTGGCGACCATCAGATCGTCCAGAATTCCACCCTCGGCATTGGTGAACTGGGCGTAGCGCTGCCGCCCCGGCGCAATAGCCACGATGTCCTGCGGCACCAGCCGCTCCAGCGCGCGCGCGGCGTCCTCGACCTTGCCCGACTTCGGCCGAAGCGCGATCTGGCCCATGTGGGAGACGTCGAACAGGCCGGCTGACGAGCGGGTATGGAGGTGTTCCTTCAGCACGCCCGCGGGATATTGCACGGGCATGTCATAGCCCGCGAACGGCACCATCTTGCCGCCGAGGGAGAAATGAAGCCCGTGAAGGGGCGTGCTCTTAAGGGAATCTCGGTCGTCGCGCGCAAGCATCACAGGGGCCCTCGGTGGTTCCCCGGGGATGATTCCCCGGAAGCAACCAGTCGAAGCCCCATCTGTCGCTGTGCCTGAGAGTATTATCCCGTCGGCGGACGCTGTCCGGACCAACCCTTTCTTTTAAAAGGTCTAGGCCCGTCGGCGCCTCTTTCCAGATGCTGTCAAAGCCACGCGGTCCTTTTGCCTGAGAGTTTCCGGGGCGGTTGCTCCTTCGGCGCCGGCTACCCAAAGCCGGTCTCTCCCGACGTGGCCGTACGATACAGATGGGTAGAGACCACAAGCTGGCCAAGCCTGTCAACGCGGCATCAGCGGCTTTCCAACGGGATTGCGCGCCTGCGGCAACCCACTGATCCGGTTGCACAGTTTCTGGACAGCGAAGCTGGCCTTGTCTAAAAGCGCTTTGGCCCGCAGATATCAGCCCAAACTCGCGGTTTGGATGGCGTATGGCGGGTCCAAGCACACCCGATTGGATGAACATGAGCGGCGTCAACGAGATCAGGTCGACCTTTCTGAACTTCTTTGCCGAGAACGGCCACGAGATCGTGTCGTCCTCGCCGTTGGTGCCGCGCAACGACCCGACGTTGATGTTCACCAATGCCGGCATGGTGCAGTTCAAGAACGTCTTCACCGGCGTCGAGAAGCGGCCCTATCAGCGCGCCACCACCTCGCAGAAATGCGTGCGCGCCGGCGGCAAGCACAACGACCTCGACAATGTCGGCTACACCGCGCGCCATCTCACCTTCTTCGAGATGCTCGGCAATTTCTCGTTCGGCGACTATTTCAAGGAGCGCGCGATCGAGCTTGCCTGGACGCTGATCACGAAGGAATTCGGGCTGAAGAAGGACAAGCTGCTCGTCACGGTCTACCACACCGACGACGAGGCGGCGGGCCTCTGGAAGAAGATCGCGGGCTTCTCAGATGACCGCATCATCCGCATCCCGACCTCGGACAATTTCTGGGCGATGGGCGACACCGGCCCGTGCGGGCCGTGCTCGGAGATATTCATCGATCGCGGCGAGCACATCTGGGGCGGCCCTCCGGGCTCACCGGAAGAGGACGGCGACCGCTTCCTCGAATTTTGGAACCTGGTGTTCATGCAGTACGAGCAGGTGACGAAGGAGGAGCGCGTAGCGCTTCCGCGTCCCTCGATCGACACCGGCATGGGCCTGGAGCGCATGGCCAGCATCATGCAGGGCGTCGACAGCATCTTCGAGACCGATCTGTTCCGTCATCTGATCGACGCGACCGCGTCCGCTCTTGGAAGCGGACCGGACGAGAAGACCGTCGCCTCGTTCCGCGTCATCGCCGACCATCTGCGTTCGTCGGCCTTCCTCGTCGCCGATGGCGTGCTGCCCTCGAACGAGGGCCGCGGCTATGTGCTGCGCCGGATCATGCGCCGCGCGATGCGCCATGCGCAACTGCTCGGCGCGAAAGATCCGCTGATGCATCGCCTGGTCTGGGCGCTGGTGCGCGAGATGGGCCAGGCCTATCCCGATTTGATGCGCGCGGAAAACCTGATCGAGGAAACGCTGCGGTTGGAAGAGACCCGTTTCCGCAAGACGCTGACGCGCGGCCTCGCCATCCTCGACGAGAAGAGTGCGTCCTTGAAGAAGGGCGACATGTTCGACGGCGACGTCGCCTTCACGCTGTACGACACCTACGGTTTTCCGCTCGATCTGACGCAGGACGCGCTGAAGTCGCGCGGCATCAGCGTCGACCAGGCTTCCTTCGCCGATGCGATGGAACGTCAGCGCGTGAAGGCGCGCGCGTCCTGGTCGGGTTCGGGTGAGGCGGCCTCAGAGGCGATCTGGTTCCCGCTGCGCGAGAAGCTCGGCGCGACTGAATTTTTGGGCTACGAGACCGAGATCGCTGAGGGCGTCGTCTCGGCCCTGATCAAGGATGGCAAGGAAACCGACAGCCTCAAGGCCGGCGACAGCGGTGCGTTGCTGCTGAACCAGACGCCGTTCTATGCGGAGTCCGGCGGCCAGGTCGGCGACACCGGCGTGCTGGTCGGCGAGGGCGGCATCAAATTCCGCGTCACCGAGACGCAGAAGAAGCTTGGCGATCTCTTCGTTCATGTCGGCACCTTGGAGAGCGGCGAGCTGAAGCCCGGCACCGCGCTCCAGCTCGAGGTCGATCACAGCAGGCGCTCGTCGATCCGCGCGCATCATTCGGCCACGCATCTCATTCACGAGGCGCTGCGTCAGGTGCTCGGCGATCACATCGCCCAGCGCGGCTCGATGGTTGCGCCTGACCGCTTGCGCTTCGATTTCGTGCATCCGAAGCCGATCACCGCGGAAGAACTCGCGCGCGTCGAGGACATCGCCAACGACGTGGTGCTGGAGAACGACGAGGTCTCGACCCGCGTCATGGGCGTGGACGAGGCCCGCGAGGCCGGCGCGCGTGCGCTGTTCGGCGAGAAATACGGCGACGAGGTTCGCGTCGTCTCGATGGGCCGGACCGCGCGTGAGCGCGGCACCAACGCGCTCGGCTGGTCGGTCGAGCTCTGCGGCGGCACTCATGTCAGGCGCACCGGCGACATCGGCCTGATCACGCTGACGGGCGAGAGCGCGGTCGCCTCCGGCGTGCGCCGCATCGAAGCGCTGACCGGCAACTACGCGCGCAAGCATGCCAACGACACCATGGCGCTGGCGAAAACCGCGGCCAACGAGCTGCGCACCTCGATCGACGACGTGCCGGCGCGCATCAGTGCGCTGATGGACGAGCGCAAGAAGCTCGAGCGCGAGCTCTCCGACGCCCGCAAGAAGCTGGCGATGGGCGGCGGTGCCGGCGACGGCGGAAATTCCAACGTCGTGGAAATCGGTGACGTCAAGTTTTACAAACTTCACGTGACGGGATTGCCGAGCGACGAACTCAAATCCCTCGTTGATCAAGCCAAGGCAGAGATCAAGTCGGGCGTTGTCGCGGTTGCAAATACGACGGCTGACGGAAAAGCCAGCCTCGTTGTCGGCGTGACCAAGGATCTATCAACCCGTTTCGACGCCGCAAGCCTTGTCAAGATTGGCGTGCCTGTCGTGGGCGGAAAGGGCGGCGGCGGCCGAGCCGAAATGGCGCAAGGCGGCGGGCCTGATGGGGCAAAGGCTCTGGACGCCCTGTCGGAGATCCAAAAAGCCATAGCCGGCGCGTAAGGGCCGTCTCTCCTCGTTCCTCAGCCCTTCTTCAGGAAGACGTATTCGGCCGAATAGGGCGCGCTCTTGAACTCGCCGGCCTTGTCGCAGGCGCCGTCGAGCTTGCCGCCATGGGTGTTGATGCGCTGAACCGTCGTGGCTGATGTGAGGACGCCGCTGCCGCGGTGGGCGTTCACTTCCAGCTTCAGCCAGGGAATATCGGCCGACGTCGCGCCCGGCGCGTTGCCGGCGGCCTTGGCGGCCACGGCGCTGCCGTCGGCATGCTCCCAGTTCGGCCCGGCATAGTGCCGGCCGACCGTCTTGCCCTCGGAAAGCAGGGTGGCGATCGGCTCGCGAAATGCCCAGGCGAGCTTGCCGTCGGTGCCGGCCTTGCACTCATAGACCTGCGCGCCCTCGGCGTGGACGCTGAGCACGACGGTCTCGCCGGGGGCGGCGATGGCGGCGGGGAGCGGGTCCGCGGCCGCAGCCGGCCCGGCAAGCAACAGAAGGCAGGGCACGGCAAGCTTGATCGACATGGTCGCGTCTCCAAGGGTCGCAAAAAACAACGGGCCGCGCTTTGGCGCGACCCGTGAGATGTCCGGCCCAGTCGGGCGAAATCGCGGACGACTTACGCCATCGCCTTTTCGAGGTTCTCGGCGACCTTGTCGAGGAAGCCGGTGGTCGAGAGCCAGCGCTGGTCGGCGCCGACCAGGAGCGCGAGATCCTTGGTCATGTAGCCGTCCTCGACGGTGTCGACGCAGACCTTCTCCAGGGTGTTCGCGAACTTGGCGAGCTCGGCATTGTTGTCGAGCTTGGCGCGGTGGGCGAGGCCACGGGTCCAGGCGAAGATCGACGCGATCGAGTTGGTCGAGGTCTCCTTGCCTTTCTGGTGCTCGCGGTAATGGCGGGTCACCGTGCCGTGGGCGGCTTCGGCTTCCACGGTCTTGCCGTCGGGGGTCAGCAGCACCGAGGTCATCAGGCCGAGCGAGCCGTAGCCCTGCGCGACCGTGTCGGACTGCACGTCGCCGTCGTAGTTCTTGCAGGCCCAGACATAGCCGCCGGACCATTTCAGGGCCGAGGCCACCATGTCGTCGATCAGGCGGTGCTCGTAGGTCAGGCCCTTGGCCTCGAATTCCTTCTTGAACTCGCGGTCGTAGATGTCCTGGAAGATGTCCTTGAAGCGGCCGTCATAGACCTTCAGAATCGTGTTCTTGGTCGAGAGATAGACCGGGTAATTGCGCAGCAGACCGTAGTTCAGCGAGGCGCGGGCGAAGTCGATGATGGAATCGTCGAGATTGTACATCTGCATGGCGACGCCGGCGCCGGGCGTCTTGAACACTTCCCTCTCGATGATGCTGCCGTCCTCGCCGACGAACTTCATCGACAGCGTGCCCTTGCCCGGGAACTTGATGTCGGTGGCGCGGTACTGGTCGCCATAGGCGTGGCGACCGATGATGATCGGCTTGCTCCAGCCGGGAACGAGGCGCGGCACGTTCTTGCAGATGATCGGCTCGCGGAAGATGCAGCCGCCGAGAATGTTGCGGATGGTGCCGTTCGGCGACTTCCACATCTGCTTGAGGTTGAACTCCTTCACCCGGGCCTCGTCCGGGGTGATGGTGGCGCACTTGACACCGACGCCGACCTTCTTGATCGCCTCGGCGGCGTCGATGGTCACCTGATCGTTGGTCTGGTCGCGGTACTCCATCCCCAAGTCGAAATACTGCAGCTCGACATCCAGGAACGGGTTGATCAGCTTGTCCTTGATGTACTGCCAGATGATCCGGGTCATCTCGTCGCCATCGAGTTCGACGACGGGGTTGGACACCTTGATTTTTGCCATGTTCGGGGAAGCCTCTTGGGAACGGCGCTTTTGGTGCGCCACGGGAATATCCGCCGCCTCTTAGCACCGGGACGCGGCCGGCGAAAGCCAAGGGATTATGCACTTTTAGCTCATCCAGCCTCCGCAGATGGGGGGCGGGAAGCGGCCCTGCCGCGGGGGCCGGGGTGAAGTTTCAGGCGAGATTCAAAAGTCGAATCCAACCCGTTATTTCCCTTGAGAATTTTGTCAGGACAGGCAAACGACAGGCGGAGGGGGCAGCCGGCCGGGTCGGCCTGAATCAATTCCTGAGGCGGCTCCCACAAGGCCTTGAGAACCAGCGTGAAAGCGAGACGAGATGTCGGGGACTGACAAGAGCAAGGCCGGCCTTTCCCTCGACGGTCCCATCGTGATCCTGGTTGAGCCGCAGTTGGGCGAAAACATCGGCATGGCCGCGCGCGCCATGGGCAATTTTGCGCTCGGCGCCTTGCGCATCGTCAACCCCCGCGACGGCTGGCCCAACATTGCCGCCCAGCGCGCCGCCGCCGGCGCCGATCACATCCTGGAAAAGGTCGAATTGTTCGACACGGTCGGCGAGGCTGTCGCTGATCTCGACCTCTTGTTCGCCACCACCGCCCGGCCGCACGACCAGGCCAAGCCGGTGGTCGGGCCGGAGGCGGCTGCGGCGGAGATCTCTGGGCACGTCGCCACGGGCGGCAAGGCCGGCATCATGTTCGGCCGGGAGCGCTGGGGCCTGACCAATGAGGAGGTCGGGCTCTCCAACCGCATCATTACCTTCCCGGTCAATCCGGGCTTCGCCTCGCTCAACCTCGCCCAGGCGGTGCTGCTGGTCGGCTACGAATGGTTCAAGCGGGCGACCTCGGGCGAGCTGCCACACGCCATGCCGGAACGCTCCGAGCGCGCCTCGCAGCACCAGATGCATGCCTTCTTCGACAACCTCATCCGCGAGCTCGACCGGGTCGAATTTTTGCGCCCGGCCGAGAAGCGCGACACCATGCTGGTGAACCTGCGCAACATCTTCAGCCGGATGGAGCCGACCAAGCAGGACATGCACACCCTGCACGGGGTGGTGATGGCGATCGCCGAGGGCCGCAAGGGCCCGGCCAAGGGCGGCGTGCTCGACGGCGAGCAGGCCACGCGGCTGCGCGCCCTTCTGGCCGAGCACGGGCAGGGCGGCGGTGTTTCCGACAGCGGCTCGACCGTACGCGGCCTTGCGCGCCTGCTCCGCCGCAACCCGACCGATGCGGAGCGCCTGCTCTGGCAGGCCCTGACCCGCGATCGCCGCTTCGCAGGAGGGTTCAAGCGCCAGACCCCGGTCGGCCGCCACATCCCTGATTTCGTCTCGTTCCCGCACCGGATCGCGATCGAGCTGGTGAACCCGGGCGAGGGCGAGGCCATCGCCGCCGACCGCGCAGGCCGGCGGACGTGGCTGGAAGCGCGGAATTATCGTGTGATCGAGATGCGGGCAGCGGATGTCGAGCGCGATCTGGACGCGGAGCTGGCGCGGCTTCAGGGGATGATCGAGCAAAGCTCATAGGTCTCGTAGGTTGGGCAAAGCGAAGCGTGCCCACCATGTCGCAACAAAACTGAGACAGAAATGGTGGGCACGGCGCTACGCGCCTTTGCCTACCCTACGAGATCGAGCTTATATCACCCCCGCCCGAGCTGCACCTCGCGCTCGACCGCAATCCAAGTCGTCCGGGCCACCGCCAGCAGCTTCCCGGCTTCATCATGCGCGGCCGCCTCGGCTGTGCGTTTGCGGCCCTCGCGGCCTGTCGGCCAGGCTGTGATGATGCAGCGCTCTCCCGGGCGCGGGCGGGCTTCGATCCGCGCTGACATCCGCCCCAGCAGGAGCGGTGTCTTGTCGAAGACGCCGCTCTGCTGATCGCAGTTGCAGGCAAAGCCGGTGGGGCAATCGAGTGCCGACCAGAGAAATTCGGGCGCGACCAGGCCGTCATCGGCGGCCAGATTTGGATCCGGTGTCCAGCTCGCGGCGAGAACGGCGCTCTGCGAGTGACGCGCGAGCAATCCGGCGAAGATGCGCAGGCCATCTCCTTTCGCCCTTGCGGGACCGCAGACGAAGCAGGTCGGCAGGGGATGCTCGTGCGGCTTGACCGGGGTCAGCAATTCGGCGGCGCAGGCTTCCTCGAAGCTGGCTTTTTCCAGACGTGCAAGCTCGACATTTGCCGGTCGCCCGGTCGCGACGATGTTGCCGCCATCGCGAAGCTCCCATGTGCCGTCGTCCGTCGCGATCGCATCAAGTGGCGTGTCCAGGGGAGGCGGTGCGCGCAGCGTCACCTCCGCAGCCCCGGGAATGTGCCGGGCCAGACGGCCGCAGACATAGCCGCCATTCCCGGAGTTTGGCGGGCCGCAATAGCGCTTGTCGATGATGATCGGTGTCATCGGTCTCTCTCTTCCCGGTGCACTTTACCTGATCTTGAGGACAATTCGCCCCTGAACCGTTCGGTTGGCCACGGCACGCATGGCTTCTCCGGCCTCCTCCAAAGGGAGGACGCGATCGATGTGCGGGCGGATTTTTTCTTCGGCCAGCAATTGCATCAGCGTGGCGTTCATGCGCGCGGCCTCGGCGGAAAATTTCTCCGCCCAAGCGCCGACGAAGACACCGAGGATGGAATAGTTCTTCAGCAGCGGCAAGTTCATCGGGAGCTGTGGAATCTCGCCGCTGGTGAAGCCGATCGGCATCAGCCGTCCGCCCCATTTCATCAGCCGGGCCATCTGCTCGAAGATCGCACCGCCAATATTGTCGAAGCCGATGTCGATGCCTTCTCCTGATGTGATCGACTTGATCCGGTCGCGCAGATCTTCGCTGCGATAGTTGACGATTTCGCCGGCGCCGTAGCTTCGCACCAGGGCGGCCTTGTCGTCGGAGCCGATACCGGCGACGACGCGCAAGCCCAGATGGCGGCCGAGGTCGACGGCGGCAAGCCCAACTCCACCGGCCGCGCCGGTAATGAAAACGGTTTCGCCGCGTTGCGCCCGTGCCCGCTCGACCAGCGCATAATAGGCCGTGCCGTAATTGTGCAGGACGGTCGCCGCGACTTCGAACGCGACGCCGTCAGGCAGAAGCACGCTCTTCGAGTCCTTCGCTGTCATCTGTTCGGCGTAGCCGCCGGTCCAGGCGCTGCATGCCACACGATCGCCGGGCACGAATGTCATAACCTTTGCGCCGACCGCGACGACGACACCGGATGCTTCCGTGCCGGGCACGAAGGGCGTCGGCGGACGCATCTGGTAGAGGCCCGAGACCAGCAACTGGTCCATGAAACTGACCGAGGCCGCGTGGACGTCGATGAGAATTTCGTCGGCGGCCGGCTTCGGCTCGTCGATCTCGCCGAGGCGCAAATCGCCTGGTCCGGTGAACGAGCTGCATAGAACTGCTCTCATCTTGTCGCTCCAGCGGATTGCCTATATTCGGCAGGTTCTCTCAACAGCGTCGCATATCCCGCCACGAGCTTGACGAAATCGGCCTGTCGCGCTGCACCGGTTTTTTCAAACAAATGGCGGACATGCTTCTTGACCGTCGTGCCGGCAACGCCGAGCGCTGCAGCGACTTCGGGAACGCTGCCGAGCTCGACGATCGCGAGCAGCACGCGCAACTCGGTCGGCGTCAATTTGAATGCCTTGGCGATCAATTCGGAACGCGGCGGTATCGTCAGCGCCGTCTTGCGAACGAACAAGGCCGCCACGGCGCTGTACGCTACGCCCGCACTTCGGCGCCTACCGGAAGTCAACGGCAAAGCGTGGGCGACATGACGTTGCCCATCCCTCCCGAGCATCGGCACTCCGCTGGTGCCCAGGATGGCGTTTCCTTGCCCGGCCACCGTGAAAAAATGTTGCAAAGTCTGGTTGACCGCTGGATCGCTGGCCACGAGATGTCCGCGGATCTCAAGCAAGATGTCGCGCGCATCGAGGATGGCTTGGCCGGCCGTATTGGCGTGAACGAGCCGCGCGTGCGCGTCGACGAGATATAGGCCGACGTCGAGCCCATCGAGCGTGTCGGCGAATGTGGCGGCATCCACGGACATTCGGGGGAAAGGAAACAGCGCGTTCATTGCGGAGCGCCAGCAGGCCGACGATCTTCCGTCCGGCGACGAGCGAAGGGACGCGGCACCAACATGGGAACGCGGCGGCGATACTCTTGATAAGTCGCGCCGAACTCGGCGATCAGATCCCGCTCCTCGAACTGCAACCCGACCAGAATGTAGACTGTATTCCCTAGCGCGAACAGCAAATGACCGGCGGTCATCTCAGGCGTGGCCCAGAACGCGAGCAGAAAGCCCAGCATGAGCGGATGCCGCACGATCTTGTAGAGCAGCGGCGTCCTGAACGATTGACCCGGCATCTCCGCCCCGCGGAGCGCGAAGATAGCCTGGCGCAGGCCGAACAGATCGGAATGATCGATCATGTAGGTCGAGGCAAACACGATCACCCAGCCGAGCCAATGCAGGCCGATCAGCAACCAGGCGGCAATTCCGTCAATCTGCCAGATCGGTGTCGGGATCGGACGCCATTGCCAGAACAGCAGCAGCAGGATCAGGCTGGAGAGCAGCACGTAGGTGCTGCGCTGGCAGGCCGCGGGAAGGAGTTTTGTCATCCATCGTTTGAAGGATGGACGCGCCATGGCACTGTGCTGGATGGCAAACAGGCCCAGCAGCAGCAGGTTGACGACAATGGCCTCGCTCAAATTCGTGTGACTGCCGACGTCAATCGACTTCGGCACGACATAATTGCCGACGAAACCGAGCGCGTAGAGAAATGAAAGGGTGAATACGCCATAGCTGACGATGGCGTAGAGCAGGATTGCGAGGCGCGCGAACATGTTTTTTCCTATTGTGCCTGATACAGCGGTGCCGCATGCGGGAGGTTGATGCGCTCGCTGGGGGCCAGGCTCGATCTTGTCCGACTCGTAACGGCGGACCGTCCCCTGCGCGTCCCACGGGGACGCCGACCGGGGAGAGAGGACTTCCATGACGGCTGTCTCGCTCGGGACGTTCGGGTTCCCGGAGATCCACGCTGACGACCGCCCGATCAAGCTGAACCTGCGCAAGGGACTTGCGCTGCTGATCTATCTCGCGGAGGCCAAGGGCGCGGTCGCGCGAGACGTGATCGCCACGCTGCTGTGGCCCGAAACTCCCCGCGAGACGGGCCTCGCGCGGCTGCGGCGCCTGCTTCATCGCATCGAGCTCACGCTCGGCCAGCCGGTTTTCGAGACCGACCGCACCAGCGTGCGATGGTCCCCGGCGGTCGCGCTGAAGGTCGACACGCACCAGTTCGAGAGTGCGTGCGATCGCGGCGCCTTCGAGGAAGCCTGCCAGATGTATCGGGGTGACTTCCTCGCGGGCTTCGCTCCGGACCATTGCCCTGAATTCGACGATTGGGCGTTTTTTCGCCGCGAGGCGCTGCGGGGACGGCTCGTGCACGCGCTGGAGCGCCTCGTGCAGGACAAGAATGCTGCCGGCGACCATTTTGCCGCCACAGTGCACGCGGGACGTCTGGTCGAGCTCGATCCGTTGAGCGAGGTGTATGGCCGGCATCTGGTGCGCAGCCTTTTGCTGGCCGGCGACCGAAGCGCGGCAGAACGGCATCACGCGGCACTGACGCAGCGGCTGCGCGACGAGCTTGGCGTCGCGCCTGAAGCCGAGACCGAGGCGCTCATGGGCCCCGGCGCGGCGTCGTCGCTCGCCGCCGTTCCGACGACGCGCTACGTCAAGGGTGCCGGCGTGCATCTGGCGTATCAGACCTACGGAAGCGGCCCGCTCGATATCCTGGTCATGCCCGGCTTCGTGTCGCATGTGGAACGCGCCTGGGAGCATCCCGCGAGCCGGACGTTCCTGGCCTCATTGATGAAGCTGGGGCGGCTGATCGTTTTCGATCGCCGCGGCATCGGGCTGTCCGACCGGGTCGGATCGGCGCCTGGCATCGACGTCACCGCGGAGGATATCGGCACCGTGCTGCGGGCGGCGGATGCGCGCCGTGTCGTGCTGTTCGGCGCGTCCGAATGCGGGCCGGCCTGCATCAAATTTGCGGTGGACGAGCCGCGTCTCGTGGCCGGGCTCATTCTGTTCGGCGCATTGGCCAAGGGCTGCTGGTCACAGGACTATCCGCACGCGTTGCGCGCCAGCCAGTACGATGCCTGGAGCAAGCACCTCATCGCGCAATGGGGCGGCCCGGTGGGGATTGAAACCTTCGCGCCGAGCCTTGCCGGCGATCCCAAGGCGCGCGCCTGGTGGGCGGGGCTGCTGCGCGCGGCGTCCAGTCCCGGCGGCATCTCGGCGGTGCTCGAGGCGTTTCGCGACGCCGACGTGCGGCATCTTCTGGCGCAGATTGCGGTCCCGACGCTGGTGCTGCATCGTCGGGACGACAAGGCCGTACGGATCGCGGCCGGCCGCGATGTGGCGAGCCGGATCAATGGTGCGGAATTCGTCGAGCTCGACGGCAATGATCATTGGTTCTTTGCCGGCGATCAGCAGCCCGTGCTCGATGCGATCAAGCGATTTGCAGAGGCTTTGCCACGCGAAGGGAAATCGAGGCGGTGAAGCCCTAAGCCTCATTTATTGGCACGTTTCGTGCCTCCCAAAGCGGCACGAAACGACGTGACACAGTGCTTAGCGAAGGGAGATCCTGACATGAAACGCGAAGACCTCATCGAGAAGCTGCTCGACATCAAGCGCGAGAAGGGCTGGAGCTGGAAATATATCTGCGAGCAGATCGGCGGCTATGCCGAGGTGCTGATCGTCGGCGCGATCCTCGGTCAGATGAAATTGACAAAACCGCAGGCCGCGAACGCCGGCGAGCTGTTCGGCCTGTCGAAGGCCGAGACTGCGATGCTCAACGAGGTGCCGATGCGCGGCGCCGGCACGCCGATGCCGCCGACCGATCCCCTGATCTACCGCTTCTACGAGATGGTGATGGTCAACGGCCCCGCGTGGAAGGCGCTGATCGAGGAGGAGTTCGGCGACGGCATCATGTCGGCGATCGACTTCGACATGGCGATCGAGCGCGTCGCCAACCCGAAGGGCGACCGCGTCAAGTTCACCATGAGCGGCAAATTCCTGCCGTACAAATATTACGGCGCCAGCGGCAACGTGCCGGAGTATGGCTTCAAGGAAGGCTGACCGCGGCGAACGCGTCGCGCAATTCCTTGATCGGCGCCATCTCGCGCACATAGGTGAAGGAGCCGTGCTCCTTCATCTCGCGTGCGCTCGTCAGGAATGCCGCGAGCGCAAATCGCGACATCGCGCCGCCGACGCTGATGCGCTTGACGCCGGCTTCCGACAGCTGCGCCAGCGTCAGGGTCGGATCGGCAAAGCCCATCACGAGATTGAATGGCTTTCCAATCGACGAAACCACCGTCTTGATGGTCGCGAGATCGTGCACGCCGGGCGCGTAGAGCACGTCGGCGCCGGCGGCCTCGAATGCCTGGAGGCGCTTGATCGTGTCGTCGAGATCGTTGCGGCCGTGCAGAAGATTTTCGGCTCTGGCCGTCAGTGTAAACGGAATGGGCAGGGAGCGCGCCGCCTCCACCGCGGCCTGCACACGCTCGACGGCGCGTGCGAAATCGTAGATCGGCCGGCTCCGGTCTCCCGTCGAATCCTCGATCGAGCCGCCGACCGCGCCAGCTTCGGCGGCGCGCCGGATCGCGTCCGCCGCGCGCCGCGGCTCATGCGCGCCGCAGTTTTCGAGGTCCACGCTGACGGGTAGTGGCGTCGCTTCGGCGATCGCGCGGCAATTGTCGAGGATGGCATCCAGGCTGACGGTCGAACTCCCGAGCGTGTTGGCCAGCCCAAGGCTGGTGGTTGCGAGCGCCTCGAAACCCATCGCGGCAAGCAGCTTCGCGGTGCCGGCATCCCACGGGTTGGGAATAATGAAGGCGCCCGGCCGGGTATGCAGGTTCTGAAACGCTTTCGCCTTCTCCAATTGGGTCGCCATGTCTTTTTGAGTAGCCATGTCTCTTTGCTCCGCGCGGGATGGTCGGTTCGGTGCAGCCATAGGCGACTTCACGACATCCACCAAATTTGTTATTTCTCTCTATATCATCAGTTTTTTGCATGGGATGACCTCATGGACAGCGATGCGCTCGACACTTTCCTTGCGGTTCATCGCCGTGGCGGAATCTCGAATGCCGCAAGATTCCTGCACCGCTCGCAGCCGGCGATCTCCCGCCGCATTGCGCTGCTGGAGCAGGAGCTCGGTGTGCCGCTGTTCGAACGTCTGGCGGGGCGCACGCTTCTCAGCGATGCGGGGCGTGTTCTGATCCCCTATGCGGAGCGGGCCGTTGCGGCCGCACAGGATGCCGAGCAAGCCGTCCGCGCGCTGACCAAGCAGACATCGGGACCGGTTTCGCTGGCTGTGACCGGGACGCTTGCCGACAGCCGCCTGTCAGGGATCATGAAGGGATTTGCGAGGGCTCATCGGGGTGTCGCGCTCACCTTGCGCACGGCGACCAGCGCCGAGGTCAGCGCGCTCGTCCGCCGTGGCGAGGCGACGATTGGCCTGCGCTACAACCTCGACCGTTCGCGCGATCTCGACTGCGAGCCGATCCTGTCCGAGAAGCTCCAAATCGTCTGCGCCCCCGACCATCCGCTCGCCGGACGCCGGGTGAAGCGGTTGGCTCAGCTCGCGAGCGAGCGCTGGATCGCCTTTCCCGAGCTACAAGGCCGACCCGAGGTCGCGGCCGCGCATATCTTCGCGTTGTTTCTGACGCAGGGCCTGGGTGACGTGGTGTGGACTGCGGTCGACAGCCTGACCGCCCAGAAGCGGCTGGTGGAGTCAGGGTTCGGGCTGGCGCTGCTCGCGCAAAGTCATGTCGCAGAAGAACTCGGCTCGGGCGCGATGTCGACGATTGCGGTCGGTGATCTCTCTGCCAGCCACAACGTGGCGATCGTCACCCGGCGCGACGGCTTTCTGAGCCTAGCCGCGCAACGTCTGCTGGACGCCATTCGAGGCGGCTATGGCGCTTCGCGAAGTCGGGGAATAAAACGGCCGGCGCGCAAAAATTCTGCACGCCGGCCGGACGCGTAGGAGCGGGCGCTATTTCCCCGCCTTCACCTCGGCCGCCGCCACCGCGATCAGCTCGTTCATCTTGGCGCGAATCGCCTGCTCGGTGACGGACACGTTCTTGGCAGCGAAATCGGCCGCGACCTTGCGCAGGACGTCGGCGTCGCCGGCTTCCTCGAAATCGGCCGCGACCACGTCCTTGGCATAGGCCGTCGCCGCGTCGCCGGTGATGCCGAGCTGCTCGGCTGCCCACAGGCCGAGCAGCCGGTTGCGGCGGGCCTCCGCCTTGAATTTCTGCTCCTCGTCGAGGGCGAATTTCTTCTCGAAACCTTCCTGGCGCTTGTCGAACGTGCTCATGCCTTTTCCAATTCCCTGCTGACTGGACCCGGCGCCCTCGTTGCGACGGCCCCTTCGCATGCCTAGATAGGGGGCACGAATCGGCAAAACAACGAGCCGTTAAGCCGCAGGCAAGGCGGTATAAGTTGGCATCGGATGAGCCGGATCGATTGTGCTGGGACAGCCAATCGGATAGGTTGCCTGAAGGTCCGGTTCCCGTTCTGTTTCCAAGGGTTGCAGATCGGTTCCAGGCCATTCACAGCCGCTCCGCTGTGGGTCGTAATCCCTAGTAACCGGAGCACACCAAATACATGGATTTCAACAAAACACGGTACATCCCCATGAGCCGTCGGCGTCGCATTTATGAAGGCAAGGCAAAGGTTCTGTATGAAGGCCCGGAGCCCGGTACCCTGATCCAGCACTTCAAGGACGACGCCACCGCGTTCAACGCGAAAAAGCATCAGGTGATCGAGGGCAAGGGTGTCCTCAACAACCGGATCTCGGAGTACCTGTTTCAGCACCTCAACGACATCGGGGTGCCGACCCACTTCATCCGCCGCCTCAACATGCGCGAGCAGTTGATTCGCGAGGTCGAGATCGTGCCGCTGGAAGTGGTTGTGCGGAACGTCGCCGCCGGCTCGCTGTCGCAGCGCCTTGGCATCGAGGAAGGCACGCAGCTGCCCCGCTCGATCATCGAATTCTACTACAAGAACGATCAGCTCAACGACCCCATGGTGTCGGAAGAGCACATCACCGCCTTCGGCTGGGCGACCCCGCAGGAGATCGACGACATCATGGCGCTCGCCATTCGTGTCAACGACTTCCTCACCGGTCTCTTCCTCGGCATCGGCATCCGCCTCGTCGACTTCAAGATGGAGTGCGGCCGGCTGTTCGAGAACGAGATGATGCGGATCATCGTCGCCGACGAGATCTCGCCGGACTCCTGCCGTCTGTGGGACATCAAGTCGAACGAGAAGCTCGACAAGGATCGTTTCCGCAGGGATCTCGGCGGGCTGCTTGAGGCCTATACCGAAGTCGCCAAGCGTCTCGGCATTCTCATGGAGAACGAGCGTCCGCAGGGCTCCGGCCCGGTCCTGGTGAAGAGCTAAGAGGGATCTGACGTGAAGGCACGTGTCACCGTTACGTTGAAAACGGGTATCCTCGACCCGCAGGGCAAGGCGATCGAGGGTGCGTTGAAGTCGCTCGGCGTCGACGGCGTCGCGAGCGTCCGGCAGGGCAAGGTGTTCGACATCGAGCTCGCCGGCGCGGACAAGGCCAAGGCCGAGGCGGCGTTGAAGGACGCCGCCGACAAGCTGCTCGCGAACACCGTGATCGAGAATTATCGGGTGGAGCTGATCGGGTGAACGGGATGGCTCACAGCCATCCGACCCTGCGAAAACGCCAGTACAGCGCGCCGCATGCCGTCAGCATGACGCCGAGCAGCGTGTAGTAGCCGTACTCCCAGTCCAGCTCCGGCATGTGCTTGAAGTTCATGCCGTAGATGCCGGCAAGCGCGGTCGGGATCGCGATGATCGCGAGCCAGGAGGCAAGCTTCTTGGAGACCGCCGTCTCCTGAGCCTGGCCGACCAGCAAGCTAGCTTCGAAGGCGAAGGCCAGCACCTCGCGCATCGAATCGATCCGCTCCTGGATGTTCCTGACGTGGTCGGTGACGTCGCGGAACAGCGGCTGCATCGTCGCGCGCACCATCGCCAACTCGTCATGCTCCAGCCTGCGACAGACCTCGACCAGGGGGCCGATCGCAGTCCTGAGCCGCAGCAGGTCGCGGCGCAGCATGTAGAGCCGCTCGATCTGGGCCTTGCTGATCGGCTGGGAGAGCACGTCGTCCTCGATGCTCTCGACCTCTTCGTGAATGCTCTCGAGCACGGGCGAGTAGTTGTCGACGATGAAATCGAGGATGGCGTAGAGGATGTAGTCCTCGCCGCGCGCGAGCGCCCGCGGGCAGCTCTCGCAGCGTTCGCGCACCGGCGTGTAAGACGTCGAGGCGCCGTGGCGCACCGAGACCAGATAGCCTTCGCCGACGAAGATGTGCGTCTCGCCGAAGGCGATCCGGCCTTCGATCAGTTGCGCCGTCCGCGCCACGATGAACAGGGCCTCGCCATATTGCTCGATCTTCGGCCGTTGGTGCGCGTTGTTGGCGTCCTCGATCGCGAGCTCGTGCAAATCGAACTGCTTCTGCACCGCGCTGAGCAGCGCCATGTCGGGCTCGTGCAGCCCGATCCAGACCACGTGGCCGGGTTTTGCCCGCCAGCTCGAAGCCTCGCTGATGGCGATATTGGCGACGCGCCGACCGTCGACATATGCGCCGGCGGCGACGACACCCTCGGCGGACACCGGCTCGGAGAGGGATGCGGGCAGCGACGGGACATTCATGGCTTCAATCCCGGGCAAGTCGATCAGCCGAATGGCGGGCTATGGCCTGTGCACAACGCTCGCTGGCAAGGCTAGCACTGGTAAAATCCCCGTCAAATGGTTATGTCTGCTGGCGATTTGGCCGCCGTGCCAGCCCATTCCAATCTCGTTCGGAACCTCCGCCATGAAAGCCGCCATCCTCGTGTTTCCCGGAATCAACCGCGAGCGCGACATGGCGCGCGCGCTGAAGCTGATCTCGGGCCATGAGCCGGCGATGGTGTGGCACGCCGAGACGTCGCTGCCTCACGGCACCGATCTCGTGGTGGTACCCGGCGGCTTCTCCTATGGCGATTACTTACGCTGTGGCGCGATTGCGGCGCGGGCGCCGGTGATGGACGCGGTGCGCGACTATGCGGCCAAGGGCGGCCTCGTGCTCGGCGTCTGCAACGGTTTTCAGATCCTCTGCGAGTCCGGCCTCTTGCCTGGCGTGTTGATGCGCAATGCACGGCTGAAATTCATTTGCCACGACGTGCATCTGCGCGTCGAGCGCTCCGACACGCCGTTCACGCGTGGCTACAATGCAGGGCAGGTGATCCGCGTGCCCATCGCGCATGGCGAGGGTAATTATGCGGCGGACGCAGAGATTATCAAGCGGCTCGAAGGCGAGGGTCGCGTGCTGTACCGCTATTGCTCCGCCGACGGCGCGATCGACGATATCAGCAACATCAATGGCGCCGCGCAATCCATCGCCGGCATCGTCAACGACAAGGGCAACGTGCTCGGCATGATGCCGCATCCGGAAAACCACGTCGAAGACATCATGGGTTGCACCGACGGCCGCGGCCTGTTCGCCGGCCTCACCGCGCATCTGGAAAAGGCCGCGTGATTGCGTTCGTGCTGAAGCGGCTGTCGGCCGCTGTCGCCGTCGTTGCGTTCGCGACCGTCGCGTTCGCGCAGGATTTCCCCAAGCGTCCCGTCACCATGATCGTGCCGTTCGCGGCCGGCGGCACTTCCGACGTGATCGCGCGCACCGTTGCCGAGCAGATGGGCATCGCGCTCGGCCAGACCATCGTGATCGAGAACGTCGCCGGCGCCGGCGGCTCGACCGCACTGGCGCGCGCCTCCCGCGCCGAGCCTGACGGCTACACCGTTGCGATCGGCAATGCCGGCACCAACGCCGCGACCTATACGATCTATCCGAAACTCCCGTTCACGCCGGACTCCTTCGTGCCGATCGCCATGGTGGCGAAGACGTTCGGCATCATCGCCGTGCGCAAGGATTTTCCGGCAAAGGACCTCAAGGAGCTCATCGCCTACGCCAAGGCCAACCCCGGCAAGATCAACCTCGGCCACGCCGGTGTCGGTTCGTCGAACTACCTCATTTGCAAAAGCTTCGTCACCGCCGCCGGGATCGACGCGACGCTGGTCGGCTATCGCGGCGCCGCGCCTGCGCTCACGGACGCGATCGGCGGCCAGATCGACGGCGTCTGCGATGCGGCGGCCTCCGTCTCGCAATCGGTCAACGAGAAGCTGGTGCGGGGCCTCGTGGTCGGCTCGAATGTGCGGCTTGCCACGCTGCCCGATCTGCCGACATCAGCCGAAGCCGGCCTGCCTGAATTCGAGGCGCAGGGCTGGAACGGCCTGTTCGCGCCCAAGGGCACCCCACCCGCCGTGATCGCCAGGCTGAACGCCGCCGCGCGCAAGGCGGTGGAGACCGATGCGGTGAAGAAGCGCTTTGCCGATCTCTCGACCGTTGCGCCCGACGACAACGAGCATGCGCCGGAGTTGCTTGAGCAGCTCGTGACGCGCGACGTCGAGAAGTATCGGAAGATGCTGGCTGACGACGCCAAGCAATAGCGTTTCACGCTAGCGCCACTTCAACCGTTCCGCCGGCACCGTCATCGCGGCAACACCCGCCATCACCAGCAGCAGGCCCAGCGCCAAATTCGACGGCACGCTCTCGCCCAGCAGCAGCACGGACAAGGCAACACCGATCGGAATGCGCAAATAGCCTTGCGCGTTCGTCGTCAGCGTGCCGAGCCGTCCCAAGCACATGTAGAACAGCATCAGCCCGAGCGCGCTGGAGACGATGCCCATGACGATGGTGGCTATGATTGCCGTTGGCGTCGGGTGCAGCGTCCAGGGCTGGTCGATGATCAGCGAAGGCGGCAGCAGCAAGAGGCCGCCGAACAGCAGCGAGCCGGCAGCCACTACCATCGGGTCGTATTCGGAGAGCCGCAGGCCGAAGATCGTGGCGCAGGCAAAGGAGATGGTGGCGAGCAGGATCGCGATCTCCGCCACGATCTCGCTACCGAAGCCGCGCAGCGCATCCAGGCCGACAATGACGATTGTGCCGGCAAGGCCGAGGATCGCGCCTGCGAGCTTCAACAGCGTTGCCGGCTCGCGCCGCGTGATCAGCGACGTGATCAGGAAGGCGAAGATCGGCGTCGTCGAGGCCAGCACCACCGTGTTCGACGCCGGCACATATTGCTGCGACCAGGTGATGATCAGGAACGGGAAGGTCGAGTTGATCAATTGCTGGGTCGCGAACAGCTTCCAGGCCTTGGCGTCGGTCGGGATCTTGACGCCGCGCATCCACAGGATCGCGAACAGGAAGGCGGCCGCGATCAGCGAGCGTGCCGAGATGAAGGTAACAGGCGGGATCGTGTCCAGCGCGAGCTTGGCCAGCGGATAGGTTGAGCTCCAGCAGCAGGCGAGCGCGACCAGCAGCGCATAGTCACGCCAGTTGCGCGCGCCGGCGGCGGGCATGGACGGCAATTGCGATGCCGTGGCGCGACCTGTCGGCGATGTGCTCTGCGGCACCTTGATGTTGCTCCCCGCGCGACAGCGCTGGACACAAGTCTGGGCGAGGGGGCACCAAAAGGGAAGGCGGCGAGCTATGCGTTTGGCTGCGGTGCCGGCTTCCGCTTCACCCGCTTGATCGTGCCGGAGAAGGTGAAGAGGGGCCGGCCGCCTGATGTCAGCTTGCCGCGCAGGAAGATCAGCGAGCCGCCGGCGCGTGAGACTTCGCCGACGCATTCGATCAGTTCGCCCTCGCGTGCAGCGTCGAGGAAGTCGCAGGCGAAATTGGTGGTCACGGCCGGCCCATCCAGTTCGTGGGTGGCGATCGCGAACAGGCAATAATCGGAAAACGCCATGAAGCAGCCGCCATGGACGTTTCCGGAGCCGTTGAGGTGCTTTTTCTCGACCCGGAATGCCGAGCGGACGCTGCCGTCGTCCTCGATCTTGTGCCAGAACGGGCCGATGTGGCTCTCAAAACTGTCGCGAATCCAGGTTCGCCAGCCCTGGAATTCCCCATCGGTGGCGATGTGGAGGTCGGGGCGGCGCGGCGGGGGCGCTTTGGTCAATTCATGCAAGGAAATGGGCCTTCAATTGCGGGTCTTTTGCCCTTAAATCCGATCTGTCCGCGCTGTGCAATTCCTGTTCCCGCAGCCCACGGCCGCAAAACGTGGGACAGCGGGAAAATGCGCCATAAAGGGCTTTTCCAAGCCGCCCGATGTTCCTAAGAACGGCCAACTGCTGCCGAAAGCCCAAATTCCATGAAGAACGAACCCAAGATCACCCCCGAGCTGATTGCCGCCCACGGGCTCAAGCCCGACGAGTATGAGCGCATCCTGAAGCTGATCGGGCGGGAGCCGACCTTCACCGAGCTCGGCATCTTCTCGGCGATGTGGAACGAGCACTGCTCGTACAAATCCTCGCGCCTCCATCTGAAGGGTCTGCCGACCAAGGCGCCCTGGGTGATCCAGGGTCCCGGCGAGAACGCCGGCGTGATCGACATCGGCGACGGCCAGGCCGTGGTCTTCAAGATGGAGAGCCACAACCACCCGAGCTACATCGAGCCTTACCAGGGCGCGACCACCGGTGTCGGCGGCATCTTGCGCGACGTCTTCACGATGGGCGCGCGTCCGATCGCCTGCCTCAACGCGCTGAGTTTTGGCGCGCCCGAACATGCCAGAACCCGGCATCTCGTCTCCGGCGTCGTCGCCGGCGTCGGCGGCTATGGCAATTCCTTCGGCGTGCCGACGGTCGGTGGCCAGGTCCGTTTCCACACCCGCTATGACGGCAACATCCTCGTCAACGCGATGGCGGTCGGCCTCGCCGATACCGACAAGATCTTCTATGCGGCCGCCTCCGGCGTGAACATGCCGATCGTCTATCTCGGCTCCAAGACCGGCCGCGACGGCATTCACGGCGCCTCGATGGCCTCGGCCGAGTTCGACGACAAGTCCGAGGAGAAGCGCCCAACGGTGCAGGTCGGCGATCCTTTCGCCGAGAAGCTGCTGTTAGAGGCCTGCCTCGAGATCATGGAGAGTGGCTGCGTCATCGCGATCCAGGACATGGGTGCGGCTGGCCTGACCTGCTCGGCGGTCGAGATGGGTGCCAAGGGCGACCTCGGCGTCGACCTTGATCTCGACGCTGTGCCGACGCGCGAGACCGGCATGAGCGCCTACGAGATGATGCTCTCGGAGAGCCAGGAGCGCATGCTCATGGTGCTCAAGCCCGAGAAAGAGAAGGAAGCTGAGGCGATCTTCAAAAAGTGGGGCCTCGATTTCGCCGTGGTCGGCTACACCACGCCGAGCAAGCGCTTTGTGGTCAAGCACGGCGGCGACGTCATGGCCGATTTGCCGATCAAGGAGCTCGGCGACGAGGCGCCGCTCTATGACCGTCCGCATGTCCCCTCGACCGCGCTGCCGGTCGTGCACGCGCGCGAGGTGCCGTCGCCGATGGGTCTCGGCGCTGCGCTGGAAAAGCTGATCGGCACGCCCGAGCTGTGCAGCAAACGCTGGGTCTGGGAGCAGTACGACCACGTCATTCTCGGCAACACCATGCAGCGTCCTGGCGGCGATGCCGCCGTGGTGCGCGTGCAGGACGGCCCGAAGGGCTTGGCGCTGACCGTCGACGTGACGCCGCGCTATTGCGAGGCCGATCCCTATCAAGGCGGCATGCAGGCGGTGGCAGAAGCCTGGCGCAACATCACCGCCGTCGGCGGCAAGCCGCTCGCGATCACCGACAATCTCAATTTCGGCAATCCCGAGCGGCCCGAGATCATGGGCCAGTTCGTCGGCTGCCTGAAGGGCATCTCGGAAGCCTGCCGCACGCTCGACTTCCCGGTCGTCTCCGGCAATGTCTCGCTCTACAACGAGACCAACGGCCGCGCGATCCTGCCGACGCCCTCGATCGGCGGCGTCGGCCTGCTGGATGATTTCACCAAGTCAGCCTCGCTCGCCTTCAAGGCCGAAGGCGAGGCGATCCTCTTGATCGGCGAGAACCATGGCTGGCTCGGCCAGTCGGTGTATCTCCGCGACATCTGCGGTCGCGAGGAGGGCGCACCACCGCCGGTCGACCTCGCCGCCGAGAAGCGCAACGGCGACTGCGTGCGTGGCATGATCCATGCGGGCACCGCGACCGCCGTGCACGATCTCTCCGACGGCGGTCTTCTGATCGCGCTCGCCGAGATGGCGATGGCGAGCGGCATCGGCGCAGAACTGCTCGCGGCGCCGACCGCGCTGGTGCCGCAGGCCTATTGGTTCGGCGAGGACCAGGCGCGCTATCTCGTCACCGTGCCGGAAACGGAAGCCGGCCGGGTGCTCGCCAAGATGCGCGGTTGCGAGGTGCCCTGCGTGCGGATCGGCACCACCGGTGGTGACGCCGTCGCGATCGCAGGCGAAGCGCCGGTTACGATCGAGGCGCTGCGGACCTCGTTCGAACGCTGGCTGCCGGAGTATATGGGCGGGAAGGCGGCCTGAGGGGCTGCCGCACATTCCGTCATTGCGAGCGTAGCGAAGCAATCCAGAGTCTCACCGAGGAGGCAGTCTGGATTGCTTCGTCGCAAGGGCTCCTCGCAATGACGAGCGGAGAGGCCTTGGTCTCACAACACGTGCGACGCCCCTGGAATCTTACGTAAGCCCGCCGTCAGTGCCCAGCTCAGGATCACCGTGAGCACGAAGCCGATCGCGGCCTTCACGATCGCCGGCAGCGAGTAGTCATACAGCGCGTACTGAATCCACAGCGCAATCGGATAGTGCACCAGGAACATGCCGTAGGCATCCGCCTGCATGCGGTCGAGCAGGTTCGGCCCGGGCGCCTTCTGGTGCAGGAAGAAGGCGAGGATCGCGAGCAGGATCGAGGCCGAGAACAGCACGAAGAACGTGCTGTAGATCGCCTGGTACCAGTGCGGCTGCGGGTCGGGATTCCCCAAAACTTCACGCTTGATGTAGATCATGCCCCACATCAGGCAGTACGGGATCAGCGTCGCGAACACCCATAGCCAGCGCTGTTTCGGCAACTGGCCGTCGGCGCTGAGGATGCCGCGATCGAAGTTCGCCGCACCAACGCTGACGCCGATGAAGAAATAGGCGAAGTAGAGCAGGATGCGGCTCGCCTGTACCGAGAACGGCCCGAGTTCGAACCATTTGCTGCCGCCGAAATAGAGCAGCGACGGCACGTAGACGAGGGCGGTGACGACCACGAGCATCAGCCAGAATGCGGCCGGCTGCTCAAATCCGCGCAGCGAGATACGGTTGCCCGGATCGACCAAATGGGCCGAGACCCGGTAGAGCAGGCTCGCGCTCAGGTCGAATGCCAGCAGCACCCACACGAACCAGATCGGCCCGCTCGGCCACGGACCAACCGTCACCGTCTTCCACCAGAACGCCGTGAAGCTCAGCTCGGGCTCGTGCCGCAGCGCGATAGCGTAATAGGCGAGCGGGATGACGGTGAAGGCCGCGATCGCGAACGGCAACCCCAGCCGCAACAGGCGATCGCGGAGAAAGACCGACGGCGCCTTACGTGCGATGCCGGGCCACGTGAACAGTCCCGACAGGAAGAAGAACATCGCCATGAAGAAGCTGTCGGTGGCCAGCACGACGATGTCGAAACCGATCCAGGAGGTCGGATCGGTGTGCCCGAAATAGGTGTAGGGGATGACGGCGTGGTGCAGCAGCACTACCAGCGTGAGGAAGGTGCGGGCGCGATCGAGCGACAGATTGCGCGCCTTACTCCTCGGCGCGGCGTGCACGTCTGCGCCGATCGTCGCTGAATGTGACATCGTCATCGTGGCCGCCCCGGTCGCGCTTCTGTCGGCCGGACTTTGCCGCCGGGAACCAGATTCAGCAAGGGTCGTTTGAGACGTCCGCAGGTCCCGACACCGCTAGGAACCAGTTCCCTGCGACGAAGTTAGCGTTCGCCAAGAGGGCGAGGACCGCGACAAGCGGTACAATTTCGGAGCTGGCGATGACGATTCTGAAATGGGCGCTGATCTTCTTACTTGTCTCGATCGTGGCCGGCGTGCTCGGCTTCACCGGCATCTCGGCCGCCTCCGCCGACATCGCCCGCTTCCTGTTCTACGTGTTCGTCGTGATTTTCCTGGTGCTGCTGATCCTGGGGCTCACGATCTTCAGGGCATAGCGGGGCTGCTCCAGCATTCCCAGTCGTCGTGCCCGGGCCTGTCCCGGGCATCTACGTCCTTTTGTATCCGCGGCAGCCAAGAACGTGGAGGGCCGGGACAAGCCCGGCCCTGACGGCAGGCCCGTGTCGGTGCTACCCCACTTCCTCGATCTTCACCTTGTCCGGATAGAAGGCGAGATGACCGGAAATCTCGGTCATCGCGGGGAAAGGCGTCTCGTAGGTCCAGATCGCGTTGTCGAGCGTCTGGCCGTTGGCCTTGACGCTGTAATAGCTCGCGTCCCCCTTGTAGGGGCAATGGGTGACGCGATCGGTGCGCTCCAGCAGCGCCATATTGGCGTCCTGTCTCGGGACATATTGCACCGCCGGATATTTGGCCTCCTTCAAGATCAGCGCCTTGCTGGTCTCGGCGATCACGATATCGCCCGCCGTAACGCGGACGCGCCGGGGGTTCTGGGTGATGGTGATGGGGTGGTCGGGCCCTGGAAGCTTCATGACTTCACGCCTTTTCGATCAATCTGCCGTGCGTGGCACTTTGTCGTGCCTTTATCAGGATGGGATATAGTGCCGGAAGGCGTGACGTAGAAGGCCGTTCACGCTAAGTTTGTCCCTGCCGGCAAGTTTGGCTTTGCAGATCCGGACCCCGGCAGCGATTCGACGACAAGGCTGATTGCAGCCGCGACAAGGAGTACGACCCGAATGCCCATGGACGCTCACGATATCGAGGCGATGATCAAGGCGGCGATCCCCGATGCCGAGGTGACCATCCGTGACCTCGCCGGCGACGGCGACCACTATGCCGCGACCGTGATCTCGGAATCCTTCCGCGGCAAGTCCCGCGTCCAGCAGCACCAGATCGTCTATCAGTCCCTGCGCGGCCAGATGGGCGGCGTGCTGCATGCGCTGGCGCTGCAGACCGGGGTGCCTGGGGCGCCCGGGGCCTGATTTGATCGTGTGACGGGGGATGACGATGGCTGCGGACAATCCTCGCGGCGCGATGTTTCGCGTCATCCTGCCGAACCAGCACAGCCGCGTCACCAATGCCGAGCTGTTCTTCGACCTCGTCTTCGTTTTCGCGATCACGCAGGTCTCGCACACGCTGCTGCACCATTTCACGCCGCTGGGCGGGCTGCACGTGACGATGCTGTTTCTCGCGGTGTGGTGGGTGTGGGTCTACACCGCCTGGGTCACCAACTGGCTCAACCCCGAGCTGACCCCGATCCGCGTCATGCTCTTCTCGATGATGCTCGGCGGCCTCGTGCTGTCGACGACGATCCCGACCGCTTTTGAGGGACGCGGCCTGTGGTTCGCGATCGCCTACGCAGCGATGCAGGTCGGACGCACGGCCTTCTGGCTGTTCGCGACCCCGCGCCATCGCACCGCCGTTCGGCACAACGCGATCCGCATCCTGGTCTGGCTCTCCGCTTCCGCGATCTTCTGGATCCTCGGCGGTCTGGTGCACGAGGAGGAGAGGCTGTGGTTCTGGATCGTGGCACTCACGATCGAATATGTCTCACCCGCGGTCCGATTCTGGGTCCCCAGGCTGGGATTCTCGTCGGTCGAGGCCTGGGCCGTCGAAGGCGGTCACATGGCCGAGCGCTTCGCCGGCTTCATCATCATCGCGCTCGGTGAAGCCGTCGTCGTCAACGGCGCGACCTTCGCCGAGCTGGACTGGACCGCCGACAACCTCCTCGCCTTCGTCTCGGCGCTGGTCGGCAGCATCGCGATGTGGTGGATCTATTTCCACAAGGGCGCGGAGGCCGGCTCCGAGCGGATATCGAAGACCGCCGAATCCGGCCGGCTGGCGCGGCTTGGCTATACCTATCTGCACATGCCGATCGTCGCCGGCATCATCCTGACTGCGGTGGCGGACGAACTGGTGCTGAAACATCCCACCGGCCATTCTGACATCCGGACCATGGTCAGCACGATCGGCGGGCCGCTGGTGTTTCTGGTCGGCACCATCCTGTTCAAGCACGCCATCCGCGGCTTCCTCCAGCTCTCGCACGGCATCGGCATCGTCCTGCTTCTGGTGCTGAGCTGGTTCGCTGCGGAACTGTCGCCCTTATGGCTGTCGGTCGCGACGACCGTGATCATGATCGTGGTGGCGGTGTGGGAGTCAATCTCGCTGCGATCCACCCCGGAAGAGGCCCAAGAGCATTGAGCCGGCGCCGTTGTCGCCGGAGCGCTTACTCCGCCGCCTCCAGCGCGTGCACCGAGAACATCTTCGCCGTATCCGTCCAGCTCTCGCGCACTTGCCAGCCTGCGCCTTGCGCCAGCGCAGCGAAGCGGTCGAGGCTGTATTTGTAGCTGTTCTCGGTGTGGATGCTCTCGCCCGCACGGAACGAGAAGCTGGTACCGAGCAGGCGCACGGTCTGGCTCTTCTTGCTGATCAGGTGCATCTCGATGCGGTGCCGCTCGCGATTGTAAATCGCGCGATGGGTGAAGGCGGAGAGATCGAAATTGCCGCCGAGTTCGCGGTTGATGCGCACCAGCACATTGAGGTTGAAGCGCGCGGTGACGCCGGCCGCGTCGTTATACGCGTCGTGAAGCACGCGCTCTTCCTTTTCGAGATCGGCGCCGATGATCATCTGCGCGCCCCGGCCCAGAATAGCTCGCGCGCTCTTCAAGAAGGCCTGCGCTTCATGCGGCTCGAAATTGCCGATGGTCGAACCCGGGAAGAAGCCGACCTTGGGCATGGATGCCACCGCCTTGGGAAGCTCGAACGGCGTGGTGAAGTCGGCCGCCACCGGGTGGATGCCGAGTGACGGAAAATCCCGCTTCAGGCCGTTCGCCTGCTCCTTCAGGAAGTCGCCGGAGATGTCGACGGGCACATAAGCCGCGAATTTGCAATGGTTGAGCAGCAGGCGGACTTTTGTGGTCGCGCCCGCGCCGAACTCAACCAGCGCCGCGTGCTCCGGAATGATTTTCGCGATTTCGCTGCCGCGCTCTTTCAGGATCGCAAGCTCCGTGCGCGTCGGGTAATATTCCGGCAGGCGTGTGATTGCCTCGAACAGTTCAGATCCGGCTGCATCATAGAAATATTTCGGCGACAGCTTTTTCGGCTGCTGCGAGAGGTCCCCGATGGCCTCGCGGGCGAAGGCAGTGGTCTGAGCGTCGGGAAGATGGGCTTCAGCCAAAGCGCTGGCGTGCACATTCATGATACTCTCCTGAACGCGCTGTCCGGCGCGCGGTTGTCGTCGGATAATTGTTATTCGTAGTCGGCGAGCCGCAATCCCGTGAACTGCCAGCGGTGGTGCGGATAGAAGAAGTTGCGATAGGTGATACGGCTGTGCCCCTCCGGGGTTGCAAGCGAGGAGCCGCGCAGCACCAGCTGGTTGACCATGAACTTGCCGTTGTACTCGCCGAGCGCGCCTTCGATAGCGCGATAGCCGGGGTAGGGTGAGTAGGACGATCGCGTCCACTGCCAGACGATGCCGAAGGCATCGTTGAGCTGGCCGGCGCGGGCCGCGACTTCCCATTCCATCTCGGTCGGCAGATGTTTTCCGGCCCAGCGCGCAAACGCATCGGCCTCGTAATAGCTGACGTGGCAGACCGGCGCTGTGGGATCGACCGGCTTGAGGCCGGCCAGCGTCATCACATGCCATTGGCCGTCGATCTCGCGCCAATGGCCGGGAGCGTCCCAGCCCTCGTTGTTGACGGCCGCAAAACCGTCCATCAGCCACAGCGTTGCAGTCCGATAGCCGCCGGCGCGCATGAAGGCCAGCCATTGGCCATTGGTGACGAGATTGCGTGCGACCTTGACCGGGCCGACGAGGGCGCGATGCGCCGGCTTTTCGTTGTCGAAATGAAAACTATCGTCGACATGACCGACGGTGTGGATGCCTTCGTTCAGCGTCAGCCAATCCTCACCGGCCGGCGTCGCGGTCGGGAAGCGCCAGTCCGGATCGTAGGCCGGCGGGATCGGGTTCTGCGCGAAGGCGTGCAGGACGTCGGTGAACATCAATTCCTGATGCTGCTGCTCGTGGTTGAGGCCGACCTCGACCAGCGGTGCGATCTCGCGCAGCTTGTCCTCGCCGGCCTCGCGGAAGAATTTTACGACCGCAGCGTCGACATATTTTCGGTAGGCGCCGACCTGATCGGCGCTGGGACGGGTGATGTCGCCGCGATGATTGCGGGAATGGCGGGGACCGGCGCTGACGTAATAGGAATTGAACAGGAAGGCGAAGTCAGGGTGAAAGGGCCTGTAACTCGCACAGTGCTCGCCGAGCAGAAATTGCTCCCAGAACCAGGTGGTGTGCGCCCGGTGCCATTTCGTCGGGCTCGCATCCGGCATGGACTGGATCTGCTGGTCCTCCGGCGACAGCGGCGAGGCCCGGCGCTCGGTCTCGTCGCGGACGGTGAGAAACGCGTCTTCGAGATTCCGCGCAAGGCCGCCCAAATCGGCCGACGGTGACGAAAGCGGGGCGGGGGCCGTAGCGGAGGCTTGTTTCGTCACGTTTTTCTCCAGACAGGACAAGAGAACGTTGTTGGCGCTGCCCGGTTCCAAAACGCGGGGTTCGTCCTAGATAGGGGCTCCGTGACGGTATGAAAGTCCTCCCCGGCGATGATATTCGTGCCATCATGCAATGGGCCGGCGCTGCCCAGACCGTCGGCGCAGGGGGCGGTCGCCGCCATTTTACTTTGGATGCACAACGGTTTGGGCTACATATATAGGCAGGTATCGGGTTAGATCGGCTGAGCCAGCCCGAAGCGATTGGAGTGGGCTCAGCCCCATAAGGACACGGATATGAGCATCGAGGAATTCATCGCCAACGAAGTGAAGTCGAACGACGTGGTTCTGTTCATGAAGGGTACGCCGCAATTTCCGCAGTGCGGGTTCTCCGGCCAGGTCGTGCAGATCCTCGACCACGTCGGCGTCGGCTATAAGGGCCTCAACGTTCTCGAATCCGCCGAACTGCGCAACGGCATCAAGGACTACTCGAACTGGCCGACCATTCCGCAGCTCTATGTAAAGGGCGAGTTCGTCGGCGGCTGCGACATCATCCGCGAGATGTTCCAGGCAGGTGAATTGCAGCAGCTGTTCTCCGAAAAGGGTGTCGCTGTCGCAGCCTGATACGTGACCGAGCTGACGCGCCGGATCGGCGGCGCCGAACTCGAGGTTATGGTTGCTGACATCACCACACTGAGCGTTGACGCAATCGTCAACGCGGCCAACACGTCGCTCCTGGGCGGGGGCGGCGTGGACGGCGCCATCCATCGGGCGGCCGGGCCCGATCTGGTCGCCGAATGCCGCATGCTTCACGGCTGCAAGACCGGCGATGCCAAGATCACCAAGGGCTATCGGCTCAAGGCCGCCCATGTGATCCACACCGTCGGGCCGGTCTGGAACGGCGGTACGCTCGGCGAGGATGATCTGCTCGCCTCCAGCTATCGCCGCTCGATGGAGCTGTGCGGGAAGCACAAGCTGACCTCGGTGGCATTTCCCGCGATTTCGACCGGCATTTTCCGCTTTCCTGCCGACCGGGCGGCCGATATTGCCGTGCGCACCACGATCGAAGGGCTCGCGGCCGCACCATCCGTCGCTCGCGTGGTGTTCTGCTGCTTCGCCGAGCCGAGCGCCAAGCTCCACGCCGAGGCGGTTGCGCGACACAGCAGCCCTTGTGCCTGATGCCGCGGTCAGTACACTCCGCCCGCGATTTTCCGGGGAGGGGATATGATCTTACAGTCTGGACTGCGTGCGTTGCTCTGCGGCGCGCTGGTGTCGCTGGGCGCGATGTCGTTCGCGCGAGCGGAGGGCACCTACGAGATTCCGGCGGGCGCGCATTTTAACCGGGACAAGCTTGCCAAGATCAGTGAGTTCTTCAAGAACGAGGTCGCGACCGGCAAGATCGCCGGCGCAACCGTGCTGATCCAGCAGCGCGGCAAACCGATCTTCCGCGAAGCCTTCGGCGTGCAGGACGTGGCGAGCAAGGCGCCGATCACCGACAAGACGATCTTTCGCCTGTTCTCGATGACCAAGGCGATCACCTCTGTTGTCGCGATGCAATTGGTCGAGGACGGCAAGATCAAGCTCGACGATCCGGTCTCGAAATACATTCCGTCCTTTGCCAATGTGAAGGTCGGCGTCGAGAAGAAGGCCGAGGACGGCATCAAGTCGCTCGAGCTCGTGCCACCGAACCGGCCGATGACGGTGCACGATTTGATGACGCACACCTCGGGCGTCACCTATGGCTTCTACGGCGACAGCCTGGTCCGCAAAGCCTATCGCGACGCCAATATCTATGCCGGCGATTTTGACCTCGCCGAGTTCGCCGAGCGCATCGCAAAGCTGCCGCTGCACAACCAGCCCGGCGCGCTCTGGCAGTACGGCCATTCCACCGACATCCTGGCGCGCGTCATGGAGGTCGCGAGTGGAAAGCCGCTGCTCGAGATCGAGCGGGAGAAGCTGCTGGTGCCGCTCGGCATGGTCGATACCGGCTTCTTCGTCACCGATCCCGAGAAGCAGAAGCTGCTGGCGCAGCCGGTGTCGAATGACAGTGATTTCCGGGTCGGCCGGATCAACGATCCGACCGTCGTCAAGAAGTGGCAGTCCGCCAGCGGCGGCATGGTCTCCACCATGGCGGACTATGCGCGCTTCGCGCAGATGCTGCTCAACGGCGGCACCCTCGATGGCAAGACCATCCTCAAACCGGAGACGTTCAAGCTGATGGTGACCGATCAGATCGGCCCCAAATCGGGCGTCGATCGCGATTATTTCTACTTCCCCGGCGACGGTTTTGGCTTCGGCCTCGGACTCGCGGTGCGCACCGACCCCGGCAACGCAAAACCGCCGCCGCCCGGCGATCTCGGCGAACTGAAATGGGACGGCGCCTCCGGCTGCTATTTCGTGATTGATCCCAAGCAGGACATGTTCTTCGTGCTGCTGGAGCAGACCCCGACCGAGCGCCAGCGCGTGCAGCGGACATTGAAGCAGCTGGTCTATGAAGCAATGGAGAACTGACATGCGCGGGCGCCGCGCGCTGATCGCGGCGCTCGTCCTTGTGTTAGGCGTCGTTGGTGTGAAGGCAGGCTCCGAGCGCGCCGCGCACAATCTCTCGCCCGAAGGCCTGGCAAAAGTCTCCGACTACATCCGGAACGAGATCGCGACCGGCAAGATCCCCGGCGCCATCCTGCTGCTCCAGCAGCACGGCAAGCCGGTCTATTACGAGAATTTCGGCGTCCGCGACGTCGCGACCGAGATGTCGATGAGCGCGGACACGATCTTCCGCCTCTATTCGATGTCGAAGCCGGTCACGTCAGTCATGGCGATGATGCTGGTCGAGGAGGGCAAGCTCAAGCTCGACGATCCTGTCTCGAAATACATTCCGGCCTTTGCCGGCATGAAGGTCGGCCTCGAGAAGAAGGCCGAAGATGGCAAGGTCGCGCTGGTGCTGGAGCCGGTCATTCGTCCGGTCACAATCAAGGACCTGCTGCGCCACACCTCCGGGCTGCCCTACGGCTATCATGGCGGCGGCATGGTGCGCGAACTCTATGCCGAGGCCAATCTCTTCAACAGCAATCTCAACAATGCCGACTTCGTCGCCAAGATCGCCACGCTGCCGCTGGTCGAGCAGCCCGGCACGGTGTGGGACTACGGCTATTCCACCGACGTGCTCGGCCGCGTCGTCGAGGTTATCGCGGGAAAGACGCTGCTTCAGTTCGAGAAGGAACGGCTGCTCGATCCGCTCGGCATGACCGAGACGGCTTTCTTCGTCGCCGATCCCGCCAAATTCCCGCGCATTGCCGAGCCGATGCCGGAGGATCGCAACATCAATCCGACGACGCAGGTCCGCGACATCAGGCAGCCCGCGAAATGGGAATCGGGCGGCGGCGGCATGGTCGGCACCGTCGGCGACTATGCCCGTTTCGCACAGATGCTGCTGAATGGCGGCACCTATGACGGCCGGCGCTATCTCAAGCCCGAGACCATCGCGCTGATGGCGTCGGATCATATCGGGCCCGAGACCAAGGTCGCACGTGACCAGAACTATTATCCGGGCGGGTCTTCTGGGTTTGGCCTCGGCTTCGCGGTGCGCACGTCGGTGCCGCCCGGCACATCCTGGCCACTTGGCGAATATCGCTGGGACGGCGTCGGCGGCACCTTCTTCTTCATCGATCCCGAAGACGATCTGTTCGGGATCTTCATGGTGCAGACCCCGTCGCAGCGCGGCCGGATTCAACTGGCGCTGAAGACGCTGATCTATCAGGCGATGGGGCGGTGATCGCGGCGGTTCGCGGGACTTAAGCCCCGCGCACGATCTCGCGCACGTAGCCGATCATCTCCTCGATCTGGGTCGCATTGACGTCGAGATGGGTGCAGGCACGGATGCGGCCGTCCATCATCGCAAGCGTCACGCCGCGCTGGCGGAGCGCCGCAACCATCTTGTCGCCGGCAATGCCGGCGCCATCGGGCTTGAAGAACACGAGATTGGTCTCGGGCTCCTGCACGTCGACGCCAGGGATCTGCGACAGTCCGCGGGCGAGTGCGCGCGCGTTGGCGTGGTCGTCGGCGAGACGATCGACGTGATGGTCGAGTGCGTAGATGCACGCGGCCGCGCAGATTCCGGCCTGCCGCATTGAGCCACCGAGGCGCTGCTTCCACTGCCACACCGCGTCGATGAAGGCGCGGGAGCCTGCGAGTACGCCGCCGATCGGCGCGCCCAGGCCCTTCGAGAAGTCGATCCAGGCCGAATCCCACCCCGCCGTCATGTCGCGCGGGGAGATGCCGCTCGCCACGGTGGCATTGAGCAGACGCGCGCCATCCATGTGGGTGACGAGGCCGTGTTGTTTGGCGATCGCGACGATTTCGTCGAGCGCGGCCTTCTTCCAGATCGTGCCGCCGCCGATATTGGCGGTCTGCTCGACGCTGACCACGGTCTGCGGTGGCTGGTAGCGCGTGCGCGGGTGCAGTGCCTTGCGGAATGTCTCCGGCGTGAACTGGCCGTCGGGTCCCTTCAATTGCGTGACCTGGAAGCCGCCGATGGCGGCATGTGCGCCGCCTTCGCGCGCGATGATGTGCGCGCTCTCATGGGCGAGGATCTCGTCACCGGGACGACAATGCACCAGCGTCGCGGTGACGTTGCACATCGTGCCTGATGGCATGTAGACCGCGGCTTCCTTGCCGAGCAGCTCGGCGACGCGCTCGCACAGCGCATTCACGGTCGGATCGTCGCCGACCTGCTCGTCGCCGACTTCGGCGCGCGCCATCGCCTCGCGCATCGCAGCCGTTGGCTTGGTCTGCGTGTCCGAGAGCAGATTGATGCGCACCGGCGGTGCCTGGGGATCGATGGGGGGAGGGGTATAGAGCATCAACTTGCTCCCTGAGGGAATTGCACTCACTCGCGGTCAGCGAGTTCTGGGTGGACGCCGGGCGGCGTGACGAAACGCATGATCACGACTTCTGTCGCAGTCACACGATAATCGATCAGATACGGATAAGGGTTGACCGGCAAGCGACGGACGTATGCACGGGTGGTCGGTCGCCCTGCATAAGGGTGATCCTGAAGCAGTGCGATGAGCGCTATAACGCGGTCACGCACGTGGTCTGCTCCTTGGGGCGAGCGCGCTTCGATGCAGGTCAGAACTTCGTCGATTTGGACGAGCGCCCGCTTCGTGTAGCGGACCTTCACAGCCCGTGCTTAGCCCACATCGCGTGGATTTCGTCGACGCTGGCAAGCTCACCGCGAGCGATTTCGGCTTCGGCCTCGGCGAGATCGGCCTCTTCCGCCGGCGTCAGCTGGATCGGAGGCCGATCGACTCCAGCAAGTTCAAGCAGGGTCCGCGCCAATTCGTCCTGCTCTGAATCAGGCAGACTGGACACTTTGCTAAAGGCCTCTTCCAGAAGACGCGTCATGCTCAACTCCGCAATGCTCAATCCTAGCACATATGGCCTGGGACATGGAAATGGCCGGCTCAAACAAAAAGGCCCCGGAAACCGGGGCCTTTGAGGAATTGATCTGCCGAACTATCAGCGCGAATAGAATTCGACGACCAGATGCGGCTCCATCTGCACCGGGAACGGCACGTCGGAGAGGTGCGGGATGCGCACGTATTTCGCGGTCATCTTGTTGTGGTCCACCTCGAGATAGTCCGGGGTGTCACGCTCAGAGAGCTGGCTGGCTTCGAGGACGTGGGCGAGCTGCTTGGAGGCTTCCTTGACCTCGATCACGTCGCTGATCTTGACCTGATAGCTTGAGATGTTGACCTTGCGGCCGTTCACCTTGACGTGGCCGTGGTTGATGAACTGGCGCGCGGCGAAGATCGTCGAGACGAACTTGGCGCGGTACACGACCGCGTCGAGACGACGCTCGAGCAGGCCGATCAGGTTCTCGCCGGTGTCACCCTTGAGGCGGCTGGCCTCGACATAGATGCTGTGGAACTGGCGCTCGGAGATGTTGGCGTAGTAGCCCTTCAGCTTCTGCTTGGCGCGCAGCTGCACGCCGAAGTCGGAGAGCTTGCCCTTGCGGCGCTGGCCGTGCTGGCCGGGACCGTACTCGCGGCGATTGACGGGGCTCTTTGGGCGGCCCCAGATGTTCTGGCCCATACGGCGGTCGAGCTTGTACTTGGCTTCACTGCGCTTAGTCATCGCGTCCTCTGTAGGTTCATGATTTGAGGAAACGCGCCCTCCTGTGTGACGGGCTAGCCCGGCACTGACAGGTCCCATCCCCAAAGCGTGGGGGAAAGGACCACGGGTCGCGAAACGCTTCGCGGGCCGAAATCGGCCCGCGAGCAAGCGGCTTTTAGGGGAGTTCGGGGCTCGCTGTCAATGCGAATGGCCCTGGAATCACGTCCTGACCGCCCGGATCGGCTTGGGGCCGGCTGCCCGCAATTCGGCAGCGATTTCAGTGTTCAGGACCTGTTCCAGCCGGGTCAAGACCCTGGCGATGGGGGCAGCGTCGGTCACCCGGTGATCCCAGCGGATCACGACATCGATGCTCTGGTCAGCCCCGACCACCCCATAGCTGACGATGAAAGGGCCGGGCGTGATGGGGTGAAGCTCGCCCCCGCCATAGGCGGCCACCGAGCTCACCGCGAAGCTGCCGAACCAATTGCCGCGCTGCCGGCCGAAATTCAGCCCGATCGCCCAGGACAGGCGCCGCAGCGGCAGCGGCAGACGGGTCGCCCGCATGATCTTGCGGAACATGGGAATTTCGTCGATCGGGGCTGTCTTGGCGCGCCGGATCTCGGCGTCGATTTCGGCCAAGGCTATGGCCTCTGGGCCTGCGATCCGCTGCAACAGCACGCATTCCTCGCCGTCCTCGACCCGGGCGATGGCGACCGAGGCTACGCTCTTCGGCAGCTCATAGAGCATCGGCCAGGGCCATTTGGCGTAAACCGTGCGCAGGAGCGGCTCGTCCCTGGCCACCAGAGCGAAGGCCTTGACGAACATCGCGGCCCAGCCGGCCGGCGCCATCGCGCCTGCGCGGGCGTCCAGCAGAGGGCGGATATTGAGCGAACGGGAGAGCGATACGAACGGTACGCCGATCGAGGCGCGCATGAGATCGACAATCAGGCGGCGCGGCAGCGAAATGGTCTTTGCTTTCCCGCGCATCGCTCTTTCGGTTCCCGTAGATTAGACAGTGTGCCGCGAGCGGATTCCCGCTCGCCGCCTGCTCTAGCACGAACCAACCCGCCTGGGGCCGGTCGGTTCGCCGCATCAGGGTGCCGGCGAAGCCAGCGGCTTGGTCTTGTCGACGACGTAAACTCCAAGCACTTTCATGGCCTTGTCGCCGTGGGCTTTGGCGTCGTGCACGACACCTGCCGGGATCTGGTAGGAATCACCGGCTTTCAGGGTTTTCTCCGGCTGACCATCGATGAGAAGATTCAGCTCGCCTTCGAGCACGTAGCCGGTCTCGATTCCCGGATGGGTATGGCGTCCGGCCGCGCCGCCCGCCGGGACTTCCGCGATGGCGGTGATGGTGTTGTAGCCGTCCGGAAATTCGACCTTCTGGAGTGGGGTGCGTTTGATGCCGGGCTGCTGGGCGAAGGCGGCAGCGGCAAGGCCGGTGAAGGCAAGAGCGAGCAAAGTCTTTTTGAGCATTGTTTCCTCCCTGGAACGGCCGACCCTAGCAGCGCGGCAGTTCCCGGCAAGCCCGCCGCTCAGCGCTTGATCCCCTCGAACGCCGCCATGATGCCGCGCTGGAATAGCGACCAGTCGAAGCCGAGCGCGATCGCGCGGTAGCCGCGGTCGATCAGCTGGTTGGCCTGGTCTGCGGTACGCGCCACGCCACCGATCGGCACGCCGCTTCTGAGGATGCCGGCTTCCGCGCGGGCGACCAACTCCAGCAGCTCGGGATCGTCCATCTGCCCGCGCTTGTTGATGGACGTCGCGAGATCGCCGGGGCCGATCACCGCAACATCGATGCCTGGCGTCGCCATGATGTCGTCGATGCGGTTGACGGCGTCGACATGCTCGATGGTGATCATGCAGATCATCTCGTCATCGGCTGATGCCATGTAGTCCGGCATCGACTGGCCCCAGCGGAACGGTGCGTGGAACGGACCCCAGAGACGATCGCCGCGCGGCGGATAGCGCACGCTGCGCACCGCTTTCTCGGCATCGGCGCGATTGGTGATCATCGGGAAATTGATGCCGAAGGCGCCGATGTCCATCGGTGCTTTCGCCAGCCACGGCTCGTTGGCCGCGATCCGCACCAATGGTGTGCACGGCGTGCCGGTCGTTGCCGTGATCATCGCATGCGCCTCGGTCAGTCCAATCGGACCATGCTCGAGATCGACGATGATCCAGTCGAGCGAGCGGGCCATGATCTGCACAGTCTGCACGCTCGGGATCGTCGCGATCGCCCCGAACGCGGGACGACCCTCGCGCCACAATTGGCGGAGGCGATTGAGCGGCATTGCGGGGATCGACATGAGATGACCTGCGGAGAGATGACGACGGCGAAGCCTAGCAGCGTGCCGTGTCCGCGGAAAGTCAGGCCAATGCGCGGCCGCCGAAGAATGGCGTCAGCGTGGCGCTGAGGCCATGTACGCGATTCGAGGTGAAGATCATCTCGGCACCGGATTGCGCGATGCCGCCGATCGGCGGGCCGAGTAGATCCGAGACGCGGCGGGCGATCGCGGGTGCCGGATCGATCCAGTCGACCGGCCAGGGCGCGAGCTTTTTCATCCGGTCGAGCAGCAGCGGATAATGCGTGCAGGCGAGCACGACTATGTCGGTGCGCGCGCCCGCATCCGCGGCATCGCCGACGAAGCAGGGGGTAAGCTCGGCGAGGATGTCGCCGTCACTGATCGGGGTGCCGCTGAGTTCAGCTTCAGCCAGCGAGGCCAGTTCGGGTGAGCCGACCAGCGTCACCTCGCAACCCAGCGCGAAATCGCGGATCAGCGCCTTGGTGTATTCGCGCTTCACCGTGCCCTTGGTACCGAGCACGGAGACGCGCCGGGTCTTCGACTGGGCGCAGGCCGGCTTGATCGCCGGCACGGTGCCGACGAAGGGCAGGGAATAAGCGGCGCGCAAGTGAGATAGGACCAGGGTGGACGCCGTGTTGCAGGCGATGACGACGAGGTCAGGATCGTGCGTGCCGATCAATTCCCCCATCAGCGGCACCACGCGGGCGATGATCTGGTCCTCGCTGTGGTGGCCGTAGGGGAAGAAGGCGTCGTCGGCGACATAGACGTAATGCGCGTCCGGGCATGCGGCCACGACCTCACGCAGCACCGTGAGCCCACCAAGGCCGGAATCGAACACCAGGATCGTCGGAGAATTGATCACGTCGTTACCTTAGCCCGCCATGGTTACCATTCGGTTTTTGGGGCGGTTTTGCGGCAGGGGCGTTTGGGACCAATTTGGAACGATTCAATTTCGCGATTGCCGCGTGTTCCCGCTATCAGCTGCCGTACTGCGGTGCCGACAGGGGCAGGCCCGCAAAACTCCGGAGAGCCGACATGATCAGAAACACCAGTCACGGCTGGGGCAGCGTTTCCCGGTGGCTGCACTGGATTTTGGCGCTGAGCATTATCGGCATGATCGGCTTCGGCTGGTGGATGAACCACATCCCGGCGCGTCCCGACCGCTTCTTCTACCGCTCGATCCACGCCGATATCGGTTATGTGATCCTGCTGCTCACCGTGCTGCGCCTGGTGTGGCGCCTCGTCAACCCGACGCCGGCACTGCCGGCCGAGACCTCACGCTGGCAGAAGATCGCGGCCCATGTCAGCCACGGCGCGCTCTACCTCGCCGTTGTCGTCGTCACCATGCTCGGCTGGGCCCATTCCGGTGCGCACGCGCCTGACTATTCGGACTTCTTCGGCCTGTTTCACGTGCCGCAATTCACCACGCCCGACCGCGCGGCGGCGGGCGTCTATGAGGACCGCCACATCCTTTTCGCCTATGTGCTGCTCGCCTTGATCGCGGTTCACATGATCGCGGCCCTCTGGCACCACTTCATCCGCCGCGACCGCGTCGTGGCGCGGATGGTAACGGACGAGGCGTAATCGCAACCACGCCTGTGCGTTCGTGGCACATCCCACGTTCTGCTTCATCTCTTCAGGAGGCCCCATGCTCACCGTCCATCATCTCGGCAAATCGCAGTCCGAGCGTATCGTCTGGCTGTGCGAGGAGCTGGGGATTCCCTACGAGCTGAAGCGCTATACGCGCGATCCCGTCACCATGCTGGCTCCTGCCGAGTACAAGGCGCTGCATCCGGCTGGCACGGCGCCGGTCATCACCGACGGCGAGCTGGTGCTCGCGGAATCCGGCGCGGTCGTCGACTACATCGTTGCAAAATATGGCAACGGCCGACTCGTGCTCGGTCCCACTGATCCCGCCTTCGCTCAGTTTCTGTATTGGCTTCATTTCGCCAATGGCACCCTGCAACCCGGCATGGGGCGGATGATGATCCTGAGCCGGCTCGATCTCGCCAAGGACAATCCGACCCTGCTCGCGATGAAGGGGCGTCTCGATCGAGCCTACGATCTTCTCGATGCAAGGCTTCGCGAGGCCGAATACCTTGCGGGCAGCGCTTTCACGACCGCCGATATCATGACAGCTTTCTCGCTCACCACGATGCGCTACTTCCAGCCCTATGACCTGTCGCGCTGTCCGAACGTGGTCAAATATCTCGGCCGCATCAGCGCGCGGGCGGGCTATCGGCGTGCGATGGAGAAGGGCGATCCGGGCATGGCGTTGCTCTTGAACTGAACGGCGACGCGCAATCGATCACGCGATCCTGTTCGTGGTGGCGGCCCGCTCCGTGGCCAGCTGCTTCTGCAACCGATCGATGTTTTGCAGCAGGCGCTGGCTGGTCAGCACCAGGAAGTAGTAGCCGAACTGCGGATCCTGGAAGTAGATCTCGAGCAATCGGTCGTAGGTAATCGTCAGCACCTGCCCGTCTTCGATGCATTCGATCGTTCCGGTGCGCCGGTTGCCCGGCGTCAGGAAGCCGAGCTCTCCCATCAGCGCGCCCGGCATGATCTCGATATTGATCTCCTTGACCAGGAACTTGCCGGTGACGGTCAGGAGCATGTCCTTGGCTGGATCGCCTAGCTTGAAGAGCGTGTCGCCACGGCGGTATTTGCGTTCGGTCATGAACGGCTTGAGCCATTCGATCGACATGTCGCCTTCGGCCGCATGGCGCGCCTTCTTGACGAGCTTGAGCATCTGCCGCAGCCGCACGGCGTTGATCGGAAGCAGCAGCAGATAGAGCAGGAACGTGGAGACGTTGGCTGAGAGCGCGCCGAAAACGGCGAAGAACGCGCAACCGACCATGTTGGCGACGCGCAGCGGCACCATCGTCCGCATCAGGAGGGTGGCGACGAAGAAGCCTGCGCCGACCGCGGCGAACATATTGGCCAGCGTGATGTTGTGGACGAAGATCTCCAGCATCCGATTGAAAATCGCGTCGTAGGTGACGTTGTTCGGATCGAGGCCCATCTGGACCAGGATCTTCGCGATCTTGAGGTTATCCGTCGCCGCATCGAGAATGCGGTCGAGGATCGACGAAATGTCTGCGCTGCCGGACGGCATGGTACTATCCCCGCGTAAGGCCTTCAGTCCTGGTCGGTATTCTCGACCCGTATAGCCGAAATCGAATGACGACCACTTGAATGAAGCCTCCGGCCGTCATGCCGCAAGAGGCAAATTTTAGCGGGATCGGTGGTTTCGGCAATTGCCTGTTTGGCCGTGGCGCCCCCGTGATTCGGGCCCACGGGGTACGAGCCTCGGCGTGGTGGACCTCGGCGCCCGACGGGGCGGGGGCGTGGGGCGATCCCAGCCCTAGGGCTTGGCGGCGGGCTGCACGACCTGCTGCTCGACCAGGCCCAGGTGCCCCGGCAGCGAACCGGCGCGCAGCATCATGGCGACGCTGTTCGCTTCCTCCAGGGTGAAATTGCCGGAGATCTGGCCCGAGCCGCCGGTGATGGGCTCGCGGATCGCGGGGGCGGAGATCACCTTGCCGTCGAGCACGATGGCGAAGGGCTTTCCGATGTTCTCTTCGGTGACGTGGGCAAAACGCCGCGTGCCGCGGCCGTTAAAGCGGAACGAGGCGATCGGGTCCTTCGTGCCGCTTGCAAAACCCGGGCCTGCATAGCTGATGTCGTCGCCGTCGAGCACGCTGTCCTTGGCGACCAGATAAAGGCTCTTGTCCTTGAAGCCGGGCAGGACTTCCGTGCCTGCCGGCGGCGCCCCGGATTGCGCCTGCTCCGGCGGCATCGAGAGGTCGATCAGCCGGAATCCGACCTTGACCCTTCGGGCGAAGATCACGGTGACGCGCTCGGGCTCCATCACACCGGGCAGAAAGATGCGGATGCGATCGGTCCCGTCGGGCTGGACGCTGGCGAGCTGGACGCCGGCTTCCTTCAGACGCTGCTCGATCATGGCGATGGCATCTTTGACGAACTCGTGCAGCCGCGCGGAGGACGCGGCATCGGTCGGCGCGAGCCTGACCATTCCGTCGCCGCCGTCGGTCACGGCGAGTGCATACGACGGCAATCCCTCTGCGGCTGACGCGAGCTTGCGCGCGAGCTGCTCGCGGCCCTTGGCGTCGGCGATCTTCAACTCGACGCCGCCGTCGCGGATCGCAAGACCGGAGAAGGCGATCCGGCCCTCGCGCAAGTTCTTGTAGACGTCGTCGCGCAAATCCGTGACGACGCTCTCGCGCAGGCCATCGGTGTCCACCTTGTAGATGATGCGCGACCCGCCGAGCTTCTCCATCTTGTCGGCGACGAAGGCCGCGATCTTGGCGCGCATCTTGTCGAACTGGCCGTCCTCGGCGAGTGCCGCGCGGGGCAGGGCGATCGCCGATGCCATGATCGCAAGTGTCATGGCGAGCGCGATGAAGGGCCGAGTGGCGCAATCCCGCAGGGGCGTAGTCATGATCACCTCAAGTCTTGCGGCAGGGCGCTGGCATGATGGTCTGATGCCAATTCTTGGTCCCCGGATCTGGCCCGCAGGTTCAAAGGTCTGAGCCCGATCGTAGGCGACGTTAGGTCATGGACGAACGCCAAATCATCCATCATTCTGTCCGTGCTCGACCGGTCATCGGTCGAGGCCTCCTCGACCCAAAAAGTCAAAAGACAGGGCGCGGGGAATGCATCTGAGGGAGGACGGAATTCCATGGCGGGCATCCACGCGCTCGATCGGCTCATCGGCAGCGACTATCCGGACCTGGCAACGGACGCCGAGGTTCGAGCCTTCGAGCAGGTCCCTTACGCCGATCGCGTCGCGGCCGAGAGCACCTACGACGCGATCAGGCTGGGTGCGGCGGGCAACCCCGACGGGCCGGCGATCCAGTTCCTGCAAAATGCCGATCCCGCCGACACGCCTCTCGTTGTGACATACCGCGATTTCATCACGCGCGTCACGCAGGCCGCCAACATGTTTCACGCGCTTGGCGTCGAGAAAGGCGACGTCATCAGCTTCATGCTGCCGCTGGTACCTGACGCCTTCGTGACACTGTTCGGCGCGGAGGCCGCAGGCATCGCCAACCCCGTCAATCCGCTCTTGGAGCCGCACCAGATCGCGGAGATCCTGGAGGCAGCGAACACGAAAATTCTGGTGGCGCTGGGGCCGATGCCCGGCACTGACATCTGGCAGAAGGTCGAACAGATCCGCCCACGACTCAAACATCTCAAGGCGGTCGTGCAGGTGTTCGGCGGCGGCGATCCGGCGAAGGGAACCTTTGCCTTCAGCGATCTGATCGCGCAGCAGCCGTCGGACCGGCTTATCAGCGGGCGCAAGATTCTCGGCAGCGACATCGCGGCCTATTTCCACACCGGAGGCACCACTGGAACGCCAAAGCTGGTGCGGCACACCCATGCCAACCAGGTCTATCAGGCCTGGGCGCTCAATCTGCTGCTGAAGTCCAAGCCGGGCGCCAACATGCTGTTCGGCATGCCGCTGTTTCATGTCGGGGGTTCGCTGACGCAGGTGCTGCTGACGCTGTCCGCCGGCGGTTCGCTGGTCGTGCTGTCGCCGAGCGGATGGCGCAATCCGAATGCGGTGAAGAATATCTGGCAACTGGTCGAGCGCTTCAAGCCGGAGGCGCTGTCGAGCGTGCCGACGGTGCTCGCCGCGACGCTCGGGGTGCCGCCCGGTAATGCCGACATCTCCAGCCTGAAATATGCAGCCGGCGGCGGCTCGGCGATCCCGGTCGCGGTGGGGTCTGCGATCCAGGACAAGCTCAAGCTGCCGGTCGTCGAGGTCTACGGCATGACCGAGACCTCGAGCGTGCACACGCTGGCCTATCCGTCGCGGCCGATCCGGCTCGGCTCGGTCGGCCTGCCCATGCCTTACGCGCGGGTCCGCATCGTGCAACTCGATGCCGACGGCCGGCTGATCCGCGACTGCGCGCCGGACGAGATCGGTGTCGTCATCATGGCCGGGCCCGGCGTGTTCGGCGGCTATCTCAACGACGAGCACAACAAGGGCGCCTTCGTCGACGAGGTCTGGGTCAATTCCGGCGATCTCGGCCGGCTCGATGCCGACGGCTATCTCTGGATCACCGGCCGCGCCAAGGATCTCGTGATCCGCGGCGGCCACAACATCGATCCGGCGCCGATCGAGGAGATCATGTTCCGGCATCCCGCCGTCGGCTTTGCCGCGGTGGTCGGTCAGCCGGACGCCTATGCCGGCGAATTGCCGGTGGGTTACGTGCAGCTGAAGCCGGGTGCGACTGTCGAATCGGGCGAGTTGGAGACATGGGTGCGCGAGCGCACGCCGGAGCGCGCCGCCGTTCCGGTGCAGGTCATTCCGATCGACCCGATGCCTGTCACCGGCGTCGGCAAGGTATTCAAGCCGCAGCTGCGCTGGGACGCAGCCCAGCGCGTGTTCACGAAGGTGCTGACACCGCTCGCCGAGCGCGGCATCGACTGCAAGGTCAGGGTCGGCGCTCACGGCAGTCATGGCTCGATCGCCACGGTTACGCTGGCGGGCCTGCCAGCTGATCAGCGCGAGGCGGTTGCGAGCGAGGTGCACGCACTGCTTGCACCGTTCGTGATGCGCCACGAGGTGGTGCAGATGTAACGGACCCAACAGCCGGCTTTGGCGTCAGCTGCGAAAGCAGAGCGACGCTTCGCCGCATTATTCATACCCCGATAGAGGGTCTTGTGTGACAATTGTCACATAGGAAGAATTGGCAATCGGCCACGCTCCCGGATATTCTCGCGGAATTGCATCCTGGGGGACGCAAGTGATTCCGTTTCGGATATTTGCTTTGTTGATTTTGGCCATCGGCCTTGCCTGCGGACCGGCCCAAGCCGACCGGCGGGTTGCGCTCGTGATCGGCAATTCCGCTTACAAGAGCGCGCCCAAGCTCGGCAATCCCGTGAACGATGCCACTCTGGTCGGCGGCATGTTCAAGAAGGCGGGCTTTGATTCCGTCGACGTCAGGCTGGATCTCAGTGCGAGCGAGATGCGGCGCATGTTGCGTGAGTTCGCCGGCAGGACCCGCGATGCGGATGTGGCGGTGATCTATTACGCCGGCCACGGCATCGAGCTGGAAGGCACCAACTATCTCATTCCGACCGATGCGACGCTGGAGACGGATGGCGACGTGCTCGACGAGACCATCCCGGTCGAGCGCGCGCTGTTCGCGGTCGAGCCGGCCAAGCAGCTGCGCCTGATCATCCTGGACGCGTGCCGCGACAATCCGTTTTCCAAGACCATGAAGCGGACGCTGGCCTCCCGCGCGATCGGACGCGGGCTCGCCAAGGTCGAGCCGACCAGCCCCAACACCATGATCGCCTTCGCCGCGAAAGCGGGATCGACCGCGTCTGACGGCGACTCCAAGAACAGCCCGTTCGCCGTCGCCTTGGTCGAGCACCTGCCGAAGCCGGGCCTCGACCTGCGCAAGGCTTTCGGCTTCGTGCGCGACGACGTGCTCAAGAGCACGGGCTACAAGCAGGAGCCGTATGTGTACGGCTCGCTCGGTGGCGACGACGTGCCATTGGTTGCGGTCAAACCGGCCGCGTCTGGGGCGCAGGCCAACCCGCAGGATTCTATTCGCAGGGATTACGAGCTGGCGCTGCAGCTTGCCACGCGCGACGGTTGGGAAGCCTTCCTGGCGCAATATCCCGAAGGTTTTTATGCCAATCTGGCCAAGGGCCAGATGAACAAGATCGCCGCTGAAGAGACGCGGGCGTCGGCCGAGCAAAAGGCGAATGCGGCCGAGCAGCAGAAGGCAAGGCTTATTGCCGAACGCGCCCAGAAGACCGAGCAGGACAAGGCGGCCGCGGCGGCCAAAGCTGCCGAAGAGGCCCGGATCGCGGCGGAGAAGCAGAAGCAGATCGAGCAGGCGAGGACCGAGGCGGCGGAGCACCAGCGCAAGCTGGCTGAGGCTGCTGCGGCGAAAGCACAGGCCGAGAAGCAGGCGGCGGAGAAGGCCAAGGCCGAGCTTGCCGCCAAGCAGGCAGCCGAGAAGGCGGAGCAGGTGGCAAAGCCGACGGCCGATCGGCAGATGCCTGAGGTCGAGCAAAAAGTTGCAGCCCTTTCGCCGACGTCGGCATCGGCATTGTCGGCGGCTGATCTGACAAAATCCCTACAGAGCGAATTGCGCCGTGTGGGCTGCCTGTCCACGACTGCGGACGGCGACTGGAGCGCCGCATCACAGCGCTCGCTCACGCTCTTCAACAAATATGCCGGCACCCAGCTCGACGCGAAGCTTGCAAGCATCGACGCGCTCGAAGCGCTGAAAGCAAAACCCGGACGAGTCTGCCCGCTCATTTGCAATTTCGGCTCCAAGGCCGACGGCGATCAATGCGTGAAGATCACCTGCCGCGCCGGCTATCGCGTCGGTGACGACAACGAGTGCGAGAAGGTGCCCGAGAAGAAGCCGGTCGCGACTCGCGAGGATTCGAGGAGGCGGGATACGGAGCGGAAGCAAACCGAGGCTGCGCCATCGAAGCCGGAGGCAAGCGGCCAAATCTATTGCAGCTCTGTGGGTTGCCGGCCAGTTCAAAAAGGATGTCGGCTTGTGAGTGGGGCGATTCCCGGAAGGGCCAGCCCGAATGGTGCGACGGGCGGGAACTATGAGGTTTGCAACTAGCGTCGAGACGAAACGCGATGACTGGGCGATTGTATGAACGTCTTTCGAGTTCTTTTGATATCGGCCTTCGCCGTCTGGCTGGCTTGCGGATCTGCGCTTGCCGACAAGCGCGTCGCGCTCGTGATTGGCAATTCCGCCTACAAGAACGCGCCGCGGCTCGCGAACCCGGTGAACGACGCCGGACTGGTCGGCGGCATGTTCAGGAATGCGGGTTTCGATACGGTCGAGATCAAGCTGGACCTCAATGCCAGCGAAATGCGGCGATCGCTACGCGAGTTCGCGGCCAGGACGCGCGATGCCGACATGGCGGTGATCTACTATGCGGGCCATGGCATCGAGCTGGACGGCAGCAACTATCTCGTTCCGACCGATGCCATGCTGGAAACCGATGGCGATGTCCTCGACGAGACGATCGCACTCGACCGCGCGCTGTATGCGGTCGAACCGGCCAAACAACTCCGTCTCGTCATCCTCGACGCCTGTCGCGACAACCCTTTCGCCAAGACGATGAAGCGCACCCTGGCCTCGCGCGCGATTGGTGGCGGGCTTGCCAAGGTCGAGCCGACCAGTCCGAACACGATGATCGCGTTTGCGGCCAAGGCGGGGTCGACGGCGTCCGATGGCGACTCCCGGAACAGCCCGTTCGCGGTGGCGCTGACCGATCATCTGCCAAAGCCCGGGCTCGACTTGCGCAAGGCGTTCGGGTTTGTCCGTGACGACGTCTTGAAAAAGACCGGCAACAAGCAGGAGCCGTATGTCTATGGCTCCCTGGGCGGCAGCGATGTGCCGCTGGTGCCGGCAAGGCCGGCCGCCGCAGCCGGTCCGCAGGCAAATCCACAGGACAGTGTGCGCAAAGACTACGAGCTTGCCCTTCAGGCCGGCCTGCGTGAAGCCTGGGAAGCATTCCTCCAGACCTATTCGGAGGGCTTTTACGCCAACCTCGCCCGCGTGCAGTTGAAGAAGATTGCCGCCGAGGAGGATCGCACGGCAGCGACCGAGAAGGCGCGACTGGCCGAACAGGAGAAGGCGAGGCTCGCGACAGAGCGAGCCCAGAAGGCCGAACTGGAGAAAGCGGCCGCCGCTGCGAAAGCCGCGGAAGAGGCGAGGATTGCTGCCGAGAAGGCCAAGCAGATCGAGCAGGCCAAGGCAGAGGCAGCCGAACGAGATCGCAAGGCGGCGGAAGCTGCCGCGGCCAAGTCGCTCGCGGAGAAGCGGGCGATCGAGAAGGCGGCGACCGAGGCGGCAGCGAAGCAGGCCGCGGACAAGAAGGCGGCCGATGCCGAGGGTAGGAAAATCGCCGCGCTGTCGCCGCCGCCAAGTGATCCGCCGCCCGGCGACATCACGAAATCCGTGCAGAGCGAATTGCGCCGCGTCGGTTGTCTTGCCTCGGCTGCGGATGGTGAATGGAATTCGGCCGCACAGCGCTCGCTGACACTATTCAACAAATACGCAGGCACCCAATTTGACGCAAAGCTTGCAAGCGTCGACGCGCTCGATGCGCTGAAGGCGAAGCCGGGACGCGTCTGTCCGCTCGTATGCAATTTCGGCTTCAAAGCCGACGGCGATCAATGCGCGAAGATCGCCTGCCGGGCCGGCTACCGCGTCGGTGACGATAACGAATGCGAGAAAATTCAAGAGAAGAAGCCGGTCGCAACGCGCGAAGACTCCAGGAAGCGCGACCAGGACCGTAAGGGTGCGGAGTCCACGGCGCCGAAGTCGCAGGCCTCCGGACAGATGATCTGTAACGGCGGCGGATGCAGGCCGGTTGCCAAGGGGTGTCGCATTGAGCGAGATTCAAGGCCGGGTAGCGCCGGCATGTCACAAGTCGAGGTGTGCAACTAGTGTTGCGTAACCGATCAGTTCTATGCAGTGCATCAAAGACTCCCGGGTGATCTGTGTGAATATCGTTCGATTTTCCTGTGCTTTGATTTTTGTATTTCTCGTCACCTGCGCGCCGGCGCAGGCCGACAAGCGCGTTGCGCTCGTCATCGGCAATTCCGCCTATAAGAGCGCGCCGAAACTTGCCAATCCGGTGGGCGATGCGGCCTTGATCGGCGGCATGTTGAAGAAGGCGGGATTCGACACGGTTGACGTCAGGCAGGACTTGAACGCGCCCGAAATGCGCAAGGCCCTGCGCGAGTTCGGCGCGCGGACGCGAGACGCAGATGTCGCGATCGTCTATTACGCGGGCCACGGTCTCGAGGTGGACGGCACCAACTACCTGATTCCGATCGATGCTGCGCTCGAGACCGACACCGACGTCTACGACGAGGCGCTGCCGATCGACCGCGTGCTGGTGAGCATCGAGTCGGCCAAACAGCTTCGGCTGGTCATTCTCGATGCCTGCCGTGATAATCCCTTTTCCAAGACGATGAAGCGCACGGTGGCCTCGCGCGCGATCGGCCGAGGGCTCGCCAAGGTCGAGCCGACCAGCCCCAACACCATGATCGCCTTCGCGGCAAAAGCGGGATCGACGGCGTCGGACGGAGATACCAGAAACAGCCCGTTCGCCACGGCGCTTGTCGAGCACCTCCCAAAGCCCGGGCTGGACCTGCGCAAGGCGTTCGGCTTCGTGCGCGATGATGTGCTGAGGAGCACCGCGAACAAGCAGGAACCCTTCGTGTATGGCTCGCTGGGCGGTGATGACGTGCCGCTGGTTCCTGCCAAGCCGGCTGCAACCGGTCCGCAGGCAAATCCCCAGTCGGAGCTCAGGCGAGACTATGAACTCGCGCTCCAGCTCGGCACGCGGGACGGCTGGGAAGCGTTTCTGGCGCAATATCCTGAGGGGTTCTATGCGAATCTTGCCAAGGGCCAGTTGAACAAGATCGGTGCCGAGGAGACGCGCGCGTCGGCTGAGCAAAAGTCCAGGGCGGCCGAGCAGGAGAAGACAAGGCTCGTTGCCGAACGCGCCCAGAAAGTCGAGCAGGACAAAGCGACCGCGGCCGCGAAGGCCGCCGAAGAGGCGCGGATCGCGGCCGAGAAGCAGAAGCAGATCGAGCAGGCGAGGACGGAGGCGGCCGAGCAGCAGCGCAAAGTGGCCGAGGCCGCCGCCGCGAAAGCGCAGGCCGAGAAGCAGGCGGCGGAGAAGGCCAAAGCCGAACTCGCCGCCAGACAAGCGGCGGAGAAGGCTTCAGCCAAGCAGACAGCCGATCGCCAGATACCGGAGGCCGGGAGCCAGAAAGTGGCAGCCCTCGCGCCGGCGCCGACATCCAATTTGTCGGCAGCTGATCTGGCGAAATCCGTGCAGAGCGAATTGCGCCGCGTCGGTTGTCTTGCCTCGGCTGCGGATGGTGAATGGAATTCGGCCGCACAGCGCTCGCTGACACTGTTCAACAAATATGCCGGCACCCAGTTTGACGCAAAGCTTGCCAGTGTCGACGCGCTCGATGCGCTGAAGGCGAAGCCGGGACGCGTCTGTCCGCTCGTATGCAATTTCGGCTTCAAGGCCGACGGCGATCAATGCGCGAAGATCGCCTGCCGGGCCGGCTACCACGTCGGTGACGACAACGAGTGCGAGAAGATTCAGGAGAAGAAGCCGGTCGCAACGCGCGAGGATTCGAGGAGGCGGGATACGGACCGGAAGCAAACGGAGGCTGCGCCGTCGACGCCGCAGGCCTCCGGGCAAATGATCTGCAACAACGCCGGATGCAGGCCGATCGCCAAGGGATGCCGGCTCGGGACGGCCAATCATCCAGCCACTCCTACGGTCAAGCTACCCGCCGAAATATGCAATTGATGACGAAGCACAATTGCCGGACTTCCGCCATCGGGCTCTGAGCTCTTGCTTCTCTTGTTCTTGCAAACTGGCTCGGCTGTACCGCCGCGCAGGCCGAGAGCCGTTTCGCGCTCGTGATCGGCAATTCCGCCTACAAGAGCGCGCCCAAGCTCGGCAAGTAATTGGTACGGGGCAATCGCAGGGGAGCGGCGGTATTGGGCAGCAGAGAGAGGTTTGCAACTGATCTGAAGCGGTAGCCTCGCGGTGGCATGGCTGGCAAGGCCGCCCCAAACCGGCAGGATTATCTATTGTGGTTTGATGCAGACGCCACGGGCTTCGATAGGGGGATACTCTTCGCCGAGTTACCCCGCCGGCATCCGCGTCTCCACCAGGCGTGCCCAATATGATGCGCCGTGGCCGAGGATGTTGTCGTTGAAGACATAGGCCGGGTGGTGGCACTCGTTGCCGTCGCCCATGCCGACCAAGATCATCGCGCCGGGGCGCGCTTCCAGCATGAACGAGAAGTCTTCGGCGCCCATCATGGGAATGAACTTGTCGTTGACGCGGTCGGCGCCGACGATGTCGCGGGCGACGTCGGCGGCAAGGCCGGCCTCGCGCGCATGGTTCATCGTCACCGGATACATGCGCGTGTATTTCGTCTCCGCCGAGCCGCCATAGGCACGGGCGACGCTGTCGGCGACCTCGCCGATGCGGCGTTCGACCAGATCGCGCACCTCAGGATCGAGCGTGCGGACGGTGCCGCCGAGCTCGGCGATCTCCGGAATGATGTTGAAGGCCGTACCGGAATGAAATTGCGTGATCGAGATGACGGCTGACTTCAGCGGATCGACGTTGCGCGCGACGATCGATTGCAGCGCGTTGACGATCTGCGAGCCGATCAGCACGCTGTCGATCGATTTGTGCGGACCCGCGCCGGCGTGGCCGCCCTTGCCGTGGACCGTGATCTGGATGTTGTCGGAGGAGGCGAGCATCGCACCCGGCGTAGTCGCGAAATGACCCTCGGGCAGGCCCGGCATATTGTGCATGCCGTAGACCTCCTGGATGTTCCAGCGCGTCATCAGCCCGTCCTCGACCATCGCCTTGCCGCCGCCGCCACCTTCCTCGGCGGGCTGGAAGATCACAACCGCGGTGCCGTCGAAGTTGCGCGTTTCGGCGAGATATTTGGCGGCGCCGAGCAGCATGGCGGTGTGGCCGTCATGGCCGCAGGCGTGCATCTTGCCGGGTACCTTGGAGGCGTAGGCGACGCCTGACGTCTCCATGATCGGCAGCGCGTCCATGTCGGCGCGCAGGCCAATGGTCTTGCCGGAGGCCGACTTGCGGCCGCTGATCACACCAACGACGCCGGTGCGGCCGATGCCAGTCACCACCTCGTCGCAGCCGAACTCGCGCAAACGATCGGCGACGATGCCGGCGGTGCGATGGACGTCGTATTGCAGTTCCGGGTTCTCATGGAAGTCATGGCGCCAGGCGGCCATTTCGTCGGACAGGGCGGCAACGCGGTTGACGATCGGCATGGGGGCTCCGTCTCTGTTGTTGTTATTGTTGTAGCCGGATGAGCGAAGCGACATCCGGGATCTTTGTTGGTGGCTCCCCGGGTTATCGCTGCGCTCACCCAGGCTACGCACTACGGACGCGACACTCAGCTTTCCCCGAACACGCGCTTGAAGATCGTGTCGACGTGCTTGAGGTGATAGCCGAGATCGAACTGCTCCTCGATCTCGGCGTCGCTGAGATATTTCTCCACCTCGGCGTCGCCCTTCAGCAGTTGCAGGAAGTCGCCTTCGCCGCGCCAGACCGGCATGGCGTTGCGCTGCACGAGCTTGTAGGCGTCCTCGCGGCTGGCGCCCTTCTGCGTCAGCGCCAGCAGCACGCGCTGGGAGTGCACGAGGCCGCCGAGGCGGTCGAGGTTCTTCTGCATGTTGGCGGGATACACCAGCAGCTTGTCGATCAGGCCGGCGAGGCGCACCAGCGCGAAGTCGAGCGTCACGGTCGCGTCGGGGGCCATCATGCGCTCGGCGGAGGAGTGCGAGATGTCGCGCTCGTGCCAGAGCACGACGTTCTCCAGCGCCGGTGTCACATAGGCGCGGACCATGCGTGAGAGACCCGTGAGGTTTTCCGAGAGCACCGGATTGCGCTTGTGCGGCATCGCGGACGAACCCTTCTGCCCTTCGGAGAAGAACTCTTCGGCCTCCAGCACCTCGGTGCGCTGCATGTGGCGGATCTCCACCGCGAAGCGCTCGACCGAGGAGGCGATCACACCGAGGACCGAGAAGTACATCGCGTGGCGATCGCGCGGGATCACCTGCGTCGAGATCGGCTCGGGGACAAGGCCCATGGCCTTGGCGACGTGTTCTTCCACGCGCGGATCGATCTGCGCGAAGGTGCCGACGGCGCCGGAGATGGCGCAGGTCGCGACCTCTTTCCTCGCCGCGATCAGGCGCTCCTTGGCGCGCGTGAATTCGGCATAGGCATAAGCGAGCTTGAGACCGAAGGTCACGGGCTCGGCATGGATGCCGTGGCTGCGGCCGATGGTGGGCGTCATCTTGTGCTCGAAGGCGCGCTTCTTCAGCGCCGCCAGCACCTTGTCGAGGTCGGCGAGCAGCAGGTCGGCTGCGCGGGTGAGCTGGACGTTGAGGCAAGTGTCGAGCACGTCGGAGGAGGTCATGCCCTGATGCACGAAGCGCGCCTCAGGGCCGACGATCTCGGCAAGGTGGGTGAGGAAGGCGATGACGTCGTGCTTGGTCTCGCGCTCGATCGCGTCGATGCGGGCGACGTCGAAGGTGACGTCCTTGGCCTTGGCCCAGACCGTTTTGGCGGCTTCCTTGGGGATCGTCCCGAGCTCGGCGAGGGCGTCAGCCGCGTGCGCCTCGATCTCGAACCAGATCTTGAACCGGGTCTGCGGTTCCCAGATCGAGGCCATTTCCGGGCGGGTATAGCGGGGGATCATTGGACTGCTCCAGGAAGGTGGGCGGGCGACCCAAGAGAGCGCTACCTGCCAAAATGCTTTTTACGCCGTGATTTAGCAGAGCGGAGAGGGCGAAACAAACGATCCGAGCCCGGGAAGAGGGAGATCGCCGAACTATCCACCGGACCAGCCGGCCCAAGGGCGGCCGGAGAGGAGGCCCGCAAAAATCGGCTGTCAATCACGGATCATTGACTGACAGATATTGAAATCTGTCAGCGAGACGTGTATATCCGTTCTTGGACGCTCCGATTGGGCGTCTCGTGGTTCTCCCCGAAGAGAAACCGCGGACGATTGGAGACTTAAGACAATGACGACCGAAATCATCAATCTGACCGGGACGATTGGGCATTGGCTCAATTTACTGGTGGCGCGCCAGATCGCGGCGCAGGCTGCAAAACTGCCTCATTAAGGCGAGAGCTTTCCGAAACGACCGGCACGGGCGCTTCGGAAGCAGCTCCATCGCCGGGTAACTGAGCCCTCAACGGGACCATGGTGCTGGCATGAATGAAGCCGTTATCTTGACGCCGGAGCGGATCCTCGAAGTCACCGAGGACGTGTTGCGGCGCTACGGACTTGCCAAGGCCACCGTGGTCGACGTTGCCCGTGCGCTCGATGTGAGCCACGGCAGCGTCTACCGCCATTTCCCGAGCAAGGCCTCGCTGCGCGAGGCCGTTGCCAAACGTTGGCTGGACCGTATCGACGCGCCGTTGCTGGCGATCGCCGAGGAGCAGGGTCCGGCGCCAGTCAGGCTCGACCGCTGGCTGCGCACGCTGTTCGACGCCAAGCGTTCGCGCGTGCTCGACGACCCCGAGATGTTCGACACCTATCTGACCCTGGCGCGCGAGGCCTGCGCAGCCGTCAGGTGTCACAAGGACACCATGATCGACCAGATCGGGGCGATCCTGACCGACGGCGTGAAGCAGGGCGTGTTCGAGGTTGGCGACGTCAAGGCAACCGCGCGCGCCATGTTCGATGCCACCGTCCGCTTCCACCATCCGGCCCACGCCGACGAGTGGAAGGACGCCGATCTGCCGGCGCGCGTCGATGCGACGCTGGCGCTGCTGCTGCGCGGATTGAAGGCGTAGGCCGAACAACCCACCCGCTCCAACGCCAGCGGTAGCCGACATGGCCGGCGTTTGTTATCCCCCCACCTTATGGGCAAGGGCACCATCGCGGAGCGAACGCGGATGGTGAGATTTTTTCCGCCCACCAAGCGCGGCACCGGCCAATGGCACGACCGGCGGGCTTTCCGGATACGCATTGACTTCAATTTCGACAAGGTCCTTCGCCCGCTTTCGAAGCCGGTAGAATGCAAGCTCTTGTCCGAGCAGGGGGCAGTGGAATCGAATCGTTGCTGTGTCTGGCAGGCGGCAGAGTTCATCGATGAGCTCGCCGACAGTGATGATCGCGGGATAGGTGGCTTCGCGGATAGCCTTACTCATGGCGGAACTCCTTCGCTCCGGTACTAACCAGAGTTCGACCGCCTCCGTTCCAATCCGCATCGCTAAGGCGATCGAAATATTCTTGGAGGCCCCGCGTGCGGAGGAGGGCTCTGCGCGCCCTGTCTCCAGGGACGGGCGAACACTTAAATCTTCGTCAGCCCACAACTCGCCGCCAGCCGCACCAGTTGCGCATCCGTGCGCGCGCCGGTCTTGGTCTTGATCAGATAGTGATAGTTCTGCACCGTCTTGACGCTGAGATTGAGATGCGTCGCGATCTGCTCGGTGGTGGCGCCGCCGGCGAACTGGCGCAGGATCTCGATCTCGCGTTCTCCCAGTTGATCCAGCGCCGAGCCCGCCGAGAGGCTGTCCTCGGCCAAAATATGCGCGATGTCGTCGCTCATGGCGCGTTCGCCGCGGGCAACGCTGCGGATCGCGGACACGACCGCGGACGGCTCGCTGCTCTTGGTGACGAAGCCGCTGGCGCCGGCACTGAAGGCGGCTTTCACCAGCACGGCCTCGTTGTGCATGGTGAAAACGAGGATGCGCGCCCGCGGGCTGCGCGCGCGGATGTTGCGGATCGCCTCCAGCCCGCTCGCGCCGGGCATCGAGATATCGAGCACGACGACGTCAGGATCGCGCGCCTTGAAGGCGCTGTAGGCATCCGCGGCGTTATCGGCTTCCGCCACGACATGCAGATCGCCCTGGCTTTCCAGCACGCGCCGATAGCCTTGCCGCACGATCGGATGGTCGTCGACCAGCAGCACGGAGATTCCTGTTGCCGCAATCTCGTTCATGCCGGCCTCATGCGGCGAGCGGAATGGTGGCAGCGACGCTGAGGCCGCGATGGGCGGGCAGGATCGACAATGATCCGCCGGCCGCAGCGAGGCGCTCGCGGATGCCGGTGAGGCCGAAGCCGGCCGACTGCGCCACGCGTACCGCATCGCCGCCGCCGTCGTCCTCGACACTGATCAGCAATGCATCGTCATCGCCCGTGCGCCGCTCGACGCGCAGGGAAATCTCGCGTGCCGCGCCGTGGCGCAATGCGTTGGTCAGGCACTCCTGCGCGACGCGATAGGCGGTGGTGGCGGCCGGGCCGCTGATGTCGGTGAGGTCGCCCTTGAGATCGAGCTGGATCGTCGGCCGCGCCGCGCTCTGCGAACGCCAGCTATCCACCAAATTCACCAGGCTCGCCTCCAGTCCAAGCTCTGCGGGAAGGGGATTGCGCAGGCGCTTCAGCGCGTCGCGCAGCGAGGCCATCAGATGATGCGTGGCCTGCGAGATCATCCGCGCGTCCTGCGCGATGCCGTTGTCCTTGTCTTCCTTCGTGCCCGCCGTCTCGATGGTGTTGGCGAAGGCGAGGATGGCCGAGAGATTTTGCCCGAACTCGTCGTGCAGTTCGCGAGCGAGCGCGCGGCGTTCGTCGTCACGGATCTCGATCAGGCGCCGCGTCAGCGCTGCGCGCTGTTCGGTCGCTTCCTCCAGCCGGCCGCCGAGCTCGCCGACGGCGTTGCCGATCATCGCCAACTCCATCGAGCGGAAGCGCGGCAGTTTCGTGCGATACTGACCGCGCGCCATGCGCTGCAAGGCGGTCACGATCGTGCGCGCCGGCGCCAGCGCATGCGCGATCGCGAGCGAAGCCAGGAGCGCGATCGCCGCCGCCATCAAAAGCGCGACGTCGATCACGTTGAGGATGTACTCCCAGGCGAGCGAGATGGCGGCCGCGGCATCCGGCGTCGCGACCACCGTTCCGGCGGTCGCCGCGCGAGGACTGACGGGCCGTATCACTTCGGCGTGGCTGCCGAGGAAGGTCGGCACGATCGATGCGAACCAGCGCGGCGGCGTCTTGCCTAGCCCCTCGCTCTGGCCGCAGAGCGGCTTTTCGAACGCGATGACCGGCTGGAACTCGACGCAGACGCCGGGCGAGATCAGCTTCATCGTCTCCAGCGTGCGCCACTCCGGAACCGGCAGAAGCTGCTCGCGTGTTCTGCTGCTACGCAACAAGAATTCGTGCCAGTACAGCGCCTGAAGCGCCTGCGCGACCCGCTGCGCCGAGGCCGCAGTCGCCCGGTCGACGCTGCGATAGGCGTCGAACGTCGCCCAGACGGTCGCCGCTCCAAGGCAGAGCGCGACGATAAGAAGCAGACGGGCGACAAGCTCAAGCACGAGGCGCATGCGATGACCCTCAACCTTTGGTAAGGTCAGCCTAACAACGCCGCCGCGCCTTGCCAATTGCGGGGATCGGCAAGATGGCAGCTCGGGCAAATTTCCCAAGCCGGATTGGGCATGGCTCTTTGGACCGGGCGCGGCGGCTTTGATCTAATGGGCGGGAAATCGCGGTAGGCCAATCTTTGCAGGCCAGGAGCAGTGCAGCATGAGTTCGATGACGATTGGACCGATCGCGAGGACCGCGACCGACCCATCCGAGCGCAGCGCGCTCCTGTTCTGGATGATCTTCACCGGGCTTTCGGTCTTCGCCGTCGTGCTGCTGTGGCGCTTCGGCCTGATCCGTCTGATGTTGTCGTCGGACCGCACCTACATTTCCAGCGTGATCGCGCTGCTCTATGTCCTCACCTGCGGTCACTGCTTCCTGCGCACGCGGGCAATTGCCCGTGAGGGCGCGGCGGCCCGGCGCTGCCGCGCGGTGCTCGCGGCGCCCGAGGGCGGCAAGGCGCTGGACGCCGGCGCGACCGCGCTGCCGCGCGGGCTGGTGCGGGACCACATCGAGAGTCTCGTGACCAAGGCCACGGCGCAGGACTACCGTCCGGTCGACCAGACGCTGTTATTGCGGACGCTCGCCGATCGCCTGCGCGGGTCAAACGGCTTCGGGGCCTTCGTCTCGGATACGCTGATGAAGCTCGGCCTGCTCGGCACCATCGTCGGCTTCATCATCATGCTGGCGCCGATCGCGGGGCTCGACGCCGCCGACAAGGTCGCAATGCGATCCTCGATGGGGCTGATGAGCGATGGCATGGCGGTCGCGATGTACACGACGCTGGCGGGCCTCGTCGGCTCGATCCTGGTCCGCATCCAATATTACATGCTGGACGCCGCGACCCAGAAGGTGTTCTCGGACGCGGTGGTGCTGACCGAGACCTATGTGACGCCGGTACTGGAGCGCAAGGGCGCTGGAACGCCGTCATGATGGATGACTTTGGTCTCTATCCGCGCGAGGAGCCGTTCGATCCCCTGGGCGTGATGCTGTTCAAGGCGCTCCAGGTGATCGCGTTCCTGTTCTTCCTCGCACTGCTCGCGGTCTCGCCGGATGCCAAGGACGGCAAGATCGACTCCAAGGCCGAGTTCATGATCACGCTGGACTGGCCGGACAGCCATCCCGACGATCTCGACCTGTTCGTGCAGGATCCCGCCGGCAACATCGCCTGGTATCGCCACCGCGAGGCCGGCTTCCTGACGCTCGACCGCGATGACCGCGGCGGGGCCAACGACTTCATCATGGTCAACGGCAAGAAGATCGCCTCGCCGATCCGCGAGGAGATCGTCACGGTGCGCGGCATCGTTCCCGGCGAATACACCGTCAACGTATCGCATTTCGTGGCGACGACCGGCGTCCCGGTCGAGGCCAATGTGAAGGTGCAGAAGCTCAATCCGACGGCGCAGGTGGTCTTCGACAACAAGTTCATGCTCGATCACACCGGCGACGAGAAGACCGCGGTGCGGTTCCGGCTCGATGCCGAAGGCAAGGTGGTCAATGTGGACCAGCGGCCGAAATCGCTGCTCGAGACCTTTCGCAGCGGCTGGCGCAACGGCGCCGATCTCGACCCGAGCACCGGTGTGAGCAAGAACGCTGCGAGGGTGCGCCGTGACTAGCCTGCAAACGATCATCCTCACGCTATCGATAGCCTACACCGTCATCGGCGCGCTGCTGCTGATCGTGCTGGTCTATGCGCGGCTGCACTGGTCGTTCAAGGCAGTCGCGGTGGTCGTGACCAGTGCGTTCTATGTCGTGAGCTTCACGGAAATGCGCGGGCTGCTCGGCTGGGCCAGCGCCGATCGGCTGCCGGGGAACTTCAAGCTGCTGAAGTCCCGCATCGTCGAGCCGCATTCGTTGGAGGGCGATCCCGGCTCGATCTATCTGTGGGTCGAGCAACTGGATGAGGACAATCGCCCAAGCGGCATCCCCCGAGCCTTCCGCATCCCCTACAACGACAGGCTGGCCGACAAGACCCATGCAGCGGAGAACGAGATCGCGCTGGGACATCCGCAAGGCGGCCGCGCCGCCGATTTCGGCGGCGGCGACGGCAGCCTCATCGACATGGTCCGGGAATATGTGACGCCCAAGACCATCATGGAGACGAGCGGCGGCGATTCCTCGACCGGCGAGTTCAGCGCTCCGCAGGCCGGCGCGCAAGGCGCCGGTTTCACCCCTGTGCCGCCACCCCGGATGCCGCCCAAGGACGAGCAATAGGCCCTTCACCCTCGCCGCAGGGACCCCCTGGAAAACCGAACCGCGCAGAGGCATCTTGACGTCCCTCAATTTGGCCTTATCGGCTTCCGACAAGACATTTGGGGTGGAGGGTGCGTGCTTCTCGCTGTCTTCTCGGATATCCATGGCAACCGGCAGGCGTTCGAGGCGTGCCTGAAGGTCGCGCGGGCGCGTGGCGCCGAGCGTTTCATCCTGCTCGGCGACTTCGTCGGCTATGGCGCCGATCCGGAATGGGTGGTGGATACCGCGATGGAGCTGGTTGCCCAAGGCGCCGTCGCCGTGCGCGGTAACCATGACCAGGCGGTCAATTCCTCGGCCGAGACGATGAATGCCGAGGCGCAGATCGCGATCGAATGGACCCGCGGCCGGCTCGACACCGCGCAGCGCCGGTTCCTGGCGGAATTGCCGATGCTGGTGCAGGACGGCGATCGCCTGTTCGTGCATTCGGAAGCCTCCAGCCCCCGAAGCTGGCACTATGTCCGATCGACGGCGGACGCCGCCAAGAGCCTGATCGCGACGCCGGCCCATGTCACGTTCTGCGGCCACATCCACCGTCCGGCGATCTATTCGATGTCGGTGACGGCGAAGATGACGGGCCTGGTGCCCAAGACCGACGTCTCCATACCGCTGCTGCGCGGGCGGCAATGGCTTGCGGTGCTCGGCTCGGTCGGCCAGCCACGCGATAGCGATCCATCCGCCGCTTTCGTGCTGTTCGACACGGTCTCTTGCCAGATCACCTATTGCCGCGCGCCCTACGATGTCGAGACGGCCGCGAACCGGATCCGCGAGAACGGCCTGCCGCATTGGCTTGCCGACCGGCTGTCGCAGGGGCGCTAGAGGCGATGCCGAAACCCCTGGTCAAATCAGGCGCAGAGATCGACGGCTACACTATCGGCGAATGCGTCCATGCCGGCGGGATGGCGACGCTGTGGACGGTCACCCATCCCGGCATCGACGTGTCGCTGCTGATGAAGATACCGCGGGTGTCGGAGGGCGAGGACCCCGCGGCGATCGTCTCCTTCGAGATGGAGATGATGATCCTGCCGCGGCTGGCCGGGCCGCATGTACCTTCATGTTTCGGCACCGGCGATTTCGCCCACCAGGCTTATGTCGTGATCGAGCGCATCTCCGGGACCACGCTCTACAAGCGATTGCCCGACCTGCCGCTGCCGTATGACGAGGCGCGGCGGCTCGTCGCCAGGATCGCGACGGGGCTCGCCGATTTGCACCGGCAGAACGTGATCCACCACGACATCAAGCCGAGCAGCATCATGTTCCGCGAGAGCGGCGAGGCCGTGCTGATCGACTATGGCCTGTCGCACCACAACCATCTGCCGGATCTGCTGCAGGAGGAATTCCGCCTGCCTTACGGCACTGCGCCCTATATGGCGCCGGAACGGCTGTCAGGCGTGCGCGATGATCCGCGCAGTGATCTGTTTTCGCTCGGCGTGCTGCTCTATTTCTTCACGACGGGCGAGCGTCCCTTTGGCGAGGGCGAGACGCTGCGTGCGATGAGGAGGAGGCTGTGGCGCGATCCGTACCCGCCGCGCGGCTTACGCGCCGACTATCCGCCCTGGCTCCAGGAGGTCGTGCTGAGGTGCCTCGAGATCGAGCCGGTGTGGCGCTATCCGACGGCGTCACAGCTCGCGTTCGATCTCGCCCATCCCGACCAGATCAAGCTCACCGCGCGTTCGGAGCGGCTGAAGCGCGATCCGCTCAGCGTCGCCTGGCGCCGCCGGTTCAACCAGGGTGTCATGGCGCCCCACGCGAAATCGGATGTCGCAGCCCAAATCGCATCGAGTCCGATCCTCGCGGTTGCGCTCGAGACGGTGGAAGGCGCGCCGGAGCTGAACGAGGCGCTGCGCGTCACCACCGAGCGCATTCTCGCGACGCTGCCGTCGGCGCGGCTCGCTTGCGTCAACGTGCTCAAGCTCAACCGGATCGCGATCGATCGGACGCTCGACGAGCAGGGCTCCAACAAGCATATTGACCGCCTGGTGGCGCTGAGGCATTGGGCGACGCCGCTCAAGCTGGATGAGAGCCGGCTGTCGGTTCATGTGCTGGAAGCGGTCGATCCCGCTGCGGCGCTCCTGGAATTCGCCGAGGTCAACCAGGTCGACCACCTCATCATCGGCGCGCGGCAGAGCTCGTTCCGCCGCACGCTGCTCGGCAGCGTCTCGGCCAAGGTGGCCTCGGAAGCGGCCTGCACTGTCACCGTGGTGCGGCCGCCGCGGCTGGCTGCGGATGCGGGCGAGGAGGCCAGATAGGGCCGTGCTCTGGATGCTGGAAGGTTCAGGCCGCGTGGGCGGAGCGCTTGCGGCGGATCGGCCAGGAGAACTGGGGGCCGGGCTCGCCGTGATCCGCGCTGCCGCCGAAGAACTGGATGAGCTCGCGGCAGGGCTCGCAGTTGAAGAGGTTACGCGACGCGGATGCCTTGGTCATTTCCTTCAGGCAGTTCGGGCAGTGCGGCTTCATGTGCTTGGTCCAGAAAAGAATTCAATGCCGGCGCGGCGACCGGAGCGGGTGATCCAGGTCCGCCGCTTCGGGCCCGGTGTCGTCGCGCATCTCGCCTTCGGAGCGTTCGAGCCGGCCGAAGAAATAATCGAGGTCCGGGTGCGGGCGCCGCGGAATGCGGCGCCTGCGCTTCGGCTGACGCTTCACGAGCGCGAATTGCACTTGCGTCAGATCCAATGGCGACGGGTGGTACGCAACGAACATGCCGGGACCTGCACCGGTCCGGCCGACGGCCCAAACACAACAAACGCACTGAAACCAAGCCACAACGCCACGCCAGTCCAAACCAGGGTCGTCGTCATGATGTGCTCCCGCGAAAACAGGCAAGAATCACTAGCGGTGATTTGCGCGAATCAGGGAAGCCCGGAGGAGTACGGATCAAGATTGCAATTTTAGGCATTGCGCGTCGCAGCATCCGTAGAAGCCGCTCATTCGCGGAAAGCGCGTGACGCCTCAGATCGCTTCGCCGCGTGCGCCTGCGGCCGCGTTGCGGATCGCGGCAATGTTGGTCTTGTACGCTTCCTGCGTGCCGCCCCTGAACACGGACGTGCCGGCGACGAAGGCGTTGGCGCCAGCCGCGGCCAGGAGACCTGCGACGTCGGGACCGACGCCGCCATCGACCTCGATGTCGATCGGACGGCCTGCCGTCATCGCGCGGATATCGCGGATCTTGCCGATCGCGGAGGGGATGAAGGCTTGGCCGCCGAAGCCGGGATTGACCGACATCACCAGCACAAGGTCGACGAGGTCGATGACGTATTCGAGCACGCTGATCGGCGTGCCTGGATTGAGCGAAACGCCGGCCTTCTTGCCGAGCGCGCGGATCGCCTGGAGCGAGCGGTGCAGATGCGGACCTGCCTCCGCATGCACGGTGATGTGGTCGCAGCCGGCTTTCGCGAAGGCCTCGAGAAAGGGGTCGCACGGTGAGATCATCAGATGGGCGTCGAAGATTTTCTTCGTATGCGGGCGCATCGCCTTGATGATGTCGGGGCCATAGGAAATGTTCGGAACGAAGTGCCCGTCCATCACGTCGAGATGGATCCAGTCGGCGCCGGCGGCGTCCACGGCGCGCACATCCTCGCCAAGCTTGGAGAAATCCGAGGCCAAGATCGAGGGCGCGATTGCCAGGGGGCGGGGGGCGAAGGCTTGGGTCATAGCGCGGTTTCCCGTGGCGGCCGTGAAAGATGAACTCGCCTAACATGGGCCTCTCAGCCGGGCAATGCAGGGGTGGCGAGCTTTCTGTGGGCGGAAATTTCTGCCGCGATCGGCATGAATTGCCGGTGTTCCCGGGCCGTGCAAAGTGCGGCGAAGGCGGATTTCATTGAGCTTTTTTCGCTGGCACGGCGCTTGCTGACGTCACCTCCAGGACATTGGCCGCGGCATGCCGCATCGGTTGGAGTTTTTGCGATGTTGTTTGCCCTTGGTGCCGCATCGAGTGCGCTCGACGCGATCCAGTCGCTGACGAATTCGAAATCGTCCTCGTCGACCCAGAAGACGGGGTCTTCGAAAGGCGCGACCAATCCGTTCGCGATCGACAGCGGCAGCAACAGCACGACCAGCGGCGCGACCTCTTCGGTCAATTCGGGCAAATATCCGAAGATCTCGCCGGAGACGATGAACGCGTTGCTCGCCGCGCAGAGCCAGTCCTCTGACAGTACGAGCAGCACAGCCAGCTCGACCTCGTCGAACCCCACGTCCTCCACGTCGACGTCCTCGACGAGCCGTGACGCCGCGCTGAAGGACCTTTTTTCGCAGATCGACGGAGACGGCGACGGCAAGATCACCAAGTCCGAATTCGAGAATGCGCTGGGTGCCGGCGGCACCAACACGGCGCAGGCCGACGACGTGTTCTCCAAGCTGGATTCGAATTCCGACGGCAGCGTCAGCCTCGACGAGATGTCGAAGGCGCTGAAGAGCGGCCATCACGGCCACCATCGCGCGCAAGGTGCGGGCGATGCGTCCGGCACCGGTTCGGATGCTTCCTCGCAGTCGAGCGGCGGTTCGACCTCGACCACGACAACCGGCGCCGACGGCTCGTCCACCACCACCGTCACCTATACCGACGGCTTCAAGATGTCGACAACGGTCCCGGGCGCCCCCAGCGCCTCCGGTAATTCGGCTTATGATCTGTTTGCGCAGTTGATGCAGCGGCAAGGCGGGCACGGGCAAGGCGCCTCAGCGGCTGCCGGCTCGTCCATGTCGATGAGCGTGTGAGCGAGAAGCTCTCCCTCCGCAAATTGCGTCGTCGTGCCCCGCGGAGACGGGGCATCCAGTACGCCGCGGCCTTTCGGTTCAATCATTTATCGTCTCTGGAATACTGGATCGCCCGGTCTTCGCCGGGCGATGACGTGTGACGTGTTGCGAGATGCGAGTGCTACTTACGCGCCGAAGCGATCCTTCCACGCCGGTAGTGCCCCTGCGAACGGCAGTGCTGTCGCATTGTAAATGCCACGTGCGATCGCGCGCGCGACCACGTTGGCGGCGACCGTGCCGAGTTCGGTGAGGCCGACCAACGGCTCGACCGGCTTCTCGCCAGTCGCGGCGGCAAACAGCACGTCGCCGTCGGTCGGGGCATGCACCGGATAGATCGCGCGGGCAAACCCGGTATGCGCGATCATTGCAAGCCGCTTGGCCTGTGCCTTGGTCAGCGTCGCGTCGGTGACGACGAGGCCGATCGTGGTGTTTTCGCGCGCGGTCGCGGCGAGCCCGCCCTTGATGCGCATCGCCAGCATGTCCCGTGTGAACGCGGACGGCAGGCCGCGCCCGCCGAACTCGCCGTTCTCCTCGAATGGCGCTGCCCAGAACCACGGCCCGTCGCCGACGGTGGCGCTGCCGACCGCGTTGACGACGATAATCGCGGCGACCTTGATGCCGTTGGCCAGGACCGCGGAAGCTGACCCCAGCCCGCCCTTGAAGGTCGCGGTGGTGGCACCCAGGCCGGCGCCGACGCTGCCCAGCGCGAAATCGTGGCTTGCGGCCAAGGCCGCGGCGTAACCGAGATCGCGATAGGGCGCGAAGCGCCCCCAGGCCTTGTCGCCACCATTGAGGAGGTCGAACACGATCGCACCCGGCACGAGCGGGATCACCGCGCCGCGGATATTAAGACCGCGACCCTGCTCGGCGAGCCAGGCCTGCACGCCGCCGCCGGTCTCGATCCCGAAGGCGGAGCCGCCGGACAACGCGATCGCATCGACCCGTTCTTGCGTGCTGGCAAGATCGAGCAGGGCATCCTCGCGGGTACCCGGTCCGCCGCCGCGGATGTCGATCGCCGCGACCGCCGGTTGGTCGAAGATGATCGCGGTCGCGCCCGAGGCGAGTTTCGCATCCTCGGCATGGCCGACGCGGACGCCGGCGATATCGGTGAGAAGGTTTTTCAAGACGGCTCCGCAGGCTGAAAGGCGATCGCTTCAGCGATATCGCAGGGATGCCGCAGGCTCAACCGGCGAGCGCGGTCCTGAGCATCTTGGCGAGCTCGGACTTGCGGTAGGGCTTTGCCAGCAGCAGCACGCCGGAATCGAGCCGGCCGTGGTGGACGATGGCGTTCTCGGTGTAGCCCGAAGTGAACAGCGTCTTGAGGTCGGGGCGCCGGCGCGCCGCCTCATCGGCGAGCTGGCGGCCGTTCATGTTGCCCGGCATGATGACGTCCGTGAACAGCAGGTCGATGTCCTTGTCGGAGTCGATGATGATGAGGGCCTCGGCCGCGTTGCCGGCCTCGAGGGCGGCATAACCGAGGCGCTTGATCTGGGTCACGACATATTGCCGCACCAGCGCGTCGTCCTCGACGATCAAGATCTTCTCGTCGCCACCGGTGACGGGCGCGTTCTGGAGCGCCTCGAACTCGGTCTCCTGCACGCCGCTCGAGCGCGGCAGGTAGATCTTCACGCTCGTGCCGTGGCCTTCCTCGCTGTAGATCTTGACGTGGCCGCCGGACTGCTTGACGAAGCCGAACACCATGCTGAGCCCGAGGCCGGTGCCCTTGCCGACCTCCTTGGTGGTGAAGAAGGGATCGAACACCCGGTCGATCAACTCCGGCGGGATTCCGGAGCCGGTGTCGCTGACGGCGATCATCACGTAATTGCCGGCCAGCACGTCGGGATTCATGCTGGCATAACCGTCGTCGAGGAAGATGTTGCGGGTCTCCAGCACCAGCGTGCCGCCGTCGGGCATGGCATCGCGCGCGTTCAGCGCGAGATTGAGGATCGCGGTGGAAAGCTGACCCGGGTCGATCAGTGCCGGCCATGCATCCTCGGTGAGCTGCGGCAGGATGGTGATCTGCTCGCCGAGGGTGGGATGCAGGAGCTTTGCGGCCTCGAGCGTCAGGGCGTTGACGTCGATTTCGCGCGGCTGGAGCGGCTGCTTGCGGGCGAAGGCGAGCAGATGCTTGGTCAGTTGCGCGCCGCGTTCGGCCGCATCGTCGATCAACTTGGTGATGGCGGCGAGTTCGGGACGGTCAGCGACCGCATCCGCCAAAATGCCGATCGTGCCGGTGATGACGGTCAGCACATTGTTGAAGTCGTGCGCGACACCGCCGGTCAATTGACCGATGGAATCCATCTTCTGGACGTGCCTGAACTGCGCCTCGGCCGCCTGCTTCTCGGTGAGGTCGCGGCCGATGAAGAAATGGCGCTTGACCGGATCGGACCAGGTGCCCATCCAATTCAGCGTGACCTCGTGACCGTCGTAGTGGTAGTAGCGCGCCTCGAAACTGCGCTTGACGGCGCCGCGCCGCGCCGCGCGCATCTCGCTTCGTGTCCTGTCGAGATCGTCGGGATGGATGAACTCGGTTGCGCTGTGTCCGACCATGTCCTCCGGACCGAATCCGAGGATATCCTTCACGCTGGGGCTGACCTGGACGAAATTGCCAAAACCGTCGGTGACCAGGATGAGATCCTGCGAGGTCTCGAAGATGCGCTGCCGCTCCTCGATCTCGCGGCGCAGTTTCTCCCGTGACTGCTTCTCCTCCGTGATGTCGTGGGCGATCTTGGAGGCGCCAATGATCTCTCCGCCAGCTGTTTTGAGCGGAAAAATATTGAGCACGACGTCGAGCCGACGGCCGTCCTTTCGGATGCGGACCGTCTCGTGCTGGGCGATCGTTTCGTTGCCGCCGACCCGGTTCAGGATACCCCTGACCTCGGCCTTGCGGTCGTCCGGCACAATGATGTCGATCGGCTTGCCGATGGCCTCCGTGGCGGCATAGCCGAACAGATGTTCGGCGGCCTTGTTCCAGCCGGTGATGACACCGTCGAGCGTCTTCGTGATGATGGCGTCATTGGCGGATTCGACGACGGCGCCGTACAGGGCAAGGCGCTTGCCGTAGTAGTCGCGATCCAATGCCGACTGCTGGCGCAGCCTGCCGACCAGGCCCACCGTGTGGGCCTGGAGGCGGACATTTTCGATCAGAAGCACCGCAAGCACGAAGGTAGCTGCGCAGAGGCCGTAGAAGCGGCCGGCGTAGAAGCCGAGATCGAAGCGCGCGACGTTGACGATCGCCGACAGCGCGATGTCGAACAGCCAGGCGCACATCACGACCATGAGCCAGACGTCGATGATCGAATGCGGACGCCGGAACCACAGCGAGACCAGTGCAGCGAAGCTCAGGGACCAAACGAAGGACACCACGCCGATCATGAGCTGCGTATAACGGCCATCGCGCAGCAGGACCGGCAGCAGATCGTGCTGGGCAGTGACGATCCAGGTCAAGACGATCGTGACCGCAACGACGCCGAGCGCGCTGGCGCAGATCGCCTTGCTTGCCGAGCCTGAGATCCTGGTGCCGCCGTCGGCCTCCTTCAGCCAGGCATAGGCCAGCACGCAGAGCGGGAAGCCGCCGTGCCAGATCATGTAGAGCCAGACCGCGGTCTGCTGATCGGCACGCAGCAACCCCGTCGGCGAGAAAAGTCCCGGGAAGGTGAGGGCATGGCATGTGGCCGCCGCGGCAGTGAACAGATAGCCCGTTGCTAGCACGAGTAGTGCGCGGGTCCGGAGCACCGCAAACTGCGACAGCAGAAGGAGCGCGGTGATGATGTCCGCGGCGGCGAGGGCGGATTGATAGCTCGCGACGAAGGCTGGCACAGGCAGCAGCGGGATACCTGCGAACGGTACGGCCAGTGCGAACAGGATCGAGGCGACGCCGACGATCGCCAATGCTGCGGTGCGGTCCGACGCGGTGGCCGGCAAGGTCGACAGGAATGTGTTTCGCTCGGTCGTCGCGGACAGGTCCAGCTCTCGCGAATCGGTCTTGAGCATCTTCGCCAGTCTCATTTGGCCCAATGAAATTCCGTCCATGGTAGCTGGTTCTGGGCACGCATCATGACAAAACCCACCGCGACTCAACCGAAGGTTACAGCTTACTTAATCTTGTTGGGAACGCGCACTAGGGATCGGGTAAGATGCGCTTTACTGGACGGTGCCATAATGCCTCCCACTGCTATGGGTTCCAGGTTTGAATCAGGCATTTTGATTTCAGGATCCGGGAGTTGTTCCCTATGGCCCGCGTTCTCATCATCGACGACCAGAAGGACGTCCGTGCGATGGTCGCGATCGTGCTGCGCGTCAACCGTTACGAGGTCGTCGAGGCCGACAGCGGCGCGGCAGGGGTGAAAGCGTTCAGCGCGGCCTCCTTCGACGCGGCCATCGTGGACATTTTCCTCGGCGACACCAGCGGCGTCGAGGTCATCTCGACTCTGCGCGAGCTTGCACCGCGCCTCCCGGTCATTGCCGTGTCGGGGATGACCGCGCTGGACTTCATGGAACAATCGCCCCACCTCGCCAACGTGGTCTGCCTGCAAAAGCCATTTCGGCCGAACGATCTTCTGCAAGCGCTGCGGAGGGCCCAGGCCGCGGCGGACGGCGAACTGCCCGCAGCCGTCTGACCTTGCCGCAGGAAGCAACGCCCCGGGGTAACCCGGGGCGCGATGATGATTGGAGGAGGCCTTCGGGCCCGGCAAGTGCGCTCAGGTGCCGTTGCCGCTGATCGCGGCGTAGCCGCCCTTGGCGTCCCATTTGTAGACGACGTAGTCGAGCTGCTTGATGTCGCCCTTGGCGTCATACTCGATCGGCCCGATCACGGTGTCCCACTTGCCGGCCTTGATGGCCGCCATGACCTTCTTGGCGTCGGTGGTGCCGGCCTTCTTGGCCGCCTGCGACCAGACTTGCATCGCCGCATAGGTGTAGAGCGTGTAGCCCTCGGGGTCGATGTTCTTGGCCTTGAAGGCGTCGACGATCTTCTTCGCGGTCGGCTTGTTGCGCGGATCGGGGCCGAAGGTGAACAGCGTGCCTTCGCCGGCCGGGCCGGTGATGGAGGCGTATTCCTTGTCGGCGAGCGCGTCGCCGGCCATCAGCACGGTCTTGAGGCCCTGGTCGCGCATCTGGCGAAGGATGAGGCCGCTCTCCTGGTGGTAGCCGCCGACATAGACGAGATCGATGTTGTCGCGCTTCAGCCGCGAGACGATCGCGTTGAAGTCCTTGTCGCCCTTGTTGTAGGACTCGTACATCTTCTCGGTAACGCCGGCCTTGTTCAGCGCCTTCTTGGTTTCATCCGCAAGACCCTTGCCGTAGGTGGTCTTGTCGTTGAGGATGGCGATGTTCTTGCCCTTGTAGTTCTTGGCGATGTACTGGGCGGCGACCAGGCCCTGCTGGTCGTCGCGGCCGCAGACGCGCGCCACGTTCCACAGTCCGCTATCGGTGAACTTCGGATTGGTGGAGGCGGGGGTGATCTGGAGCACGTTGCCGTCGGCATAGGCCTCCGAAGCCGGGATCGACGACGACGAGCAATAGTGCCCGGCGACGAACGGCATCTTGGCACTGGCGATCTTCTCGGCGACCGAGCGCGCCTGCTTGGGATCGCAGGCATCGTCCTCGACAGAGAGCGCGAGCTTCTTGCCGTTGACGCCGCCGGCGGCGTTGATATCAGCCACGGCCATCTCGGCGCCGTTCTTCATCTGGCGGCCGAAGGCGGACTCGCCGCCGGTCATCGGACCTGCGACTGCGATGTTGACATCCTGCGCGAACGCCGCGCTCGACAGCGCGATCGAAGCGCCGAATGCCAGACCGATGAGCTTCAGTGATTTCATGAGATACCTCGAGGGTGGTCGCCTGTGGACGTTGCCGGGCATGCCCGGTTCAAACCGGCGCCATTCTTGAATGAATCTTGGGAGAAGTCACCGGCAAAATACGGGCATTGGCGCAGATATCTCGCCACATTCAGCCGCACGCGGGTCCGCAGACTTGGCTCTTGAGGGTTCGTTCTCGGGCGCCTCAGCCGTGCCGCCCGCCTTCCAGGTAGGCGGCGCGAATCTCGGGGCGCTGCAGCAACTCGGCGCCGGTCCCGGCCAGCGTGATCAGGCCGTTGACCATGACATAGCCGCGATGGGCGAGCTTGAGCGCATGGTTGGCGTTCTGCTCGACGATCAGCACGGTCAAGCCGTCCTGCCGGTTCAGAGTGCGGATCGCGTCGAAAATCTGGCGCGCGATCAGCGGCGCCAGCCCAAGCGAAGGCTCGTCGAGCAGGAGCAGGCGAGGACGGCTCATCAAGGCGCGGCCGATCGCCAGCATCTGTTGCTCGCCTCCGGACAGGGTTCCGCCGCGCTGGGCGTAGCGTTCCTTCAGCCGCGGAAACAGCGCGAACACGCGTTGGAGCGTCGCCTCGCGTTCGCCGTCGGTACATTCGGTCGCGTCCGCCCCCATCTGGAGGTTTTCCGCCACGCTCATGCGCGGGAAGATGCGGCGGCCTTCCGGCGATTGCGCGATGCGCAAATGCGCGATCTCGTGGGTGGGAACGCCGGTGATGTCGCGGCCTTCGTACAGGATTTGGCCGGCGCGGGCGCGCGGCTTGCCGAAGATCGTCATCATCAGCGTCGACTTGCCGGCTCCGTTGGCGCCGATCAGCGCCACGATCTCGCCGGCGTTGATCTCGACGTCGACGCCTTTCAGCGCCTCGATCTTGCCGTAGGCGGCGCGAAGGCTGCGGATCGCGAGCAGGGGAGCGGGGGCCGGCGTCACGACCCGCTCTCCATCACGGCCACGGCCTCTTCCTCATCGGTGCCGAGATAGGCGGCGATGACCTTGGGATCGTCGCGAACCTCGCGCGGGGAGCCTTCCGCAATCCTCACGCCATGGTCCATCACCACGATATGGTCGGAGATCTCCATCACGACCGACATGTCGTGCTCGATCAGCAGGATCGAGGTGCCGAGGTCGTTGCGGATCGAAAGCAACAGCTCGCTCAGGGCCGCGCTCTCGCGCGCGTTGAGGCCGGCGGCGGGTTCGTCGAGGCACAGAAGCGCGGGCTCGGTGCACATCGCGCGCGCGATCTCCAGCCGGCGCTGGTCGCCATAGGCGAGATTGCCAGCGGCGTCGTCGGCGCGATCGAGCAGATTGATGCGCTTGAGCCAGTCGGTGGCGAGATCGATCGCCTGCTTTTCGGCGTCGCGATAGACGGGGGCGCCGACAAGGCCCAGGAAGGTGAAGCCGGAGGCGCGCATCAGTACGTTGTGCTGCGCCACCATCAGGTTTTCCAGCGCCGTCATGCCGGGAAACAGGCGGATGTTCTGGAAGGTGCGGGCGACCTTGGCCTGCTTGGCGATACGGAAATCGTTCAATCGCTCCAGCGCGATCACCTTGCCGTCGCCATGGGTGAGGCGAATGGCGCCGCCGCTCGGCTTGTAGAAGCCGGTGATGCAATTGAAGACTGTGGTCTTGCCGGCGCCGTTCGGCCCGATCAGCGCGGTGATCTTCTTCCGCTCGGCTGCAAACGACAGGTCCTGCACGGCGACGATCCCGCCGAAGCGCATGGTCAGCCGGTCGACGCTGAGAATCTCGTCGGCGCTCATCCGTGCCCTTCCTTGACGAGGTCGGAGGAGATCGCCTGCGCCTTGGTCAGATACACGGTCGGTGCGCGATGGCCGATCAGGCCGCGCGGCCGCCAGATCATGATCAGCACCATCGCCATGCCGAACACCAGCATGCGGTAATTCTCGAGGCCGCGGAACAGTTCGAAGCCGCCGATCATGGCGAGCGCGGCGAGTGCCACGCCAAGCTGCGAGCCCATGCCGCCGAGCACGACGATGGCGAGGACCAGCGCCGATTCCTGGAAAGTGAAGGATTCCGGACTGATGAAGCCCTGGCGGGTTGCGAAGAACGCGCCGGCAAAGCCGCCGAACATCGCACCGGTCGCGAATGCCGTGAGCTTGGTGGTCGTGGTGTTGATGCCGAGCGCGCGGCAGGCGACCTCGTCCTCGCGAAGCGCCTCCCAGGCACGGCCGATCGGCAGGCGGCGCAGCCGGATCGTCACCCAGTTGGTGAGGAGCGCAAGCGCCAGGATCAGATAGAACAGGAAGACGATACGGTGGGTCGGCGAATACTCGATGCCGAGTTTGGCGGCGAGCCCGTTGTCGCTGTTGTCGAGCGGGATGCCGAAGAAGGAGGGGCGAGGAATGCTGGAGACGCCGTTGGGGCCCCCGGTGAGGTCCTGCCAGTTGATGATGACCAGGCGGATGATCTCGCCGAAGGCAAGCGTCACAATGGCGAGGTAATCGCCGCGCAGGCGCAGCACGGGGAAGCCGAGCAGCACGCCCCAGAATGCGGCAAGGATGCCGGCAAGCGGCAGGCAGACCCAGAACGACCAGCCGAAATTGGTGGCGAGCAGCGCGTAGGAATAGGCGCCCACCGCATAGAAGGCGACGTAACCGAGATCGAGCAGGCCGGCGAGGCCAACCACGACGTTCAGTCCCCAGCCCAGCATCACATAGGTGAGCACGAGGATTGCGAGGTCGAGGATGTAGCGCTGGTCATAGAAGATCACAGGCACCAGCAGCGTGAAGATCAGGAGCGCCGGTGCGAGATAGCGGCCGACGAACGACATGCCGCTTTGCAACGCAGGCGGCACCAGCTTCTCGGCGCCGGTCGGGCCGATCCATTGCCTGAGCAGCTCGATCACGATCGAGCCGCCGAACACGGCGGCGACGATGGATGCGAGGTCGCCGAAACGCGTCCAGTAGGTGAGCTGGCCGTCGGAACCCGCCTCGGTGCGGATGCCGATCATCAGCGAGAACAGCACCAGCGCGATCAACGCGTTGAAGCAGGCGGTCTTCAGGAGAGCGGGGATGCCCGATGGAGCTTTGGCCGTATTGATCGAGGGAGTTTTCACGCGCGCGACCGTCAGACTTTTTCGACTTCGGGGCGGCCGAGCAGGCCGGTCGGCATGAAGATCAGCACGACGATCAGGATCGAGAAGGCGGCGACGTCCTTGTACTCGACCGAGAAATAGGCCGACCAGAACGTCTCGATCAGCCCGATCGCGAGCCCCCCGAGCATCGCGCCCGGCAGCGAGCCGATGCCGCCGAGCACGGCAGCGGTGAACGCCTTGATGCCGGCGACGAAGCCCATGAAGAAATCGACCAGCCCGTAATAGAGCAGGTACATCAGGCCGGCCACCGCGGCGAGCGCAGCACCGATCACGAAGGTCATGGAGATGGTGCGGTCGACGTTGACGCCGAGCAGTGCCGCCATGGTCTGGTCCTGCTCGCAGGCGCGCATGTCGCGCCCGAGCCGGGTGCGCGAGACCAGCCAGGTGAAGATCGCCAGCAGCACGATGGTGGTGACGACAACCATGATCTGGATGTTGGAGAGCTGGATCACGAAGCCGTCCGCGCTCTCATGCAGCGTATAGCCGCCGGTGATGAGCGGCGGGATCGGCTTGACGCGGGCGCCTTGCGCCACTTGCGAATAGTTGGTCAGCACGAAGGACATGCCGATCGCCGACAGCATCGGAGCGAGGCGGAAGGAGTGGCGCAGCGGTCGGTAGGCGATGCGCTCGATGGTCCAGCCGTAAAGTGCCGTGATCGCCATCGAGACCAGAAGCACGATCAGCAGGATCACCGGGATCGCGGTCAGGCCGGTCGAGATCAGGAGCAGAAAGGTGATGAGGGCGATGAACCCGCCGATCATGAAGATGTCGCCATGAGCGAAGTTGATCATGCCGACGATGCCGTAGACCATCGTGTAGCCTATCGCGATCAGGCCGTAGATGGAGCCGAGCACGAGGCCGTTGATGAGCTGCTGGGCGAAATAATCCATGGGCTGCCGTTACCAAACCTGACGAGGGCTCAAAGGGAGCTCTTTGAAGAGTTCTCGGGCCCCGGCAACCCCTGAGCATTCTCCTGGTTTTGTAACAGGAGGGAACTGGCGGCTGCAACTGGCCATCGCCTCGGCATAAAGGCTTGTACAGAACTGATTTCGTTACGGACGTCATGATCCGGTTCCGACACGCGCGAGGAACCGGGTTCCGCGGGGCAACCAAAATCGGGGCCGGCCGTTATCTCACCTCGGACGTCCGACAAGGGAGTTTCCCGATATGACGAACCAGCAGAACCAGAATCCCGGCCAGCAGGGCCAGAACCCCGGTCAGCAGCAGGGCGGCGGCCAGAAACCGGGCCAGCAGCAACAGAGTCCGCAGCGCCAGGGTGACAAGCCGGGCCAGCAACAGGGTGGTAAGTCCGGCCAGCACGGTCAGGACAACAAGTAGAGTTGAGAGCCAAGAACAATGGCCATCGCAGAAGGCCCCGCCGGGAGGCGGGGCTTTTTCCGTGGGCCGCGTCGCCCGGCCGGGCAGTTAAGGTAAACAAAGGGTTTAAATTGCCGCCACGGTCTGATGCGAGTTAGCTCTCGGCAAAGCCTTCGAAGGCGCGGGCCAAGCGAAACGGGAAGCGGCATGTTCGGAAATTGGCGGATCGGTTCGGTCAACGGCGTACTTCTGGCGGCCTATTTCATCCCGGCCTGGACCCTCGTTGCCTTCAACATCATGGTGGCGCCGGTGCACGGCCTCTATGAGCGGCCGAGCGTCGCAGTGGCTCTTTTCCTCAGCGACCATCTTCAAATGGCGGGAATGGACACCGTGCGCGCCGCCTGGCTGCTGGCGCTGGGCCGAGCGACCGTGGTGGCGTTCTTTGCGATCTACCTCGCGCTGCTCTGCGTTCCCCGCATTCGCAAGAACGGCGGCAGCGACGAGGCGCTCGGCATTGCGCTTGCGATCGGCAGCCTGATCTCGTTTGCCAGCATGATCATGGCTTCGAAGGTCGGCGAGATGGCCGCGCTGCGGCTGCACGCCACCGAGCTCCTGCTCTTGCTCGGTGCCGCCATCGTGATTGTGATCGAGCGGCCGGCAGCGGTCCCGCAGACCGTCGAGGCTACTCCGCCGCTAGGTCTTGAACAGGCCGAGCTCCTGCACAATCGCTGAGGCTTCCTTGACGGCGTGGTTCGTCGCCGGCACGCCGCAATAGATCGCCTGCTGCAGCAGGATTTCCTTGATGTCGTCGGGCGTGAAGCCGCCCTCGGCGAGCGCCGCGCGCACATGCAGGCGGAATTCGTCCCATTGCCCGAGCGCGACCATGGTGCCGATCACCAGCACCCGCCGCGTGCGCTCGTCGAAATGCGGCCGCGTCCAGATCTCGCCCCAGGCATAGCGGGTGATCATGTCCTGGAAGTCGGTGTTGAACGCATTACGACCTGCGATCGACTTGTCGACCCAGGCATTGCCCAGCACCTTTCGGCGCACGTTCGTGCCGGCATCGCGGCGTTTCTGGTCGTCCATGCTGTTCTCCTCCTTCGTCATTGCGAGGAGCGAAGCGAAGAAGCAATCCAGTCTGTCACCGCGGAGGGATTTTCTGGATTGCTTCGCTGCGCTCGCAATGACGGCTGTGGCTATCGCTGCGTCAAGAAGCCCACCACCGCGTCAGTGAACGCGTGGGGCTGCTCGACATTGGAAATGTGGGCGGCGTCGATGATGGTCATGCTCGCGCCGGGAATGTTCGAGCGGATCAATTCACCCGCCGAAATCGGCGTCGCCATGTCGTGGCGGCCGGCGATCACCAGAGTCGGGCTTTTGATCTTCGGCAGCAGCGCGCGCTGGTCGAGCGTCGACAGCGCCTCGCAGCACGCGAGATAGCCTTCGACCGGAGTGGCGAGCAGCATCGACTTCATCCTGGCGGAGACGTCAGGCGCGCGCTCGCGGAAATCCTGGGTGAGCCAGCCGGCGATAACGGCATCAGCGACCGCCGCGATACCGCCTTTCTTCACGGCGTCGATGCGCTCGAGCCACTTGGTCGGCTCGGCGTAGTAGCAGGAGGTGTTGGCGAGGATCAGCTTGCCGAACCGCTCCGGCGCGTTGGCGCCCAGCCATTGCCCGACCATGCCGCCCATCGAGAGGCCGCACCAATGCACCTTCTCGATGTTGAGGTCGTCGAGGATCGCCAGGACGTCGCGGCCGAAGCGCTCCATCGTGTACGGGCCGGCCGGAACGTTGGACTTGCCGTGGCCGCGGCGGTCGTAGCGAATGACGCGGAATATCTGCGTCAGCACCTTCATCTGCGGCTCCCACATCTGCAGCGTGCAGCCGAGCGAGTTGGAGAGCATCAAGGTCGGCCCGCCGTCGCGGCCCTCGACGGAGACGTTGATCAGGCAACCGTCGGCATCGATCATGGGCATGCGGGCGTCTCCGTCTTGTTTCCGCTCAGGGCTGCTCTATTCGCGCTCGAGGCTGTCGAGCAAGCGGTCGATCAGGGTTTGGGAAGCCCCTTGATAGGCCATCGGCTCGAACAATGCCGCAATTTTTTCCGGCGAAAGATGCGCGGTGACCTGCGAATCGGCCGACAGCACCTCGCGCAGATGCTTCCTCTCGGCAACCGCGCGCTTGCTCGCGGCTTCGACGAGATGATGCGCATCGCTCTTGCCGATTGTCTCGGCCAGCGCAAAGGTGACCGCTTCCGCCATGATCAGGCCGTGGGTGGCATCGAGATTGCTGCGCATGCGCGCCGCATCGACATCAAGCCCTTCGGCGATGTCGACGATCGCGGCCAGCGCGCCCGAGGTGACCAGCATCAGTTGCGGCAGCGTCGGCCATTCCGCATGCCAGGGCCCGGCGCTCCGCTCGTGGTCCTGCACTTGAGCAGCGAATATCGTCGCGGCGAGCTGCGGCGCCATGGTCGCGCAGCCCAGCGCGCTCGCGGCGGCGACCGGGTTGCGCTTGTGCGGCATGGTCGAGGAGCCGCCGCGGCCTTCCCCGGCGGGCTCGAACGCTTCGGCAACGTCGGTCTGCATCAGCAGCGAGACATCGCGCGCGATCTTGCCGCAGCTGCCGGCGAGAATCGCAAAGCTCGATGCCGCCTCCGCGATCCGGTCGCGATGGGTGTGCCAGGGCGCTTCCGGTAGCGGCAGGTTCAGCTCCTGCGCCAGCCGTTCGGCCACCACGAGCCCTTTGTCGCCGAGTGCTGCGAGCGTTCCGGCCGCTCCGCCGAATTGCAGCGCGAGGCCCTCGCGGGAGAGCCGCCGCAGGCGGCAGCGGGCGCGGGCAAGGCTTGCGGCGTATTCGGCGGCCTTCAGCCCGAACGGCATCGGCAGCGCGTGCTGGAGCCAGGTCCGCGCCACCATCGCGGTGTTGCGGTGCTTCCGTGCCAGCGCGGCAAAGCCCTTGATGGCGCGGCTGAGGTCGGCGTCCAGCGCATCGATGCCGGCGCGCAGCGTGAGCATGGTCGCGCTGTCGATGACGTCCTGGCTGGTAGCGCCCCAATGCACGTAGCGCGCGGCCTCCGCGTCGGCCTTGCCGACGTTGGAGGTCAGCGTCTTGACCAGAGGGATCGCGAGATTGCCGGATCGCGTCGCGGCCTCGGCCAGCGCAGCCATATCAAAGGTATCAGCCTTGCATGCGGCTTCGATCGGGCCCACCGCGGATGCGGGAATCACACCCGTGGCCGCTTCGGCCCGGGCCAAGGCTGCCTCGAAATCGAGCATATTCTGAAGGGTCGTCCGGTCGTCGCAGACTGCACGCATGGCCGCGCTCGACAGCATCGGCGCGAGCAGGGGGGAGAGGGATGTGCTCATATCGTGCGGGACCTAATCACCATGCCTCGGCTCTGCCAATCCCCAACCATCGGGCGCAGGCTTTTTGCAGGTGCGAATATGCATTGCACGTGACCGGGTGCCACCCTTTCCTTTGTGGCCTCCGTGCGTTACTTGAGCAGCATCATAGTGACGCATCCCGGGAGGCACCCCATGGCCATGACGATGAACGGCGAAGTCCAGCTTGCGGCGCCGCGCGAGGCCGTGTGGGAGAAGCTCAACAATCCCGAGGTGCTGAAGACCTGCATCCCCGGCTGCGAGGAGCTGGAGAAGACCGACGACGGCGGCTTTCGTGCGACCGCGAAAATGAAGGTCGGCCCGGTGTCGGCGCGCTTCAAAGGCAAGGTCACGCTGAGCGATCTCGACCCGCCGAACGGCTACAAGATCTCCGGCGAAGGCGAGGGCGGGGTGGCCGGCTTCGCCAAGGGCGGCGCCGTGGTCAAGCTTGCGGAGAAGGACGGCGGCACGCTTTTGTCGTACGAGGTCGAGGCGCAGATCGGCGGCAAGTTGGCGCAGCTGGGCCAGCGCCTGATCAACGGCGCCGCCAAGAAACTGGGCGACGAATTTTTCGCGAACTTCGCCAAGGCGGTACAGGGCTGAAGGCCGATACCTTAAGCATTGCGCCTTTCGGCATGGCGCCTTGCGTTCCCTGTGATGTTGCCCCGGGGCATAATGGCCCATATGATGGGTTGGAATAATTATAAGAACCGCTTCGACGGGACTCGTCGGGGCGCTGATAGAGAGTGCTTATGGCAAAAATCTCCCTCATCGTGAACGGCAATCCTGTAACGGCCAATGTCGATCCCCGTACCCTGCTGGTGCAGTTCCTGCGCGAAAATCTGCGCCTGACTGGTACCCATGTCGGCTGCGACACCTCGCAGTGCGGCGCCTGCGTCGTCCATCTCGACGGCAAGGCCGTGAAGTCCTGCACCACGTTGGCCGTGATGGCTGATGGCCACGAGGTCAAGACGATCGAGGGGCTGGCCGCCGACGGCGCGCCGCTGCATCCGATGCAGGAGGCCTTCCGCGAGCACCATGGCCTGCAGTGTGGCTTCTGCACGCCCGGCATGATCATGACCGCGATCGACCTCGTCCATCGCAAGGGCAACGAGCTCGACGATCACACCATCCGCGAGGAGCTGGAAGGCAATCTCTGCCGCTGCACCGGCTACCAGAATATCGTCACCTCGATCTCCGCCGGCGCCAAGGCGATGGCGAAATCCGACCTCGCGTAACCGCGCGCGCACTCTGCGATCAGGACATTCAGATGTACGATTTCAAATACCATCGCCCCGGGACCGTGCGGCAGGCCGCCAACCTCCTGGTGAAGAACGAGGACGCCAAGGTGATCGCCGGCGGTCACACGCTGATTCCGGTCATGAAGCAGCGCCTCGCCAGCCCGCCGCATCTGGTCGACCTCTCCCACATCGAGGGGCTCAACACGATCGAGATGAAGGGCCGCGCGCTCGTGATCGGCGCCACCGCCAGGCATGCCGAGGTCGCAAGCTCCGCGATCGTCGGTGAAGCCATCCCGGCGCTGGCCGATCTGGCAAGCCAGATCGGCGATCCGGCCGTGCGCCACAAGGGCACGCTCGGCGGCTCGCTCGCCAATAACGATCCGACCGCGGACTATCCGGCTGCGGTGCTGGCGCTCGGCGCCACCATCGTCACCAACAAGCGCCGCCTCAAGGCGGAAGAGTATTTCCAGGGCCTGTTCACGACCGCGCTCGAAGCCGACGAGATCATCACCAAGGTGATGTTCCCGCTGCCGAAGAAGGCGGCCTATATCAAGTTCCGCAACCAGGCCTCGCGCTATGCGCTGGTCGGCGTGTTCGTGGCGCGGCGTCCCTCCGACGTGCGGGTCGCGGTCACAGGCGCCGGTTCGGATGGCGTGTTCCGTGTCACCGCCTTCGAGGAAGCTCTGAAGAAGCGCTTCGCCGCGAAGGCGCTTGATGGCATCGAGGTGCCGGCGGACGGCCTCAACAGCGACATCCATGGCAGTGCCGAATACCGCGCGCACCTCATCGGAGTGCTGACGCGGCGTGCCCTCGACGCCGCCAACGCCAAGGAGTGAGTGATCCTCACGCCTCGGCCCAAACTTGTCCCCGGTGAGGGCGTAGCGAGACTGGCTTTTTCATGACTTCAACGGCCAATACGTCCGGTGCCTTGCCGGCATCGGTCGATGCGATGCTCGAACTCCTGACGTCGCGCGGCTATCTCTCCGAGCGATCGCTGGCCACGGTGACCTATCTGTCGCTGCGCATGGGCCGGCCGCTGTTTCTGGAAGGGGAGGCCGGCGTCGGCAAGACCGAGATTGCAAAAGTGCTGTCGGCGGCGTTGGGACGGAAGCTGATCCGCCTGCAATGCTACGAAGGCCTCGACGTCTCCTCGGCAGTCTACGAGTGGAACAGCGCCGCGCAGATGATCGCGATCCGGATGGCGGAAGCCGCCGGCGACACCGATCGCGATCAATTGTCGTCCGACATCTTCGCCGAGCGCTACATGATCAAGCGGCCGCTGCTTCAGGCGCTCGAGCCTGACGTCGCCGGGCCGCCGGTGCTGCTGATCGACGAGCTCGACCGCGCCGACGAGGCATTCGAAGCGTATCTGCTCGAAATCCTCAGCGACTTCCAGGTGACGATCCCCGAATTCGGCACGGTGAAGGCACCGAACCCGCCGATCGTCATCATCACCTCCAACCGCACCCGTGAGATTCACGACGCGCTGAAGCGGCGCTGTCTCTATCATTGGGTCGATTATCCCGACGCCGATCGCGAGCTCGCGATCGTCAAGTCGCGCGTGCCCGGCATCTCCGCAAAACTGTCGCAGCAGGTCGTGCGCTTCGTCCAGGCGCTGCGTAACCAGGATTTTTACAAATCTCCCGGCGTCGCCGAGACCATCGACTGGGCCACCGCTTTGTCCGAGCTCGACGCCCGCTCGCTGACCCCGCAAGTGGTCGGCGACACGCTGGGTGCGCTGCTCAAGTATCAGGACGACATCACGCGGATGCAGGGCGACACCTTGCAGAAGGTGCTGAAGGAAGCGACGAGCGAGAATTGACGCTTCCGCGTCACGACTGAGCTCGTCATTCGGCGCGCCGCGACGGGATGACGAGTGAGAGTACTGAACCATGGCCATCAATCACTTGGCACCTGAGCAAACCGAGCAGTTCGCCGACAATATCGTCGGCTTCGCCCGCGCATTGCGTTCGGCGGGCATGCCGGTTGGGCCGGGCGCCGTCATCGATGCCATGAGCGCGCTCCAGGTAATCGACATCGGCAACCGCGCCGACGTCTTCACCACGTTGGAGGCGATCTTCGTCAAGCGCCACGAGCATGCGCTGATCTTCAAACAGGCCTTCCACCTTTTCTTCCGCGCGTCGGAAGAGTGGAAGCACATGCTGGATTCGGTGCCGTTGCCGGAGCAGGCCAAGAAGAAGCCGCAAGCCGGCTCGCGCCGCGTGCAGGAGGCGATGTCGCAGCCGCGCATGACGGAGACACCGCAGCACCAGGAGCAGGATTTGCGCCTGTCGGTCTCGGACAAGGAGATCCTCCAGAAGAAGGACTTTGCGCAGATGAGCGCGGCGGAGATTACCGAGGCGTTGCGCGCCATCGAGCGGATGCGGCTGCCGCAGGCCGAACTGCTCACGCGCCGGCACCGGCCCGATCCCCACGGCCTGCGCATCGATTTGCGCCGCACGCTGCGCGCGTCCCTGCGCACCAGCGGCGAGATCATCGACATCAATCGCCTCGGGCGGATCGAGAAACCGGCGCCGATCGTGGCGCTGCTGGATATCTCGGGCTCGATGAGCGAGTACACCCGCCTGTTCCTGCATTTCCTCCATGCTGTCGGCGACGCCCGCAAGCGAGTCTCGGTGTTCCTGTTCGGCACCCGGCTCACCAACGTGACCCGGGCGCTCCGCCAGCGCGACCCTGACGAGGCGTTGGCGAGCTGCTCGGCCTCGGTCGAGGACTGGGCCGGCGGCACGCGGATATCGGCCTCGCTGCACAATTTCAACAAATTGTGGGCGCGGCGCGTGCTGAGCCAGGGGGCCATCGTGCTGCTGATCTCCGACGGGCTGGAGCGGGAAGCCGATTCCAAGCTCGCCTTCGAGATGGACCGGCTGCACCGCTCCTGCAGGCGGCTGATCTGGCTCAACCCGCTGCTGCGGTTCGGCGGATTCGAGGCCAAGGCGCAGGGCATCAAAATGATGCTCCCGCACGTTGACGAATTCCGTCCCGTGCATAATTTGAGTTCGATCCACGAGCTGATCAGCACGCTCTCCCGGCCGCTGCCGCCGCATCACCGCAGCCTGATCCGCTCCGCAGCTTGAGAGGTAGCCATGCTCGATCGCGACGAGGATATTCTGAAGGCCGCCGAAGACTGGCAAAAGGCCGGCCGTGGCGTCGCGCTCGCAACCGTGGTGGAGACCTGGGGCTCGGCACCGCGCCCGGCAGGCTCAAGCCTTGTCATCAACGATGAGGGCACGTTCCTGGGCTCGGTCTCCGGCGGCTGTGTCGAGGGCGCAGTGGTGACCGAGGCCATGGATGTGATCCAGAGCGGCAAGCCCAGGATGCTGGAGTTTGGCGTGGCCGACGAAACTGCCTGGAATGTCGGCCTGTCCTGCGGCGGCACCATTCGCGTCTTCGTCGAGAAGGTCGGCTAGCCGTGAAGCTCGCAATTTTGCACGAACTCAATGCCGAGCGCGCCGCGCGCCGGCCAGTCATTCTGGTGACGGACACCGAGAGCGGCGAGCAGCGCCTGGTGAAGGCCAACGATTTTGCCAAGGATCCCTTGCGAGCTGAGCTCGACAAACAACTGCGCATGGGCAAGAGCGCCAGTGTCGAAGCCGGCGGCAAGAAGATTTTCCTCAACGTCTACGCGCCGACTGCAAAGCTCGTCATCGTCGGCGCGGTCCATATCAGCCAGGCCTTGGCGCCGCTGGCGCGCTCGCTCGGCTACGACGTCACGGTGGTCGATCCGCGCACGGCCTTTGCAAGCCCCGAGCGCTTCCCCGACGTTCCCTTGGTCGCGGAATGGCCTGACACGGCGCTGCCGCCGCTCAACGTCGATGCTTACACGGCTTTCGTCGCGGTGACGCACGATCCAAAGATCGACGACCCCGCGCTGTTGCACGCCTTCGAGCGCAAGTGCTTCTATATCGGCGCGCTCGGCTCGCGGAAGACGCATGCCAAGCGCGGCGACCGGCTGCGGGCGCAAGGCGCCAATGACTCCGACATCGCGCGCATCCACGCGCCGATCGGGCTTGCAATCGGCGCGGTCTCGCCGTCCGAGATTGCGGTGTCGATCATGGCCGAGATCACGGCGGTGCTCCGCCTGCCGCCCAAAGAAAAAGAAGAAGCGGCATGAAATTCGGCCCGGCGAGCCCCAAGGATGCGATCGGCGGGGTGACCGTCCACACCCTTCGCCAGGGACCGCTGGTGCTGAAGAAAGGCACGACGATCGGCCCGGCCGAGATCGAGGCGCTGGAGCGGGCCGGCATCAAGGACGTCGTGGTGGTGCGGATGGAAGAGGGCGATGTCTCCGAGGACATTGCCGCCGCCGGCATCGCGCTCGCCGTCGGCGGCGAGGGCATTCATGTCGAGCGCGCCTTCACCGGCCGCGCCAATCTGTTTGCGGCTCGCCCGGGCGTGCTGGTGATCGACCGCGGCGCGGTCGACCGCATCAACAATATCGACGAGGCCATCACCTTCGCGACGCTCTCCGCCTTCAAGCCGGTGGTCGAGGGCGAGATGGTCGGCACCGTCAAGATCATCCCGTTCGGCGTCGAAGGAAACTTGCGCGATGCCGCGGTGAAGGCTGCGGGCCGCGACGTGCTGAAGATCGCGCCGTACGTGATCAAGCGCGTTGGCGTGGTTTCGACGCTGCTGCCAGGCCTGTCCTCCAAGGTGATCGACAAGACGTTGCGCGTCACCGCCGAGCGGCTCGCGCCGGCCGGCGCCGGCATCATCGCGGAGCGGCGGGTCCAGCACGAGGAGCAGGCGCTGTCAGCCGCGATCAAGGAATTGCTCGCTCTTGGCGCTGAACTCGTGATCGTGTTCGGCGCGTCTGCGATCGCCGACCGCCGCGACGTGATTCCGGCGGCCGTCACCGGGATCGGCGGCGAGATCGAGCATTTCGGCATGCCAGTCGATCCCGGCAACCTGCTGCTGATCGCCCGTGCCGGCAGCGTGCCGGTGCTGGGGGCGCCCGGCTGCGCGCGTTCGCCGGTCGAGAACGGTTTTGATTGGGTGCTGATGCGGCTCCTTGCCGGCATCAAGGTGACGCGTTCCGAGCTGATGGGCATGGGCGTCGGCGGCCTTCTGATGGAGATCGTGACGCGGCCGCAGCCGCGCGCCAAGCCGGAGATCGAAGGCAACAGCAATATCGCGGCCATCGTGCTCGCGGCGGGACGCTCGACCCGCATGGGCGGACCGAACAAGCTGCTCGCCGAGCTCGACGGCAGGAAGCTGGTGCGGATTGCGACCGAACAGGCACTGGCGTCGAAAGCATCCGAGGTGATCGTCGTCACCGGCCATCAGACCGAGCTGGTCGAGCAGGCACTGCAAGGCCTGAAGGTGCGGTTCGTCAAGAACCCGGATTTTGCCGGCGGCATCGCAAGCTCGGTCAAGGCAGGCATCGCGGCCGTCCCCGAGGCTTCCGACGGTGCTGTGGTCTGCCTCGGCGACATGCCGCTGATCGATGCCGGCCTGATCGACCGCCTCATCGACGGCTTTGCGCCGGACCGCGGCAATCTCATCGTCGTGCCCGTCAGCGAAGGCCGCCGCGGCAACCCCGTGCTGTGGTCGCGCCGCTTCTTCAAGGAGTTGATGACGCTCGACGGCGATGTCGGCGCGCGCCACCTGATCGTCAAGCATACCGAAGCGGTTGCCGAAGTGCCGGTCGACGGCAAGAGTGCCTTCCTCGATATCGACACGCCGCAGGCGCTGGAAGCGGCAAGACGGGGATAGTTAGCCTTGCGGCTGCGCGCTAGCGCAGTCCGCTAGGGTAACCCACCACTTCTGCTTCCGCGGTGAGGTACTTTGGTGGATTGCGCTCGGCCAATCCGCCCTGCACGGCTGTTTTCAACCCCCCGTTCACCATCTGGAAACGACCGCGGCTTACAGTCGCCTTCACCTGCCTTGGGGGGAGGGGATTTCCATGCCTTCGAACGTCGTCGCGCGCCGTTGCGCGATGTTTTTCTTTGCGCTGTCGGTTTTTGTCGCCGGCGCGCGCCACATCACGGATGCGCACGCCGCCGGCGCATTTGCAGTCGGCAAGTGCGGCGCCTACGGCCAAGCCTTCGATTATGGTGCCGAGCACGAAGCGCGTGCGGCGGCGCAGAAGCAATGCAAGGGCGATTGCACGACCGTGACGATGAAGCGTGCTTGCGCGGCGATGTCGGTCGACCTTTCCAATCCCTGCGGCGCCTATGGCTATGCCGTCAAGCCGAAGATCTCGGCCTCGCTCAATGCCGCGACGCGCGAATGCTACAAGTTCGGCGGCAAGGAATGTGTGATCCGCGCCTGGGCCTGCGACGTCAAGGGGTAATTCCTCTTGCTGTCATTCCGGGGCGATGCGTAGCATCGTATCCGGAATAACAGTTAGGGATATGCATGCAGTTCGATACCAAGGTCGCCATCGTGATCCGCGCCGATCTTGCGGCCTGGCAGAAGCTCAACGTCGCGTCCTTCCTCACAAGCGGCATCGCCGCGGCCTTTCCGGAATGCATCGGCGAACCCTATGAAGATGCATCAGGCACCAAATATCACGCGCTGATCGGCCAGCCGATCCTGATCTACGGCGCCGACGGTCAGGCGCTCGCGCGCGCGCTCGATCGGGCCCTGACGCGCAACGTCGCGGCGGCGGTCTACACCGAGGACATGTTCAGGACCACGCACGATGCCGCCAATCGCGAGGCGGTGAGGGCGGTGGCGCGCACTGACCTCAATCTCGTCGGTCTCGCAATGCGCGCCGAGCGCAAGGTGATCGACAAGATCGTCGATGGCTTGAAATTCCATAGCTGACGTAGGTGCTGGTTGGTTTCACCTCTCCCGCTTGCGGGAGAGGTCGGCGCAACGCGCCGGGTGAGGGTTCTCTCCACTAGGGGATTGTCCCGTTGGTGAGACACCCTCTCCCCAACCCTCTCCCGCAAGCGGGAGAGGGAGCACACCCCCACGTGGGGCCAGTGCCTCACCCCGGCGGCATGCCCTCAAACTTCGGCAGGTCCGGGTCGAGGCGATCCCAGTCATGACCGCGCGCGGCGTAGGTCACCACTTGCGGCTTGTAGCGGGCGGGCTCGTCGAGGCTTGCGGCGCGGATGGTGAAGATGTCAGGCATCGCCGCGAAGGTCATGTAGACCGGCAAGCCGCAGACGGAGCAGAAACCGCGAGTCTTCACGTTGCCACTGTCGCCGACCATGTCCCAGTGCTTCGCCTCGCCCATCACTGTGACACCGGCGCGCGCGAAGGTCATGTACGAGCCATGGCCGCTGCCGCTTTCCCGCTGGCAGTCCCGGCACTGGCAGTGATTGCTGAACAGGGGCTCGCCCAGAATCGAATAGCGGATCGAGCCGCAGGCGCAGCCGCCGGTAAAGGGCTTGGTCATTGCGATAACTCCTTACTTGTCTTCTTACCTGTCTTCGCCGCTGATCTCGTCGAGCTGGCGGACGACCTTCTTCCAGCCGCCGCTCATGCCCGTGTAGGCCGATTCGTTCCTGGGTATGACGAAGCCCGCATGAACCAGACGGATCCGCGTGCCGGCCTCGACCGGGGTGAGGGACCACGTCACGACAGTGTCGAGCGGCGCGCCGTAGCCGGTGTTGCGCTCATCCCCGCCCTTCCAGGCATAGACGAGGCGCCGGTTCGGCATGACTTCCAGGATGCGGCAATGGATGACGCCATCCCAGGCGCCGCCCGGCGTGGTCTGGTAGGTGAAAGTGTTGCCTTCGACGGCCTCGAAACCGGTCGGCGGCATCAGCCAGCGCGCGATCAGCTGGGCGCTGGTCAGCGCCTTCCAGATCGTCTCCGGCGCGTGAGGGAGCACCTCGTCGATGACGATGTCTTTTGTCTCGGCTTTCAATTCAACAGCACTCACGGATCGATCTCCTTCAAGAGGTCACGCAGGTTCTGGAAACGCTCGCGCCAGAACACGCCGTAATGGTCCATCCAGGTGACCAGCGGCTCGAGTCCTTGCGGCGCGGCGCGGTAATAGACGTTGCGGCCCTCGGCGCGCTCGGCGACCAGGCCGGCCTGCTTGAGGGACTTCAAATGTTGCGAGATCGCGCCTTGGGTCACGCCGCTGCCGCGCGTGAGTTCGGCGACGCTGATCTCCTTGCTCTCGAACACGCGCTCGAACACCGCGCGCCGGGTTGGATCGGCGAGGGCGCGCATGACGCTGGTGACTGGGTTTCGGGCGGTTTCAATCATAGTAGTTCAATTAGCATCGGCTAATGAATTAGTCAAGACTAATTCATTAGCCAGTTTACGTCTGGCCCTGACTTGACAATGACTGACTAGTCAGTCACAAATCTGGCATGACAAGGAAGCCGACCAAAACCGCCACCCCGTCCGCAGCTCGAGCCAATGCGAAGGCCTCTGTGGTCGCCAGAAGCGACGAGGCGCCCGCGTCGAGCCGCGCCACGCGTGCCGCGGAACGGCGCGCGGCGATCGTGGACGCGGCGATGGAGGAGTTCATCGTGCGCGGCTTTACCGCGACGCGGCTCGACGACATCGCGAAGCGCGCGGGCGTGGCGAAGGGCACGATCTATCTGCACTTCAAGGACAAGGAATCGATGTTCGAGGAGTTGGTGCGCACCGTGATCGTGCCCGTCGTGACGAAGCTGAATGCGTTGCCGCCGCCGACAGGCTCGGTGCGCGATCTCGTCGAGGCTTTTGCCAGCAATTTTTTGAAGGAGGTCATCGGCACCAGGCGCGGCGATCTCGTGCGGCTGATCGTAGCGGAGGGGCCGCGCTTTCCTTCCGTCGCCGACTTCTACTACCGCGAGGTCGTCTCGCGCGGAATGGCCGGCATGCGCGCGCTGATCGAGCTCGGCATTGCCCGCGGCGAGATCCGCGAGAAGAACCTCGCGCGCTACCCGCAAATCCTGGTCGCGCCGGCGATGATCGCGGTGATCTGGCAGAGCCTGTTTGCGCGGCACGCGCCGCTTGATGCGCAGGACATGCTGCGGGTCCATCTCGATTTGATTTTTGGCGAACGGAGGACGACATGAGGTCGTCGCAGAACATCTCTCACCTCATCCTGAGGAGCGCGGAACGCGCGTCTCGAAGGATGCAGGCCCGGCTGTGGCCCTTCGCCGTTCGAGACGCCGCTTCGCGGCTCCTCAGGTTGAGCGGTCGACAGCGGTTGCTGCCGCCAAACGCGATTCAGTTTTCGGCGCGGTTCTGTTCGATCGCGATTCTAGCCCTCGCAACCGGACTTGCCGGTTGCAAGGAGAAGCGCGATCCCGGCTTCCAGGGCTGGGTCGAGGCCGACATGATCTATGTCAGCCCGGACGAGGCCGGCCGCGTGACGAAGCTGAACATCCGCGAGGGCGACGAGGTCAAGGTCGGCGATCACCTTTATTCCGTCGACGACGATCTCCAGCTTGCCGACCTCAACCAGAACAAGGCGACGCTGGCGAATGCGCAGCAAACCTATGATCGCGCGGCTTCGCTGAGCAAGACCGGCTCGGGCACGCAGGCCAATCTCGATTCCGCGGTCTCCTCCTTGCGCGTTGCCGAGGCACGGGTGGCGACCTCGGAGACGCGGATGGCGCGGCGCAAAGGTTTTGCGCCAGTCGCCGGCACCGTCCAGCAGATCTATTTTCGTGAGGGCGAGATGGTGGCGGCGCAGCGGCCCGTGCTCTCGATCATGCCGCCCGGAAACATGAAGCTGCGCTTCTTCGTGCCGGAGACCGAGCTGCCGAAGCTTGCGATCGGCGACACGGTGCGGATCGCGTGCGACAATTGCGCGGCCGATCTCACCGCAAAGATTTATTTCATTGCGACTTCGGCCGAATATACCCCGCCCGTCATCTACAGCCTCGAGGAGCGCAACAAGCTCGTCTACCTGATTCAGGCGCGGCCGTCGCGGCCCGACGCGTTGCGGGTCGGACAGCCGATCGACGTCTATCTCACTCCAAAAACGCCCGTGGCGGACAAGCGATGAGCGGCGACAACGGCATCGCGATCGACGTCAAGGGCCTGACCAAGTCGTTCGGCGGACGCGAAGTCGTGCACGATCTGTCGATGCAGGTGAAGCGCGGCTCGATCTACGGCTTCCTCGGCCCGAACGGTTCGGGCAAGACGACGACCATCCGCATCCTCTGCGGCCTGCTCACGCCCGACAGCGGCGAGGGCACCTGTCTCGGCTACGACATCCGGCGCGACGCTGACAAGATCAAGCGCCAGGTCGGCTACATGACCCAGCGCTTCAGCCTCTATCAGGATCTCTCTGTCCGCGAGAACCTCGAATTCGTCGCGCGGCTGTATGGCCTTCGCGATGCGCGCGGCGCCGCGCGCGACATGATCAAGCGGCTGGGGCTCTCGGGCCGCGAGGAGCAGCTCGCGGGCGAACTCTCCGGCGGCTGGAAGCAGCGGCTGGCGCTAGGCGCCTGCACGCTGTCCAGTCCAAAATTGCTGCTGCTGGACGAGCCGACCGCCGGCGTCGATCCCAAGGCGCGGCGCGATTTCTGGAACGAGATCCATGCGCTCGCGGCCGACGGTCTCACCGTGCTGGTCTCGACCCACTACATGGACGAGGCCGAGCGCTGTCACGAGATTGCTTACATCGCCTATGGCCATCTGCTGGTGCACGGCACCGTGGAGGAGGTGATCGCCAAATCCGCGCTGACGACCTACACCGTGACAGGCGAGGGGCTGAACGAGCTCGCGGCCGGGCTCACCGGCAAGCCCGGAATCGACATGGTGGCGCCGTTCGGCACCTCGCTGCACGTTTCGGGGCGCGACGTCGCCGCGCTCGAAGCCAGCGTCGCGCCGTGGCAGGCGAAAAGCGGGCTGCACTGGAATAAATCGTCGCCGTCACTGGAGGACGTGTTCATCGAATTGATGGGCCGTTCCAAGGACAATTTCCAATGAGCGCCGTCGATCATCCCGAACCACAGCACGCGATCCGGGAGCGCTTTGGTTTCTGGACACGCTCCTATGCGATGCTGGTCAAGGAGTTTATCCAGCTCAAGCGCGATCGCGTGTCGTTCGCGATGATCGTGATGCTGCCGGTGATGCAGCTCCTCTTGTTCGGCTATGCCATCAACACCACACCCCACAATCTGCCGAGTGCGGTGCTGCTCCAGGAGGACTCTGATCTCGCCCGCTCGATTCTGAAGGCGCTGGAGAACACCAAATATTTCCGCTTCCTCTACGAGGTGCACGACGTCGAGGATTTCGACAATCTCCTGAAATCCGGCAAGGTTCTGTTCGGCGTCGAGATTCCGCGCGGCTTCGAGCGGGCGGTGCGGCGCGGCGACAGACCGGCGCTGCTGGTCGCCGCCGACGCGACCGATCCGGTCGCAGCGAGCGCGGCGATCGGCTCACTCGGCATGGTCGTGCAGACCGCACTCAAGCACGATCTCTACATCGGCGATCCCCCGGAGATGCCGTTCGAGATCCGCGCACATGCGCGCTACAACCCCGCCGCGGCGTCGAGCCTCAACATCGTTCCCGGTCTCGTCGGCACCATCCTCACCATGACCATGCTGATCTTCACCGCGCTCTCGGTCACGCGCGAAGTCGAGCGCGGCACGATGGAGAACCTGCTGTCGATGCCGATCAAGCCAGTCGAGGTGATGTTCGGCAAGATCATCCCTTACGTGCTGGTCGGGTTCGTCCAGGCCTTCCTGATCATCGGCATCGGCGTCGTCCTGTTTGGCGTGCCGATACTCGGCAACCTGTTCCTGCTGGCCGTTCTGTCGACCCTGTTCATCAGCACTAATCTTGCGATCGGCTACACGATCTCGACCCTAGTGCAGAACCAGCTCCAGGCCATGCAGATGTCGATGATGTTCTTCCTGCCGAGCATTTTGTTGTCGGGCTTCATGTTTCCGTTCGCGGGCATGCCGGTCTGGGCGCAATATGTCGGCGAGTGCCTGCCGCTGACGCACTATTTGCGCATCGTCCGCGCCATCATGCTGAAGGGCGCGACCATGCAGAATTTGCGTTTCGATGCGCTGGCATTAGCGGTCCTGATGCTGCTCGCCATGACCATTGCCGTGACGCGCTTCCGCCGCACGTTGGATTAAGGCACAATGCCCCGGAATCGAGGGGTGGAATGGTCAGGTTCGCGAGCAGGAAGACGCGGCAGCACGCCGCGCTATCGGAGGATTTTGAGCGCGAGCTGACGCGAGAGGTGCTGCGCACCGAGCTGTTGCGGGTGCGGACGCTGATCCTCACGGGCTGCGTCATGACCGTGTTTCTCACTGCCATCTATCTGGTCGATCCAGCCGTCGTGAACCGGGTCTGGCGCGGGACGGAAGGCCTGGCCGAGGTCTACGGCCTGCTGGTCGGCTTCATCCTGTTCGAGGTCTGGGTCCACGTCCAGATCAGAAGGAACCTCCGGCTCGATCGCGACCTCCCGGTGATCAGGCGCTATATCGGTGCACTGATCGAAACGTCGCTGCCGACGCTGATCTTGATCCTGCAGATCCGGACCATGGGCGCGAGCCAGGCGCTCGGCTTTGCCGTGCCGCTGATGTACTTCATCTTCATCATTCTCTCGACACTGCGGCTTGATTTTCGGCTTTCGACCTTCACTGGCTTTGTCGCCGCAGCCGAGCTGCTCGCCGTGGCGCTGATCTACGATCGCGCCAGCGGCGTCGGTGAGCCGCAGACCTATTTCCATGCGGTGCGCAGCACCATCATCCTGGTCTGCGGCGTGCTCGCGGGCGCGGTCGGTGCGCAACTCCGGCGTCAGTTTGCTGCGAGCATTGCCGCTGCCACCGCGCGCGACCGGGTGACGAACCTGTTCGGCCAGCACGTTTCTCCTCAGGTGGTGGAGCGGCTGATGGCGGCGGGAACCAGCGCAGGCGGCGACCTTCGCCGCGTCGCCGTGATGTTCGTCGATTTCCGCGGCTTCACTGCCGGCGCGCAGACGCGCACCCCGCAAGAGGTGGTCGACCGGCTCGATGGCGCCTTCGCCGTGCTCGTCGATATCCTCGATCGCGAGGGCGGCATCGTGAACAAATTTTTGGGCGACGGCTTTCTCGCACTGTTCGGCGCGCCGCTGGAGGCCTCCGACGCCGTGCATCGCGCGGTCGCCGCAGGCCGCGAGATGCTGACCGCGATGGGCCGCATCAACGCCGAGACGAGCTGGCCGCTCAAAATCGGAATCGGCATCCATTTCGGCGAGGTCGTCGCCGGCAATATCGGCTCGCCCCGGCGCAAGGAATATACGGTCATTGGCGACACCGTGAACTTCGCCTCGCGGCTGGAGGCCCTGAACAAGGAGTTCGGCTCGCAGCTCTTGATCTCCGCGTCCGTTCGCGAAGCGCTGGGCGAGGACGGCAGCGATGCCGTCGCGCTCGGCGAGGTCGAGGTGCGCGGCTATGACCAGCCAGTGGCGGTGTTTCAATTGGGATAACGCACCGACAAATACGAGCCGCCTTTTCGTTGAAGCGGGTCGTGCTTCGGTGAAGGCGCGTGATGAACTACCCTTGCATTTGTGGAAGCCGCTTCTCGGCTTCCAACACGTCTCCGCGATTGCTCCGATTGCTCCGAATATTGGGGCATGACGAGCGATGCCGCCGGCTTGTAGACTGCCGGCGATGCGGTCGGTTGTGGTCGCGACTTGCATGAGGAAATGAAGATGCAGCGCCGCTACATCACCGTCGACGTGTTCACCGACCGCGCCTTCGGCGGCAACCAGCTCGCCGTGGTGCTCGATGCCGGCAGGTTGTCGACCACGCAGATGCAGTCGATCGCGACCGAGTTCAACTATTCCGAGACGACCTTCGTGCTGCCGCCGCGCGACAAGGCGAATGATGCCGAGGTGCGCATCTTCACGCCGGTCAGGGAGCTTCCTTTCGCTGGCCATCCCAATGTCGGTACCGCCTTCGTGCTGGCGACGATCGCGAAGGAGCCGAAGTCGTGCCTGCGGTTCGAGGAGAAGGCCGGGCTGGTGCCGGTCGATATCTTTCGAGAACAGGGCCAGGTCATCAGCACCGAGCTCACAGCGCCGCAGCCGCTGTCTCGGCTGTCGCAATTGTCTGCCGCTGATGCCGCGCGCTGCATCTCGCTCAGCGCTGAGGACATCAAGGTCGACCGTCACGCGCCGCAGGTCGTCAGCGTTGGAACGCCGTTTCTGGTGATCGAGGTGCATTCGCGCGATGCGCTCAAACGGGCGAGGCCCGACGCGGCGGCCTTCGGCAGGGTATTTCCGCGCGATGGCGCATTCTCGGCGTGGTTCTATACGCGCGATGTGCCTGCGGCAGAGGCGCCTTGCGAGCGCCAGGCGCGGATGTTCATGCGCGGCGCCAGCGGCCTCGTGGAGGATCCCGCCACCGGCAGTGCCACGGTCGCAGCCGCCGCGCTGTTCGCCGATCTCGATTCAGCGCGCGACGGTGAATTGAAGCTGACGGTCGGCCAGGGCTTTGACATGGGCAGGCCGAGCATCCTGCTGACGCGCGTGCGCAAGCAGGACGGCAAGATCGTCTCAGCCCATGTCGGCGGCAGCTGCGTGCAGATGATGGAAGGGACGTTCCGGTTGGCGGGTGAGGGATAGGCCTGTCCACCCGTCATTTCGGGCTCGCGCCACAGCCCAAGCTAAGCCCGTCATCATGAGGTGCGAGCACTTGCGGGCCTCGAAGAATGCACGGCTGCTGCATTGGCGTCACGCCGTCGTCCTTCGAGGGCCGCTGAGGAAGCGGCCACCTCAGGATGACGGCTACGGTTAAAGCCGTCGTTTCGTCCTCCCGCGCGAAGAGGGCTAGACCTGCCGGCCCGCCAAATTCCTCACCTCTACCCCATCCCGCTCCTCGATCACCTCCGCGATCATCTGGCGGTGGCAGTGGGTGTGGTCGCGCTCGTAGCAGAGCAGGCACACGGGGCCTGCCTTCTTCACGAGCGCCGCAAGCTCGTCCATCTCTTCCCTGGCCTGCGGCGTCTTCAAGTGCTTTGCGTAGATCTTTTCCAGCACATCGTATTGCCCGCTGCGGGCGGCGAGGCGCCCTTCCTTGGGTGTGCCGAGGGCGGCGAGATGGACATAGGCGATGCCGCGTTCACCGAGGCCTGCGGATAACTGATTCTTGGAAAAGCCGGGCCGGCGCGATGACGTCACCGCGCGCACGTCGACAACGAGCTTGACGCCGGCTCGCTCCAGCTCGTCGAGCACGGCCTTGGGCGGCGTCTGCTCATAGCCGATGGTGAAGAGTTTTTTTGCCTTTGCCATGAAACACCTCAGGTCACTCGCGCGATCAGTTCCATGGCGCCGGCCGGCGCGCGCACCTTGCCCTCGTGGATGACATAGGCAAACACGTCGCGCGGCTCCTTCTTCGGCTTGGCCTGGTCGACCTTCGGCAGGTCATCGGGTTCACTTCCCTCGGCCCAGTCCTGAAACCGCTTGGCCCAGGCATCGAGCTGCTTCGGCGGATAGCAGGTCTTGATCTCGTCATTGCCCTTCTGGAGCCGCGCATAGACGAAATCGCCGGCAACGTCGGCGATCGCCGGATATTTGCCGTGTTCGGCGAACACGACGGGCGTCTCGAATTCGCGGATCAGCGCGACGAAGTCTGGCGTGCAAAAACTGTCGTGACGGACCTCGACGACATGGCGCAGTGCGCGCCCCTCGAGCTTGCGCGGCAACAGCTCGAGGAACTTGCCGAAATCGGCGCCGTCGAATTTCTTGGTCGGCGCGAACTGCCACAGCACCGGCCCAAGATGATCGCCGAGTTCCAGTACGCCGGAATCATAGAAACGCTTGATGGAATCGCCGGCTTCCGCCAGCACGCGGCGGTTGGTGGCGAAGCGCGGTCCCTTCAATGAAAACACGAAACCCTCCGGTACTTCGCCTGCCCATTTGCGAAAGCTCTCCGGCTTCTGCGAGCCGTAATAGGTGCCGTTGATCTCGATCGAGGTCAGCTTCGAGGCCGCGTAGGATAGCTCCTTCGCCTGCGTCAGCTTCTCCGGATAGAACACGCCGCGCCAGGGCTCGAAAGTCCAGCCGCCGATGCCGATGAAGATGTTGCCGGATTTTTTGGACGCGGTTTTTGCTTTGGCCACGGGAGGACTCGCATCGAGGGGAGGGACCTCATCCTAGTCAAACCAGATGTGATTGGCCAGTTGCGACGCCCCGTCTAAGGTCGCGACAGGACCCGCAAAAAAAGGAGAACAAGATGCGGATGCTGATGGTGGGAGCGGCGCTCGTTATGATGACATCTGCTGCCATGATATCTTCAGTCATGGCCGACGATGACGATGCCAAGGGTGCGCAGAAGCTCGCCATGCAGGGCCGCGACGATTACTGGCATTGCCTGGCGCGGGAATATTCGCGTGATAGCAATCAGGGCAAGTCGGAGCAGGATTTCGGCCGCTCGGTCGCCGGCGCCTGTCCGTCGGAGCGGCAATATTACCGTGTGGCGCTGCTCGACTTTCTCACCACGCAGTATCCGACCATTGATGGCGGCGCCCATCTCGCCACCGCGAACAGGGCCGTGGAAGCGGCGCAGAAGGACATCGTGACGGCCTTCGTCAAGCATAGGCCGCCCCAGAAATAGCCCCCCTTGAGCGTTGGCGTCCCGCAAGCCCTTCCGGCTGTGCGCTGATCCATGGTATCAGTGGGGGCATCTGGAACAGGGATGGGTTTCCATGTCGTCTGAGTCGGTGGGTGGCATTTTGGGGGCGATCGTCGCGGCGATCGTGCTTGCGGTCGCCGTCGTCTTCGGGCCAATCGGCCAGTACGGCAAGCCGCCCAAGCCCGTGAAAGTTGACCCGGCCTCGGCTACGGCGCCGGCGGCCCCTGCCGCGCCCGCGCCACGCGGGCCGGTGATCAAGGAAGTCCCGAACCAATAAAGGCCTGAAAAGGGCGCCTTTCGCCCCTTGCAAACCGGCTTTGTCGTTCCTATTTAGTTTCTAACGGCGACGTTGAGCGAAAAACTCCGGCGCTGGAACGACCTTGGGATAGCTCAGGCTGCGCCGGATGTACGCGCGGCCCGCCGTTCCGGGGTCGTTGGCATTTTAGGGCCCCTTTTGGGCCGTTCTCCAGAGAACCCCCGGCTTGGTAGCGCAAGTTCTTGGCAGCGCAAGACGCGGCGGATATACGCTGCCCTCATGAACGAAGCGATCAGACCGGGCTCCGACAACACGCCGCAGGCCCCGCAGGCGGCTTCCCCATCGCCGGAATTGTCGGTCGTCGTCCCGACCTTCAACGAGCGGGACAATGTCACGGTGCTGTACCGGCGGCTGCAGGCAGCGCTGGCCGGCATCGCCTGGGAAGTCGTGTTCGTCGATGATAATTCGCCTGATGGCACCTGGGACGTCGTGCGCGCGCTGGCCCGGCGCGACAGCCGCGTGCGCTGTGTCCGCCGTATCGGCCGCCGCGGCCTGTCGGGGGCCTGCATCGAGGGCATCCTGGCCTCAAGCGCGCCCTATGCGGCCGTGATCGACGCCGACCTCCAGCACGACGAGACGCAGCTGCCGAAAATGCTGTCGCTGCTCGCGAGCGGGCAGGCCGAGCTCGTGGTCGGCAGCCGCTACATCGAGGGCTACAAGAGCGAAGGCTTCAACAAGCAGCGCGCCGGCGCCAGTGCATTGGCGACCGAACTCGCCAGGAAGGCGCTGCGGGTCGAGATCGCCGATCCCATGAGCGGCTTCTTCATGGTTCGCCGCGACCGCTTCGAGCAGCTCGCGCCGAAACTTTCCGTGCACGGCTTCAAGATCCTGCTCGACCTCGTCGCGAGCGCGAACGGCACCTTGCGCGCCATCGAAATTCCTTACACGTTCGGAGAGCGCCAGCACGGCGAAAGCAAACTCGATTCCATGGTCGCGCTGGATTTTCTCGGCCTGGTGCTGGCGAAGTTCACCAACGATGCTGTCTCGCTACGCTTCCTGCTGTTCGCAATGGTCGGCGGCATCGGCCTCGTGGTGCATCTCACCACCCTGTTCATATCGCTTGAGCTGTTCAAGCAGCCGTTCGCGGAAGCGCAGGCCTCCGGCGCCATCATCGCGATGACCAGCAATTTCGTCCTCAACAACTTCCTCACCTATCGCGACCAGCGGCTGAAGGGCTTTGCGCTGCTGCGCGGCCTGATCGCGTTCTACATCGTGTGCAGCGTCGGTCTGCTCGCCAATGTCGGCGTCGCCTTCTCGGTCTACGACCAGGAGCCGATCTGGTGGCTTGCGGGTGCGGCCGGTGCGCTGATGGGCGTGGTGTGGAACTACGCGATGTCCGGACTGTTCGTCTGGCGCAAGAAGTAGCTCACGATGGGCGGGGCTGACGCGCGGATCGTCCGCAATACGGCGCTGGTGATCCTTGCGCTGGTCGGCTTGCGGCTCGTCGCAGCCGCATTCACGCCGATCACCTTCGACGAAGCCTATTACTGGATGTGGTCGAAGAACCTCGCCGGGGGGTATTACGATCACCCGCCGATGGTTGCCTACGTCATCCGCGCCGGCACCATGATCGCCGGCGACACCGAGCTCGGCGTCCGCCTGGTATCGATCCTGCTTGCGCTGCCTATGAGCTACGCGATCTATCGCTCCGCCGCAATCCTGTTCGGCGGCGCGCGGGTGGCGGCGACCAGCGCCATCCTGCTCAACGTGACGCTGCTGGCCTCGGTCGGAACGCTGATCGTCACGCCCGATGCGCCGCTTCTGGTTGCCTCCAGCTTCGTGCTGTTCTTTCTCGCAAAAGTGCTGGAAACCGGTCGCGGCGCCTGGTGGCTCGCGGTCGGCGTAGCCGTCGGCGCGGCGCTGTTGTCGAAATACACCGCGATGTTCTTTGGCCTGGCGATCCTGATCTGGCTCGCGACCGTGCCGAAACTGCGGCATTGGTTTCTGTCGCCCTGGCCCTATCTCGGTGGCCTCGTTGCGCTCGCGCTGTTCTCGCCGGTGATCCTCTGGAATGCGGACCATCAATGGGTCTCGTTCGCAAAGCAGCTCGGCCGCGCCAAGATCGAGGACTTTCGGCCGGTCTTTATCGCCGAGCTGATTCCGACCCAGATCGCGTTCGCAACTCCGCTCGTCTTCATCCTCGGCGCAATGGGGCTGCACGCGCTGACCTGGCGCCGCGCCGGCGCGCTGGCCTCGCGCGTGCTGATCGAGACGATGTTCTGGACCGTTGTCGCCTATTTCGTCTGGCATTCGCTGCATGCCCGCGTCGAGGCCAACTGGTTCGCGCCGGTCTATCCGCCCTTCGTTATCGCGGCCGCCGCCGCCGCCAATCTCGTGCAGTGGAAGCCGCGCCAGCGGCGCCTGGCGGATTTCTGCCTGCGCTGGGCTGCGCCCGTGGGCATCGTGATGTTTGCCGCGCTGATCGTGCAGGCCAACACCGGCTGGCTGTCCCTCTATCGCCGCGATGCGACCGTGCGCAGCGTCGGCGTCGGCTGGCGCGAGCTTGCCGCGGAGATCGAAGCCGTGCGCGCCCGCAATGGCGCGACCTGCGTGCTTGCGCCTGACTACGGCACCACGGGCTGGCTCGCTTTCTATTTGCCGCGCGGCACCTGCGTGGCCCAGCAGAACCAGCGCATCCGCTGGGTCAACATGGCCGAGCCAGATCCAAAGCTGCTTGCACGCAAGCTGATCTATGTCGACGAGCTGCGCAGCGACGGCCATCCCGCCGTCCACGACCTTTTTGCGAAGGTGACGCAAATTGCGCAATTGCAGCGCAAGCGCGGTCCGCTCGTGGTCGAGACCTACGGCATCGATCTGCTCGAAGGCGCCAAGGGCGACGTGCTGGACCGCTCGCCGCCGCCGGAAGCGCGGTAGCTCTTCGTCGGGACGACGGCGGAGCCTTCAGTCGATCATCTCAGCCTTGGTCATGGCCTGGTTCGGCCTGTTCTGGTCGCGCCAGAACCACACGGTCACGATGCCGGAGCGGCCGCGGACCTGCGTGAGCAGGGGGCCCGTCAGAATGCCGTCGGGAGCGCCGTGGAAGTCGGCCGTATCCAGCAGAACATCGCTGAGCGCGAGGCGCGCGTCGTTCTGGACGGCGACCTCCATTAACCGGCTCGCGACATTGACGGTGTCGCCCGTCGCCGTGATGTGCTGATGGCTTTCGCCGAGGCGGGAGGCGACGATCGGGCCGAAATGCGCGCCGATCTTGAAGTCGAGCTGATCCCTGATCGCAGGGGGCAATGACACGATCCAGCGTTCGACGCCGCGGTGCAGGTCGATCGCGCATTTCAGCGCGCGTGCGGCGTCGTCGGGCATCGCGCCGGGCAGGCCGAACAGGATCATGGCGCCGTCGCCGAGAAAGCCGCTGATCATGCCGCCGCAATCGACCGCGGCCTTGTCGATCAATGCGTGAAACGCCTTCAGAATGTCCTGGAGCTCGTCCGGATCGATCCGCTCGCTCAGCGCCGTGAAACCGGAGAGATCGATGAAAACCACGGCCGCGTCCTGCCGGACGGGTTTTGACAGGAAATTCGGATCGCGCGCCAGCCAGTCCTGCACGGCGGGTGCCTGGAATTGCGCGAGCGACCGGCTCTTCGCGGCAAGATATTGCGTGCGCCGGCCTCCCGCCCACAGCTGCACGCCGCCGAAGACCACCACCGGCGGCACTGCCGCGGCGAGCGTGGTCGCGGCATTCAGCCAGACGCCGTGCGTGAACGCGAACAGATTGAGCCCGGCCCAGGCGATCATCACCCCGGCCGCCGCGACGAGGCCGAGCGCGCTGCGCCGCCAGGCGAGCAGGCCCACCAGCAGCATTGGCAACAGGATCGCGATGAGCGCGTCGGCGATGTGGACCTTGCGGTCACGCACGATGCCGTCACCGGCGACGAGATGGGTGATCGCGGTCGAGACCACCTCGACGCCGGGCATCAGGGAATCGAACGGTGTCGGATAGAAGTCACCGCCGCCTGCGACCGAGGCGCCGATCACGACAATCCGGTTCTCGATCGCCGAGCGATTGAGCGTGCCGTCGAAGATGCTCTGCGCGCTGACAGTGCGGATGGTGCGGCGCGGGCCGTAATAGGTGATCGGCAGCGCGAAATCGGTGTCGGTCGGCACCGTGCGGTCGCCGAGCAGGAGGTGGTCCGGCGCGATCGTCAGCGGCTTGTCGAGCGCGCGTATCGCGACGCGCAGCGGAAATGACAGCTCGACCTTGTCGCTCGTCCGGAACAGCATCGGCACCGAGAGCGGCGAACCGGATTGTCCGGTCGCAACGTTGACGACGCCGACCTCGGCGTGGTCGGCGAATGCCGGCAAGGGCAGCAGGAAGCGCTCGGCCTGCGGCAGCACGGCGAGGGGGCCCTGACTGCTGGGTGCCACGGTCTCGCTGGCGGACGGGAAGATTGCCGCAGCGGCGAGGACCATGGGACCGGTAGCCAGCGTATTTGCCAGCGTGGCGTCACCGATCGCAGCGCTGCGGTCGACCAGCAGCAGGTCGATCGCGACGACCTTCGGCTTGAACTGCACGATGGTGTCGACGACACGGGCGAGATCGGCGCGTGGCAGCGGATAGCTGCCGCCGCGCTTGACCACGGTGTCGTCGATCGCGACGATGGTGACGAGATCGGGTGGAGCCTGTACGCCGCGGACCTGCGTCCGCCAATCCGTCAGCGTCGCCTCGAGGCGATCGAGAAAGCGAAGATGACCGTTGGCGTGACTGGCATAGATGCCCGCGCCCCACAGGGCGGTAAGGGCGAGTGCCACCAGGATCTGAACGCGTCTTTTCATCACGTCGTACTGCAATCTTCTCTGTTGTCAGGGCCTGACTGATCGGGCCGTGTCGACCAAGCCTTATTGGCCAAATCCTATTGACCGAGTCTTGCCATCAGCGCATCGACGCGCGGCTGGCCCCATGTCTTGACGGTCAACGGACCGGTCGCTTCCACGTCGACCCCTTCACCGGGGGCTAAAACGACGCCGCGTCCGCGGCTCCTGCGGCTGACGCCGACACGGCCGTCGGCGACGAAGACGGAAGTCTTGGCCTCCGTGACATCGACCGCCCATTTCGTGCCGCGCACCGCGGCGATCGCCTGCGGCGTCAGCACCTTGAAGGGGGTGCCGCCGGGCTTCTTGGGGACCTCGACCAGCAGCGCTTTGCTGCTCAACTCCACGGAGTCTATATGTCCGTCGCGGTTGGCGTCCTTAAGTTCAAATCTGGCGCCGCTTTCCGCAACGATCGTAATGCCGTTGTCGCAACGCCAGGTCTGTGTGCCTGCGGCCGACGGTGACGCGGTGCAGCCGGCATTGGCAGCAGGCTGCGCAATCGCAGATCCGATCAACAGAAACGACGATGCCAGAGTGAAAAATCCAGCGCGTGCGATCGCTCTCATGCCAGCCTCCGTTTGCGTGCCCGGCGCAGTTCAAGGCGATGTTGATACGGTACCGTATCGTACGCAGAGGCTGCTGAAAAGTGCCGAGGCAGCAGCTATTTTCTCGGCACGGTTTTTTCCAGACCGGTGCGATCAACTTTCGGTCAGGGTCTTTCTCCTCCCACCGTTCTGACGGGGAGAGGCGAAGCACATCGCATCACGCGCGGAGTGACAAAGGCGGCGTCCACCAGCCTGGCGCAACGCTTCGCCGCTATGGTCGGCGGCATTGAAGACCACGAAAACGACTTGGTTGGATGCGCTTAGAAATGCGGTCGGAGACGTTCGCTGACCGCACCGATCCGGCCGAGAATTATAGTTAACAGATGCGCTTAAGTCCGTAGTTCTGCGGGCTTTTTTCTCGAAATGGGACGACGTTAATGCATTGCCCCACATTCGCCCGAACTTAATCCGCATTTAACTAAAAGTGGCCCTAATGACGCTCCGACCCTCTGCGAGATGCTGTTCCCGGATCGTGACCAGCGGCGCTTCGAAGGGGGATTGAGTGACACCGTTCTGGACGCAAGGCGAATGAGTACGAGTATCGCTGCGCAAGGTATCGCGGCACGGAAGTCCAAAGAATTATCGAGCAATTCTTATCGGAAGCCTTCCCGAAAAATGACCACCCAAAACGCGCTTGGCGCCGCCGTGATCGGCTGCGTCGTGCTTGGTGCGGGCTGGACCGTCTACAGCAACATTTTTGCCGCCAGCGTCTATCCGACCGTCGGCAGCAGCGCCTACGACGAGCCCGTGATCAAGCGGGCGCCCAGGGTCGCACTGCGCGAAGCCGGTGAGGCCGTCAAGGAAGCCTTTGCGCTCTTGCCCGACCGGTTGCAGGTGGCCGCGCCAATCTCGCGCGAGATGTTCAACGATCGCTTTGCCGCCGCTGCGACCCAAGGCGTGACATCGAATGCAGCGAGCGCCGCGCCCGCAACCAAGATAGCCGAAGCCACGGCGAAGCCGAGCGTGATCGCGAGGGTCGCGGAAGTCCTGAAGTCAGGTCCCGCCAAGATCGCTGACGCTGCGAAGTCCAAGCGCGCCGACGCGCCGGTGCAGCTTGCCTCGGCAGATCCGGCCGAAATCGTGCCGGCGCCGGAGGCGAAGCCAAAATCGTTCGCCGATCGTGCCAAGGCCGCGGTGATGTCGGTTACAAGGCCGCGGCAGTCGATGGTGGAAAAGCTCTGGGGCAAGCGTGAGCCGTCCGGCGGCCTGCTCGCCTATGCCTCGGCCGATGCGAGCGTGACCGCTTCCATCGCGCCGAAGGAGCAGAACCCCATGCTCGGCGGTTCGGCGCCCTATGACCGCTCCACCGCGGTCTACGACATCAGCGCGAAGACGGTGTATCTGCCCGACGGCACCAAGCTCGAGGCACATTCCGGCCTCGGCTCCAATCTCGACGATCCCCGTTCCTCGCGCATCCGCATGCGCGGCGTGACGCCGCCACATATCTACGACCTGAAGCCGCGCGAGGCGCTGTTTCACGGCGTGCCTGCGCTGCGCCTGACCCCGATCGGCGGCGAGAGCGCGATTTACGGCCGCGACGGCCTGCTCGCGCACACCTTCATGCTCGGCCCGAATGGCGACTCCAACGGCTGCGTGTCGTTCAAGGACTACTACGCGTTCCTCGACGCCTATCGCAACAAGGGCATCCGCAGGCTCGCGGTGCTGGCGCGAGTGGAGTGATCTTGGCTCATTCCAGATGATATAAAGGGCCGCTTGTTGCGGCCCTTTTTTGCGCTTCGTTTCAGCCCGGCTGCGGTCGTTATGGAACATCTGGCGGTCGTGGCATCCCGTCACGCCGGGCTCGTCGCCACGGTCTTGCGCAGCGCCATCTCGGTTGCGATTGCCTCCCGCACTGCGGGGCGCGCCTGCATGCGCACGAGATAGGCCGACAAGGACGGCCATTGCGCAATGTCGACGCCTGCCGGACGGAGCAGCAGCAAGGCCCAAATGAGGTGGGCATCCGCGACGGTGAATCTGTTACCGACCAGGAATTCGCGATCCGCCAGATGCGTGGCTGGCACCGACAATGTCTGTGTAATCCTTGCCCGCGGCTTGGCGAGCGAGCCGTCGTCCTTGTACCAGAAGGTCGGGAACAGGAACGCCTTGTGGATCTCGGCGCCGATGAAGCTCAGCCATTCCTGCAAGCGGTAGCGGTCGGGATCGCCGAAGCGCGGCGCGAGGCCGGCCTCGGGTTTCAGATCAGCGATGTATTGCAGTACCGCCGCGCTCTCGGTTAGCCGCTCGCCGTTCTCCAGCACCAGGACCGGCACCGCGCCCTTCGGCGACACGCCGAGGAAATCGCTGCCATCGTCCACGACTGTCTTGGTCCAGATATGGGCGAGGTGATACTGCGCCTCGACGTCGGCCTCGGTCAGCGCGATGCGGCTGGCGAGCGAGCAGGCCATCGGAAAGAAATAGAGTTGCAGCATCACGAACGCTCCGTCAGCTTAGCGCATCGCCGCGCGCAATGATCGCGAAGCGATCCGACAATTCGGCCAACGCGACCTCGTGAATGGTCCTTGCGGCGAGCGTTCCGCCGCGGCCGTCGGGCAGATCGCGCGTGGCGCAGGAATCGGCATCGATCGTCGTGCGAAAGCCGAGGTCGAGCGCAGCCCGGGCGGTCGAGCTGACGCACATATGCGTCATGAAGCCGGCCAGCACGATGTTCTTGCGTCCGCTCGCGGCGAGCTGCGCCTGCAGATCGGTGCTGGCGAAGGCGTTCGGCAGCTCCTTCTCGATCACGAACTCGCCCGCAAGTGGCGCGAGCTCGGCGACGATGGCGCCGCGATCGGCGGCGCGATCGAACAGGCTGCCGGCGCGGCCCTTGTGCGCGATGTGGAAGATCGCGGCGCCCGACTTCCGGGCGCGGGCGAGAAGCTTCGCAGCGACGGCGATTGCGGGCTCGGCGTCTGGCAAAGCGAGGGGGCCGGCGCGGTATTCGTTCTGGATGTCGATCAGCACGAGACAGGACTCGCTGAGTTTGGGCGGATTGAGATCAGCGCCGGACAATTCGAGCAGGGTTTTTGGAGCGGTCATGCTGGTCAGGCCTTCTAAGGGAGTATTGGTGACGCAACATTAGCGCGGCGGCGGCCTGCTATTGTGCAGGACTATTGCAGCAGATGGCTGCGTATTTGCAGGGATTGGCCGCACCTGCTAGGCTCGTGCCCATGAACTGGGACGATCTGCGCATCATCGCCGCGGTGAGGGACGAGGGCACCTATGCCGGCGCCAGCGCGCGGCTGCGCATCGACGAGACCACAGTCGGCCGAAGGCTCGCACGCATCCAGCGCGATCTCGGCGTACCGCTGTTCGATGCCGTCGACGGCCTGCGACGGCCGACGCGGCATTGCGAGGCGGTGCTCGAGCATGTCGGTGCGATGGCGGCGCACGTCGCCGCGATTGATCGCATCGGTGAGAGTCAGCCCGGTCCGGTCGGCCGCCTGCGCATCGCCTCGACCAATGCGGTCGCCGAGGAGCTGCTGGCGCCGCATGCCTGCGCGTTCCTGCGCGATCACCCCGGCCTCACCCTTCAGTTCCTCACCTCCAGCGGCAACGTCAAATTCTCGCGCTGGCAGGCCGACCTCGCCATCCGCTTGCGGAAGCCGGAGAAGGGCGACTTCACCATCTCCAAGCTCGGCGAGGTCAGACTGTATTTCTTCGAGCCCATCGATTTCGGGGGTGGCGAGCCTGTCGTTTGCGGCTTTCCCGATGAGCTTGACGCCATTCCCGAGGCGCAGTATTTGCGCGCCAGGCGGCTCACAAACGCGCGCTCTGTAACCGACAATGTCCGCATTGTCCGGACCATGATCCAGTCGCACCAAGCCGTCGGCGTGTTGCCCGAACATAGCTGCGGAGGATTGCTCTCCGACCACAGTCTGCGCGCCACGCTGCTGCCCCGGCGCCGCGACGTTTGGCTTTTGGTGCAGAACCACCTCAAGCGCGATCCCGCGACGCGGCTCACCATTGAATGGGTGCGCCACTGCTTCAGGAATCTTTCGCGCGACTGATCGACCGCCGCTGAGCGTGAACGCGATCCACACGCCGCGCGACCAAGTTATGAGATTGCGCGCACGCGAAGGTTGCGTAGTCTGGCGACGACCACAGGCTTGATCGGGGCAGGTGCATGACCACTCTCCAGGACACCACCCAACCGCAGGGCAAATCGCGGGAATGGAAGGCGATCGTTATCCTGATCCTCTTGATCCCGGTGCTGTGGTCGCCGCCGTTCCTGTTTCGCATCTTCCTGTTTCAGCCGTTCAACATCCCGTCCGGCTCGATGAGGCCGACGCTGGTCGTCGGCGACTACGTGTTCGCCGCCAAATATGCCTATGGCTATGGCCGCTATTCCGTTCCTTTCGCGCCGTCATGGATCTCGGGTCGCGTCTTTGCCGCCGAGCCCGAGTTTGGCGACGTGGTGGTGTTCCGGACGCCGAAGGACAATTCGGTCGACTACGTCAAGCGCGTGGTCGGGCTGCCCGGTGATCGCATCCAGATGCGGCAGGGCCAGCTCATCCTCAACGACCGCCCGGTGACGCGCGTTGCTCTCGCGAGCGTGCCCGGGGGCTCCGCCTGCGGTGTGGATGCCGGCACCGGGATCAAGCGCTGGCGCGAGACCCTGCCGAACGGCGCGAGCTATGTGACATATGACTGCGTCGACAACGGTTATCTCGACAACACCAGCGTCTTCACGGTGCCATCAGGTCATTTCTTCGCGCTTGGCGACAACCGCGACAACTCCACCGACAGCCGCATGATGTCCGTGATGGGGTTCATTCCGATGGACAATCTCGTCGGCAGGGTGACGCGGATCTTCTGGTCGCTCGACGAACACGGCGAGCCGCACATGGAGCGGCTGGGGAAGGTGTGGTGAGGCCGCCCGTCATTCTGGCGCAGCGAAACGATCATTCCCCAAAACAAAAACCCCGGCATTGCTGCCGGGGTTTCGCATTTTGTGGTTTGCCGGAGTGGCTGGATCAGAAGTCCATGCCGCCCATGCCGCCGCCCGGGGGCATTGCGGGGCCGGAGCCGCCCTTCTTGGGCAGCTCGGCGACCATGGCTTCCGTGGTGATCAGCAGGGCCGCAACCGAGGCTGCGTTCTGGATCGCGGTACGCACGACCTTGGTCGGGTCGATGATGCCCTTGGTGACCAGGTTGACGTACTCGCCGGTCTGGGAGTCGAAGCCGTAAGCATACGTCTTGTTCTCCAGGATCTTGCCGACGATCACCGAGCCGTCTTCACCGGCGTTGATCGCGATCTGGCGAGCGGGCGCGGAGAGCGCCTTGCGCACGATCTCGACGCCGGTCTTCTGGTCGTCGTTCTTGGTGCGCAGGCCCTTGAGCTGCTCGGAAGCACGGAGCAGGGCGACGCCGCCGCCCGGGACAATGCCTTCTTCCACAGCCGCGCGGGTCGCATGCATCGCGTCATCAACGCGATCCTTGCGCTCCTTCACCTCGACCTCGGTCGCGCCGCCGACGCGGATCACCGCGACGCCGCCCGCGAGCTTGGCGAGACGCTCCTGGAGCTTCTCACGGTCGTAGTCCGAGGTGGTTTCCTCGATCTGCGCCTTGATCTGGGCCACGCGCGCCTCGATGTCGGCCTTCTTGCCGGCCCCGCTGACGATGGTGGTGTTTTCCTTGTCGATCATCACCTTCTTGGCGCGACCGAGCATGGCGAGCGTGACATTCTCCATCTTGATGCCGAGATCTTCCGAGATCGCCTGACCACCGGTCAGAACCGCGATGTCCTGCAGCATGGCCTTGCGGCGATCGCCGAAGCCCGGAGCCTTGACGGCCGCGACCTTCAGGCCGCCGCGGAGACGGTTGACGACCAGGGTGGCAAGAGCTTCGCCTTCGACGTCTTCGGCGATAATCACTAGCGGTTTGCCGCTCTGCACCACGGCTTCCAACAAGGGAAGCAATTCATTCAACTGAGATAGCTTCTTTTCGTTGATGAGGACGTAAGCATCTTCCATTTCAACGCGCATCTTGTCGGCGTTGGTGACGAAGTAGGGCGAGATGTAGCCGCGGTCGAACTGCATGCCTTCGACAACCTCGAGTTCGGTCTCGAGCGACTTGGCTTCTTCAACCGTGATGACGCCCTCGTTGCCGACCTTCTTCATGGCGTCGGAGAGGAACTTGCCGATTTCGGCATCGCCGTTGGCGGAGATGGTTCCGACCTGGGCGATTTCCTCGTTCGAGGTGACCTTCTTGGAGTTCTTGACGAGGTCGGCGACCACGGCTTCCACGGCCAGGTCGATACCACGCTTCAGGTCCATCGGGTTCATGCCGGCGGCAACCGACTTGGCGCCTTCACGAACGATCGCAGCCGCGAGCACGGTTGCGGTGGTGGTGCCGTCGCCGGCCGCGTCAGCCGACTTGGAGGCGACTTCGCGCACCATCTGCGCGCCCATGTTCTCGAACTTGTCGTCGAGCTCGATCTCCTTGGCGACGGTGACGCCGTCCTTGGTGATGCGGGGAGCGCCGAACGACTTGTCGAGGACGACGTTGCGGCCCTTGGGGCCGAGCGTCACCTTGACGGCGTTGGCGAGGATGTCGACGCCACGCAGCATCTTGTCGCGTGCATCGACGCCGAATTTGACTTCTTTAGCTGCCATCTGGATTTTTCCTTAGGTGTCTAGCTGGGTGGGGAGAGGGGGCTGTTAGGCCGCCTTCTTCTTGGAAGCGGGGACGTCGAGGACGCCCATGACATCGCTTTCCTTCATGATCAGCAGATCGACGTTGTCGATCTTGACTTCAGTGCCGGACCACTTGCCGAACAGCACGCGGTCGCCGACCTTCAGGTCGATCGGGATCAGCTTGCCGGCTTCGTCGCGACCACCGGGGCCGACAGCGACGATTTCGCCCTGCGAGGGCTTTTCCTTGACGGTGTCGGGAATGATGATGCCGCCAGCGGTCTTCTCTTCTGCGTCAATGCGCTTGACCACGACGCGGTCGTGAAGCGGACGGAATTTCATGCAGTTCTCCTAAACGTTTGCGCGGATTGATGTTTTCAGGATGTTAGCAACCGAGGCCCGCGAGTGCTAAGGCGGGTGAACCTCAAATAGGCCAGGATTTTTGCGGGGGCAAGGGCTTGTACCAGAAAAATCAGCACTCAGAAGCGCTGCCTGCCAGAATTCTTTACCATCGTTAACCGGCCAACTCGGACCTTATTAGCACGGTGCCGCATCTGCTGCTAACGCATTGAATTTCAACAGCTTGTTAAACTTTTGGGCTTGAGATGGATTGTCAGTTTGCGTCACATTTCTCTCATGTGAGCGCATCTCCACCGGGTGGCTCGTAGGGCGCGTACCGGAAAGCCACCCCTTGAATATGCGCTCCTGCAAAGGAGGTTGGCATGGTCTCGCGGGTTGGGGTTGTTTCCGACGATTTCCGGAAACAGGTGCTGGGTTACGGGCTGACGACGGCGGAAATTCTCTACCGGATGCCGGATCATCGCTCGCTGCTCCAGACCTATGTCTGGCAGAACTACGACATGTTTCCGAAATTCCCGGCGCTGACGGATTTCCTGGCGTTCTGGCAGCAGAAGCTCGACGGCCCACTGTTCTCGGTGACAGTCGTGCATTCCAAGCTGATCAAGCCGGCCGAACTGCGTGCGGTCGACGGTGTGTTTCGGTTGCATTGATCGCGGGATGCGTAGGTGGATTGGATTAGCGCAGCGTAATCCACCACTGTTTGTGTCCTCGGAAGCGAAAGAGGTGGGTTACGCCTACGGCTTACCCACCCTACGAATCTATTTTCTGTGCTAGCGTCTCCCCCACAACAAGACGGGAGGCCGGCCCATGGCCAAGAAAGCAAAATCGCGTAGCGCATTGCAAGTCGCGGTGAAGAAGCGGAGTGGCGCCAAGGCCGCGCCCCGATTATCTGCGCGCAAGGCGGTGAAAGCGAAGGCGCGCATTGTCACCCCGAAAAAGCCCGTGCGTCCCAAGCAGCGCATCGCCATCAGCCATCACCGCGAGGAAGACTTCAAGGCCGACGGCCTGCGCACCTACGCGAAGTATCGCGATCTCGGCATCGCTGCTGCAAGCCACGGGCTCGCGCAAGCGCACGTGATCCGGCTGCAAGGTCCCTGCAATCCGGACGAAGTGTCGAAGCTCCACTTCCACGCCGTCGAATTCCAAATGGTCTACGTGCTCAAGGGGTGGGTGAAGACCTATATGGACGGAGAGGGCGAGACGCTGATGAAAGAAGGCAGCGCCTGGACTCAGCCGCCGAAGATCAAGCACATGATTTTGGACTATTCGGACGACGTCGAGCTGCTGGAGGTAATCCTGCCGGCGGAGTTCAGGACGGTGGAGTTGAAAGCGTAAGCTCTCTCGTCGTCATTGCGGGGAGCGGCCATTGCAATAGCGTTTCCACATCGCGCGATAGGCATCGTCCACTGCTTGCGTGTATGAGACGGGGTTGCCGGCGGCTGCAGCCCTGATCTGTCCGGGCAGTTCGCAGCGCAACTTCTGGAGGTCGCCGATCTGCGATCCACGGGCAGCCGCGATTTCGACATACGCCTCATCGCTATTCGCGACCCAGTCCGGCAGGCCAAGCGCGGTGAGGATAGAGCCCGCAGCACGGCTAGGCAGGCTGTTACCGAGCTTCGCCACCACCGGCACGCCCATCTGCAAGGCTTCCCAAGTGCTGACGCCGCCATTCTGCGGGAACGGATCGAGGCCAATATCGACGCGATTGAAGGATGCCAGATGCTCGGTTCGCGAGGTGGCTCCGAGCAGGTCGACGCGTTCGGCCGGCAACCGGCAAGCTGCAAACCGCGCCAGCAGATTGTCGCGGACCAGCCGATCGTCCAGCGCAAAATCCTTGATCAGCAGTCGCGAACCCGGCACCTGCTCGAGAATCCTGGACCAGACTTCCACCGCCTCGTCCGAAATCTTGCTGATACGGTTGAAGACGCCGAATGTGATGAAACCGTTCGAGATCGCCGGCGTTGGCGCCCGCGCAATCCCGTCCGGCAGCGGCACCAGCGTCACAAAGCATGGCAGGTCGACAACGGTCTCCGCAAACAGCTGCCGAACCGCAAAAGGAATCGCGACCGGGTCCGAGAACAGATAATCGATCGTTCGCAGCCCGGTGCCGGTGCCGTGGCCCCAGCCATGCACCTGGACCGGTGCCGGCTTCCGCGCAAACACGCCGAGCCGGTGTCCCTTGGTATGGCCGGACAGATCGATCAGGATGTCGATGCCATCGGCGCGGATTTGAGCGGCGAGGTGATCGTCGGTCCATTGCGAGGCGTCGCGCCAGCGGTCGGCGATCCCTTGAAATTCGCCGGTCGTCGCATCCGCTTTCGGCGAACAAGAGTAGCACACGATCTCGAACTGTGTCCGATCATGGTGTTGCAGGACCGGCGCGAAAATGAACGCCGCCGAATGCGCGTGAAAATCCGAAGAGACATAACCCAGCACCAGACGGCGATCCGGATCGCAGCTGTTGTCATGCGGTCCTACCGCTGCTGAAGCGATCTTCGCGCCGACCCGTTCCCACCAAAGCCGCCGCGCTTGTTGATGCTGCGCAACGCTGGCGTCCGCCACAAAATCGAGCGCGAAGATCTTGTTGGTGATCGCGTCCTCGAAGTCAGGCTTGATGGCAAGAGCCCTGTCGAAACTGGCGTGGGCTTCGTCGACCCGGCCAAGTCCCGCGAGACATTGGCCAAGGAGGATGTGGGCCTGAAAGAAAGCGGGATTGATCGCGAGAGCCTTCTCGCAATCAGGCAATGCGTCGGCAATTCCTTTGTTTCGGACCAGGACAGTGGCCCGCCCGTACCACCCGTTCGCGTTGTCGGGTGCGAGAGCGATCACCCGGTTGTAATCCGCTGAGGCTTCGTCAAATCGCAGAAGTTCCAGCCATGCAGCAGCGCGGTTCGTCAGTGCCGAGACATGATTAGGCTGGATCGATAGCGCGCGGTTCAAGCTCGCAATGGCCTCACCATAGTCGCGCAGACTGCAGAGCGCCCAGCCTCGGCCGTTATGGGCATCGGCAAGGTTTTCATCGATTGCGAGCGCCTCGTCGAAACTTTCGAGCGCTTCATGGTGAAGATCCAGGGCGAGGCATACGTTACCGAGATTGGACAGTGCAACGGCGTAATTGGGCCGCAAAGCGATGGCTTTTTTATAGCTCTCGCGGGCCTCATCATGACGTTGCAGCCCGTTCAGCGCGACGCCACGGCTCATCTGGGCTTCAGGAGACCGCGGATCCACGGCAACCGCTCGGCTTAGTAGAATTTCGGCTTGCTGATAGTTTTTGGCTTGAGACTCCAGCACGCCGAGCAAATGCAGCGCTACGAACTGATCGGGCGCAAGCTCCAGGAGTTGGCGATAGGCGGCCTGAGCCTCGGTGAGAAGCCCCGCCTTATGCAGATAGAGGGCGCGCTCGAGCAGCGGCGTCACTTCGGCTTTTTGCCGTTTCTGAATCCGGGCATTTTGAAATGCACGCTGACCAACGCCGTTGCCCATGAATCAATTCCACCCGAATCTCCAGGCGAGATTAACATGGAAGTATTGTCCGGATTGCGCTGCACTCCATCCTGGCAATGAGGACGCAAGCCTCACGCAAGCCTCACGTCAGCCTCACGTCAGCACCCCCACGATCGCGCCCATCAAACACGTCGTCAGCGTGCCTGATACGATCGACTTGAGCCCGAGCGCGTTGATTTCCTTGCGCCGTTCCGGCGCCATCACGCCGAGGCCGCCGATCATGATGCCGAGGCTGGCGAAATTGGCGAAGCCGCACATCGCGTACAGCATGATCAGCCGCGAGCGCGGATCGAGCGCATCGTGCGACAGCTTTGAGAAGTCGACATAGGCGATCAATTCGTTGAGCACGGTCTTGGTGCCCATCAGGCTCCCGGCGGTGACGGCCTGATCCCAGGGCAATCCCATCAGCCAGCACACCGGCGCCATCACAAGGCCAAGCAGGCGCTGCAAAGAGATCGCGGCGCCGCCGACGTTCGGCAGCAGGCCGAGGATGGCGTTGACGAGATAGACCAGCGCGACAAGCACCAGCAGCATCGCGACGATGTTGATCAGCAGTTCGATCCCCGCGCCGGTGCCTTTCACGATTGCATCCATCGTGCCGGAGACTTCCATCTCGGGATCCTCCAGCGCGCCGCCGGTGCGCTTGTCGGATGTTTCCGGAACCATGATCAGGCTGACGAGGATCGCGGCCGGCGCGCCCAGCACCGAGGCAATGACGAAATGCGCGGCGGCGTCAGGAATGAGGGGAGCAAGGAGCGTCGCATAGAGCACCAGCACCGTGCCGGCGATGCCGGCCATGCCGCCGGTCATCACCAGGAACAATTCGCTGCGGGTCATCTGCGCGAGATACGGCCGTACGAACAGCGGCGCTTCGACCATGCCGAGAAAGATGTTGGCGGCAGTCGAGAGTCCGACCGCGCCGCCGACCCCCAGCGTCCGCTCCAGCAGCCAGGCCATCCCGCGCACGACTGGCGGCAGCACGCGCCAATAGAACAAGAGCGTCGTCAGCACGCTCATGACCAGCACGATCGGAAGCGCCTGGAAGGCCAGGATGAAATCGGCGCCCGGCACTTTCAGGTCGAAGGGCAGGGGCCCGCCGCCGATATAGCCGAACACGAAGGACGAGCCGGCGCGCGAGGCCGCCGAGATCGCGCCCACGGCATCGTTGATGGCACCGAAGGTGCGCGCGACGACGGGCACCTTCAGGAGCACGATCGCGGTGACGAAAGTGGCGACGAGCCCGATCGCCGCCTGGCGCAGCGAGACTGCGCGGCGATTTTCGCTCAGTACCAAGGCGATCAACAGCAATGCGAAAACGCCGAGTGCCGATTGCAGCCGCAGCATGATGTCCCCAAACCCCGATGATTATGGCCGCCCATGCGTTGCAAACGCAATGCCGGGAGATTGTCGGAGCATCCCTCTGTTGACAAGCAGGCCCGCGTCAGCCACGCGGAGCACGTCGACATCAGGAGCCGGATAGTCCGAGCGTGACCGAAGAGGCGATGCCAGACCAGCCAATATCCGGAATTCCGCCGGTCAGCGCCCGCGCGCTCCTCTCTCACCGTGCCTTCTTGTTCTTCCTGCTCTCGCGCAGCCTGTCGCGCTTTTCCAGCCAGATCGCGGCGGTCGCGATCGGCTGGCAGATCTACGATCTCACAAGTTCGGCCTTCGACCTCGGCATGGTCGGCCTCGTGCAATTCCTGCCCACAGCGCTGCTGGTGTTCGTCGCTGGCCATGCCGCCGATCGCTACGAGCGCAAGCGCGTCGTCCAGCTCTGCCAATTGGTGGAAGCCGCGACCGCGCTCTATCTCGGCGTCATCACCTATCTCGGCTTGATCAGCGAAGTTCAGATTTTTGTGGCGACCTTCGTGCTCGGCATTGCCGGAGCCTTCGAAAGTCCGACCACCGCGGCGCTGCTGCCGGCGATCGCGCCGCAGGGCTCGCTGCAGCGCGCCACCGCCGTCACCAGCGGTGCGGCGCAGGTCGCGACCATCACCGGGCCGGCGCTCGGCGGTTTTGCCTACGCGGTCGCGCCGCATCTTGCCTACGCAATGATGGTACTGTTCTGGATTTTTGGGATGATCCTGACCGGCTTCATCCGGCCGCGCCCGCAGGCGATCGCCAAGGAGGGGACGAACTCGGACAATGTCTTTGCCGGCGTCCGCTTCATCCGCAGCAATCCGGCGATCCTCGGCACCATCTCGCTCGATCTGTTCGCGGTGCTGTTCGGCGGCGTCACCGCGCTGCTGCCGATCTATGCACGCGACATCCTCCAGACCGGTCCGATGGGGCTCGGGATCCTACGCGCCGCGCCGGCGGTCGGCGCGCTGGCGATGACCATGGTGCTGGCGCGGCACGCCATTTCGCGGCATGTGGGCCTGCGCATGTTCCAGGCCGTGATCGTGTTCGGCGTCGCGACGATCGTGTTCGCACTGTCGTCCTGGATGTGGCTGTCGGTGCTCGCGCTCGCTATTCTCGGCGCGGCCGATACGATCAGTGTCGTGATCCGCTTCTCGCTGGTGCAGCTCGCGACCCCCGACGAGATGCGCGGCCGGGTCGGCGCGGTGAACTTCCTCTTCATCAACGCGTCCAACCAGCTCGGCCAGTTCGAGAGCGGGGTCGCCGCCGCACTGTTCGGCGCCATGCCGGCGGCCGTTCTCGGTGGCGCCTGCACGGTCGCAGTGGCGCTGCTATGGATGAAGCTGTTTCCAAGCCTGCGGCAGGTGGAGAGTTTGGAATAGCGGAAGCTCTCGTGTCCCGGACGCGGTGCAGCGCGCAAGCGGTACGCCGCTGAGCCGGGACCAATGTTGCCGCAAGCAACGTTGGAGAGTGATGGGCCCCGGCTCAGCAGCGCGTCATTTCATGCCGCGCAGCGTCCGGGGCACGAGATCAGCAGTCCGGATTGTTTCGCTGCGCTTGCAATGACGATCGTGGAGGCGACGCGTGGACTTATCTCGCGTCACCCCCTTTTGCCGGGAGCCGCCGGAAACCCCATGCCGCCTACTGTGCATGGGGTTGTTTTCGCGTTTTTTTGTTCAGCCCCGTCCGACGAACGGCATCTTGGTTGCCATGACAGTCATGGTCAGCACGTTGGCGTCGAGCGGCAGGCCGGCCATGTAGGCAACGGCATCGCCGACCGCCTTCGCGTCCATGCGCGGCTCCTGCTTCGACGTGCCGTCGGGCTGCAGCACGCCGGGGCCGTTGACCATGCGGTCGGTCATGGGGGTGGCGGCGTTACCGATGTCGACCTGGCCGACCGCGATGTCATACATGCGGCCGTCAAGGTTAGAGGCCTTGGTGAGGCCGGTGATGGCGTGCTTGGTCGAGGTGTAGGCCGCCGAGAACGGTCGCGGCGCATGCGCCGAGATCGAGCCGTTGTTGATGACGCGGCCGCCGCGGGGGCTCTGGTCCTTCATGATGCGGAAGGCGTGCTGGGTGCACAGGAACGGGCCGGTGAGGTTGGTGTTCACCACCGCTTGCCACTGTTCGAGGGTCAGATCCTCGAAATTCACCGGCGGTGCGCCCATGCCGGCATTGTTGAAGAGCACGTCGAGTCGGCCATAGGTGTCCTTCACCTTGGCGAACAGCGCGGCAATCGAGTCCGGCTTGGTCATGTCGGCGGTGACGCAGAGGCTTTTCCCCGCGGGGCCAAGCTTCGCGGTCTCCTCGAGCATGTCGAGTCGGCGCCCGACGAGCACCACGGTGAAGCCGGTGTTCATCAGCGCCAGCGATGCCGCGCGCCCAACTCCGGTGCCGGCGCCCGTCACCACTGCGATCTTTTTCGCTTCACTCATCGTTTCCTGCCTTTTCTCTTAAACTGTCAGGTTTTGGGTTCTTTTTCGTTCTTGTAGGGCGGCCGCGGAATGTTCTGATGCGCGGCGCGCAAGGCCGCCGACCAGCGCGAGCGCAAATCGTGGAAATAGGGCTCGCCCGCCTCGATGCGGTGGTTGAGATCGGCCTCGCAGGCGTCGGCACGCACCACCAACACGTCGATCGGCAGGCCGACGCCGAGGTTCGAGCGCATGGTCGAATCCATCGAGATCAGGCCGGTCTTCAGCGCCTCGTAGAGTTCGACGTCGTAATGCATGGCGCGGTCGAGTACCGGCTTGCCGTATTTGTGCTCGCCGATCTGCAAGTAGGGCGTGTCGGTGGTGCACTCGATGAAGTTACCCGCGGTGTAAACCATGAACAGGCGCATGCGCGCACCCTTGATCTGGCCGCCGAACAGGAAGGAGACGTCGAAGGACACGTCCTCGGATTTCAGCGCCGGCCCTTCGGTCGCGTGCACGGCCCGGATCGCCCGGCCGATGCGCTGGGCCGCTTGGAACATGGTCGGCGCGTTCATCAGCGTCTCGATCTCGCCCGTGTTGGGGTCTTCGAGGCCTTCGGTCAACGTGGAGAGCACCGATTGGCTGATTGCGAGGTTGCCGGCGCTGGCGATCGCCATGATGCGGTCGCCGGGATTGGAGAAGATGTGGAGCTTGCGGAAGGTCGAGACGTTGTCGAGGCCGGCATTGGTGCGGGTGTCGGCGATCATCACCAGACCGTCCCGAACCAGGATTCCGCAACAATAGGTCATTTCCAGTCCCCGAACGCGTTTGCGCGGAATTACTAGCCAATTTCAAGGGCCGCTCCAACCCCCGATTCCCGCGGGCGGCGGGCCGAAAGCAGTCGGCCGGTGAGGGTCTTGGGTGGCGCGGCTCAGCTTTGCCGCTGGGACTGCGATTGCGACTGGCCGCTGCGGCCGGCCTGCTCGACCTTCACGGCCACCGCCAGCGTCTCGGGGCCGCCGCCATAACGGGTGCCGCGCACGGGGGCGGCGCCGAGATAATCGAGCCCGATCGCGACGCGGACATGTGCGTCGGTGGCGCAGATGCTGTTGGCGGGGTCGAAACCGACCCAGCCAAGGCCGTCGACGTAAGCCTCCGCCCAGGCATGGCCGGCGTCCTGATGCACCGTGCCGTCGGAGCGCAGGAAGTGGCCGGAGACGAACCGCGCAGGCACGCCGCCGCTGCGAGCGCAGGCGATGAAGATATGCGCGTAGTCCTGGCACACGCCGCGCTTGAGCGTGAACGCTTCCGCCGCTGACGTGCCGCTGTTGGTCGGGTCCTCGTCGAAAGTCATGTGATCGCCGATCTGCGTCATCAGCGTGTGCAGGAAGCCGAGCGTGTCGCTCTCGGCCTCGCTGCGCAGCTGGCGCGCAACCGCATTCATCCCCGGATTGACGGTGGTGAGGTCGGTGGCGCGCAAGAACATACCTGCCGGAAAGCGCTCATCGGCGCCGCGCAGCACGCCGCCGGTGTCATGGGTTTCGATCAGGCCCTCGGCGGTGATCCTGATGTCGCTGACGGGACCGCAGGACAGCACATGGGTGACGTTGCCGAATGCGTCCTCGTGGGTGTCGAGCTTGGTGTCGGTCGAAACGTCGATCTGCCACTCCGCCACATATTGCCCGTCATGGCTGCCGGGCGTCATGCGCAGGATCTGGATGACGCTCGTGGCCTCCGGCTCGTAGCGATAGGTCGTGGTGTGCAGGATTCGCAGGCGCATGGTGGACCGTGAAGTTAGTGGTTAGATCCGACTGCCTACTGCGAAGAAGCTCGTCATGGCCGGGCTTGTCTTCGCGCGAAAGCAGGAACGTGGATGGCCGGGACAAGCCCCGGCCATGACGATATCCCGTTTTCGTCAGCCGGGGGACATCAGATCAAATACTGCTTCGTGATGATTTCGCCCAGCCTGGCATTGTCCGCGATGAATTCCTGAATGAATTCATGCACGCCATGCTGGAAAATGTCGTTCATATTGCTGTGTTCCAGCCGGTTGCGGATGCCGCGGGCATGGCGCTGGGCGGGGCCCTGGCGGCCATAAGCGACGCCGATCTGGTCGAGATTGCGCACGAGATTGCCGTAGCAGCTTGCAAGCGAACGCGGCAGCGAGTCGTTGAGGATGAGCAAATCCGCGATCAGCCAGGGTTTCAGCGTCTCGCGATAGACCCAGTGATAGGCCGTCAGCGCCGAGACCGAGCGCAGGATCGAGGTCCACTGGTAGAAATCGAGCGGGCCGCCGACATGCTCCTCCTCGGGCAACAGCACATGGTATTTCACGTCGAGAATGCGCGCGGTGTTGTCGGCGCGTTCGAGATGCAGGCCCATCCGCGAGAACCAGTAGGCGTCGTTGCGCAGCATGGTCCGGTAGGCCGAGCCGTCGAAGCGCAGCGAGGTCTCCTGCACGAAGCGCAGGAATTTTGCGAGATCCTCGCGCGTGGAGGTTCCTCTGCTCCAGACCTCCTGCAATTCGATCCAGGCCGAGTTGATGGTGTCCCACATCTCGCTCGTCAGCGCTGTGCGCACCGAGCGGGAATTCAGTCGTGCCGCCTCGATGCAGTTCCTGATCGAGGACGGATTGTCCGCCGAGAACGAGAGATAATCGACGACGTTGTGCTCGTTGGCTTCTTCATACTGTTGATAAAAGCTTGCCGCCACGCCGGCGGTGAGCAGCGCGGAGTCCCATTCGTTGGTCTTGCCGATATAGGCGGCGGGAAGCGCGGTGACGCGCAGCGTCGCATCGATGGTGCGCGCGAGATACTCGGCCCGTTCGACGTAGCGGGCGAGCCAATAGAGGTTTTCGGCGGTGCGCGACAGCATCTCTCTACTCGTCCAGAATCCAGGTGTCTTTGGTGCCGCCGCCCTGGCTCGAATTCACCACCAGGGAGCCTTCCTTCAGCGCAACGCGTGTCAGCCCGCCCGGCACGATCGTGGTGCTCTTGCTGCCGGTGAGCACGAACGGCCGCAGGTCCACGTGGCGCGGCGCAAGGCCGGATGCCGTGCAGGTCGGGCAGGTCGAGAGCGCCAGCGTCGGCTGCGCAATGAAGCCCTCGGGCTCGCGCTTGAGCTTTTCGCGGAAGGCTTCGATCGTCGCCTTGGTCGCGGCAGGACCGATCAGCATGCCGTAGCCGCCGGAGCCGTGCACCTCCTTCACGACGAGTTCGTTCAGATGGTCCAGCACATAGGCGAGATCCTTCGGCTCGCGGCAGCGCCAGGTCGGCACGTTCTTCAGGATCGGCTCCTCGCCGAGATAGAATTTTACGATGTCCGGCATGTAGGAGTAGATCGCCTTGTCATCGGCGATCCCGGTGCCGACCGCGTTGGCAAGCGTGATGTTGCCGGCCGCATAGGCCGACATCAGTCCGGGCACGCCGAGCGCGGAGTCGGGGCGGAAGGTGAGGGGATCGAGGTAGTCGTCGTCGACGCGACGGTAGATCACGTCAACGCGCTTCACGCCTTCGGTCGTCCGCATGAACACTTCGTTGTTCTTGACGATGAGGTCGCGGCCCTCGACCAGCTCGATGCCGAGCTTGTCGGCGAGGAAGGAGTGCTCGTAATAGGCTGAGTTGTAAACACCAGGGGTAAGCAGCGCGACGGTCGGCTCGCCGGAGGCGCTTTGCGGCGCCACTGAGCGCAGGGCGGACAGCAACTCGTCCGGATAGCGCTCGACCGGCGCTACTCTGTGGCGGGCGAACAGGTCCGGAAACAGCCGCATCATGATCTCGCGGTTTTCCAGCATGTACGACACGCCCGAGGGCGTGCGCGCATTGTCCTCCAGCACGATGAAGTCCTCTGCATCGACCCGGACGATGTCGATGCCGGCGATGTGCACGTAGACGTCGTGCGGCACCTGCTGGCCGTTCATCTCGGGACGAAAGACCGGGTTCTGAAAGATGAGGTCGTCGGGCACGATCTCGGCACGGAGGATGTCGCGGCCGTGGTAGATGTCGCGCAGGAACATGTTGAGCGCGCGCACCCGCTGCTTCAAGCCCTTCTCCAGCAACGCCCATTCCTTCCCGGACATGATCCGCGGGATCACGTCGAAGGGGATCAGGCGCTCCGTGGACTCGGAGTCCCCATAGACAGCGAAGGTAATGCCGATGCGGCGGAAGAGGAGCTCGGCCTCCTGGCGGCGATATTCGAGCGCCTCGGGAGGCGTCTCCTTGAGCCAGCGTGCCAGCTCCTGATAGGCGGGGCGAAGGTCCCCACCGGGAATGTTCATTTCATCAAACGCGAGTGCCATAGATCCCGACTTGTCTCCGCAAGGCGTTGCGCCATTCGACAGGTCGTCAGGCCTTGATGGAGACCGCAACGTCCTGGCCATGCGGCAAGAGTGCATGACTTTCATGCGGTAGCAAGGGTCGGGCCAGCGCGATAAGCATGGGCAGAGGACATTTGCCGGGGATGGCCGGCGGCTTGCCTGAAAAAATGGCTGAGGACTGCTTATTTCGGCAGCAAAAGCGCGTGACTTCAACGCGTTACCTCGGCAAAGTCGGCCCTAAAAGTGAGGGATAGTTTATGAGCGAGATCGTCACGGCGGGCATTCTGGTTATTGGGGACGAGATCCTGTCCGGCCGGACCAAGGACAAGAATATCGGCTTCATCGCCGAATACCTGACCAATATCGGCATCGACCTGAAGGAGGTCCGGGTCGTCTCCGACGACGAGCCCGACATCATTGCCGCGTTGGATGCACTGCGGCATCGCTACACCTATGTCTTCACCACCGGCGGCATTGGCCCGACCCACGACGACATCACCGCCGACAGCGTCGCCAAGGCGTTCGGCGTCGGCATCGACCATCACCCGGAGGTGGTCGCCCGTTTCCGCGAGCGATGGAGCGAGCAGGATCTCAACGAGGCCCGCCTGCGCATGGCCCGCATTCCCGACGGTGCGGAGTTGATCCAGAGCGCGACCATCCTCGCCCCCGGCTTCAAGATCGGCAATGTGATCGTGATGGCCGGCGTGCCCTCGATCATGCAGGCGATGATGGACATCGTCTCGCCCAAGCTGAAATCGGGCGTGCGCATGCTTTCCGAATCGGTCCGCGCCAATGCACGTGAGGGCGACATCGGCAGCCCACTGCGGGTGATTGCCGCCGAGCACCCCGACACCATCATCGGCAGCTATCCCTTTATGGATGAAGAGCAGAAGCCCAACACCAACCTGGTGGTGCGCTCGCGCGACGCGGACAAGCTGGCGGCAGCGATGGTGGCGGTGAAGGAAATGCTGGCGGGATTGAATATCACCCGCTAGCTGCCGGCAGATGAATTAGGAGACGACAATGGCTGGTGATGCACCGGAACTGAGCGCGCAGGAACGTGCAGGCAAGGCTTTTCCTGTCTCGTGGGACCAGTTCCATCGGGACTGCCGGGCGTTGACCTGGCGGCTCAACGAGGTCGGCCCGTTCCACGCGGTGATCGCGATCACGCGCGGCGGCCTGGTGCCGGCCGCGATCGTCGCGCGCGAGCTCGGCGTGCGCGTGATCGATACGGTCTGCATCGCCAGCTACGATCACGACAAGCAGGGTGACTTGCAGGTCCTCAAGGGCATTTCAGATGCGGCGATGAAACTCGGCGGCGGCACCGGCAAGGGGCTCCTGATCGTCGACGATCTCGTCGATACCGGCAAGACCGGCAAGCTGGTGCGCGCGATGCTTCCCGATGCGCATTTCGCAACCGTCTACGCCAAGCCGAAGGGACGTCCGCTGGTCGACACCTTCATCACCGAAGTCTCGCAGGACACCTGGATATTCTTCCCGTGGGACACAGCGCTGTCCTACCACCCGCCGCTCCGCGACGGGGCGGCGTGACTATTGCGACCGCGCGGCGGAGCCATCGATGCCCCTTCAAAACCGCGTCACGCCGACCGGCGAGATCATTGCCACACCGCACCGCGGCCTGTTCACCGGCAACCGCGGCATCATCCATGATCCCGCGACGAAGACGCTGCTGAGGAAGCGCTGGTCGTCGCCGGCCTGGATCGTTTGCCTGTGTGAATTCCGCGGCTGGCGGCGGCCGGTGATGGCGCGGCGGAGCTGGACCGAGCTGTTCTTTCTCGACGAGGCCACGGCTTTTGCCGCGGGTCACCGTCCCTGCTTCTTCTGCCGCCGCGACGACGCCAAGCGCTTTCGCGCGGCGTGGGAGACGGGCAACGGCGTGAGCAACGCGCGTGCGAAGGAGATTGATGTCCAACTGCACCTGGAACGTCTGGATCATGGTCGCAAGCGCTTGCACCCGCTGCCTGCGCCCCTCGCAGAATTGCCCGACGGCGCGATGGTGCAGCAGGGCGAAGAGAGTTTTCTGGTGATACAGGGACGAGCGCTAACGTGGTCGCCTGCCGGCTATGTCCGCGCTACGGGTGAGCTGGCGAGCCCGATGCTGCTGACGCCCCCGTCCACACTGCGCGCGCTCAGTGCCGGATATCTGTTGCTGCTCCATCCCACCGCCCTGGATTAGCGGAGCGGCCTGCCTTCTTCATCCACATTTGTTCGCGCATCGCGCAATGCCCATTCGCGGATCACCTGGCGGCACCGGGTCAGTTCGACTTCGCTCGCGGCATTCGCATCCCGCGATGCGCGCTCCACCATCGCCTTGCAGGTAAGGAGCACGGAGCGATCCTCCGCGCACGCAGACGAGGTGATCGCCGCAAATGTTGCGACGACGACCGCCGTCCGGATCACCGTCATCATCCGAGCTTCTCGCGTGCCAGGGCGGCACCGGCACCGAGCGCCATCAACTTGGCTTCGGCGATCTCCCGCCGCATCGGCGCCATGCCGCAATTGGTGGTGGCGATGATGTTGCTCTTGGGTACGAATTTCGACACAGCGTCGATCACCTGCACGACGTCCTCGGTGGTCTCCACCGTGTCGCTGGCGACATCGATCACACCGGCCTGCACGATCTTGTTCTTGAGCAGCGCGAGGAGATCGAGCGGCACCTTCGAATTGCGGCATTCGATCGCGACCTGCTGGATAGGGCTGGCGTCGATCGCAGGAAAGATCTGCTCATACTGCCGCCATTGCGCGCCGAGCGTCTCCTTCCAGTCGGTGTTGGCCTTGATGCCGTAGCCGTAGCAGATGTGCACGGCGGTGGCGCAGGTCAGGCCTTGCGCCGCGCGCTCCAGCGCCTTGATGCCCCAGTCGTTGACCTCGTCCATGTAGACGTTGAAGGCGGGCTCGTCGAACTGCACGAGATCGACGCCGTCGGCCTGGAGCGCCTTGGCTTCCTCGTTCAGGAGTTCGGCGAACGCAAAGGCCATCTTGACGCGGTCGTCATAGTAGCGATCGGCAATGGTGTCGATGATGGTCATCGGGCCGGGCAGGGTGAACTTGAGCTTCTTCTTTGTATGCATCCGCGCGACGCGCGCCTCATCGGCGTGGACGCGGCTCTTCAGCCGGAGCGGGGCGACCACCTGCGGCACCATCGCCTTGTAGCGATCCTTGCGGATGCCCATCTCGACCTTGTGGGCGAAATCGATGCCCTCGATCTTCTCCAGAAAACCGTGGACGAAATGCTGCCGGGCCTGCTCGCCCTCGGTGACGATGTCGATGCCGGCGTCCTCCTGGACTTTGACGGCAAGTATGGTCGCATCGCGCTTGGCGCGGACGAGCTCGTCGCCTTGCGACTTCCATGGCGCCCAGAGCATGTTGGGCTCGGCGAGCCATTCCGGCTTCGGCAAGGAGCCGGCGATCGTGGTTGGAAACAGCATGGCGGCCCTCCCGGCGGGTTGTGTTGCGCCCCTTCCTGCCATGTCTTAACGTCGAGGTACAGAACAACAAAAGTCGCCTTGAAACCCGCGACGCCGGACCGGAAACGCCATGATCGAATTCTTCTTCGACTGTTCCAGCCCCTGGACCTATCTCGCCTTCCACAATATCCAGCCGCTCGCCAAAGAGCTCGGCGCGGAGATCATCTGGCGGCCGATCCTGGTCGGCGGCATCTTCAACACGGTCAATCCGAGCGTCTATGCGCAGCGCGAGACGCCGGTGCCGCTGAAGGCGCGCTACATGAAAAAGGACCTTGCCGACTGGACGCGCTCGGCCGGCCTGTCGATCAAGATGCCGCCGACGGTGTTTCCGGTGAACAGCGTGAAAGCGATGCGCGGCTGCATCTGGCTCGGGCAGGAATCGGTGCCGTTCGCCACGGCGGTGTTCGAGACCTATTGGGGCGAGGACAAGGATATCTCGCAGGACGCAGTGCTCGGCGACATCTGCAGGAAGGTCGGCGTCGACGAGCAGAAATTCTTCGCGGGCATTTCCGGGCAGCCGACCAAGGACCAGCTCAAGGCCAACACCGAAGAGGTCGTCGCCCGTGGCGGCTTCGGCTCGCCGACGATCTTCGTCGGCAAGACCGACATGTATTTCGGCAACGACCGCCTGCCGCTGATCCGCGAGGCGCTGCTGCGCCGCAAGGCGAGCGCGGCCTGATGGTGCGGGCTGTCGTCTGCCGCGCGCTCGGCGCGCCCGAAACGTTGCAACTCGAAGAGTTTCCGTCGCGCGACCTGAAGCCGAGCCAAGTGCGGGTCGCGATCCGCGCCGCTGGCTTGAATTTTCCCGACGTGCTGATGGCGGCCGGCGAATACCAGCTCAAGCCGGAGCTGCCGTTCACGCCGGGTATGGAGGCGGCCGGCGACGTGACCGAGGTCGGCGCAGAGGCGAGCGGCGTCGCCGTCGGTGACAAGGTCATCGTCAAGATGCGGCACGGCGCCTTCACGGATGAAGCCGTGGTGACGCCGTCGCAGCTCACGCCGATGCCATCGACGTTCGACTATGCGGAAGCTGCGACTTATCTCGCGGGGCATGGCACTGCCTATCACGCGCTGATCGACCGCGGTCGGGTCGAGCCGGGCGAGGTGCTGCTGGTGCATGGCGCCGGCGGGGGCGTTGGCCTTGCTGCCGTCGAGATCGGCAAGATGCTGGGCGCGACCGTGATCGCGACCGCTTCCAGCGACGAGAAGCTTGCCATCGCGAAATCCCGCGGCGCCGATCATCTTATCCGCTACGACCGCGAGCCGTTTCGTGATGCGGTCAAGCGTATCACTGACGGTCGCGGGGCCGACGTCGTGTTCGATCCCGTCGGCGGCGAGGTGTTCGAGAATTCGATGCGCTGTATCGCCTGGGGCGCGCGGCTCCTCGTGATCGGCTTTACCGGCGGCATCGGCTCGGCCAAGACCAATTTGTTGCTGATCAAAGGCGCCAGCGTGCTCGGTGTGCGTGCCGGCGAAGCCGTGCGGAAAAATCCCGCGCTTGGCGAGGTGCGTCTAAAGGCGCTGCTGACATGGGCCGAGGAGGGCAAGCTGCGGCCCAACATCTCGCACCGCCTGCCGCTTGAAGATTATGCGAAGGCGATGCGGCTGTTGCTTGACCGCAAGGCGATCGGGCGTGTGGCGCTGATGATGCACGGAGAAAAGTAGGGTGGGCTAGCGAAGCGTAACCCACCACTTCTCTCGAAGCGTAGAAAGTTAAGAGGCCTCACTTGTACTCCCGCTCGGTCCACCACGGGAAATAGTCCGGCATGTCGCTCGACACCTTGTTCTTGAACTGCGCAGGGCGCTTCTCCAGGAACGACGTCACGCCTTCCTTCACATCGTCCGAGCGGCCGCGGGCGTAGATGCCACGGCTGTCGACCATGTGGGCTTCCATCGGATCGTCGGCGCCCATCATGCGCCACATCATCTGGCGGATCAGTGCCACCGACACCGGTGCGGTCTTGGCGGCGAATTCCTTGGCGAGCGCGCGAGCGGTCGGCAGCAGATCATCAGAGGCTACGACCTTGCTGACGAGACGGCCGGCGAGGGCTTCCTGGGCTGGGAAGACGCGGCCCGAATAACACCATTCCAGCGCCTGGGAAATGCCGACGATGCGCGGCAGGAACCAACTCGAGGCCGCCTCCGGCACGATGCCGCGCTGGGAGAACACGAAGCCGAACCGCGCGGCGTCGGAGGCGATGCGGATGTCCATCGCGAGCTGCATGGTGACGCCGATGCCGACCGCGGGACCGTTCACCGCGGCAATCACCGGCTTCAGACATTTGAAGATGCGCAGCGTCACCTGGCCACCGCCGTCGCGCACCTGGGAATCGCTGTAGTCGACCTTGCCGTCGGCGAAGCGCTTTACGGGCCCGCGCCGTGCGTCGCGATCAAAGGTGTCGGCGCCCGACGAAAGGTCTGCGCCCGCGCAGAAACCGCGGCCGGCGCCGGTGACGATGATGGCGCGGACGTCGTCGTCCTTGTCGGCGGCATCGAACGCGTCGATCAGCTCCCCTTGCATCTGCGCGTTGAAGGCGTTGAGCTTGTCGGGCCGGTTCAGCGTGATGGTGAGGATCTGCTCGGCGATTTCGTATTTGATCGTCTCATACGCCATGGTGGTTTCCTTCCCTGTCCTGAATTTCCATATCGAGGAGACGTCACGCACGGCCGCCAGCGTCCGTCTTGCGCGGACTGGGCGTGTGGTGGCCAAGCTCTACGTCGCGGGCGGGCTGGGCCAGGGCTTCTGCGGGCCGCGCAAGCTCTCGAACGCCTTGGCCATGCCGAGCACGCCGATATCGTCGAAGCGGCGTCCGACGATCTGGACGCCGATGGGGAAACCCCTGGCGTCAAAGCCGCCGTTGATGGAGATCGCCGGATTCTCCGACATATTCCACGGCACGGTATAGGCGATGTGCTCGAACGGCTTCATGGGATCGTTGGTCGGCGAGGCCCATTCCGCCGGATAGTTCACGTTCGGCGCGGTCGGCGAGATCACATAGTCGAGCTCGCAGAACAGCTTTGATGCCGCGGCGCGGATCGCCATGGTCTGGTTGAAGCCCCTGATGACGTCGACACCCGAGAGCTTCGCGCCAGACTCGCCCCACTTGAAAATGTAGGGCAGTACCTTTGCCTGCTCGGCGGGCGTCAGCTTCGACAGATCATCCCACATCCGTGCGCGCCAAAAGTTGTCGAGGCCGTCGAGCATTTCGCGCGTGAGGATGCCGTCGACTTCGGTGACGACGGCGCCTGCGGATTCGAACGCTTTCGCCGCCTTCACCGCGACCTCGCGCACCGGCTTCTCCAGCGCCTTGCCAACGCCGGGATCGAGCATCAATCCAATACGGAGTTTGCGCGGCGACTTCTCCAGCCCCTTCCAGTTCAGCGGCTCGGCGGGGAGGCTCATGCCGTCGCGCCGGTCGGGTTTTGCCATCACGCTCATCATCAGCGCACAATCATCGACGGTGCGGGTCATCGGCCCCGCGACGCGGCCGACATAGGCGGGATCGATCGGCACGCGGCCAAAGCTTGGCTTCAATCCGACCAGGCCGCACCAGCCCGCGGGCAAACGAACCGAGCCGCCGATATCGGTCCCGAGATGCAGCGGACCATAGCCGGCTGCCGCAGCGGCGCCCGCGCCGGCGCTGGACCCGCCGGGATTCTTAGAGAGGTCCCAGGGATTGCGCGCGAGCGCATGGAAGCTGGAGAGCCCCGAGGACAACATGCCGTAATCGGGCATGGTGGTTTTTGCGAAGATGATCGCACCGGCTTCGCGCAGGCGCGCGGCGGGCGGCGCGTCCTTCTCGGCCGGCACCAGCTTGACGCTCGCGGCCCCCAGCGGCACGGGCACACCCTTGGTCGCGATGTTGTCCTTCACCGTCACAGGCACGCCGTCGAGCGAGCCCGACGGCTCGCCGCCGGTCCAGCGCGCGGTCGAGGCCTTCGCGGTCTCGCGCGCGCCGTCGGGATCGAATGCATAGAGCGCTCTAAGATGCGGCTCCCACGCTGCGACGTGCGCGAGCACGTCTTCCAGCACCTCGCTTGGCGAGAATTGTTTGGCGCGATAGCCCGCGATCAGATCGACCGCGGAGAGATCGTGCAGCGAGGTGACCGCCTCTTCGACGCTCTTTTTATGCATTGCTACCTACCGGCATACGGGTCTCGATGATCCGGGCGAACATGCTGGCACCGATCGGCAGGATCTTGTCGTCGAGCACGAAGCCGGGATTGTGCACGGGCACCGAGCCGTCGTGGCCGACCCAGAAATAGGCGCCGGGAATGGTTTGCAGCATGTCGGCAAAATCCTCGCTGCCCATCTTTGGCTGGGCGCGGGTAATCACCTTGGCAGGATCGACGACGGTGCGCGCGACCTCCTCGACCACCTTGGACTGCTCGACCTGGTTGACCAGCACGCCGAAGGTGTCGCGGATGTCGGCTTCGATCTCGCACTGGAAGGCGCTCGCGATGCCGGCGCAGATCGTGCGGATGCGTTGGCTGATCAGGGCGCGGACTTCATCGGAGAAGGTGCGGATGGTGCCGCAGAGATGCGCCTCGCCGGGGATGACGTTGTAGGCGGAACCGGCGTGAATCTGCGTGATCGAGATGACGGCGGCCTGCAGCGGCTCGACGTTGCGGCTGACGATGGTCTGGATCGCCTGCGCCAGCGTGGTCGCGATGATCACCGCGTCCTTTGAGCGTTCGGGCATCGCGCCATGCGCGCCGTAGCCGGTGATGCGGAGGTCGAAGAAGTCGGCGCTGGCCATCGCCGGGCCGGGCAGGATCGCGATCTCGCCCTGGTTGAGGTCGGGCGCGTTGTGCAGACCGTAGAGCTCGTCGCACGGAAACTTCTCGAACAAGCCGTCCTTGATCATCGCGCGGGCGCCGCCAAGCCCTTCCTCGGCCGGCTGGAAGATCAGATGCACCGTGCCGTCGAAGTTTTTGGTCTCGGCGAGGTAGCGTGCGGTGCCCAGTAGCATTGTCGTGTGGCCGTCATGGCCGCAGCCGTGGAAGCGACCGGGGATTTTCGAGCTCCATTTCAGATTGGTGTTCTCCTCCATCGGCAGCGCGTCCATGTCGGCGCGCAGGCCGATGCGCTTGCCGCTAGATCCCTTGCCCTTGATGACGCCGATCACGCCGGTGCCGCCGAGACCGCGATGCACCTCGATGCCCCAGCTCTTCAGCTTGTCCGCGACGATGCCGGAGGTGCGCACTTCCTCGAAGCCGATCTCCGGATGGGCGTGGAGGTCGCGGCGAATGGCTGTGAGTTCGTCGGCATAACCGTCGATGCGGTCGATCGTGGGCATGTGTTGTATCCAGTTAGCGTGAGGAGGGAGTGAAAACCGGGCCGTTCGGCTTGATGCGAATACCTGGCCGCAGGCGCGTCCATGGGAGCGTGGCTGTGTCCGCCGGCATCGCGCCGGGCGCGGCGCAGATCATCAGCATTTCCGCGATCGGCTCGAAGTCGGCGCGGAAGTGTACTGAGCTCTTGTTGACCAAAATCTTCTCTTCGGTCGGCTCGATGCCGACATAGCGGTACATCGCCTGGTCGGCGAGCTGCGCCTTGTGCGAGCTCACGACGACGCGGACGTCGCCGATGCGCAGGCAGGCGGAGGGGCCCATCTCCATCTCGCGGCCGCCATAGTAAGGGCCGGGCGCGATGAAGCGTCCGTCGGAGAGTTTTTCGACGACGAAGGTCTCGCGATAGGGCTCGTCGCCGGGAATGCCGGACTTGCCGCCGAGTGACAGCGTCACGGTGGCGCCGACGCCGGCCACATGGGCGGCCTTGGCGGATTCCGGATCGTAGATCGCGCCGGTCGCAGCACTCGCCTTGTTGCGTACCAGTGCGCGCAGCATGCCCATGGTGTCGGAATCGCCGCCGGCGCCGGGATTGTCCTGGGTGTCGGCGATGATGATCGGCTTGCTCGCGCCCTTCGAGAGTTCCATCGCGTGGCGCACGCCGTCATCGGGTGACCAGATCTTGCCGTCGAAATCGTCCTCGTGGCTTTCGATCAGTTTTACGATCGCATCCGCTGCGCGATCGGCATCGGCTTGCGTCTCGCCATAGGCGAACACGCTCGGCCCGCAATCGCGGAAATCGGCGGCGGGGAAGCCGGGCGCGAAGGACAGCGTTGGAACCGCATCACTCTCCAGCGCAGCGAGTTTTTCGTAGATGCGCTTGGTCGGCTGGTCGTTGGTGCACTGCCAGCTGATCGGGATCAGGAACGGCAATTGCCTGAAGGCCTTTGCGAATCGCTGTTTCGTGTCCAGCAGCAGCGCGAGATGCCTTGCGGAGGCGCGGCCCGTCTCGGCCATGTCGACATGGGGATAGGTGCGGTAGGCGATCAGCGCATCCGCATGTTCCATCATGTCGGGGGTGACGTTGGCATGGAGATCGAGGCTGGTGATCAGCGGAAGGTCCTTGCCGATGACGCGGCGCACGCGCGCCAGAATCTCGCCTTCGCCGTCGTCGAGATGCTCGGTCACCATGGCGCCATGCAGGTCGAGATAGACGGCGTCGATCGGGCCGGCGGCCGCGATGCCGTCGACCATCACCTTGACGATGCGCTCGAAGGCGTCCCTGGTGACATGCGCGGAGGGGCTGGCACCGCACGCGATCGTCGGAACGAGTTCCCAGCCCTTGGCTTCGGCGCTGTCGACGAAACCGGCGAGGCCGACGTTGATGCGGCGCATCACCCTCAGCACGTCGGCGCCCTCAGTCATCGCCGGCCATCCGCCGCCGTGCTGGAAGTCTGCGAAAGTCGCCTTCGTCGGAGCGAAGGTGTTGGTCTCGTGCAGGAAGCCGCCGACGGCGATACGTGTCATCAACTCAAGTCCAGGCAATTGAAAGTGCGCGACGTTAGCCCTGCCGCTGAGGCGAGAGCAAGGTGGGAAGCAATCGCGCCGTGCATGGCGTCAAGCTGTTTTGGGAATGCTTGCCGCAATCGCCGTCATTGCGAGGGAGAGACTAAGCGCTCGCCGTTACACCCTCCGACACCGGCCGGAAATTCGCAAAGTCCCAGCCGCGGCCGGGCGCTGCCTCGAGCAAGGCTCTGGTGTAAGCCTCCTTCGGATGCGTCAGCACTTCGGCGGCCGGGCCCTGCTCGACGACACGGCCGCGCTGCATCACCACGACCTCGTCGCAAATCTGTGCTGCGACGCGCAGATCGTGGGTGATGAACAGTATGGCGATGCCGAGCCGCTTCTGTATCTCGTCGAACAGTTCCAGCACTTGCGCCTGCACGGAGACGTCGAGGGCGGAGACCGCCTCGTCCGCGACCAGCACGTCGGGATCGAGCGCGAGCGCGCGGGCGATGGCGATGCGCTGGCGCTGACCGCCGGAGAACTGGTGCGGATAGCGCGAGACCGCATCGACCGGCAGGCCGACCAGCTCGAGAAGCTCGCGCGCGCGTTTCATTGCGTCGGCATGCGACACGCCGTAATTGATCGGGCCTTCCGCGATGCTTTCGCCGACGGTGACGCGCGGGTTGAGGGAGCGGTAGGGATCCTGGAATACGATCTGGATCTTCTTCCGATGCGGCTGCAACAGCCGCCGCGAGATGTCCGATATCTCGCGGCCGGAAAGGCGCACGCCGCCGGAGGTCGGATCGATCAGGCGCACGATGCAGCGCGCCACCGTCGACTTGCCCGAGCCGCTCTCGCCGACGATGCCGAGCGTGCGACCCTTGCGCAGCGTCAGCGTGACCTTGTCGGCGGCGACGACCTCGCGGCCCTTACCGAAGAACGCGCGCTCCTTGTAGACCTTGCCGAGCTCGTTGGCCTCCAGCACGACCGGCTCCTTGGTCTCGGGCCGCGCCGCGCGCGGCACCAGGCTCGGCACCGCGGAGAGCAGGTTGCGGGTGTACTCCATGGTCGGATTGCGCAGGATGGAATCGAGTGTGCCGGTCTCGACCAATCGGCCCTGCCGCATCACCGCGACGCGGTCGGCGATCTCGGCGACCACGCCCATGTCATGGGTAATGAACAGCACGGCGGTTCCGTGATCGCGCTGGAGGTCGCGGATCAGGGTCAAAATCTGCTTCTGCGTTGTAACGTCGAGCGCGGTGGTCGGCTCGTCGGCAATGAGCAGCTTCGGTTCGAGCACGAGTGCCATCGCGATCATGATCCGCTGGCGCTGACCGCCGGAGAGTCGGTGAGGGTAGGAGGCAAAGATGCGCTCGACCTGGGGCAGGCGCACCTGCTCCATCATGTCGAGGATGCGCTTCTTCCGCGCCTTCGCGTCGAGATTGGTGTGCGCGCGCAGGACTTCGTCGATCTGGCGGCCGACCGGCACCACCGGATTGAGCGCCGTCATCGGCTCTTGAAAAATCATCGCCATCCGCGTCGCGCGCAGCTGGCGCAGGCGGCGGTCGGTCGCGGTGAGCAGCTCTTCGCCGACCAGCTTGACGCCGCCGCCGGTGGGCACGAGCGTGCCCTTCGGCAGCAGGCCCATCGTGGTGAGCGAGGTCACCGACTTGCCCGAGCCGCTTTCGCCGACGAGGCACAGCGTCTCGCGCTCATGGACCTGGATCGAGATGCCGTCGATGATCTTCGGCCCATTAGGCTTCTTGCCGACGGAGACGACGAGGTTGTTGATGTCGAGGATCGGGTTGGTCATCACTTGCCTTCCCGCTGCTTCATGCGCGGATCGAGTGCGTCGCGGGCGGCGTCGCCGATCAAATTGATGCTGAGGATCGCGATCGAGAGCAGCAGGCCCGGCCAGAAGATCAGCGTCGGCTTGAGCTGGAAATACTGACGGCCCTCGGCCATGATGTTGCCCCAGGTCGGCGTCTCCGGCGAGATGCCGGCGCCGAGGAAGGAGAGGATCGCTTCGGTGAGGATCGCGGAGGCACAGACGTAACTGCCCTGCACGATCAGAGGTGCGATCGTGTTCGGCATCAAATGCCGCCACATGATCTTTGGCAGGGACGAGCCGACCGAGATCGCCGCTTCAACATAGGGCTCTTCGCGCGCCGACAGCACGACCGAGCGCACCAGGCGTGCCACGCGCGGAACTTCGGGGATCGTGATCGCGATCAGCACGGTCCAGAGGCTGGCGCCGGACAGCGACACCACGGCGATTGCCAGCAGGATGCTCGGCATCGCCATCAGGCCGTCCATGATCCGCATCATGACGGAATCGACCAGCTTGAAGAAGCCGGAGACGAGGCCGATCGCCAGCCCAATGACGATCGACATGATCGCCGAGCCGATGCCGATCAGAAGCGAGATGCGCCCGCCATACATGACGCGCGACAGCAGGTCGCGGCCATAGGCGTCGGTGCCGAGCAGGAATTGCGCTGAAGAGGGCTTCAGCCGCTGCGAGGGCGCGAGCTGGATCGGATCATGCGGCGCGATCAACGGCGCCAGGATCGAGATCAGCACAATCAATGCAAGGCAGACGGTCGCTGCCGCGATGATCGGCGTCGAGGTGAGGAATCCGAAGCGCGGCCGCAGCGGCGACGTGATCGGAATGGACGACTGGGGAAGGGTATCGACCGACATTCTTGTTGCTATCCTTGCCTCAGTACCGGATCCGGGGATCGAGCAGCGTGTAGGCGACGTCGATCAGGAGATTGACCACGACATAGATCAACGACGTCAGCAAAATCATCGCCTGGATCACCGGATAGTCGCGCGCCAGCACCGCATCCACCGTGAGGCGGCCGATGCCGGGGATGTTGAACACGCTCTCGGTGACCACGACCCCGGAGATCAAAAGCGCAAAGCCGGTACCGATCACCGTGATCACGGGCACGGCCGCGTTGCGCAGCGCGTGGCGCATCATCACGGCGACCTCGTTGATGCCTTTTGCGCGCGCGGTGCGGACGTAGTCCTCGCCGAGCACGTCGAGCATCGCCGCGCGCGTCATGCGCGCGATCAGCGCGATGTAGATGAAGGACAGCGCGCAGGTCGGCAGGATGATGCGCTCGAAGAACGGTCCAAAACCGTTCGAGATGCTGCGGAAGCCCTGCACCGGCACCCAGCGCAGGTCGATGGCGAAGACTTCGATCAGGATGTAGCCGACCACGAACACCGGCACCGAGAAGCCGAGCACGGACAGGCCCATCACGAAGCGGTCGATCCAGGTGCCGTGCTTCCACGCTGCGATGACGCCCAGGGGAACAGCGACAATGACGGCGAGAATGATGGTCGACAGCGCGATCGAGATCGACGGTTCGACGCGCTGGCCGATCATCTTCATGACGGGCAGGTTGGAGATCAGTGAAGTCCCGAGATCGCCGTGCAGCAGCTTGTTCAGCCAGGTGATGAACTGCACGATCAGCGGCTCGTTCAGGCCCAGTGAGGTGCGGATGCGCTCGAGCCGTTCCGGCGTGGCGTTGTCGCCGGCGAGAATTGCCGCGGGATCGCCCGGGGTGAGGCGAAGCAGGAGGAACACGAACAGCGCCACCACGCCCATCACGGGCACGGCGGCGAGAATTCGGCGAAGGAGATATCCGAGCAAGTTGGATCCCGTCAGATTAGAGTCAAATCAGAGGCCGCGGCTGCAGCCAGGGTTCTGCCATCAGCCTAACATTTCAGCAATTCCCGTGCCATCCGGACCACAGTTTTTGCAGTGCGGTCACCCTGTTTTGGCGATTTGGCTCGGTTTTGGTGAGCTGGCGCGCGTTGTCACTCCAGAGTCGCGAGCAGCCCCGCCATCAGCCGGCCGCGTTCGGCCAGGCTCTCGACCTCGATATACTCTTCGAGCGTGTGGCCGTTGCCGCCACGCACGCCCAGGCCGTCGAGAGTCGGGATCCCCATAGAGCCCGTGAAATTGCCGTCGGAGCCGCCGCCGGAACTCGCATGCGGCAGTTCTGCGCCGAGCGACTTGGCGATACCGCGCGCCTTTTCGTAAAGCGCCATGGTGCCGGCATCAGGCTCCCACACCGGACGTGTCACGCCGCGCGTCACCTTGAATGCGACATCATTGGCTGTACCGGAGAGCGCCAGCATCCTCTCGACGCCGCGATCGAGGTCGGCCTGGCGCTTGGCCATCGACAGCGCCTCGCCGGTGGCGGTCGTGGCAACGCAATTGACCCATTGTCCGCCATGCACGACGCCGACCGAAAAGGTGCAGTCCTCGCTCGTCATCGCGTCGATGGCGAGGATTTGCCGCGCCATCTCGCGAATAGCCGAGCGGCCCGCCGACAAGGTTGCGCCGGCGTGGCTCGGCCGGCCCGTCGCCTCGAGATTGAAGCGCGCGATGGCGTAACGTCCGGTGGTGACGCCGTTGTCGGCGCGGCCGGGCTCGGGCACCAGCACGTATTTATTGCGCGCGGCCTCCGCCTCGATGATATCCCGCGTGGAGGGTGTGCCGACTTCCTCGTCGGGCGTGAACAGCACGGTGATCGGCAGCGGCGTCGTGAACGCGGCGCGGGCCAGTTGGCGGATCGCTTCCAGCGAAAGATAGTTGCCGCCCTTCATGTCGTAGATGCCGGGCCCGTAGCACTTGCTGCCCTCGCGGCGCCATTTCAGCTTCTCGATGGTGCCAACGGGGTGGACGGTATCCATGTGTCCGGCAATCAGGATGCCCGGCTCGCCCTGCTTCGGATGCGGAAAGCGTGCGCGGATCACGCCTCCATAGCCTTGGCGGCCGGCGATGCGCTCGATCGTCGCACCCATGATCGCCATCTCCTGCGCTGCGATATCGAGCATGCGATTCACGGCGCCCGCGTCCCAGGTCGGGCTTTCGCATTCCACCCAGCCGCGCAGGCCCTGGAGCATCGCTTCGGGATCAAAGGGGAGATTGGCTGGATTCATCTCAATGTCTCTCAAGCTTCGGAAGATGGAACGCGCATTGCATCGGCGGGGCGAGACAAGCGGAAAGTGTTGTAGAGCCAAACCGATCCTTGTGGAGCCCGTGCGCGCGCCGCTTGGGCTTGCAGCGAAACCGGATTGACGCGCTCGGCACTGTCTGCAAGTCTCGGAAAGATAAAGGCATTGCATGAGGTTGGTTCGCCTAAAGAACGAACCGGATGCTCAACCAATAACCTGCCTTTGAACAGTTTCACGTCAGGAGAAATTTTTATGTTTAAGTTGATGCGCCGGGGGGCTCGCGCGTTCGCCTCCAAACTTGCGCTGTCGGTCGTCGCGCTTTCGACCGCGCTGGCTTCGCCGGCGCTTGCGGCCGGCAAGACCATCACGGCGGTGATGCATTCGGATCTGCGCATCATCGATCCGATCTTCACCACGGCCTACATCACGCGTGACCATGGCTACATGATCTATGACACGCTGGTGGCGCCCGATTCGAACTTCAAGATCCAGCCGCAGATGGCGGACTGGAAGATCTCCGACGACAAGCTCACCTACACCTTCACGCTGCGCGACGGCTTGAAGTGGCATGACGGTGCGCCGGTCACGGCAGAAGACTGCGTTGCCTCGCTCAAGCGCTGGGCCGCTGTCGACGGCATGGGCCAGAAGCTGCTCGACTTCACCGCGAGCATCGAGGCGACCGATGCCAAGACCATCACGCTGAAGCTGAAAGAGCCCTACGGCCTCGTGCTCGACTCGATCGGCAAGCCGTCCTCCCGCGTTGCCTTCATGATGCCGAAGCGCCTCGCCGAGACGCCGCCGGACAAGCAGATCCCCGAGCAGATCGGCTCGGGTCCTTTCAAGTTCGTGCAGTCGGAATTCCAGCCGGGCGTCAAGGCGGTCTACGTCAAGAACACCGACTACGTGCCGCGCAAGGAACCGTCGAGCTGGACCTCCGGAGGCAAGGTGGTGAAGGTCGACCGTGTCGAATGGATCACCATGCCGGACTCGCAGACCGCAGTGAACGCGCTGCAGTCGGGCGATATCGATTTCATGGAGAATCTGCCCTACGACCTGCTGCCGTTGCTGGAGGCGAACAAGGAGATCACGCTCGAGGTCTCGAACAAGTTCGGTTTCCAGACGCTCGGCCGGATGAACTTCCTTTATCCGCCGTTTGATAATGTCAAAGTGCGCCGTGCTGCCTTTCTGGCGATAAACCAGAAGGACGTTCTCGACGCGCTCGTCGGCAACGCCAAATATCAGAAGATCTGCGGCGCCTTCTTCGTGTGCGATACGCCATTCGCGACCGAGGTCGGTGCCGAGACCTTGATCAAGGGCAACGGCATGGCGGAAGCCAAGAAGGCGCTCGCCGAGTCCGGCTATGACGGCACCCCGGTCGTGATCATGGCGCCCGGTGACGTCACGACACTGAAGGCGCAGCCGATCGTTGCGGCTCAGTTGCTGCGCGAGGCCGGCTTCAAGGTCGACCTGCAAGCGACCGATTGGCAGACGGTGGTGAGCCGCCGCGCCAGCCAGAAGCCGCCGAAGGAGGGCGGCTGGAACATGTTTTTCACGAACTGGGTCGCGGCCGACGTCTCCAACCCGATCGCCAATCTCTCGATCGGCGGCCAGGGCAAGAAGGGCGGCTGGTTCGGCTGGGCGGAAGACGCCAAGATCGAGCAGCTCAAGGACGCTTTCGTCCGCGCGCCCTCGCTCGACGAGCAGAAGAAGATCGCGGCGGACATCCAGAAGGAAGCCTATGAGCAGGTGATCTACATCCCGCTGGGGCAGTATCTCCTGCCGAGCGGCTGGCGCAAATCGCTGACCGGCGTGCTCGACGGTCCTGCGACCCCGCTGTTCTGGAACATCGACAAGTCGGAGTAAGGCGAAGGCGCCTCCTCGGCACATTTCGTCCGCATCACCATGCGGCGCCGCTGTCATCAGCGGCGCCGTTTTCTTTCGTCGATCTTGCGCGAGCCTGCGGCCGTTCGCGTATCAAGATGCCTCGGGCTTGCCGCGCAAGACGACGCTGGACCGCGGCTGGGCCGCGCTCTGTTTCCGCGATCAGGATGATTGCAGCCGGTGGATGGAGTTGGTGTCCGGGCGCGCCGGGCACTTCGTCAGGCGGGAGTTCACCGCGCAGGCGCAGCTATGGGGCCGGCCCGGTATCTCGCGGGAAGTGATAGTGATGATGGTGCCGCCCCGTGGAACGCCCGAGAGCGCCGCAGACGATTTCAGCGCCAGCAGACGCGCGGCGGAATAGGCGTCGCGCTCAACAGTGGCTGTCGCGGACCCGCTCGAGCCCTTCGCTCGCGAATGGTACGGTAAAGGCGGGCTTCTCGGCGTTCGACGGCGTGCGTTCCGTCTTGGCTCGCTCCGCGGCATCGTGGTCTTTACGGTGTTCCGGTTCCATGGAGCGGCCTTTCGAATTGCTGCAGTACAACATCGAGAACGCCGCGAAGTTCCTCACGCGATAGAGCGATGATGCGGCTTAAACAGCCGTCCCTTTTCCACCACCAGCACGATCGCGAGAGCTGCGAGTGACGACACGAAGAAGCCGACCGAGAACGGCATCAGCGTGCCGTCGAAACTTTGTCCGATCGCCATGCCGACGACGATGCCGATCAACGTGGTGATCGAGCCGTAGAGCGAGGACGCCGTGCCGGCGATGTGGCCCTGCGGCTCCATGGCGAGTGCGGTGAAGTTGGCGACCATCATTCCGAACGAGAACATCATCAGCGCCGAGAGCACCATGAACACGGGAAGCGGCAGCATGCCGAGGCTTTCCGTCAGCAGCATCACAGCCGCGACCGCGGTGTAAAGCGTCAGCGCGCCGTGCGAGATCACACGCATGCCGAGGGTCCCGACCAGCTTTGCATTGAGGAAGCCGGCAATGGCCGTACCGGCCGCGATCGCAGCGAAGGCAATCGGGAAGTAATGGCCGAGGTGATAGATGCCGGTGAAGACCTGCTGGGCCGAGAAGACATAGGCAAATAGCGCGCCTATGACGCTGCCGGCAGCCGTCGCATAGCCGATGGTCTGGCGGTTGGTCACAGTCTGCCGGAACGCCGAGAGCACGTCGGCAGGCGCCAGCGATCTGCGTTCGGACTCGGGAAGGGTTTCAGGCAGTCGCAGCACGCTCCATGCGAGCGCGAGCAGGCCGTAGAGCATGAGCACGACGAAGATGCCGCGCCACGCCGTCACCAGCAGAACCGCCTGACCGAACGAGGGCGCGATCACGGGCACCGCGATGAACACCATCATGGCGAGCGACATCACGCTCGCCATCCGGCGGCCGACATAGCAGTCGCGCACGATCGAGGTTGCGATCACGCGCGTTGCCGAGGTGCCGAGCCCTTGCAGCGCACGCGCCAGCAGCAGCGTCTCGAACGAAGGCGCCGCGACCGCCAGCACGCTCGCCACCGCATAGACCGCCATGCCGCCGAGCAGCACTGGGCGGCGCCCGAAGCGGTCCGACAATGGGCCCATGACGAACTGGCCGGCGCCGAAGCCGATCAGGAAGGTCGACAGCACCAGCTGAAGATGGTTGGCGACGGGGATATCGAAGGCTGCCCCGATATTGGGCAGCGCCGGCAGCATCATGTCCATCGCAAGCGGATTCAGCGCCATGATCGACGCGATCACGATGACGAATTCGGGAAAACCCATCGGACGATGTCCCGCGGACACCCAATCGTCGGCATTGACGTCGGACAAGGAAGCTCACCTCTGATTTCAGAGGCTTTATCTAACGCCCATGCTGCATTGCACAAGCTATGTTTCGGGATGGCTGGCAGACGGAGCCGGAACGGCACCTGCGAGTGCACCGATGATTGCGTCATCGCCTGCACGCTGAAGGATTGAATGCGGGAGATCGTCATCAGTGCATCTTGTGGATCATGCTGCTGCACGTTCGCACCGTCAGCTCTCGTGGTGCGGGCAGCCGGAGTCGAACCGGCACAGCGCTTGCGCGCCGAGGGATTTTAAGTCCCTTGCGTCTACCAATTCCGCCATGCCCGCTTGATCCAAAGAGATCAAACACTTAAGTCCCTTCCGGCCGTCTGGAATTGGCGCCTGGTGGGCCGGTTGGGCGGTTCTTCCTTAAGCGAGCCGGCCGCACAAGGCAAAGCCTCAATGCGGACATCTGTTGCTGCTTTAGGCATTCTCAATCCACTGGGACTATTCATCCGGCATGTCAGCTTTGATCCAATATCGCCTGCGCGCGTGCTGCATGGCCGTCGCACTGGTCGCGGCCGGCTTGGCGCTGTCTGGTTGTGCCGGCATGAGCGAGACGGTCGCTCCGGCCTTTGCCGATCCCGCCAAATACGAATTATACGAGTGCAAGCAGCTCGAGTCGGAGCGCAAGACGCTCGCCACCCGCACCGCGGACTTGCAGAGGCTGATGGACAAGGCGCAGACGGGCACCGGCGGCGCCGTCGTGTCAGAGCTCGCCTATCGCAACGAATACATCTCGGTGCGCGGGCAGGCGCAGCTAGCCGAAGACGCCTGGCGTCGCAACAAATGCCGGGAAACGCCGCCCGAGGCGACACCGGCTGCGGCGCCCGCGCCTGGCGCCAAGCCTGCCCCGAAATCCGCAAGATCGGTGCGCTGAGACATCGCGCCGACGGCGCCTCGCATCAGGGGCGCCAGTCGTAGATCCAGTCCTGCCGCGCCAGCATGCGGTCGGGGCCGAGCGTGCGGATCGCAAGATCGCGTGCGAACGCGAGCGGCCCACTGAAATGATAGATGCGGCCCTGCTGCCGCGCCGTCCGCTGCACCCGCCGCACGCGCGTCTGGCGCGCACGGCCGTATTGTCTCAGTGCAGCAGCGATGCCCGCGGTGCTCTCGGCGGTCTCAAGGGTCAAATGCTGCGCGAGCACGGCGGCATCCTCGATCGCCATGCCGGCGCCCTGGGCCGCAAACGGCAGCATCGCATGCACGGCGTCGCCGAGCAGTGCGACCGGGCCTTTGCTCCAGGGGCAGTCGTCAGGCACGCCGAACAGCGCCCATTTCCGCCAGCGATCGACCGTGGCGAGCATCATCCGCGCCGCCGCCGGCCAGCGCCGCGCGCCGAAGGCCTCCATCACCTCGAGGGGATCGCCGGGCGTGCTCCAGCCCGGCCTGTTCCAGGTGCCCGGCAGCACCGCGACCACGTTGATCTGGCGTCCGCCTGCGATCGGGTAGGCGACGAGATGGGCGTTCGGGCCCATCCAGAGCTGGACCCGGCGCGCGGTGTAGTCCTTCGGCAGTTGCGTGGCATCGAGCGTGCCGCGCCAGGCGATCAACCCGGAGAAGCGCGGCTGCACCTCGGGAAACAGATGCTGGCGCACCGTCGACCAGATGCCATCGGCGCCGATCAGCGCACTGGCGAGATCGCTGCGGCGGATCGTGCCGCTGCGATGGACGACCGTCAGCCCCTTGGCGTGAGGCGCGACGTCTTCGAAGGTCGCGCCGAGTTTCAGGTCGATATCGGGATGGTCGGCGACTGCGCCGGCGAGGGCGGATTGCAGGTCGGCGCGGTGCACCACCCAATAGGGGGCGCCGGCGCGCGCGGCGGCAGCTTCTCCCAGCGGCATGCGCAAAAGTTCGCCGCCGGCCCGCGCGCTCATGATCGAGACCGCCTCCGGGGTCACCGCGCGCAGCTTGAGCCGCTCGGTGAGGCCGAGCTCGACCAGCACGCGGCTGGCATTGGGGGAGAGTTGCAGACCGGCGCCGACTTCCTCGAGCCGCTCGGCCTTTTCCAGCACGACGATGCGGAAGCCGCGGGCCGCGAGCGCAAGCGCAGCCGTCAGTCCACCTATGCCGGCACCGGCAATGACAATGGTTCGGGAGAGCGCCACCCCTGACCGATGGCAGCGGTCAGGCCACCTTGTCCTTCAGGACGCATTCCGGCGGACGGGCTTCGCCCGCCTTCAGGTCGGCGGCGAAGCGGTACAGCGTCGAGCAGTAGGGACAGATGATCTCGTTGTCGTTGCCGAGGTCGAGGAAGACGTGCGGATGGTCGAACGGAGGGTTGGCGCCCACGCACATGAACTCTTGCGAGCCGATTTCGATGACGGGGACACCGGCATCGTTATGGAAGTGCGGGACGACATGGTCGGACATCGTAGTTCATCCTGGAGTGGCAATGGCAGCAGATACAATCACGACAGACGCGGCATCATTATGGCGCCGCGGACCATACTGGCGGGTCAAGATGATTGCTAGTCCAGCGGAACCGAAAGTCCGCAATTGCCCCATGCTCGTTTTGCTCATGCAAATTCGACACAATCTTGCGGCTTGAGAGAAGCCCTTCTTTCGTCGGGGACGTTGTGTCGCAACTTTGGCATACTATGTCGGTGGGCGAGCGCAATTGCGACGAAAGACGAACCGTCAAGGCATCAACGATCTCAGGACCGTCCAGGTTTTCCGCATGAAATGGCTGCGAATCAGCACAGCGTTGACCGGTATTGCGGCATGCGGCTTCATGCTCGCGCAGGTAGCACCGCATGCGCGCGAGGCCGGCGCGATTTTGGCCGCCCAGGAGGATCCCGCCGCGCTCTCCGAACTCAAGCTCGATGCGCTGCTGCGGCAAAACGATCGTCTGATTCAGAGCAACATCGAGGCCGCGCTCGCATCGGGCGACGCCGATCTCGCGGACAGTTTTGTCGCGTTGGCGCACGACCGCAACGTCGCGCTGCCTGACGACCTCCTGAGCCGCGTCAGCGACGCGGTCAAAGACGAAAATTCCACCTCGCATTTCGCAAAACGGTTTGCCGCCGGGCTCGTCACCGGCAACGCGGACGATGTTGCGAGCCTGTCGGGAACCGTGGCCGGCGATCTCTTCGTGATCGGCGACATCAGGGACGTCGTCCGCGAGGGCAAGCATCTCGCCATGGGCGAGGAGACCGATCGCCTGGTGCTGGGCCTTGCGGCCGCTGGTCTCGCGGTCACGGCCGTGACCTACGTCTCCGTCGGCGGCGCCGCGCCGGTGCGCGCCGGGCTGACGCTGCTGAAGGACGCGCGCAAGGTGGGGCGACTCGGCGAAGGACTCGCGGCATGGGCCGGCCGGTCCGCGCGCGAGGTCGTCGATACCCCGATGCTCCAGAACGCGGTCGCCTCCGGCTCGGTGCTGCGGCCGGGTCAGACCGCGAGTGCGATCAAAGCCGCGTTCCACGCCGAGAAGGCCGGCGCACTGGTTCGGCTCGGCAAGGATGTCACGCGCGTCGTCGAGAAGACCGGCACGCGCGGCGCAATGGATAGCCTGCGTATCGCCGAAGGCCCCAAGGATGTCGCACGCGCGGCCCGGCTCGCGGAAGCGCAGGGCGGCAAGACGCGCGCGATCATGAAGCTGTTCGGCCGCGGCGCGCTGCTGCTGATCGGCGGCGCGTTCAATCTCGCACTCTGGCTGTTTGGTGCGGCCCTGACGCTGTTCGGCCTGTTGTCGTCGATCAAGGCGACGACGGAGCGCCTGACCCAGGCCTGGTGCGATCGCAGACGGACGCGGCGACTTCGCCGGGCCCAAATCGCAGCCGAAGCCGCTCTGGCAAGCGCTGCCGTCACGGCCTAAGATCGACTTCTTCCCCTCAAGATTGCGGAACTGATGATGCCGAGCTTTCACAACGGCGCCGTTGAAATCGCCTATCTCGACGAAGGCGAGGGCGATCCGATCATCCTGGTGCACGGCTTTGCCTCCAGCAAGAACGTGAACTGGGTCTATCCGACCTGGGTTTCGGAGCTGCGCAAGAACGGCCGCCGCGTCATTGCGCTCGACAATCGCGGCCATGGCGAAAGCGCAAAGCTCTACGAGCCCTCGCAGTACTCGATCCCCACCATGGGCGGCGACGTGCTCGCGCTCATGGATCACCTCGCCATCCCGCAGGCCGATCTCATGGGCTATTCGATGGGTGGACGGATGACGGCCTGGCTCTCCCTCAACGAGCCGCAGCGCCTGCGTTCGGCAATCCTCGGCGGCATCGGCATCGGCGGCCTGATCGAGGGCACCGGGCCCGGCGAGAACGTGGCGAAGGCATTGGAAGCGCCCTCGCTCGACGACGTCACCGATCCCGTCGGGCGCACTTTTCGTGCTTTTGCAGACCAAACCCGTTCCGACCGCAAGGCACTCGCCGCCTGCCTGCGCGGCACGCGCGACCTCATGACGAAGGACGAGGCCGCGCGGATCGATTTGCCCGTGCTGATCGCGGTTGGCAGCACCGACGACGTCGCGGGCTCGGCGAGCGCACTCGGTGCCATCATCCCGGGTTCGGAAGTGCTCGACATTCCGAACCGCGATCACATGCGTGCGGTCGGCGACAAGGTCTACAAGACCGGCGTGCTCGATTTCCTGTCACGCCGCAGCTGAGGTCTCGTCCGCCGGTTCGTCGTTGCTCAAGCGCCGCGCCAGTGCCATCAACACCACGAAGGTAGCAACCCACACCATCCGCGCGCCGTAGCGGTCGTGTGGTCCGGAAATCACGCCGCAGATGAAGGCGTTGCCGAGCAGTGCCAGCCCGACGGTTGCCGCCAGCAATGTCAGATCGTCGAGCCGGCGGTTCCTGAGCGAAAGCGCGAGCAACACGACCAGCGCCAGCATCGAGGCCAGCGCGACGGGAACGTGCAGCCAGTTGACGTCGTCGAAATTGACAGCCCAGTGCTGCTGGCGCGCCGCGCGCATCTGCGCGACCTGCGCGGGGATGTAGCGCTCGATGACGCCATAGGTGTGCGGGATCCAGCCATTGGTGCCTTCGCCGGTCGCCACATGCAGCAATTGCTGGCCCATGGCTCTCAAGGCTGCGCCGGCCTGCCACGCCGGATAGTCGGTGAGCGAATGCACGACGATGGTGCCCATCTCGTCGTTCATGCCTTCGAAGCGGCCGAGCGTGTTGAACATGCTCTTGCCCCACAGGAATTCGTCGGCGGTCGCCGGCAATTCGTTGCGATAGGGACAGAGCTTGTAGCGCTCGCGCGGGCAATGGTCGTTGAGGTAGCGCGCGACGATGCCGTCCTGCATCATGCGGCCGAACGCGACGCCGTAGCCGCCGGGGGTCCAGGCCCATTTGCCCGACAAGGCATGGTTCGCCGACACCAGCATCAGGCCGCCGGCGACGATCGTCATACTCGCTTGAGCCAATCCGGCGATCGGAAGCCGGCGCCCCAGCAACGGCCGCACCATCCAGCCGGCGACGCAGAGCCCGAGCAGCACGCCGAGCGTGGCGCTGTGGGTCGCGGCAGCAAAGGCGGTGAAGACGAACAGCGAGATTTTCTCGAGCACGGAGGTCCGCGGTCCAGCGACGACCAGCAGGAACAGCGATAGCACGGACAGCCCTGCAAAGATGTCGGTGAGCAGCATGCTGGCAAGCCAGGGCAGCGCGGTCGACAGGATCAAGAGCAGGCTGATCGCGACGAAGCGGAACGTCTGCATCAGGCCGAGCACGCGCAAGGTGAGCTGCAGCAGCCACAGCGTTGCCACCGACTGGACCGCGAGGTTGATCCAGAAACCAAAACTCTCGCCATAATGCAGATAGAGGCCGAACACGGTGGAGCGGCTCGGGACGAGATAGCCCTCGTACCAGCGCGCCAGATAGCCGCCGGTATCCCATTGCAACAGCGGATAGCCGTTCCAGAACGCCGGTGCGATCATCATGAGCGGCAGGGCCATCGCGGCCAACCGCAGCCAGAATGAGCCCGCGGCCCCCGCGCGCAAATGATCGGTGGTGGTGGTGGTCAAATCCGCTCCGTCCTCGCGCGGACCATGCCCGCAATCACCGTTGAGGCGGAATTCACCAATAGTTTGACGCCGCCCGGCTTGAATTTGGCGAAACCCTGACCATTTTGAGCCGACCTTGCCGCTTGGGGCGTCAGAATAAGTAGTTGTGATTCAACGCGTTGGCATACTTGTCGCGGGACAACGCACTGTTCACTCTCAGGCAAGCCCGTCGGGACTTTGTCGCCTAGACTGTGTTATAGAGCCAGCAAAACTAGCCAATTCGAAAGAACAGATCCCATGGCAGTGCATCAGGTCAATCCGGGAGGGAAGCTCGCAACGCTTGATCCGATCTGGGATCGGATCCGCGGCGAAGCTGAGGACATCGTCCACCGCGAGCCGGAGCTTGCGACCTTCATCTATTCGACGGTGCTGCATCACAGCCGCCTGGAAGATGCGGTGATCCATCGTGTCGCCGACCGGCTCGATCACTCCGCGCTGTCGGGCGATCTCGTGCGCCAGACCTATGACGAGGCGCTGCGCGACGATCCCGATCTCGGCAACGCCTTCCGCGCCGACCTCGTCGCCGTCTACGACCGCGACCCCGCGACCTCGCGCTTCATCGATCCCTTGCTCTACTTCAAGGGCTTTCACGCCATCCAGACCCATCGCCTCGCGCACTGGCTCTGGCTGAAGGGCCGCAAGGATTTTGCCTATTATCTCCAGAGCCGCGCGTCTGCGGTGTTCCAGACCGACATCAATCCTGCCGCGCGCATCGGCCGCGGCATCTTCCTCGACCACGCCACCGGCTTCGTCTGCGGTGAGACTGCCGTGATCGAGGACGACGTCTCGATCCTGCACGGCGTCACGCTCGGCGGCACCGGCAAGGAGAACGAGGACCGCCATCCGAAAATCCGTCACGGCGTCCTGATCGGCGCCGGCGCAAAAATCCTCGGCAACATCGAGATCGGCCATTGCGCGCGCATCGCGGCCGGCTCGGTCGTGGTCAAGCCCGTGCCGCACAACGTCACGGTCGCGGGCGTGCCCGCCAAGGTCGTCGGCGAAGCCGGCTGCGCCGAGCCGTCGCGCACCATGGATCAGATGATCAACGCCATGGGACTCTGAGATGGGACTCTGAGACGGGACTTTGAGCTTGTCAGAAGGGTCGGATTTTCCGGCCCTTTGGTCCCCAAATTCTTTGGCAATTCATGCTGGCGGTTGGTCGCGTCTCGTCCTAAAACCCCGCCAACCCAGATTTCGATTGGAGACTTACCGTGGACGTCAAGGAAGTTAGGAAGCTCGACGCGTACTTGAAGCGCGTATTCGGCAATTCCAAGATCCGCGTCGTGCCGCGGCCGAAGAAGGATGATTCCGCCGAGGTTTATATCGGCGAGGAATTCATCGGCGTGCTCTTCGTCGACGACGAGGACGACGATCGCTCGTTCCAATTCCAGATGGCGATCCTCGAGGACGATCTCGTCGATCAGGAATAATCGTCACCACGAGTGTTAGAGCCGCGGCCCGCGCAACTGCGCGGTGAGCCGGTCCATCGCTTCCGCCGCATCGCGCCATTGCGAGAGCCAACTCCGCGGAAAGCGGAAGGTGAGGTCGGCGCCGCCGACGCGGCGTTCGGACAGGCACATGCCGGGCGTCGCTGCATCGCGCGTACAGCGCGCGGTCAGCGCGGGACTTGCAGCAGAATAGAAATCCTCGCTGCCGTAAGGCGTATCGGCGCGGAACATCCGCATCGTCAGCCCGTCCGCGGGCATCGCCGCAGCCTGGTCGAGATAGCGCGGATATATCGTGGCGGTACGCTGCTCGGGCGAGAGCGCATCGCGATGCGCGGCGATCGACAGGAAGATGCGGTCGATCGGCTGCATTGCCGCATCCACGCTATCGGCGGTGACGTGCTTCGGCGCGCCCGGCGGTTCCAGCGAAGGGTACAGGAAGTCGAGATCGATCCGCTCCTGCAGCCCGGAGTGGCGCTGGATCTTCATGCGGATCGCTGTCATCGGCAGGTTGAACAGCGTACCGCCGACGCTCACCGGCAGCTTGTCCGGGGCGTTCGCGCCGCTACTGCCCCAGGTCGGCCACAACAAATAGGCGACGAGCGCGACCGCGCACACCGCGGCCGCGCCGCCGAGCACGATCGGGACGACATGCGCCCGGGTTCGCGTTCGGGGGGACTGAGGAGAGGTTGCCGAAAACACCGTCATGAGCCGCGCGAATGAGTCCGAAGTCGGCCGATGGCCGACGAATCAGCCGCGAATATGCCACGCGGCGGCGATTTCGCGGAGCGTTCGCCGGCTGCGGGAAAGGGAGAGGGGCCTGCGCGGGATGGCCGGCGGCGTTAACCTTCCCTTAAGGATAATGTAGCGTTAACCAGCCCTATTTGTCACAGGAAGGCTCCGGCGTTGCGTAAGGCGGACCGTTTCCGATGACACCTGAAGCTCTCAACACTTTCTTCTCCATCTTCATCGGTTTTGCGCTCGCGGGCGCGCTCGTGAGCGGATACCAGGCGGTCGCACAGAGGCCTGCCGGCTTCGGCCTGCTGCAGGACGGCGTGGCGCCGAAGACCTTCGCGGCGGTTCCGTTCCTGGTGTTCGCGGCGCCCTTCATCATCATGCGCAACACCCTGCGCGGCATGCAGGTGGAAAGCCGCCGCGTCGAGTTCGTGATGATGGCGACCGTCATCGCCGGCTTCTGGAGCATGATGAGCGGCACCTTCTTCCTGATGACGCTGCGCGCAGCCGGCGTTCTGGTCTGATGCGCGCGCTTTAAGAGCTGCCGGCGCGGCGGCCCTTTGCGTCGAGGCCTCCGTTTCGCTATGCCAGTCGTAGCGTGACAGGAGACCCTCATGGCGATCTACGAGCTCGACGGGCAGGCGCCCGACCTTCCCGCCGACGGCAATTACTACATCGCGGAGACCGCCACCGTGATCGGCCGCGTGCGGCTGAAGCCGGGTGCGAGCGTCTGGTTCGGTGCCGTGCTGCGCGGCGACAATGAGTGGATCGAGATCGGCGAGGGTGCCAACGTACAGGACGGCTCGACCTGCCACACCGACCTCGGCTTTCCCCTCGTCATCGGCAGCAACTGCACGATCGGCCACAATGTCATCCTGCACGGCTGCACCATCGAGGAGGGCGCGCTCGTCGGCATGGGCTCGATCGTGATGAACGGCGCCAGGATCGGCCGCAACAGCATCGTCGGCGCCGGGTCCGTCATCACCGAGGGCAAGGAGTTCCCCGAACGGTCCCTGATCATCGGCTCGCCGGCGCGCGTGATCCGCACGCTCGACGACGCCCAGGTTCAGAAGATGGGGAGCGCAGCCAGATTCTATGCCGCCAACGGTCCTCGGTTCGCCAAGGGCCTGAAACGGATCGGCTGAGATGCACGCAGGCCGTGCGCGGCCGGCATTTGGTTTCGTACCGTAGAAACACCCGCGCGTCAGCTTCCCTCGGACTCGCTCGCTTCGATCGCGCCGGCGACCTTCTCGTGCCCGGCGGCCCACAACGCATGCTCGTTGCTGCCGTCCCGGTATGGATTGGCTGCTGCCGGGATGTTCTCGCGCGCGGAACGTTCGCCCTCTGCAAGAGGATCGCGATCCGTCATCGTGATTTCGCCTGTCGGTTTTGCTGCGTCGAACGCGTTTGGTTTGGGCATGATCGTGCCTGCCTTGCCGCTTTCAAGTTGATGCAACGGCCTTTGTTCCGGAACCGGCCTTGGCTGCGGCCGTTGACCGGCGAAGGAGAATTTCCGATGGCCAGATTGTCCACAGTCCTCCTCAAGACCGTCCTCGTGATCTTTGTCCTTGCGGCGATGCCGGCCGTATCGTTCGCGCAAGCGACCGGCGGCGCAACCGGCTCCGCTGGATCGACCGGCACGGGTAGTGGTGGTGTCTCAAACTCTCCCGCCTCGCCACCCGGCACCAACAGCCTGGGTACGGCGCAATCATCTGGTGGTTCGCCCGGCGTCACCACCGGCACCGGCACAGGCGCAGGTGAGGCTGATGCCACCGTCAACACCGAGAACCGGCTGCTCGACAAGAAGCTCAAGAGCATCTGCCGCGGCTGCTGATACTCGCGCGGAAGTGAGGCAGTATAGCTGTCCGGAATGCCCAAGGGACGCTAGCTTGGTCCTGCTTTGAGGCGTGGAGCGTGTCCACGCGGAGGATCGAGTGATGTTACGCAAGATGATGATGGCGGCGCTGGCCGTCGCGATAGTCGGGCTGTCGGCTCCAGAGGCGGCCCAGGCGCGCGGCGGTTTCGGTCACGGTGGCGGCGGCTGGGGCCACGGCGGCGGTTGGGGCCATGGCGGTGGCTGGGGTCATGGCGGCGGCTGGCGTGGCGGCGGCTTCTGGCCGGGAATCGCGATCGGGGCGGGTATCGCCGGAGCCGGCTACTACGGCGGCTATTACGGCTACGGCCAACCCTATTACGGCAATCCGTATTACTATGGTACCGGCTACGACGATGGTGGCTATGGCGGCTGCTACGTCGTGCGGAAGCGCGTCATGACGCCGTCAGGCTGGCGTATCCGCCGTGTGGATGTCTGCGAATAGGCGCTGTACCCATCAAAAAACAAGGTCGTCGACGCAGTATACCGTCAACGACCTTGCCAGCCCCGGACATTGAAATCGGCTCACGCCATCCGGTAACGGCTAGCATCGCTCAGATTCATATTGGCGAATGTGATCCAGTTCACAAGTCAAAAAATTTAAAGCTGCGTCGCGAGCAGCTCAGCCGCGCGAGCGCTTGCGCGCGCTGGCGTGGACGCGCTGCCGCACCGGTTTCCTGCGGGTAACCGAGGGGGTCTCCACCTCGGTCGTCCGGACGCTGGCAAAGGACTGCCGCAGGCCGTCGATCGACTCGTTCAGCGTTGCGACCTGCTCGGACAGGCGCTTGGTGTCGGCCTGCTGGAATGCGAGCAACCGCTTCACCGTCTGGAGCTGGTCCTGCACGACCTGGAGCTGGTCGATCGATTCCTGCTGGGTCGCCTCCAGTCCCTTGGTCTTCTCGAACAGCTGCTCGGAGGCCTGTGCGGTGCGGGCTTGAAGCTGCCGCGACGCCACCACCCGGTCGGTCTCAGGAGCTGAGCCGGTATAGGCGCGCCAGATCGCGATCGAGGTCACGCCGGCGATCAGCAGGAGGAGGGCGGCAGCGGTCAGCGCGATGGGCTGGGCGCCGAGACGAAGGAGGGGGTTGGACGGTGCGTCCTCTGCGAGATCGATCATCGCTGACAAACCCAAATTGAAACTTGGTGAGTGGCGAAAACCGGCAACCCTGAGATCACCGGGGTGTCCCGAAAACGTTACGTTTCGGCAAGGAATGGGACCAAAAAGAGGCTAAGAGCAAAAAAAGCCAGCAAACACAGGCCTTGAGACCTCCGAAGGTCTCTTCAGGATAGGGATCAGGGCTGAAACGGAGAAAACGGCCCGGCATAGGTCTTCGATCGCGGCGCCGCATAGGGCCCGAGCCGGGAGGTCTTCAGCGCCAGGCGCACCAGTGATTCCGCCAAGGTCACTGCGGCGGCGACGCCGTCGATCACGGGCAGGCCGTGCGTGGCGGCGAGTTCTGCAGCGAGATCGGCCATGCCGGCGCAACCGAGCACTATGACCTCCGCGCGGTCGTCGCGGATCGCGGCTGTGATCTCCGCGGAGATTTTTGCGAGCGCATCAGTATTGCGCTCCTCAAGCGCGAGCACCGGCACCTCGGCAGCGCGGACGCGGGCACAGCGCTCGATGAGACCGTACCTCTTAAGATTATGCTCGATCGGCACGATGGAGACACCGAGCGTCGTCACCACGGCGAAGCGCGCGGCGATCAGGCTCGCCATGTGGAAGCCCGCTTCGCCAATGCCGATCACCGGTGCCGTCGCGATCGCGCGCGCGGCGTCGAGGCCGGTGTCGTCGAAGCAGGCGATGATGTGGGCGTCCGCACCGTCGCGATCGGCGTCGCGGATGCAGCCGAGCATGCCGGGCACCGCAAAGGCCTCGTCGTAAAATCCCTCGATCGAGACCGGGCCCATCGCCGGCTGGCGCGCATCGATCGATGTGTCGGGCAGGGCGATCGCGCGCGCGGCAGCGGCGATCTTCGTCGTCATCGAAGCCGTAGTGTTGGGATTGACGACGTGAAGCCGCATCAGACAAGTCCCTTGCCGGCGTCCGAGCCCTTCGCCGCCTGCCGCTTGTTGAGCATGTGGATGGTGCCGAGCGCAAGCGTGATCACCGCAAACGACACCGCGGAGATGATGGTGCCGAGCGCATAGATATCCGGGTTCGTCACCGTCGTGGTAAGGCCCTGGAGATCGAGCGGCAATGTATTCACCGCGCCGATCGCCTGACTCGAGCGCGCCAGTTCGTCCCAGGACAGCGTGAATCCGAACAGGCCGATGCCGATCACCGACGGCAGGATGATCGGCAGCACGACATGACGGAAGGCCTGCCACGGCGTCGCACCCAGGTCGCGTGCGGCTTCTTCGAGCCGGGGATCAAAGCGGTTGAAGATCGCGAACATGATGAGCAGGCCGAATGGCAACGTCCAGGTCAGATGTGCGCCGAGGCCCGAGGTCAGCAGGCCCATCGAGGTCTCGAAGTTCTCGTTCCAATGCGCCTTGATCAGATCGTCGATGATGCGGAATTCAAGCGAGATGCCGAGTGAGGTGATGATCGAGGGAACGATGAGGCTCGCGATCGCCGAATAGAACAAGATGCTTTGCGCCTTGAACTTCCTGCGGAACGCCATGCCGGCAGCAACCGACAGCACGACGGTAACGATCATCACGATGATGCCAAGCAGCAGCGAACGGCGAAAGGCCGCGCCGAGATCGACGATGCCGGTTCCCTGGAACAGTTTTGCGATCCAGAAGGTCGAGACGCCGTTCATCGGGAAGGTGAGGCCGCCCTGCGGCCCCTGGAACGACAGGACGTAGATCGCGATCATCGGGCCGTAGAGGAACAGCGTGTAGGCCGCGAAGAAGATCGCGAGCACGTAGAAGCTGCGCGGGCGTCCCTCCTTCATCGCCTATAGTTCCTTCTTGATGTCGACGATGCGCGACATCATGGTGATGATCAGGAAGGTGATGACGAGCAGGATCACGGCGTTTGCGGCCGCTGCCGGGAATTGCAGCGCGTTCACCCGCGTCTCGATGATCTTGCCGGCGGCCGCGATCTGCTGGCCGCCCATCACGCCGATGGTGATGAAGTCGCCCATCACGATGGTGATGACGAAGATCGAGCCGATTACGATGCCGGGTTTGGCCAGCGGGATGATGACGTTGACGAGCGTCTGGAAGCCGGCGGCGCCGGCGTCATAGGCGGCCTCGATCAGCGACTTGTCGATGCGCACCATCGAATTGAAGATCGGCACCACCATGAAGAAGGTGAAGAGGTGGACCAGCGCCAGCACCACGGAGAATTCGGAGAACAGCAGCCATTCGAGCGGCTGATTGATCGCACCGGTCTTGACCAGACCGGAATTGACCAGGCCGTTGCGCCCGAGCAGCGGGATCCAGGCGATCATGCGGATTACGTTGGAGGTCCAGAACGGGATCGTGCAGAGCAGCGACAATCCCATCTGCCAGGTCCTGGACTTGACGTGGAAGGCCAGGAAGTAGGCGACCCAGAAGCCGATGAACAGCGTGATCGCCCAGACCAGGAAGCACAGCTTCAGCGTTTTCAAATAGGTCTTGGCGATGGTGCAGAGATCGGGGAGCTGCGCGATGCAGCCCTCGAACGTGTCGGTGTAGCCGCGGCCGGAGAAGGCCGGCAGCAACTGGTATTCGTTGTAGTCCCAGAAGGAGACGATGACGACGAAGACCAGCGGGATCAAGAAGAAGGCGAGAAACACCAACATCATCGGCCCGGCCTGGAGCCAGGAGACGAAGGATGGCGACAGGCGCGCCGCTTTCGCGGCGCGCGCTGTGCCCGACCCCCGGACAAGGTCCGGGGATGCCTGTTGCAGGATGTCCTCCGATGTGTCCATCAGATTACGCCGCGATGAACTCGTTCCACTTGCGGACCATGTAGTCGTTCTCGTCCATCACCGCGTTCCAGCAGGCGACGCCGCCCATGCGGTCCTCGTAGGAGCCGCCGTCGCGCACGGCGCCGGCCTTTTCGAGCAGCGAGCCGTCGGGCGCCTTGATGTCCTTCTCGGCTGCCTTGCCTTCCATCCAGTAGGCCCACTCGTAGGGCTCCATGTGCGCTTTCGCGGTGGAGAGCACGGCGGAGTAATAGCCCTGGCGGTTGAGATAGGCGCCGGCATAGCCGGCCAGGAACCAGTTGACGAACTCGTAGGCCCATTCGAGCTTGGCGCCCGACACGCCCTTGGAGACGCAGAAGCCGGAAGCCCAGGAACGATAGCCTTCCTTAAGCGGTTGGAAGGTGCAGGCGATCCCCATCGAGCGCACCTTCGTCACCGCCGGCGACCACATCGACTGGATCACGGTTTCGCCCGACGCCATCAGGTTGACGCTCTCGTTGAAGTCCTTCCAGAACGCGCGGAACTGGCCGGCCTTCTTGGCTTCGATCATCACCTTCATGGTGAGATCGATCTCTTCCTTGGTCATGTTGCCCTTGTCGGCATATTTGTACTTGCCGGAGGCTTCCACGACCATCGCGGCATCCATGATGCCGATCGAGGGGATGTTGAGGATCGAGGCCTTGCCCTTGAACTCGGGATTGAGCAGCTCGGCCCACGAGCTGATCGGCCGCTTGATCAAGTCGGGACGGACGCCGAGCGTGTCGGCGTTGTAGACGGTCGGAATCAGCGTGACGAATTCGGTCGCCGACGTCGCGAACTTCTTGGAGTCCTTGCCTTCGAGATACAGCACCTTCCAGGGCGCGGTGCCCTGGCCGCCGATCTTCTTGCCGCCGGGCGTCTGGCCCTTGGTGAAGACGGGCGTGATGTTGTCGAATTCCTTGATCTTCCTGGAATCGAGGGCAAGGATGTTGCCCGACGGCACGATCTTCTTCAGCGAGAAATATTCGGTGTCCAGCACGTCGAAGGAGTTCGGCTGGGTCATCACGCGCTTGGTGACGTCGTCGGTGGTCGCGGTGATGTATTCGATCTTGATGCCGGTGTCCTTCAGGCACTGCTTGGAGATGTCGTCGCCCTCGTTCACGGCGGTGCCGAGATAGCGCAGCACCTTCGGCTCGGCCGACATCACGTAGGGGAAGCCGGTGATGGCGCCGGAGCCCGCGGCAAGGCCGGCGAGACCAGCGGTGCTCTTCAATAGCGTGCGGCGGCTGACGCCGGTCTTTTTGGTCGTCTCGGTCATACCAGTCACTCCTCTGTTGCGCATTTTTTCGATCGATGGACGCTATTGCAGGCGCTGCGCCTTGGCGGGATCCCAGGTGACCAGAACGCGATCGCCCGGACGGAAAGGGCGGGCGTCGAACACGGTCTCGGGAACGTGGGCGAACAAGGCAGTGCCGTCGTCGAGCGTAAGCGAGACGGCGACATATGAGCCCTGGTACTCGGTCTGGGTCAGCAGCGCCGGTGCGCCGAACGCACCCTCAACAAACGGCGTGATGCCGAGTTGATCGGCGCGCACGGCAATGAGTTTGCCGGCGTCGCTGAGGACGTTGTGGCCGCCGATGAAGCGCGCCACGAATTCGGTGCTGGGGTGATGGAAGATGTCGCGGGCCGAGCCCTGCTGCTCGATCTTGCCCTGGTTCATCACCACGATGTGGTCGGCAAGCGCCATCGCCTCTTCCTGGCCGTGGGTGACCTGGATGAAACTGATGCCGAGCTCGCGCTGCAGCCGCTTCAGCTCGCCGCGCATCCTGACCCGCAGGAACGGATCGAGCGCGGAGAGCGGCTCGTCGAGCAAGAGGATCTGCGGCTCGGTGATCAGCGCGCGGGCGAGCGCCACGCGCTGCTGCTGGCCGCCGGAGAGCTGGGCCGGCAGTCGGCCGGCATAGGGGCTCATTGCGACCAGCTCGAGCAGTTCGCCGGCGCGCTTGTGCCTGATCGCGCGGTCGACGCCGCGCATTTTCAGGGCAAACGCAACATTGTCGAGCACGGTCAGGTGCGGAAACAGCGCGTAGGACTGGAACATCATCGCCGTACCGCGCTTGGCGGGCGCGAGGTCGGTGACGTTTTGCGGGCCAAGGATGATGTCGCCTTCGCTGACCGCCTCGTGGCCCGCGATCATGCGCAAGGTCGAAGTCTTGCCGCAGCCGGAGGGGCCGAGCAGGCAGCAATAGGTGCCTGCCGGGATCTTCAGATTGACGGTGTCGACCGCCAGCGTCGTGTCGTAACGCTTGGTGACGGCGACCAGTTCGAGAGCGGCGGGAGTGGCCATGGCGTGTCCGGGGAGAGGGCGATGCTTCGCCTCTCTCCGCAAGGTCCGTGCCAATCGCGCGTGAATCGTCCTTGGCTGGCCGAATTGCAAAACAGTGCAGCGGAGTCAGATCGTTAGATCGAATCTCGTGCGTCCGGCCGGCTTGCTGCCTTCGCAGTTGCGTGCACACAAAACAGGCGCGGATTGTATAAAGTTTTGCCTGTGATTGGATACAGCTCGTCGACTACCATTCGAGGCCGAACGTTGCCGATCGAGTCCTCACACCCCATGGCCGCCAAGTCCCGACCGAAATCCGACGCGCCAGGTGCGAGCGATCGCGTCAGCCGCATCCGGGAAGGCGTGACCGCGGCGATCCTCGAGCATCGTCTGCTGCCGGGCACGAAACTCGGCGAGGACGAGATCGGCGAGATCTACGGATCAAGCCGCACGCTGGTTCGCACCGCGCTCCAGCAGCTCGCGCATGAGGGCATCGTCCACATCGAGAAGAACCGCGGCGCCTTCATCGCACGCCCGACGCCTGCGGATGCCCGCGAAGTGTTCGAGGCGCGCCGCCTGATCGAGCCGACGATCGTCGATCACGCCGTTGACGCGGTGTCACCGGCCTGGATCAATCGTCTCCAGCGGCATCTTGCCGAGGAACGCGAGGCGGAATCGCGCGGCGACGCGCGCGCCTCGGTCCGGCTCTCCGGCGACTTTCATCGCCTCGTCGCCGAGATGAGTGGTCACAGCATCTATCTCGGTTTCCTCAAGGAGCTGATCGCGCGCTCCTCGCTCATCATCCTGCTCTATCGCCGCCACGACACGCCGGCCTGCGGCACTGATCATCACGCCGGCATCGTCGCCGCGATCCGCAAACGCGACCGAGCGGCCGCCCGCGCGCAGATGTTGTCGCATCTGAACGAGATCGAAGCCGAGCTGTTTCTGAAAGATCCCGCTGCCGACGAGTTGCGGCTCGCGGACGTGCTGGGCCCCTAACGAACCGCATCGTTTGGCTACGGCAGCGAAGACCCTTCGTTGCGCTTCATGATCTTCAGCACGAGCAGGATCGCGCCAAGGATCAGGAAGAGAACGCCGGCGAACGTCGTGCCGCCGTATTCGAAGGTCACGCCGATTCCCGTCAGCAGACATCCGATGATGATTGCGAGGAGTCCGCCGAGTTTCTTGACCAGCATGACGTGTCCGTCAGTTGTTTGTGCGACCATGTTGCGCCTCGTCATTTCGCGCCTGCGCTCGCGGCCCCTGTTACTTCTCTCCCCAGTCGAGCAGGCCGGCACGATCGTACTCTCGAATGCGCAAATTGCAATCTGGCGTTGATCGTGGACTTTTGCAGCGTCTGCATTTGATTTGAGTTCGATGTATGTGAGACAGCCGCGCTTACTCAGTTTCCTGATCTTCCCGAGTAAAGTTCGCGGTGCACCTTTGCCGCAGCTGGATGGCTGAACTGCAGAATCTCTCTAGGGTTGCAAATTGACTCCACGGGGCACGAGGCATCAACTACCATCGCGCGGTTGGGTTCTGGAGCGGGAGATCATGCCGGGATTGAAAGTGCGGGGCGGGCTCGCGATGCTGCTTGCAGTGCTTCTCTGCAATGCGTCGCCTGCGGCGGCCCAGCAGGACGCTGCCGTCCTGTTCCGTAACGTCAGGATTTTCGACGGAAAGAACGCGACGCTCTCGGTTGCGTCCAATGTTCTGGTCAGGGACAGGAAGATCGAGAAGATATCGACTGCCGACATCGCAGCCACCGGTCAGGTGATCGACGGCGGCGGCCGCGTGCTGATGCCGGGGCTGATCGATGCGCATTGGCACACGATGCTGGTGCGCCCGACGCCGATGGCCGCGCTCGCAGGCGATATCGGCTACAACAACCTGCTTGCGGCCAGCGAGGCGACCGCGACGCTGATGCGCGGCTTCACCACCGTGCGCGACATGGGCGGGCCGAGCTTCGGCCTCAAGCAGGCCATCGACGAGGATCTTGTCGCCGGTCCCCGCATCTATCCCTCGGGCGCCATCATCACCATCACCAGCGGTCATGGCGATTTCCGCCAGCTCTCCGATCTGCCGCGCACCATCGGCGGCATGCTCAGCCGCATGGAGCGGATCGGCGGCAGCATGGTCGCCGACAGTCCCGACGAGGTGCGCGTGCGCGCGCGCGAGCAGCTCATGCAGGGTGCTTCGCAGGTCAAGCTCACGGCGGGCGGCGGCGTCGCGTCGCCCTTCAGCCCGCTCGATGTCTCCACCTTCACCGAGCCCGAGCTGCGCGCCGCCGTCGAGGCCGCCGACAATTGGGGCACCTATGTCGCCACCCACGCCTACACGCCGGTCGCGATCCAGCGCTCGATCGCAGCCGGCGTGAGATGCATCGAGCACGGTCACCTCATGGACGAGGCGAGCGCGAAGCTGATCGCGGAGAAGGGGATTTGGCTCAGCACGCAGCCATTCCTCGACCTCTCCGCCGCGGCCTATCGGATTCACACATCGGCCATTCGCAGTGAGGCGCCAAATTTGATGCGCTGGAGGGCTTCGAGCCCCAAGCGCATGGTTTTTGGTCCCGGCTTGCC
>NZ_JADPKY010000005.1 GCF_023074185.1 Bradyrhizobium sp. 132 | reverse complement strand
ACCCGCGGGTTCAGCCCAAAATAGCTCACCAGCTTCTGCGGGCTGTTGAACCGGCTGATGTCGCCGATCGCCGCCATGATGCCGGCAGCGACCGCCAAGTTGACGCCGGTGATCGTCATCAATCTGTTGACCGCGGAATCGTCGATGGCGTCCTGCGCGATCTCGCGGTCGAGCAGGGCCAGGTCTTCCGCCAGCCGGTCAAGCTCGCGGACGTGCCGATCGATCGCCGCGCGCTCATTGTGCGGCAGCTGTTGGGCGGCCAACCACGCCCTGCCGCGGCCGTTGAAAAGATCTGCATGCGGGCACTTCGGGATCAGGTGCGCGTGCAGGATCGAATGCACCTCGTTCTTGAGCCGCGTGCGATGCCGCACGACCTGGTAGCGCCGCGCCACCAGCCGACGCTTGCGTTCGGTCTCCGCGTCAGGCGTCCAGATCTGCGGCAGGTACCCAGCCGCCTGCAGACTGGCGAGCGTGCCGGCATCGATCTTGTCGGTCTTGACGTGAGCCTGGGCGATCGCCTTCACCTGCAGCGGATTGGCGATAATCACCCGTGCCACGAACGGTGCCAGAACCCGCGATACCGCCATGCTGTTGCCGGTCGC
>NZ_JADPKY010000127.1 GCF_023074185.1 Bradyrhizobium sp. 132 | reverse complement strand
GCGGAGGGTTGGCTCTATGTGGCCGCAGTCGTTGATCTGTTCTCGCGGCGGGTGGTCGGCTGGTCAATGAGTACAGCAATGACGGCACAGCTCGTCACCAATGCCCTGGTGATGGCGATCTGGCGACGAGGCAAGCCGGACGCGCTGTTGCATCATTCCGATCGCGGCAGCCAATACACCAGCGAACAGTTCCAGAGGCTGATGGCCGATCACGGCGTGGTCTGCTCGATGAGCCGGTCAGGCAATGTCTGGGACAACGCTGCAATGGAGAGCTTCTTCTCGTCCTTGAAGACCGAGCGAACAGCGCGCAAAGTGTACCGGTCACGCAACGAGGCCAAGGCCGACGTGTTCGACTACATCGAGCGCTTCTACAATCCGAAGCGAAGGCATTCGACGATCGGATATCTGAGCCCTATGGAGTTCGAACGGAAGGCCGGATTAGCTTAAGCCGGTGTCAACAGAACCGGGTGCAGCTCAAGCAGCGGTATCGCGCCACTGGGTCGTGATCATCTTTGCCGCTGTGTCGGCTTGATAGTCAACCGGCTCGGCATAGCGATTGGCCGGCGGCAATCGAGATATGGTGCCACGCGGTGACCCCCTCAACATTTGATTTGCAGACGCGTGTGAAACTGGGGGCGAGCGGTCGCTGAGAAATGATTGGTTCTGAAGCCGCGGACACCCCTCCCCACCCCCTTACAGCAGACACGCAGCTTTTTCACCTTGCGGCAGCGAATGCAGCAGTTGATGATTGGACGGGGTTATAGTCGCACCGCAATCGAGCCATCGCCATGCGCCACGCCTCCCTGTTGGATGCTCTCGCCACAGCCGACCTGTTCACCGGTCTACTCCTCGGATGCAGTCTCATCTCAGATGCATCCGCCGCGACCGCCGGCCACGCTTTGGCCGTCTCCGTCGACGATTTTAATTATATCGACACGTCGAACGAGCCCGCCGATCAGACGGTCGTCCATGAAAAGCGATTGCGAGCTTTCATGACCGCACTGCTGGAACACGTCACGGCAGACCGGCGCTTTGAGCTCGTGCCCTCCTCCTGCGGACCAAATTGTCCGACAGACGGACCGGCATTGCGCGAACGGCTGCGCGCGGCATCACAGGCCGGCACGCAGATCCTGATAATCGGCATCGTTCACAAGCTAAGCACGCTGGTCCAGGTTGTTCAGATTGCTGCCATTGATACAGCAGCCCAGCGCGTCGTGTTCAGAAAGCACTTCCAGTTCCGCGGTGACAACGACGAGGCATGGCAGCGGGCGGAACGCTTTGTATCGGAAGAGGTCCGCGACCGGCTGCTTGAAAGCAGATCGCAGCCATAGGCCGCGCGCGTCTGCAACCGCTCAACAGCCGGATTGAATGGCGCCGTGGCGCTTCCGGTCCGCCCTGATTAGCAGACCATATCTGAGCCAAACCGAACTTCGTCGTCGGGCCACGAGCGGAAGTTGCCGTATGTCGGGCGGGCTCATCAACCGGATACTCGCGTATCGAAAATTTGCGCTTCTCGATCTATCCGGACCTTGATCCGCAGGATTAATTCCTAACCGCTTGGCGTCAGATGGAGATAGGTTCGATCGAAACCTGCTAGTTCTTTCAGGCGTTCCTTGTCGAGCAAGTTGAAGCCGGATTTGTCCGTTTCCACCAACCGTTCCCCGCGCAGAACTTGGAGGGTACGGTTCGTATGGACCACTGAAAGTCCCAAACAATCGCCAAGATCAATTTGAGTGATGGGCAAGCTAAACTCCCCGCCGCGAGTGCGTCCGATTGCTTCAAGTCGCTCGTGCACTTCGATCAACAGGTGAGCCATTCTCTGCAGCGCGGCGCGCCGCCCGACATTCACGATCCATTCTCGGAAGATAGAACCATCGATCAGCGTCTCTCGCCACAAGGCCGCGGCCAGGTGTGGGTGTCGCGCCGTCACCTCCGTCAGCTCGGCGTGCGAAATGAACCCAAGCGTGCAAGGCGAAAGGCTGACCAGATCATGGTCCATGATCCCCAGGTGAAGGCTTTGAAGGTCAGGTATGTCGCCGGGAATATGCAAGGACAGGACCTGTCGCTCTCCGTTGGCGGTCGTTTTCGAGCGGAAGGCAAACCCCTCAACGATCAGGCAGCACTCGCCGGGACGAACGCCATCAGCGACAATGATTTCACGCGCGCCGAGATGCCGCTCGCGAATCCGCAGGCTCTGAATGGCGCGGATGTCTTCGCCATCCAGGTGGTTCGATACAGCGAGTTTGGTAATGAGCGCTGACGCAAGATTTGCCGGCATCCGATCACCCTCCTGCGACCTAAATGACGACACGCCACTCCGGCCTGATAGGCGGGAGTCGCTTGAACTCTCAGCGCCGGCGCCCAATGATATCTGCCGGGGATAGAAATTAACCTAGCAGGAATGAAACCGGTGGTGCGAGCTAAACTCGGCCGCTGTGGTCAGTCAAGCGCGAACGCATTGATCCAAGTTAAAAGTGCCGGCTTCAATTCCGCTAATGGAATGGTCCGGCCGTGCTCCGGCCCTGCCAGCAGGACAAGCTGGCAAGGGGCGCCCAAGACAAGGAGCACGCCATGTCTCAGAAACTCG
>NZ_JADPKY010000129.1 GCF_023074185.1 Bradyrhizobium sp. 132 | reverse complement strand
TACATTGGCGGGGCGGGGGTCGCGCGTGGCTATCTGAACCGGCCCGAACTGACGGCGGAGCGGTTCTTGGCCGATCCGTTCAGTGGTGAGGTCGGCGCACGGATGTACCGGACCGGGGATCTCGCGCGGTACCTGCCGGACGGCAATCTGGAGTTTCTGGGCCGCATCGACGACCAGATGAAGATCCGCGGCTTCCGGATCGAGCCTGGCGAGATCGCGGCGCGGCTGGTTGAGCACGCGTCGGTGCGCGACGCGGCGGTGGTTGCGTGCGAGGATCGCAGCGGCGAGAAGCGTCTGGTCGCCTATGTGGTTACGGCTGCGGAGCATGCCGGCGAAGCCGAGGGGACTGAACTTGCCGGCACGTTGCGCACCCATCTTGGTGCGCGGCTGCCCGAGTACATGGTGCCGAGCGCGTTTGTGCGGCTTGCGGCGCTGCCGTTGACGCCGAACGGCAAGCTGGACCGCAAGGCGCTGCCCCCGCCAGAGGATGATGCGTATGCGCGGGCAGCCTATGAGGCGCCGCGGGGCGAGATCGAGATCGCGCTGGCGCAGATCTGGGCCGAGCTTCTGGGCCTGGAACGTGTCGGCCGGCACGACAACTTCTTCGA
>NZ_JADPKY010000125.1 GCF_023074185.1 Bradyrhizobium sp. 132 | reverse complement strand
TTCTACAACCGCGCATCAGAACACCCATCTGTCTATGTTGTTGTAGAGAAGAGACTTTGCTGATTGGGATGCGATCCCGTGGGGTATCTTGGGTTCTGTCGCGCTCGTTCGGCGATAGATTGAGCGGCAGTTGTTATCAGCGAGGCGCGGGCGAAGATCCACGGGCCGTCCGATAGCGGATGGAAGGCTTCGATTTCGCCGGCTTCAGCGGCCAGCCGGAGCGTCTTGGGCGCGATCTTCAGGAGCTTTGCGGCGTTGCTAAGGTTGAGCCAGGGTTCGATCCCGTCATCGGCGGGCTTGAACACCGGGAGGTGGTAGCTCGAGCGCATTGATGTGACGCGCTCGCGGGTCCAGCGATTGCCGTTGCCTGTCTTGAGGCCGTTTCGGTTGAGGAGGCCGGCAATCAGATCGTCGCTGGCGATCAGCACCAGTTGACGCACGGCTTGGATAATATCGGCAGAGGTGCTGTTGCGCTGTCCGCGCCGGCGCTTGGGCAAGCGCAACTCGCTGTGGGCACCACCCACCCAGTGGACGATGAGAACGATCTCGGAAGCCGCGTCGTCGATATCGGCCACGACCTCATGGACGAGGGTGCGTACAATGCGCTTCTTGAGGCGAGCATCCGTCGTCGGCGCATCCCAGACCGTTTTGAGGTTCGAGGCAAGAACGCTGAGCGAAGCTGGATCAGCAATGGGCGCGGACGTCACTGCATCATGCATGGCGATCTTGCCCTCGACCTCCGCCACGTGAGCGAGCGCCCTGTTCCAGCGCGCTTCCAGCTCACTCGCCACCAGCCGGTTCGCGGGGTCAGCGGCATCGTATTGCCGGAAAGCCCTGTCGGCGGCATAGCGCGCCGCCTCGAGGTCGCGATTGAGAGCATCGCGCACCTGATCGCGGCGTTCCCTGGCTCCCTTGGCGGCAGCGGTTGCAGCGGCGATAGCGCCTGGGCCGACAACGCCAAGCAGTGCTTCCTCTATTGCATCATCGACGCGCAATCCTCCGAAGGCGATGCAGTGAGGGCCGCCATTGTCCATCCAAGCGCGGCTGCAGCTGTAGCGCGGGATATGGTGCTTCATGCCTGAGTACCGGAGTGTGAGCTTGCGGCCGCAGCGCTTGCACCGGATCAGACCGGCCAGCAGCGCGTCTCCATGCTTGGGCGCGCCGTGATGCCGACCAGTGGGAACGTTGCTGCTGACCATCGCGCGGATCGCCTCGAACCTCTCCCAGCTCACATACCCGTCGTGGGTATTAGGCTTCAACGTCAACCATTCGTTCCGCGTCTTGCGGCGGATCTTCACGGTCACGCCCTCGGCGGTGTATCCCGCCGCCACAGCCGTCTTACCATAGGCATAGGCGCCGCCGTAGACCGGGTTCTCAATGATCCGGTGGATGGCGGAGTAACTCGGTCGCCGCCAGGCTGTGTCGCCGTTGGACTGTTTCACCGGCAGATCGAGATTGTACTCGTGGAGCCAGCAGAGCGCCTGTCGGGCACTGCCCAGTTCCTCGACCTTGTCGAACACCAACTGGATCGCTTCCTGGACGCGCTGATCCGGATCTTTCTCATAGCGGTCGCCGGCCTTCACGAAGCCGACGGGCGCCGCCACAATCAACTCGCCCCGGCGCGCCTTCTCATAGCGGGCCGAGAGCGAGCGCTGGCGCAACAGATCCAGCTCGTACTCATTGAGGCTACCCTTGAGCCCGAGCAGCAGGCGGTCGTTGCCGTGCCTTGGCGCATAGATGGTCTCCTGATCGACCAGAACGGTGTCGACCACGCGGCACATCTCGATGAGTTGCTGCCAATCCCGGCTGTTGCGAGCGAACCGCGAGACCTCGCGGGCGCAAACTGCACCGACCTTACCGAGGCAAACCTCCGCTACCATCCGCTCAAAACCAGCGCGTTGGACCCCGCCGGCGGCTGAACGACCGAGATCATCATCGATCACTTCGATCTCAGACCAACCGAGCGCCGTCAGCCGGTCCCGCATGGCGTATTGCAACGCGCTGCTCTCGCGATTGTGCAACACCTGATGTGCCGAGGATTGACGCACGTAAAGAATCGCCTTGCGCTCCAGATGATGAGGCCTGACCTTGTCAGAGATCATGACCGACCTCCTTCGCGGGCGGCGTCGCTGTCATCGCAGCATGGTCGACGATCAACTGCGTCATCAGGCTTGTGAGGGCCGCCCGAGCTTCCGCCGGCAGCTCCAGCCATGCTGGTGCGCCGATGGCGCCGTTCGAAAGGCCGCTCCCGAACAGATCCATCTGCTGCTGCGGCCGCGGTTGTCGATTGTGTCGGTATCCGCTCCCTGGCATTGCCGTCTGCCGTGACATGGGTCTCTCCCCGATTCTGGTCGTGAGAGGCTCTGGATGCGCTAGAAAGCAGAGCAGCTGATGACGTTCGATCCATCAACGCCAGATCGAGAAGCGCTGAAAACGCTGCAAGTGCGGTTATGCTGACAAATGGCCGAGCTGCCAAAAGCTCCGCCTCAGGGCATGCCGTCCGGTCGAACATCCATGCTGGAACCTCCAGCCAACGATCTGCTTGCGATCCATCCAGCGTGCAGCGGAAGGCGACATCGCCAGCCTTGTCGACGGCCCCATGAACGCAAACTCGGCAGCCAAACCAAGGATGATATCGATAAAGAACCTCGCGAAGAACGGTCCTGTGGGCGTTCTCAAACCTCGTTGTACAA
>NZ_JADPKY010000024.1 GCF_023074185.1 Bradyrhizobium sp. 132 | reverse complement strand
CATCGCAATGCGCGCCGACAAGACCGACCAGAGCTTCACTTCAATGATCTATCTGGCCGCGGCCGCGATAAACTCCAGATGAATCCCAACAGACCCTAGTTCGTGCTGTCCTCGTCCTTTTGCTCGTCTAATGTGAGCGCGGGACAAGCGCGGATCGTCGAACGGGCAAGCTTGGCATCGGCCTTGGACTTGTAGGGGCCGTCACCGAACCAGACGTCGCCGATGATCACGGGATTACTGGTGACGATGCTGCATTTTCCGGTGGCGTTGTTGCCGACCACCCAGAACAGCCCGTCGGCGAGGCTCATCGTCCCCGACGCCAGCAGCAATATACCTGCAAAGATCAAACGCTTCATGGCTGTGCTCCGGCCGTGAAGGTAGGCCTGCGGCGGTGTCACCCATACCCCTCGTAACGCGGCGCGTGTCATCGTGGTTAATCCGCCTGCGCCGAATTCGCTCGAGCAATGATCGACTTGTCCGCTAAATATCGCGGCCTTCGACCTTCTCGGTTAGCGCTTTGACCTGATCGGGGATCTTCTCGAGATGCGGATTGACGGCGAGCGCCTTGCGGTAGGCCTCGAGCGCGCGCTTCTCGTCGCCGACCTCCTGCATGATCATGCCGAGGCCTGCGAGCGCGCCGAAATGGCGGGGCTCGCGGATCAGTACCTCGCGGATGTCGGCGAGCGAGCGGCCATAGTCGTTCTGCATGTAATAGAGCGTCGCGCGCCGGTTCCAGGCCTCGATGTAGTCGGGCCTGAGCTTGACGACCGAATCCAGCAGCTTGATCGCGACCTCGATCTTCTTTGCGTCGACCGCGGTCTTGGCCCGCGCCATCAGCAGCGCCGCGGTGTCGCTCGGGGTCTGGATCCAGATCGCCCAGATCCGTGCCTCGACATGCTTGGCGCTGGCATCGTCGGGCGCAGCTTTCAGCGCGCCGAACAGGAAATCGAGATTCTTGGTGCGGTCGACCTTGGGCAGCTTGGCCGGCGCTTCCGGAAGCTTTTTCTGCTTGCCGGGCGGAGGCGGCGGATCAATCTGCTGCGCCAGCGCCGGAGCGAGGCCGGCGGCTCCCAGCACAAGAGCCAGACAAAGGGTGCGCGCGAAGAGGAATCTCACTGCCATGATCGAAGTGTAAACGCGCAAGGCCGCCCTTGCATAGCAGGGGCGGCGTCAAACTCGTGTGAGGCCGTGGTCTTGCGGGGCGCGCGCTCGGGCGTCCGGCAGGGCAATATCAGCCGCCCAAATCAGCCTTGGCGAGCCTTGAAGCGGCGCTGCACCTTGTTGATCACATAGACCCGGCCCTTGCGGCGGACCAGGCGGTTGGCGCGATGGCGACCGCGCAGTGATTTCAGCGAGTTACGGACCTTCATGGCAGAATCCTGAACGTTCGAAAGGCCGTGTTCGGCACTACCGTTTCGGCACGCGCGAATGTGGCAAAATGAGATCTTTCCCGCTGGCGGACGACCGCCCGGGACGGGGCGGTTTCTAAGGCATCGCGGGACTGGATGTCAATGTTAACTGCCATGTTCCGAACCAGCAAATTCTGGAAAACAACCCCATGCAAAGCAGAAACGGCCGGATCGGCCTCAATCTAGTCGCTTGCCGGCCTCGCTTTCCACGATGCCTTGCCAATTTCGTTATATCATATAATCAATTTGGCAACCCGTCGGGAGGAAACCAATGCCGAAGCTGAAGCTGCCGAACATCGACGACGTCGTCGCCATCGACATCCACACCCATGCCGAGGAGCCCTGCGGCACCCATCCCGACGACGGCTATGACGATTTTCAGGCTCAGATGGCGGATTACTTCAAGTCGCCGCACAAGCATCCGCCGACCGTGCCGGAGACCGCGGCGTATTACCGCTCGAAGAACATCGCGGCCGTAATCTTCCCGGTCGACGCCGAGCGCGAGACCGGCTTCCGCCGCTACAAGAATGAGGAGATGCTGGAGATCGCCTCCGACCATCTCGACGTCCTGATCCCCTTCGTCTCGATTGATCCGCACAAGGGCAAGCTCGGCGTCCGCGAGGCGCGCAAGCTGATCGAGGAATACGGGGTGCGCGGCTTCAAATTCCACCCGACCATGCAGGGCTTCTACGCCAACGACCGCATGGCCTATCCGCTCTACGAAGAGATCAACAATGGCGGCGCGATCGCGCTGTTCCACACCGGCCAGACCGGCGTCGGATCGGGCATGCCCGGCGGCATGGGCATGCGGCTGAAATTTTCCAACCCGATGTACATGGACGACGTCGCGGCTGACTTCCCGGACCTCAAGATCATCCTCGCCCACCCATCCTTCCCCTGGCAGGAAGAAGCGCTGTCGGTCGCGACCCACAAGCCGAACGTCTATATCGACCTGTCCGGCTGGTCGCCGAAATATTTTCCGCCGATCCTGGTCCGCTACATCAACTCGATCCTGCAGGACAAGATGCTGTTCGGCTCGGACTGGCCGGTGATCACGCCGGACCGCTGGCTGTCGGACTTCGCCAAGATCGACATCCGCGACGACATCCGGCCGAAGGTGTTGAAGGCCAACGCGCGCAAGCTGCTAGGGATCTAGGCGCGTATTCGTCAGCGCATTGATGGCTTCGACGCTGCTATCGAATCCCTCACGCTCAGGCCCTCAAGGCCTCAGACGGCGGATGGCGGCCTTGGCGCGGTGAATCCGATGGCCGCGTTGCGTGCGATCCATTCACGCGACGAGGTCCCCGAAGCATATGCCCACCTCCGGACCGGCTCACACTTCGGCAAGATCGTTGTAAAGCTTTAGAAGCCGAGGCCCCGATTCGCGTTTCCCCCTTGGATCGATACAGCTGCGCCGAGTATAGTCCATGCGCCCGCAGCGATCCGGAGGACCGGTCAATTGAGCCTGAAAGCCGTTATCTTCGACGCCTACGGAACGCTTTACGACATCCAGTCGGTCGCGGAGACCACCGAGGATGCGTTTCCGGGCTACGGCGAGATCATCACGCAGATCTGGCGCATCAAGCAGCTCGAATACACCTGGTTGCGCTCGCTGATGCGGCGCTACCAGGATTTTAACGCCGTCACGCGCGACTCGCTTGCCTATACGCTGCGCGTGCTCGGGCTCGCCTATGAAAGCGATGCGTTCGAGCGGGTGATCGAGAAATACCTGCATCTCGATCTCTATCCGGATGCGGCAGCCACGCTCGCGGCGTTGAAGCCGCGAAAACTCGCGATCCTCTCCAATGGCAGTCCGAACATGCTGGGTGCGCTCGTGCGCAATTCCGGGCTCGACGCCCTGCTTGATGCCACGATCAGCGTCGATGCGAAGAAGATCTTCAAGCCGAGCCCGGAAGCTTACGTGCTGATCGGCGAGGTACTCGGCACCGCGCCCGACGAGGTGCTGTTCGTCTCGTCCAACCCCTGGGACGTCGCGGGCGCGAAGGCGTTCGGGCTGAACGTCGCCTGGATCGAACGGGTGACGCCCGAGGCGATGGCGCTGGCTTGCGTCGAGAATGAACTCGTGGCACCGCTGACGATGTTCAAGGCGATCCGCACCCAGATGGATGAGCTCGGCTTCGCGCCGGACCACCGCGTCCGTTCGCTCTCCGAGCTGCCAAGGATCGCCGAAGGATCGCCCAAGGATCGCCGCCCGCCCGTGAGACCTGAATGAGCCTTCAATCCGTTCGCGATTTCTTCGCTGAAAAAGCCCCCGACATCACCGTCATCGAATCCCCGATCAGCTCCGCGACTGTGCCGCTGGCCGCCGAGGCCTATGGCGTCGAGCCTGGAATGATCGCCAAGACGCTGTCGTTGCGGATCGGCGAGCGCGTGCTCCTGATCGTCGCGGCCGGCACCTCACGCATGGACAACAAGAAGGTGAAGGCGGCGTTCGGCGGCAAGCCGAAGATGCTCGGTCTGGAAGAGGTCGCCGAGATCACCGGGCACGAGGTCGGCGGCGTCTGTCCGTTCGGGCTGAAGTCGCCGCTGCCGATTTACTGCGATGTGTCCTTAAAGGCGTTCGACATGGTGGTGCCGGCCGCAGGCTCGACCCATAGCGCGGTGCGCATCACGCCGGACCGCATGGCCGAGCTGACGGCGGCCGAATGGGTCGATGTCTGCGAGGTCAGGCCGTAAGGCAGCTGCGGGATGCCTGATGCATTTGCCAGTCAAGGAGGCTAATGTATGAACCATGCCCGACGATAAGGTAAAACGACGGCTGACCACCGTGCTGTGCGCTGATGTGCACGGCTATTCTCGCCTCATGGAAGCCGACGAGGCGGGAACGCTGGAGACACTCCGCCGCTACCGCACGGCCATTGCGGGATTGGTGGAGCGCCATGACGGGCGGATCGTGAATACCTGGGGTGATGCTGTCATCGCCGAATTCGCCAGCGTCGTCGAGGCCGTGCAATGTGCGGTTGAGATTCAGCAGGAAATTTCCAACCAGGATTCGGACCCACCTCCCCCGATGCGTTTTCGCATCGGCATCAATCTCGGCGATGTGATGGTGGATGGTTCCGATCTTTATGGAGACGGGGTCAATATCGCGGCGCGTCTGCAAGAGCTTGCCGAACCCGGGGGCATCGTGATCTCCAGCTCCACCTATGATCAGGTGCACAACAAATTGTCTGTTGGCTTCGACTGCCTCGGCCAGCGTCCAATGAAAAACATTGCTCCCGTGACCAGTTATCGTGTGACCATGAGCGGCCAAACCGCTCAAGCACGGAGCCTTCCGCCTGGCGAACGCCTGACTTCTCAGGACGCAATTGCGGGCTCGCAAACTGACGCCGTACACCGCGACCGATACGAGTCGTCCACGTGGATGGGCTTCGTTTCAGATGGGCTAGCGAAGCTTCCCCGCCCGGTTGCAGCGGCCCTCACGGTGTCGGCCTTTCTGATTCTGATCAATATTTTCACCGGCATGCACAGGATCTGGTTCCATTGGCCGGTCGCGGCTTTGCTCTTCGGCGCCATCCTGCGGACGGCGCTCCGACATCGACCTGAGTCGGACAGCAAGGGGGAGCGCTGAACGAGGCGGCACCGGCAGCATCTTTGCGCCTAGCGCCAACCGCGCTCCGATCGTGCGCTAATCATTGTCATCATCATAAGGATCATAAGGCCGCGGCTGCGCTTGCGGAGGTGGTGGCGGCGCATTGTTATAGCGCGGCGGCGCTGCCGCTCGATTGCTCGGGACCCGCTGCTGCGGCTGCATCTGGTTGTTGGACTGGAACACCGCACGGCAGCCGCTGGAAAGCTGTGGTGTGTTCTGCCGCAAGCAGGCCGTGATGCGGCTCACGTCCGGGATCTGGTCGCTGCACAGCCGCCACACATCCGGCGTACAGGCCATCTGCTGTTCCATGGTTCCGCGATATTCTTCGGCGGACGCGGCACTATGTGCGACGATGCCGCCGATCGCGAGCGCTACACCCAGCACAATCCGCTCTGTCCGCATGTCCCGATCCTTCTCGAGTTTCTTGAATTGTCTTCAATCAATGAGACGCGGGGAGGTTCTGGACCAACAAAAAAACGTGAAAGCGCGATTGGAACTTACTCCACCTTGCCGATCTTCTTCACCGCCGCGATCAGCCGCATGCTGTCGGTGGCGACGAACTCGGCAAACGCCGGCGCGTCCGTGACCGCCCGCAAGAACAAGCCGTGCGGCGGGATTTACGAAGCATTATCCATGTTTCGCCCGGTCAGGAACGCCCCTCTGGACCCACCGTTGCCTCCCAGGGAGTCGAGCGATGAACAGACTTCGAACCATCGACGTGGCGTTGGACGAGATGCTGGTGAATCTCGCCGCTATCGTGTTGCGGCTTTCAAAGCCCGAAATGACGCGAACGCCGCAGGCACGGCGCGCATTGGCGCAATCGGTGCATCAATACGCGGTCTGCGCGAAGCGCTCGAGCGATCCGCATGTTCATGAATTGAAGTCGCGGCTGGAACAAACGTTGAAGCCGAGCTTGCGAATTATCGCGAAGGATGGCGTGAAGGTGTCGTAGCTCAGACTCCGTCATTGCGAGCGCAGCGAAGCAATCCAGAGTGTCACCGCGGAGGGAGTCTGGATTGCTTCGCTGCGCCGCTGCGCTCGCAATGACGAGGGTGTTGAAGCCGCTCGCTCTACGACGACTTTGCTACGACGGCTTTGCCTTTCCGCGCGCCGGCCGCTTGCACGTCCCCGGCAGCTTCGCCGCGAGAAAATCGCCGAGCGCTTCGACACGTGCGGGGCGGGGGCCGCCGGGTGGCGTGACCAGATGCACGGCGCCTTCGGCCTGCTTCCAGTCTTTCAGAATGACTTCGACCTCGCCGGAGGCGATGGCCTCGCCGACGATGAACTCCGGCAGTTCGGCGATGCCGAGACCCGCGATCAGCGCCGGCATCACGGCTTCGCCATTGTTGACGCGAAGCTGTCCGCCCGGACGTACACTGGCCTGTTCGCCGGCCGAATTGGTGTAGTGCCAGACATTCGGCGTCGAGAGGTAGGCGTAGCTGAAGCACTTGTGCTCGGCGAGATGCATGGGATGCGTCGGCCGTCCCTGGCGTTTGAGATAGGCCGGCGCCGCCACCGTGAAGCGCGGCATGGTGAACAGCCGTCGCGCGATCAGTGAGGAATCCGGCAACCGCGCGATCCGCACTGCCATGTCGAAACCTTCGCCGATCAAATCGACGGTCGCATCACTCAGATGCAGATCGACGGAGACTTCCGGATAGACTTCGAAGAACTCCGGTAGCAACGGCGCCACCGCCTTGATCCCGAACGTCATGGGCACGGCGAGCCGCACCAGCCCGCGGGGCGCTACCGATTGCGCCAGCGCCTCGTTCTCCGCCGCCTCACCGTCGGACAAAAGGCGCGTCGCACGCTCGGCGAGCTTATGCCCGGCATCGGTCAGCGCGAGCCGGCGCGAGGTGCGGTTGAATAGCCGGGCGCCGAGCCGCTCTTCGAGGCGCGTGACCGCCTTGGACACCGTCGCCTTGGACATCGCGAGCTCGCCCGCGGCACCCGCAAACGACCGTAATTCCACGACTTTTGCGAAAATCGCGAGCGCCTCGAAATCGGGGAGTTTTGCCATGGAACCGGTCCGATTGGGTGATTAATGGAAACAATGTGTTTCAACAGTTTCTATTTCTATACCACAAGCGGAGGCTTATCCAAGGGTCATCAGAAATTCAGGAATGGAGAAATCCAATGACCAAGAAGCTCTCAGGCAAGATTGCGCTCGTCACCGGTGGCTCGCGCGGTATCGGCGCGGCCTCTGCTCGCGCACTCGCCGATGAAGGTGCGGACGTCGCCATCAGCTATGTCGCGTCACCCGAAAAGGCCGAAGCGGTCGTCACTGAACTGAAGGCAAAGGGCGTCAGGGCCCGCGCCTTCAGGGCGGACCAGGCCTCGGCCAAGGACGTGACGCAGCTCGTCAACGACGTGGCGAAGGAGTTTGGCCATCTCGACATTCTCGTCAACAATGCTGGCGTTGCGAGCGGCGGTGCGATCGACGATGCGAATGCCGACACCGAGGCGCTGGCCCGCCAGGATGCGATCAACGTGCATGGCGTGATCGCGGCGATCCGCGCCGCCTCGCAGTTGATGGGTGAAGGCGGCCGCATCGTCACTGTTGGTTCGATGCTTGCCGACCGCGCCTCGTTCCCGGGCCTTGCCGACTACGTAGCCACCAAGGCGGCCGTCGTCGGCTACACCAAGGGCGCGGCGCGCGACCTCGGCCCGCGCGGCATCACCGTGAATGTGGTGCAGCCCGGCTCGATCGACACCGATATGAATCCGAAGGACGGCGGCGAGTTCGCCGAGACCCAGCGCAAGCAGCACGCGCTGCAGCGCTTCGGCCGCCCCGAGGAGGTGGCGGCCGGCGTCGTCTTCCTCGCAAGCCCGGAAGCCTCCTTCGTCACCGGCACCGTCCTCAACGTCGACGGCGGTTTCGGCGCCTAGGCGCCGCAATATCCCAATATAAGGAATTACGCAGATGATCGAACTCAGACCCTTCGCAAAGCTCGGCGGCGCCGATCACGGCTGGCTCAACGCCAAGCACCATTTCTCCTTCGCGAGTCACTACGACCCCAACAACATGGGTCACGGCGCCTTGCGGGTGTGGAACGACGACGAGATCGCGCCGAACACGGGCTTTCCCGCCCATCCCCACGCCAACATGGAAATCATCACCTATGTGCGCGAGGGCGCGATCACCCATCAGGACAGCCTCGGCAACGAGGGCCGCACTGAAGCGGGCGACGTGCAGGTGATGAGCGCCGGCAGCGGCATCCGACACTCCGAGTACAATCTCGAGCCGACCAAGACACGGATCTTCCAGATCTGGATCGAGCCGACCGCGCGCGGCGGACAACCGACCTGGGGCTCGAAGCCGTTTCCGAAAGGAGACCGCTCGGGCAAGCTCGTCACCATCGCGAGCGGCTTCGAGGGTGACACGGACGCGCTGCCGATCCGCGCCGATGCGCGGGTGCTCGCCACCACGCTGAAAGCCGGCGAGAGCGCGGAATACGAACCGCAAAAGTCGCGGCACCTCTATCTTGTGCCCGCGGCGGGTTCAGTCGAGGTCAACGGCGTCCGCGTCAATGCTCGCGACGGCGCCGCGATCCGCGACGAGGACAGATTGAAGATCACGGCTCTGGAAGACACCGAGCTCGTGCTGGTCGACGCGGCGTAAGCGCCACTCATACGGAACACCTCAAATCACCCTTCAACGGAGACCATCATGACCAAAGTTCTCGTCCTCTATTACTCCGCCTACGGCCACATCGAAACAATGGCCAATGCCGTTGCCGAAGGCGCGCGCGAAGCCGGCGTCACTGTCGACATCAAGCGCGTGCCCGAACTGGTGCCGGCCGAGGTCGCCAAAGCGTCCTATTACAAGGTCGACCAGGCAGCACCCGTCGCCAAAATCGAAGACCTCGCCAATTACGACGCGATCATCGTCGGCACCGGCACCCGCTTCGGTCGCATGGCCTCGCAGATGGCGAACTTCCTCGACCAGGCCGGCGGGCTCTGGGCCAAGGGCGCGTTGCACGGCAAGGTCGGCGGCGCCTTCACGTCGAGCGCGACCCAGCACGGCGGTCAGGAGACGACGCTGTTCTCGATCATCACCAACCTCCTCCATTTCGGCATGGTCGTGGTCGGCATGAACTACGGCTTCGCCGGCCAGATGAAGCTCGACGAGGTCACCGGCGGCGCGCCCTACGGCGCCACCACGATCACCGGCGGCGACGGCAGCCGCCAGCCCAGCGCCAACGAACTCGCCGGCGCACGCTATCAGGGACGCCAGATCGCGGAGACCGCCAAGAAGCTACATGGCTAGGCTTCACGGCTGATGCGAGGGGGCGGCGTCAGCGCCTCCCCTTGCCCATGACCCGCGCCGCGAGGACGGCGAGCCTGGGGTGACGGCGCAGGCCCTGCGCGGCATGATCGCGCAACGCGAAGGGCATGCCGCGCCAGGACAGCGCGACGCTGACATCGGTCAGCCGCACCGGCTCGGCGCCGAAGCGGCGCTTGTAGTCCTGGTTGCCGATGCTGAGGTCGAAACGGCGCACGCCTTCTGCGTGCAGCGCTGCCATGGTGCGCTCGGTCACCAGCAGCCCCGGCGAGCAGCTCGACCATGAATTGCCGGCGTGGCTGATGCGCAGGAGAAAATAGGTCGCACCAAACCTGACGCCGAGCGTGGTGGCGACGATGGCCTCGTCGCACACCAGCGCCGAGATGACGGCGTAACCGTCCGCGACACCCTGGCGGGCGACTTCGCGATAGAACTGCGCATGGGTTTCGTCGTTGAGGACGAAGCGCGAACCGAGCTTTTGCATGCGCGCCTGCTGCTGGACATCCATCACGTCCAGCAGCTCGCGCGCGCGCGTGACATCGGTGGCGATCTCGAATCGCGCGCCGGCATGACGGCAGAAGACGCGCCAGCAGCGCGGCATCTGCATGCGCTTGATCGAAGCCTGGTAGTCTTCATAGTCGTCACCGGTCAGCACGAGGTTGCCGTTGAGCGAGCAGGACCCGATCCGGCCGAGCGACACCAGCGGATTCGGGTTGCCGCCGATATGGGCTGGCATCTTCTTCAAGCGCAGCAGATCGAATCGATCGGGCAATGCGCGCAATGCGTCGATCAGCGCCTTGCCGATCGCATCCGTTGCCGCCGCCTCCAACGCGGCATCGAGCGCCAGGATCGGCGCGTTGTTGTCGGAGACGCCGAAATCCGCGAATTCGACGATGCGGATGCCGCGCCTGAGGTGGCTAATCATCGGCACCACCGCAATGTCCCTGCCGGTCGCGGCATCGGAGATCAATGCAATCAGCGGCGCGAGGTCGTGGAACGCTTTGTACCAGGCGCCGAGCCAATAACCATGCTGAAACGCAGTGCGATGACCAGCGTTCAGGCGCGATGCGGCGTGCCGCCAGTCACGCACGAAATCGACCGCGATTCCCGACGTGCTGGACACAAGACCATTTGGTTGCTCGACGCTGAGGAACGTCATCCGCGGTGCTTACGACTACTGAATGTTTCCAGATAGATTGTGTTTTGTCGCAGACCACAAGCGACGTCACTGCTTATCGTTAAGCCAATGCCACTGCCGCGCCGGTGCGACAAGCTGTCAGGTTTCAGGTTCCTTTTGCGTCACACATTGGAACCTGGCCAGGAAGTGCAGGCCGGCCGCAGCAACAGCGAACATGAACCAGATCGGATTCTGCCGTTCGAGCAGGAAGGTCTCGGTCGCTCCGTAGTACAGGCCGAACAGCCACACGGTCAGGAACAGCTTTGCCAGCGCGCGACTGCGATTGTGTGTCCGGGTCGACTGGAAATTGCCGAGCGGCGCGAGCACGAAGACGAGGATCACGAGCACAAGACCCGGCAGGCCGATGGTGACCGCGAGGTCGAGATAGCTGTTGTGACTGTGCGCCGCGGTCGTCGCCCATTCGGCGCCCTGGGCGGTCTGCCGTGCGGTGACGTCGTCCCAGAAGGCCGCATAGCCGTGGCCGGTGATCGGCTTTTCGGCGACGGCTGCGAGCGCGAACTCCCAGATGGCGGAGCGGCCGGTGAAGGTGGGGTCGAGCGGAAGCAGCCGCGTCATCGCCCCGAGCGTCGGGCTCAAGACACTGCCGACCGTCAGCAAGTTCATCACAATCAGCGGCACGAAACAGATGATCCGCTTCAGCCACAAGCTCGGCGTGACGCAGACCAGCGACGCGAGCGCGTAGATCGCTAGGCATAGCACCGAGGACGTCTTGCCGCCGGTGAAGATCAGGAAGATTCCGGCCAGCGCGGCGATCGCCGGACCCATCACGAACGATCCGACGGCGGACAGGTAAATGCCGACATAAACCAGGATGGTCATCACCGGCGAGGCGATGTTCTTGTGGCCAAAGCTGCCGCGCCAGTCGCCGGCCAGCTGCGGCTCCGTGACGTCGAGTGCGGTGTGGATCGAATATTGCGGCGCGAGGAAGACGCCGAGATAGCAGAGTGCGAGCAGGACGAGCGCGGCGCCACCAAGACACAGGTTGAAGCTGCGCTGCGTCGGCGGCAGCAATGGCAACAGCACGGCAAGCGACATCACGCTGGCCGCAAGCACGAGGCGCTGAATCGAAACGCCGCGGCTCTCGGAAAAGACGATGTTGATCAACAGCCAGCCGACCAGGCAGAGATGCAGCGGTGTCACCAGGGTCTTCAGCGCGGGCGCATCCGTTGTGGCGACGAACAGCACCGCGACCGCAGCCAACAGGCCCCAGGAGACATAGGTGAACGCCATCCGTCCGCCGACGACGGTGATGACATCCTCGCTGCGCAGATCCGGAAACGGATCGAGCGTTACCAGCACAAGGAGCAGCGCCGCGACTGCGACGAGGCAACGCCCCGCCCGCACGGCGTTGACCCCCGCGAGCCCATCGCGCAGGACGTAGCCGAACGATCGGGCCTCGACGTCAGTCATGTCAGCGACGCTGCGATCCATGGCTCAAGGCTGCCCGGGAAACTGGGGAAGCTCCAAGTCTTAGCCGATCCCTGTTAAGCATCCGTCAACCAGTACACCGGAGCTCTGCGGCACAGCCTGCTGCCGCACGATGCTCCGCGCGATCTCGTAATATTGCAGCGCGCGCTGTTCCAACGTGAGATTGTCGAGCACGAAGCCGCGCGGATCGAACTCATCAGCGGCGCACCCGGCCCAGAAATCGTCCCAACCCGCCTCGAACCCCGCGGCGTCGACGAACTTGGCGCCGCAACGATCGTCCCAATACGGCACCGACGACACAGGCGCGAACTGGACACGATGCGGATAATAATCGGCGTCCCGCCAGGGGCCACCGGGATCCCAGGCGAGCACCGGCACGCCGCAGGACAACGCCTGCTGATAAGCGATGCCCTGGCTCTCGTTCTGGCACAGGAAGATCATCGCACGCGAGCGCGCGAGCGCGGCCTGATAGTCGTCCTCCTTGTAACTGCCGTAACGCAGTTCCGTGAACGAGCGGCCCTCTCTGGTGAGCCGGGCGCGAACCGGCTCGATCAGCTCCGAAGCATAGCGCTCGCGGTCCCAGTTGACCTTGTCGTAGATCAGGACGTCGACGGTCTTTTGCGACGTCAGCGACGGCGCCCAGAGATCCGTGTCGATACCGACCGGCCAGGCCTCCGTTTCGGGCCAATGCGGCCGGTACATGTCGGCGTACCACGGGCCGGGCACCACCACCTTCTTGACCGGCAGGCGCTTGAACAGGTCGGGATCGTCGAGCGGATGATTATGGGCGGCGACGCCGAGCAGGATCGGATTCTTCCACGCAAACTTGTCGAGCAGGAAGGTGCGACCGATGATGCAGGCGAGTTCGTCCGGATGCTGCGCGATGTAGCCATAATCGTTGACGCGATAGCGGATGCCGAGCCGATCGAGCCCCGCACGGAGATTGAGGAACACGCGGAGCTGCCCGCTCATACGAGGCTCGCCGAGCAGCATGCGGCGCGCCATGCGCCGCAGATGCCGGTCGCCGGAAAACCAGCGATCGTCCTTGTCCTCGTAGAAGAGGTTGAGAACCATGTCGTCGGGATCGTAGTCGAATGTCTTTGCGGGCACTGGGTCCATCCGCGGGAAGTTCGGTGCGCATTCTCGCATGGGACCGGCTGTCGCACTCTTCCAAATTTGCCACAGGCTTAATGCCGCCGGCTTAACGCTATTCTACAAAACCAGCGCCGCGCCGGCCTTCGCGGCAACGATTTCACCGGAATGCGAGTATCATTTGCGGCGCCCAAGGTTGCGATCAATCGCATTGCCAATGCGCAGACGCACCCTGGTTAACAGACCCTTAAAGGCGAGCCGTAGCTTGATTACCGCCGAAGAAATTCTCGAACTACCGGCCACATCACGCGTCGCTCCGGCGGCGCGCTTGCCGCTGCAAATCAGCTCCACTACATCGGTGTCCGTCGTCATTCCGGCCAAGAACGTCGCGGCCTATGTCGGCGAAACCCTCGCCAGCGCACTGGCGCAAGCCGAAATCACCGAAGTGATCGTCGTGGACGACGGTTCGACCGACGACACCACGGCCATCGTCCGTGCCATCCGTGACCCGCGGCTGCGCCTGTTGACCAACGACGCCGCCGGCGTATCGGCGGCGCGCAATCTCGGCGCGCGGCATGCGAGCGGCCAATGGCTGCTCTTCCTCGATGCCGACGATCGCCTGCGGCCCGGCGCGGTCGCCGCGCTGCTGGCAGCCGCGCGTGGTGCTCCGCACGCGGTTCTCGTTTACGGTGACTACAACACGATCGACAGCGACGGACGGCAGATCGGTCGACGGGATCTGCTGAAAGGACGCCGCAAACCGTCCGGTGATGTGCTGGCGCGGCTCGCGGCCGGTAACTTCATCGTCAATGGCGGCATCGCGCTCGCGCGTGCGGAGGCGTTTCGCGCCATCGGCGGCTTCGACGTCTCACTCAGATATTGCGAGGACTGGCACTGCTGGTGCCGTCTTGCCGCGATCGGTGAATTCGAGTTTGCGCCAAACCTTCTGCTCGACTACCGCCTGCACACGGCCAACACCATGAATGCGGCGGCGCGGACGCCGCAGGATTTCTTCCCGGCCATCGCGCGGGTGTTCGACGACGGGCTGATCATGGCGCGACTGCCCGCGGGCATGGCAGCCGGGCTGCGCCAGGCCGCCGAGGTTCATCTCGTCACATATTCGGCGATGCAAGCGGTCCGCTTCGGCAGATATCGCCAGGCCTTCGCCTATCTCGGGATGGTCGGCCGCCGCTCGCTCAAATCGCTGCCACGCGCCGCGGTCAGGGTCGCCCTCGCCTGCTTCGGCATCTAATCCCTCACTCCGGCGTCAGGATACGATCTTCGAGGCTTCATAGGGCTTCGGCTCGATGCCGAACGCCGCAAGCATGGAGCCGAGCGCGACCAGCGTGGGATGCATCGCGACGACGGGCTTTGACGTCACGAGCAGGCGAGCGGATCGGACCAGCGACAGCGGCAACCTCCCGAGCATCTGCGCAAACACCCGCGCCCGCGCTCCCGCGCCCTGCGCGGCCTTCGACTGCACACGATAATTGATCGCACCGATACGCAGACCACGCTTGGCGATCCAGCCGGGGCTGGTGCGGTTTTGCGGCACCGTCTCGGAGATGACTGCCTCCGCAGTCCAGTGGAACGTCATGCCGGCATCGCGGCATCGCACGAAGAAATCGCAATCGCCGCCGCCGAGGAAGTTGAAGCGCAGGTCGAAGGCGGGACGGTCGAACCGCTCGAACGCCGCGCGCGTGATCAGGCAATTGCCGCAGCCATAGATCAGCGGCACCGCGCCGCTGTAATCATAGGCGGGGCAGAAGGCGGGATGGCGCGAAAGCCAGGGCTTGCTGTCGTCCTCGAAGACCGGCAGCACCGGCCCGCCGACCACATCGGCGCCGGTCGCATCCGCGGTGCGAACCATCAGTTCGAGCCAGTCGGGCGAAGCGATCTCGTCGTCGTCGATCATCAGGAAGCGGGTCGCGGCTGGAAACAGCGCCTGCGCCGTCTCGAACGCGGCGTTGATCGCCTGGACGTTGCCTTGCCGTTTTTCGACCAGGCAGACGCCCTGGAGCCTTCCGCCGGCGAGATACTCCGCGGCCACCGGTGCGCTTTCGCGCCGTACCGCGTCGTTCTCGACCATGACGACGGCGAAGGAGCGCGGGGTACGCTGGCTGACGAGCGAGTCCAGCGTCATCCGCAGATGCTGCGGACGGCGGAAGCAGGGGATGCAGACGACGATGCCGACCGACAGGTCGATAATTCGGGAGCTCGCCGCGATCTCCCGGTTGGGATCGCGCACGGCATCCGGGATACGCGCGGCGGACAAGTCTGTCGGGATCAATGTCATGACGTTCTAGATGTCCGATATAGATTGAAAAAGCCCTGCTTCGATCCCGCGGATCGGCGCCGTTTCGCAACGGCACAGCGCCGCGGCACAGATCCGCCCCAGAATGAACGGCTGGCGTGGGGCTCGCGACGGCGCAAATCTCCGGCCGTCACGGTGCAATACCATTCGCTTAACCGCCATCGCGTGTTTCTGCTGCAAAACCTTGCGCACGTGATAGTGCAATTCGCGGTCCATCGCGCGGGCGGCGGCCCGACGTGGATGATGCCGTAGTTAACGCTTATGCGCGTTAACTCGACCGTAAGCACCAAGACCGGTGAAGCTGCGCGGCATCAGATTTGCTCTTCGGGCATGCGAGATTTTTCCTGTAAATTTAAGTCGAACAAGCGCGGTCAGAAAATATGAACAAGCCAGCCACGATCAATTTCGCGACAGCCACGGCGGTCCAAATTCCCGCGGCCATTGCACCCCCTCAGGCGTTGCACGATCTCGTCCCCGGAGAAGCGCGCGACAGCCTGCTCGCCGTCCACGACGTACTGCGCCGCATATTGCCGCAGGGCCAGCTCGCCACCTACGAAGCCGGCGGCGGCTCGTGCAGCGTTCTGCCACCGGAATTGCTGAGCCGCAGCAAGGTCACCGTCGTCGACATTGACGAGGACCAGGTCCGCAACAACAGCTACGCGGACGAAGCGATCCTCGGCGACGTCCAGACCTACCGCTTCGGGCGCGAAACCTTCGATCTGGTGATCTGCTACAACGTGATCGAGCATCTGCCCCATGTCGATGCCGCGCTCCTTAATTTCCGCGATGCGCTCAAGCGCGGTGGGATGATCCTGATCGGCGCGCCCAATCCGCGCTCGCTGTCCGGCGTCGTCACCAAATACTCGCCGCACTGGTTCCACGTCTGGTTCTACCGGCACATCCGCGGCATCAAGGATGCCGGCCTGCCGGGCGAACCTCCGTTCCCGACTTTCTTCCATCCCCTGGTGACGCTGCCGAGGCTCGAAGCGTTCGCGGTCGCCAATGGCCTTGAGATGGTCTACCGCCGTGAGGTCGAGAGCCCGCGCTATCCCGAGATGCGCCGGAGCAAGCCGCTGTTCGCAACCCTGGTGGACGCCGGCGCCGCCGTGCTGAACGCCGTGCTTCCGCGCGGGACCGACGTCCGCCGCGGCGACTATCACGTCATCCTGCGGAAAAATTGACGGCCATGGTGAGCGCGCGGCCGATCGCACGACGAGCGAAGCCTCGTGGCCACGCCGCACGCGGTAACGAACCGTTAATCTCTGAAGGACCCCGCCGTCGCACGCGTCACAGCGACTCGTCGAAGAGTGGCATGCGTTTAAACGCTTTGTTTGCCATTTCGGTGAATAGTCCCTCAATGAGTATGGTTAATTTTCCCTGTTGCGTTGATTGGGCACCTATATCTCAGGTGCGTTGCGTAGAGCGAAGAGTAACCCCTCAGCACGCGACAGTTGGAATGAAAGCTGGGGATCATGCTTGACTATAACCAGCCCATAGACCCGGCCAGACCAGAGGTCCCGCAACAGCGGCCTCAGGCCGGCTTCAACGTGCTGGAGCTTGTCAATTTACTCTGGCGGCGGAAGATCGCGATTGCTGCTGCAGCCCTGCTCGGCGCGACACTTGCCGTCACCGTGGGCAAGAGCCTGACGCCCCGCTACACCGCCACCGCCCAGCTCTATGTCGACCCGCGCGAGCTCCAGCTCGTCGATCGTGAGCTCACGCCCCGCGCGCAGGACGTCTCCGGCATGGCGATGGTGATCGAGAGCCAGGCGCGCCTGATCACCTCCAACAGCGTGCTGCTGAAAGTCATCCAGCAGACCGATCTGGACAAGGACCCCGAATTCGGCGGCGGCGGTGACGGCAAGAGCCTGATCTCGTCGCTGCTCGGCCTGATCGGCCTTCAGCCCGGCGCGCCCTCGACCGCGGAGAAGAAGGAAGTGCAGCTCGCGGCCCTCGAGGCGCTGAACCGGCACATCACGATCCGCAAGACCGAGAAGAGTTTCATTGTCGACATCGAGGTCTGGTCGATCGATCCGGCGAAAGCAGCGATGCTCGCCAACGCGCTGACCAGCACCTACCTGACGGAATCCCGCAACTCGCAGGCTTCGGCAGCGCGGCGCGCCACCAACGATCTCTCCGGCCGCCTGAAGGAGTTGCGCGAGCGGCTGCGCAACGCCGAGACCGGGCTTGCGACTTACAAGGCCCAGAACAATTTCGTCGGCACCCAGGACGCTCTGATCAGCGACCAGCAGCTCTCCGCCAGCAACCAGCGGCTTTCCGCCGCCCGCGCGGCGACGATGGATGCGCAGGCGCGTCTCGACCAGATCGAGGCGAGCCGGCGCACGACAGCGGATGCGGGGGCGAATTCCGAGGCGCTGCAATCGCCGACCATCGCGAACCTGCGCGCACAATACGCCGACGCGCGCAAGAAATATGCGGAGCAGACCGGCGAGCTCGGCCCCCGTCATCCGGCGCTGCGCCAGACCGAGAAGCAGGTCGAGGATCTCAAGCGCACCATCAACGAAGAGATCGACCGCTTCGCCCAGTCCGCCAAGAACGATTTGACGCGCGCCCGCGACTTTGAAGCCTCGCTCAGCCGGGCGCTGGAGGCGCAGAAGCGGCAGAGCGTCCAGCTCAGCCAGGCCGCCGTGCGTTTGCGCGAGCTCGAGCGCGAAGTCGATGCCAGCCGCGACGTCTATCAATCCTTCCTCAAGCGCTCGCGCGAGACCGAGGAGCAGGAGACGCTGAACACTTCGGCGGCCCGCGTCATCGGCGAAGCGACGGTGCCGCAGCGGCGCTCGTTCCCACCGGCGATGAGCCTGTTCGCCATGATCGGCTTCGTCTTCGGCGCGATTGCTGCATCGAGCTGGTTCGTCGCGGCCGAACTGTTGCTCGCCGGTGCGTCCGTGCCGGCACCCGCGCCGGCCCGTCCCCATCGTGCTCCGGTGCCGCAAGCTCCCCGAGTTCCAGAGCCTTTGCGGGCTCAGGAGACTGCACGACCTCAGCAGGTTTCGCGGACCCCGGAAGTCGCGCAGGCTCTCCCGGAGCTTGCCGCACCACCGCTGCAACCATCGATGGCTGAAAAGCCCTTGATCGAAAAGCCGCTGATCGCCCGCCTCCAGGAGGCCGACGTCATCCACACGCTCGGCGCCATTCTCGCCACCGGCAGCGGCGTCGACCTCACCCGTCTGGGCTGGCCGACGCTGCGCCCGGGTTTTCCGCTTACGACGCTGCTCAACGCCTGGCGCGACATGCGCGCCGCGGTGGCACACCGTACGGACGGCAAGGCGATGCCGGTTATCGCGCTCGTCGGTGCCAGTGAGACCACCGGGCGCAGCGTAACCGCGCTGAATTTCGCGCTCGCGGCGGCGCGCGACGGCGCTCGCGTGCTGATGATCGATGCCGACCATCAGGCACACTCGCTCTCGAACAAGGTCAACCGTGCCGGCAAGAGCGAGCCGAGCAAGCTCGGCTGGCTTTCGATCGGCAGCAAGGCCGCCCGCGAGATCAAGACACTCAACGGCATCTCGGTATTGCCGGCCGCCGAAAGCGACGCCGGCAAGGCCACTGACGCCATCCGCAAGGCCATCGAGCAGGCGCGCTCCGCCGGCGGCTATGACCTCGTGATCCTCGACGGCCCCGTCGCGCCACTCACGGCCGCCAGCCGCAAACTGCTCGATGATGCCGACGCGCTGGTGGCGGTGCTGCCGACCAGCCTCGACATCAACGATGGCCTCGAAGAGATCTTGAACACGCTCGGCCGCGCGGAGCGCAAGCTCGTCGGCGTCGTGCTCGACGAGCTCACCCCCGCAACCCAAGCGCGCCAGCGAGGCAGACAATATGCTTGAGCGTCGCATCAATCTGGAGGGCCGGGCCGCAACCGCCGACGTGCCGCGGATCACGGTCGGCGGCCTTCGCATGGCCGCACTCGACCTGGAAGCGACCGCCGATTTCATGATCGAGGCAACCGATCCGCGTCATCGCATCGGCCGCCCGCTGTTCCTGACTTCGGCCAATGGCGAGGTGCTGGCGCGGTGTTCGACCGAGCCGCAGACCGAGCGTCTGTTCCGTGCCGCCGACCTGATCAACGCCGACGGCCAGCCGCTGGTGGCGGCCTCAAAACTGCAATCCTGGTTTCCACTGCCCGAGCGCGTCGCGACCACCGACCTGTTCCACGTCGTCGCGCGCAAGGCGGAAGCGCTGGGCCGCACCTTCTACATGTTCGGTGCCAGCGAGGCCGAGAACGCCGCAGCGGTCGAGAATGTTCGTCGCCTGTATCCGGACCTCAAGATCGTCGGACACAGCCACGGCTACCTCCGGGGCGAGGCGCTGCGCGCGAAGGTCGAGGAGATCAACGCGCTCGCGCCGGACTATCTGTGGGTCGCGTTCGGCGTACCCAACGAGCAGGCATTCGTTGAGGAATTCACCCCGCATCTCACCAATGTCGGCGTCATCAAGACATCCGGCGGCTTGTTCAACTTCTTGTCGGGCAGCCGGTCGCGCGCCCCGCAATGGATGCAGAAGATCGGACTCGAATGGGTCTGGCGCACCTTGCTGGAGCCGCGACGCCTGTTCTGGCGCTATTTGACCACCAATCCCCGCGCGATCTATCTTCTCTTCAGCCGCAAACGGCCCTTCAATCGCTGAGAGACGTCGAGATGGCCGAGCGACGGACTGTCCGTCGGCCTGCTTTCAGGCGCGACCCGAGGGAGCACGGAACGAATGCATCAGGCCGCAAGCCTGCAATTCGAGCGCGTGATGGATGAACTCGTCCTCTGGCATGCCGTGCCGGAGGACGAACGATCGCCGGCGCCGGCCTGGTGGTGGGGTCCGGCAATGGCGTTGTTCGACGCGCACGAGCCGATGCCACACGCGTGGTGTTCTGAACTCGGTCTGAGCCACAACTCGAGCTTTGCCGAAGGCGCCCATGCCCTGCTCGCCCTGTTCGCCAAACAGACCTCGCTGACCTGGCCGGATGATTTTCCGCGCAAGGCGGAAATCAAGAAAGACGACGTCCGCGAGCTGCACCCGCAGCCGTTAGACGACAGCTCGTTTCAACCGTAGCGCAGCGGCTTCGGTGGCGGCCTGGTCCGGCTCCGGCTGGAGCGGCGGTGCGACAGCCAGCTCAATCGGTCGCAGCAACTCCGCCATCTGGCGCGCCGGCAACGGCTTGGCGATCAGGAAGCCCTGCATTTCGTCGCAGCCATGGGCGCGCAAGAAAGCTTCCTGTTCGACGTTCTCGACGCCTTCCGCGACGACGGTCATGCCGAGCGCCTTGCCCATGCTGATGATCGCCTGTGCGATCGCCTGGTCTTCCGAATCCTGCGGCAGGTCCCGCACGAAGGAGCGGTCGATCTTGATGGTGTCGATCGGAAAATGCTTCATCAGCGACATCGACGAATAGCCAGTGCCGAAATCGTCGATGGCGAGGCGAATGCCGCGACTCTGGATGGCGTCGAGCACCTTCAGCGCGCGCCCGACATTACGCATCATCATGCTCTCGGTGACTTCCAACTGGAGCAGCACCGGCGACATGCCGCTGGCGGCCAGCGCCTCGTCGACGTCCTGCAACAGATGTTCGTCGACAAACTGACGCGGCGACAGGTTGACTGCCATAGACACCGGCAACAAGCCGCGGCGCTGCCAAGCCATGGCCTGCGCGCAGGCCTCCCTTACCACCCAGCGGCCGATCGGCACGATCAGCCCGGTCTCTTCCGCAAGCGGAATGAACTGCGCCGGCGAGATGCTGCCGAGATCAGGATGTGTCCAGCGCAGCAGCGCTTCCACGCCGGTGATCTGGCCGGTCTCCATGTCCACCTTGGGCTGGTAGTTCAGCGAAAACTGTTCGCGCTCCAGCGCCCGGCGCAACGCGCTCTCCAGCGACAGCCGTTCTATCGACTGGGTCTTCACTTCCTTGGAGAAGAAGCGGTGGCCGTTCTTGCCGTCTTCCTTGGCGAGATACATCGCCATATCGGCGTTCTTGGTCAGCGTCTGCACGTCGGCGCCGTTGGCCGGATACATCGCGATGCCGATCGAGGCCGTGGTGTGGCACTCGTGCCCGGCCAGCTCCATGGGCTCGGCGAGCGCCTTCAGCAGCCCGGTCGCGATGCGCTGGACGTCGTCGATCTCACCGCACTGGTCGAGAATCACCACGAACTCGTCGCCGCCGAGCCGCGCCACGACGTCGCTTGCCCGCAGCGCACCGCGCAGCCGGTTCGCCACTTCGAGCAGGAGCAGGTCGCCGGCCTCGTGTCCCAGTGAATCGTTGATGACCTTGAAGCGGTCGAGGTCGATGAAAAGCACCGCGAAGCGGTGATCATGGCGCTGCGCCGCGTCGATTGCCTCCCGCAGCAGCCCGTTGAACGTCTCGCGGTTCGGCAGGTCGGTCAGGCTGTCGTGAGAGGCGAGGTATTCGATCCGCTCGTCCGCCTCGTCCTTCTCGTCCGCGCGATCGAAATTCTCCATCGCGAAGGAGACGTTGTCGGCGAGGCGCTGCAACAGCTCGACGAACTCGACCGTGAAGGTACCCGGTTCGGTCGACATGTAGATCATGACACCGACGGCCTGATCGTGCGCGACGAGCGGAAACGCCGCGCCGGACCGAGCGCCGTCGTTGCGGACGATAGCGTGGAAGACGCGGACGCGGTCGTCGTTGAGATAGTCGTTGCTGATGCAGGGCTGGCGGGTGCGGAACGCCGAGCCGCTCATTCCGCGCCCCTCGGGTCGCTCGGGGTCGACGGAGAGACGGACGTTGCGCGTGGTGTCGGCGGACGGCCCGGCCGCCGACACGATCTCGAGCTGGTCGCTGCCTGCCCTGGCCAGCGCAATCGTGGTCGAGGTGAACTTGGCGCCGTTCGACGCTGCCAGGCAAACGAGGTCGAACAGCTCGGCCCGCGACTTCGCCCGCATGATCGCTTCGTTAGTCGCGCTCAGCGCCGCGAACATGCGCGTCAGGCGCTCCTTCTGCGCCTCGGTGCGGGCCTTTTCCTCGGCGCGCTCGAAATTGTCGAGCGCGAACGACACGTTCTCGGCAAGCCGTCCCAGCAGCTGGATGAGATCCGGCGTGAACGTGCCCTCGTCCGGCGAGAGGAACAGCAGCACGCCGATCGCCTCACAGCCGTTGCTGAGCAACGGGAAGCAGGCGCCCGATTTCGTGCCCTGGATGCGAGCGATCTGATGCCAATGGGCCGTACGGATGTCGGTAAGAAGCTCGTTGGCGACGCAAGGGGCGCGCGTACGGAACGTCGTGCCGGCCAGCCCTCGGCCTTCCGGATCGCCAGCCGACGTCGAGAACCGCCATTGCTTGACCTGATAGCAGCTCTCGCCCTTGGTCATGGCAATGTCGAGGTAGTGCCCGGTCTCGTCCACGAGTGCGATGGTCGCGGAGGAGAAGGTGTCGCCGAGCACCGCCGCCTCGCAGATCACCTCGAACAGTTCGGCGCGGGTCTTCACCCGCATGATCGCTTCGTTGGTCGCGGTCAGCGCCTCGAGCATGCCGCGCAGACGGTTGCGCTGCATATCGGCCTTGGCCTTCTCGTCGGCCCGGTCGAAATTCTCCAGCGCGAAGCCGACATTAGCCTGGAGCTTGCGCAGCAGCTCGATGAATTCGCCCGTGAAGGTGTCGCGCTCCGGAGAGTTGAACAGGAACACGCCTTCGACCTGGTCGCCGTTGAAGAGCGGCAACGCCGCGGAGGACGCGATCCCGTTGCGGCGGGCGCTGGCCTGCCACGGCGCAATGCGATCGTCGGCGAGCACGTCGTTGCTGACGGCGGGCTGGCGCGTGCGGAATGAGGTGCCGGTCAGCCCACGGCCTTCGGGCACATCGTCGCAGGTCGAGAATTTGAAGTTGCGAACCTGGTCCGCGTTCGGTCCGTAGCAGGAGACGACACGCAGCAGTTCGGCGTGATGATCGGCGAGCGCAATGGTGACCGAAGTGAACTTGGCTCCCTTCGCCGTCGCCTCGCAGACAAGGTCGAACAGCTCGGAGCGCGACCGAGCGCGCAAGATCGCCTCGTTGGTGGCGCTGAGCGCCGCATACATGCGTGCCAGGCGCTCTTCTTCTCTGGCGATCTTGGCTTTTTCAGCCTCGCGCCCGAAATTATCGAGCGCGAACGAGACGTTCTCAGCCATCCGCAAGAGGAGCGCGACGATCTCCTCGTCCTTGGCCCAGGATCGGCTGATGAAGAACAAGAGCACGCCGACACTTTCACCGTGCCTGATCAGCGGCGCGACCACGCAGGCGGCAACGCCGGTGTTGACGTTGGCGCGCTCCCACGGAGTGCCCCTGGTGCGGCGAGCGAGATCGTCCTCGACGATCGGCTTTTGCGTCCGGAACACCTCGCCGGATATGCCCTTGCCATAGAGATTTTCCGGGTCGATCGAATAGCGTGCCTGGGTGACCAGCTCGAGGTTCTGCCCGGTGGAGGCGACCGGCTTCATCCAGTGAGAATCCGACTCGCGAAGCAACACGATAGTCGCCAGCGATTCGCCGCTGTGCACGGAGGCGTCGCACACGAGCTGATACAGCTCCTGCTCGCTCTTGGCGCGCAGGATGGCCTCGTTGGTTGCGCTGATCGCGCCGTACATACGGTTGAGCCGGCGCATCGCCCGCACGCCGGTCTGCCGTGCAGTCTCGCGCGCGAAATTGTCCAGAGCATAGGAAATGTTGGCCGACATGCGCTCGAACAGCGACACCATTTGATCGCTTAGCGAACCGGCCTCACTGCGGGTCACGAGCAGCACGCCGACGCTCTTGCCGCTGCACAGAAGCGGCAACGCCGCCGCGGCGCCGACATGCGCCTTAAACGCGCCCTCGCGCCACGCGAGCGAGCGCGGGTCGTTCAGAAAATCGTTGCTGATGCAGAGCTTCCGGCTGCGGAAGGCCTCCCCGCTGACGCCCGATCCCTCGGCACTTCCGGCTTCCGTGGTGATCTCGATTGCGCTCAGCCGCGCGACGTCGTCGCCGCGACCGGCGGCAAAGCGCAGCAGACGGCCGTCCGAATCCACGAGGAACACGGCGACCGCCATGAAGTCCCCGCTCGAAAACCCGGCGTCGCAGACCTTCTGGTGCAGCTCGTCCGGCGATTTCGCGTAGAGGATCGCTTCATTTATGGCGCTCAACGCCGCAAAGGTGCGCGCGAGTGTCGTCGTCACGATCTCAACTCCCCGGGCATTTCTGCCTTTTTTTCCCGGATGACGTTATGACCGGCGATCGCCTAAGTGGTCGTTATTGCAGGCCGCAAACCCTCGATCAAAGTGAACGAGCTGCGAACAACCGGCGGAAAACTGTCGAAAATGCCGCCGCACGGGACGAGTCTTCAACCAAAGGCGCGTGCTCTCTACGAATTTGCAGCCCTGTATTGGTTTACGGGAGATTGATATCGCTCGCGCGCTTTGAGACGATGGCTCTCAGCAACCGCCCACCAAGGGCGAGGACCGAGGAAACGCGATGCCCATCGTCAAGGCCGACCGCCTCACGCGCGTCAGCGCCGTGCTGCTTCGTGCCGCCGGAGCTTCCGAGGAAGAGGCTGACGCGGTCGCGATCGGCTGCGTCAACGCCAATCTCGCCGGCCATGATTCCCACGGCGTGATCGCTGTTCCCACCTACATCGACCGTATCAAGGCTGGCCACATCGTGCCTGGCGCCAAATGGAGCATCGTCCGGGAATCGCCGACGACGACCGTGATCGACGGCCATTGGGGTTTCGGCTTCCACGTCAACGCCAAGGCGATGGCGCTGACGATCGAGAAGGCGAAGACGGTGAATGTCGCCGCTTGCACCGTGTTCCGGCAAAGCCATGTCGGCCGCCTCGCCGCCTATCCGCTGATGGCGATGCGCGAAGGCATGATCGGGATCGCAACGGCAGATTCCGGCCGCTCACCGAAACACGTGGCGCCGTTCGGCGGCAAGGAGGCACGGCTTGGCACCAATCCGATCTCGATCGCGGTGCCGTCCGATCTCGATGCGCCCTTCTACCTGGACATGGCGACCTCGACGGTGGCGGCCGGCAAGATCCAGCTCGCGGTCGCCCGTGGCGAGGAGATTCCGACGGGATGGATCATCGATGCCGAAGGACGACACACCACCGATCCGACCCAATACCGCAAGGGCGGCGCCCTGCTGCCGCTCGGCGGCACCGAGGGCTACAAGGGCAGCGGCCTCGCCGCCATGGTCGAGGTCCTTTGTGGCCTGCTCACCGGCCTCGGCTTCGGCGTCGAGCCGACGGGCCGGCACAATGACGGCTGCTTCATGGCGGTGTTCAACGTCGCAGCGTTCCGGCCGCTGAAGGCGTTCAAGCGTGAGGTCGCGGATTTCGCGCAATACCTGAAATCGACTCCGCCCTCCGAGGGCAGCAACGGCGTCTACTATCCCGGTGAGATCGAGGGCGTGCGCGAGCAGCAGCGCCTGCGCGACGGCATCGAGATCGAGGATGCGACCTGGGAAAAACTGCGGGCGCTGGCGCGCGAATACAGGCTCGATACGGTCCTCGATCTGGCCTGACGGAATTTTGGAGAACAGCAGCATGACGCGGCAGATGGTACTGGTCGGCTTCCTCCAGGCGCAGAACTGCACGAATCTGCCGAGCTCGTGGCGACATCCGGACTCGCGCGACGATTCGATGTCGGCGGACTATTATCAAGAGATCGCCAGGGTCCTCGAAGCCGGCAAGTTCCACATGGCGTTCTTCGACGATCGCCTGGCGATGCCGGACCGCTACGGCAACGATCACGCCCACACCGTCGAATACGGCATCCGCTGCGTGAAGATGGACCCGCTGATCGTGCTGACCACGATGGGTTTGGTGACAGAGAAGCTCGGGTTGGGGGCGACCGGCTCGACGACTTATTTCGAACCTTTCGACATCGCCCGGCGCTTCGCAACGCTCGACCTGATGTCCGGTGGACGCGCCGGGTGGAACGTCGTCACCTCGCTCAACGACGGCGAGGCACACAATATGGGGCGCGCCTCTCATCCCGAACATGATTCGCGGTACGACAAGGCCGACGAGTTCATGGAGGTGGTGCTAGGCCACTGGGACACCTGGGAGGACGGCGCGCTCATCATGGACAAGGCGAGCGGCCGCTTTGCCGATCCGGCCAAGGTGAAGCGGCTCGATCACAGGGGACCGGCGTTCAAGTCCCGCGGTCCGTTCACCGTGCCGCGTTCGGACCAGGGCCATCCCGTGATCATCCAGGCCGGCGCGTCCGGCCGCGGCCAGCGCTTTGCAGGACGATGGGGTGAGGTGATCTTCACCGCCGCGCGCAACCTCGCCGCCGCCAAGGATGGCTATGCGGCGGTGCGTAACGAGGCCGCGAAAGCCGGCCGCGATCCGGAAACGATGTTCCTCTGCAACCTGACGACGCCGGTCTGCGCCGCGACCAAAGCCGAGGCCGAAGACAAGATGGCGCTGATCAACAAGCTCCCGCTGCAAATCGACGCGCTGTCGCTGCTGGCCGAAGCGCTCAACTACGATTTCGCCTCCAAGGATCTCGACGCGCCGCTGACGACGGAAGAGCTGAAAAGCATGCAGGGCATTCTGGGCATCCGCGACGGGGTGTTCAAGAACTCTGGAAAGAGCAATCCGAGCGCGCGCGACTTCGTCACCTTTTCCGGCCGTGGTCAGGTCCAGGATGCGATGGTCGGCGGTCCCAAGGAGATCGCGGACAAGCTCGAAGAGATGTTCGCCGAGCGCGGCTGCGACGGGTTTGTCATCGCCGCCACCTATGTGCCCGGGTCCTATGCCGACTTCGTGCAACATATCGTACCGGAATTGCAGCGGCGCGGCTTATTCCAGAAGGAGTATCGCGGCAAGACGCTGCGGGAAAATCTCGGGCTCAAGCGGCCGGCTGCCGGCGCCTGGAAAATGCAGCCGCGCCATGCCGCGGAATAGCAACGGAGACACGGCATGCGCTGGCTGAAATTCACCGCCTCGGACAAGGCTTCATGGGGAATCGTCGAGGGCGACCAGGTGATCGCGGTCACCGGCGATCCGTTTGGCGAATGGCAGCGCACCTCGCGCACGCATCCGCTGTCGCAGGTCAAGATCGAGCTGCCGCTGATCCCGCGCACGTTTTACTGCGTCGGCCTGAACTACCTGAAACACCTGAAAGAGGCCGCCGACAAGCGCGGCGAGGTGCCGGCCGTGCCTGATCGGCCCGAGATCGGCTATCGCGCCCAGAATGCTCTGATCGCTCATGACGAGGATGTCGTGATCCCGTTTTTTGCGACGGACAAGATCCACTATGAAGGCGAGCTCGTCGTCGTCATCGGCAAGAAGGTGAAGCATCTCACCAAACAGAACGCGATGGATTGCGTGTTCGGCTACACCATCGGCAACGACGTCAGCGAGCGGAGCTGGCAGAAGGCCGACCGCAGCCTGTGGCGGTCGAAGAACGCCGACACGTTCAAGCCGATGGGCCCATGGATCGAAACCGAGGCCGATCTTGCGAAAATGGAAACCGTCGTCCGGGTCAATGGCAAGGAGACCAACCGCTTCCACACCAACGACATGATCTTCGGCGTGGTGGCGTTCCTGGTGGAGCTGACGAAATACTTCACGCTATGGCCCGGCGATGTGATCTGGATGGGTACCGACGGTGCGTCGCCGGACATCAAGCACGGCGATGTCGTGGAGATCGACATCACCGGTGTCGGGACGCTGCGGAACAGGTTCGTGCGGGAGGAGCGGTAGGCTGCTTGCGTGGTGGGGCACGGCGCAGGAACACTTTTGCGCACCCTACGCAGCTCGATCAAAACAGCAGCGTCAGTTCGTTAAATCCGGACTCGGATCAGCTCGTGGCTCCTGAGCGGCCCTTCACATGATCGATAAAGGCCCGCAACTTCGGCATGATTTGTCGATGGCCGGGATAGTAGAGGAACACCCCCGGCGTCATCGGCGCGAATTGCTCCAGCACGTGGACGAGTTTTCCCGTCGTCATGGCACCGGCGGCGAGCGGTGCGGGCACTTGCGCAAGACCTACACCCTCGACGGCAGCGCCGAGCATCGTGGGAAAGTCGTTGGCGATGAAGGGTCCCGAAACGGCGATCTCGATCGAACGCCCGTTGTCGTTGAGCGACCATGATGCAAGCGCACCGTTCGATCGTCGCAATCTCAGGCACGCGTGCTCACGCAGATTGTCCGGGCGCTCGGGCCAGCCGCGGCGGTCGAGGTAAGCTGGGCTGCCCACGATGATGAGCGGCAGCGGCTTCGTCAGCCGCACCGCGATCATGTCAGGGGTGATGAACTGGCCCATCCTGATGCCGGCGTCAAAACCTCCGGCAGCGAGGTCGACCAGCTCTTCGCTCGCAGCAAGCTCCACCTCAATCTCGGGAAACGCCCGGCAGAACGACGCGACCACCGGCTCCAGCAGGATCGGCACGACCGAGCGCGGTACGGTGAGACGCAGGAGACCGGCCGGCCGCTGTCCGAGCTCACGCGCCGCCCCGCTTGCTGCGATGAGCTCTTCGAAGGCTGGTCTTGCGCGAGCAAAGAACCTTTCGCCGGCTTCGGTCAGACCGACGCTGCGGGTCGTGCGGATGAAGAGCGCCGCGCCCACGCGCGCCTCGAGCGCTCGTACCGCCTGACTGATGGCCGATGGCGTGACCCCGAGTTCAGCGGCCGCCCGGCGGAAACTGCGGTGCTGGGCGACACTCAGGAACGCCTCCACGCCGTCGAGTGCACCGTGCCTGACTGTGAAGTTCTGCTTCATAACCCATCAACATTATCGCGAATAGTCGCCGGTGCAAAGCAGACTTACATCCAGCCTGCAAGCAGCACCGCTGCATGCGCTGACAGTCGCGACACCACGGCGACCGCCGTGATCGGAGAAATGAGACCGATGAAAGCAATCCGTCACGCCATCTTGGCACTCACCCTCACATTGATAGGTGCGACTTCCATGGCCGATACATCCCCTGCCCAAGCACAAGCCGCATCGCCCACAACCGGGGTGATGGTCATCCTGTCCGTCAAGCCAGGCGTCACACGCGAACAGGTCATGGCCGTCATGCCCGATGAAATCAGGCAGACCGTACAGCTCTATCTCAATGGAAAGGTTCGTGAATGGTATTCGCGGTCCGACGGGCGCGGAGCCGTCTTCCTGCTGGATGTCAAGGATGTCATCGAAGGGCACGCCATCATGGACGCCCTGCCGCTCGCCAAGCAGGATCTCATCGATCACGAATACATTGCAGTCGGTCCGCTGATGCCGCTCCGCCTGCTCATGACCAAACCCTGAGCGCGCGTCGACGCCGGATCGAAACGACCGGCTTCGACTCACTCGACCGGACGGACAATCACAAGGACATCCGAACGTGCCACCGAGCTTTAACCTTCCGTTCGTTCTCAGCGTCGCCGGGGCTTTCCTGACAAGCTCGGTGGTGGCCGCCATCTATGTTTGGCCGGCGCTCCGCGCCATGCCGCGCCATGACGCCCTGAGACTTCTCGCTGCGTTCCATGCGTTCAGGTTTTTGGGGATGAACTTCATGGTTGCCGGATTCGTGTCTTCGGAGTTGAGCCCGGATTTCGCCAGCGAGGTCGGATGGGGAGATCTCATCGCCGCCACGCTCGCTCTCATGTCAATGGCAGCGCTGTCCTGGCGATGGTCGATCGCCATTCCGATGGTCTGGATATTCAACGTCTGGGGCACGCTGGACCTTTTAAATGCGTACTACATGGGCGTAACCAAAATCCAGAATCCGGGCCTGTTCGGCGCCGGGATTTATATCCCGGCCCTCTACGTGCCGCTGCTGCTCGTCAGCCATGTTCTCGTCTTCATGCTTCTCTTGAGGGCCGGATCAGCGGAAGAAAGCACCGTGACGCAGCGGGAGGAACGCCGATGAACGCCGATGCTGTTTCCGCTGGCGTGATGGCCCCGCGGCCCGCCTGGCTCACCCTGACGTGGATCGTTGCATTCACGACGCTGTGGACCTGGTTGATCTACGCGCTACCCGCGCTTCCGGAGAGCGGCTTTCCGGCCCTTGGCGTTCGGCTGATGGTCCATGGGTTCATCGCGCTTGGATTGTGGCTCGGCCTCGAAGGCACCGCGTTGACACCAAGACAACGCCAGGCGACCTGGCTAGCCGTCATGGTCCCTTTCACGCTTTGGGCCGCCGTCGCCTGGACGGCAGCCATCAACGGCGCGTTCCGCGCGGGCGCTTCCTCCTTGCCGCTGCTTCCAGCGGCGATCCTGCTGCCGGTGATCGTCGGGACTCCGGTGTTGCTGCTGTCGAAGCGGGTGGGACAGTTGCTCGATGCAATGCCGATGACGTGGCTCATCGCCCTGCAGCTTTACCGCGTCTTTGGCAGCCAATGGCTCGTTTACTGGCTGTGGGGGGTGATGCCGGGCCTATGGGCGCTGCCGGCAGGAACTGGCGATGTGCTGACCGGCCTGTTCGCGGTACCGGCGGCGATTGCCCTGGCGACCGGAACGGTCGAGGGTCGAAAAACGGCGATGCTTTGGAACATCTTCGGCCTCGCTGATTTCGCCGTCGCGATCACCTTGGGGATGATCATGTCGCCGGGTCCGTTCCAGCTCATCATTCCAGAGGGCCCGGCCATGGCCGTAGACACCTTTCCGAATGTGCTGACCCCTGCCTTCGTGGTGCCGAGCTCGATCCTGTTGCATATGCTGTCGCTGCGCCAACTGCGGCGCGGATGAAGTTGCCTCAAAACGGCAGCGCGACGCTGGTCTTGATTTCTTTCAGCACCACGTTGCTGCGGACGTAGCGAATGCCGGGGATGCGGAACATGAACTCGTCGAGGAATCTGTTGTAGGCCGCCATGTCCTGCACCACGACACGCAAATGATAATCGGCATCGCCCGTGGTCGCAAAGCACTCCAGCACCTCACGCCGCGTGGTCACCCGCGCGACGAACTCGTCGACGAATTTTGCGTCGTGTCGTTCCAGCGAGACGTGGAGGATCGCGGACATCGCAAAGCCCGCCTGCTCGCGCGCGACCAGGGCCGCATAGCCCTGGATGGCTCCGCTCTCCTCGAGCGCACGCACCCGGCGCCAGCACGCCGAGGTCGACATGCCGACCGCGTCGGCGAGCTGCTGGTTGGTGGCGCGGCCGTCCCTCTGAAGGTAGGCGAGAATCCGCGCGTCCTGGTCTTCGATCATGCAAACCACTAAGATGGATTATCCAACCACCTTATAGACCGTACCGGATAATTCTACCAGAACGGACGCGTCATCGGGTAAATCAGGTAAGACCTACCAGTCACCAAAGCCTACTCTTCTCCCATTCGGCAAGGATGCCGCGGGAGGTCCGCCATGGACGCCATTCCGTCACTCGACGCCTACGAGCTCTCCGACCGCTACGATCGCGACGAGGGACGCGTCTTCCTCACCGGCACGCAGGCCATCGTCCGCATCGCGCTCGACCAGGTGCGGCGCGACCGTGCCGCGGGGCTGAACACGGCCGGCTTCATCTCAGGCTATCGCGGCTCGCCGCTCGGCGGCGTCGATCTCGAGCTCTGGCGCATCCCGGAGCGGCTGAAGCGCGACCGCATCGAATTCCTTCCCGCAGTGAACGAAGATCTTGCCGCGACCGCGGTGCTGGGCTCGCAGCAGGTCGAGACGCAAGCCGACCGCGAGGTCGATGGCGTGTTCGGGCTCTGGTATGGCAAGGGTCCCGGCGTCGACCGCTCCGGCGATGCGCTCAAGCACGGCAACGCCTACGGCTCCTCGCCGCATGGCGGCGTTCTGGTGGTCGCCGGCGACGACCATGGCTGCGTCTCATCCTCGATGCCGCACCAGTCCGACGTCGCCTTCATGAGCTGGTTCATGCCGACGTTGCACCCCGCCAGCGTCGCCGAATATCTCGAGTTCGGCGCATATGGCTATGCGCTGAGCCGCTTCTCCGGCATGTGGGTGGGCTTCAAGGCAATCTCGGAGATCGTGGAATCCGGCGCGTCTGTTGCGCTGCGCCCGCCGCGCGCCTTCCACACGCCGGACTTCGCGCCGCCACCGGGCGGGCTGCACTATCGTTGGCCGGATCTGCCGGGGCCGCAGATCGAGGAGCGGCTGGAGGCGAAGAAGCACGCGGTCTACGCCTTCGCAAAGGCCAACCCGATCGACCGTCACATCTACGACATCTCGGGCGCCACCTACGGCATCGTCACCACGGGCAAGGCGCATCTCGATTTGATGGAAGCGATGCGGCTGATGGGCCTGGACGAAGCGGCCTGCCGCGGCATCGGCATCGACATCTACAAGGTCGGCATGGTCTGGCCGCTGGCGCTGCATGACGCGATGGCGTTCGTGAAAGGCAAGCGCGAGATCCTCGTGGTCGAGGAGAAGCGCGGCATCATCGAGAGCCAGTTCAAGGAATATTTTTACGACTATCCCGGCGCAAAGCCCGAGCGCATGGTCGGAAAGCATGACGAGACCGGCGCGCGGCTGATCTCCTGGATCGGCGAATTGTCACCGCGTGCGCTCGCCGGGGTGCTCGCACGCCGGCTCGATCCGATGTTCCCAGGCCTCAATCTCGCCGCGCGGGCAGCGACCCTGTTGCCGGAAGCCGCCCGCACGATCAACGTCTCTGGTGCGACGCGCACGCCGTATTTCTGCTCCGGATGCCCGCACAACATTTCGACAAAAGTGCCGGAGGGGTCGAAGGCGCTGGCCGGCATCGGCTGCCATTTCATGGCGAGCTGGATGGACCGAGAGACATCGTCGCTGATCCAGATGGGCGGCGAAGGCGTGAACTGGGCGGCCTCGTCACGCTTCACCGGAAAAAAGCATGTCTTCCAGAATCTCGGCGAAGGCACCTATTATCATTCGGGCTCGATGGCGATCCGGCAGGCGATCGCGGCTCAGGCCAACATCACCTACAAGATCCTGTTCAACGATGCGGTCGCGATGACCGGCGGCCAACCTGTTGACGGCCCGGTCAGCGTCCGCGCCATCGCGCACAGCGTCCGCGCCGAGGGCGTTGCGCGCATCGCGCTGGTGTCGGACGATCCCACCCAATTTTCGCCAGGGGATCTGCCGGTCGACGTGTCCATCCATCCGCGCGACGAGATGGACGGCGTGCAGCGCGAGCTGCGCGAAATCTCCGGCGTCTCGGTGCTGATCTATCAGCAGACCTGCGCGACAGAGAAGCGGCGCAGGCGCAAGCGTGGCGAGATGGCCGACCCCAAACGCTTTGCCTATATCAACGACCTCGTCTGCGAAGGCTGCGGCGACTGCTCGATCGAATCCAACTGTCTCAGCGTCGAGCCCAAAGAGACGCCGTTCGGCCGGAAGCGCCAGATCAACCTCTCATCCTGCAACAAGGACTTCTCCTGCCTCAACGGGTTCTGCCCGAGCTTCGTCACCGTTGAGGGTGCGACGCGCCGAAAGAAGAGCGCGAGCCAGATCGACGCGGTCGGCCACGCGGCGACGCTTCCCCTGCCCGCGCCCGCAACGCTCGACCGTCCCTATGATCTGCTCATCACGGGCGTCGGCGGCACTGGCGTGATCACGGTCGGCGCGCTGATCGGCATGGCGGCGCATCTCGAACGAAGCGGCGTCTCGGTACTGGATTTTACCGGCTTTGCACAGAAATTCGGGCCGGTGCTGAGCTATATCCGGCTTGCGCCAACTCCCGAGGCGCTGCATCAGGTGCGTATCGACCAGGGCGCGGCCGATGCGCTGATCGGCTGCGACCTCGTCGTCAGTTCGTCGCCAAAGGCGTCCGGCACCTATCGGAAAGGCACGCGCGCCGCGGTCAACACCGCGGAGATGCCGACCGGTGACGTCGTCCGTTTCCGCGACGCCGATCTCGCTTCACCCGCTCGCCTGCGCGCGATCGGCCAGGTGATCGGCGACGGCAATCTCGACACTATCAACGCCAACGCGCTTGCCGAGCGCCTGCTCGGCGATGCCGTCTATGCCAACATCATCATGCTGGGCTTTGCCTGGCAGCGCGGGCTGCTGCCGGTCTCGCTGTCGGCGCTGTTGCGCGCGATCGAGCTCAACGGCGTCGCGGTCCAGCGCAACAAGCAGGCCTTTGCCTGGGGCCGGATCGCGACCGCCGATCCGGACTTTCTGCCGAAGACGGACGAGGCGTCCAAGGCCGAGACGCTCGACCAGTTGATCAACCGCCGCGCCGATTTCCTCACCGCTTATCAGGACCGCGCCTACGCGACGCATTATCGGACACTCGTTGCAAACGTTCGCAATGCCGAAGCCAATTTGAACAGCGAGGCGTTGACCGAGGCCGTCGCGCGCGCCCTGTTCAAGCTGATGGCCTACAAGGACGAGTACGAGGTGGCGCGGCTGCATATGCAGGGTGGTTTCCTCGACGCGTTGAAAGGCGAGTTCGAAGGCAACTTCAGCATCCAATATCACCTCGCCCCGCCGTTCCTGCCGTCGAGGCGCGACGCCCGCGGACGTCCGCGCAAACGCGCCTTCGGGCAATGGATCCAGACACCGCTTGCCATGCTCGCGCGGATGAAGGGATTGCGCGGGACGCCGTTCGATCCGTTCGGCTACACGGCGGAACGGCGCGCCGAACGGGAGCTGATCACCTGGTACGATCGCGTCATCAACCGGCTTCTCAGCGGGCTCGACGCAGCGCATCTGCCTGACCTCATCGCCATTGCAAAAGCCCCGATGGATATCCGCGGCTACGGGCCGGTTAAGGACGCCGCGATTGGAAAGGTGAAGGCCGAGGTCGAACGGCTCTTCGCCGAGCTCGATGCGCCGTCACCTGCAAAGATGCGCGCCTACGGTTGACGGGGCGCCGATGAGGCTTCAGCCTCTGAAGCTGAGGGGCGCCCTGATGGCGCTCCTGCAATCGGGTGACGCATCATGGATTTCGACCGGTTAACCCTGACCCAGGCCGTGGCCGACCTCCGCGCCGGAAAAATCACGAGCACCGCGCTCACGACGGAAGCTCTTGCCCGCGCTAAGGCCAATGCCGATCTGAATGCCTTCGTCACCTTGGACGAGGTTGGTGCCTTGAAGGCCTCGGCCGCATTCGACGCGACGGGCGACAGCAAGCCCCTCGGCGGCGTGCCCATCGTGATCAAGGACAATATCGAGGTCGCGGAGCTTCCCTGTAGCGCAGGAACACCGGCGCTGAAGCAATACGTTCCGAAGGCTGACGCGCCTGTTGTCGCAAAGTTGCGCGCGGCGGGCGCGATCATCATCGGCAAGACCAACATGCACGAGCTCGCCTTCGGCATCTCCGGCTACAACACTGCGTTCAAGACCGGCACGGAGTTCGGCGTGCGCAACGCCTATGACCGTGCCCTGATCGCGGGCGGCTCCTCGTCTGGCACGGGTGCCGCGATCGGCGCGCGGATCGTTGCGGGCGGGCTCGGAACCGACACTGGCGGATCGGTCCGCGTGCCCGCCGCACTGAATGGATGTGCCTCGCTGCGCCCGACGGTCGGACGCTATCCGCAAGCTGGCATCGCGCCGATCTCGCACACCCGCGACACCGCGGGCCCGATGGCCGCGACCATGGCGGATGTCGAACTGCTCGACCGCGTCATTGCGGGCGGCGACGCCGTTCAACCGGCTGATCTGAAGCAGATACGAATCGGCATCGTGAGGTCGATGCTGATCAATCTTGATACCGACACCGATGCCGCCTTCCAGGCGGCGGTCGCGAAAGTGAAGACACAGGGCGTCACGGTCCTCGATATCGAGATGCCGCAGTTGGCCGAACTCAACGGCCAGGTCGGCTTTCCCATCGCGCTGTACGAGGCCTATGACGACATGGTGGCCTATCTCGCAGGCACCGGCACCGGCATCACCATCGACGCACTGGCGCGGGAGATCGCGAGCCCCGACGTCAAGGATACCTATGATGGCCTCGTGATCCCGCGCAAACTGCCTGGTCCCGACAATACCCTGGTCGATGCCGGCCCGATCTATGAGGCCGCCATCAAGTCCGCGCGTCCCGCCCTGCAGGCGCTCTACGGCAGGACCTTTGCGGACAACCGGCTCGACGCCATCGCCTTCCCCACCACGCCGCGCGTTGCGATCGCTTCCAACCCCGACGCCAGCAGCCCCGAAAATTTTGGCCTGTTCATCCAGAACACCGATCCCGGCAGCAATGCCGGGCTTCCCGGAATCCAGATTCCGATTGCGCTCGGCGCGGTCAGCAAACTGCCGATCGGGCTCGAGCTGGATGGTCCCGCAGGCAGCGATCGCTGCCTGCTTGCGGTCGGCATGGCGCTCGAAAAAGTGTTCGGGCGGCTGCCGGCGCCGCCCCGGTCATGAGTAGGGATTGATCAGCTTCTGCTGCTCGGCGCTGTGATGCACGAGCATGTCGATGAAGGTCCTGACCTTCGCCGACAGATGATGCCGGTGCGGATAGACCGCGTTCATCGACATCTCGACGGGACGATATTCGGGCAGAAGGCGAACGAGGTGACCGGCTTCGAGATCGTCCTGGACGAGAAAACCCGCCATCAGGCAGACGGCAGCGCTTTCCAGCGCCACCTTTCGCAAGGCCTCACCGCTGTTGGTGATGAAGCTGCCCGAAATTCGCACCGATGCCGGCGTGCCCTTGCGATCGAAGAAGCGCCAATCGTCGCCGAACGGATAGTTCAAGTGACGGGCGCAATTGTGCGCGGTGAGCTCATCGAGCTTCTGCACGCGACCGTGCCTTTCGAGATAGTCGTGCGAGCAGCACAGCACGTGGCGCCAGGTGGCGAGGCTGCGGACGATCAGGCTCGAATCCGGCGGTGAGGTCATGCGCAGGGCAACGTCATAACCTTCTTCGATGAGGTCGATGTCGGCTTCGCCCATGCGCAGATCAATCCTGAGCTCTGGATAGGTCGACAGGAGCTTCGCCACCACGGGCGCGACGAACGGCACCATGTGCGTGGCGACGTGGATCCGTAGCGTGCCGCGAGGCACCGACTGCAACTCGCTCGCGATATCGTCGGCCTGTTCGATATCGGCGAGGATCTGGATGCAGCGGTCGTAATAGGCCCTGCCGATCTCGGTGAGGTTGACCTTGCGCGTGGTGCGCTGGAGCAGCCTCACGCCGAGCCGGTCTTCCAGCGCCTGAACGTGATTGCTCACCATGGTGGTCGACATGTTGAGCTTACGGGCCGCTGCAGAGAAGCCGCCGGTCTCGACCACCCGGCTGAAGACTTCAAGGCTGGTCAATCGATCCATGCAGGCTGATTATCCGCTCTTGTTCGATAATCGCAAGGAATTTAGTCGGATTATCCGTCCGATCGTCCCACGGTTCGCGCATGCATTAGCAGCAATCGCGCGACAGACGCGGCAATCGCTCTGGGGCAGTCGCCCCCCTGGCTCGGTACACCCCACACCCAAGCGATGGCCCCAACTATCCACTCAAAATGGATAATCCTTCCGGCATTTTGCCGATTATCGCGCGAGTCAGGAAGACCGATACTCTCAGTCAGCCGATAGGAGATCGCGATGTCCGAGATGCCCCGCACCGAAAACTTCCAGCAAGCGACTGAAATCACTCATGATAACCCCAAGGTTCCGCTTCCGGTGCCTGCGCGGAATATCGTCCGGCGCGCGGCATTGGTGCTCGCCCTTCTCGCGGGCACGGCAGCGATTGTCCATTACGGACACGATTACTGGACCACCGGGCGCTACCTCGAGACAACCGACGATGCCTATGTGAAGGCCGACTCCACGATCGTCGCGCCAAAAGTCTCGGGCTACATCGCCAAGGTGCTGGTCAGCGATAACGAAGAGGTCAAAGCGGGCCAGGTGCTGGCAAAGATCGACGGCCGCGACTTCAAGGCGGCGCTCGACCAGGCGCGCGCCGATGTGGCTGCGGCGGAAGCGTCTGTGCGTAACCTCGATGCCCAACTCGAACTTCAGCAGCCTATCATCGAGCAGAGCACGGCCGATGTGACTGCCGCGGACGCGAATCTGAAATTCGCGCAGGAGGAGCGCGCCCGCTACGACGATTTGATGAAGTCGGGCTCCGGGACGATCCAGCGCGCCCAGCAGACTGACGCTGCGTTGCGCGCCAGCAACGCGCAACTGCAGCACGCGAAGTCGGGCCTCGTGGCCGCACAGCGCAAGGTAGACGTACTCACCACCCAGCGCGCGCAAGCCACAGCCCAGCTCGAACACGCGCGCGCGGTCGCCGAGCAGGCGGCGCTGAATCTCTCCTACACCGAGATTGCCGCGCCGGTCGACGGCACGGTCGGCGCCCGCTCACTGCGCGTGGGACAGTTCCTGCAGGCCGGCACGCAATTGATGGCGGTGGTGCCGCTCGATGCGGTCTATGTGGTCGCCAATTTCAAGGAGACCCAGCTCACCCATGTTCGCGCCGGCCAGCCGGTCGAACTGCATGTCGACAGTTTCCGCAACCAGACCCTGCGCGGCCATGTCGACAGCCTGTCGCCGGCGAGCGGCCTCGAATTCGCACTGCTGCCGCCCGACAACGCCACCGGGAATTTCACCAAGATCGTGCAGCGCGTGCCGGTGAAGATCGTGCTCGACGACCACCGCCTGACCGGGCTGCTGCGCCCCGGTATGTCGGCGGAGCCGACAGTCGACACCAAGGCGACCGTGCTGGCCGAACGCGAGACGGCCAAGCGCCTCGCCGACAATGCGACGCGACCCAACGGCGGCTAAAGGCCAACTCCGGCAGCATTATCAAGTCCTGCCGGACGATCCTTCCAACGCTTCCTCGATTATCGAAAACACTCGCCTGATGCATCCTGTCTCCATATCCGAGACGAGGCCTTCCATGAGCACACTCCAACCCGCGCTGAACGCCGCTTCCGCCGCCGGCATTCCCGCTCGAGCCGCACCCGCCACGCCGGCGGTTTCCACCAAGACCTGGATCGCCGTGATCGGCGCGACGCTCGGCGCCTTCATGGCGGTGCTGAACATCCAGATCGTCAATGCCTCGCTCGCCGACATCCAGGGCGCGATCGGCGCCGGCATCGACGACGGCGGCTGGATCTCGACCTCCTATCTGATCGCGGAGATCGTGGTGATCCCGCTGTCCGGCTGGCTCGCGCAGGTGTTTTCGATCCGCATCTATCTCCTCACCAACGCGGTCCTGTTCCTGATCCTGTCGGCCGCCTGTGCGCTGGCGCAGGACCTGCCGCAGATGATCGTGCTACGGGCGGTACAAGGTTTCACCGGCGGCGTGCTGATCCCGATGGCGTTCACGCTGATCATCACGTTGCTGCCGCGCGGAAAACAGCCGGTCGGGCTTGCGCTGTTTGCGCTGTCGGCGACGTTCGCGCCCGCGATCGGCCCAACCATCGGCGGTTATCTCACCGAGAATTTTGGCTGGCAGTACATCTTCTACGTCAATGTCGTCCCCGGCGCGATCATGGTCGGCATGCTCTGGTACGCGCTGGACGCAAAGCTGATGAAGCTGTCGTTGCTGGGCGAGGGCGACTGGGCCGGCATCATCACCATGGCGATCGGACTGTCCGCGCTGCAAACCGTCCTGGAGGAAGGCAACAAGGACGACTGGTTCGGCTCGCCCTTCATCGTCAAGCTCTCCGTCATCGCGGCCGTCGCGCTGACCGCCTTCCTGATCATCGAGCTCACGGTGAAGAAGCCGCTCCTGAACCTGCGTCTGCTCGTTCGCCGCAATTTCGGTTTCGGCATGCTCGCGAACTTCCTACTGGGAATCGCGCTCTACGGCTCGGTGTTCATCCTGCCGCAATATCTGGCCCGCATCCAGGGCTACAATGCCGAGCAGATCGGCATGGTACTGGCATGGACCGGCCTGCCGCAGCTCCTGCTGATCCCGCTGGTGCCACGCCTTATGCAGAAGCTCGATGCGCGGCTCATCATCGGCGTCGGCTTCGTCCTGTTTGCGGCCTCCAACTTCATGAATATTTACATGACCGGCAACTATGCCGCCGATCAATTGCTCTGGCCCAATGTGGTTCGTGCGATCGGGCAGGCGCTGGTGATGGCGCCGCTGTCTGCGGTGGCGACGTCAGGCATCGAACCGGAGAACGCGGGCTCGGCCTCCGGCTTGTTCAACATGATGCGCAATCTCGGTGGCGCCGTCGGCATCGCGCTGCTGCAGACCCTGCTGACCAAGCGCGAGCAGTATCACTCCAACGTGCTGATGCAGTCGGTCTCGCTGTTCGAGCAGGCGACGCGGACGCGGATGGAACAGCTCACGCAATACTTCGTCAATCACGGCATCCTCGACCGTGCGGACGCGTCGCATCGCGCCTATGTCGCGATCGGCCATATCGTGCAGAAGCAGGCCTATATCCTCGCCTTCAGCGACACCTTCTATCTGCTCGGCGTGGCACTGATCGTCGCGTTGATCGCTACCCTCTTCCTGAAGAAGGCCGGCCATGCCTCGGCCGGTGGCGCCCACTGACACCAACCCAGCAAGCAAGGAGAACGACCATGAAACCCCGCATGAATTTCTACCAGGCCGCACCCGACACGATGAAGGCGCTGATGGCGCTGGAAGAGCAGATCCAGTCGACGGGACTGGAGAAATCGCTGATCGAGCTCGTCAAGATCCGCGCGTCGCAGATCAACGGATGTGCCTTCTGCATCAACATGCACACCGAGGACGCCCGCAAGCGCGGCGAGACCGAGCAGCGCATCTATCTGCTCAACGCCTGGCCCGAATCCCCGCTCTATACTGACCGCGAGCGCGCCGCGCTGGCATGGACCGAGTCGGTGACGCTGATCTCCGAGACGCACGCGCCTGATGACGTCTACGAGCAGGTCCGCGCACAATTCTCCGATGCGGAGACGGTCAACCTGACGATGCTGATCGGGGCCATCAATGCCTGGAACAGGTTGGCGATCGCGTTCCGGGCGATTCACCCGGTGAAAGTGAAGGCGTCGGTGGCGTGAGCTGCGGCGCGCTAATACAAGGGTGGGCAAAGCGAAGCGTGCCCACCGTCTTTCAGCGAACGCGAGAGAACAGGTGGGCACGGCGCAAGCGCGCCTTTGCCCACCTACGGCAGCTTCGTCAGACCGCCGTCGCCTTGGCGAACTCCACATAAATCTCGCGCAGCCTTGTTGCCATCGGGCCGGGCTTGCCGTCGCCGATCTTCTTGCCGTCGATCGCAACCACCGGCTGGACAAACAGCGACGCCGAGGTGGCAAAGGCCTCCTTGGCGGCGAGCGCTTCGGCGACCGTGAAGGAACGCTCCTCGACCCGGAGCTGGCGCTCTTCGGCAAGAGCCACCACCGCCTTGCGGGTGCAACCCGGCAGGATCGCGTTGGAATTCTTGCGGGTCACGATGACGTCGTCCTGCGTCAGGATGAACGCCGAGGACGAGCCGCCCTCGGTGACGTAGCCGTCCTCCAGCATCCAGGCCTCGCCCGCACCGGCTTCGGCCGCGGCCTGTTTCGCAAGCACCTGCGCCAGCAGCGCGACGCTCTTGATGTCGCGCCGCTCCCAGCGGATGTCCGGCACGGTGATGACGTTGATGCCGGTCTTGGCCGATGCCGCGTTGATGATGTCCTTCTCCGAGGTGAACATCACCAGGCTCGACTTGACGTCGCCCTTGGGGAAGGCGAAGTCGCGGCCCTTGTCGGCCCCACGCGTGACCTGGAGATAGACGAGGCCGTTCTCGACCCTGTTGCGCGCGATCAGCTCCTTCTGGATCTCGGTGATGCGCTCGACCGTCTCGGGGAGCTTTAGCTTAATTTCGCCGACCGAGCGCTCCAGCCGCGTCAGATGCGAGGCGTTGTCGATCAGCTTGCCGTCAAGCACCGCCGAGACCTCGTAGATGCCGTCGGCGAACAGGAAACCGCGATCGAGGACCGAGATTTTAGCGTCCGAGAGCGGGACGAATGAGCCGTTGACGTAGGCGATCGAGTCCAAGGCAGGTCTCCTGGCGGGAATAAACGGAACTTCCGCTGCTATACGAAATTCGCAGGCACCGATAAACCCTATTTGGCGTCAGACGACTAATGCGACAAAATCTTCGACAAGAACTTCTGCGCGCGGTCGCTGCGGGGCTTGCCGAAGAAATCCTCCTTCGGGGCGTCCTCGACGATCTCGCCGCGATCCATGAAGATCACGCGGTTGGCGACCTTGCGGGCAAAGCCCATCTCGTGGGTGACGACCATCATGGTCATGCCCTCATGGGCGAGGTCCACCATGACGTCGAGCACCTCGCTCACCATTTCGGGGTCGAGCGCCGAGGTCGGCTCGTCGAACAGCATGACAATGGGATCCATCGCGAGCGCGCGGGCGATCGCCACGCGCTGCTGCTGGCCGCCGGACAGTTGCGCGGGAAACTTCTGCGCCTGTTCCTTCAGACCGACGCGCTCCAGCAGCTGCATGCCTTTCGCCACCGCCTTGTCGCGCGACCGGTCGAGCACTTTCTGCTGTGCGAGGCAGAGATTGTCGATGATCTTCAGATGCGGAAACAGCTCGAAGTGCTGGAACACCATGCCGACCCGCGAGCGCAGCTTCGGCAAATTGGTCTTGGGATCGTTGACCTTGGTTCCATCGACGCTGATGTCGCCTTTCTGGAACGGCTCCAGCGCGTTGACGCATTTGATCAGCGTCGACTTGCCCGAGCCCGAGGGACCGCAGACCACCACGACCTCGCCCTTGGTGACGCTGGTGGTGCAGTCGGTCAGCACCTGGAAGGTCGGGCTATACCATTTGTCGACGTGGCTGATTTCGATCATGACCGATACGCTCTAACGGATGATGGCGATGCGCGCCTGGAGGCGGCGGACGCCGTAGGATGCGACACAGGAGATGGTGAAGTAGACGATTGCGGCGAACAGATACATTTCGACCAAACGACCGTCGCGCTGCGCGACCTTGCTCGCAGCTCCCAGAAAGTCGGTAATCGACAGCACGTAGACCAGCGAGGTGTCCTGGAACAGCACGATGGTCTGCGTGATCAGAACCGGCAGCATGTTGCGGAACGCCTGCGGCAGCACGATGTAGCGCATGGTCTGGGCGTAGGTCAGCCCCAGCGCGTTGGCCGCGGCAGGCTGGCCGCGCGAGATCGACTGGATGCCGGCACGCATGATCTCGGAGAAGTACGCGGCCTCGAACATGATGAAGGTGATGAGCGAGGACGCGAACGCGCCGACGCTGATGGGGCGCGACGAGCCGGTCAGCCACTGCCCGATATAGGGCACCAGGAAGTAGAACCAGAAGATCACCAGCACCAGCGGCAGCGAACGCATGAAGTCGACATAGACGCCGGCGACGTATCCGAGCGTCTTGTAGCCGGACAACCGCATCAGCGCGATCGCCGTGCCGAAGACCAGGCCGCCGAGTGCCGCGAGCCCCGTCAGCATCAGCGTGAACGTCATGCCTTCGTAGAACAGATAGGGCAGTGCGCGGCGGATGACGTCGAAATCGAGATTGCTGAACATGGCGCTATTTCCCCGTGATGTAGCCGGGGATCGCGACCCAGCGCTCGAGGAAGCGCATCGCAGTCACGACGACGACGTTGACGAGGAGATAAAGCAGGGTCGCGGCGGTAAAGGCCTCGAACACCTGGAACGAGAATTCCTGCATCGAGCGCGCCTGTCCGGTGAGCTCGAGCAGGCCGATGGTGATGGCCACGGCCGTGTTCTTGATGGTGTTGAGGAATTCGGAGGTCAGCGGCGGCAGGATAATGCGGAACGCCATCGGCAGCAGCACGTAGCGGTAGCCCTGCACAGTGGTCAGGCCCAGCGCAGTCGCGGCCATCCTCTGCCCGCGCGGTAATGAGCCGACGCCGGCCTGCAATTGCACGGCGACGCGCGCCGACATGAAGAAGCCGATGCCGATCGCCGCCGTCCAGAACGGTGCGTTCGGCATTTGCTTCAGCCAAGTGCCGGCCGATTTCGGCAGCAATTCCGGCAGCACGAAGAACCACAGAAACAGCTGCACCAGCAGCGGCATGTTACGGAAGAATTCGACCCAGCAAAAGCCGATCCAGGACGCGGTCTTTGACGGCAAAGTGCGCAGCACGCCGACGATCGTGCCGAAAATCAGCGCGATGATCCAGGCGAGCACGCCCGTCTTCAGGGTCAGCACCAGCCCCGACAGCAGCATGTCAAGATAGGTGCCGGTCCCCATCGGGTTGGGCTCGAAGAAAATTCCCCAGTTCCAGTGGTAGTTCACGTGTCCCCCGCGCGAACGCGCCAATCACAGATGTCCCGGGCGCCTATGCAAATGTCCGGCCACCCTGGTGTCAAGAGTGGCCGGACATCATTTTGATCCCGAAGTCCTGATTCCAGGACGGATCGGAGCTTACTTATAGTCGTCCGGATTCGGCGAGTCGCTCGGCTTGGCGAACTCGTGCTTCAGCTCGGGCGAGATCGGGGTGTTGAGGTTGAGACCCTTCGGCGGGATCTTGGCCGTGAACCATTTGTCGTAGATTTTCTGGCCCTCGCCGGAGGTGTAGACCGCAGCGGTCGCCGCATCGACCACCTTCTTGAACGGCGCGTCGTCCTTGCGCAGCATGATGGCGTAGGGCTCAGGCTTGGAGAACGCATCCTTGGAGATAACGTAGTCGTCCGGCGACTTCGAGCCGGCAACGAGGCTCGCGAGCAGGATGTCGTCCATCACGAAGGCGACCGCGCGGTCGGTCTCGACCATCAGGAAGGATTCGGCGTGATCCTTGGCCGGAATGATGTTGGCGCCGAGGCTTTTCGCCACATTGGCTTCGGTGAGCTGCTTGATGTTGGTGGTGCCGGCAGTCGAGACTACCGTCTTGCCCTTGAGGTCGTCGATCGACTTCAGGCCGCTTGATTTTTTGAAGACGTAGCGGCTGGCGGTCAGGAAGTGGGTATTGGTGAAGGCGACCTGCTTCTGGCGTTCGACATTGTTGGTGGTCGAGCCGCATTCGAGGTCGATGGTGCCGTTGGCCATCAGCGGGATGCGGGTCGCCGAGGTCACCGGGTTGAGCTTCACCTCGAGCTTGTCGAGCTTGAGCTCTTTCTTCACGGCGTCGACGATCTTGTAGCAGATGTCCATCGCGAATCCGATGGGCTTCTGGTTGTCGTCGAGATAGGAGAACGGAATCGAGGAGTCGCGGAAGCCCAACGTGATGGCGCCGGTGTCCTTGATGTTCTTCAGCGTACCGGTCAGCTCCTCGGCCCCAGCCTGGCTGACGGCGAAGGTCGCGGCGAGCGCGAGGCCGATGCTACGGAAGTGTTTCACTTTTTGGTCCCCTTTCAGGATGATGCCGGCGGGATGCAAGCACAAAACAAGCCGGAATAGAATGTGACTTTCGACTGGATGGCGGCTCAGGTTAACGCTCAGGTTAGCGGGCGTGTTAGCGGACGTGTTAGCGGTCCTGGCAATTCCCCGAGATCCCAGAACAGGCCGGCCATCACCGTCAAGGCCTCTTCGGTCAATGGCAGCAGGATGTGCTCATTGGGCGCATGCTGGGAGCAGCCGGGATAGGAGTGCGGCACCCAGATCGTCGGCAGGCCCAGGATTTCGGAAAACACGTCGTTGGGCAGCGAGCCGCCGAAGTTCGGCAGCACCGCCGGCACCTTGCCGGTGGTCTCCTGCACCGAATCCGCCGCCCACTTGATCCAGGGGCTGTCGAAATCGGTGCGCGAGGCGGCAAAGCTCTGCGCCGCCCGCACCTCGACCATCGGAAAACCCTTCTGGACCAGATGTGCGCGGACGGCGTCGATCAGGCCGTCGATTTTGGTGCCGACCACGAAACGCAGTTGCAGCACGGCATTGGCGTGGCCGGGAATGGCGTTGGCTGGCTTCTCGATATTGCCGGACGACATCGCCAGCACTTCAAGCGTGTTCCAGGCATAGAGCCGCTCGGCCGCCGACAGCCCTTCTTCGCCCCAGCTCTCAGCGAGCGCCGGCTCGTCCTCGGTCGGCACCACCTGCACGTCGGCAAGATAGCTGCGGATCTGGTTGGTGAGCCGGGGCGGCTTCAGCGCTTCGAGCTGAAGGCGGCCGTGGCCGTCGACCAGCGTCGAGATCGCGTTGACCAACACGGTCGCAGGGTTGGCAAGCACGCCGCCCCAATTACCGGAATGATGTCCGCCGTCACGAAGGTTCACATCGAGATGAATGCGTATGCCGCCGCGGCAGCCGAGGAACAGTGTGGGGCGGTCGGCGGACAGGCGTGGCCCGTCCGAGGCCATGAACAGATCGGCCCTGAGCGCATCGCGATTGAGATCGCAGACCTTGCCGAGATCGGGCGAGCCGGTCTCCTCGCCCATCTCGACGATGAACTTGGCGTTGAAGCCGAGCTTGCCGCCGCGGGCGTCGCGCACCGCGCGGAGTGCCGCCATGTTGATGCTGTGCTGGCCCTTGTTGTCGGCGGTGCCGCGGCCATAGAGGCGCGTACCCGCAACCGTCGTGCGCCAGGGATCGCGGCCGTCGCGCCACTCGCCCTCCATGCCGTCGACGACGTCGCCATGACCGTAGATCAGCACGGTCGGCGCCGTCTCGCTCTCGTGGTGCTCGGCGAACAGAAACGGCGCCTTGCCGTTGGGAGATTCGACCATGCGGCTTTCGAAGTCGAGCGCGGCGAAAGCGGGCACCATCTCCTGTTCCAGATAGGCGCGCAGCTCGACGCTCCGGTTCGGATTCTGGCTCTCGGTCCGGTAGGCGACGCGGCGGTCGAGTTCGGTGAGGAACGCGCCGAATTTGAAATCGTCACGGGCGCGGGCGATGGCATCGGCTCTGGTCATTATTTTCTTTTTTAGGTTGCGAGACGAAAGAGCATACCCGAGACGGGTGGGCCTCCGAAAGTGGCGGGGACTTCGATAGTCTTGGGATTTCGTTCTTGCTCTCTTGAGATTGGCTTGCCAAGCGCAGCAGCACCGCTGATTTTGGCCTTGCCAAGGTCGAGTTATATGCAAGAACTTCGCCAAGTTCGGGCGCAGCTCTATCATTCGAAGAGCGCCCGGTACAGGGCGCCGGGGGACCATCATGGCCAAGCAGATCAGGCTCAACGCTTTTGCGATGAATTGCGTCGCGCACCAGTCACCGGGCCTGTGGACCCATCCGCGCGACCGCACGGCCGAATATAACCGCCTGCCCTACTGGATCGATCTCGCCAAAACGCTGGAGCGCGGCCGCTTCGATGGCCTGTTCCTGGCTGACGTGCTCGGGGTCTACGACGTCTATGGCAACAGCCCTGACGCAGCCTTGCGCAATGCAGCGCAGACGCCGTCGAACGAACCGCTGCTGCTGCTGTCGGCGATGGCGGCGGTGACGCAGAATCTCGGCTTCGGCGTCACCAGCAATCTTTCCTTCGAGCCGCCCTATCCGTTCGCGCGGCGGATGTCGACGCTGGATCATCTCACCGAGGGACGGATCGGCTGGAACGTCGTCACCGGTTATCTCGACAGCGCCGCGCGCGGGGCCGGCAAGGACAAGCAGACCGGGCATGACGACCGCTACGAGATCGCAGACGAATATATGGAGGTCGTCTACAAGCTCTGGGAAGGGAGCTGGGAGGACGACGCCGTGCTGCGCGACCGCAAGCGCGGCATCTTCACCGATCCCACAAAAATCCATCGCGTCAACCACGAGGGCGCGAACTACCGCATCAACAACACCATTCACCTCAGCGAGCCGTCGCCGCAGCGGACGCCCGTGCTGTATCAGGCCGGCACCTCGCCGCGCGGACGGCAGTTCGCGGCGAAGCATGCCGAATGCGTGTTCATGTCCGGGCCGTCGGCCAAGGTGATCGCGCCGCGCGTGTCGGCGATCCGTCAGGAGGCCGCCGCGTTCGGCCGCAATCCGGCGGAGATCCTGATGTTCTCGATGATGACGATCATCCTCGGCAACACGGAAGCCGAGGCGGCGGCCAAATATGCCGACTACCGGTCGCATATCAGCCCGGAAGGCGCGTTGGCCCTCATGTCGGGATGGACCGGCATCGACTTCTCCGGCTACGAACTCGATCAGCAGGTGCGTCATGTCCAGAACGATGCCGGCCGCAGCGCACTCGATAACGTCACCCGCGCCGATCCCGACCGCGTCTGGACCGTGCGCGACGTCATCGAGCATGTCGGCGTCGGCGGGGCCGGTCCTGTCGTGGTCGGCACGCCGGAGATGGTCGCAGACAAGATCGAGGCGTGGTTCGAGGCGACCGATGTCGACGGCCTCAATGTCGCCTTCGCGATCTCGCCCGGTGATTTCGAGGATATCGCCGACATGCTGGTGCCGGAGCTGACGCGGCGTGGAAGATACAAGAAAGAGTATGCGCAGGGCACGCTGCGGGAGAAGCTGTTTGGCGAGGGGCGCGCGCGGCTAGGTGCGCCGCATCCGGCGGCGGGGTTCAGGGTGGGGAAGACGGGGTAGGCCCGCTGCCGCCTCCTCGTCATTGCGAGCGAAGCGAAGCAATCCAGGATCCCTCCGCGGAAACAATCTGGATTGCTTCGTCGCTTCGCTCCTCGCAATGACAGCGGTTGATGTGCCTACACCTTCCCGTCCACCATCACCTCGATCAGCTTCGTCCCCGGACGGTTGAACGCTGACGCCAGCGTCGCCTTCAGCTCCCGCGGATCGCTGACCTTGATCGCCTCGCATCCCAGCGCCTTCGCGATCCCGGCGAAGTCCACTGGCGGATCGACAAAATCCATGCCGACGTAATTGTCGTCGCCATGGAATGCGAGCAAGCGCTGCTTGATGATGCGGTAGCCGCCATTGTTGGCGATGACGACATTGAGCGGCAGCTTGTGATGCGCCGCGGTCCACAGCGATTGGATCGAATACATCGCGCTGCCGTCGCCGGAGAAACAGACGACGGGCCGATCCGGATTGGCAATGCTGGCGCCGACCGAGGCCGGTAGGCCCCAGCCAATGCCGCCGGAGGCGAGACCGTGATAGCCGAAGCGGTCGCGGTGCGCACGCAACGCCGTGATCTGGCGGCTGGAGGTAAGGCCTTCGTCGACCAGGATGGCGTTTTCGGGCATGGCCTCCACCATTTGCAACACCAGCCAGTCCGGATCGATGGGGCTACGGTCCGCGGCCTTGCCGATCTGCTCCACCAGCGCGCCGCGCCGCGCGGTCCAGTTCTGCGGTGCGAGTTCGGCGAGACGTTGTTTCGCGCGGCTCGCCAGGGCAACGCCGCCCATCTCCTTCAGCACCGGAATCAGCGCGCGCAACGTCTCCTTCAGATCCGCCTTCAGCGCGATCTCGGCGCCGTAGTTCTTGGCAATCTCCCAATCGGCGAGGCCGACCTGCACGACCCCGAGACCATCCGGTAGCGCATCGACCTCGCTATAGACCGACATCCGCAGGGGATCGCCGCCGAGCGCGATCAGAAGATCGTAGGGTGCGAGCGTGTCGCGCGCGACCTTCTGCACGCGCGCCAGCGTGCCGACGAAGCTCGGGCTCTCGGAGAGAAAGTGCGAACCGTAGGGCGTCGAGGACTGATAGGCGGCCGCCCCCATCAGCTCGGCGAGCTCGGCGGCCTCATTCAGCGCGTCACTCTTGACCACCTCGTCCATAGTAACGATTACGGGGCGCTCGGCCTTGAGCAGGCGCGCGGCAAAAGCCTTCAGCGCCTCGTCCGACGGCCTTGTGCGGGCGTCGATGCGGGTGGAGCGGCCGAGATCGATGCCGGCCTCGCTGTTGAGGATATCGCCGGGCAGCGAGATGAACACCGGCCCGGTCGGCGGCGTCATCGCAACCTTGGCGGCGCGGCGAACGATGCGCGGCAAATCCTCCAGCCGCGTCACCTCGACGGCCCATTTCACCAGCGGCTCGGCCATGCGCACCAGCGGGCCATACAGCACCGGCTCCATCAAGCCGTGTCCCTGCTCCTGCTGGCCCGCGGTGAGGATCATCGGCGTGCCTGTGAACTGGGCGTTGTAGAGCGAGCCCATCGCGTTGCCGAGGCCGGGTGCGACATGGACGTTGCAGGCGACAAGCTTGCCGGAGGCGCGGCTATATCCATCCGCGATCGCCACCACCAGGCTCTCCTGCATCGCCATCACATAGGTGAGGTCGGGATGGTCCTTCAGCGCATGCATGATCGGCAGCTCGGTGGTGCCGGGATTGCCGAACAGATGCGTGATGCCCTCGTCCTTGAGCAGCGCGAGAAAGGCGGAGCGGCCGGTGATCTTGTTCTTCATGTTTCCTCCAGGCCCGCGGGCGTTGCCGCGAGGAGAGGCGCATGATGGCCGAAATCGCGGGACGCGCGCAAGGAAGTGCGATCATGGCTGCGTTGCGCGGGACGGTCTCATGTCCCGGACGCGGCGCAACGTGCAACGTTGCGACGCAGAGCCGGGACCCAGATTTGCGCCGAGTTCGCTGAGGCATGGGCCCCGGCTCAGCAGCGCTGCACTGCGTCCGGGGCACGAGAGTGGAGTGCGCTACATCTCCGCGCGCCCCAGATCGAACGGATCTTCGCCGCTGGCTCGCTTTTTCTTTTTCGAGCGCTGCCAGACCACGCCCGGAAAACCCGTCAGCGGCACCAGCGGCTCGCCGGTATAGGCCCATTCCTGAAGCTCTTCGATTGCGATGTGATAGAGCGGCTGGCGGCCGGTGCGCTCCTTGAACAGCGCGCGGGGAATGTTGACCATGTGCGGCCCGCGCGGGCGCTCGTATGTGATCGGCGTGCCGCAATGCGCGCAGAAGCTGCGCGCGGTCTTGGTCGCCTTGTCCTCGTAGCGGCTGAGCGCGGTTTTCCCCGAAATGATGCGAAACCGCTTCTTCCAGCTGCCGACATAGGTCGCATAGGCAGCGCCGTGGGCGCGACGGCTGGCGGCGGAATGATCGTGCCAGGCCCAGCGTGCGGGGACGTCGATCTCGAAGGTGACCTTGCCGCAGAGGCATTGGCCGGTGGCAATACCTGCGGCGACTGCGGCTTTGGCCATGGTGCTTCCCTCATCGTCTTTGCGAGCGCAGCGAAGCAATCCAGACTGTCTCTGCGGAAAGATCCTTGATTGCTTCGCGGCGCTCGCAATGACGAGATTGGGGCAACTGCATCGCTCTTTCAATGGGCCTTCCAGACAGCTGACACGCCTTCGCGTTCTCGCGGCGCGTTTCGCCCGAGCTTTAAGGTTTCGTTCGCGCGCTCTGAAGCCAAAGGGCGCAGGGAAGGCCGGGCGCCGGCGGCACCCGTTGGTCCGTGCGCGACAAGAGTGCACACGGGGTGGACCGATGGGGTGGCCGATCGCCCGGCCTTCCCTGCGCGGATGGTTTTAACGGTGTCCTTCGTGCTCTCCCCGGGGAGCGATGCACTATTGCCCCCGTCGTCCCGCCGATGACTGATGCGCACGCCCGGTCGGGCCGCCACATCACCGCTGGGACTTGACGCACAGACCCCGGGCGTCAGGACCACACGACTTCTCCGTCCGCGGACGCACCCGCCTGATCATCAGGGGCTCGCGTGTGCTCACCCCTGACAACCGACCAGCCCGCTCTCCAGCGCCGTGTCGTACCGCGTCGCGTGAGGACTCACGGTTGCCCGCCCTGTCATCACGCTGCCCGCGCCGTCGCTGCCGCGTCCACCGCCACCCGGCCCGCATGTCGTGACGATCGCGAACGCCCCTTTGGCAGGGCCAGGATGACCGTCGTATGCCATAAATCCGAAATTCGGAAAAGTGAAATCTTTTTGAAGTGAGGGCTTGACGGGGTGTTTTGCCCGACGCCTCGCGGGTGCAGGCCGCGCGCGGCGAGAGGGCTTGGGCAGCCCGCAGCTACACCGTCATTGCGAGCGCAGCGAAGCAATCCAGACTGTCTCTGCGGAAAAGATTCTGGATCGCTTCGCTCGCAATGACGGAAATTATGCTGGCGGTCGGAGCATCACTATCCGGGCCACGGAAAAGTCTACGCCGGCGTCAGCTCGTCATACACCGGATAATCCGTATACCCCTTCTCCTCGCCGCCATAGAACGTCGCACGGTTATACGGCGTGACCGGGTAATCGTGCTGCAGGCGGCGCGGCAGATCGGGGTTGGAGATGAAGATGCGGCCGAAGGCGATGATGTCGGCATGTCCCTCCGCGATCGCGGCGTTCGCCGTCTCGCCTGTGAAGCCGCCGGCGGTCATCAGCACACCGCGGTAGAGCGGGCGGAACAGCAGCATCGCCGACGGCACGTTCTGCCAGTTGACTTCCGCTCGCCCCGAGCCGCTGGAGCGCGGTTCGATGAAATGCAGATAGGCGAGACCGAGTTTGTCGATCGCCTTCACCACATGCGTGTAGAGCGGCATCGGATCGGGCTCGCCGGAATCATTGGCGATGCCGTGGGGCGACAGCCGCACGCCGACGCGGCCCGCGCCCCAGACGTCGATCGCGGCCTGCGTCACTTCGAGCAGAAGCCGCGCGCGGTTCTCGATCGAACCGCCGTACTGATCGGTGCGCTGGTTGCTGCGCGACTGCAAGAACTGTTCGAGCAGATAGCCGTTGGCGCCGTGGATCTCGACGCCGTCGAAGCCGGCGGCCAGCGCGTTCTTCGCGCCCTGCCTGAAGGCCTCGACGATGCCCTTGACCTCTTCGGTCTCCAGCGCGCGCGGCGTCTCGTAGTCGGAGATCTTGCCGTCGGCGGTCATCGCCTTCACGCCTTCGGCCTTGATCGGGATCGCCGAGGCCGAGACCGGCAGCTCACCACCGTGGAAAGAGGAATGAGAGACGCGGCCGACATGCCAGAGCTGGAGAAAGATGATGCCCCCCGTAGCATGCACGGCGTCGACCACCTTGCGCCAGCCGGCGATCTGCGTCTCCGAATAGATGCCGGGCGTCGCCGGGTTACCGCGGCCATGCGAGAGCACGGGCGAGGCCTCGGCGATGAGCAGGCCGCCTTGGGTGGCGCGCTGACCGTAATATTCGGCGTTGAGCGGCCGCGGCGAAAAGCTCTCGCGCTCGGCCCGCATGCGCGTCAACGGCGCCATCGCGACGCGATGCGCGAGCTTGTACGGACCGACCTGCAACGGTTTGAACAACGCCTCGAATTTCATGTGGGCCCCAATGGCTAAGAAAGGATGCGGATCATATAGCGAGGGGCGGCCACCGGAAAAGGCGCCGCCCCTACAAAAGCAGATATTCCCTCCCGCGGAACGCGGGAGAGAACAGGCCTTACGCCGTCTTGATCCAGACGGCCTTCACGTTGAGATATTCCTCGACATGCTGCTTGCCAGACTCGCGGCCGTAACCGCTCATCTTGTAGCCGCCGAAGGGCACTGCCGGGTCCATCGCCTGGTAGCAATTCACCCACACCGAGCCGGCGCGGAGCCTCTTCGCAACCGCATGTGCCTTGCTGACGTCGCGCGTCCACAGGCCCGAGCCCAGGCCGAACGTGGTGGTGTTGGCGCGCTTGACCAGTTCGTCCATGTCCTTGAACGCGATGGCGGAGATGACGGGGCCAAAGATCTCCTCCTGCGCGATCCGCATGTTGTCCTGGACGCCCGCGAACACGGTGGGTGAAACGAAGAAGCCTTTCGACAGCGCGCCTTCGGTGACCCGGCCGCCGCCGGCGAGCGCCTTGGCGCCTTCCTTCTGGCCGATGTCGAGATAGCTGGTGACGCGTTCGAGCTGCTGCTCGGAGACCAGCGGCCCGATCTGGGTGTTGGGATCGAGGCCGTTGCCCACTTGCAACTTCTTGCCGAACTCGGCGACACGTCCGACGAATTCCTCGTAGATCGACTGCTCGACGAACAGCCGCGTGCCCGCGCTGCAGATCTGCCCCGAATTGGCGAACACCGCCATCGCCGCACCAGGCACGGCCGCATCGAGATCGGCATCCGCGAACACGATGTCCGGCGACTTGCCGCCGAGTTCCAGCGAGACACGCTTGAGGTTGCCGGCCGAGGCACGGATGATCGACTGGCCCGTGACATGCGAGCCGGTGAAGGCGACCTTGTCGACGTCGTGGTGCGAGGCAAGCGCGGCACCCGCGGTCTCGCCATAGCCAGGCACGACGTTGATGACGCCGGGCGGCACGCCCGCTTCCATCGCGAGCTCGGCGATGCGCAGCGAGGTCAGCGGCGCTTCTTCGGCGGGCTTGAGCACGACGGTGCAGCCGGTCGCGATCGCCGGACCGATCTTCCAGATCGTTGCGGTCAGCGGGCCGTTCCAGGGAATGATGGCGCCGACGACGCCGATCGGCTCCTTCAGCGTGTAGGAGAATATCTCGCCGGGCAGCGAGTTCTCGATGGTTTCGCCGTGGATCGCGGTGGTCTGGCCGGCATAGTAGCGCAGCATGCCGACGGCGCGCAGGCGATAGGCGCGGGTACGGCTGAGCGGGGCGCCCATGTCGAGCGTGTCGAGCTGCGACAATTCGTCGAAATTCTTCTCGACGAGGTCGGCGAGCTTCAGGAGCAGGTTCTGCCGCTCGAACGGCTTGACCTTGCTCCAGGCCCCTTCGAAGGCGCGGCGGGCGGCAGCAACTGCACGGTCGATATCTTCCTTGTCGCCCTCGGCGACCGTTGCGAGCAGTTCGCCGGTGGCGGGGTTGTGGGTCTCGAAGCGCTTGCCGGAGGCAGCATCGACCCACTTCCCGTCGATCAGCATCTGCTTGTAGGACCCGTTGGCGAATGGATGGCGCGTGATCGGAATTGCCTGCGACACAGCCATGGCTGAACTCCCTGTCAAATGATTGATTGGTTCGATCTGGGCGGGATCGTTAGGTCGATAGAATACTGCGATGCCGGATAGGCGTAAAGTCGGTGCGGAACGAAGACCTCCCATGCCGACTTGTGCAGGGTCGCGCGAGCGCCATGTTATAGCCCGACCGAGCCCCTCTCCCGGAGACGATCCATGCCGCACCCCGCCATCGTCAAAGACAATGTTGCCGTGATCACCGGCGGAGCGTCCGGCATCGGATTCGCCGCCGCCGCAGCGTTCGCGCGCGGCGGCATGAAGGTGTGTATCGCCGATGTGGATCAGGCGCGGCTGGCGGAGGCCGCCGCAAAACTGTCATCCATCACTTCTGCCACACATGTGATGACCTTCGCGGTCGATGTCAGCAAGGCCGAGAGCGTGACGCAACTGGAGCGCGCCGTGCACGAGCGCTTCGGCGGCACCGACATTCTCATGAACAACGCGGGCATCCAGCCCGGCAGCACGCTGTTCGGCGAACCCGACAACTGGCAGCGCGTCATCGGCGTCAACATGTGGGGCATCATCAACGGCTCGCGCATCTTCGCGCCCAACATGATCGCGCGCGGCAGGGCCGGCCTCATCATCAACACCGGCTCGAAGCAGGGCATCACCACGCCGCCTGGCGATCCCGCCTACAACGTCTCCAAGGCCGGGGTGAAGGCTTTTACGGAAGCGCTCCAGCACGAACTGCGCAGCACCAGGGATTGCCGCATCACCGCGCATCTGCTGATTCCGGGCTTCGTCTTTACGGGCCTCACCGCGAAGGGCCGCACTGAAAAGCCGGCGGGCGCCTGGACGGCCGAGCAGACCGTGGATTTCATGCTGGCGCGGCTGGAGGCCGGCGATTTCTACATCCTGTGCCCGGACAACGACGTCCCGCGCGTGCTCGACGAAAAGCGCATGCTGTGGGCCGCCGGCGACATCGTGGAGAACCGCCCGCCGCTGTCACGCTGGCACCCGGATTATGCGGATGCGTTCAAGAGATTTGTCGAGGGGGATTAGATGAGCCGTGAGCCCCTCATGGTGAGGAGCGCGGAACGCGCGTCTCGAACCATGCAGGCCCAGCTGGGGCCTCGATCCCTCGAGACGCCCGCTTCCAGCGGGCTCCTCATGATGAGGGTTAGAGCGTCTCTTGCTGATGCCCGCAATTCTTGCAGACGAATTTGATGCGGGACTGGCCCTTTGGCGCCTGCACCCGGTTCGGGGCGCCGCATTTGCCGCAGACGGCCTCGATGCGGGTATCGCCCTGCTTGACGACGACGGTCTTCTTTTCCATCGATTCGCGGATCAGGCGCTCGGCCTCCTCACGCAGGGACTGTTTGGACAAAGCTCGTCTCCGCCATAAATGCGGGCGAGGCTTATCCCACCTGCGGCGAAATCACAATCCGAAACGGCTGCTCAGACTTCGACAATCACGTAGCTGTCCTCGACATGCACCGCAAACGTCTCGGCAACATACGGGCCCTTCTGGAGTTCCTCGCCTCGCTCCACCGCGACGGGATATGACCTTATCTTGACGCGCTTCGGGTCGAACCACGACTGGCCGTTGCGCATGTCGAACTCCCAGCCATGCCAGGGACAGCGCAGCATCTCGCCGACGCGCGAGCGCTGATAGATGCCAGGCTCGGGCGAGGTCAGCCGCGCCACGCACGCCGCTTTCTCCAGCGGCGCGCCTTCGTGCGGGCAGCGGTTCAGCAGCGCGAAGAACTCGCCATTGACGTGGAACACGACGATGTCGCGGCCCTCGACGTCGACGACCTTGTTGCCGCCGGGCGGGATCTCCGAGGTGGACGCAACGATGTGACGGGCCATATTCGCTCACACCGCTCTCAGAATTTATAGACCGCGCGGGCATTGGTGCTGAAGATCTTTGTCCGCTCGGCTTCTGTCAGCGGCGTCTTGAAAGCGAAGCGCGGATCGTCAAAGTCCCAGTGCGGATAGTCCGATGAGAACAATAGACGGTCGATGCCGACCCATTCGATCAGCGAGCGCAGATGCCGGGCTTCGTCAGGCTCGTCGATCGGTTGCGTCGTGAACCAGAAATGCTCGCGCACATATTCCGACGGCTTGCGCTTGAGATGCGGCACCTCGCTGCGGAAGCGCGCAAAGTGCTGGTCCATCCGCCACACCGCAGATGGGATCCAGCCGAAGCCGCCCTCGATGAAGACGAACTTCAATCTTGGAAAGCGCTCCGGCACGCCCTCGATCACGAGACTGGCAAGCTGCGCCGCAATGGTGTGTGCGTTGGACTGGTGCTCCTCGACATAATAGGACGGCCAGCCGCCGCCGGTCGGCGCATGCCCGCCATAGCCGCCGACATGGATGCCGAGCGGCAGATCCAGTTCTTGGGCACGTTCGTAGATCGGCCAGTAGCGGCGGCGGCCCAGCGGCTCGTTGGCGCGCGGCGAGACGTTGATCTGGATGTATTCGCCGATTTTCGCGCAACGTTCGATTTCGGCAATCGCAAGGTCGACGCCATCCTGGCCGACCAGAATCGAAGCCTTCAGGCGCGGGTCGCGATGCGACCAGAACGCCAGTTGCCAGTCGTTGATGGCACGCTGAATCGCGGCGCCAAATTCGAGGTTCTGCTGCGAGAAGATGAAGAGATCGAGCACCTGCAAAATCCCGAACTCGACATCGAGCGGATCGAGATGCTGCTTCTGCATGAAGGCGAGATCAGAGCCGGGTGGCCCCCCGGTCGGCGGCCAGGCGTCGCGCCGGGCGATCAAAGGCGAGGAGCGCGGATATGGCGTGGTGAACAGATAGGGCGTGCGCAGATGGCTGCCATATTCCTTCAGATGCTGCTGCCAGCGCTTGGGCAGGAACTCGTTGAGATCGTCGAACGAATGCAGGCTCGGATGCACGTCGCAATCGACGATGCGCAGCCGGGTCGCCATCGGCTTCTCGTCTTCACGCAGCGGACGGTCGATGACTTCACTCATGCGAACCTCCAAAGTCAGTTGGCGAGCGACAGCCGCGGAAACGTCTCCAGCGGGTTGTCGACGCACATCTTCGAGATGATGCTCTTCGGTAGGTTCGGCGGGATCGGATCGTCGCCGTCGAACTGCCAGTGCGGATAGTCGGACGCGAACAGGAACATCTTTTCGGAGCCGATCTGGTCGATGATCTCCTCGACGCTTTTGGCGTCGGCCGGCGCGTCGAACGGCTGCATGGTGACGCGAAAATTGTCGCGGATGATCGCAGCCGGCTCGCGCTCGACCCAGGGCACCTCGACGCGCACCCCGCGCCAGGTCTTGTTGGCGCGCCACATGAAGGTCGGCAGCCAGCTCACACCGGATTCCATCAGCACGACCTTGAGGTTCGGAAACTTGCCGAACACGCCCTCATAGATCAGGCTCAAGATCTGCGCCTGAAACGCCTGCGCCTCGACGAAGTAATATTCGTAGCGGTGCGACGGCCAGCCGGCTGAGCTCGGCGCCTGCCGATATTGCGTGCCGGCGTGGATCGCGAGCGGCAGCTTGTATTTCTCCGCGAGCCGATAGACCGGCCAAAAATGCCGCCGCCCCAGCAGCGTCTCGCCCTGAGCCAGCACCAGGATGGAGACGAAGCGATTGTCGCCGGCGCGGCGCTCGATCTCCTCGATCGCCAGATCCGGATCCTGCATCGGCACTACGATCGAAGCCCGCAGGCGCGGATCGCGCGACAGCCACTCAGTGGCGATCCAGTCGTTGATCGCCTTGCAGAAATCGGCCGCCATGTAGGGGTCGAACACGGCCTGCGCGCCATAGAGCACGTTGAGGATCGCGTGGCTGGCACCGAGCTGCTCGAACGCGCCCTTCTGCACCATCGCGAGATCGGAACCAGGCTTCGTGCCATTGGCCGGCCGCCAGTCGGTACGGCCAGTGAGCGGCATGCTCGGTGGATAGGAGGTGAGATCGAGTCCGTCGATGGCGCGGCTCACGACCTGCTCTTTCCAGTGATCGCTGAGATAGGGCAGCAGCGTCGTGCGCGTGCCACCAACCGCCGGGTGGACGTCGCAGTCGATCCGCGTCACCGCCATGAGCTTCCTCGCCGAGATCTTGTAAGCACATCTTATTGGCGGCGTTCTTGTGCGCCGCCCGCGAAGACTGCCCCTGCCCGTACGTTTGCGCAAGGTCGCGCGACCGCGCGATCCGTCATGGCTCGGTTGCATTTCCCAAGCGCGATATGAAGTTTGGCGGAATGTGCTCCGCCGCCGAAGCAGCGGAGCGCATTGGTCCGCCGCCTTCTTGCGTATTGTCTATGCCCATCAAGCCTCGATCAAGGTCGGCCCGAAGCGATGGCGCAGCGGCTGCGCGGCTCGATCAGGCTGAAGCCGACCGACGAGGGCGCGGCCTTCGAGCTGCCGTTTCCAATAGCCTAGATCGCGAACACCCAGGCGGCGACGATGGTGCCGATGGTGACCAGACCGGCGATGGTCCAGCCGGCGGCGTATTCCAGCTCAGGATGACCGGTCGCCCGCATGATCTCTGCCGGATCGGCGGTATGCTTCTGTGCCATGACAGCCTCGCACATTACTTCCTGCGTCATATGTAAGTCGCATCAGCAGCCATTAGGTTCCATCACGGAAATGCGAGGAATGACGCAGCTTGGTTTGTTCGTCGATCCGCAAGAAGGCCCCGACGGCCTTCGCTACACCGACAATTTTATCGAGGACGCCGCCGAGCAGGCGCTGATCGGCCGCATCGCGGCATTGCCGCTCCAGCGCTTCCAGTTCGGCGCCTTCGAGGGCAACCGCCGGGTGGCGTCCTTCGGCTATCGCTATGACTACGCCCTGCAGCGGCTCGCGAAGGCCGAGCCGATCCCGGACTGGGTGCTGCCCCTCGCGCATCAGGTCGAGACATGGGCGGGCCTCGTTGGCGGCAGCGTCCAGCAGGTGCTCTGCACCGAATACGACGCCGGCGTCGGCATCGGCTGGCATCGCGACAAGCCGCATTTCAAAGAGATCCTCGGCCTGTCGCTTGGCTCGTCCTGCAAATTCCGCTTCCGCCGCCGTAGCGGCGACAAATGGGAGCGCGACACGCTCGAAGCCCTGCCGCGCTCGCTTTACATGATGGACGGCGAGGCGCGGTCGCAATGGGAGCACAGCATCCCGCCGGTCGAGGCGCGCCGCTACTCCATCACCTTCCGGACGATGAAGCAGGCCTGACGGGGCGGCCAAAACAAAAAACGCGAAAACAACCCCATGCACAGTAGAACGGCGTTCTCGGCGCGAGGCTCGGCCCTGCGGCGTAACCGTTTGACACCTCGATGCAAAACAGCCGCGCCGCGCAAAGGCGCAAGGCCTGGCGAACTTGCCTTCCAATTCGCGTTTACATGCTAAACTGGTTCCACGCGCCGCCCAGGAGGGAAGCCGCGATTGCAGGTCCAGGGAGCCACGGATGAAACCCGTTCGATTGATCCTCGCCTGCGCCCTCGTTGTCGCAACCGCCTCCGGCGTCGCCGGTGCCTCCGGCGCGGCGCCGGCAAAGGTCTCCGGCTCGACGGCGCTGGCGCTCGCGGGGGTGATCGCGCCGGTGTCACCGGTTCTGTCCGGCGCCGAGAAGAAGGCAATGGCGATGCTGTTCGCCGCCAACAGCGACATTCCCTACAAGAAGCCGATCGTGGTGACCGCCGATAGAATCGTCTGTCGCACCGGCAACGTCGACATCACCGTGCGGAACTGCGAGGTCGCCTTCGGCAAGAAGACCAGGACGGTGAACGGCTCCACGGCCAACGAGATATTCGCCACCGAAGCACTGGCCGGCATTCCGCCCGACGGCGCGGCGGGATCGAATTTCGAGAGCCTGACGAACCTGAGCTGCACGATCGACCCCAATACCATCAGGCGGAAGGACGGCGGCGGGGCGGATTGCACGTTCCAGCCGGGGAATTGAACCGGGCCGGGAGGACGAAACCGGGGTGCCGTGAAATCGCCTCAAGACCAACTAACTAATAAGGCGAATTGAAAAGACAGGCCAAACGCGCGAGCCCATATCGGGCACGCGGGGCCGACACCGACATGAAGAATTATCTCGCATTTTTTCTAATTCTGGGGGTGACGGCAGCCTCCGCGCACGCTCCGTTGCCGATGCTGCCGGCCGCGCCGTCCGATCTCGTCCGGGTGGGCCTCACCGACAACGACACGAGCGCCGGTGGCACCGCGCGGCTGTGCGAGCAGGTCACCTTCTCGCGCGGCCTGCGCTACGGCGAGAGCGAAGCCAATGTGCTCGATATCGCCACCAGCACGGCCAAAGCGGATACCCCGCGGCCGGTGCTGCTGTTCGTGGCCGGCGACACCTTCACCGGCGACCACGCCGCGCCGGAGCTGTCGCGCCAGATCCAGGACCAGGCCATGTGCTTTGCCGCGCGTAACGACATGATCGGCGTGCGCGTCAGCTACCGGCTGGCGCCCTCGGCGACCTGGCCCACCGGGGCGACCGATGTGGCGGCGGCGCTGTCCTGGATCCACGGCAATATCGACCTGTTCAATGGCGATGCCCGCGAGATCGTCGCGGTGGGCTACGGCGCCGGCGCCTTCCATGTCGCCACCCTGCTGGCCCATCCCGAGTTCCAGACCGACCGCGCCGATGTCGCGGCGGTCGTGCTGGTGTCCGGGGTCTATCGCGCGGGCAAGGACGCGAGCGACAGTGAGAAGGCTTATCTTGGCAGCGACGCCAGCCAATACAACAAGCGCTCGGTCTTCCCCGGCATCCTCAATGTCGAGGTGCCGATCGTGCTGGCCTGGGCCGCGGACGATTCCGCCGGGCTCGTGGCACAGGGCGAGACCCTGAAGAAGACGCTCTGCGGCGCCGGCCATTGTCCGCGGGCCACACTGCTGCGCAGCCGCGACGGCATCGCGAGCGCCTTCGGCCTCGATGGCTCCGGCGACAGCCTCGCCGAGCCGACGCTGCTGCTGGTGCATCAACTCGAGGCGCGCGGGTTGCCGTAGCGGCACCCCGCTATCAGCGTCAGCGAGGCTGCCGTGTGGCTCCGAGCGCGCCGCGCACGGTCGAACGGAGCCATCAGGCCACACGATCGACAAACGCTTGACCTAGATCAAGCGGCCCTGGTGCAAATTGAGCCGACCTCGATCAGGGCCAACGTCAAGGTATCGAGCATGCGCGTCTCCGGCAGGATGCTGTTCGTGTTGATGGTTGCCCTGGCATCGCTCGGGGCGATGTCCCAAGAGCGCGCCGATCAATCCACCGTCGATAACGAAATCCGCATCGGCAACGTCATGCCGTATTCAGGACCGCTCTCCGAATTCGGCGCCATCGGCCAGGCGGAAGCCGCCTATTTCGACATGGTCAACGCGCGTGGCGGCATCAACGGCCGCAAGATCCGCTTCATCACCCGCGACGACAATTCCGATCCGGCGACCGCGCTGGAGCTGACCCGCAATCTGGTCGAGACGGACGACGTGCACCTGATGTTCGGCTCGTTCGGCACGCCCGGCAATCTCGCCACGCGCTGGTATCTCAACGAGAAGAAGATCCCGCAGCTGTTCGTCGCGTCCGGCGACGAGGAGCTGAGCCAGGCCAAGGCGTTTCCCTGGACCATGGGCTGGCAGCCGCCGTTCCGGTCGGAGGGGCGCATCTATGCCAACTACATCCAAGCCTATTATCCGCGGAAGAAGATCGTAGTGCTCTGGCAGAACGACCAGTTCGGGCGTTCGCTCCTCAAGGGCATCGAGGAAGGTCTTGGCGATCTGAACCGTCTCATCCTCGTCGACATCGCCTTCGACATTGCCGACGAGCATCTCGACGGACACGTCTCGATCCTCAAACGCGCCGGCGCCGATGTTTTCGTCTTTCTCGGCGTGCCGTCGACGGCGTCCAAGGTGATCAAGCTGGCGGCGTCACTGAAATGGCGCCCGGTCTTCATCGTCAACGACGCCTCCGCCTCGATCGCCAACGCGATGGCGCCCGCGGGCCTGGAGAATTCGGCCGGCGTGATCTCGGCGGCCTTTCTGAAAGATCCAAGCGATCCCGCGTGGAAAGACGATCCTGCCATGAAGGACTGGTTCGCCTTTATGGACAAGTACCATCACGTCGAAAGCACCAACAACAGCGCGGCGCTCTATGGCTACGCCGCGGCCGAGACACTGACGCAGGTGCTGAAGCAATGCGGCGACGACTTCTCGCGCGAGAACATCATGCGTCAGGCAGCTTCGCTCAAGAGTTATCAGCCTTCCGTCGCGCTGCCCAACATCAGGATGAACACCTCGCCGAACAGCTATCTGCCGATCAGGCAGATGCGGCTGGTCCAGTTCGACGGCCGGTCCTGGCAACCGTTCGGCGAGGTGATCGAAACCGCATTCACGGAAGGTGCGGCGCGGTAGGCGCAACGTCAGTCTATTGTGGTCGCAGCAAGCGCCTTTTCGTTTCATGGCGAATGTTTAAGATCGGCATTGACCTGCATTCACTCCGCCCGGAGATCCTCCAAATGACCGAGACCATCCGCATCAAGCGCTTCAATGCGCGCCCCGTGATCGTGCCGATGAACCTGCCGCTCAAGACCTCGACCGGGGCTGTCGCAAAGGCGCCGCTGGTGCTGATCGACTGCGAGACCGACCAGGGCGTGCGCGGGCACGCCTATCTGTTCTCGATCACGCCCTCGGCCTTGAAGCCGCTGACGGCGATGGTCACGGAAATGTCGGACCTCGTCGCCGGCGACGAGCTGCTGCCGTTCGAGATCGAGCGCAAGCTGACCCAGCGTTTCACGCTGCTGGGGCTCGCCGGCCTGCAGCGGATGGCACAATCCGGCATCGACATGGCCGCATGGGACGCGCTGGCGCGCGCACGCAGCCTGCCGCTGGCGCGGCTGCTCGGCGGGGCGCCGAAACCGGTCAGAGCCTACAATTCGAAGGGCCTCGGCATCATGCCGGCGGGTGCCGCGGTGGAGGAAGCTCACAAGCTGCTGGCCGAGGGCTTTCAGGCCGCAAAGATCCGCGTCGGCCGCCCCGATGCGCGGGAAGACCTGAATGTGGTGCGCGCCGTGCGCGAGGCGGTCGGCGACGACGTGACGCTGATGTGCGACTACAATCAGGCGCTGACGGTCACCGAGGCCATCCGCCGCGGCGAGATGCTCGACGATGAGGGGCTGACCTGGATCGAGGAGCCGATCCGTCACGACGACTATTCCGGCTGCGCCCGTATCGCGGATGCGCTGCGCACCCCGGTCCAGATCGGCGAGAATTTTGACAGCGCGTTCGCGATGCAGTCCGCGCTGTCGGCGGAAGCCTGCGACTACGTGATGCCCGACGTGCAGCGCATCGGCGGCGTCACGGGCTGGCTGCGCGCCGCGGCGCTCGCGCATGCCGCCGGCAGCGAGATGTCGACGCATCTGTTCTCGGAAGTCAGCGCGCATTTGCTTTGCGTGACGCCGACCGCGCATTGGCTGGAATATGTCGACTGGGCCGACGCGGTGCTGGCGACGCGGTTGCAGATCAAGGACGGCTTTGCGCTGCCGAGCGAGGAGTCCGGCAACGGCATTGCGTGGGACGAGGCGGCGGTGAGGAAGTATCTGATTGATTAATCGACACGGTTCCTTGTGGCCATCCTTCGAGACGCCCGCTTTTAGCGGGCTCCTCAGGATGAGGTCCTGTTGCGCGGCGAGACCGTAGACCCTCCGGCAAGGCTGTAGACCCTCATGGTGAGGAGCGCCGCTTACGGCGCGTCTCGAACCATGAAGGCCGAGCACTCTCGCAGCCTCGCCATATACGTTAGGCCTGCCGGGACCGGGCGAGGGAGTGCCGTCAACGCACCGCCGCGTTCAAATCCATCGTCTCCAGCAGGCTGTTCTGGCGCCAGTCGATAAAGGCATCCTTGAGACGGCTGATGATTCCGGCATGCTCAGGCATACCCCAGAGATTGCGCTGTTCAAGCGGATCGCGCTCGAGATCGAACAACTGCCCGTCCTCGGCGCCGTGGATGAACACGACCTTCCAGCGGTCATCGCGCACCATCGTGATCAGCCGCGCGCCGGTCATGGCGACGTCGCCGGCTTGCTCGCTGAACACGAACTCGCGGCCACTCCATTCCTCGCCCTTCAGCGCCGGCAGCAAGCTGCGGGCCTGGAACGGCTTTGGATGCTGCGCGCCGGCAAGATCGAGGATGGTCGGGCCCAGATCGAACAGCTGGCACTTTTCCTGAATCCGTCGCCCGTCGGAAGGAAGGCTGGGTGACCAGAACAGCAGCGGGACGCGGGTGACGGGCTCGTACATCGACCATTTCTGGCTGAGACCGTGTTCGCCGAGATTGTCACCGTGGTCCGACATGAAGACAACGACGCAATTGTCAAGGTAGCCCTTGTTTTCCAGCACCTCGATCAGGCGGCCGATCTGCTCGTCGATCATGGTGACGTTGGCATAGTAATGCGCGCGCAGGCGCCGCATCTCTTCGTGCGTCGGCGCCAGCTTCCATGACACCGCGTCGTGGTCGACCTCGGTGTCATGGCGCCGCTTCTCCTTCAGATACGCCGGAAGCCCCTCGATCTCGGCCTCGGTCGGCTGCGGCACTGGAAGGTCGTTGCGCGCGAGATAATGCTCCAGATATTCCGGCAAGGGGTCATAGGGCGGGTGCGGTCCGGGCAGGCCGATCTGCATGAACAGCGCTTCCGGCTTGGGGCGGGTCTCCAGCCACCACATCGCGGTCTCGGCGACAAAAATGTCCGGATGCAGCGACTTCGGCATCTCCCAGGTGAACGCGCCCATCCGGTCGCCATAATCCGGCAGGCTGCGATAGCCGGCGCGCGACGGCTTTGTCAGCTTGTGCGTGGCGAAGGCCTTGTCGAGCTCGTCGGCGAACCAGCGTCCCTCCAAAAAGCGATCCTTGTTCTCGACCACGAAGCGTTCGTGAAAGCCGGCCTTGGCGTCATAGGGGATCGTGTGCATCTTGCCGACATTGACGCAGTGATAGCCGGCTTCCGCCAGATTGCTGACCCAGGTCTTCTGCCAGTGTTGCCCGTTCTTCAGGACGCCCGAGGCGTGCGGATAGAGACCGGAGAACAATGCCGCGCGCGAGGGAACGCAGCTCGGCGCATTGATGAAGCAATTATCGAAATAGATACCTTCACGCACCAGACGATCGAGATTCGGCGTCTTCATGTAGGGATGGCCCGTCGCCGCGATCGTGTCGAAGCGTTGCTGGTCGGTCATGACCAGGACGATGTGGGGCTTTGTCACGATTGTTTTGTCCTACGCGGCATTGGGAGAGGAGAAAATATGTCTGACATAATAATTCTTGTCAAACTGCCCTCGGCTGGATTATCCTTCAGAACGGCCGCATTTATGCCGGTCATTTCTTCGCAGCCGCAATATATCAGACATTAAACCCAGCAGAGCCGGATCAACGTGGCAAAGGCCGACAGCAAGGACAGTCAGCAATCAAGCGGTCACGTCGCCCGCGAGGTGGCGCGGCTGATCCTCACCGGCGTGTGGCGCGAAGGCGCGACCCTGCCGCGCGAGATCGAGCTTGCGTCGCGCTTCGGCGTCAGCCGCGCATCGATGCGCGAATCGCTTTCGCTCCTGAAGGCGAAGGGGCTGATCGCCTCGAAGCAGAAGGCCGGCACGCATGTGCGCACGCGCTTCGACTGGAACATGCTCGACGCGGAACTGCTGAACTGGACCTTGACGGCGTTGCCGACGCAGGAGTTTGCCAAGCAGATCATGGAGATCCGCAGGATCGTCGAGCCCGAGGCCTGCGCGATTTGCGCGACGCGCGGCACGGACGAAGACTTTGCCAGGATCGAGCGGGCCTATCGCGGCATGGACGCTGCCGGAATGGACCGCGTCGCCTATGCCGAGCCCGACTTGCAGTTTCACCGCGGCATTCTCATCGCCACGGGCAATGACTTTCTGATTGCCTTTGGCGCCACGGTCGCAGCCGCACTGCGGATGTCGTTCAACTTGTCGAGCACCAATCCGGGCGCGCCGCGCAAGAGCCTGCCCTATCATCGCGCGGTGCTTGAGGAAATCTGGGCGCGCAATCCCGACGGCGCGCGTCAGGCCATGCACAAGCTGATGGATCTCACCGAACAGAACATCGTCTCGGCCATGTCGCGCCAGAAGAAAAAGGACACCGAGGACGAGAAGGCCCGCACCAGACGGGCGCGTTGAAACCGGCATACAATATTGAGGGAGATCAAGATGAAGAACGCATCGCGCGCGAGTTCGCTCACCCGCCGTAAACTGCTCAAGGCCAGTGCCGCGACCGCGGCGCTAGCCGCGTTCCCCGCGCCGCTGATCGCGCAGACAAAACCGTTTGCCGGCGTGACGCTGCACGGCGCCTCGTTCCAGCACCGCTTCTTCACGCTGCTGCAAAAATACATCCCCGAATTCGAGGAGCAGACCGGCATGAAGGTCGACCTGCAGCTCTCGGCCTTCCCGGTCTACAACCAGCAGGCCAATCTCGAACTGTCCTCGGGCGGCTCGGCCTACGACTTCGTCAACGTCACCTTCATCCTCGCTGCGCGCTGGGTCGCTGCGGGGCTGCTCGCCGATCTCAACGAATTCACCGGCGATCCCAATTTGACGCCCGCCGAGTGGAATCCCAAGGACTTCGTCGAAGGCGCGCAGGTGCCCTATCGCGACGCCAGGGGCGGCACCTATGGCTATTCCTGGGAAGGCGGCGCGATGCTGATGGGGCTGTCGCGCATGGACCTGATGGAAAAGAAGGGACTGAAGATCCCCAAGACGTTCGCCGAGCTCCAGCAGGTCTGCGCCGAGATCAACGGCACCGATGGCGTCAGCGGCATCACATCCTTCCAGCTTCATCACTGGAACCTGCCGCCCTACATCCAGGGCTTTGGCGGCGACATCTTCCGCAAGCCGCCGGGCGACATCATGCCGGCGCTGAACACGCCGGAGACCATTCAAGGCATCGAGTTCTACGCGAACCTGTTGAAGAACGCGCCGAAAGGCGTGCTCACCTATACCGAGGACCAGGCGCGGCAGTCGCTGCTCACGGGACGTTCCAACATCTTCATCCATTCCAGCTCCTGGGTGACGCCGATCCTGCTCTCCGACGAGAGCAAGGTGAAGGAGACTTCGCGCGTGGTGCGCTCGCCCGCCGGTCCCGTGCATGATTATCCGGCGTCGAATAGCCAGGGGCTCGGCATTCCCAAGAACGCCAAGAACAAGAAGGCCGCGTGGGAATTCATCAAATGGGCGCTCTCGCCCGACATCTCGATGCGGCTGGTGAAGGAGCACGGTCATTCCTCGGTGTGCCGGCGCTCGATCATCACCAGCGAGGCCTATCGCAAGCTCAACACGGTGAACGGCCAGGACCTCGGCGCGCTCTATCTCGAAGTGCTGGAGCTGCCGGCCAAGGGCGAGAACTACATGGCCTATCGCACCGTGAAGGAATTCCCGATCGTGGGCGACGTCCTCAACAAGGCGTTCGAGCAGGTCGCGACCGGCCAGCTGCCGGCAAAGGACGCGATGAACGCGGCGCAGGACCAGGCTATCGCCGCACTGCGCCGTTCCGGGACGCAGCTTTGAGCGAGAGTGGAATTGACGGAGAGCGCCGCAGGTTCATCGCCTTCGCGCTCACGCCGAGCCTGATCGTGCTGTTCGCGATCGCCGTGCTGCCGGCGATCTATCTCGTCGTGACGAGCCTCACGCCGTTCCAGCTGACGATGCCGGGCTCGGCCACCGATTTCAGCGCGCCGCTCCGCAACTACGGCCTGCTACCCGGCGACCCCCGTTTCGTCAATTCGCTGTGGGTGCAGGCCAAGCTGTCTTGCTGGGGCGTGCTGTTCCAGGTGTTGTTCGGCATGCTGCTCGCGCTGCTGCTGAACGTGCCGTCGCGCCTTGTCGAGTTCGCCCGCACCTTCTTCCTGATTCCGATGGTGCTGCCGCCGATCGTGGTCGCGGTGATCTGGAAGCTGATCTACACGCCCGACATCAGCCCGCTCTATTACGCGGCACAAGCCCTGCATTTCACCATGCCGGCACTGACATCGAGCGTCGATTTCGCGCTGACCGCGATCATCATCGCCGACACCTGGGAATGGCTGCCCTTCACCTTCCTGATGGTTCTCGCGGCGCTGCAGACCATCCCGGATGAATATTCGGAAGCAGCCCTGGTCGACGGCGCCAGTACGCTGCAGATTTTCTGGTACGTCACGCTGCCCTTCATCATGCCGATCCTGGTCATATCGGGCATGTTCCGGCTGATCGACAGCGTGAAGGCGTTTCCGCTGATCTTTTTGCTGACCAGCGGCGGCCCCGGCACAGTCACTGAAGTCACCAATTACTATGCATATCTGCTCGCCTTCGACACTAACGAGATCGGCTATTCCAGCGCGGTCACGGTCGTGATGCTGCTGCTGGTCGCCGGCGTCAGCCTTGGCCTGGTCTGGATGGGACGGCGCCGGGAGGCGATGGCATGAACGCGCCCACCTCACGCAAGGCGACGCCCGGCCGGCTGGCCGCGATCATGGTGACCCTGCTCATCCTGCTCTCGCCGTTCCTCTGGTTGTTGCAGATGAGCTTCAAATCGAACGACCAGATCCTGCAATTCCCGCCACCGCTGATCTTCACGCCGACACTGGAGCACTACAGCGCGCTCTGGCACAGCGCGTTCTCAGCTTCCTTCGTCAACAGTCTGCTCAGCGCCTCGTTTTCGACCGCACTCGCGCTGCTGCTCGGCGTACCCGCCGCCTACGCGTTGTCGCGCTGGGCCGGACGCGGCAAGCACGCGCTCTCCTTTGCGATCCTGGTCACGCGCATGGCGCCCCCGATTGCGTTCACGATCCCGTTCTTCCTGTTCTACCGCTGGATCGGCCTGCTCGACACTATCACCGGCCTGGTGCTGGTTTATACCAGCTTCAACCTGCCGCTGGTCATCTGGATGATGCAGCCGTTCTTCGACACCATCCCGGTCTCTCTGGAGGAAGCAGCGCTCGTCGATGGCGCAAGGACCCGGACGATTTTCACCAAGATCGTGCTGCCGATGGTGACGCCGGGGATCGCGGCGACCGCGATCCTGTGCTTCCTCTACGCTTGGAACGATTTCTTCTTCGCGCTGATCCTGACCCGGACCAATGCGCGCACGGCCCCCGTCGCCGTCGTCAACTTCATGAACTACGAAGGCTGGGAATGGGGCAAGATCGCCGCCGGCGGCTCGCTGGTGATGGCGCCGGTGCTGATCTTCTCGCTTGCCGTGCGCCGCTATCTCGTCAGCGGGCTCACGGCCGGCGCGGTCAAGGGATGAGGTCATGAAGCTTCCGACCGGCGCATCGCGCACCGTCTTCATCTTCGCCCATCCCGCCGGTCATGTTGGCGCGCCGCGCCATTACACGCCCTATTTCGAGCAGCAGGGCCTCGACTGGCATATGATGCCGATGGACGTCGAGCCGAAGCATCTCGCCGAGACGATCCGCGCGCTGGCAAAGTCGCCGAGCACCGCCGGCTTCAATTTGACCATGCCGCACAAGCCGGCCGCGTTCGAGCTCTGCGACGAGGTCGGGCCTGCCGCGACATTCGAGGGCGTGGTCAATACCATCCGGATCGAAGCCGATGGAAAACTCGTCGGAGAATCCTTCGACGGCGGCGGATTTCTGAACGCCGCGCGCGAGGCCGGCATCTTCGATCCCGACCGCGGCACCGTCGTGATCGGTGCCGGCGGCGCCGGCCGCGCGATCTGCCATGCCCTCGCGGCGGCAGGTGTGAGGCGCCTGCGCATCCTCAACGAGGTGCCCGGCCCGGTCGAGACGCTGGCGGCAAAGCTGCGCGGACAATTCCCTGATCTCGACATCAGTCTCGAGGAGCGCTTCGACGATTTAGGCCTGTGCGTCAATGCCACCTCGCTCGGTCTGCACGCGACCGACGCGTTGCCGATGGATCCGGCCAAGCTGCCGAAGGATTGTGCCGTGTTCGACATCATCGCCGCCCGCCGCACTGGATTCATGGAAGCCTGCGCGGCCCGTGGCCTCAAGGTCATCGACGGTGTCGCCATGATCCGGCATCAGTTGCCGCTGCAAACGGCGTTCTGGCGGGGAGCAACTGCTCCTTCCGCTCCGACATCCTGAGGCGCAAGCAGCGGGTAGTGCACCTGCAGATGCCTCTACCAAACCTCCGCGCCGGGGATTTTCTTGCGCACCGCCATGCGCTGGATCCAGATGCAGCGACGGACCGATCTATTGGAGCGGCCGACCGCGGATATTCCTTCGCCGGCCTGCAGCAGTGGCGCCACGTTTTCACGCAGCGCGCGGCAGCGCTGGAGCTCGGCCTGCCAGTCGATGATTGCTGCGTCGGCCCGCGACGCAATCAGCGACAGTACCGCCACGGCAAGACAGCTCGCTCGCATGGTCCGCATTCCCTTCACCGAGGTCCGGCCGGATGGCGCCGGTAGCGGAAATCGCAATGAGGCGCGCCTTGCATGATGGTCTGCGTCCGCGTCAGCGCGACGTCGGGACCGAACCCTTCTGCGGTCGCAAAATCGGCGGTGCAGACCAGGAGAAAGCCGAGCTCCGGCTCGTCCAGCGCCTTGTAGAACTCGGCATAGGCGCACCGCGTCACGTCGAACGCGAAGACGTCCTCGGTCTGCTCGATGACGTCATAGGCGAGCGCGTCGTCACGGGCATAGGCCCTGAACGCCGATGATACGGCCTTGCCGAGATCGGTCTCGTTCCTGGCTTTCCAGAATTCCTCGCCGTAGCCGCGATAGAGATTGCCGAGCGTGGTGCGCACCAGCGCGTTGGCGCGCGCCTCGCCGAGTTCGGCCTGGAGCGCCTTCACCAGCGGCACCAGGACTTGCGCCTGAATCTTTGCCTGTTCGATGACGGAAACGCTCATGGGCGGCCTCGTATCTGAGGCCACATCGTAGCCCGGATCGGACGAAGCGTAATCGGGGTTTCGTGCCGGATGACGAGATTTCCGGATCTCGTGAAGCGTAGTCCGGGCTGCGCGGGCCGCACACGTTCGGTTGTTTGGACTTGGCCGATGCCCGCTGGGCTTCGGCAAGGCATCCTTCACTCGGTACCGCGAGCGAAGGATGGTGGGCGCGACAGGGATCGAACCTGTGACCCCTACCATGTCAAGGTAGTGCTCTCCCGCTGAGCTACGCGCCCTAGATGTCGTCTAGATCGGGTCGGGACCCTATAACGGCTCAGGAGAGCCGGTGCAAGGACGGAAGGGGGCCGATTTAGGCCGCCAGCATCTTGTTCACTTCGCTGACCAATTCGCGCAAATGCACGGGCTTGGACAGCACCTTCGCGTTCTTGGGGGCGTCCGAATCCGAGTTCAGGGCGACCGCGGCGAAGCCAGTGATGAACATGATCTTGATGTCGGGGTCGAGTTCCGAAGCCCGGCGGGCGAGCTCGATGCCGTCCATCTCCGGCATCACGATGTCGGTGAGCAGCATTTCGAACGGCTCTTCCCGGAGCCGCTGATAGGCGGCCATGCCGTTGTCGTGGGACGAGACCTGAAAACCGGCGTTTTCCAGCGCCTTGACCAGGAAACGGCGCATGTCGTTGTCGTCTTCGGCGAGCAGGATTTTTGGCATGGCTGGAACGTCGAATCCCCAAGACAATTACAAGGCATCAGCAGAGGTCACTAAGCCCGACAGAGGGTAAATTTCGGGTGAAAATCTTTACCCTAGCCCGACCGCGCGGCCCCCTTGTGAACCCGAATGCGGCTCGAAGCAATCAAGTCGCGTTGGTCGATCCCCATCTCGATGCCCGCAGGGTTAAGACATGTTCCAGCGCAGATGACATCTTTTCGCTTGGCAGGATGGTTGCGATTCCGGACAATGACGACACATAACAGCCGCTCGATCGGCCGAATCAATTCGATCTGGCCCCTTTTCCGGATCCTGCGGCGCCAAGGGACGAAGCCTGAGAACAAGGGACGAAGCCTAAGAAGATGACCCGGTTTGACGGCGACATGTCGCCAGCGTTCGAGATCGTGGAGCCCGCGCAATGGCGCGCGCCTGTCATCTTCAACTCGCCCCATTCCGGCTCGACCTATCCGGACGAATTCCTCGCGGCATCGCGGATCGACCTGCCGCAGCTGCGGCGGTCCGAAGACTCTTTCATGGACGAGCTGATCGCCCAACTGAGCGAGCGCGGCTTTCCGACCGTGCGGGTCAACTTTCCGCGCTCCTATGTCGACGTCAATCGCGAGCCCTATGAGCTTGATCCCCGGATGTTCACCGGGCGCCTGCCGAGCTTCGCCAATACCCGCTCGATGCGGGTTGCCGGAGGGCTCGGCACCATTCCGCGCGTGGTCGGCGACGGCCAGGAGATCTATCGCGACCGCATCCTGGTTGAAGATGCGCTGGCGCGGATCGAGACTCTCTACAAGCCCTACCATCGCGCGCTGCGCCGGCTGATCAACAAGGTGCACCAGATGTTCGGCACCGTGGTGCTGGTCGACTGCCACTCGATGCCCTCGGTCGGCGTCTCCCGCGACGAGCCACGGCGGCCCGACATCGTGATCGGCGACCGCTACGGCACGAGCTGCACGCCGCTCCTGCCCGACAGGGTCGAGGAGACCATGACCGGACTCGGCTATTCGATCGGCCGCAACAAGCCCTATGCGGGCGGCTTCATCACCGAGCATTACGGCAACCCGGCCAGCGGCCTGCACGCCGTGCAGCTCGAACTCAACCGCGCGATCTACATGGACGAGCGGCGGCGCGAGCGCAGTCCGCGTTTTGCGCAAGTGGCGACGGACTTCGGCGTGCTCGCCGACGTGCTGGCGACCACGATCCCGTTCGGCGATCTCGGCCCGTTCCAGGCCGCGGCCGAATAGGCGCGACGTTTTCTTCGAACGATTGTGTTGGGTGCGATCAAGCGCGAACGCGTTTCGCGGCGCGCATTGAAATGAAAGCCAAGGGCTGAAAGAAATTAGAGGCTGAAAGAAAAAAGGGCCGCTTCTGATGAAGAAGCGGCCCAAGTCTAGGGAGGAAACGCCCAAGGAGGGCAGCAGTAACGCGAGAAGCGCTACCGCACCGCAACAATATGCGGCCGCGACGCACAAAGTGCAAGGGCTTTCGAGCGGTTTCCCATGCAATGAGGACATAGCTCGGTTGCTTCTAGAGAAACCCAGATTCAGTTCCTTTGATAAGGAAATTCAATGGGTTGATAGTCATTTGCATACGAACGAGGCAGATCCGGAACTAAGGTTTCAACTCAATGATCGATATTTGCCCAGTGAGTGGTCTTTGCCGAGGCGAACGCTTCCGGCATCCAAAATACCAGGGTGCGAAAGCAAGACAGCGCTGCACGATCCCTCCGATTTGAGCTAGGCAGGAGTGAGCTTCACCCGACTTTCGTTTTGAGGATGCGCCGTGACGGTGATCGACTTCTCCGCCTTCATCGAACGGCTCGCCACCGTCTCCGGCGAAACCATCCTGCCGTTCTTCCGCACTTCCCTATCGATCGACGACAAGAGCAAGACCAAGGATTTCGACCCCGTGACAGAGGCCGACCGCGCCGCGGAGGCGGTGATGCGGCGGCTGATCAAGGCCAGCTTCCCCCAGCACGGCATCGTCGGCGAGGAGTTCGGCAACGAGCGCGAGGACTCCGACTATGTCTGGGTGCTCGACCCTATCGACGGCACCAAATCCTTCATTGGCGGCTTTCCGATCTGGGGCACGCTGATCGCGTTGCTGCACAAGGGCACGCCGGTCTACGGCATGATGCACCAGCCCTTCATCGGCGAACGCTTTTCCGGCGACAGCGGCTCGGCTCATTATAAGGGCCCCTCCGGCGAGCGCCGGCTCCAGGTCCGGCGATGTGCTTCGCTGTCGGAAGCGACGACCTACACCACCAGCCCGCTGCTGATGAACGAGCGCGACCGCGCCATCTTCGGCCGCATCGAGAAGGGCGCACGTCTCTCGCGCTATGGCGGCGACTGCTACTCCTATTGCATGCTGGCCGCAGGTCACGTCGATCTCGTGGTCGAAACCGAGTTGAAGCCTTACGATATCGCGGCCCTGATCCCGATCGTGACCGGCGCCGGCGGCGTCGTCACCACCTGGGAAGGCAAGCCCGCGCAGGGCGGCGGCCGCATCATCGCGGCCGGTGACGCCAGGGTTCACGAAGAAGCACTGAAACTGCTCAACGGATAGGCCGCACAAGGAGCCTGCATGACGAACCGGCGTACGCTCCTTCTCGCAACCCTGCTTCTGTTTCCGACGCTCGTCTCCGCGCAGAATTACCCGGCCAAGCCGGTCAAGCTGATCGTGCCGTTCCCGGCCGGCGGCCCCAACGACATCATCGCGCGGGTGATCGGTCAGCGCATGTCGGAGCTGTCGGGCCAGCCGGTGCTGATCGACAATCGCGGCGGCCAGGGCGGCGTGCTCGGCACCGATTCCGTCTCCAAGGCTGCGCCTGACGGTTACACCATCGCGATCTCCAGCGCCGGCGCGCTGGCGATTAGCCCGAGCATGGAGCGGGTCGCATACGATACGCTCAACGACCTCACGCCGGTGACGTTGGTCGCAACCGTTCCGGAAATGCTCGTGGTCGCCACCAATGTAGAGGCCAAAAACATCGGCGAGCTGATCGCGCTCGCCAAGGCGCAGCCCGGAAAGCTCAACTTCGCCTCCTCGGGCCCCGGCAGTCTGCCGCATCTGGCCGGCGAATTGTTCAAGCTGACGGCCAAGATCGACATCGTGCACGTGCCTTATCGCGGCGCGGCGCCGGCCGTGAACGATCTGCTCGGACAGCAGGTGCAGATGACGTTCCTGGATCTCCCCGTGCTGCTGCCGCAGGTCAAGGCCGGCGCCCTGCGGCCGATCGCGGTCGGCTCGGCCGAGCGCTCCGCCACCGCGCCCGAGGTGCCGACCACCGCGGAAGCGGGCTTTGCGGACCTGCGCATCGAGAACTGGTACGGCATGGTCGCGCCGAAGGGCACGCCGAAGGAGATCGTCGCCGCACTGCATGGTCTCGCCACGAAGGCGATGGCGGATCCCGCGGTGAAGGAGAAGCTCGCCGCCCAAGGCGCAACGCTGGTCGGCGACGAGCCGGAGCATTTTCGGCAGTTCATCGCGGACGAGACGAAGAAATGGGCGAAGGTGATCAAGGACGCCGGGGTGGAGACGGCAAAGTAGCGCAGAGTTCATACCGCCGCCGTCGCCCTCAAATGCTCCACCAGCATCTTCGCCGGCCGTGACAATGTCTTGAAGCTGCGCGCGCAGATCACGAGCCTTCGGTTGGCGAAGGCGTCGCGCAGGCGGACCATGGCGAGCGGCATCAGTTTTGCGCAGCGGCGGGCGGCGGCTTCGGGCATCAGCGCGACGCCGACATCGGCGGCGACCATCTGGCAGATTGCGTCGAAATCGCGCAGCCGCGCGCGGAAATGCGGACGCATGCCGAGCCGCGCAGCGTGCTTCGAAATATGCACTTGAAGCGCAGTGGCGCCGGTTAGCCCGACGAACTCGCAATCCCCTGCCTCATGAAAATCGATCTGGCGGCGGCCAGCGAACGGGCCGCGCTTGGAAGTCACCAGCGTCAGGCGGTCCTCGCTGAAGACGAAGCGCTCGATATGGTCGGGCAGCGCATGCTCGGCGGCGAAACCGAGATCGGCAGCACCGGCGGTGATCGCAGCCGCAATGTCGGTGCTCTCGCGCTCCTCGATGTCGATGGCGACGTCGCGATGCTCGCGCAGGAAGCCGGCGAGAGCCTTGGGCAGATGCTCCGACAGACCCGAGGTGTTGGCGAGGAAATGCACGCTCGCCCGCGCGCCGCTGGCAAAGCCGGCGAGATCGCCGCGCATGTCGTCGATCTGGTGCATGACGAGCCTCGCATGATCGAGCAGGCTCTCGCCCGCCGCGGTCAACTCGACACCGCGGCGCCCGCGCTTGAGCAGCGCGACGCCGAGCGCGTCCTCGAGCCTCTTGATGCGCGCGCTGGCCGAGGCCAGCGCCAAATGCGACCGCTCCGCGCCACGGGTGATGCTGCGCTCGTCCGCGACCGCGATGAACAGCTGAAGGTCGACGAGGTCGAAGCGCATGGCAGGTTTCTCCCCCTCAGCCTTCGTCATGAACGAAGGCACTCTCCGTAACCTCCAGATTGTGCCAGGGCGTGGCTTCGGTCAATGTGCAGATATGATCGACCCGCTCCTCATTCTCATCGCCGCCGTCTTCCTGATCGCCGGATTCGTCAAGGGCGTGGTCGGCCTCGGACTGCCGACCGTGTCCATGGGCCTGCTCGCCGTGAGCATGGCACCGAGCCGCGCGATCGCCATCGTGATCGTGCCCGCGATCGTCACCAACATCTGGCAGACCTTCGTCGGCCCCCATCTGCGTGACATCCTGAGGCGGCTGTGGCCGCTGATGATCGGCACCGTGATCGGCTGCTGGCTCAATGCCGGGGCGCTGACCGGTCCCCATGCGCGCTACGGCACGATCGTGCTCGGCGTCCTCCTGGTCATCTACGCGATCATCGGGCTGAACAAATTCCAGTTCCGGGTCGCGCCGAAGAACGAGAAATGGGTCGGCGGCGTAGTCGGGGTGATCACCGGCGTGATCTCGGCCTCGACGGGCGTGCAGGTGATCCCCTCGATGCCGTTCATGCAGGCGATCGGCATGGAGAAGGACGAGCTGGTGCAGGCGCTCGGCGTGTTCTTCACGACAGCCACTCTGGCGCTCGCCTTCAACCTCACGGCCGGAGGATTGCTGACGCCGGCCAATGCCGTGCCGGACGCGGTGGGCATGGCCATGGCCTTTGCCGGCATGTACATCGGCCAGTCGGTGCGGGCGCGGATGCCGGCCGAAGCGTTTCGCCGCTGGTTCCTGATCGCGATGATCCTGCTCGGCCTCTATCTCGCCGGCAGCGCGCTGCTGAAAGAGTTCGGGTAGAAAAGTTACCGCGTCTCCAGCATGGCGACGCGGATGCCGAGATAGATGAAGAGGCCGCCGAGCGCGCGGTTGACCCAGGCGATCGCGCCCTCGGAGGTCCGCAAGCGGTGGGCGGCCTTGGCCGCGAACGCCGCCAGCATCAGGCACCACAGCGTTCCCGTGCAGATGAAGATCAGGCCGAGCGTCAGGAAGGCGAGCGGCTTGTGCGGCGCGTCGGCTGCGACGAATTGCGGCAGGAAGGCCAGGAAGAACAGCGCGACCTTGGGATTGAGCGCGTTGGTGAAGACGCCCTGGAGGAAAACCCGCCGCAGCGAGCTCCGCACCGGCTCGTCGATGGCCGATGCCAGTACCGGGCGCGACCACAGCATCTGGAGCCCGGTCACGACGAGATAGGCCGCACCGACCAGCTTCAGGATCGAGAACGCGGTCGACGAGGCCATCAGCAGGGCCGAAAGGCCGATCGCCGCGCCCGCGACATGGAAAAAACAGCCGCAACTGATGCCGAGCGCGGCGGCGCCGCCGCCTCGCCACCCCATCTGCATGCTGCGGCCGATCACATAGACCGTATCAGGCCCCGGCGTGATGTTGAGCAGCACGCCCGACAGGACGAAAAGCCAGATTTCGTGAATGCCCAGCATCTGTGAGGTGCCTCCGCCGCCGAGCCGTCGCCTCAGGGGCCGGCTTAGTCGGTTCGCTCGTCCCCGTCCATCGCCGGGATTGCGGAGCATTTAGCTCGAATTTGCAATGCGGATCATACTTTCGCTCGGCCTCATCTGCTCTATAAAGGCAGGTTCTTGAATGCGGGATTCGAGGCGACTGCCACGGCGTGGCCGGTCCTCGATCTCTTCCAAGTCTCTTGCAAGTCTCTTGGAGCTCCGGAATATGGAAAGACGTCTGGCCGCCATCATCTGCGCCGATGTCGCCGGCTATTCGCGCATGATGGGCAGCGACGAGGCCGGCACCCATGCCGCCTTCAAGGCCCATCGCAGCGCGATCCACCCCGTCATCCTCAATCACGGCGGCCGGGTCGTGAAGAACACCGGCGACGGCTTCCTGCTGGAGTTCCCGAGCATCGTCGGCGCCACCGAAGCCGCAATCGCGATGCAGACGCTGATGGCGGAGCGTAACCATCATCTGCCAGCCGATCGTGCGATGCAGTTCCGGCTCGGCATCCATATGGGCGACGTCATCGCCGACGAGGACGAGGTCTTCGGTGACGATGTCAACATTGCCGTCCGCCTCGAATCCGTGGCCAGCCCCGGCGGCTTCGCGATATCGGCCAAAGCCTACAAGGAGGCAGGCAAGCATCTCGCCGTGCCGATGGCCGATGCCGGCAACCACCGCTTCAAGAACATCAAGGATCCGGTCGGCGTCTGGACCTGGACGCACGAGGGCGCATCGGCGCTTGCGCCCGCGCTGAAGGAGACATCCGCCCTCTCGCAGCAGTACCGGACCGCCATCGTCGGCGTGCTGCCCTTCGCCAATCTCAGCGACGCCCAGGACGAATATTTCTCCGACGGCCTGACCGAGGACTTGATCCACGCGCTGTCGCTGCAATCCTTCTATCGCGTGCTGAGCCGTAACTCGACCTTTGCCTTCAAGGGCAACAATGTCAGCACTCGCCTGATCGCGCGGGAGATCGACGCGACCTATTTGATCCAGGGTTCGGTGCGGCGCGCCGGAGCCAAGATCCGCGTGACCGCAGAGTTGATCGCGCCGGAGACCGGCGAGCAGCTCTGGACCGGCCGCTACGACCGCGACATCGGCGATCTCTTCGCGATGCAGGACGAGATTACGACGAACCTGTCCGCCGCCATCGCCACCGAGATCGTCCGGGCCGAAGCCTCGGCGCCGGCACGGCTCTCGACCGACGTGACCGCCTGGGACCGCTTCCTCAAGGGGCTGTCGCACTACTACCGGCAGACCAAGGAGGATTTGAACCTCGCCGTCGCCCTGTTCAGGGAGGCGATCGCGGTCGATCCGAAGCTGTCGATCGCGCACGCCTATCTCGCCACGATCCAGATCCAGAGCATCCAGTTCGGCTGGGTCAAGGGCACGCGGGAGATGTGGGCCGAGGCGATGAAGCTTGCCGAAACCAGCGTCCGGCTCGATCCACGCTCGTCATTTGCATTCTCGATCCTGTCCTGGACCCACGCGCTGGAGGGGCATTACGAGGCCGCGATGGACGCCGCCAAGCGTGCGGTCGCGCTCAACCCCTACGACAACGGCGCGCGCGGCGTGCTCGGCATCTGCCATTTCGTCATCGGCGAGCACCGCGAGGCGATCGAACTGTTCTCGATGGCCGCGCAGCGCGACAACAGCGATCCGCGCTACCAATGGGCCGCGCTGAATGCCTTCAGCCACTATCTGCTGGGCCAATATGACGCGACCCTGTCATGGGCCCGCGAGCAACTCTACATCAACCCGAACCACATGCAGGCGCTGGCGATCCGCGCCGCGGCGCTCGCGCAATTGGGGCGGGCGGGCGAGGCGAACGAGGCGACCCGCGTGCTCATGGGTAACTACCCGACTCTGAATGTTGACCGTCATTTGCGCAATTTCCACTGGAAGCGCCCCGAGGACCTCGCCCATTACCGCGACGGACTCTTGAATGCGGGCGTGCCGCTCGGCAAGCTGACCCTGGTCCAGAGCGACCTGAAACGCGTCGCCGAATCCTGAGGGCCAGCCGCGGCCACGCGGCAATTTCCGTCCACCTTGATTGACACGACAGTGAATTCAACCACACTTCCTTACACGCTGAAGTAGTATAATGTACTGCCGGTTTGTTAGGACTTTCCCCGCTCTATCGCCGCGCCTGTATTTTACGATTCGCTGCTTTCAGGATTCTGGGCCATGCATGATTCCGCTTCGAAGCCCCCCTTCGACCCCTCAATCCAGGTCTCGCCGAACAATCCCTGTCCATTCCTGCGCGGCCTCGTCGGCGAAGGCTTTGTTGACGGCGGGACTGTCCCGCTCGGGACGCTGTCGCAGACGATTGCAAATGCAACCGGCGAGACCGGGCTGAAGAAGGCCTTCGCGCGCATCCAGGTCCGCGGGGTCGCGCTCATCGCAAACGGTCTCGGTCACATCCTGAAGAGCGCATTTTCGGGCGCTCAGCTCGACGCGCTGCGTGGTGGCCCCCTCGACAAGCGCGGTGCCGGCTCGCGCGTCCTCGGCGTCGACGGCAAGGTCGACGAGGACGAGCTCGCGCGGTTTGCGAGCTTCGGCCGGAATTACCAGAATCCGAACGGCGGCGGCTCCGAGCCGGGTCTCAACGCCTCGGAAATCGACGTCTTCATGCGCGACAACCTCAAGCGCGCCGGCAGCGCCGCGCGCTGGTACTACTCCCTGCTGATGAAGTTCGAATGGCCGATCCTGCTGAAGATCGTGGGCAAGGGCGAGGGTGAGGACCGCTATCTCAGCGTGGCCGACGTGCGCACGCTGTTCAACGAGCGCCAATTTCCTGCTCGCATCAACCAGCGGCTCGTATCGCAGCCGGCGCTGTCGGCCTGCCAGCGTGTGGTGCGGGGCGCCCTCAAGTTTGCGGCCCTGCTCGTCGCCCTCGGCCTCGTCTTGCTCGTTGCCGTCGCCGAATTCCCCGACCAGGTCCGCGCCATGCTGCCGCAAAAGGGGATTCTCGTGAATCTGCTGCCGCCGCCCCTGCCCGCTGTGCCCGAGACGAAGGCGGCCTATTGGCTCGAGCAAAACTGGTCGCTGAAGGACAGGCACTGGTTTCACCACGCCAGCCAGGGCACGGCGACCTTTCCAGTACCCTATGAATGGTTCATGGCGCTGGAGCAGCCGCGCCTGCACCTGTTCTCGCCCCCAGGCATGATGACGGACAGCGCCTATCTCGAGCGCTTCGGCTTCATCCCGAGCCCGCAGTCGATCCAGACCGACGCGGCGTCATTGCGCCGCTTCGGCTACGCCAATGTCTACGAGACGACGCAAGCGCCGGACTGGTCGACCAGGTGGACACCGGCGGAGAACGTCGACGGCCTGCCGGTCGGCTTCGCGCGGATGACCGGGGTCAGCGATCCCGCGACCGGCCGACGCGAAGAGGACAAGATCGGGCTGACCTGCGCGGCCTGCCATACCGGCCAGATCCATTACCAGGGCATCGACATCCGGTTCGACGGCGGCCCGGCCATGACCGACCTGAAGAAGCTCGAGCTCTCCACCGGCCTGTCGATCGCCTACACGCTTTACGTGCCGTTCCGCTTCCAGCGCTTCGCCGATCGCGTGCTCGGCCCCGACGCCAGCAAGACGGACCGCGACGCGCTCAAGCAGAAGCTCAGCGCGATCGGCAATTTCCTGATCGACTGGGCGAAAATCCAGCAAAAGACGATTGAAGGCAAGAAGACCTGGAACGGCAGGCAGCAGAGTGACACCGAGGAGGGATTCGGCCGCCTCGACGCTCTCAATCGCATCGGCAATCAGGTCTTTTCGCAGGACCTGGCGCTGAGCGGGATCAAGGGATTCGAGAAGAACCTGCACGCCCAGGACGCGCCGGTCAGCTACCCTCCGATCTGGACAGTGCCGTGGTTCAAGTTCGCCCAGTACGACGCCTCGATCGAGCAGCCGCTGATCCGCAACGCCGGCGAGGCACTCGGCGTGACGGCGCTGCTCAACCTGTCCGACGCCTATCCGGAGGACAGGATTTGGCGGTCCTCCGTTCATATCAACACGCTCGGCTGGATCGAGGACATGCTCAGGGGGCCCGATCCGTTCAAGACGGCTGATCCCTCCACCGGTCCGAAGTTCGGAGGCCTGCTGGCGCCGAAATGGCCGTCGCAGATCCTCGGCGACAATTGGAGGCTTGATCAGAAGAAGGTCGACAATGGTCGCAAGATCTACGCCGAGATGTGTTCCGGATGCCATTTGCCCGCCATCGACACTCCGGCTTTCTGGTCCTCCGGACATTGGGAGCCGAGCGGCGACGGCAAGGTCCTGAACGCGGTGACGATCCCCCTCGACGAGATCAAGACCGACCCCGAACAGTCGCTCGTGCTCAGCAACAGGATTGTCGATGTGCCCGGCTTCCTGAAGGTGAATACGGCCGACCTCCAGAAATGGTGGCAATGCGACGTCTCGACCGCGAGCTCGCCGACCGAGATGGTGTATGCGCTCGGGCTCATGACGGTGGTGGACCTGGTCGCCCGCAAATGGATGGACGATGAGAAGACTCCAGACGCCGAGCGGGCGAAATTGTGGAACCTCGCGCGCAAGAATTGCCTCAATCCGGTGGGGGGAGCACGCTATCGCGCGCGGCCGCTCAACGGGATCTGGGCCACCGCGCCCTATCTGCACAACGGTTCGGTGCCGTCTCTCTACTGGTTGCTGAAGCCTGCAAGCGAGCGTCCGCAAAAATTCTGCATGGGCCGCCGCGACTATGATCCCGTGACCGTCGGCTTTGCGGTCACCGCCGACGAGAAGTGCAAGACGGGTGAAACCGAGTTCTCGGCGGGGTCGGACAAGGATCCGATCCAGGGCAACAGCGTGCTCGGCCATTCCTTCGAGCGCAAACCGGGTGAGGAGAAACGTCCCGGCGTTATCGGCCGCGTGTTCAAGGACGACAACGAGCGCTACGATCTGATCGAGTATCTGAAGACGCTGTAGCCGAGCTCTGTCCCGAGCACGCCGCCCTCATCCTGAGGAGCCCGCACAAAGCGGGCGTCTCGAAGGATGGCCGAGGGCGAGAGCCGGGCCTTCATGTTTCGCCCGGCGATGCGAAGCATCGTCCGGAGACGCGCGTTCCGCGCTCCTCACCATGAGGGTCTTGCGACCAAGCGGGCCGAGGCAGCGCACCGCCGTCGCTCCCCCCTCACTTGAACAGCGGCGTGCCCGGCACGAAGGCGTCGAAGGCTGCCCAGAATTGGGAACGGTAGCGGTCCTGCTCCTGGAGGATCTCGTGCTTGGCGCCGGCGATCACGAGATGGGAGCCGGCGCGCAGATGATAGGCGAACTCCTCGATCGCCGCGGTCGAGACCACGGTGTCGCTGGAAGCCGCCAGCATCAGGATCGGCTGACGGATCTTCGACGGGTAGTTTTTGCCTCTGAAGGTGTTCATCGCGCGGAAGGCGGTATCGGCCCAGGCGACCGTCGGTGAGGCCAACCCCAGCGTCGGATCCTCCTCAAGGATCGCGGCATTGCGCGCGTAGCGCACGGGATCGCTGGTCAGTGGATTGTTGATGAAGGGATTGAGCCCGGTGATGTGGTCGCTACCGCCGGGGACGTAGCGGCCGCCCATTCCCAACACGCGCATCGTCTTCAAAAGCGTCCGCGCCGGAAACGAGGTAGCGCGGCCGGGCAGGTCGATCATCGGCGCCGACAGCACCATGCGGTCGAACCAGCGCTTGCCCGCATGCGCGACCCGCAGCAACACTGTGCCGCCCATGGAGTGGGCGAGGGCGAAGAAGGGCGGCGGGCAATCCGGCAGCACCACCTGCTGCACGAAGGTCTCGACGTCGATCTCGAAATCGGCGAAGTCACGTACATAGCCCTTGCGCGGATCCCGCAGGCGGCGCGAGGAGTGGCCCTGCCCGCGCCAGTCGATCATCGCCACAGCAAAGCCGCGGTCGCGCAGGTCGCGCACGGTCTCGAAATATTTCTCGATCTGCTCGCTGCGTCCGGTGAAGACGCAAACCGTGCCCTTGCGGTTTGCCGGCGGTGCCCAGCGCGCAAAGCGCAGCTCGGCGCCATCAGGGGTCTTGATGGTGCCGCTGACGACGTCTTCGGGAACAGGATTGGACGGAATCGAGACCAGCGTCATGGGCGGGAGGTTTTGAGAATCAGGGGGCGGGAGCGCCGAAAAGGCGCAGATAGCCGCCCTCTTGAACGCAGTTTCCCAAAACCCATATCACCATGGTGCAGGCCGCTACCAGTGTTTCGGAACCGGAACATCAGGCTGCACACAGACGAAAGCCCGGCCCGATTGGCGGGCGGGTTTCCAACAGTCGCTCAATGGAGGACTTGACCATGCGTACCTACGATCTGACCCCCTTTTATCGTTCCACCGTCGGCTTTGACCGCCTCTTCAACCTGCTCGACCAGACGAGCTCGGACGGCAGCCCCGGTTATCCCCCCTATAACATCGAGCGCACCGGCGAGAACGACTATCGCATCACCGTTGCGGTTTCGGGCTTTGCCAAGGATGAGCTCTCCATCGTCGCGAAGGAAAACACGCTGACGATCAAGGGCGAGAAAGTCACCAACGAGAACTCGAAGTCCGAAGTGCTCTACCGCGGCATCGCCGCGCGTGCCTTCGAGCGCGCCTTCCAGCTTGCCGACTTTGTACAGGTGAAGGACGCCTCGCTCGAGAACGGCCTGCTTCACGTCGACCTTGTGCGCGAAATTCCCGAGGCCAAGAAGCCCCGCCAAATCTCGATCAGCAGCAGCACGCCAAAGGCGCAGGTGATCGAAAACTCGGCCGCGCAAGCCGCCGCATAAATCACTCACGCCACTTCCAGGTTGCGAAAACGCCCCGGTGCCCCGGGGCGTTTTTTGCTTGTCCAGTCGTTGCCTCGCGAAAAGCCGCAAGTAGCCCTGTGGCTACTCCTCCATCGATATATTTCATACGGGTCCAACTGTCTCGTCAGCGCGGCAAGATCCAGCGGCAGTCAGCTGGTTTTCGTTGAAATCGAAATACAGGTTTGGGTCCGTTATTCTACGTTGCCCCCACACCTCGCGGGCTCGCCTGCGAGTCTCGTACGCGCCCGACACTTGTCACAGGTGAGTGACCACGCGTAACGCCGCCGCTCCGCACACCGTCCTTTGGATATCGAACACAAAATGAGACGGAAAACGATCATGACACTTTGGCGCAGCCTTTTCGTCGCCGCGAGCCTGCTGGCGGCCCCCATCAGCCTTGCTCACGCACAGACCCCGCAGACGGTGAAGGCCAGGAACGTCGTGCTGGTGCACGGCGCCTGGGCCGACGGCTCAAGCTGGTCGGAGGTGATCCCGATCCTCCAGGCCGCAGGCCTCAACGTCACTGCCGTGCAGAATCCGCTATCGTCGCTGTCGGACTCCGTCGAGGCGACCAAGCGCGCGCTGGCCGAACAGGATGGTCCAACCGTGCTGGTTGCGCATTCCTGGGGCGGCACCGTGATCAGCCAGGTCGGCAACGACCCAAAGGTCACCGGCCTCGTCTATGTCGCCGCCCGCGCACCCGATGCCAACGAGGATTTCGTCGCTCTGTCGAAGCAATTCCCCGCGGGACCGGTGCGCGCCGGCGTCGTCGAGCGCGACGGTTACACCAAGCTTTCGGAAGACGCCTTCCTGAAGTACTTCGCCAATGGCGTTAAGCCGGAGCAGGCCGAGGCGCTCTACGCCGTGCAATGGCCAACGGCCGCCTCGATCTTCGCCGGCCGCACCACGGAGGCGGCATGGCATTCCAAGCCGAGCTGGTACGCGGTGTCGAAGAACGACTACACCATCAATCCCGATTTCGAACGTTTCCTCGCCAAGCGCATGAACGCCACCACGGTCGAGCTCGATGCCGGCCACCTCTCGCTGGTGTCGCACCCGAAAGAAGTGGCGAACCTGATCCTGGAAGCGGCGGGGTACGGGCGGAGCTGACCGGCGATCGGCTCAATGAGAAAGCGCCCGAGGTTTTCGGGCGCTTTTGTTTTGCTCAGGTCTAATCCAGTCCCTGTGCGGCCGGCATCTCCTGCGTCGGCATGATCCTGGGAGCCGGCTTGGCCTGAACGACGGTTGCTGCCGCGGCTTGCGGTGCGGCTTCGGTGGGCTTGGCCTGCACGGCCACCGCCTGCTGCGCAGGCTGCGGCGCCTGGGCCTGCTGCGTCGTGGGTTCGGCCGGCTTGGCGGCGACCGGCGCCTCGCCACGCGGCGGGGCGGCCTTCGGCACCGGTACGGCGCGGCTGGCGACATGCGGAATCGGGGCCGGCGGGCGTGGCGGGCCACTGCGGACCATGGTCGGTGGCGGCAGCGCGCTTTGCGGGCGGTAGGGCGCAACCGCGGGCTGCTCGTAGGCAGGCGCCATGCCGTAGGCGTCAGCGGCCGGCATGAAGCGCAAAATTCTTCCGTCGCGGGCATCGATCACCAGCCGGCCGTCCTCGCCGCGGCGGTCGATCACCGCGATGGTGTAGACGCTGCCGCGCAGGCGCGGGATGCCCAGCGGCGAGAAGCCGTTATCGCGCAGCACCGCGTAGACCTCGGTCGACGGCAGCAGCACCGGGGGCGGGCCGCGGTCTTCGTAGCCATAGCCGTAGCCTTGGCCGTAACGCGGCGGCGTCGCGGCGTCCGATGGCGCATAGGGGCCGTCGAAATCCGACACCGCAATAGCGGCCCTGCTCCCGCTACCGTTCGCCGGAACTTGCGCAAGAACCTGCGCTTGAGCCGCGGTCGCAGCCAGCACCAGCGTGGCAGCGGCCACACATCCTGTGAAAAACTTCATGGTCGACACGCTCCTGTCAGCCCCCGAACGTCTCGCGCTCTTTCGCTTCTTGCGGCGTGGCGCGCCTTTCGAAGGGTCGATCCGAAGCATCCTTAGGGATTTCGGCGTCGGCAGGGCCGGATCAGGGCGCGTTTGCTTCAAAACCGGGGCCGCACGGCTTGCGGAAAGCGGTGATTGACACCTCGGGAATCGGGACTTGCACGCGCTTGTGTGATAGACAAAAATTTGGCAAGGTGATGGTTAGGACAGGAAGACTGTCTCAATTTTGCTTGCGATTCCGGCATAGGGATTGCAACGAAAGTCGGTGCTTTCGAGCGCCAGTAAGGCAACAGGCAAAGCCGTTCTCGGGGACGAAGAACGCCTTGGCCTGAATTTAAGAAAATGCGGCTCGCGAGCGGACGAGCGGTGACCCAGAAGCGGGTGCCGCGGGACGCCCAAGGTGCGCCGAAGATGGCGGTGAGGCAGCTTGCCGCATGGAGAGGACGAGGACATGAACGGGTCGCAAGTCGAGCGCGGAAACATCGTGGCAGAACAACTGTCGGCGACGCTCGCCTCGAAAACGAGCGACCCGATTCAGGAACACAATTCGCGCCCGCCGGCCATAGGCCTGTACGATCCGAGCCTGGAAAAGGATTCCTGCGGCGTCGGCTTCATCGCCAACATCAAGGGCCAGAAGTCCCACGAGATCGTCGCGGACGCACTCAGCATCCTCTGCAACCTCGAGCACCGCGGCGCCGTCGGCGCCGATCCGCGCGCCGGTGACGGCGCCGGCATTCTGGTGCAGATTCCGCACGCCTTCTTCACTCGCAAGGCCAAGGAGCTGGGCTTCGCGCTGCCCAATCCGGGCGAATACGCCATCGGCGCGCTGTTCATGCCGCGCGACACCGCCTGGCGCAACGTCATCAAGAGCATCATTGCCGACCAGATCAAGGAAGAGGGCCTGACGCTGCTCGGCTGGCGCGACGTGCCGACCGACAACTCCTCGCTCGGCGTCACCGTGAAGCCGACCGAGCCCGCCTGCATGCAGGTGTTCATCGGCCGCAACGGCACCGCCAAAACCGAGGACGATTTCGAACGCCGGCTCTACATCCTGCGCAAGTCGATCTCGCAGGCGATCTACCAGCGCCGCGACCGCGGCCTCGCCGGCTATTATCCCTGCTCGATGTCGTGCCGCACCGTGATCTACAAGGGCATGTTCCTCGCCGACCAGCTCGGCAAGTATTATCCCGATCTGCACGAAAAGGATTTCGAGAGCGCGCTCGCACTCGTTCACCAGCGTTTCTCGACCAACACTTTCCCGGCCTGGTCGCTGGCACATCCCTACCGCATGATCGCGCATAACGGCGAGATCAACACGCTGCGCGGCAACACCAACTGGATGGCAGCGCGCCAGGCTTCGGTGAGCTCCGAGCTGTACGGCAAGGACATCAACCGGCTCTGGCCGATCTCCTACGAAGGCCAGTCGGACACCGCCTGCTTCGACAACGCACTCGAATTCCTGGTGCAGGGCGGCTACTCGCTGCCGCACGCCGTCATGATGATGATTCCGGAGGCGTGGGCCGGCAATCCCTTGATGGACGAGAAGCGCCGCGCCTTCTACGAATACCATGCAGCCCTGATGGAGCCGTGGGACGGCCCCGCCGCGATCGCCTTTACCGACGGCCGCCAGATCGGCGCCACGCTCGACCGCAACGGCCTGCGGCCAGCGCGCTATCTCGTCACCAAGGACGACCGCATCGTGATGGCGTCCGAGATGGGCGTGCTGACGATTCCCGAGGACCAGATCATCACCAAGTGGCGCTTGCAGCCCGGCAAGATGCTGCTGGTCGACCTCGAGCAGGGCCGCCTCATCCCCGACGACGAGATCAAGGCCGAGCTCGCGAGGAGCCATCCCTACACGGAGTGGCTGGAGCGGACCCAGATCGTGCTGGAAGAGCTGCCGAAGGCGCCGACCACCGGCGTGCGCTCCAACCTGTCGCTGCTCGATCGCCAGCAGGCGTTTGGCTACAGCCAGGAAGACATCACCATCCTGATGACGCCGATGGCCTCGATTGGCGAGGAAGCCGCGGGCTCGATGGGCAACGACACGCCGATCTCGGCGCTGTCGGACAAGGCCAAGCCGCTGTTCACCTACTTCAAGCAGAACTTTGCGCAGGTCACCAACCCGCCGATCGATCCGATCCGCGAGGAGCTGGTGATGAGCCTCGTCTCCATCATCGGACCGCGGCCGAACCTGTTCGACCTGCAAGGCCTTGCCACCACCAAGCGCCTCGAGGCGCGCCAGCCGATCCTGACCGACGCGGACCTCGAAAAGATCCGCTCGATCTCTGACGTGGCCGACTCGCACTTCAAGTCGCGCACGCTGGACACCACCTTCCACGCCGGCCTCGGCGCGGCCGGCATGGACCAGGTGCTGGACGAGCTCTGCGCGCGCGCCGAAAGCGCGGTGCGCGAGGGCGTCAACATCATCATCCTGTCCGACCGCATGGTCGGCACCGACCGCGTGCCGATCCCGTCGCTGCTGGCTTGTGCGTCCGTGCATCATCATCTGATCCGCACGGGTCTGCGCACCTCAGTCGGCCTCGTCGTCGAATCCGGCGAACCGCGCGAAGTGCATCACTTCGCTTGTCTCGCGGGTTACGGCGCGGAAGCGATCAATCCGTATCTGGCGTTCGAAACCATCATCGCGATGAAGGACCGCCTGCCCGGCTCGCTCGACGACTACGAGATCGTCAAGCGCTACATCAAGTCGATCGGCAAGGGCCTGCTCAAGGTGATGTCCAAGATGGGCATCTCGACCTACCAGTCCTATTGCGGCGCGCAGATCTTCGACGCCATCGGCCTGAAGGCGGAATTCGTCGGAAAATTCTTCGCCGGTACGCACACCCGCGTCGAGGGCGTCGGTCTCGCCGAGATCGCGGAAGAGGCGGTGCGCCGCCATGCCGACGCGTTCGGCGATGCTCTGGTCTACAAGACCGCGCTCGACGTCGGCGGCGAATATGCCTATCGCAGCCGTGGTGAGGACCATGCCTGGACCGCCGAGTCGGTCGGGCTGCTCCAGCACGCCGCGCGCGGCAATTCGCTGGACCGCTACCGTGCCTTCGCAAAAATCCTCAACGAGCAGTCGGAGCGCCTGTTGACGCTGCGCGGCCTGTTCCGGATCAAGAACGCGGACGAAGAGAAGCGCAAGCCTGTCGCCCTCGACCAGGTCGAGTCGGCCAAGGACATCGTCAAGCGTTTCGCCACCGGCGCGATGAGCTTCGGCTCGATCTCGCGCGAGGCGCACACCACGCTGGCGATTGCCATGAACCGGATCGGCGGCAAGTCGAACACCGGCGAAGGCGGCGAGGAAGCCGACCGCTTCAAGCCGATGCCGAACGGCGACAGCATGCGCTCTGCGATCAAGCAGGTCGCCTCGGGCCGTTTCGGCGTTACCACGGAGTATCTCGTCAACTCCGACATGATGCAGATCAAGATGGCGCAGGGTGCCAAGCCCGGCGAAGGCGGACAGCTGCCCGGCCACAAGGTCGACGCGACCATCGCCAAGGTTCGCCACTCGACGCCGGGCGTCGGCCTGATCTCGCCGCCGCCGCACCACGACATCTACTCGATCGAGGATCTGGCGCAGCTCATCTACGACCTCAAGAACGTCAACCCCACGGGCGACGTCTCGGTCAAGCTCGTCTCGGAGATCGGCGTCGGCACGGTGGCCGCGGGCGTCGCCAAGGCGCGCGCCGACCACGTCACCATCGCGGGCTTCGAGGGTGGCACCGGCGCTTCGCCGCTGACCTCGATCAAGCACGCCGGCTCGCCGTGGGAGATCGGTCTCGCTGAAACCCACCAGACGCTGGTGCGCGAGCGGCTGCGCAGCCGCATCGTGGTCCAGGTCGACGGCGGCTTCCGCACCGGCCGTGACGTCGTCATCGGCGCGCTGCTCGGCGCCGACGAGTTCGGCTTCGCCACTGCGCCTTTGATCGCGGCAGGCTGCATCATGATGCGCAAGTGCCATCTCAACACCTGCCCGGTCGGCGTCGCGACCCAGGACCCTGTCCTGCGCAAGCGCTTCACCGGCCAGCCCGAGCATGTGATCAACTACTTCTTCTTCGTCGCCGAGGAAGTTCGCGAGATCATGGCCTCGCTCGGCTTCCGTACCTTCAACGAGATGATCGGCCAGGTGCAGCTGCTCGACCAGACCAGGCTGGTTGCGCACTGGAAGGCCAAGGGGCTCGATTTTTCGAAGCTGTTCGTCAAGCAGAAGGAAGAGAAGGGCCAGAAGGTCTATCACTCCGAGCGCCAGAACCATCATCTGGAAGCCGTGCTCGACCGCACGCTGATCGAGAAGGCAACGCCTGCGCTCGACCGCGGCGCGCCGGTGAAGATCGAGGCCGGGATCAACAGCACCAACCGTTCCGCCGGCGCGATGCTGTCCGGTATGGTCGCCAAGATCTACGGCAATGCCGGCCTGCCGCATGACACCATCCATGTCAGCCTCAAGGGCACCGCCGGCCAGGCCTTCGGCGCCTGGCTCGCGCATGGCGTCACCTTCGAGCTCGAGGGTGAAGCCAACGACTATGTCGGCAAGGGCCTCTCGGGCGGCAGGATCATCGTCAAGCCGCCGGCCAACAGCGCCATCGTGCCGGAAGAGAGTATCATCGTCGGCAACACCGTGATGTACGGCGCGACCGATGGCGAGTGCTACTTCCGCGGTGTCGCCGGCGAACGCTTTGCCGTGCGCAACTCCGGCGCGGTCGCTGTGGTCGAAGGCGCCGGCGATCATTGCTGCGAATATATGACCGGCGGCATCGTCGTCGTGCTCGGCAAGACCGGGCGCAACTTCGCGGCCGGCATGTCCGGCGGCATCGCCTATGTGCTCGACGAGAGCGGCGACTTCGACAAGCTCTGCAACATGGCGATGGTCGAGCTCGAGCCGGTGCTGTCGGAAGAGCTGATCAACGCCGGCACCTATAACCACTCGGGTGACCTCGAGGCGCACGGCCGGGTCGACGTGTTCAAGAACCTGCTCGCCTCCGACGTCGAGCGGCTGCACGTCCTGATCACGCGTCATGCGAAAGCGACCGGCTCCAAGCGCGCCGCCGACATCCTGGCCAACTGGAAGGACTGGCTGCCCAAATTCCGCAAGGTGATGCCGGTGGAGTACCGGCGCGCGCTGCGCGAAATGGCCGCCAACGCGGACGCCGAGCCGAAAATCGCGATCGGGGCGTAGCTAAGAAAGCCTCATGGTGAGGAGCGCGAAGCGCGTCTCGAACCATGAGACCATCAGCGGGGCCTTCATCCTTCGAGACGCGGCGCCAAGTGCGCCGCTCCTCAGGATGAGGGGTGAGAGAACAAAACGAATTTAAGCGGCAGGGACTTCGGGTTTAATGGGCAAGATCACGGGTTTTCTCGAAATCGAACGGCACGACCGCAAGTACACCCCGGTCGCCGAGCGCGTGAAGCATTTTGGCGAGTTCGTCGTTCCCTTGACCGAGAAGGAAACGCGCGACCAGGCCGCGCGCTGCATGAATTGCGGCATTCCCTATTGCCACGGCACCGGCTCGGTCGCGCCGGGAACGCCGGGCTGCCCGGTCAACAACCAGATCCCGGACTGGAACGACCTCGTCTACCAAGGCAACTGGGAAGAGGCCTCGCGCAATCTGCACTCGACCAACAATTTCCCGGAGTTCACCGGACGCATCTGCCCGGCGCCGTGTGAGGCCTCCTGCACGCTCAACATCGACGACAACCCCGTCACCATCAAGACCATCGAATGCGCGATCGTCGACCGCGCCTGGGACAATGGCTGGCTGAAGCCGGAGATCGCGGCGGTCAAGACCGGCAAGAAGGTCGCGGTGATCGGTTCCGGCCCGGCCGGCATGGCCTGCGCGCAGCAGCTCGCGCGCGCAGGTCACGACGTGCATTTGTTCGAGAAGTTCGCCAAGGCCGGTGGCCTGCTGCGCTATGGCATTCCTGATTTCAAGATGGAAAAGAACGTCATCGACCGCCGCGTCACGCAGATGGAGGGGGAAGGCGTCACCTTCCACTACAACAGCCATGTCGGCATCGACGGCAATATCGATCCGCGCGAGATGCTCAACGAGTACGATGCTGTGGCGCTGACCGGCGGCGCGGAAGCTCCGCGCGACCTGCCCATCCCCGGCCGCGAGTTTTCGGGCGTCCACTACGCGATGGATTTCCTGCCGCAACAAAATCGCCGCGTCTCCAGCGAGCCGCTCAACGGCGTCAGCGAGATCCTCGCTGGCGGCAAGCACGTCGTCGTCATCGGCGGCGGCGACACCGGATCCGACTGCATCGGCACCTCGCTGCGCCAGGGCGCGCTCTCGGTGACCCAGCTCGAGATCATGCCCGCTCCGCCCGAGCACGAGAACAAGGGCCTGACCTGGCCGAACTGGCCGCTGAAGATGCGGACGTCCTCGAGCCAGGCCGAAGGCGCGGCCCGCGAATTCGCCGTGCTGACGCAGAAGTTTTCCGGCGAGAACGGCCAAGTCAAGAAGCTGCACTGCGTCCGCGTCGACGACAAGTTCAAGCCGATCGCCGGTACCGAATTTGAGCTCGACGCCGACCTCGTCCTGCTCGCGATGGGCTTCGTCCATCCCGTGCACGAGGGCCTGCTCAAGCAGCTCGCAGTCGAGCTCGACCCGCGCGGCAACGTCAAGGCCAACACGCTCGACTACCAGACCTCGCGCCCGAACGTGTTTTCGGCCGGCGACATGCGGCGGGGTCAGTCGCTGGTGGTCTGGGCGATCCGCGAGGGGCGGCTGTGCGCAAGGTCGATCGACACGTTTTTGATGGGGAAGACGGATCTGCCGCGGTAAACCCATCGTCGCAGTCGTGGAGACTACGACGACTACACATCACAACGCTTACCGCTTCCACAACCTCAGAGCGCGATCAAAGAGGAGCCTCCCTCTCTCTTCAATAGCTGCCTCATCCCAAGTTGGAAAATCGTCGAGCATCTGATTGATAGGAAGCAGCGAGTGCCTTTTGATCTCTGGACGCTTTTGCTTCCAAGGAAGGTTCGACTGAGCTGAATTTAGTGCGGTTGTCAGAACCGTCAAATTGCCGAGTGTCTGAATCGCGCCCATTCTTTTAACGGTCGCAATCGCCCGAGAATCGCCATTGGCCAATTGCAATCCAGCATAATCGAGCCCCGTCGATCCATCGGGAAGAGGCCAATTGCTGATCCAGCTCTGAGGCATGATGTGCTCAATGGTTAGCTTTTCATCAATTGAAATCTTTTCAGCTTTAGGCGACATAAGCGTTTCATTTAGACGAACAAGGATGTGCACCAACTTCGGGTTGTTCAAAGGTCCATATTGAGCGTCGTTGAGCCACGAATTTCGGAACATCGCATCGTCTGGCCATACGCTGGACTCTCCACCTTGTTCCAACAAGAGTGACCGCAAGCGATCCGGCTCGAAGCCATCTCTTCTCAGGCTTCGCGTGAGCGCTAAGAAGATCCGGTTATAGTTTTTTGTGTTCAGATTGCATACAGACCTTCGGAGAAGGTATGATTCAAGAATAGTAGAAATAGCCGTCCAGCTAGAAGCATTTAGCTGTGCATCTAGCAGAGCCAGGAGGAGGGGGTATGCTGTTCTTATGTCGTAGGCCTCAAGAAACATACAAAGGCGATAAATGATATCGTCTTTTTCTGGAGCAATTATCCTCCGAAAAGCATCACCCTGGTTCGCAAGCGCCGCCAGTTCCTCGCTAACATTTGAAAACGGCTTAGTCATCTCTAGCCAGTGACGATACTCGACGAATAGATGCTTGATCGGGATATCGCGTCCTTGGTGGCTTGCTAGGAAGTGTTGCATGAACAGGTCACTACGAGGACGCACAAGTCGACCTTGTTTAACCTCCTGTCGCCAAAACTCGTCGTCAAACCGAGCCCAATACTTCTCATAGCTTGCCTCAACATCGAGACCAGCGCGGCTTGCCCGAAAAAAAATGTAATTCTTCAACAAGTCCGCGGGGAGAAGCGGCGCGCCGCGAGCGTTAAGTGTCTCAAATATGACCTGTGGATCGTCGTCCTTTTGCAAATCGATCACGACGACCATCAACGCATTTCGTAGTGCTTGAAAGCACTCGTCGACTCTAGTGGCCAGCTCGAACTCTGCGCCGGCGGGACTTTCACCTTCGCTGCCGAGGAAGAATTGCTTCAACTGCTCAAAAAAGAAGAGATAGGCCTCTACCATTCTAGGACGGGGCTCAGGCTTTCGCGCGTAAGGCCGCCGAACCAATGGATAACGCTTAAGCAACTCCTCTCGTGAACCAGACGCTATAACATTTCCAAATTGCGCGCGATCTAGCTGTGTTGGCCACACCTTAAATTTGTCGACTTCGGGATCAGCCATCATCCCTGCGTTAAATAGAAACTTGTCACACTCATCAGCGAGTGACTTACAGTTCTCTTGTTTGCAAAAGTCTCGATAAGCCGCAAGGAAGATTTGTAACGTTGTCAAGCGTTGCTGGCCATCGATCACTTGACGTACTACGACATGGCCCGTGGGAGTCTGCTTTTGATCTAGTACCATGGCTCCCAGGAAGTGATGAGGCGCATCGAGCCTGCCGCTAAGAGCATCGCTGAACTTTCGTTCAATATCCTCCCAAAGAGGGAGCCACTGCTGTTCCTCATCCCAAACGTATTGCCTCTGAAAGAGTGGAACCTCCAGTCTTTGCTTCGCATCAAACACGGAAAGCAGAGATGACTTATGAACGTCCATTTTTGAAAAGCCCCTAATGCAATTTTTGATTGCATCTGAGCCACTTTTTCCCGCGGATGTCCAGCGCAATGTCAGCCAGCCACTGCAGCTCTTTCTTAAAGGAAGGACTATTGGGGTGATCAAGCAATGGCGAGGCGAATCGAACTACGACCGGCTCAATTCTGCAACCTCACCCCCACCATCATCACCGTCCCCTGCGAGCTAGATCCCGCCTGGTTCGAGTCCAGGATGTCGTGGCGCAGCGTGCCCTTGATCCAGATGTTGCGGTTGAGCTTGTAGATCAGATTGCCTTCGAGCGAGTAGGTCTTGTCGTTGCGATTCTGGCCCTGGTAGTCGTAGGTGCCGTAGGTGAACTTGCCCACTGCCGTAAGCCAACGGCGGAAATCGTGATCGACTTCGGCGGCGTAGGTGTGCACCAGCACGCCGGATGAGCCGGGCACGGTGGTCTCCGCGATCTGCGTGTCGGTGGCGAATTTCACCGTGGTCAGGCCGCTCGCGTTCCAGATCAGCGAGCCCGAGGTGAGGAAGCCCGCGAGCTGGCTCAGCCGCGGATCGACATAGTTGCGCGCGGAATAGCCGACCGAGACCTCGCCCGTGAGGATGCGCGAGAACTCGAAGGACGAGCCGACCTTGGCGTACCCGCCGTTCGAATCGCGGAAGTAGCCGTTGCGGTCCGCGGGCTGGTCGTGGACGCGGGTGTCGCCCTGGATTTCGACGAACGGCTTCAGGCCCGGCTTCAGCTCGTAGGAAAAGCGCCCCACGCCGCCATACTGGTTGAAGTCACGATCATCGTTGCTGAAGGTCGAGCCATCGGTCAGCTTGGAATTGGTGTAGGCGGTGCGATCGACGGCGGCGCCGGCAGCGACCTGGAAGCGATTAAAGGTCTGGTCGAAGCCGACGGTCGTGCCGTAGGTGGCGTAAACAGGATATTTTTGCAGGCCGGCCTGCACATTCGGGCTGCCGGGATTGTCGGTGGCGAGCCGCAGGCGGAGCTGCGTGGTCAGCTTGAGATCGCGATTGACGTCGATGCGGCCGTCGACATGGCCGGTAAAGTCGGGGCGGTCAACCTCGACCGGCGAGGGCGAGGCAAAGCCGTCGATCGTCGCCGGCATGTTGTTGGTGTAGCCTGAGAACGAGCCGCGCAAATCGGCGACCAGCGCGTGGCGCTCCCAGTCGGACACCACGAGAAGGTCGGGCGCGACGACATAAGCCGGCGAGCCGACAGGCTTGTTCAAACGCGCCGGATTGGTGTCGTAGCCGGCGGAGAGCTCGAGCCCACCCTTGATCAGGAAGCTGCCGGCATAGTCGCCGACGGCGCCGAACGAATCCTCGTCGAGCTTGAGGCGGCGGCGCAGCGGCTGGCCGGGCACGTTGCCGGCCAGCGCCGGCGGCACCGGCGTCTTGTGCGCGGTCTCGGAGGGTGGCGGCGCGATGCGCGGCGGCCCGAGCGTTCGATCCGGCGTTGCCGGCGGCACCGGCGAGCCGGGACCGACCGGGCGTTTCGGCTTTGGCTGTCCGGGATAGAGCTTTGGCTGCAGCCGCTTGCGGTTGAGCGAATCGTATCCGGAGGCGCTGGCGCCATTGGCAGCGGGCAGGCCGTAGGTCGGCACCTGATTGGTCGGGTTTTGGCCCGCGCGCGCCGGCGCCTGCTGGCGCTTGCGCAAATCGGCATTGGGATCTGGGAGCGCCGGCAGCGCATCCAAGGGTGCCTGCGGCACGCCCGCGGTACGGCGGGTCGGCAGCGTGTCGGGTGAGGCGAAGCCACCGCGGTTGGGGCTGAACAGGTCGGGGGTGAGGCTCTGGGCGCCTGCCGGTGCGCTTCCGAGGGCCGTCAGCGCGAGACACGGCAAAGCGGCGCGCAGGAAATGCGCGCGTTTGCTCCGGCTCGTGCCTGGAGACGACCCCACGATGGAAGAACCCCAACGAAATCAAACACTTTCGCGATAGCCTCCGCCGGCTGGCGGGCACCATCGTTAATGGAGTTAAAACAATTATGGTTAACGACCGGTTGAGGGCTGGGGCGTCCTCGTCGCCTCGAAGGCCATGGCGTGCTAAGCAGGAGCCAACGGGCGAACCGCCCCTCCTCCCTGGACCAGAACATGCCGAGTTCGAAACCGCTGATGACCCAATCATCCGGCCCCATTCCCGACAGCGTCGAATCCGCACTCCGCACGCTGGAAACCGAGAGCGGCGGTATCAACGCACTCGCCGCCGCCCTGCGCGGCCCGCTTGGCGCGAGTTTCGCCAAGGCGGTCGATCTGATCCGCAACGCGAAGGGCCGCGTCATCGTCACCGGGCTCGGCAAATCGGGCCATATGGGCCGCAAGATCGCGGCGACGCTGGCTTCGACAGGCACGCCCGCCTTCTTCGTGCACACCGCCGAAGCCGCCCATGGCGACCTCGGCATGATCACCACCGACGACGTCATCATGGCGCTGTCCTGGTCCGGCGAGCAGCCGGAGATGAAGACCCTCGTGAACTATTCCGCGCGGTTCGCGATCCCGATGATCGCGGTGACGTCGAACGCCGCGTCCTCGCTTGGACAAGCAGCCGACATCGTGCTTGAGCTGCCGAAGGCGCGCGAGGCTTGCCCGCACAATCTGGCGCCGACCACCTCGACCATGATGCAGGTCGCGATCGGCGATGCCATCGCGATCGCGCTGCTCGAAGGCCGCGGCTTCACCGCGCTGGAATTCGCGCATTTCCATCCCGGCGGCAAGTTAGGCGCGATGCTGAAATTCGTCCGCGACTACATGCGCACCGGCGCGGAGATTCCGGTCAAGCCGCTCGGCACCAAGATGTCGGACGCAGTAATGGAGATGTCGGCCAAGGGCCTCGGCTGCGTCTGCATCGTCGATGATGTCGGCGGGGTTGCCGGCATCATCACCGACGGCGATCTGCGCCGCCACATGCGGCCCGACCTGCTGACGGCGTCGGTCGACGACGTCATGACCAGGCAGCCGAAAACCGTGCCGCCCTCGATGCTCGCCACCGAGATGATCGAGGTGCTCAACACCCGCAAGATCACGACGCTGGTCGTGACCGAGGCGGACAAGGTGGTGGGCATCGTGCATCTGCACGATCTGTTGCGCGCGGGCGTGGCGTAGGGCGCGCGCTCTCTCCTCCGTCATTACGAGCACAGCGGGTGGTTAGACCTAAGCGGGGAATCTTGCCGCCGTCTCCTCCAGCGGCAGCTTTAGTCCGTTCGCCAGATACGACACCGTGCGGTAGAAGCCACACAGCAGCATGATCTCCAGGATCTGCGCCTCGTCGTAATGCGCCGAGAGCGCGGCGAACTCGGCATCGTCGAACGTCGCGCGGTGATGCAGCGCATCGACGGCGGCGATCATCGCCTGTTCGGCCGGCGGCCAGCACGACGACGTCGCGTCGCCCTGCACGGTCGCACGCACCTCCGCCTCGCTGAGCCCCGCCGGCCCGGCGAAGATCACGACATGCACGCCCCATTCATATTCGCATTTGTTCAGCGCGCAGGTGCGGTCGATGACGATCTCGCGCTGGCGCAGGGACAGCGGGCCAGGATCGAGCAGGCCGCCGGCGCGGAACTTGTCCCAGGCGCGGGTGTGGCCCGCCATCACCCGGAACAGCCGCAGCGGCGGCGCGCCGCGCATGATGCGGTCGAACTGCGCCTGGATCTCCGGGGGATAAGGCGGGGTGAGCGGCGCAATGCGCGGCGGGGCCTGGGACATCGGCTGCCTCCCTTGCTACATTTACTGTAGCATCACGCTACATTATTTGTAGCAATACGCAAGAGGGCGACGATGGCGAAACAGTCCGCTTCCAGATCGCGTAGCGTCCGTGGTTCGCGCACGGGTCGACCGGTCATGGCGCTGCTCGACCTCCTGGGGCGACGCTGGAGCCTGCGTATCCTGTGGGAATTACGCGAAGCCCCCCTCACCTCGCGCGGCTTGCGCACTGCCTGCGACGAGGCCTCGCCGACCGTGCTTCAAGCGCGGCTGAGCGAGCTGCGCGAGGCCGGGTTCGTGGAGTTGGGCGAAGGTGGAGGTTATGGGCTGACGGCGCTGGGGCGGGAGCTGTGCGAGACGTTCATACCGCTGCACAGGTTTGCGGAGCGGTGGCGCAGCAAGAGAGGCGCCTAAGTCTGGCGACGCGGTCCTGACAAACTCGTCATTGCGAGCGGAGCGAAGCAATCCAGAATCTTTCCGCGGAGACAGGCTGGATTGCTTCGCTTCGCTCGCAATGACGGGGAGACAACAGCTACGTCGCCGCCACCGTCAGATTCGCACCGTCCACCTGCACCACCTTCACACGTGTCCCCGCCGGCGTATCCGGGCCGGCGACGCGCCACACCGTGTCGCCGATACGCATGGTGCCGTTGCCGTCGATGATCGGCTTCTCCAGCGTGAACTCGCGGCCCAGGAGCGCGTCCGCGCGCTTGTTGAGGAAGGGGCTGGCACTCGCATCCGCCCTCGGCCGCGCGAGCCGGCGCCACACCGGCACGGCGGCGGCGGCGAACGCAGCGAACATCACGAGCTGGATCTGCCAGGACACGACAATCGCGAACGAGATCAGGCCGACCAAAATCGCGGCGAGCCCGAGCCAGAACAGGAAGATCCCCGGCGCCAGCACCTCCAGCACCATCAGGATGAAGCCGAAGATCAGCCAGTTCCAGGTGCCGAGCGATACGAACATGTCGGTCATGACACGACCTCTTTATTTTAGACGCATGCCCTTATCGGAAAACCGGTGTCCGCTTCCGGGGGTGCGCTGTGACTATCCCTGCCGTGGCGGCACCGCCGGCGGCGTGGGGCTGGACGACGGCACCGAACCGCCGCGGCGAGCGGCAGCGGCCGCGGACGCCGCACTTTCGCCGAACGTCGCCTTCGCAATCTCGCCGATGCCGGCGAGCGAACCCAGCATGCTCATCGCTTCGACCGGAAGCATGATGATCTTCTGGTTCGGCGAGTCGGCCAGCTGCCCGAACGCCTTGATATACTTGTCCGCGATAAAATAGTTCAACGCGGAGATATCACCCTTGGCAATGGCTTCCGATACCACAAGCGTCGCCTTGGCCTCGGCCTCCGCGGAACGTTCGCGGGCCTCGGCGTCGCGGAATGCAGCTTCCTTGCGGCCTTCGGCCTGGAGAATCTGGCCCTGCTTGGCGCCCTCTGCACGCAAGATCTCGGACTGGCGCTGGCCTTCGGCCGCGAGAATATCGGCGCGTTTGACGCGCTCGGCCTTCATCTGCCGGCCCATCGCCTCGACGAGATCGGCGGGCGGCACGATGTCCTTGATCTCGATGCGGTTGACCTTGAGACCCCACGGCGAGACCGCGGCGTCGACGACGCGCAGCAGGCGCTCGTTGATCTCATCGCGATGCGACAGCACCTGGTCGAGATCCATGGAGCCCATCACCGAACGGATATTGGTCATGGTCAGCACGATGATCGCCTGCTCCAGATTGGAGACTTCGTAGCTCGCCTTCGCGGCATCGAATACCTGGAAGAAGGCGACGCCGTCGACCGTGACCGTGGCGTTGTCCTTGGTGATCACCTCCTGCTCAGGTATCGAGATCACCTGCTCCATCATGTTGATCTTGCGCCCGACGCGATCGAAATAGGGCACGATCAGATTGAGCCCGGGGCTCAGCGTCTGGGTGTATTTGCCGAACCGCTCGATGGTCCAGTCATAGCCCTGCGGCACCGTTTTCACGCCGGCAACCAGCGTGACGATGACGAGCAAAACCAGAACAATCGCGAAAATGTCGAAACCGCTCATATTTCCTCCGAGGCGGGAAAAGGTCTTTCCCGCGCTGTCATTGGTCGGGAATGCGACCCCACCGGTTCAGCGGTCGCGACTCACGTCGGCATTGGCGCGATTCTGCACAAGACGCAGGGAGAGGGAATGGCCGCGATTATGTATTTGCGAGGCGCTCTTGAAAGCGTGCAGGCGCAGACCTAGCGGCGGACGTTAACGAATCCAGCCATGCCAGCGGTCGCAGCCGAATTCTATTCGATGACCTCGTTCGCGGTTGCGAGCAGGCTTGGCGGAAGCGTGACGCCGATTGCCCTGGCCGTCTTCAAGTTGATCGCCAGCTCGAACTTGGTCGGATTCTGGACCGGGAGGTCGGCCGCTTGCGCACCCTTCAGGATGCGGTCGATGTAGGAGGCGGCGCGGCGGAGCTGCTCGGCACTGTCGGTGCTGTAGGACATCAGCCCGCCCTCGTCGACGAAGGTGCGGCTCCAGAACACTGCCGGCACGCCCGCTTCACCGATCGCCGCCAGGAGGTGCGCGCGGTTGGCCATGGTGAAGAAGTCCGGCAGCACCAGCAGTCCGCCGTCCTTTCGCGAGGCCAGCGCGGCGATCGAGGCGGTGTCGTGCACGGGCGCAGGCTCCACCGTCACATGGAGCGCGCGGCCCGCGTCCTCGATGGTGCGCAGCATCAGCGGCGCGAACGGCGCGGTGGCGGGATTGTAGACGACGAAGACACGGGACAGTTTTGGCGTGACCTGCGTCAGCATCTCCAGCCATTTGCCGGCCAGCGGGCCGTCGTAATCGGTGAAGCCGGTGACGTTGCCGCCGGGATGGGCGAGATTCTGGACGAAGCCCTGGCTGACGGGATCGGTGACGACGGCGAACACGATCGGGATCGTCGTGGTGCGCCGGCGCAGCTCCTCCACCGAGGGCGTTCCGACCGCAAGCAGGATGTCGGGCTTGAGCGCCACGAGTTCGTCGGCGAGTTGCGCGATGCGCGCGCGGTCGCCGCCGCCGTTACGCCAATCGATCTTGAGGCTGGCGTGCTCCTTCCAGCCATGGCCGGCGAGCGCCTCGACCAGGATGGCGCTTCGCGTCTGCCCGATCCCATCGTCGGCCGCAGTGACCGAGAGCACGCCGAGCCGCCGCGTCGCATTCGGCTGCTGCGCCAGCGCTGAAGCCGGCAGCGCTGCGGTCATCCCAAGGAGCGCCAGAATCTCGCGGCGGTTCATGGGGCGCTCCTCAGATCCAGCCCTGAAGCTCGCGCAGCACCAGCGTCCGGATCACATCCATGCCGGGATCGCTGTCGTTGAGGCAGGGGATCGCGGAAAACTGCTCGCCGCCATTGTGCTTGAATATCTCGGCATTTTCCTGCGCGATCTCCTCCAGCGTCTCCAGACAGTCGGCGGAAAAGCCGGGCGTCACGACCGCGATCCGGCGCACGCCCTCTTTCGCCAGACGCTCCATGGTCTTGTCGGTGTAGGGCTGGAGCCACTCGTCGAATCCGAAGCGCGACTGGAACGTCAGCAGCAGTTTCGTCTCGTCCATGCCGAGCCGGCGTCGCAGCGCCTCCGTCGTGGCCACGCATTGGCCCTGATAAGGATCGCCCTTGTCCACGTAGGCCTTCGGCATGCCGTGGAATGAGGCGACGATCAGCTCCGGCTTGAACGGCAGGCTCGCCAGATGCGTCTCGATCGAGGTGGCGAGCGCCTCGATATAGGCTTCGTCCTCATAGTAAGGCGGTGTCACCCGCAGCGTCGGCTGCGCGCGCAGCCGCGCAAGCACGCGAAACACCTCGTCGCAGACGGTGGCCGATGTCGCGGCGGAATATTGCGGATAGAGAGGTACGGCAAGGATGCGATCGCAGCCCTTCGCGATCAGCGCATCAACGCCCGACTTGATCGAGGGATTGCCGTAGCGCATCGCCCACTCCACCGTGACGTGGTCGCGGTCCGACAGCATGGCTCCGAGCTTGTCGCTCTGCGAGCGCGTGATGGTCTTGAGCGGCGACTCGTTCCTCTGGGTGTTCCAGATCTTGAGATAGTCGCGCGCCTTGGCGCGGGGGCGGGTGCGCAGGATGATGCCGTTCAGCACGAACTGCCAAATCAAGCCCTGATCCTCGATGACGCGGGCGTCCGAAAGGAACTCTTTGAGATAGACCCTCACACCCGGCGCATCGGCCGTATCAGGCGTGCCGAGATTGACCAGCAGCACGCCGACGCGCGGCAGACCGGACCGGACGGCCTGCTTCGCGGCTGCGATGGGGGCAATTGTCGTCATGTATCGTTGGGTCGCGCGTTGCTCCGAACTTGTCAAGATGAGGCCTGTTTCGCTAGGGTCGCACTCAAGCGGGGAGAGGAAAGATGACGCTCGCGGAATGGTGCGTCTTTGGAGCATTGCTGCTCTATCTGTTAACGATCGGCTCGATCAAATGGATCAGATTTCGCAGCTTCGACAATTCGCGGCCGCGTGATCCCGCCTTCTATCAGGACGCCATCGCGCAGCGCGCGCTCGGCGCGCACCAGAACGGCATCGAGACCTTTCCGTTCTTTGCTTTCGCAGTGCTGCTCGCCGAATACAGGGATTCGCCGCAGCGCCTGGTCGACGAGCTCGCGGCGCTGTTCCTGATCGTGCGGATCGCCTATGTGCTGACCTATCTCGGCAACCGCCCGACGCTGCGCTCCATCCTTTGGAGCATCGGCTTTGCGATCAATCTCGGGATCTTCTTCATGCCGGTGTTGAAGCGGTTTCTGCCGGTGTGACGCGCCGTGTCCCGGACGCGGTGCAGCGCGCTTGCGCTGCTCCGCAGAGCCGGGACCCAGAAGGCCACCCGCTACCCTACGGAGACATGGGCCCCGACTCTGCAGCGCACCGTCGAAGGGACGCTGCGCTGCGTCCGGGGCACGAGAGTCTTGCTCAAAAACACGTCGTCCGCTCAGCCGCGATGTAACCCAACAACAGGCCGGCGCCGAACAGCAGCACGAGGCCGGCGGCGGCGAATTCGATGCCGCGCATGAACAGCGCACCACCGCCGTCGCGCCCGGCGCTGAGGCGGGCGGCGATGTCCTTGGCGGAGACGGCGACCACCGCGATGGCGGCGACCGTGATCGCGGTGCCGAGCCCCATCAGCAAGGTCGCGGCGATGCCTGCCCAGAACAGACCTTGGGCCAGCGCGAACACCAGCACCAGGATCGCGCCCGAACAGGGGCGGATGCCGACGGTCAGGATCGCGCCGAAGCCGCGTCCCCAGCCGCCGGGGCCGGCGAGCTCGCTCGGCGCGGGACCGTGGGAATGGCCGCAATGCTCGTCATGGACGTGGTCATGCTCGTGGTGATGATGGGCGTGCGCGTGGTCGTGACTGTGATCATGGGGTCGATGATCATGCGCATCGTGATGATGGTGGCCGTGATCATGGTGGTCATGCGGCACGCCCGCGATCGCCGGCACTGGCTGAACTGCCTGGAGGGCACGGATGAAAGTGCGGCCCTTGACCCAGACCAGGCGCAGGCCGAACAGCGCGATCAGGGCATAGCTTGCGATCTCGATCGCGCCTTCCGCCTTGCACATGGTCTTGGCGGTCGCATTCAGCACCCAGGCCGAGACGCCGACGATCAGGATCGCCACCAGCGACTGCATCAGCGCCGAGGCAAATGACAGCACGATGCCGCGCCGGGCGGTCTCACGATTGGCGACGAGATAGGAGGCGATCACCGCCTTGCCGTGGCCGGGGCCGGCCGCGTGGAAGATGCCATAGGCGAACGAGATGAAGAGCAGCGTCCACACCGCCGAGCCGTCGGACTTCGCGGCGCGGATGGTCGCCGACATCTGGCGATAGAATTCCGACTGTTTTGCCAGGAGCCAGCCGATGACGCCGTTGGCCTCGGGGGCTGCTGGCTGGGTGGTGCGCGGCGCGCCGAACGGGTTTTGCGCGAGGAGATCGTGGAGCGCGGCATCGACCACGCTTACGACCAGCACAATGGCGGCGCAGGCGAGCAGCCCGCGGGCGAGCGGGGAGAGTTGCGGCTTCAAGGGCAATCCACCGTGATCTTGTTGGCGAACATCATGCCGAAATTCGAGTTCTCGCCGTTCATGAAGGTCTGCTCGTTGAGCTTCTGGGCGGTGGCGGAGCCGTCACTGGGCCGATCAAGCTTCATCTGGCAACCGGCGGGCGCGCCGACCAGCTTGACCGGATTGTCCTTGGCCATCTGGAAGTCGATGAAGAAGGAGCGGTCGAACACTTCGAGCACCAATTGCCTTGGCTTGACCGGGTTCTTCAGCGGCAGCGTGAAGTGCAGCGTCAGGACCGTGTCCTTGTAGTCGAGGAAGTAGTCGACCGGCTCCTGGAATCGCTCCTTCTTGCCGTCGGCTCGCGCAAAGGTGAAGTAGGCATATTCCTTCAGCGATTCGACATTGGTCTGCGCCAGCGGCCCGAGCTCCTCGCGCGTATAGGCGCCCTTGGTCTTGCTCTCGAGCCCTTGCACCGCATAGGCCGAGAACATGTCGTCAAACGTCCAGGAGTGGCGGACGCCGGTGATGGTGCCGTCCTCAGCGTAGAGCAGCTCGCTCGTCGCCGTAATCCAGACATGCGGATGCGCGCTCGCCGTTCCTGCCGCAAGCGACAGGGCGATGGCGAGCAGCAGTCCGAACAGGGCACGCATGCCCATCAGGCGACCTTTGCGTCGTCGAGCAGACCGCGGCGGCGCAGCAGCGCGTCCGGCTCCGGCGGGCGGCCGCGGAACGCCTCATAGGCAACTTCAGGATCGACCGATCCACCCGAGGAGTAGATGTCGTCGTGCAGGCGCTTGGCGACCTCAGGATCGAAGATGTTGCCGGCCTCCTCGAACGCACCGAAGGCGTCGGCGTCCATCACCTCCGACCACATGTAGCTGTAATAGCCCGCGGCATAATGATCGCCGGTGAAGATGTGACCGAACTGGGTCGGCCGGTGGCGCAGCGAGATCTCCTCGGGCATGCCGATCTTCTCCAGCTCCTTCTTTTCGAAGGCGCGGACATCCTGCGCGGCGGAGGCCGGCTGGGTATGGAATTCGAGATCGACCAGCGCCGAGGAGACGAACTCGACCGTGGCAAAGCCCTGGTTGAATTTTCGCGCGGCAAGGAACCGTTGCAGCAGATCGTCCGGCAGCGGCTCGCCGGTTTGGTAGTGGCGGGCGAATTGCTGCAGCACCTCGGGCCGCTCCTGCCAGTGCTCGTAGAGCTGCGACGGCAGTTCGACGAAGTCGGTGAACACGGAGGTGCCCGACAGCGACGGATAGGTCACGTTGGAGAGCATGCCGTGCAGGGCGTGGCCGAACTCGTGGAACAGCGTGCGGGCATCGTCGGGCGACAGCAGCGAGGGTTCCCCGCCTGCGCCCTTGGAGAAGTTGCAGATGTTGAGGATCAGTGGCGCGACCTCGCCGTCGAGCTTCTGTTGATCGCGCAGCGAGGTCATCCAGGCGCCGGAGCGTTTCGACGTCCGGGCGAAGTAGTCGCCATAGAATAGCGCCTTGTGCTTGCCGTCCTTGCCCCTCACCTCCCAGACCCGGACATCCGGGTGCCAGACCGGAACGTCCTTGCGCTCGGCGAAGGTGATGCCGAACAGGCGCGTGGCGCAGTCGAAGGCGGCGGCGATCATGTGGTCGAGCGCGAGATACGGCTTGATCGCAGCGTCGTCGAAATTGGCCCGCCGAAGGCGCAGCTTTTCGGCGTAGAAGCGCCAATCCCAGGAGGCGAGCTTGAAATTTCCGCCCTCTTCCGTGATCAGCGCCTGCATGTCGTCGCGGTCGGCAAGCGCGCGCGCCCTGGCCGGCTTCCAGACCCGCTCCAGAAGGCCCCGCACCGCTTCCGGCGTCTTGGCCATGGAATCCTCGAGCCGGTAGGCTGCGAAGGTCGGATAGCCCAGCAGATTGGCGCTTTCCTCGCGCAGCTTCAGGACCTCGACGATGGTCGCGTTGTTATCGTTGGAATTGCCGTTGTCGCCCCGCGCGGTGAAAGCCTTGTAGACCTTCTCGCGCAGGTCACGTCGGGCCGAGCTCTTCAGGAACTGTTCGACCGAGGAGCGCGACAGGGTGACGATGGCCTTGCCGGCCATGCCACGTTCTTCTGCCGCAGCCTTGGCGCTGGCGACAAAACTCTCCGGCAGGCCCTGGCGGTCGGCCTCGCCGAGCTCCATGAACCACTCCTGCTCGTCGCCGAGCAGATGATGGCTGAAGCTGGTGCCGAGCTGGGCGAGCCTCTCGTTGATCTCCGCCATCCGCGTCTTGGCCTCTTCGGAGAGGCCAGCGCCCGAGCGGTGGAAGCGGGTGTAGGTGCGCTCGAGCAGGCGGAGCTGTTCCGGTGTCAGACCGAGATTGGCGCGGTTCTCGTGCAGATGGGCGATGCGGCCAAACAGCACGGCGTTCATCATGATCGGATTCCAGTGCCGCGCCATCCGCAAGGAAACCTCTTTGTCGATCTCCAGGATGGCCGGATTGGAATGCGCCGAGACGAGGTCGTAGAAGACGGAAGCGACCTTGCTGAGCAGTTTGCCCGAGCGCTCCAGCGCCGTGACGGTGTTGGCGAAGTCGGCTGCGGCCGGATCATTGGTGATCGCCGCGATCTCCGCGGAGTGATCGGCGAAGGCCTGCTCGAAGGCCGGGAGGAAGTGCTCCGGCTTGACCTCGTCGAAAGGCGGGGTCGCAAACGGCGTCACCCAGGCCTTCAGCAGCGGGTTGGTCTCGGAGTCCGTAGTTTGGCGGGGTTCTGACATCACACGTCCCGATTTTCGAGCCCGAATTGTTGCGGCCAGCTATAGCACGCGATGGGGCTTTTTTGGGCCATTTGCCCTTGCTCCCGGCCGCCGTTTCGAGGAGATTGCGGCCCTCCAAGCCTAGGGACCCCTGAGCTCATGAACGCGCCTTCCTCGTCTTCCCGTCGGATCGTCTGGCCGAGCGTCATCACTGTCATCAGCGCCGCCATCCTGATCGGCGCCGAGGTGTTCGGCGCGGCGTTTGCCGGCGGATGGGCGCTCGCGATCCTGTTCGGGCTCGGCGACCAGGGCGCACATATCCTTCAGGCCGCGCTGTTCGCGCTCGGCGTGTTCGTGATGACCGCCTTCATCCGCGCGGCTCAGCGCGTCGAGCCCTTCACGAAGCGCAGCTGACGCTTCTCACGCGCGCGAGGGACACGCGCGCGCAGAAAACTTAACGCGCGTTCATCTTTCGCGCTGCTCGCGCAACACTGCGCAAGCAGATGTTAGGCAAATCTGTTCTCAGCCTAAAAAATCTCTTGCGAACCAGAGTCAAAACACCTATTTGCGGATTGCCCAATTTCGCACGTGCCTGTGGTCGTGTGTCAGTCGGTAGGTATCCGGACAAGAGGCCGGACAGCCGCCAAGGGGTGAAGAAGCCGAGGGGCTCTTCGGAAGTGCGGAGGTCGCGAGGCCTGAGCAAACCCGGAGCGTCCAGCATCTCTCTCAAAGAGATGCCTTGTCGAAGGTGACTTCACTTTTTGCAACCGTGACTGGCAGCCGGAGGCGAACCGGCGCACCCCGCTCTCAACGGGGGACGCGACTTAAAGCAACGACGGATCGGGCTTTTTTGGTCTCTACCGGCATTCCAACGCCGGCGCGGGCTACTGAAAAGGCTTGTCCTTCATTGCCAGGTGTGCGGGCGGGAACATTTCCCAACCAATCCACGGCAGCACAGTCTGATGTGAGTCTTTGGCTCGTCGCGCCTCCATCGCGCGATCTGGCCGGAGCGCTCTTATCCGACGTCATTTTTTGAACGGATCCCGTCGCTGGGCCGTTTGGGAGAGTGCTATGACCGATCGTATCCAGGAATTCCTGCGCAACCGCCGCAAGGATGGCCTCGACACCGAGCCGTGCCTCGTCGTCGACCTCGAAGTCGTGCGCGACAATTACCAGACCTTTGCCAAGGCGCTGCCCGACAGCCGCGTGTTCTATGCCGTCAAGGCCAACCCGGCGCCGGAAGTGCTGGCTTTGCTGGCGTCCATGGGCTCCTGCTTCGACACCGCGACGGTCGCCGAGATCGAGATGGCGCTGGCCGCCGGTGCGACGCCCGACCGCATCTCCTTCGGCAACACGATCAAGAAGGAGCGCGACATCGCGCGCGCCTTCGCGCTCGGCATTCGGCTGTTCGCGGTTGATTGCGTCGCCGAGGTCGAGAAGGTCGGCCGTGCCGCGCCCGGCGCGAAAGTGTTCTGCCGCATCCTCTATGACTGCGCCGGCGCCGAATGGCCGCTGTCGCGCAAGTTCGGCTGCGACCCGGAGATGGCCGTCGACGTGCTCGACGTCGCCAAGCGTCTGGGCCTGGAGCCGTGCGGCATCTCCTTCCATGTCGGCTCGCAGCAGCGCAAGGTGAAGGCGTGGGACCGTGCGCTGGCGATGGCCTCGCAGGTGTTCCGCGACTGCGCCGAGCGCGGCATCAACCTGACCATGGTCAACATGGGCGGCGGTTTCCCGACCAAGTACCTGAAGGACGTGCCGCCGGTGGTCACCTACGGCCGCTCGATCTTCCGCGCGCTGCGCAAGCACTTCGGCAACCAGATTCCGGAGACCATCATCGAGCCGGGCCGCGGCATGGTGGGCAACGCCGGCATCATCGAATCCGAGGTCGTGCTCATCTCGAAGAAGAGCGACGAGGACGAGGTGCGCTGGGTCTATCTCGACATCGGCAAGTTCGGCGGTCTCGCCGAGACCATGGACGAGTCGATTCGCTACGCCATCCGCACCCCGCATGACGGTGCGGACATGACGCCGTGCGTGCTCGCTGGGCCAACCTGCGACAGCGCCGACGTGCTGTACGAGAAGAACCCGTATCCGCTTCCCGTCACGCTCGAGATCGGCGACAAGCTGCTGATCGAAGGCACCGGGGCCTATACGTCGACCTACTCGGCGGTGGCGTTCAACGGCATCCCGCCGCTGAAGACCTACCACATCTGATTTGCCACATCTGATCCGCCTCTGATCTGAGGCCTGACGAACCCGGGAGCCGGCTTGCCGGCTCCCTCCCTGACATTTCGATCTGACGACGTCTTGGATAGGCGTGCTTTTCGCACGTCGTTTCAAGCGGGGACTGACGCGCCATGACTGCTCATCGGAAGACACAGGTTGACCTCTCTTCGAAAGCCGCTCCGTTCGCGATCCGCAGCGAGCGTGCTGCCGACGTTGCGATGCGTGAAGCGCTGCTGGATGCCAGCTTTGGCGAGAACCGCCATGGCCGCACCTGCCAGCGCCTGCGCGACGGACGCGCACCAGCCGCGGGGCTTGCCCTGTCGGCAGTGCGCGGAGGGACGCTCGTGGGAACCGTGCGGCTGTGGCACGTCAGCGCTGGAGGCAGGCCCGCTCTGGTCCTCGGACCGCTGGCGGTGGACCCTGCCTGCCGCGAGCTCGGGATCGGCGCCGCGCTGATGCATCAAGCGCTGGCCGCCGCCCGGGCGCGCGGGCATGCCGCTGTGATCCTGCTCGGCGATGCCCCTTATTACGCCCGCTTCGGCTTCTCACCCGCGAAGACTGGCGAGCTGTCGCTGCCCGGCCCGTTCGAGCGCGACCGCCTGCTGGCGATCGAATTCACGACGGGCGCGCTGGACAGCGCTGCCGGGATGATCGTCCCGACCCGCGCGGCCTTGCCCAAACGCCGGGCGGCTCGCGCTCTCCAGGCGCACGCGGCTTAAGGGATTGCCGTCTTCGACGACCCAAGCCGCGGTCGTACCCACGCCCGCGCTGACGCCTGTCCCTTTGGGGTTGCGCGGGCCCGAGAAACGCCCTTTAACCCGCGGAAACGCCCCTTTCAGTCGAGGCTGAACCGATGTCCCGTCGCCTGATTTCCACCGGCTCCCCGTTCGAGAAGACCGCCGGCTACAGCCGCGCCGTGATCGACGGCGAGTTCGCCTTCGTCGCGGGAACCACCGGGTATGACTACACCACGATGACAATGCCGGCCGATGTCACGAGCCAGTCACGCAACTGCTTCAAGACCATCGAAGCGGCCCTGAAGGAGGGTGGCTTCGAGATGGCCGACATCGTCCGCGCGACCTACTACATCACCGACATCAAGGACGCAGACGCACACTTCGCCGTCTGCGGCGAAGTCCTCGGCGATATTCGCCCGGCCGCAACGCTTCTCGTCGTCTCGGCACTCTACAAGCCCGAGATGAAGGTCGAGATCGAAGTGACCGCGAAGCGCCGCGGCGCCTGATCCATCCCTCACCCTTTGTCTGCCAGTACTTTCCGGAGAAACCATCCCATGAGCCCCGCCTCGCAGATCTACGCGAAGATTACCGGTCCTATCGTCATGGTCGGCTTCGGCTCCATCGGCAAAGGCACGTTGCCGATGATCGAGCGGCATCTCGATTACGACAAGTCGCGCATCACCGTGATCGATCCCAAGGACGAGGGCCGCAAAGCACATTGCGAGAAGCACAATGTAAAGTTCGTCCAGCAGGGCGTGACCAAGGACAATTATCGCGACTTGCTGACCCCGCTCCTCACTGAAGGCGGCGGCCAGGGCTTTTGCGTCAATCTTTCGGTCGATACCGGCTCCACCGACATCATGGAGCTCTGCAACGAACTTGGCGCTCTTTACATCGACACCGTCAACGAGCCCTGGCTCGGCTTCTATTTCGATTCGTCGAAGGGCCCGGAAGCGCGCTCCAACTACGCCCTTCGCGAAGCGACGCTGGCCGCCAAGAAGGCGCGCCCCGCGGGCTCGACGACGGCGGTCTCCTGCTGTGGCGCCAATCCCGGCATGGTCTCTTTTTTCGTCAAGCAGGCGCTGCTCAACGTCGCCGCTGATCTGAAGCTTAATGCTCCCAAGCCGAAGACCAAAGCCGAATGGGCGGATCTGATGCGGCAGGCTGGCATCAAGGGCATCCACATCGCCGAACGCGACACCCAGCGCTCCAAGACGCCGAAAGAGCCTGATGTCTTCGTCAACACCTGGTCGGTGGAAGGTTTCCTGTCGGAAGGCGTGCAGCCGTCCGAACTCGGCTGGGGCACCCATGAAAAATGGATGCCCGAGAACGCGCACACTCACGAAGCCGGGTGCGGCGCCGCCATCTATCTGATGCAGCCCGGCGCCAACACGCGCGTGCGCACCTGGTGCCCCACCCGCGGCGCGCAGTACGGCTTCCTCGTCACCCACAACGAGTCGATCTCGATCTCCGATTACTTCACGGTGCGTGACGGATCGGGCACAGCAATCTATCGGCCGACCTGCCACTACGCCTATCATCCGGCTGACGACGCCGTGCTGTCGCTGCATGAAATGTTCGGCCGCGCAGCGAAGATGCAGGAAAAGCACCACATCCTCGATGAGAACGAAATCGTCGACGGCATCGACGAACTCGGCGTGCTGCTGTTCGGCCATGACAACAATGCCTACTGGTACGGCTCGCAGCTCTCCATCGAAGAGACCCGCAAGCTTGCGCCGTATCAGAACGCCACCGGCCTGCAAGTGACCTCCGCCGTGCTCGGCGGCATGGTGTGGGCGCTGGAAAACCCGAACGAAGGCATCGTCGAAGCCGACGAGATGGATTTCGATCGTCTGCTGGAGATCCAGATTCCGTATCTCGGCCCGGTAAAGGGTTTCTACACCGACTGGACGCCGCTGACGGATCGTCCGGGACTATTTCCGGAGGACATCGATACGAGCGATCCCTGGCAGTTCCGGAATGTTCTGGTGCGGTGACAACCCAGCCGTCATGGCCGGGCTTGTCCGGACAAGCCCGGCCATGACGCTGCAACTACGAGTTCGCTATTTCTCTTTGATCGGCGGCGCGATCTTCTCGGCAGGTGCCGGCGGCAACGCTGGCTTAGCCGCGCCCGCCGCGCCTTGCGTCTGCGGATCGGGGCGCGCGGGCTCCGGGGCCGGCGTGGTCGGCCGATTACCGCCGGGCCTGGCTTCCGCAGGCTTGTTCTGATCGTCCGACGGCGCGCCCTGGAGTGGCTGCGTCACCTGCGCCGTTTGCATGCGGATCTCGGCGCGGATTTGCGCCAGCGACATGCCTGACACCACGACGCCTGCTGCGAACAGCGAGCACGCGATTATCAGGTCGAACTTCAGTCTGCGCTTGTCACTATTGCCGGTCATATCGATCACCGCATTTGTCCGCGGTATCAACGAACTTGCCCCCACCCCGGTTCCGCTGCCGGAAAGGCGGGAACCTGCCGCCCGCGAGCCAAATTGCCGCGCTTACTCCGTGGTGCTGACTTCCCACGTCGCATGCCGCACGCCGGGCAAGTGCTGGAGATCGGTCGCCGCCATGTTCAGTTCGTTCGGATCGACCGCGGTCGCGACCAGCTTGGCGACGATCTCCAGAATGTCGTCGCCGATCTCGACCACGTGGACGTCGGCTACCGGATATTTTGCGGCCTCGAGTTTCTCGACCAGGCGGTCGCGCATGTCGGGTAAGACGTCGGCCGCGACCGCGAGCTTGAAGTAGTAGGTCGCCTCGGAGGCCTTTTCGTTCAGCGGGATGCGGTTGATGGCGTTGACCAGCGGACGCAGCATGGTGTTGCCGGCAATCACGAACACCGTCAGCGCCGCGGCCTGCGCGACCATGTCGGCGCCAGCGCAGGAGCCGACCGCGGCCGAAGCCCACAGCGTCGCCGCGGTATTGAGTCCGCGCACATCCATCCCCTGCTTCATGATGACGCCGGCGCCGAGGAAGCCGATGCCCGAGACGACGTAGGAGATCACCCGCACCGCACCGTCAGCGCCGGTCAGGTGCATCGCGAGATCGACGAAGGCGGCGGCGCCGACCGCGACCAGCACATTGGTGCGCAGGCCCGCAGTGCGCTGGCGATACTGCCGCTCGGCACCGATCAGCGTGCCCAGCACGAAAGCCGTGAACAGGCTGACCAGCGTGTCGGCAAAGTCTGCAATCTGGAAGGTCGTGAGAAACCGCATGGCCCCATCTACGGTCAGAACGATGACGGCTTAAAGCTCCAGAAGCCCGCCGTCCCCATTTTCATCCGCGAACGCCAGCAGAGTCCCCTTGGCGTTCCAGGCGAGCGCAGCCATGGGCGGGGTGCCGTTGCGGCGAACCAGGATTTCCGCGCCGTCCTCCAGCCGCACCATCAGCACGGTGCCGTCGCTGTAGCCGGCGGCGAAGATGTCGTTCTTGGGGTGACAGGCAACCACCGACACGCGGGCCTGCAACGGCGCGAGCATCGCAGGCTCCTTGCCCATCGGGCCGTCCTTGCTGGCGAACGGCCACAGAATCACGGTGTCGGCGCCCGAGGTCGCCAGCGCCTTGCCGCCCGCGCTCCACGACATCGAGCGGACGCGTCCGGGATAGCCGGTCATGCGCATGTGCCTGTTGTCGGCGAGCCGCCAGCCGTGCAGCGCCGACTCATGCATCGTGGTGACCAGAAATTTGTTGTCCGGGCTGAAGGTGACGCCGAGATGCGAACCGGCCCAGGGCAGGAATTCGGCCGACGCCGCCATGTTGGGAAACCACAGCGTCGCGCCGTTGTAATGGGCGATCGCGAGCCGCAGGCCCTTCGGTGCGAACGCAAGCCCGCCGACGGTCGAGGGCACATCGATCGACTTCTCTTCTTGCTTGCCGCTCTTGACGAAAGCCGTCTTGCCGGCCGACCAGGCGTAGGCACCGTCCGGATGCAGCGCCACCGCATCGATCCAGCGCCGCTTCGGGTCGGTCGCAAGCAGCGTCACCGCGCCCTTGGCGTCGAGCGACACAACCTTGCCGTCGTCGCCGCCCATCACGAGGCGCTTGCCGTCGGAAGCGGTCGAGAGAATGCCGCCGCTGTGCACGGCGACCGTGCTGATCTCGCCCTGGCCATCCACGAACGCGACGTTCTCCTCGCCGCCGACGAAGGCGGCGCGGTCGCCAAGGAAATGGACCGCGGTCACGCCCATGCCGAGCGCAACCGGCTTGACGCGGTCGGTGACGGAGACGATCGAGGCGGAATCGGGGGCCGGCGTGAACTCTTTCATCACGAGACGATGCAGCTCTCAAAACCCTGGCGAATGAGATCTTGGGGCAATTCGCGGCCGATGAAGACGAGGCGGCTCTCGCGCGGCTCGCCGTCCTTCCACTTCCGCTGGTGGTTGCCCTCCAGCATCATGTGGACGCCCTGAAAGACGTAGCGGTCGTCATCGTCATGGAAAGCGAGGATGCCCTTGGAGCGCAGGATCTTGCCACCCTCCACCTGCACCAGGTTCTGGAGCCAGGGCATGAACACGTTCGGGTCAAGCGGCTTGTCGGACTTGAGCGAGAGCGACTGCATGTCCTCGTCGTGATAATGCTTCAGGCCGTGGCCGTGATCATGGTGGTGATGGTCATGCCCGTGATGATCATGGTCATGGTCATGATCATGATCATCGGCCTTCAGGAAATCCGGCTCGATGTCGAGGATGCGGTCGAGGTCGAACGCACCGCGATCAAGCACGTCGGCCAAAGCTACCGAGCAGCGCTCGGTGCGATGGAGCTTCGCATAGGGGTTGATGCCGCGGATGCGGGCCTCGACCTCGGCAAGCTCGGGCTTGGTCACGAGATCGGTCTTGTTCAGCACGATGACGTCGGCAAAGGCGATCTGGTTCTTGGCCTCGGGCGCGTCCTTCAGACGGTCGGACAGCCATTTGGCGTCCGCAACCGTCACGACCGCATCGAGCCGCGCGTTCTTCTGCACGTCCTCGTCGACGAAGAAGGTCTGGGCGACCGGGGCCGGATCGGCAAGGCCGGTGGTCTCGACGATGATGGCGTCGAACTTGCCCTTGCGCTTCATCAACCCGTCCAGGATGCGCACGAGGTCGCCGCGCACAGTGCAGCAGATGCAGCCGTTGTTCATCTCGAACACTTCCTCATCGGCGCCGATGATGAGGTCGTTGTCGATACCGATCTCGCCGAATTCGTTGACGATGACCGCGTATTTCTTGCCGTGGTTTTCCGACAGGATGCGGTTCAAAAGCGTGGTCTTGCCGGCACCGAGATAGCCGGTCAGGACGGTCACGGGAATTTTCTGGGAGGTCGCTTCAGACATAACAACTCCGGACTTCGGGCTTTACGCGCGACGCGAGGCGGGTGGCCCCTGCCCTAGTGGTCAAGCGCGCTGGTCAGGGCCTTTATATTGTGCCTGACCATATCAATGTAAGTGGGTCCAGGCCCCTTTTCGCCGGTCAAACCGTCCGAAATCAGGGTCCCGCCGACTTTTGAGCCGGTCTCCGCCGCGATCCGCCGGATCAGCCGGTCGTCACTGATATTTTCCAGGAACACGGCCGGGATTTTTTGGGCCTTGATCTGGCTGATGATGGTGGCGATGTCCCGCGCACTGGGCTCGGTTTCCGTGGAGACGCCCAGGGGCGCGATGAACTGGACGCCGTATTCGGCGGCGAAATAGCCGAAGGCGTCATGGGTCGAAATCACCTTGCGCCGCTCCGGCGGGATCTTGGCAAGGGCCTCGCGGACCTCGCGGTCGAGCATTTCGAGCTTTTCCAGATAGGCCTTGGCCTGGGCGCGGAAGAACTCCGCGTCATCGGGGTCGGCCGCGGCAAGCGCATCGGCGATGCCGGTGACGTAGATTTTGGCATTGGGGACGGACTGCCAGCCATGCGGGTCGGCGGCAGAGCCGAGCTTGAGCGGCGCGATGCCGGCGCTCGCAGTCACGACCTGCGCCTTGGCTCCGGAGGATTGCACGAGGCGCGGCAGCCAGCCCTCGAGGCCAAGCCCGTTGACGATGACCAGTTTTGCGTCCGCGATCCGCTTCGCGTCGCTGGGGGCCGGCGTGTAGACGTGCACGTCGCTGTCGGCCCCGACCAGAGTCGTCAGATTGATACGGTCGCCGCCGACATTGCGAACGAAATCGCCCAGGATCGAGAAGCTCGCGACGACATTGAGCCGCTCCGCGGCGTGCAACGGCGAGGCGATCAGCAGCAACGCAAAGAGCAGAAGGAAGCGCATCGCTGTCACGCTTCCAGATGCCGGCCGGGAAATAGTTGCCTGACAACACCGCCGACGCGGCCGAACAGGACGGAGACCATGTAGAGCGCGCTCGCCACCAGAATGATCGCAGGGCCCGACGGCACGCGGGTCTGAAACGACAGCACGAGGCCAGCATAGCCGGAGACGGTGGCAGCGACGACCGCGATGCAGATCATCACCGTGAGATCGCGCGACCAGAACCGCGCGATGCCGGCCGGCAGGATCATCAGGCCGACCGCCAGCAGGGTACCGAGCGCCTGAAAGCCATTGACGAGATTGATGACGACGAGCGCGAGGAAGGCGAGATGCGCAGGTCCGCCGGCACGACTGACGGTGCGCAGAAATAACGGATCGACGCTCTCGATCACCAGCGGCCGGTAGATCACCGCGAGCACCAACAACGTCACTGTGGCGTTGAAGGCGACGACCAGCAGCGTCTGGTCGTCCATCGCGAGGATGTTGCCGAACAGCACGTGCAGCAGGTCGATATTGGTGCCCTTGATCGAGACGATGGTCACGCCCAGCGCCAGCGAGGCCAAATAGAAGGTCGCGAGCGAGGCATCCTCCTTCAGCCCGGTCGAGCGCGCGACGAGGCCTGCGAGGATCGCGACGGCAAATCCCGCAATCAAGCCACCGGCCGTCATCGCGAACAGGTTGAGACCTGACAGCAGGAAGCCGACCGCCGCGCCCGGCAGGATCGCATGCGCCATGGCGTCGCCGACCAGACTCATCCGCCGCAGCATCAGGAACACGCCGATCGGCGCACCCGCGAACGACAGCGCGATGACGGCGGCAAGCGCGCGCCGCATGAACTCGAATTCGGTGAACGGGCCGATCAGCGCGTCATAGATCATCGGATATCAAGCCGCCCGCGAGCGGGCATCATCGGCCGAACAGGCGGCGGCGCTGTCGTCGAAGGCTTCGCACATGCGCATCGCGACGATCAGGTTTTCCGGCGTCAGAACCTCCGCCGTCGGTCCCCACGCCACGGGGCCGCGCGCCAGCACCAGCGTCTCGCTGAAATGGTTACGCACCATCTCCATGTCGTGCAACGCGGCGAGCACGGTGCGGCCCTCGCCGTGCCAGTGCTTCACCAGCGCCAGCAGATCGACCGTGGTCTTGCTGTCGATGGCGTTGAAGGGCTCGTCCAGCACGATCAGCCGCGCGTCCTGGAGCAGCACGCGCGCGAACAGCACGCGCTGCATCTGGCCGCCCGAGAGTGTGCCGATCGGGCGGTTTTCGAAACCGTTGAGGCCAACGGAAGCGACCGCGCGGAGGATCTTTTCGCGCGCGGCCTTGCCGATGCCGCCGAACAGGCCGGTCCCACGCCACAGTCCGGTGCCGACGAAGTCGAGCACCGAGATCGGGAAGCTGCGGTCGATCTCCGCGCTCTGCGGCAGATAGGCGATATCACGGGAGTCGAGCCCACCGAGATGGATGCTGCCGTCGAGCGGCTTGAGAATACCGACGATACCGCGCAGCAGCGTCGACTTGCCGGCGCCGTTCGGGCCGATCACGGCCAGCAGCGCGCCCGGCGCGACCTCACCATTGAGGTGGTGCACGGCCGGATGCCGGTCATAGCCGAGCGTGACATTGTGGAAATGCAGTCCCGCCATGGTCACCTCATCGCCAGCCACACGATGCCCCACAGCACCGCGCAGACGGCAAGCGCGGCCGCGAGGCGGCTGGCCATGGTCATGCGCAGGATCGACCAGTGCGCCGCCTGGGCCGGATGCGGCACTGCTGCGTCATGGACATGGGCGTGTGTATGGTCATGCCCATGGGAAGGGGCATGGTCATGGGCGTGGCCGTGAGGCTGGGTGTGGGACGCGGCGGGAACCATCCGGGAACGTTATATTATAACATTATCTCTGTCCACGCCCCGGCTCAGGGCTTGCCGATCACCATCGCGATGGCGGCGGCCACGAAGGGGAACGGCACCGAAACCGCGCAGCGGAACCAGACGAAACGGGCCGGCATGAACGGGATTTCCCACAAGATCACGCGTTGGAAGGCGAACAGCGCCCACGCGACGACATAGGCGACCACCTGCGGGACGCCGCCGCCCGACTTCAGCGCCACCGTACCGATGGAGAACCCGATCACCGGGCCGCCGGGCGTCGCGGCCCCGGCGACTACGGCGGTTGCGACCCCGAGCCAGCCGCTATCGGGGCCGAGCCAGCCGCTGATCACCTCCTGCGGGATGATGGCGGCGATGTAGCCGGAGCCGATCACCCCGAGCGCGATCCGCGGCACGATGTTGATGAAGTCCATGGAGCCTTCGCGCAGCGAGGCCTTGAACACCGGAGGCCCGCGGCGGAAGGCGATCAGGCCGACGCCGAAGACCGAGCCCCACAGCAGCATATCGATGAGAAGCGCCGCGCTCATGTCTCGTCGTCCTTCATGGCCGGCTTCGGATAGAGCCGGACATAGACAAAGCGGCCGAGCGCGCCGGCGAGCACCGGCAGCGGCAGCGAGATGATGATGCGCCACAGCGTGAAGTCGGTGCCCATGATCGGGATTTCCCAGGCCACCGCCCGGCCATAGCCGATCAAGGTCCAGCTCACGACCATGGCGATGACGGCACCGAAATCGGCGCCGACGGCGAGCAGCGCGCTCGCCACCGGATAGGCGGTGAAGGGACCGCCGGGCAGGATCGCGCCGAAGGCGGTGCCTATCAGAAGGCCCTTCAGGCCGGATTTCGGCCCGAGTGAGCGCGAGACTTTTTCGTGCGGCAGGATTTCCGAGATGAACGCGCCGAGCAGGCAGCCGGCCAGCACGCGCGGCAGGATGCCGCCGAACAGCGAGAGATCGTGGGTGAGAATTTCGAGAACGCCGTCGGTGCCGTCACGCCGCCAGACCAGCGCCGCGCTCACCGCCACCAGCACCGCGATCATGATTGTCGACCAGCCGATCGGCTTGCGCACGCGGCCCGGCCGCGGCTCGGACTCCACGTCGTCAGCGGGCGGCGGGTCTTTCTGGGAAGGTCCTGACAACGGGCTCGTTCGGCTCGAGGGTGATGCCCGTCCTGATTAAGGACGCCGTCCTCGCGATGCAAACAGTACCGGCGGCGGGAGCGTTGCGCCCCCTGCGCAGAGCCATGCGAGGCACAGACGAACTCCGTAAAGCATCAAAGGCGGCCGCGCATGCGACCGCCTTTTCAATCCCGTCATTCAGGAGCGGCAAAGCCGAACCCGAATGCTTGAAGCCTCAGGCCTTGTCGAACAGCGACTCGACGTATTCCCAGTTCACGAGGTTCTCGACGAACGCCTTGAGATAATCCGGACGACGGTTGCGATAGTCGATGTAGTAGGAGTGCTCCCAGACGTCCACGCCGAGGATCGGGGTGGCGCCGTGCACCAGCGGATTCTCGCCGTTCGGGGTCTTGGCGATCTCCAGCTTGCCGTTCTTGACCTGGAGCCAGGCCCAGCCCGAGCCGAACTGACCGACGCCCGCCGCCTGAAAGTCCGTCTTGAACTTCTCGAAGCCGCCGAGGTCCTCGTTGATCTTCTTCTCGAGCTTGCCCGGCAGCTTGGTGCCGCCGCCATTGGGCTTCATCCAGTTCCAGAAGTGGAGGTGGTTGTAGTGCTGGCCGGCATTGTTGAACACTGCGGGGTTCTTGCCGAACGAGCCCTTGACGATCTCCTCAAGGGACTTGTCTTCCCATTCGGTGCCCTTGAGCGCGTTGTTACCGTTGGTGACGTAGGCCTGATGATGCTTGTCGTGGTGGAATTCGAGCGTTTCCTTCGACATGAATTGCCCGAGGCCGTCATAGGCGTAAGGGAGTGGGGGCAGCGTAAAGGTCATGGGTTGTTGTCCGCGACTGATGGTGGAACGAGACTTAACGGTCACCCCTTATAGAAGGTTCCTTTGCCGTTAAATACCGCGAATTTGCCAAAACGGGTGATGCGGACGCTTGGCCGGATTGCATAAAATCGTCGCAAGGATCTGGAGCGTTTCAACCGGGCCTTAAAATGTCATTGCCTTTGAGGTGCTTATGGCAGAACGAACGCACTGACAGGGCGGAGATGCAAAAGAGAGAGCCATGAGCATCGAGATCGACATTTTGAACGGCGACGCCTCGTGGTCGATCGCGGAGCCGCTGCACAGCGCGGTCTGGCCGCGCCACAGCGTCGAGAAGCAGCCCTGGGCTCACGTCAAATGGGCCAATGCCGACCTGCGCGTGCTGATCGAGACGCCCGAGGATGGTCTCGTCTGCCATGTCGGCATCTACTTCCGGACAGTCACCTGGAACGGGCAGAAGGTTCACGTCGGCGGCATCGGCGGCGTCTGCACCCGCGAGGACCGCCGCGGCCGCGGCTACGCGACCATGGCGATCGACGCCGCAGTGCACACCATGCGCGCCAACGAGGCGGTCCGCTTCGCGCTGCTGTTCTGCGAGCCGCATAATTTTGCGTTCTACGAGGCTCGCAAATGGAGGCCCTTCACGGGCGAAGTCTATTGCGAACAGCCGGAGGGGCGAATCCGGTTCGACGCCATGGCGCCCTACGTCTTCGACATCGTCCGCGCGCCGACGCTGGGCGCCATCGACCTATGCGGCCTGCCGTGGTGAGCCCTGCGTGACGGCAGGTTGGTTCCGGCGCCGCACGCCCTATAATATGTCGAACATCATCTAATATTCCGCGCGGTAACACATGACGATCGACGCCTCCGTAGACGCCGTGCCGCCGCGTGCCCCGGTCGCCTCCTCAATCGCCAGTCTTTTGACGGCACCGATCCTGCCGACGCTGCTGCAGCTCGCGATTCCCAACATGATCGCGATGGCCGGCAGCACGCTGGTTGCGATCGCCGAGACCTCCTATATCGGCCGGCTCGGCACCATTCCTCTGGCCGCCATCGCGCTGGTGTTTCCGTTCGCGATGCTGACGCAGATGATGAGCGCGGGCGCGATGGGCGGCGGCGTCTCGTCCGCGATCAGCCGCTCGCTCGGCGCGGGAGATCGCGACCGCGCCGCGACGCTGGCGCTGCATGCCGCCATCATCGGCATCTGCGGCGGGCTTTTCTTCACGGTAATGATGCTCGCCTTCGGCCGCTCGTTCTTCATGCTGCTCGGTGGGCGCGAGCGCGTGCTCGAGGAAGCCAGCGGCTATTCGCAAATGCTGTTCTCAGGCGCGGTCGCGATCTGGCTCGTCAACACGCTGGCCTCGGTGATCCGCGGCACCGGAGACATGCGCCTGCCCTCGATGACCCTGATCGGGGCGAGCGTGCTCCAGATCGCGCTCGGCGGCACGCTCGGGCTCGGCCTGTTCGGCGCACCACAATTCGGCATGCCCGGCGTTGCCGCCGGCCAGCTGGTCGCGTTCAGCTGCGCCGCGATCTTCTTGCTCTGGTATCTCCTGTCCGGGCGCAGCCGGCTGCCGCTGAAGGTCCTCGACTTCCATTTCGAGCGCGCAATGTTCTTCGACATTCTCAAAGTCGGGGCGGTGGCTTGTCTGTCGCCGCTCCAGACCGTGTTCACCATTTTGATCTTCACGAGGATCCTCGCCACCTTCGGCACCGAGGTGCTCGCCGGTTACGGCATCGGCTCGCGCCTGGAATTTCTACTGATCCCGATCACCTTCGCCTTCGGCATCGCCTCGGTCCCGATGGTCGGCTTGGCGATCGGCGCGGGGCAGTTGAAACGCGCGCGGCGCGTGGCCTGGACTGCAGCTGCGGCCTCGGGACTCACAGTCGGCCTGATCGGCGTCGTCATCGCGTTCGAGCCGTCGCTGTGGGTCGCGCTGTTCACGAGGGACCCCGGCGTTACCGCCGCGGCGCACAGCTACTTCCACTGGGCCGGCCCGGCCTTCGTGTTCTTCGGTATCGGCGTGTCGCTGTATTTCTCCTCGCAAGGCGCGGCGCGCGTCGGCGGTCCCGTGCTCGCCTCCACCGCGCGGCTTCTGATCGTCGCGATCGGCGGCGTTGGCCTCATGATGGCGCAGGCCCCGGCCTGGACCCTGTTCGCGCTGATCGGCGGCGCCATGGTCGTGTTCGGGCTTTCGACCGCGGCCTCGGTCGCCTTCGTGCGCTGGGACAAATGAGCGCAGGTGAATAAGCGCAGGCAAGTAAGCGCAGGAATGTGATTCCATCCAGCGTTGCACTATCCCGCCAGGCTGCTATGGAGGCGCTCCACTTCGGGGCTCTCCATGACTTCCAGATTCGCTGCTCTCATCGTCCTCCTGGCTGCGCTACTTGGCGCGACTGCCGCCCGGGCGCAGAGCGCCGACGGGACTTGGCAGACCCAGGCCGGCGACGCCCACGTCAAGATCAGCAAATGCGGCGGCGGCATCTGCGGCAATGTCGTCTGGCTGCGTGAACCCCACGACACCGCGACCGGCCAGCCCGCGACCGACAGCAAAAATCCCAATCCCGCCCTCGCCAGGCGCCCGATGATCGGCTTGCCATTGTTCAACGGCATGCAGCCTTCAGGGCCGAACAAATGGTCCGGCCAGATCTACAATGCCGATGACGGCGGCACCTATGCCAGCAGCGTCAGCGTGACATCAGCGGATTCGCTGCGCGTCGAAGGCTGCGTCGGCGCGCTCTGCGGCGGCGAAACCTGGACGCGCGCGGGGCGTTAGCTCGCTCCCGCGATCATCGCCTTCAGCGCCGTGGCCGCCGAGGCGTAGCCGCCCCGCGCGCCGTCGATGAAATGGACGTGATCGCTGCGCAGCGCCGACGGCGTGAAGCAGGTCATCATCGCGGCGTCCTGCTGATAGAGACCATAGCGCACGATGCCGTCGCGCGCGGCCGCGGCGAGACGATCGCTGAGGGCGCGTTCGAGCTCCGGCGTACAGTCCAAGATCATGCGCAGGCCGTCGTCATATTTGCGGAAATCGGAGTTCTCCACGACTTGACGTGTATAGCGCTTCGGCACAAAGCCGCCGACGTTGAGATCAAAACGCATGATCAGATAGACGAACAGCGTGTAGGCCAGCACGCCGGCGCGGCGTGCGAGCAGCGGACCTCCGCGCTTGGTGCGCGCCTCATAGTCGAGCCCCTGCGGCGGCCATGTCAGCGGCGGCCCTTGCGGCGGCACGGGCCGACCGGCATCCGGACTGCGCTCGACGAGCTGGATGACATCCTCGATCACTTTGCGGAAGGCTCGCGGATCGGCGCCCTGGGTCGGCATCACCAGCACCGACAAAATCAGGCCGCGCGCAGCCGGAATCACCTCGAACCGGCAGGACAGGCCGGAGAGATCGGGCTGCGTGCCCGCGGGCGCTTCGGGTATGGCAAAGTCGCCGCGCTTCATCGCGGCGTCGGCCCAGGCAAGCCCGCCGCCCGAGAACATCGCATAGGACAAATTGGCCGACGGACCGAAGCGCGCGACGCGCACGTCGAGGCCCTGCGCTCGGATGGCACTCACCGGCACCAGCGCGACGCGCATCCCCAAATCGAGATCTTCCCGCACCCAGGTTGCGGTCGCAGCCAGAGCCCCGCGGGCCAGCTCGAGATCGCGAGGCGCGACCGCGAAACTCGCGCCGTCGCCGCCGAACACGAAGGGGAATTCGCGTCCTTCCAATGCGTTTGTCACCGCCCCGATCACGGCGGCGCCGGCCATGTTCACCGCCTTGTAGCGCTGCGCCGCGATTGCCTTGGTGGAATCCACGATGTCAGCAACGCCGACACTCCAGTCGTCCGGCAGCGGCGCATAGAGCGCAGGGTCCATCAGGCTGCTGAAGCCGCGGAAGACGGGAATGCTGCCGTAGAAGGAAGCGGCTGACATTGCGGTTGCCGGTCGAGTTTCGAATGAGGGAAGATACGCGGCGGGATCGCTTCGGGTTCGCCGGCCGGCTCGCCCGAAGGTCGCACCATCATTGGCCGAAACGACCTCAACGACAAGGTGCCGGTTCATTTCAGCACAAGACAATCGCGCCATCTGCTGACGTAGCGCCAGCCCGACGCCAGAGTTCTTCTGATGGACGATCGCCGCTAGTGCAGCTTCTCGTCCTCATGCTTGCGCAAGGCTTCGAGAGATGCGTCGTGGCAGCCGACCAGGCGCACGAACTGCTGCGGATACATTTCATAACCGTGACTGCCGGAATTCTGATGCGTCATCGGCGGGCAATGAACATCGTCCGGCTTGGCGCGAGATGGCTCGGTCCGGTCGGGATTTGAAGCGGTCATGTTTGACGTGGTCATGGACTGCTCCCTGTCAATTGGGGCAGATCGATTGACATAACCCAATCGATTGCGGGGCATCTTACGACCAAATCCGGCTTGATGTCATTGCGCCGGATCAACTCAATTATGGCGACCGGGTGCCGCTTACGCCGTATTCCCCGCGTCGATCGTAAACACGGTGCCGGTGACGTTGCGGCCGCCCTCGCCGAGCAGATATTCCACCATGCGCGCGACGTCATCCATCTCCGGCAAGCGACGCAGCGCGCTGCGGCCGGCGATGCGCTTGCGCCCTTCGTCGGAAAGATTGTGCGTGAGCTCGGTGTCGATGAAACCGGGCGCGATCGCATTCACGGTGATGCCGAGCTTGCCAACCTCGCGCGCGAGCGAGCGGGTGAAGCCGGTGGCGGCGGCCTTGGTCGCACCATAGACCGAGAGACCGTTATAGCCTGTCGTCGCGATGATCGAGGAGATGTTGATGATGCGGCCCACACCATCGGCCATCATCTGCCGCGCGACATATTTGGTGAGGATGATCGGCGACAGCACGTTGAGCTGCACCAGCGCCTCGATCTCGGAATTGTGCATGGTCGCGAGCAGGCCTTCGGTGCCGAGGCCGGCATTGTTGACGAGGCCGTAGATCGGGCCGAATTCGTCGCGCACGAGTTTTGCATAGGCCGGGATCGCGTCGATTACGGCGAGGTCGCAGGCGCGGAAATGCAGGCGCCCCTCCGACCCGGCAATCGCGGCCTTGAGCTCGTCGCTCTCGCGCCGCGCCGCCGCGATCACGTTGTAGCCGGCATCAACAAGCCGCTTGCCGATCGCAAGGCCGATGCCGCGGCTACCGCCGGTGACGAGAACATTATGCATCGGTGCGCGCCAGTTTGCCGGCCGGGGTGACGTCGAGCGCCTCGACGAAGCTGATCACCGCCGGCACCTTGTGGGACGCGAGCTGCGCGCGGCACAGATCCAGGATCTGGTCGCGGATCTCTTTCGCGCGCGCCGGATCGGTGCCGTCGGCAAGGATCAAATCAGCGACGACGATGCCGCCGGTGATCGGGCTCTTGCGCGACTTCGCCCGCGACATCCGCACGTCGGGATGACGGTTGATCACCGCCTCGATCTCCTCAGGGTGAACCTTCAGCCCACCGATATTGATGATGCCGCCGCGGCGGCCGACGAAATAGTACCGGTCGCCGCGCAATTCGACGATATCGCCGCTATCGACAAATCCGTCGTCATCGGTGAGCGCAGCAGCATTGCGGCCGATATAGGCATGCGCCGTGCGCGTCGAGCGGATGCGGAGCGAGCCGTCGACGACCTTCATCTCGACGCCGTTGCGGTTGCCGAGATAGTCGGCCGGGAAGCCTTCCAGCCCGTCATTGACGGCGAAGCCGACGCCGGCCTCGGTCGAGGCATAGGCATGGCCGACGGAGGAATTCGGGAATGCCGCCTTCAGGCCGTCCAGCACCGCCTGGTCGGCGATCTCGCCGGAGAGGCGGACGTAGCGCGGCGCAAATTGCGCGGCCGAGCCGCTCATCAACAGCTTGCGCCAGTGCGAGGGCGTGCCGGAGATATGGGAGACGCCACGCGCCTTCAGCCGCGTGACGTGATCGCCGAGCACCTCATGCGGATCGGACAGCACCAACGAGCCGCCGGAGAGAACGGCGCGGAGGAATATCTGCAAGCCGCCATAGCGGCGGATGTCGTAGAACGTCGCCCATACCGGCGCCGGTCCCTTCGCGGGGCCTTCGGCGACGATCGCCCCGGTGAGTGCCTCCAACGTATGGCCGGCGATCTTCGGCACGCCCGACGTGCCCGAAGTGAGCATCAGCCATTCCGTGGCGCGTTCGGTCGTGGCCGGGGCGGTGACCTGAAGCGGCAATTGCGCGGTGACGACCAGCGGCACGCCGGTATCGGCCCAGCGATCCGGCTCGTCGGTGACGACGGCATCGATCCCGGCATCCGCGATCAGCGCATCGAGATGCGCTGGGTTGAGATCGGGCGGGCACAGCAGCATGCGACGAGCGATACCGTCGAGCTCGATCATGGCAAGACCCGACCGGAGCTGATCGGACAATTTCAGCAGCACTGCGCGGCCGGACAATTCGCGCAGGCGGCCACCCAGGACCGTGTGCGACAAAATATCCGTCAGCGACACGACATCGTGCGCGTCCGACAGCGTGCGGCCCGTCAGCTCCGCGCCAAGATGGTCGCGGAGCGCAAAGTTCTCACGCGGGGACATTTTCGTAGGCCCGCACAAAATCGCCCACGGTGGCGGGGAACGCTGCGTCCTCGGAGATGGTGAAGGGGTCGACGCCGGTCTCGTCCTCGAGGCGCGCCACCAGGATGGCGAAGGCGAGCGAGTCGAAGCCCGTCTCGTGCAGGGACAGATCGTCCGAGAGCGCGGGAAGCGTGACGTGCTGCTCCTTGGCGATCTGCTGGATCGCTTCAATGACTTTAGACCGTACCGACATGGCTGGCTCGCTTCTGTTGTCGTTCGTATTGCGGCGGCTCTTGATGACCGCCTCCCATGCCCGTTTGTTTACCCGACAGAAGTAAATGGCTTCTTGGACAATTCGGATAAAATTGGACCTATCTGGCGGATTTTCACGCGGTTAAAGCCGGATCGTACCCTCGTTGATTTGCGTATAGGTCTTCGCATCCAGCGCAACGTAGGCGCCGGTCTTCGGGTCCAGCATGAATAGGGGATCGGAGATCGTCCCCGGATCAAATCCCTCGCGCGCGAGCTCGCCCTTCTTCTGCTTGAACGTCTCGGTCGCATCGAGCTCGCGCGAGATGCGCATGAAGACGGGGCGCGCATAAGCCGGCAGACGCTGCGCCAGATGTACGGGCAGCGCCGCGACGTCAAAGCCCTCGTTTACCACGATCGCGCTCATGCCGGCGCGGCCATCGGTGCCGGGGATGCCGACGCCGTAAGTGGTGGCGTCGATCACGCCGGTGAAATCGCGCACGGCGTCGTTGACCTCCGAGGTCGCCACGTTCTCGCCTTTCCAGCGAAAGGTATCGCCGATGCGATCGACGAAGTGGAAGAAGCCCTTGTCGTCGAGCCGCATCAAATCGCCGGTGCGGAACCAGGCATCGCCCTTGGCAAAGACATCGCGCAGGATCTTCTTCTCGGTCTCGCTCGCCTCGGTGTAGCCCTCGAAGCGACCGCCACCCGCATCCGCCGTGCCGATGCGGCCGATGGCTTCGCCGGCCTCGCCGCGCGCGCAGGGGATACAAAAGCCTTCTGCATTGCGCAGCGGCACGCCGCTATCGGGATCGAGCTTGGCGAGGCTGGCAGGGAAACGATGCGCGAGCAGCGGCGGGATGCGGCCGATCGCGCCGGGCTGACCCTCGACGTTGAACAGCGAGAAATTGCCTTCGGTCGCCGCGTAGAATTCGAGGATGCGGGGGATTGCAAAACGGGCCTGGAAATCTTCCCAGATGTCGCCGCGCAGGCCGTTGCCACAGACAAGACGAAGGCGATGCCGGTTCTCGTATTCGGACGGCGGCGCCTTCAGAAGATAGCGGCAGAGCTCGCCGATATATTGGAATAACGTGCAATCGTGACGCACGATCTCGGGCCAGAAATTCGATGCCGAGAATTTTTCCGCGACTACCACCGAGCCGCCGGCGGCCAGCATGCTGCATGGTGCAACGATGCCGCCGACCGAGTGGAACAGCGGCAGGCAGTCGTAAAGCCGATCCTGAGGCGTTGCGCCGGTGAGGCCGGCAAACCAAAAGCCCCAGTTCAGGATGCGGCGGTGGCTGATGCTGGCCGCTTTCGGTAGGCCGGTGGTCCCGGACGTGTAAATCAGCAGGGCCCGATCGTTGATGGTGACGTCGCCACGCTCGTCCGGAGAAAGCGGGCCGTCATCGAGCGCGGCAAGTGCGACGTCGATCGCGCGTCCACCGCGGGCATCGCCATGGGTCCAGACCTTTGCTTCCGTCTTCAGGTGCGGCGACGCGCTGTCCAGCGCCTTCGTGAGCTCGTGCGCGACGATAATTTGAGCGGGCTTTGCGACATCGATGCAATGCGCGACCGACTGGCCGACGAGCTTGGTGTTGATCAGCGCGACCACGCCGCCGACGCGACTGATCCCGAGCCAGGCCGCGACATAGTCGATGCCGTTCGGCATGATCAACGCGACAGTGTCGCCCTTGGCTACACCGGCCGAGCGGGCCCACCGCGCATAACGATTGATGCGTTTCGAGAGCCCCTCATAGCCGAGGCTTGCGTCATCGGCGACCAATGCGACGCGATCGGGCTGCCGCTGCGCCCAATCGTCGACGACGTCGGCGAATAGCCGGCCCGGCAGCGTCTCGATCCGCGCGGTGAGCTCGATGGCCTTCAGCCAGATCTTTGAAGCCGAAGGTACGCGCGCGGCTTTCGGTTGCTCGGTGACGCCGATGGTCATGCCGTTCATTCTTTCGGAACGTGTCTGCTGTTTCCGGCAGCTTAGCTCGCACGCCCTGCCCAGATGTTAAGAGACAAGGTAAAACCCGGTTAGTGCGCGATTAACTCTAGTCATCCTTTATCAAGCCGGTGGGATCGGCGTGCGCGGCTGCGCAATTCTTGCGATAGCAAAGCCAGTTGCCTTGGGACGCGCCGCGCGTGTCCCCTTGTCCTGCTTGCGGGGCGCAGGTGAACTGGAGAGCGTCATGATCACCACGCGACATTTTCCTTCATGCTTGTCGGGGATCAGGAAGGAGTAGCGACCTGTATCAGGGCGCGCGAGGCTAGGCGGGCCCGGGTAAACGGTCTAAGCTTTTCGACCCTGCATTGTCCGGGTTGCAAAAGGGAGACGACCCGTGGCTCTCGACTCGTCAGAGTTTCCTGTCCAGGCCGCGCCGTTCGAGCAGCCGCTGACCAATTTTGCCAGCCGCCTGAAGGAAAGACAGGTCAAGGTGGTCGTGATCGGCTCGTCGACCACGGCGGGCGAAGGAGGCATCGCGCCCTATCCGCAGCGGCTGCTGGCGGACCTGCGGATAAAATTTCCAAATGTCGCAATCGAGGTGATCAACCGGGGCGTCGGCGGCGAAGAGGCCTGTCTGGAGCTGAGGCGGTTTGACCATGATGTCTTCGATCTGAACCCTGATCTCGTCATCTGGCAGGTCGGCACCAATTCAGTGTGGCAACGGAATCCCCCATCGTTCAAGGACACCAGGCAGGCCATCCGTGACGGTGTTGACCGGCTGCTCGGCGCCAAACGGATCGACGTGATCTTGATGGACCTGCAATATGTGCCGGCGCTGCTGACACCGGCCAAGGCCGACAAGACGAACGCGATGGTCGCGGCGATCAGCGAGATCGCCCATGCCAAGAGGGTCAACGTCTTTCGTCGCTTCGCGCTGATGAAGGCCTGGCACGATGTTGCAAAAATTTCGTTCGACCGCATGGTCGACCCCGGCGATGGCGACAGGTTGCACGCAAGCGACTGGACCACAGACAAGATGACCTGGGAATTGACCAACGCGATCGCCGTCGCGGCCGACAAGGCGCCGCCCTCCGGAGACGCACACAGCACGTAGTTCTTCATGCTCCGTCGGATTGACGACCGAACGAGCGGCGAGTGCTAGCCGCCTCGCCTATGGCGCAAGCGCTGCGGCGGTGCGTTGAACGGATAATACGGATTGAGATCGCAGCTCGCGGAGCGGCCCGAAGCGGTGGCGCGGCACTGCGGCAGCGAGGTGAAGGAGCAATCGTACCACTCCCCGCCACCGCCATTCGCGCCCGAATAGACATGCATGCAGATGGGATAGCGTGGGTCGAAGGTCTGCGCATGCGACGGCGCGGCTGCAAGCAATGCACCGACGATCGCGATCAGGCCGAATGAGCAACGCATGAAAAATGTCCCGGACATCGCAATCGCCAATCGTTAGTGCACCTTCTTGTGACGCCGGCGCGGCGCCGGCGGCGGTTCGTCGAAGGCGTAATAGGGGTTGACGTCGCAGCTCGCCGAGCGGCCCGACGCCGTGGCGCGGCACTGCGGCAGCGAGGTGAAGGAGCAGTCGAAATAGTCGCCGCCGCCCCCGCCGAAGCCGCCGGGCGTGTAGACGTGCATGCACACCGGGTACCGCGGATCATAGGTCTGGGCGCCGGCATCTGCCGCAACGAACAGCGTGGCAATCGCGGTGAGGGTCAGGATCGGCAGGCGCATCGGACAGTTCCTCGAATCGGTGGCAACGGCACGCGTTATGCCATTTCGATATGGCACAACCGCACGGAAGAAGCGATTGTTCCTATTCCATGGCTCTCTCGCTTGTGACGCGCGGCGAAATGGATGAGAGACAGCGCCGCAAGGATGCGAAAGCGGAAAGCCCCCCCTTTCCGGCCTGCGCGGAACGCATAACTCGCTGCAGCTCTCCTTCGACAAAGGTCGCAAGCATCCGGCGCAGGAATTCGTTCGCTGGCCGGAGCGAACGGACTAGTCTTTCGATCACAACGCTGGCCCCGGACCGACGACGTTCCAGGGCAATCAACAAACAAATGGGCTGAAGGAAACGCGCTTTCGCGCTCGGGCTCTCGGGCGCGGCTCCGCCGTGCGCGGGGAGAAGATGCGCTGGCCAGGCTGGTGGTGTCAGGGCATGCAAGAGAGCTTCTCGTCTCCGTTCATCCGCTATCCGATCGGCACCTCACTGCTGATGGCGGGCATCCTGTTCGTAGGCCTCGTGGCCTATCCTCTGCTGCCTGTTGCCCCGCTGCCCCAGGTCGACTTTCCGACCATTCAGCTCTCGGCTTCGCTTCCCGGCGGCAGCCCGGAGACCATGGCCTCTTCCGTGGCGCAGCCGCTCGAGCGCCAGCTCGCGCAGATCCCCGGCATCACGCAGATGACGTCGACCAGCTCGCTGGGTTCGGCGTCGATCACCATCCAGTTCGACCTCAACCGCAGGATCGACGCCGCCGCCAGTGACGTGCAAGCCGCGATCAATGCGGCGAGCGGCCAACTGCCGAAGAACCTGCCCTCGCCTCCTACCTATCGCAAGGTCAACCCGGCGGATTCGCCGGTCATGATCCTGTCCGCGACGTCGGACACACTGCCGCTGACCGTCGTCAGCGACCGCACCGACGCGCAGCTCGCGCAGCAGATCAGCCAGCTATCCGGCGTCGCGCAAGTGTTCGTCGGCGGGCAGCAGAAGCCCTCGGTCCGCATACAGATCGATCCGGCCAAGCTCGTCGCCAAGGGCCTGTCGCTGGAGGACGTGCGCGCCCAGATCGCGGCTGCGACCACCGACAGCCCGAAGGGCAGCATCGACGGCGCCAGGCGTGCCTACACGATCTACGCCAACGACCAGCTCACCCAGGCCCAGCACTGGCAGGACGTCATCGTCGCCTATCGCAACGGCGCGCCGTTGCGGATCCGCGACATCGGCGAGGCAGTGGCAGGGCCGGAGGACATGAAGACGGCGGCCTGGGCCGACGGCAAGCGCGGTGTGTTCCTCGTCATCTTCAAGCAGCCCGGCGCCAACGTCATCGAGACCGTCGATCGGATCAAGGCGCAGCTGCCGCGGCTGATCGCGGCGATCCCGCCCGCGATCTCGATCAAGATCATCAGCGACCGCACCATCACCATCCGCGCTGCCGTCGAAGACGTGCAGATCACGCTCATGACCACGATCGCGCTCGTGGTGATGGTGATCTTCATCTTCCTCCGCAGCTTCTGGGCCACGATCATCCCGAGCATCACGGTGCCGCTGGCGCTGCTGGGAGCCTGCTCGCTGATGTGGGTCTTCGGCTATTCGCTCGACAACCTCTCCTTGATGGCGCTGACGATCGCGGTCGGCTTCGTGGTGGACGATGCCATCGTGATGCTGGAGAATATCACCCGTTACGTAGAGCAGGGCGAGAGGCCGCTTGCTGCGGCCTACAAGGGCGCGGCCGAAATCGGCTTTACCATCGTCTCGATCAGCATCTCGCTGATCGCGGTGCTGATCCCGTTGCTGCTGATGGGCGGTATCATCGGCCGGCTATTCCGCGAATTCGCGGTCACTCTGGCGATGGCGATCCTCGTCTCTCTCGTGGTGTCGCTGACCCTGACGCCAATGATGGCCTCGCGCTTCCTGCGTGCCAATCACGAGGCCCGGCACGGCCGCTTCTATCAGTGGAGCGAACGAATGTACGAAAGCGTGCTCGGCGCCTACGAACGCGGGCTCGATGTCGCGCTACGCCACAGTTTCGTGACCCTTTGCATCTTCTTCGCGACCGTAGCGCTCTCGGTCTACCTCTTCGTCCTGATCCCGAAGGGATTCTTCCCGCAGCAGGACAACGGCTTCCTCACAGCCGTGTCCGAGATGCCCCAGGACATCTCCTTTGCTGAGATGAAACGGCGCCAGGTGGAGCTCAACACTATCGTGCAGGCCGACCCCGCCGTCGATTCGATCGCGATGTTCATCGGCGGCGGCGGTACGGCACTGAACTCGGGGCGCATGTACATCACCTTGAAACCGCGGGAGGAGCGCGACGCCGGCGCACAACAGATCATCGCGCGGCTGCGGCCCAAGCTCGCCAAGGTCGAGGGCGCCAGGCTCTATATGCAGGCCTCGCAGGACGTTCGTCTCGGCGGCCGCGCCAGCCGCACCCAGTTCGAATTCACGCTCCAGGACGCCAACCTAGCCGAACTGAACGAATGGGCGCCGAAAATCCTCGCCGCGATGAAGACACTGCCGCAACTGCGCGACGTCGCGACCGACCAGCAAACCGAAGGCACGACGGTTCAACTCAGGATCAATCGCGACACCGCCGCACGCTACGGCATCCAGCCGCAGCTGATCGACGATACCCTCTATGACGCGTTCGGCCAGCGTCAGGTGGCGCAATACTTTACCCAGACCAACAGCTATCACATCGTCCTGGAGATCACGCCGGATCTACAAGGCCAGCTTGGTACGCTCGACAAGCTCTATCTCAAATCGCCGCTTACCGGCGACGAGGTGCCGCTCTCGGTGTTCTGCAACTGGACCAATGTGCCCGTGCGCCCGCTCGCGATCTCGCATCAAGGCCAATTCCCCTCGGTGACGATCAGCTTCAATCTCGCCGAGGGCGTTGCGCTGGGAGAGGCGACCGACGCGGTGCTGCATGCGGTCGGCGAGATGCGGGCGCCGCCGGCGCTGGCAACGAGCTTTCAGGGCACCGCGCAGGCGTTCCAGCAATCGCTCGGCACCGTGCCGTTGCTGATCCTCGCCGCACTGGTCGTGGTCTATTTGATCCTGGGCGTGCTCTACGAGAGCTACATCCACCCTCTGACCATCCTGTCCACGTTGCCCTCGGCCGGCGTCGGCGCCGTCGCGATCCTGATGATCTTCGGCTTCGACTTCAGCCTCATTGCCCTGATCGGAGTCATTCTCCTGATCGGCATCGTCAAGAAGAACGGCATCATGATGGTGGATTTCGCCATAGCGGCCGAACGGGAGCAGCATCTCACCCCGGAGCAATCGATCCGCCAGGCGGCGCTGCTGCGTTTTCGCCCGATCATGATGACGACGATGGCTGCCCTGCTCGGTGGCGTGCCGCTGATGCTCGGAAGCGGCACCGGTTCCGAAATCCGCCAACCGCTCGGTTATGCGATGGTCGGCGGCCTTCTCGTGAGCCAAGCGCTGACGCTGTTCACGACCCCGGTCGTCTACCTCTATCTCGACCGCTTCTCCGACCTGCTCTCGCGCTGGATGGAGAAGAAGCCGCAGGCCGCCGCCGCGCGCGACGAGCAGAAGGATCACGCGGCGGAATGAACGCAGCGGAGCATATGGCCTGTGGCTGCTATCCGCCGAGCCCCTGCAACACCAGCCGGTTCAACCTCGCCGCAAACGCCGCAGGGTCTTCCGGCAGTTCGCCATCCATGATCTGCGCCTGTTCGAGCAGGAGCAGGCTGAGGTCATCGACCAGCTTCGAGCCGGCCTGAGCCTTCGTGATCGCCGTGACCAGCGCATGGCGCAGATTGATCTCGAGGATCGGCTTGGTGCGCATGCCGCGGTTCTGCTGCGCCAGGATGCGCTCGAGCTCGCGGCTCGGGCCCTGGCTGTCGGCGACGAGGCAGGAGGCGGAGCTGGTGAGGCGCGTCGAGGCCTTGACGTCGCTGACGCGCTCGCCCAGCGCGGCCTTGATCACGGCGATAGTGGCGGCCTCGTCGGCGGCCGGCTCGTCCTTCTTCGCCTCGTCCGCCTCGTCGACGCGCGAAATCAGGTCGAGGTTGAGGTCGCCCTGGCTCAGCGACTTCAGCGGTTTGCCCTCGAACTCCGATGGCATCGAGGTCCAGAAGGCGTCGACCGGATCGGAAAGCAGCAGCACTTCGATGCCGCGCGCTGTCGCCGCCTCGAGCCGGGGGCTCGACTTCAGCCGCTCGATGCTGTCGCCGACGAGATAATAGATCTCGGTCTGGTTCGGCTTGAAATCGGCGATGACGTCCTTGAGCGAGCGCTTCTCGCCCGAAGTCGTGGTGAAACGCGACAGCGCGAGCAGCTTTTCACGGCGCTCGAAATCCTCGTAGATACCTTCCTTCAGCACCGCGCCGAAGGCCTCCCAGATCTTCGCAAAGTTCTCCGGGTCCTTGTCGGCAAGGCTTTCGAGTTCGTTTACCACACGCGTCGCCACCGCTTTACGGATCTGCACGAGCTGCGGATTGTTCTGCAGCATCTCGCGCGAGATGTTCAGCGGAAGATCCTCGCTGTCGACGACGCCGCGGATGAAGCGCAGATAGCCCGGCAACAGATCGGCGTCATCCGTGATGAAGACGCGGCGGACATAGAGCTTGACGCGACCTTTACGCGAGGGCTCGAACAGGTCGAACGGTTTCGTCGACGGCGCGAACAGCAGCACGGCGTAGGAATAGCGGCCTTCGGCGCGGTAGTGCAGCGTCATCGCGGGATCGTCGAAGGCGGATGCGATCTGCTGATACGCCTTCTTGTAGTCCTCGGCTGTCAGCTCGGACTTGGAGCGCTGCCACAGCGCGCTCGCGGAATTGATCTGGCGCGGCTCGCCCTCTTCCGGCACCAGCTCGATCGGGAACAGGATGTTGTCGGAATAGGCGCCGACGATGCGCTCGATCTCGTAAGTCTCAAGATACTTCTTCGCGTCGTCTTTGAGGTGCAGGACGATCTCGGTGCCGCGTGCCAAGCGCACCGCTTCCTCGTCGCTTGCGCGCGCAATCTCGAAGCCGGAGCCGCCGGAGGACGTCCAGGTCCACACGTCGCTCTCGCCGGCACGGCGGCTGACGACGACGATCTTGTCGGCGACCATGAAGGCGGAATAGAAGCCGACGCCGAATTGGCCGATCAGGCCGAGGCCGTCCTTGGCTTCCTTGAGCTTCGACACGAAGGCCTTGGTGCCGGAACGGGCGATGGTGCCGAGATGGTCGATCAGCTCCTGCCGCTCCATGCCGATACCATTGTCGGCGATCGTCAACATCCCCGCGGTCTTGTTCGGAATGATACGAATCTTGAGAACGTCGCCCTCGCCCAGCAGCGCCGGACCGGCGATGGCTTCATAGCGCAGCTTGTCACAGGCGTCCGATGCGTTGGAGACGAGCTCGCGCAGGAAGATGTCGGTCTCGGAATAGACGGAGTGCACCATCAGGTGCAAAAGCTCGGAAACCTCGGCCTGGAAGGGCTGCGTATGCACAGCCGTGTCTGACGTCGTCATGCGTTCACCCGGTCAATCGAAGGGGAAGAGACCCGGGATATAACGCGATGGGGTAGTGGATCAAGTGGACGTGAACAATCGCCCTCCCCGCGGAGGGCGACTTATCCCGGTCCATGCCGATCAGGTCACACAGCGGCCGGGCTGGAGCAGCTTTGCGACCTCGGTCAGGGAGCTGACCATCGGCTCGCAGGCAATCGTCGGCTTTTTGCGGCTCTGCTTCTGGTTCGGGAGCAGCACCGGCGGCTTGGCATTGCCGGTCTCGATCACCGCGGGGATGCGCAGCAGCACCGACGTGTCAGCCAGGTCGTTCAGCCGCATCGACACAGTGCGGGTCGGGACCCCCGCCTGCTTGATATCGGGCAGCCGGTCGGCTTTGCTGGAACGATTGACGTTATGGCCCGGCTTGTCTGCAACAGCCTGCCAGCGGTCGGCCAGATCATGGCCGGAGGCCAGCTGCACTGCGCCCACCTGGACGGCGCCGAGCGTTGCGGCAATCGCGACGGCGCCCAAAAATACCTTTTGAATCTGTGACATATCTATCGGTCCCTCGCCCCATGGCGATGCGGGAACAACGGAGCAGAGGACCGCGAGTTCTCAATCGTTAAGATCACTTAACCGTGTGCAGGACGCTGGCAAAAAATTTCGCAACCGCCTGGAACGACTCCGGCGGCGGGGAGTCGTTTCAACAGCCGGCTATTCCCCCCTGCCCCATAAGCCGGCGACGTAGGGCGCGACTGTGGTGATGCCAGTCGCGCCTTACTTTTTTCTTCCAGTTGGTTCAAGCGCTTAGGGGCCAATCCTCGACGCAAATAGCGCTTTCCGGCAAATTTACCCTCCGGGCAAGTCCGTCTTCATCCGGCTATCTCCGACGTTGGCCTTGGGGCATAACGAGGGGCGCGACTGTTGAAAACGGAGCCGGCCGCCGTGACCCTGCATATCCTTAAAGCGACCGACGTCATGAAACACCTTGACCAGGGCCGCTACAGCGACGGCGGAGGGCTGTTCCTACACGTCCGCAGCGCCACTGCGCGGTCGTGGATCGTCATCTTGCACAACAAAGGTAAACGTCACGAAATCAGCATCGGCCCGGCTGTCGGTCCCGGCAAGGCGGGCATGTCTCTAGTCGAAGCCCGCGACGCCGCCGAAGACAAGCGGCGCCTCCGTACCGCCGGACAGTTGGGAGTGTCGCCGGTCGTCGTTCCCATCGAAGGCCGGTCCTTCGAGCAGGTCATGACCGAGTGGTTCAAGAACGTCTATGAGAAGGAAGTTATCCCAAAGACCGTCCGCGACGCGAAGAGCAGCATCGAGCGCCACGCTGCAAAGCTCTTGAAGATGGACGTCCGGGCGATCACGAAGACGCACGTCATCACTGTGCTGGAACCGATTTGGCAGGACGTCAACCGCACTGCGAATGACCTACGCTTTCGGATCGAAACGATCTTCAACTACGCGCGTGCGAAGGACTACATCGCCGAGGACGCACCAAACCCAGCAGACTGGCACGTGCTTCAGCATCTGTTGCCCGACGTAACGCAGCCCGTCAAACATCACGACTCGGTGCCGTACGCCGAATTGCCGGGCGTTATGCGTACCCTCCGAACTAAGAATCGCGCAGCGGCGCGCGCGCTTGACCTCGCCACCCTCTGCGCCGTCCGGCCGACCGAATGCAGGGCGGCCCGCGTGCGCGAAATCGACTTCTCGAAGAAAACGTGGACGATTCCGGTCGCGCGCCTGAAGGTGAAGGAAATCGTTTTAAAAAACGGGAAGACCGTGAAAGCGCCAGATCACGTGGTCCCATTGTCGCGCCAAGCCATAAAGCTCTTGAAGGACATCATTCCAATCGATGCCGATCCTAATGACCTGATCTTCGAGGGCGAGAAGGCTGGACAGATGATTGGCCACAACGCGATGGCGCACACCTTACAGCGCATCGCGGACGGAACTGCCCACGGCATGCGATCTTCGTTCAGCAAGTGGCGCGCCGAACAAACTAAATATGAATGGCGTTTGTCGGAAGCCGCCTTGGCGCACGTGTTCAAGACCGAGTCGGAAGCGGCATATGACAGAAGCCCCTACGTCGAGCCGCGCCGTCCGTTGATGCAGGATTGGGCCGATTATCTTGACTCGGCCAAAGATGGTTAACGCTCCTTTTCCGGGTTGACTCCGAGTTCGTCCGAACTATTTTCGCAAATGCCAGTCGTTGAAGACGCAGGGCGCGGCTACGGGCCGCCCTGAAGAGACGAAAGCCGGGGCTGAAATAAGCCCACAGCGAGACCGTCGCGGATGGCCGCCCCTCTCATTGGGTGGACAAATTCCATCGCGAACTCAAGCGACGCCCTTGAGGCGCGTGGGTCTTGTTATGCGTAAGCCTCCCAAACTCAAGCAACCTCGAATCGCGCCGATTCCACCCGGCCAAATTTGCCATACGCCCGAACAAGTCGCAGAAGCGCTCGGCGTGGCAATGTCTACGTTCTGGCTCATTCTCAAATCTGGCGCTCTTAAGAGCTTTAAGGCCGGTCGCTCGCGACGCATCACCGCCGACGCATTTCGCGATTATCAAGATCGCCGCGCGATATGAAAACGCCTCGTACCCAATCCGGCAGTGTGTACTGCCTATCGCGAACAGAAACCTCTCCGCACGAATGCACAGCGCGCGAGACGCTAGATACTGACAAGTGGAGTGACGCCGTGAGTATGACCAACGCTGTCCATAATGGCAAAGCAACCAAACCGAAGAAATTCCAAGCTGACACCTTCGAACAATTTCAGAAAACGGTGGCGGCAGGCTTTTCGCCCATCACCCTGCACCATCCGTTCGCGACACGCACTGACAAGCGAATTGGCAAGGTGCGTGAAATGGGCAAGGCGCCAGTTGATGCGAATTGGCCCCGGATGCACTATGACTCAAAGACGGTGATCGCCGATTGCTATGCAAACTTCCAAAATATGGGTTACCGCATTGCCGATGGCGTTGGCGGGCTTGATGTGGACGAGCGCTCCGGCGGGCTCAAGTCGCTCAAGAAGCTGTGTAAGCGTTTCCCAAGCTTCGATCCTTCCAAGTATCCGCGGGCTATCAGCGGCGGCGGCACGGGCGCTGGTGGCCATCTACTCTTCAGAATCCCGAAGGGGGTGAAGCTGAAGAAGAGCCTCGCCGACGACGGCTTCCCCGGCCTTGAGCCCGTGTGCGTCGGCCGTCAGCTTGTATCGCCGGGATCGCTTCATCCGACGACCGGCCGGATGTACGAATGGGACGAGACGCATCCTGACGTGGAAGAAGGCCTGCCTGAACTTCCGCCCAATGTGCTCGCGTTCCTTACCCGTCCCAAGCGGCATCGCACCGAGCATCCGAGCGCGGGAATCCTGACCAACGAACAGGTTGCGCGGATGCTATCCGGCCTCGACCCGGAGGACTTCCGCGATTATGAATCCTGGCTCACTATCGGCATGGCCGTGCACTACGCCACGGACGGCATGGGTGACGACGTTTGGCGTAACTGGTCCGCAGCCGACGAAGAGTTCTTCAACGACGAAGAGCTGGACTTGAAGTGGCAGTCCTTCGGCATTGGTCACGAAGACCCGGTGACCCACTTGCATTTGTTCAAACTCTTGAGCATGGCGGGCAAACGCAACCTGATCCCAGTTTTGGCCGGCTCGGTCGATGACGACTTCAGCGACGATCCGGATATGCCTAACGGCGAAGGAGATCCAGACGCTTGGCTAAATGGCGATAGTAGCTCGCTCGACGGTATCTTGCGGCGCGCGAAGACGAATCCGGCTGCCCCGTTTGAAGAGTCTGCGTTAACTGCCCTCGCGCAGCTAACGCCTGAGGAGCTGCACACGTGGCTCCAGAAACTCAGGGGAATTGGATTCAAACAACTTACGGCCCTCTCTATGGAGGTCCGCCGCGCACGACCGAAGAAGTCCGCCAAGAAAGCGGCCGAAACCCCGATGAGCCTGCTACAGCGGATCGTCGGCACTGAAGCCGACCTGTCGATGCAGTCTGACGGCAGCGTGTTCGCCCAAGTCACGACAGACGGTGTCGTTAAGTGCATGTCGGTTGCGAGCAAAGAGTTCGATGAGTGGCTTGCTTATCGTCTTTACTCACTACGTGGCATGACCGCGTCCGATCCGGTGTTGAGAGATCTGAAGCGAGTCCTGATCGCATCGTGCAAGCACGAAGGCGCGCCGGTCATTCCAAGCTTCAGGCGCATCGCGCCCATCAGCAACGCCGTTTACATCGATCTGTGCAACGACGCACGGCAGTTCGTGAAAATCACCGCCAACGGCTGGGAAGTCAACTCGTCGAGCCAGTTGCCGAAGTCTTTTCGCTTCACGCGTAGCGCCGGGATGCAACCATTGCCGATTCCGGCGGATTTACAAGAAGGCGACCTAAGCATCTTGCGCAGCATTCTGACCATCAAGGCAGATGGTAACGTGCCAAGCATTGAGGACTCCGGGTTCGTGCTTGCGGTTTGCTGGCTGCTATCGTGCTTCACCAACGGACCTTATCCGATTCTCACCATCGATGGCGGCGCGGGGACAGCCAAGTCAACCACCTGTGACCTGATTCGATCCGTCATTGACCCGTCGTTCGCGCCGTCTCGTTCGATGCCGTCGAGCGAACTAGATTTGTTCGTGGCGGCGCAATCGGCGTATGTCCAGCTTTACGACAACCTGTCACGCATCCCGCCTTGGTTTTCCGACGCGCTTTGCCGGCTGGCGACGGGGGGCGGTTTGTCGAAGCGAGAGCTTTTCACCGACGCCGAAGAGTTCCTGATGAAGGCACGCAACCCCATCATGCTCAATGGGCTGCATTCGGACATGCTGAGACGCAACGACCTTCTAGACCGTGCGTTGATGGTATCACTCCGGAAGATCACGACGAAGAAGACCGAGGCAATGGTCAAGCGGGAGTTCAACGACGCGTTGCCGGTCGTGCTGTCCGGCCTGTTCAACATGGTTGCGCACGGATTGCGCAAATTGCCTTTGGTCGCCGAGACGGGCGCAGCAACCCGACTGGCCGACTTCGAACGATGGCTGACGGCATGCGAACCCTACCTGTGGCGACAGGGAACGTTTCAGCGGGTCTTCATGGGCATGCGCGCGGTCGCAAAGTCGAAACTGCTAATGCGCTCGCCGGTCGCACGGACCCTAATCGAGTTCATGGCGGATAAGGAGTCGTGGACTGGCACCGCTAAATCGCTGAACGCCGCGCTCGAAAAGCTTCACGACTTCGAAGACGATGGCCCCACGTCGGACGAACGATGGCCGGGCGGACTGCACATCTTCGGCCGCCGATTGCGCGACGCAACGGGCATGCTCCAAGAAGTTTATAAGCTTGACGTGGACTTCCGGGAGGCGGATGACCGAGATATCGCAATCAGAAACGGGCGCCTTCTCGACTTTGGCTGACCCACGCTGCCCACGCTAAAAGCGGTTATTCTCTATGGAGAGAGAAAAAAAAGCAAAGTGAGTGATATTTCCTTTTTTCACTTCATATAGAGACTGAGCAAAGTAGCGTGGGTCAATGCCCCACCCCCTCTGGCGCCCGCTATCGCTGCTAACAGCAATCAGTGTTCCGTTGCATCAATGGAAGGCGCCCGAGCCCGAGACGTTCCCTCGCCCGAGATAACGCCTAAGCGCATTGTGTAGCCCTACGCCTATCGGCGGTAATAAGCGCCGATCGTGCCCTCATTGGTGCGTGAGCCATACTAGCTTTTTATTTCTCTTATCAAAGAGATGCGATCCGAAACAGGCAGCGCGAGATTTGTCTGCTCGACGTGAATGCAGTTGAAATATGCAACATCAGCAACAGGGCCTTTGATGGGCGTGCGCGCACATCAACCATCGAATTTGGTGGTATGGATGAAGAGAAATATTCGCTGCGCATAGTCCTAAGCAATATTTCTCTGGTTCCCCCTGAAAGCGTGAAGAATTATGAGGGAAAGAACGGAGCGCAGGACGGCACCCGATAGGGATAGAAAAATATCTCTGAAGGTAATGTGTTAGCCAGTAATATGATTAGGGGTTTCTTGCCTACAGATGTGGCCCGATGAAACCTGGAGGAGTGGGTGCAGGCCTCGGCTCAGATTGTCACTCTGGCACAGCACGCGAGTTACGATACGCGATGTCGTCGGCGCCGGGAATAGCCCCTACTGTCTTGGACGACTGGGCAAAGCAAACACCAGATCCGCTGCGGTGCCCCACGGCGTCCAGGAGAGCCTAAAACGACGAAAAGGGCCCGCGGAGCGTAAAACAATAGCGATGGGCATCTGTCGGCCCGCGATATCAACGATGAAACTGAATGGCATTAAGTCACATCGTCGATCGACCATCGCCTAAGGCGGCAAAAGAGGAAAGCTCAGGTGCTGCCACACCCGCACGGGTCTCGTTCGTCGAGGTTATTCGGCTTGAGCTTGAAAACGCGGCTTCGAGGTCGTGCAAAAGGGGGCCTTTGACTTCTTTCGGCGGCGCCTGACAGCTCCCCATAGCTTCCCTGGCTAAGGTGTTATTAAAGTATCCGCAGGCGATAAAGCCCTTTGGCGCGTTAGGCCTCGACCTGCGGAAGTTGAGCTTCGTAGGCCATCACGTTCGACCTCTAGGTCCGCGCGCTGAGACATGCGCTTAAAACGTAAACCAGCGTTTATGTTTGACGCTTCATCAACCTGCCTTCAAATCGGCACGTCTTCTTTGCTTTGGATAGCGGACATTCTTTTGGGCTCGATCAATGTCGCAGATGGGCCACTTCCGGAACTCATTCAAGTCTTCGCACGTGCTCTAGAAGGTCAGAAGGCTTGCCCTACAGGCCGCACGTTTTAGAAACCAAGAGTTGCATTTCGGGCACGGATTCTGAGGGCCTGATCGTCTATCGTTCAAGGTGGAATTGAAATCAAGCGTAGCTGCCGGAACAAACTCATAAACGGTCGCTGGTGCATTTATCGTTTCAGATAAATCAGAAGCGATGAAGATGGAGAAATACCATGAAGACTTTTCTGGTGTGTATCGCTCCGAGTTTGAGCCCGCCGCGGGGTCAAAAGGCGCCACCTCCAAATGCAGCTTGTTCCTTATCGGCTAGGGCGAGCATCCGAGATCGTATCGCGTCGTATCATCCTGATGCTAGATTTCACAACGGCAGGGAGCGCCTGCTTCCTGCTTCATACCGAACAGGAGGACGACATGCCTGATAGCGTCTACAAGGTCATTGAACTGATCGGTACCAGCAGCGACTCATGGGAGAAGGCGGCCGCTAATGCGGTCGAGTTAGCTGCGAAATCTCTCCGAGATCTTCGCATTGCAGAGGTCGTCAAGCTCGATATGCAATTGGATGCGAAGGGAAAAGTAGAGGCCTATCGCGCCAAGCTCAACGTATCGTTCAAGTTCGAGGATTCCTGAGCCTCGGCACCTCGCCCCGCTTTGCGGGGCGAGGTTGGCGCACTGGAGAACAGCGTGTCGCGCTGGCCCCGGCCGCCGTTTGTGACGCATCCTGGAAGTAGGGCCCTGGTCCAACTGGGACCCGCTATGCTTTGGTGAGTGGAGCGGGAACCGTAGCGCGTGGTGACCTCATGTACATAGTCATTCGCAAGTACACCAAGGTTCGTTCGGTTGCAGACGCTGCTCGCCGCGCCAAGAGCGGCATCGGTCAGATCCTAAGGCAATCGCAAGGATTCAGATTTTACTACCTGCTGGATGGGGGCGATGGCGTTGGTGTCGCCGTGATGATATTCGAGGACCGCGAAAGCGCAAATGCAGCAAACGCTAAGATACTGGAGTTTGTTCAGGCAAGTCTGCATGACCTCGATCTTGGAGATCCCGAAATCACGACTGGCGAAGTATTGGTGAATATCGAACCTGATGCGTCCTTGGGCATAGAGTATTCGTAAACCCCGCCGGTTCCGTGGGGTGCCACCCCCTGCAGCTGAAGTCGATCCGATCGCCGTCGCGTTGGGGCGATCGCACTCTGGACAGACGGATGTCGTCCGTCAGAAATATTCGTTGCGCGGGCTTTTTGAGGAGTAACAACAACATGAAGCAACACACCTTCGAAACATTTCTCACTACCGCGATCGTCTGGACGTCGCTCGCGGCTATGGGCGCCGTGATGCCGCCCCGAGATCCTGATGAAGACGAAGAAGACGAGGAGGACGGCGAAGAGGAGGATGACGCCGACGAACCCGCAGTCGTACGCGAGCCGGACGAAGACTAGGGCGCGTACTCATAAATTAACCGCGTGAACCAATGTCCGCTTGTCCCCAAATAGCGGCGCGAAAGCGGATGTTGTCGGACTTTCAAGAGGGGCCAAGCTCGGAAGTCGTTAGACCATTCGACTGGCTCACGAGGCCAAGTCGTCGAGCAACGCCTTGGCCTCTTTCAAATCGAGCGTGTCGAACCCTTCAGTGAACCAGCCGTAAACCGGAGCCAGCAGATCACGTGCCGCGGTGCCTTTGCCCTCATCGCGCCATAAGCGGGCAAGGCTCGTCGCTGCCCGGAGCTCAAGTGATTTCGCCCGTTGTTGCCGAGCGGTTTGTAGGGACTTCAGCAGCCATTTGCTCCCTCCGAGCTGGCCTCGAGATAATGCCACCAACCCTCGCAGCCGAGAGATTTCCGCATCCCACCAGTGCTCGCCGCTTTGTTCCGCAATGGCAGCAGCACCCGTCAGGGCTTCGGCTCCGCCGGGGTGGTTTCCTGTGTGACAAAGCACTTCGCAAAAGAGCGCAAAGCTATAGGGAGCGTACTGGATCGTGCCTCGCTTCGCCGGATCAGCAAGCGCGGCGCGGTAGGAGGCAATCGCCGCCTCAATCCTCTCCGGTGCCAACAACGCCCAGCCGCGGAGAACTTGTGGATCGAGCGGCAAGGCAATGCGCTTCTCAGCCGCTAGGGTCTCTGCGCTCTCAATGCACTGCAGCACCGAAGCTGAGTCACGCCGGAACTGGTGCAATATCGACGCATGCAGACGCGCCATAGCAAGGCTGAAGGGATGGTTCACCCGTTTCGCAAGCTCCAACGCGTCATTCACGCGAGCGAGCGCCGTGTCAGGGTAGCCGAGCAGCCAGGCGCTCCAGGCACCTAGCGTTCCTGCACAGACTCCAGGGTCGTGGCCGTAGATGTGTGCATGCGTCCGGTGCTGCTCGAACTCATAAAGGGTTCGGCCCTTATCGCAATGCTCCTGCGCCGGAGCGAGCTCGCCGCAGAAGAAATGTGTTGTCCAACCCGTATGATGAGCTTCGAGCCGAAGGCCGACATTATTACTCTTTTCGACCAGGCTCAGGAGCCTATCTGAAAGCTGGCGCGCCGCATTCCAATCCGACGTACGTCGGAAAGTCCACAACCCCCATATCGCGGTGAACTGAGAATCGATGTCCCCTATCTTATCGGAAAGCTCGAGCGCACGAGCGTGCGCTTTTGCTGCTTCGGCTGAGGAGAAGCCGTTGGCGTTACTAAGAGACACGCCTTTAGCGAGTTGCAGCTTGATCTCTTGCTGATCGCGCTGCGCATCCAAGAGAGATGGCAGCAGGAACAGACCACGATCGAAATGACTGACCGCCTCGGCATACGCGGAGCGGGAAGCTGCAAACTGGCCCGCTTTTAGCCATTGATCAGAGGCTCGTTCCGCCTGTCCGGCACCCGTCAAATGATGGGCCAGTATCTCTGGCTGGCGATCGACCAGATCTGCGAAATGCTGCTCCAACGTGGTGGCAACTCGTGCATGCAACTCTTGCCGTCTTGGGCGCAGCAGCGTGCCATAGGCAGCGTCCTGCACCAGCGCGTGCTTGAATAGATAGCTGGAATACGGAGGCACACCTTGTCGGAACAACAAGCCAGCGGAGATCAGACGGTCTAAGGCGGATGCCAACTCTGGCTCCGGCTTGCTCGCAACGGAAAAAAGCAGGGTGTGAGAGAACTCTCGCCCGATCGCGGAACCGATCTGGGCCACCTCCTTGGCGGGCCCGAGCTGGTCGAGCCTCGCCATAAGCGAGGCGTGCAGGCTTGCGGGGACCGCCGACGCAGGTGACGGAATATTGCTTGTAGTTCGCCGCGCTTCGCCCTCGCTCTTGGTCTCCAGCACCGCCTTCGTCATCTCCTCCACAAAAAGGGGAATCCCGTCCGTGCGCTCAATGATGTCCTGCCGCACGCTCGCCGAAATAAGCTGGTTGCCCACAATGTGATCAATCACCGTCTCGATTTGGCGCTGCGCCAGCCGATTGAGGGTGAGAGCAGTGACGTAGTGCCGCCCGATCCAGTGCGGTTCGAACTCTGGACGGAACGTCACAATCAACAGCACACGGTAGGTCCGAAGCCGGTCAACGACCCCGCTGAAAGCTTCCTGACTCGTGGGATCGGTCCAATGTGCATCCTCGACGATCATTAGCACAGGTGTGGAGCGCGACAATGCCTCCACCTGTGACCCGAGCGCTTCAAATGTCCGCTGGCGGTGCTGTTCGAAGGGTATGTCGAGCGCCGCGTAGCGTCCGTCTTTTGGCAGCGACAGCATGTCGGCGAATAGCGCCATATCCTCCAAAGAGGTTGAAGTCTGTGCCAATACTGTATCGAGCTTGTCCAGCTTCGTTTCCAGCGCGTCGTCATGCGCAAATCGTGCGGCCCGTTCCATCTGGCCGATGATCGGATAAAAAGCGCTGTCGGTATGCTGCGGCGAGCAGAAATAGCGCAATCGGGTATGCGGCTCGTTAGCGATGCTTTCCAGCAGCGCCGCCGTAAGCCGCGATTTGCCAATACCAGCCTCGCCGGAGAGCAGCACTACTTGGCCTTCACCACTCTTTGCCTTGGACCAGCGTCGCAACAGGAGTTCGAGTTCTTCGTCGCGCCCAACAAGCTCGGTCAATCCGTTCGCGTGCAAGGCCTCGAAGCGGCTTTCGACTGAAGCCGGCCGCAACGCAGCCCATGCCCCTACGGCGCCTGAGATACCTTTGAGCTCTTTCGGCCCAAGTTCTTCAAGCTCGAACAGATTGCCCAACAGCTTCCGAGTACTCTCCGCAATGACGACGCTGTTCGGCTCAGCAATGCCCTGCAAACGTGCCGCAAGGTTTGGCGTTTCACCGATTATGGCGTGCTCCTGAGAAGCGCCGGACCCGATGAGGTCGCCGACAACCACCAGTCCCGTTGCGATGCCGATACGCGTCTGCAGGGGCGCACGGATCTTCAGAGCACCTACGCCAGCCACCAACTCCAGCCCCGCCCGGACGGCCCGTTCCGCATCGTCTTCGTGCGCCTGCGGATACCCGAAATACACCAGTACCCCATCGCCCATATACTTCGCAACAAAGCCGCCGAACCGCCGCACGATGTCGGTGACGCACTTCTGATACGCGGAAATGATCTCGCGTAGGTCTTCAGGGTCCATGCGTGCTGAAAGTGCTGTTGAACCCACAAGGTCCGAGAACATCACAGTGACTTGGCGACGTTCGGCGGCATCTTGGGGCGTCAACTCGGCCGTAACGCGTTGAGCTACGGCAGGGCTCCCAAGCTCCTGGATAGCCGCAAGCATTATGCGCCGATGCCCGAGCAGCACGCCGATGTCCTTAAGATCCTGATCGGTCAGATGGCGAAGTGCTGCGAAACCAATCCCGTTTTCAGCAAAACGCTGCGCGTACTCGGACATTCCGAGCTTTTGGAGCCAGTGGGCAATTTGCTGCATCGCGGCCCCTCCGGATTTTGTGTTACCCACTCTGGACCGATAGGACCGAAAGTCTACCACGCGCGCCGACTTATTCCAGCACCCGCCGCGACGTTGCATTTCCGGTCAGGGTCCAAAAGCGTCGGTCTAGCACTCCACTGCAAACTTCCGGTCTACCCCTCTGAGCCGACATGTAGCAGCACCGCCCCAACGGTAGCGATGGGCCGTGAGCGGACTTTCACAATTCCAGCTGTCGGTGATCATTGCGTCATTCGGGGAGACCCGCCCTGCGAAGGCCGTCTCGGAAACGCTCCGCGTCCGTTGTATTTCTGAAAGGTATTGGTGGTAAATTGCTCACGGTGGCACCCGGGATCGCGAGAAGCCAATCACCAATGGCCGCGCGCGCGTCATCTTGCTCGCCTAGCAGTGCACAGCTGACGGCAAGAAGGGCATGGCCTTGCCACCAGTCTGGCTTACGTTGCACGGCTTTTTCGGACCACTCGCGAGATTTCACGTAGTCCTGAGCAACAAAATATGCCAGCGCAAGCCCAGAGAAGCGGAAAAAATTGCCAGGTTCGCGCGGGTTCAGCCTGATGCATGTCTCAGAATTTCGGATACTCTCTTCTACCCGTCCAGCGAGGGCAAGCACGGTGCCGAGACTGCCAAAAGCAATCAAAAAATTTGGATTGAGCTCGAGGGCTCGGCGATAGGCCGCGATGGCCTTGTCATGGTACCCAAAACCCTGACCCAGGATACCGCCCAGCATCCAATGCGAATATTCGTCGGCATCATCGAGCCGGATCGCTTTCTGGACTGACTGCAAAGCTGCCTCAAGCATTTCCCGTGAATTGCTGGAAAAACCCATCAGCGCCAAATGATATGTCGCGGCAGCAAGAAGCTGATGACCCTTTGCAAATGATGGATCGATGCGCGTGACTTCGCTCGCGATCTCGCGCGCTGCTGCGATGCTTTCCGACGTCAGCCCGTAAATTTCCTTCCATCCGCGCTTGGCGAGATCCCAGGTGCGAAAATCCGGTCTCTCGCTTCGTTCAGCCAGAACCCCTTCGCTAAAGACAACCTGACATTGGGTCGAGCCCACGACGCTGCGCGTGATTTCGTCCTGTATTTCAAAGATGTCGGCGAGATCGCGGTCGTATTTCTCGGCCCAAAGGTGACGCCCCGTTGCGGCCTCGACTAGCTGCGCGGTGACACGAACACGCTGGTTCATGCGCCGGACGCTGCCCTCAAGCACGTACCTGGTACCCAGGTCGTGTCCAACCCGCTTCACGTCGACCGCCTTGCCCTTGTAGACAAACGTCGAGTGGCGGGCGATGACCGACATCGTGCTGGTATGGGCCAGTTCGGTTATGATATCTTCTGTAAGCCCGTCAGCGAAATATTCCTGCTCGGGATCGCCGCTCATGTTTTGGAACGACAGCACTGCGATGGAGGGCTTGTCGGGATGCGAGAGTGCCGGAGGCTGGCCCACAGCCGAACCTGATTTTACTGCGGAAGGGGTCCGACCAGACGGCCGGACCCGCCACGCCCGCATTGGCTCAGCAATATTTTTGAGGGACTGCTGTCCCATGTCATCACAGGCAATTTCAACTTTGCCCCGGACCTGTCGATAGGCATCATCAGACATGCAGACCCCGCCCGGTTCGGCGATGCTCTCAAGGCGGGCGGCAATGTTGACGCCATCACCGAAAATGTCGTTGTCATCGAAAATGACATCACCGACATGGATGCCGATCCGGAATTCGATTTTTTGATCCGGCGGCACGCCGGCATTCTGCTCAGCCACACTCCGCTGGATTTCAACTGCACCGCGCACCGCATCGACGGCGCTGGCAAACTCGATCAGCATGCCATCACCGGTGGTCTTGACCATGTGGCCTCGATGGGAGACTAGGGTGGGATCAATGATGGCCTTCCTTACAGCCTTTAGCCGGACCAGCGTCTCTTCTTCGTCGGCCCCCATCAGCCGACTATATCCCGCAACATCCGCCGCCAGCACCGCTGCCAGTCGCCGTTCCACGCGCTCGTTGCTCAAGACGCACCTCGGCCTGGAAAACCAAGGGCCAGTTTAGCAGAAAAGTGGGCCGATGTCCGATAGGCCCAATGTCTGTTTCGGGGTCAAAAGCGTCGGTCTAGCACTCCACTGCAAACTTCCGGTCTACCCCTCTGAGCCGACATGTAGCAGCCCCGCCCCAACGGTAGCGATGGGCCAACTGCAGACTCGTGCAGCGCAGAAGATCGTTATTCAATCACCTCGTTGGCGCGGCCGAGCAGCGTCGCAGGGAGATCGATGCCGAGCGCCTTGACCTTCGAGAACATCGGAATGCTCCCGATCCTCAACCCGGAGGTCTGCAATGGGTGGTCATTAGCGGACATCGCTGAGCGCTTAGCGCACGTCCGCTTTAATCAACTCGTCAGCCCTCGCGACCAAATGCTGAGGAACAGATAGGCCCATATCTTTGGCAGCTTTGAGGTTGATCGCAAGATGGAATTCGCTCGGCCCTTCGACGGGCAAATCACTTGGCTTTGCGCCGTTGAGGATCTTCTGAACGAAATATGCGCCCCGACGCCATATTCCATCAATTGTCGGACCAAAGGCAAGCAGTCCGCCGCTCCGCACCCATTCTCGATATTCATGCGCGTTCGGAATTTTGTTTTCTATTCCGAAGTCGACAATCCTCTTGCGATCAAAGACGAACATCGGATCGGTGACGGTAGTCATCGCATCAATCATCGTATCCTGCCTTTTGCGCAGGATTGAAGCAAACGCGACCTCAAATTCCGGCGGTGAACGAACTTCAAACGGCTGCGCTTCAATTTCCAATTTTTCAAATCCCGAAGAAATACTGTTGAGATGATTGCTGGCGTAGGAGGGAAGCGGATTGTAAAGAACTGCCAACCGCGATAGTTTTGGAACAATTTCTTTCAAGAACTCGACACGTTTGACATCGCGAGCAGGCGAGAGATTGTCGATACCCGTAAGGTTCCCGCCAGGATGTGAAAGAGACGAGTATAATTTGGTTTCAACGCCGCCGCGGCTCGAGAGCACGACAATGGGAATTGTCGCAGTAATCTTCTGCACCAAAAGTCCGGGGTAATTTCCCACAGCCACGATCACGTCGACATTCTGCCGGACGAGATCGGCAGCCATCCCGGGCAGAAGTTCCGAATGTCCTTTTGCCTCCCGCCATTCGATGGTGAGATTGTTGCCCTCTGAATAGCCGCGATCACTTAATTCGCGAACGAAGCCGTTTACCCAAGGATAGCTGCTCAGATTAGCCGTCAGATATCCAATGCGGTAAATCTTTTTAGATTGCTGCGCTTGAGCCGCCAGCGGCCACACCGCAGCGCCGCCGAGTGCCGTTATGAACTCGCGCCGCTTCATGTCTGATGCCTCCGCAAAGCCTAGAGACAACCTATCACTCGCCCCAAACTAACACATTGGGGCCGGCCGGCCATGACCTCTGCCACAGAATCTCGAGTACGCCTGCCAGCCGCGCGATGTGCGGTGCGGGTTCAAAGGCGAAAAACTCAACGCGAGCATATTCAGTCCGCTAAGCCCGATGGAACGGACCTCAATGAGACGTGCTGCCAATCGTGGATGGGCCAGAAGCGGTCTTCGACCAGCTGCGGGCGGCAGGTCAGTTAAGGGCAAAGAGTCGCCCTTCACCGCAATAGCAGTGCAGGGATATCAGCGTTCGCTGCCGAAACTGCATAGGACCGGGCAGGCCGGATCGGTACAACGAACAGCTCCTAAAACAGCACTCAATCCAGTTGGAGGCTAGTTTGAATAAAGTCACTGTTGCCTTGGTGATCGGCCTCCTCACGGGGCCTATCCTTCCGCACATCGCACAGGCCCAGAGTGCCATCACCGCAGACGACGCGCACGCCATCGCCGTGGACGCCTATATCTATTTGTATCCGCTGTTGTCGATGGATATTTCTCGTAAGACCTTCACAAATGTCGAGCCGGGCAAGGAATTTGGAAAAGGCCCGATGAACACCTTCACCAATGTTCCGCAATATCCGCCTGCCGATTTCAAGGGCGTTGTCCGCTCCAACTTTGACACCCTATATTCCATCGCTTGGCTGGATATAACGAAAGAGCCTGTGGTCATCTCTGCTCCTGATACCGATCGCCGTTACTACCTTTTGCCTATGTTGGACATGTGGACCGATGTGTTCGCTTCGCCCGGATGGCGAACCACAGGCACCAAGGCCGGCACTTTCCTAATAGCGCCCCAGGGTTGGAGACCAGATTTGCGGGACAGGTTTATCGACGAGTTTAAGCTTCCGAAGGAAACTCAGCGAATTGACGCGCCCACCCCGTATGTCTGGCTCATTGGCCGTACCAAGACGGACGGTCCGCCAGATTACGATGCGGTTCACAAGATACAGGCGGGCTATAAAGTCACGCTTCTTTCCGAGTTTGGCAAACCGCCAAAGCCTGTCGAGGTCAAAATCGATCCAAGCATCGATATGAAGACGCCACCAAAGACCCAGGTTGATACCATGGCAGCCGGGAAATACTTCGCCTACGCCGCAGAGGTGCTTAAGCTACAGCCGCCCCACATTACCGATGAGCCTATTTTCGCTCAAATGAAAAAGATCGGGATCGAAGTAGGCAAGAGCTTCGAGATGAGCAAACTCGATCCGGCCGTACAAAAGGCGGTTGAAAGCGCGCCCCGCGATGCTCAGAAGCTGATGGCATGGAAGCTGCCAACATTGGCTCGTGTGGCGAACGGCTGGGTGATGAACACCGACACGGTTGGCGTATACGGCAATTATTACTTGAAGCGGGCTATTCTCGCGCAGCAAGGGCTTGGCGCGAACTTGGTCGAGGATGCTATCTATCCACTCAACCTCGGCGATGAAACAGGAAAGCCGCTCGATGGCGCAAACAAATACACGATCACTTTTGAGAAGGGTGCAGCGCCACCGGTCAATGCCTTCTGGTCGATCACGCTTTATGATCAGGAAGGATTTCAGGTCGGCAACGTGTTAAACCGTTTCGCCGTCAGCAGCTGGATGCCATTCAAGTACAACGGAGACGGCTCGCTCGACCTATACGTCCAAAACGAAAGCCCCGGGAAGGATCAGGAGGCCAATTGGCTGCCTGCGCCCAAAACACCATTCAATTTGTTGCTGCGCATGTACGCGCCAAAGTCGGAGGCGCTCACCGGCAAGTGGAATCCTCCGCCGGTCACGAAAGCTCAAGGCATTCCGACCCTGGCCGCTCAATAGATCGTCAAAGGCCCCTCTCGGGTTTGCGACTACCGCGACCGAGAGGGCCAGCGAGCCATCCTAGTCTGCATTGGGTCACAAGCCGGCTTTGAGCCTCCAGCCACGAAAGGTCCGCTTTGATTCCATATGCGGACCAGAAATCGGGAATGCAGGCGCAATCCGTCTCCAGAATCCCTATCGGCAGCCCTTCTCGTTCCGAATGGTGTCGTAGGCTACGTTGAGGCGTTGGGCCTCTGCTTCAGCAGCCTCACGAATTGTAATGCTCCGGTCAGCGACCGTGTCGGGATGACACTTGACGATTGCAAGCCTGTACGCCGCTTTGATCTCCGCCATCGTCGCTTCGGGGGAGACGTTCAAGATCGCATAGGGATCGTCGACCGCGTTCTCGGCCTGGTCGTGATCGCTTGAACATTGGTCAATCGCCTCGTCTGCATCACCGGCGTAAAACTTCAGGAGTGTCGCTTTCATGCTCATCTATGAATCGGTTGCGTCGGCGAACAGCGACGAGCGTCGCCAAACCGAGCGCCCATCCAAAAACGGTCGCTATTTCGATTTGTCGACCAATAAGCCGCGGGTAAACATTCCAGACAAGTAGATCAGCCAACGCGACCGTGGACGTACATGTGGAGGCAAGCAGCGGAAGCAGCGAAGCCCGATAGGGCCGCGATGAACCCAAGACGAAATGCTCTTCCTCGCCTATTGCAACACTGCCCGCATTGATTGGCGATGAACGTATCTCGAGGGGTTCTGTCAACTATCTTAAGAGACAAGAAGATAGAGATCATTATTATGAAGCGCTGCGTAGGGCCAGCTTGCGAGAGTGAGATCCGGCGGATCGAGCGTGCTGACGTTGGCGTCTCGAAGCCGTGCGTGCTTCACTCAACCTCAACTACACCGAAGCGCTGTCGTCCTTCGATCCGGCTGATTGCAGCCAAGACGTCGTCATTCGTGAGCGCGTCCATCAGCTTTTCCACTGTGAACTCTGCATTGCGCGGGACGCCGGGCACCAGATAGTTGCTCAACACCGAACGCGCTTCCAAGAAGGCAGATATCAAGGTCTGAATATCTGATCGCTTGGGTACAATTGAGGGCACGTGCTCTTCTTCAATCGGGTATTCAACTGCGGTGGCTTCAGGATCGTTCTTCCTAAGCCATTCGACGGCAGAATCGCAGGAAGCGAACACCTTTACGCAATCGTTCTCGACGCTGACATATTACCAAACTGAATGGCTCACGGCGCTGCCTCTAATCCATGACTCCTGAAGTGACTTCGTTCGTCGATGCGGGACAACGCTGCATCAACTTCATCGCTGTCGAGCAAGTCGATGATTCGGTCCAGCACCTTCACCGCGTCCCGTGACCCGAACCGATTGCCGGCTTAGTTCTACGCGGGCCGCTCGAATGGCATCCAGGCAAATTCCGGCATCTGTTTCCTAAACGCGATTCAATCGTGCGGCGCCAGACAGGTTCCTAACAGGTGGGAAATGGCTTTCTTCGACCAATATGATCGTAGGGAGGTGGACCGGAAAGGATGGAAGCGACCTCTTCCGCCTGAAACCGTGATGGTGCCGGACCGTAACTCTCGACATGCATCAAGGTGACTTGCCAAGCGTCAAACGACGTGGGGAGTTTTATGGATCGCAACGCGAAAGACGGAACCACGGAGCAAGATGGAAAGGCATGAAAGCAGACAAATACCTTGAACTAGCGGAACGATATCGGGTGGCGCTGGAAACCGCCAAGGATGCATTCAGCCGCCACTACCTGGAAGCGATGGAACGGAGCTACCGAACCCTAGCGGAGAGTGAACAGGCGCTCGGCAAGTCGGGCCGATTCGCCGATGTTTCGGACGAACAAAACTGACCAGAGCCTAGACCCTCGCGCCGACGCTTAAGGGTCTATTCCTGCCGGCACTCTAGCGCAGCGGCAAAGCTTGCATACTCTTGCGCCATTCGCAGCAATTCGTCTCGCGCACCGGGGGTTGATGACAGCGCCGCTTGGTGTAGGCAAAGAGCTTCAATTGCGCGGTACTGGGCAGAGGTCATGCCCCAACATTCACTCCTGGAGCCGCTGCATTAGCTTGGGTTAAAAGTGCACACAATCCCTCCGGCATTCGCCGGGGAACCTCAGCCATTCGCGCATGTTTATTCTGCGAAGGTGCTCTCCATGAGGCATACAGTTCTAGTTGTCGATGATGATGAAGCCGTGCTCGACGTGCTCGCGTGCATGCTTGAAGACCTTGGTTGCGAGGTAGTATGCGCACACAGCGGCCCGGAAGTCTGGATACGCTGACAAAGAACGAAGATGTTTCGATCCTGATCACGGATATCAATATGCCGGGCATGGATGGGTACGAATTGGCTGAGCGTGCCACGCGTGTTCGGCCAAAGCTGAAGGTCTTGCAACTATCGGGCCGTGAGCGCAGACGTGACGGCTTCCCCATGCTCCGTAAGCCGTTTTCTGAAGAAGAATTAGCCCGCGTGATGCAACAAACAACCGGCGTTTGTTAGCGCAGAAGAGTCCCCAAGCAGCTTTCAAGCTCTTCGATTAGAAATGGCTTGCGCAAGAATGGATGGCCTTTGAAGGCGGTCGGTATCCCATCCGCGTTATACTCGGTAGCAAATGCAAACGGAATGCCTCCGCTTTGCAGCGCCTCTGCGATTGGTTCAGAACTTTCCTTGCCAAGGTTTACGTCCAAAATGGCGGCTTCCACGCCCGGTGCCGAAGCAAGCATGAGGCCGTGTGCCACATCGCCCGCTTCCCCGGCCACTGTGTGACCTAGCTCCGCCAGCATATCCGCCACCATCACGCGGATAAGCGACTCGTCTTCAACTAAGAGGACTGACGCCATATACCTACCCTTGTCGGCTATTCAGACGCCAACTACTTCGCCGCTTCTGCCAATGCCCGAGGGCCAACGGGACGATGCTCCCCAAGAGAATGCCGTCCCGCTTCCGCAGCTTTCAGAAGCCGGTCCGCCACCATCTTCCGAGCGTCGTGGTCGCCGCCCTTCGGAAGCTCACTGCAAACCTCTTCCAATACGACTTCTAGGTTTGACGTGACACGATCTCAGCGACATCGCCTTTCCGTTTGTTGTTCCTGCAGTGGAACTTATGTTCCCACGCCCCGTTGTGGTGTCAAGATCCCTATGCAAGGTGGGAGGTGAGACATGAGCGAGCGACGCCGTCGGGTCACGCATACCCAGACATTCACGAATCGCCTTATGGAACAGGCGGCGAAGTTCAGGGAAGCGGCTGAGCGGCTTGCTCCCGGTACCGAACGCGAGCTTCTGATGAAGCGTGCGGATCAGGCAGAACAGGCGGCCCAGATGAGCGACTGGTTGACCAAGCCAAACAGTGCCCCGCCAGCGCAGTTGGACGGTCTATTGAAGGCCGCCAAAAACAGCCTGGCGCGACGAGAGGGCGGCGTGGGGAAGTAGGGTTCGTGAAACTGCTAAATGAATATCTTGAGCGGGCAGTTCAGCTTGAAGCCTTGGCGGCGGCCAAACCTGATTCAAATTTCAAGAATCAATTGATAGCCCAAGCACAATCGTACCGTAAGCTCGCGGCGAAACGGGCAGCGGAATACGGGCTTCCGTCGCCGAAACCGGCCGATCCGAACGCCTCCATATGACGGATGCCGATTCGATCCATACGGACGGTCGTTGGTGTCCACGTAGCGGCAGCTATTCTCATCCACTCAGGAGGCTCACTTGGCGAAGAAAAAATCAATAGTCGATAGGATTTCAGACACGGTTACAGAAATCGTGGACACTGCGTCAGCAGCGCTCAAGCCAGATCCCGAGGCGGTTGCAGCAACTACGAACGAACAGGTCTGCATCCCGGAAGCGACCGACGCTGCGGCCACGCCAGCTCCACTGTTCGCTCGGAAGAAGCGCGGACCTGCCCCTATGAGAGCCAACAAGAGAGTGGCGGCGGCAATGGCGAAGAAGAGAACGTCCCGTTCTCAGAACACTGCAGAGCAATCGAAGAAGGCCGCAAAGAAGGCCGCTCCCAAAAAACCGGCTAAACGCGCGCCAACAAAAACTGCAAAGAAGGTTGCACCAAAAAAGACCGCGAAGAAGGGCAAGAAATCGAAGCGCTAGTTGCGCTTTCAGTTTGATCCGGCGCCGCTAACTACCAGTCATTGTGCGCCAATTCGCTGAGCTGTTTTCTGAGTTATTACCAATTTGGCAAACTTCCAGAGTTTTCCGGATATCGAACTTTTACGGCGCTTGACTACTTTTCGTGGCGAAGGAGCCTCTTTCATGAAGCCATCCGAGATTTACAAAGAGAACGCCGATAACTGCGCCATGCTCGCAGAAGGAGAGCCCTCAAAGGATAGTCCAGCTTACAAGCGGTACCGGCGCATGGAACAGGCGTGGCGCGCTTTGGCCGAAGAGCAGGAATGGCTGGATGGCGAAGTACCACCGCTTGAGACGGATCATGCCGACGTATTGAAAAGGCCGCTTCGTTAGGGTCGCCTCTCCCTTAGAGACTGCGCCGTTGCCTAGCTTGCCGCGACCTAGCGGGTCATGTTCATTCAAGCCAAACAGCCGACATCTATAAGTATCTCAGAGCTCAATTGTTCTCCGCGACCTCAGCCGCAAGCTCTGCCACAGCGCGTCTGCCTGCCTCGGTCAACCCGCCCAGCGTTTGGGTGTGAAGCGAAGCGCATTCGACAATCTTTTCGGCCACGAAATTGCGGGCCGGATACGCTTAAAAAAATTGAGCCTGCAAGCCCGATCGAGTGCCACACTCTCAATATCATTTTTGCTTCCTGGAACGGCTGAATACTGGCAGGCCTTCTCGATGACGCTCGTGCACAGGCCAAACCCGCCGTCTCTGTGAAGGCGCTGATCTAGACGGCCGACAAGCTCCTCTGCGAAAGTCGGAACGAGCGAATGTGGGCCAACGGCGGTCCGATCGACCCATTGCCGTCGATCGACCAAGCTGTGAACGGGGGTTACCAGTGGCTCGAAATAGAATGCTCTCGCGGTAAGACAAAGCGAGACGTTGACTTGGCCGAGTTGCGTCACCCGCCGACGACCTTTGTCCATGATCTTGCGAGTCGTCTCCGCTGCAGCAAGTGTGCCAAGACAGGCCGCAGGCCTAGCGCGACGCTATTGCAGCTGGGCCTGCGACCTCGTCAGATCGATCAGGATACCTGAGGATGTGTAATCTTTACTCGATGACGAAAAACGTCGATGCGATTCGGCGCTTGTTCGGAGCGCTCAATAGCAAAGTCGGCAACCTACCGAGCATGCCCGGCATCTTTCCGGACTATCCAGCGCCAATCGTTCGCAACGCTTCTAATAGACGAGAGATCGTCATGGCGCGGTGGGGCATGCCGTCGTCGCAGAAGGCCATCATGGACGCAACGAAGAAGCGAGCTGACAAACTAGAATCCAAAGGCAAGTCGGTAGACTTTAAGGAACTGCTGCGGATGGAGCCGGACGGCGGCACGACCAACATCCGCAACGTGGAGAGCAAACACTGGGCCCGCTGGCTCGGCGTCGAGAACCGTTGCGTGGTGCCGTTCGACTCGTTCAGCGAGTTCAACAAGGCAAAGGGCGGCGACATCTGGTTTTCCATCGACGAGAGCCGCCCCCTCGCTTGCTTCGCCGGCATCTGGGCCAACTGGACGTCCGTTCGGAAGGTCAAGGAAGGCGAGACAACGAACGACCTCTATGCCTTTCTTACGACGGAGGCGAACGCCGAGGTATTCGCTGTTCACCCAAAGGCGATGCCAGTGATCCTGACGACGCCGGAACAGGTCGAGATCTGGATGCGGGCACCCTGGGACGAAGCGCAGGCGCTAAAGCGTTCGCTCCCGGACGGCGCGCTCCAGATCGTGGCTCGCGGTATGAAGGAAGATCAGCCGCAGCATGAAACACGCTGAGCCTCGTGGTTGCTATGGAACTCGCCCGCGTTTGCCATATTGGACACTGATTACGCGGCCTGCTCAACTTGTCCCGTTAACGGTCCCTGCACTCCACCTTTATGGAGGAAGCTATGTCTGACAGGCGAGAACTCTATCGAAGCCCGAACGGCGACACTTGGTTTATCGGACGCGAACCGATGAATGGCCACGCCTTCATTATTCATCAGCCGAATGCTCCGTCTGGCGGGCATCTATCTCACATTGAGCTAGGGGAGTTTTTGCGTGATGTGAAAGGGCCAGAGCAGCAAGCTCTGTTGCGATTGATCGGCACCTTGGTGGAGGTACCTCCCTTCGCCTAACGAGGACAAGAATGTCCCGCTCTTCGAGCCAGCCTATTTTTGCGTAGAGAGGACACTTTCTGGCGGAGATTGTCATAGAGGTCCCCCTTAGCGGATGCAGAACAACCTTTGGCGGAGGTACCAGCACTCTCTGTCACCGGAAACCACCACTGGGAATCAGCGAGAGCTAGAAGTACCCGAAGTCGAAATTGACTCAGGAAACCGCAATAGCGGGCGGATGTTGAATCGCCGCCTCGAGCGCGGCTCGCCGTGAAAAGTGTGACGTCACATCGCAAATTAAAAACGGCCCCGCTGTTAGGACAGTCGGGGGCCGAGTTGAGCGCTTGCGGTTCTATTAGCAAGCAAAGCTTAGTCCAATAGCTTGCCGCGTCTAAAGTTCCCATAGCGCCCCGGCCAATCCCGGCCAGTAGGGTGAGGAGTGCGGATCTGCGGCTATCTCTTTGCTTTCTTGACCTTCTTCTTCGCAGCCTTCTTCTCCACCCGGACGCCTTTGAACTTCTTGGCGGCCTTCTTGCCTTTCTTCGGTTTTTTGACCGCCATGAACTCGCCGGAGCTCTTGTCGCGCTTGGTCCAGGCGGACGCACCGCCGAGCGTCGACTTTGTCTGTGATCGTTTTTTCACGGCGCCTTTGCGCGCGTTGTCGCCGGTGGGCTTGTTGACGGCCAATTGTTCCTCCTATGCGGATAGTTAAAGGCATTGCCAGCTTCGGGAACGAAATCAGGTCGCGTCAAATTGAATCCCGGTTCCGTGGCGTTGGAGTTGTGTATGCGTCAGTCCCGTTGGATGCCGTCGATCGTCCCTGATGACGAGCCCACCGTGTACCTGGTGGCCGATGATTTCGGGCGGGCCGGCCGCGCTTGGCGCGAAGCCGATATGGAGACCTCGGATCTCGAGACGGTCATCCAGGATCTGATGGCTGGAGAGTACCGCCGCCCGATCAGGACGTATCCGAAGACATCGCGCGCGAGATCCAGCACCGCTTCAATCTGCAACTCACAGATGTCCCCTCGCACCTGCAGGAGTTCGTCGACCGCTACGCCGCCCAGGACCTGCGGCAGTTCAGCCTGCGCCTGGTCTAGCCGTGGCGTTTCAGCGAAAGAAACCGGAGGCAAACGGCGTAAAGGCGCCGCTTCCCGGATTCATCGAGCCAGCCTTGGCGACGTCGATCGACCGCGTGCCCTCCGGCGATCGCTGGGTCCATGAGATTAAGTTCGACGGCTATCGCGTCCAGGTGCATCTCGCCAACGAAACGGTGAAGGTTTTCACCAGGCGCGGTCATGACTGGACCAATCGCTTCAAGAAGGTCGCTGCAGATGCTTGGCACATCAAGGCTAGCTCGGCGATCGTCGATGGCGAAATCGTGGTACCGGCCGCAGATGGCACCACGGATTTTTCGGTGTTGCAGAACGAGCTCAAAGGGACGTCGACCAAGATCGTCCTGGTTGCGTTCGATCTGCTCTATCTCAATGGCCGGGATATGCGGAAGCTCCCCCTCGATCAGCGCAAGGCCGCGCTGACGAAGATCATTGCCGGCAGCGACGTCCAATTTAGCGAAAGCTTCGAGATCGACGGCCGCGAGATGTTCGCGCACGCCTGCAAGATCGGGATCGAGGGTGTGGTCTCGAAAGTGCGGGACAGTGTTTATGCGAGCGGCCACGGCAACAACTGGGTCAAGAAGACCTGCGCGCAACGCGAAACCCTGACCATCGCCGGCTTCGCGCTGGATGAGGGCAAGTGGGATGGAATGTACCTGGCTCGGCGCAAGGGGAACGAATTGATCTATGCGGGCAAAGTCGACCACGGCTTCGACAAGAAGTCCGCTGCCGAGCTTCGCAACCGCCTGGAGCCTCTGAAGCGAAAGACGCAACCCTACACCGAGCGCATCGGGCACAAGGGCATCTGGGTCGAACCAAAGCTGCTCGTCGAGATCGAGTACCGCGCAAAGTCGGCCGTGGGCAAGGTGCGGCATCCCTTCTTCAAAGGGCTGCGGGAGGATCTGTGACCATGGCCCGCCTGACTCCGGCCGAGCAGATTGAACAGAGTTACGACCTCGCCATGATGGCATTCGCCGACTACCTCACACACGAGCGAGATGCACCAGCGACGGTCGACCGGCTGATCGCCATCCTTGATCTTGACAGTCTTCGCGACGCAATCACGGAAGTCTTGGTTGACTCCCGCGTCCACCCGAGGCCGCAATCCGAGATTTCAGCTAGCTTCCGAGAATGAACGTTATCGGAAGTGATTACGGACTTACCGCGCGAAATACCCGTTCTGCGTCAGCATGCGGCGCCGCATAGCCCTCCTTCACTCAGGGCTAGGTGGTACTGCTCGACCAAGCCCCGAGTTGCTAAAGCGATTGGTTCAACGTTTCGCAGGCGGACCGCTCTTGTTGCCCGGGAGTCCTTTAACGCCGCTCGGATCCTGCTGTTGCACAGTAGAATCGCCCGCTGAGCCGACGGTGCCTTGACCGGGGGGCGGTCCGCTCTTACCGCCGGGTGCACCACTGATGCCGGTGCCGGAGTTTTGCGCGCTAGTAGCGGTTGCAGCGCCGCCGACTCCAGGTTGCCCAGGCGGGTGCGCTGCGGCGCCGGGCGCCTCCTGGCTCCCAACGTTTCCAGAGGCGCCCGAGTTATGAGTTTTTACGCCTTTATCCGCCTCGTTCTGCAGGTTCTGGTTTGGTGTGGCTTGCTGTGCCATGACCGGTCCTAAGGACAAGGCGGAGACGACGAGTGCAGCCGACAATTTCCGCATGAGCTTCCTCCATTGTTTCCCCCGCCGCCTCATCAACTCGCGTCCGACCCGAGATTTCCTGCGCACGGCAAATATGCAGCCTGCTTAGCCTCGAGGGCGCTTTTTTCCAAAAAGGGCGCCCTTCGAACAACTTCTTCGGCAAGTATCGTGGTCAGAAGGGACGCGACGGCGCCCAGGGCGCACTTCCGCTCCATCGCATCTCAGTTGGCGGGGATCCGCCCTTGCTGCGGCGAGTTCGTCTTCTTAATCATCCAGCGCTGGAGCGAGCTTATATCGGCTGCACAGCGAAACGGCGGCGGCGCGGTGATCCCCGTTAATGAGCCCGGCGCAGCGTCTGGGCGCGGCGACTTGCTGAGGAGTAAGCCCTGAGGCCCGCGCGACCCCGCCGGTGGGCCGTGGTGGGCACTCGTGGCTCTCCAAGAAAGAGCGCTTCTGCTACACTGCTGCATCGCGCTGCGCGGTGGGGCTGGAGCCTGGAACTTGCAGGCTGGAGTGGGCTTAGGTTGTACATGCCCCGCTACTATTTTCACATCAAGCATGACCGCCACCAGCCCGATACCGAGGGCGAGGAACTGCCCGATAAGCACGCCGCCTGGAAAGAAGCCACCGTGACGGCGGGGCAGATCCTCCAGGGGTTGGACGGCAGGCTCACACCTGATCGAGAGTGGCGCATGGAGGTTACGGACGAGTTGGAGAACATCCTGTTCGTGCTGCACATTAACGCCGAGAAGCCCTCATAGGCATTGGGTGAAAGGCTTCGCGCGTTGTCGAGAAGCTGAAACTAACGATCAGCGCTTATCTCGCCCAAACAGAGAATGAATGTTTTGGCCCAGCCTGACCAGAGCGTTCGCGCACATGTCTTTGTCGCTACGTCCGGCTAGGAAGTCTTCAATTCCGCTTGCGATTGCCGCCGTCAGGCCAGTTCTGGAGCTTGGCTGGAAGAGCGGTAGCTCATCGAGGCAATCGTTGTCGTCATCGAGGACAACGTACCGAGTGACCTCCTGGTGCTCCCGAAGCCATGTTTGCACCTCTTCGCAGCGGGGAGCACCCGGCATATCCGGGCACATATCGTGGAAAGGCACCTTGTAGAACTTCGCAGCAAGGAGACCGACAGGATCCACTCTCCACGTCGACGACAGAACCACGTTAGCGCCGGTTTTGGTGACAAGCTCTTGAAAGCGGGCTAGCAGTTGGCCGTCCACGATGTATGGAAATTTGCGGGGATTAGGCGTCACATCGCTGTTCAGTACACCATCGATGTCCAAAAAAATGACTTTCATGACAGTGTAATGACAGCGGTGGCCGGTCGTTCCTCTGGGAGACACGTCCTCTATCAGCCGCAAGTGGCATCGGATTGTCTTAGGAGGTGTAAGCCGCTCGATCTGATGGGGTAGGTGGCATTCCAGAACGCCCGGACGCAAGAGCGGACCACCTCCTGGACAGGGACACGACGGTCAGCAGCAGGATCCAACCAACGTGAAAGGCCTGGCTGGTAAAAAGAGCGGCCCGCTCGCGAAACGCCGAACAGTGCGATCGGTTCGGCAGTCCCGAACCTTGCCCTCAAATCTAACGTGAAAGACCCGCCACTCATTGTCTGGCGGGTCTTTCTGCTCGCTCTATTTGCCCTTCATCTTCGGGGCATTCATCGTCGCCCCCGGATTTGCGGAGCTTGGGCTGTTTGATTCGCCTTGTCCGCTGGCCGCTGCTGGAGAATTGCGGCCACCGCCCGCTCCCGCACCACCGCCGCTACCGGCGCCGCCTGATCCGCCCGCTTCCCCGCCTGCACCACCAGCGCCTCCTCGAGACCCTCCCGCCTGCGCCGAGGCTGCAGCGACGCCTGATGCTGGCGGATAGCCGCAGTACCTCCGCTGGACCAACAACGGATCAACGCGATTGCGAAGCGACGAGGTGATGAAGCCGGCGCGCATCGAATGTGCGGCGAACGCCGCCTCTTTCAGGGCAGCAATCGCGATCGCGCCTTGCGATCCGAAGCCTACACAGCGATGTCAGGTCTTGAAGAAGACCATCCAAACCCCGCCCAGGGTAACCATCGCGAGCACCGTGCTTATGCCGAGCAGCAAAAGCGCACTCGGACCAGGCTCAGCCTGCCGAGCCTCGGTCGGAGTCTCCACGGTTCTTCCGTTCTCAAATTCTGGCATGAAATATCCTTGGGTATACCTCAACCAATAGGGGTCAGGGGGCATTGGTTCCCAGAGAGGGAACGCACCCGCCTTGGGCGTTCTATCCGGCCGACGAGAAACAGTTCGCTGTGGTGACCGACCACGACAATCCAGCAGCGATCCCAATCCATGGTCCTGAAAAATCTGGAAGTGACGATGCCGGCTTCGCTCGAACGGCGTCGCAGAAGATCGCGAATCTCCGTGACGCCAATGGAAGACGCCGTCAGCTGCCGCGTGAGCTTCCGAATATTGTCTTCAATCGCGACCGCGGCACCCAAAGAGCCGGGGCCCGAGCACGTGGACGCACTATTACCAGCACTGGACCTCGAGAGACATCCACCGGCTTTTGTCGCGTCCATGTAGGCTTCCGGAGGAACCCCTGAATAGCCCAGCGTGTTTCCTGTCCGGAAACCACTCCGGAGGATGCCGTGGGCTTTTTTACTAAAGACATCAAAACACTCAACGACCTCTTCGTGCATATGCTGCAGGATATCTATTACGCAGAGCAGCAGATCGCGAAGAACCTGCCCGACATGATCGAGAAGGCGACCGATCCAGGCCTTAAGAACGGTTTTCAGACGCATCTCTCCGAGACCAAGGGCCAGATCACGCGGCTGGAAAAGGTGTTCGAGATGCACGGCGTCGAGGCCAAGGGGGTCGATTGCCCTGCTATCGACGGCATCCTGAAGGAAGCGAGGGAAGTCGCAGGCGACATCGACGACAAACAAGTTCTCGATGCAGCCCTGATCGCAGCGGCCCAGGCCGTCGAACACTATGAAATTACGCGGTACGGCACTCTGATCGCCTGGGCCAAAATGCTGAGCCGCGACGATTGCGCCTCGGTCCTGCAGCAGAACCTCGACGAGGAGAAAGCGACGGATCAAAAGCTTAACACTATGGCACTGCGCAGCGTGAATCAGAAAGCAGCATGAGCCGTTAACAAGCGAGGCCGCCTGCATGCGGGCGGCTAGCCATTTCAGCAGGAAAAGATGGACCCCGAAATTCTCAGAGCGGCGGCTGCGGCCATCACGATAATTGCGGCCACAATGGTCGCGGCTAATTTGAACGCGCGGATCACCGTGGGCGGCTTCGCCATCTTTATTGTGGCTTCGATTGCCTGGAGTGCGGACGGCGTGCTTGAAGGCAAAACCTCGCTTGTTGTCCAGAACGTCGTGCTTCTCCTGATCAACCTTCTGGGCGTGTGGCGTTGGCTGCCGCGCGCCGGCAAGGAAGCCTGCGCGATCTAAACCTGCGCCCTTTTAACGTCAGCTTGTTTTGCAGCGGCGGTCGCAGCGGGCAAGCGGCGGTTCCCGTGCTTCCGTCAAGCGCCGATCGTTCTGCGGTACTCGACGCAGAAATGGAGCAGGAGGAAAGGGCCGAGCTCTCGCGAGGATCTCGAAGCCGTGCAGCGCCGCGTGGAAGCCAAGGAGAAAGACTGAGCAATGCCGCGTCCGGCTGCAGCTCCCGTGATCAAAGAATTGACGCCCGAGGAAAGACGCGAGCGTCGTCAAGTTCGGCGCGAGAAACAGCGCGAAAACAATATCGCTCGCGCAGCGAAGATGCACCAAAGCCGGCTCAAAATGGAGAGCGAGGGACTGAAGTCGGCGCCGTCTTTGAAGAAAACCGTCTTCGTAGGGTGTTCCGGCTGGCGCTACTGGAAATGGCGGGACTCATTTTATGCGGAAGTGCCACAGCCAGACTGGTTCGAGCACTACGCATCTGCCTTCGACACAGTTGAGATAAATGCTTCCTTTTATTCGTGGCCGACCGTCGCGAATGTTCAGGCGTGGCGGCGTCAGGCGGGCGGCCAGGATATTGTCTACACGGTAAAGGTCTGCGAGTTCATCACACACGTCAAAAAGTTCAAAGGTACAAAAACACTGATCCGGGATTTCGGCATCATCGCTGATATTCTTGGCGAGCGAATGGGCTGCTTTCTTTTCCAGCTGCCGCCGAGCTTCCGCTATACCAAAGCGCGTTTGAATTCGATCGTCAGCCAGCTCGATCCGGCCCGCCGCAATGCGGTTGAGTTCCGACACAAGAGCTGGTGGAACGAAGATGTCTACGGTGCCTTCCGCAAGGCCGGGATCATCTTCTGCTCATGCAGCGGTCCGCGTCTCCCTGACGAGCTCGTCCGGACGGCTGACGAGGTCTATGTCCGCCTGCACGGGCCTGAGCGCTGGTACCAGCACAATTACTCAGACGAGGAGCTTTTGAAGTGGGCCAGCAGGATCAAATCGAGCGCCGCAAAGAGAGCGTGGATTTATTTCAACAACGACTACGACGCCCATGCGCCGCAAAACGCAAGAACGCTGCACCGCATGCTCTCTCCTTCCCGCCCCAAGCGGCAGACCGCGCATCCCACCTTTGGAACCGCGGCGGCCAAGGACGCTTAACCTGCGCGTTCCGCGATCCGTGAACGCCTCGGTCGTGCAGGTACTCAAGCGGGAGTTCACATGTTCTTCTGGCATTCAGCTCTAATACTCATGGTCGATGCTCTCCAGGTGATAGATATGCGGCTTCGTCAGCTTGCGGCCGGTAATGGCACCTCCGATGAAATGTTTCTTATGGTGACGGAGAAGCTCGATGCTGCGGCAGAGGCCGGAACCATTTTCGTCCGCAGCGGCGATTGCAGTCACGTCCTTGATCAATACCGCAAAGTGGTTGCCGCGAATATTGAGAGATTATCGGCGAGGTAACAAACCGGGTGGGGTCTTACTTCTCTCCCCGGCCCTCGGGCTCATGACAGTATGGGAGACCAAACCCATCTGTCCTTGGGTTCTCAAAAGAACGCGTTCAACGCTTGGAACGCGGACCTTCGATTGATGATTTCTCAACTAGCTCGCGGCGGAGCCTGTACCAAATACCAAGTGACCCGACCCGTCTCTTACGCCGCGACGAATAGCCGGAGCGCTACTCGGTTCCCAATGCCCGCTCAACCGGCAACCTTTTCCTCAATCAGCGTTAGGGGTGGTGAGATGCAACAGCCTGTTCGGAAGTTCTAATCGTATCTGTCAAAGATACCTCGTTTCTGATCTGAGTCTTCGGCGAGCATGTTCTATTCGGCTGCGAGACGGAGCCAAGCCTGTTTGTCGCCAACGTTGTCCGCCTGTGCAGCCAGCCGCCGGCATTGCTCAGCCCTACTCTTAACTCAGCTTTCGGACACATCATTTTCCCTACGTCTGCTAGCGCTAGAGGTGCAGCGTTCCGGGCACGAATGTCCCGGTCAAGAGTGGTTGCCAGAGGGACCGATGCAGTAGGTAAGCCGCTCAATCCAGCATCTAGAAGAATATCTTACTACCTTCGGCTCTCTCTTGGATTGCACGCAGCGGACAGCCTGCACAAGCACGTCGTAGCTCGGCTCAGCGCGTTTTAGCTGACCGATCCGGGCTCCCGGTTGATTTGCATTTCTCAATCGGCGGAAGGCGGCGACCACCACCCTCCTTCGGCTACCAGGCACCGTGATATGGGATGGCAGAGCGGCGCTGCGTTGAGGCCTTCATCGGGTTGATACCGCAATCCTCATTGGTGCCACTAGCCGTGGCTTTGCACTGCGCAAAGCTTGAAAACGAACAGTTACCGGGATAGCCCGACTGGCGACCCTGCAGACAATAGCTGTCTTGCACCGGCGTAGCTAACGCTGGAGAAATTCCGGCAAAAGAGATGACGGAGAGAGCCGCGAGGACAGGAACGGATAAACGCCACGACATGTGAATGCTCCAATGCATGCCGCGTCACGCGACACGTCTTTTTAAGATACGTTCGAACACGCCGATGCTTTCACGGCCGAGGATTAAATCGCGTCCATGGTTGGAAAGCCGAACGTCTCCGGCCAAGCTGCATAACAATGCCAAGTGAGACGCACTCCTGATCTTATGTCCAGCGAATGTAGGCCGGATCGCGTGGCCGGCCGGGGATTGCGTCCGGGCGGACCAAGGATGACCCACTAAAAGGATTCGGCAGCTACGAACAAGGTCGGCCAAAGTTTCAGCAACCTCGGAAGAATAACTTTCTCGATTGCTGATCTGTTTCTGGAACGGGGCTTCCGCGCTGCCGTTGGACCGTACATTCTAAACAGGAGTTTCAAATGAAGAAGTTGATTATTGAGCTGCACCCGGTTCTGTTGACACCGGCTTAAGCTAATCCAACCTTCCGTTCGAACTCCATAGGGCTCAGATATCCGATCGTCGAATGCCTTCGCTTCGGATTGTAGAAGCGCTCGATGTAGTCGAACACGTCGGCCTTGGCCTCGTTGCGTGACCGGTACACTTTGCGCGCTGTTCGCTCGGTCTTCAAGGACGAGAAGAAGCTCTCCATTGCAGCGTTGTCCCAGACATTGCCTGACCGGCTCATCGAGCAGACCACGCCGTGATCGGCCATCAGCCTCTGGAACTGTTCGCTGGTGTATTGGCTGCCGCGATCGGAATGATGCAACAGCGCGTCCGGCTTGCCTCGTCGCCAGATCGCCATCACCAGGGCATCGGTGACGAGCTGTGCCGTCATTGCTGTACTCATTGACCAGCCGACCACCCGCCGCGAGAACAGATCAACGACTGCGGCCACATAGAGCCAACCCTCCGC